>NZ_QRGC01000005.1 GCF_003448965.1 Oceanicella sp. SM1341
CCGGCACCGCGCGGGCCGCCGCCCCCGCGCGCCTGAGCCGCGGCCGCGGCGCCCCAGCCTGACCCACCGCAGTTTCATGCCCGCCCGGCACGGCGCCCGGGGGCCGGATCCGCCCGGCCCCGGCGCCGCTCCGCCGCGCGTGCAGCCGATCGAAAGTCACCGAACATGACCCCCCAGCCCCCCACCCCGCCGGCGGCCCGGCCGCTCTACCAGGCCGTCTGGCGCTGGCATTTCTATGCCGGACTGCTCGTGCTGCCCTTCATGGTGCTGCTCGCCGTCACCGGCGCGCTCTACCTCTTCCGGGAGGAGATCGACGCCATCGTCCACCGCGACCTGATGCGCGTCGCCCCGGTGAGCGCCGAGTCGGCCCTGCCGCCCTCCGCGCTGCGCGATGCCGCCCTGCAGGCCGTGCCCGGCACGGCGACGAAATACGTGAGCCCCGCCGCCCCCGACCATTCCGCCGAGCTGGACATCCGCGCGGCCGACGGCACGCTCACCGCCGTCTACCTCGACCCCGCCACCGGCGCGGTGCTGGGCAGCCTGCCCTACCGCGGCACCCTGAGCTGGACCGTGCGCAACCTGCACAGCCTGAAGATCGCCGGCCCCTGGGGGCGCGCGCTGATCGAGATCACCGGCGGCATGTGCATCCTGCTCGTGGCCACCGGCGTCTTCCTGTGGTGGCCGCGCGGCCAGGGCGGCGGCGTGGTCAGCGTGCGCGGCACGCCGGGGCGACGGGTGTTCTGGCGCGACCTGCACGCGGTGCTGGGCCTCGGCGCGGGCGGCT
Organism: Oceanicella sp. SM1341; assembly: GCF_003448965.1. Taxonomy (GTDB): domain Bacteria; phylum Pseudomonadota; class Alphaproteobacteria; order Rhodobacterales; family Rhodobacteraceae; genus Paroceanicella. The sequence goes on from NZ_QRGC01000005.1 coordinate 785, forward strand.
TCATCCTGTTCCTCGCGATCACCGGCATGCCCTGGTCGGGCATCTGGGGAGCGAAGGTGAACGAACTCGCCAACGGGCAGAACTTCGGCTACCCCGCCGGCCTGCGTGTGCAGGTGCCGATGTCGGACACCGCGCTCGACGCGGTCTCGCCCGCCACCTGGTCGCTCGGGCAGGCGCGGGTGCCGCTCTCGGGCCCGGCCTCCGGCGCGGATATCGGCATCGACCGCGCGGCGGAGATCCTGCACGCGCGCGGCATGGCGGCCGGCTACACGCTCGCGCTGCCCGCGACACCCGAGGGGGTCTACACCGGCTCGGTCTATCCCGACGACCTCTCCGCCCAGCGGGTGATCCACCTCGACCGCTACTCCGGCACCGCGCTGCTCGACATGAGCTACGCCGATTACGGGCCGCTGGGCCGGGCCCTCGAATGGGGCATCAACGTGCACATGGGCCAGCAATACGGGCTCACGAACAGGCTGGTGATGCTCGCCGCCTGCCTCGCCATCGTCGGGCTCGCGGTGACAGCGGCGGTGATGTGGTGGAAGCGCCGGCCGGCCGGCCGGCTCGGCATCCCGCCCTGCAGGGCGGACGGCCGGGCGCTCGCCGGGCTCTTCGCCATCCTGCTGGCAGGCGGGGCGATCTTTCCGCTCACCGGCGCGGTTCTGGTGGCGCTGATGCTGCTCGACCGGCTGTTCGTGGCCGGGCGCCCCGCCGCCACCGCCGCCTGACCGCCGGCGCACCCGCCCTCGCCGGCGGGTGCGCTCAGCCCTCCACGGCCACGCCGAAGACCACGATGAGCAGGCCCAGCACCGCGAGCCCGGCGAAGCCCGCCTGCACCGCCGGCCAGGCCCCGCGCCGCCGCGCCCCCGCCAGCGCCACCGCCGACTGCAGCGCGTAGTAGAGCGCGAAGGCCCGCGAGGCGTAGGCGATGATCTCGAAGACATCCGCCATCCAGGTGAGCGCCAGCCCCACACCCACCAGCAGGGCGTAGCCGCTGCGCGGGCCGATGCGCCCGGCCGAGAGCTCGGCGATGAGCCCGCCGGAGCCGGAGGTGTCGGCCACCGCGGCGCTGAGCTGGGCGGCCAGCGCCGCGGCCACCAGCATCAGCGGCAGCACCGGGGCCACCACCTCCATCATGTCGATGATCGCGGTCTCCTCGAGGCGCAGGTCCGAGCGCTCGAAGACGTAGGAGATCAGGCAGATGTAGACCACGTAGATCGCCGTCGCGAGCAGCTGCGACCAGCGCATGGAGCGGATGCGGGTGCGCGCGTCGTAGGCCGCGCCGAGGTAGCGCGAGGTCTCGAAGCCCTGCACGGTCACGATCAGCCCGAAGAGCAGCGCCACCGCCTGCCAGCCGGTGCGCTCGGGGGCGAGGAACACGAGGCTGCCCGCCGACGCGCTGCGGCCGAAATGCAGCGCCAGCCCCGCCAGCAGCCCGGCGATGATGGCGAGCTTGAGGCTCACCGTCACCTGCTCCACCCGCTCCAGCGCGGCGAAGCCCCGCGTCCAGCCCACGACGAGGATGAGGAGCAGCATCGCGCTGGTGAGCACCCGGGCCGCGAAGGCGGTGTCGTAGGGCGTCAGGCTTACCCCGAAGGCGCCGAAGAGGTTGAGGTAGTAGGCGACGGAGATGAAATAGGCGAAGGCGAGCGCCCAGGAGGAGGCGGTTTCGAGCGCGGTCTCCGGCCGGCCACGGGCGTCCTCGCCCGCCTCGATCACGCCGATGTTGTAGCGGATGGCACTGCCGAAGGCCCAGGCCACGGCGCAGAGCGCCAGCATCGCGAGCGGTGCCCAGGCACCGTAGGAGGCGTCGAGCACCGGGCCGAGCACGAGGAAGCCGCTGCCGATGATGGAGGCGAGCGGCGTGACCGTGGCGCGCCAGCCCCGCCCGCCGCGGCGGTGCAGCCACCAGAGCCCGGCGACCCCCAGCAGGGTGGCGCCGAGAATCAGGAGTGTATCGCTCAAGTCTGGGGTCTCCGGAGTGCCGGCCCGCGCCGCGCGGGCCACTTGCGACGTGCTTACGTCTCCGGCCCGGCCCGATGCAATGCCCCGGGCTCGCGAGTCACCCGGCGCCCGGCGCGCGCGGTGCCGATCATTTCGATACGGAGGATACCCGCAGCCGCCGGAAACCCCGCCCGGAGGGGCGGATAATGGCCCGCCTGGCGGGCCGTTTCACGGCGGAAGGGTAAATGGTGCACCCGGAGCGATTCGAACGCCCGACCCCCAGATTCGTAGGCAGTGTGAAGTCACTGATATTGCAGGGAAAGGCCGGCAAACCGCCGGAAAATTTTCCCTTGCGGATCAAGGGCATATTTTTGAGCCGCAAACTGGATCGCGGCCGGACGAGAACGAAAAGGCCGACCCTGCGGCAACAGGATCGGCCCGAAATCACACTTCGAAGCAAGCGCTCCACGCGGATTCTAATCGCTTCGCCCCTCCCCCCGCAAGCGTGACGCGCGTCCTCAACTTCACCCGCGCATTCAACCAGCTGACAGCCATCGAACAGGAAGCGGCTTTCACGTCGCTCCTGCGGCACTTCGAGCTGCCGGAAAATGAAGAAGTGCCGCCGTTTATGACCTCGCGCGAGACCGCGAAAACGTGGGCGGAGAGCACACCGCTGGATGAATTGAAACACGTGATGGTCGCCTGTTGGCACTGTCTGCCCTCAAGCGACCGCCGCTCTTTCCTCAAGCGCTTCGGGGGAGGACTGCGCAATGCGTCATGAGATGTTGCAGGGGCCAGGCGGCCACTCCCTTGATGAGCTGTTGTACTACATGCGGTCTGTTGCTGGCCGGTCCGACAACGAATGGGAGCGCAACTTCGCCCGCTCCATGCTCCGGCATGGGAAGCGCACCACGTGGCACCCGTCCCCCAAGCAGGAACGCATCATGCGGAGGATGGTCTCCGAGATGCTGACCGACGAGGACGCGAGCCTGATCGATGACGAAAGCACAGACGAAGGAGGGCGTTTCAACCACGCCTGACCGCGAACCTGTGTCGATTGGACGGTTCAGACGGTGGCGTTCGACACAGCACTAAGGCCTGCCACGGGGCGATCCCATAGGCCAACCGCAGCCCGAAAGCTCGAAGCGGGGGATCAGGCGCCAGACCCGGCGTCTCAAGTAGCGAGCAAGCCCGAGGCGGGGTCACACGACCTCGGGCGCCCAAAGCGATGGACCGGCTCCGTTGAGCAGATCTTCACGCGAAGGGCTAGGGACCAACCTGAGGATTTTCCTCGGGCTGGTCACCCTATGCCCTTCGCTCCGAACCTCACCATTGAGCAGAGAGACAGAGGACCACATGAACGAAGAAGCGCTGACGAATTGGAGGAAGCTCGGAGACATCGTGCGCGAGCTTTGCCAACGACAACCCGAGCCCCGGGGGCGTTCCTGATGGCTGCATGGCCCTACAACACGAGCAAATGGGCAAAGCTCCGCAATACCAAGCTTTCAGCTAGACCTCTCTGTGAGATCTGCGAGCGGCGTGGCCTTGTCGAAGAAGCCGTTGCCGTCGATCACTTCGTGCCCGTGCGCCAAGGTGGCAGCCCCTTCCCCTCGCTGGACGGATTGTTGTCTCTCTGCGAACGCTGCCACAACGAAAAGTCGGCGGCGTTTGACCGGCAGGGTGGCAAGCAGTTTCGTCGCCGCTTCAAAGGCTTTGATGCTGACGGCAATCCGATTGATCCGTTCGACGTCTGGCACGCCGCGCGCCCCCGGGGGGCCTCAAAGGACGGGCGTTAGCGGCCCCCTGACCGATGACACCACTGCACGTTTACTTAATAACCAAATGAAATCAGGAGATTGAGCACATGGGACAACGCGGCATCGGTGCAAAGCCAAAGAACCTGAGCCTCATTGAAGGAGGCGCTCCGGACCTCTTCAACCCTCAGGGACGGCCGCCCATGTCCCGCGCAATGCCGTGGGAAGCACCCGGCTTGTCGCGTGTTGATCGGGTTGTGGCCTTCCTCGAGTTCCTCCCGATCACCCAGGGCGCGCTTGCCGGCCAGAAACTCCGGGTGCGCCCGTGGCAGCGGCGCTTCCTCGAAGCCGTCTACGCCGAGGACGAGAACGGCGAGCGCACGGTGCGCACCGCGGTGCTCTCGATGCCGAGGAAGAACGGCAAGACCCAGATCGTCGCCGGGCTGGCTCTCTGCCATCTCATGGGGCCTGAGGCGGAGCAGCGGGGCGAGGTGTATGCCGCCGCCAACGACCGCTTCCAGTCGGGCAAGACCTTCAACGAAATCGCCGCGATCCTCGACAACCTGCCCGAGCTCGACAACCGGGTGAACGTCACCAAGTTTCGCAAGGAGATCGAGGTGCTGGCCGGCGCTGGCAAGGGCTCGATCTTCGCCGCCCTCTCCGCCGATGCCGCCGGCAAGCACGGCCTCTCGCCCAGCTTCATCGTCTACGACGAGCTGGGCCAGGCGCCGAAGCGCGACCTCTACGAGGCGCTGGACACGGCAATGGGCGCACGCGATGAGCCGCTGATGACAGTCATCAGCACTCAGGCGGCCGATGACCATGCCGTCATGTCCGAGCTGGTGGACTACGGCATGAAGGTGAACGCCGGGGAGATCGAAGACCCCGCGTTCCACCTGACCTTCTACGGCGCATCCGACACGGACGATCCGTGGGACCCGGAGACATGGGCAAAGGCGAACCCGGCTCTTGGTGACTTCCGCAGCCGCTCCGACGTGCAGCGGCAGGCCGCCCAGGCGCAGCGGATGCCGAGCGCGGAGCACAGCTTCCGGAACCTGATCCTGAATCAGCGCGTCTCGGCCCACGTCCGGTTTCTGGCGAAGGCGGAGTGGGATGCGAACGGCGGTGAGCCGGACCTCGCCGCGCTCGCCGGCCGCCCGTGCTTCGGCGGGCTCGACCTCTCGGCCTCCCGCGACCTCACCGCCTTCGTGCTGGTGTTCCCCCAGGACGATGGAAGCTTCGACGTGGTGCCCCGCTTCTACCTGCCCGAGGCCGGCCTGCGCGACAAGTCGGAGGCCGACCGCGTGCCCTACGATGTGTGGGAGCGGCAAGGGTGGCTCACGACCATCCCCGGCGCGACGGTCGATCCGTCCTTCGTCGCCCATGACATTGCCGAGGCGGCCGCAGAGTTCGACCTTCAGGGGCTCGCCTATGACCGCTGGCGCATCGAGGATCTGAAGCGCGAGCTGAACGCCGTGGGCGCCGACCTGCCGCTGAAGGAGTTCGGCCAGGGCTTCAAGGACATGGCCCCGGCCATCGACATGCTGGAACGGCTGGTCGCCGAGGGCCGGCTGCGCCACGGCGGCAACCCGATCCTGACCATGTGCGCGGCGAATGCCGTCATTGAGAGAGACGCGGCGGGCAACCGGAAATTAGCCAAGCATAAGAGCACTGGTCGTATTGACGGAATGGTGGCATTGGCGATGGCTTTAGCTGCAGCGGGGAGGCCGGCAGAATGCGCCCTACCGGCGTGCCTTCTGGAACTCCTCTAACAACAACGTTCGTTGGATACTTTTCATTCACAAAAGACTCAATTAATGGCGAAATAAATACTGAAAAAACAACAATAATCATCGAAACACACGATATCCATATTGATATACGTGAAATTCTCTCAATTTGATATCTATGCTCCGCCTCTGAGAGAATTTCGCGGGCCCTCTCATAGCCGGCATCCGTGAGAAAGGTGGCCATACCTGTCTCTTCATGCGAATTCCAGTACTCAGGCCTTGTATACGAGCTCGGAAAGTGAAGCCCATGGAGTTTTATTTTCTCTACTAGTATTTCCGTGCTTCTTCTCTGAATAGCCTCCCATGTAACTAAACGCCGACGCGAATATTCTACAAGGGTAGATTCATCAATATTATCATAATTTTCTCGTGAATATTTTAGATACGTCTTTCTCTGCTCTTCCTGAGATTTCTCAAGCTTCTCCAAGTCTGACTCAAGATGCTTAAGCTTTTCACTTCTCTTCATTCCTTCAACCTAACTCCGATCCCTCCACCGTTTTCAGGGATGAACTCGACTCCTGCTTTTTCTAGCGTCGCGCGGAGCCTGTCGAGCGTCGATTGCTTAGCGTCGGAGCCGTTCTCGATCCGACTGATCGTGTTCGCTGTGACACCGGAAAGCTCTGCGAGATCGCGAACGGATAGGCGCGTCGCAGCGCGGGCCATGCGAAGCTGAGCAGGCTTCATTTGTACAATGTCCAAATTTGCATTGACGTAGTCCCATTTTGGATGGTATTTGGACACTATACCAATCTACAGGGACAATCACCATGCTGAACATCACTCGTCGCGCCGTTCTCGGCGCGCCCGCACTCGCTCTGCCATCAGCCATCCCCCTCACCCTCCAGGCGGCGCAGCGCAAGGATCCGCACCCTCTATATCTCGCCCGCTGGCGCGAGGCACGGGACGCTATCAATGCCCCCGGACTTGATGAGGACAGCGTCGAGGCCGAAGCGCTCTACAGCGAGATGTGCGTTGCCGAGCAACTCATTTCCACGAGGCCGGCAGCCACTGCGAGGGGCCTTGTTGCCCAGCTCGTGTTCTTTCGGGAGTGCTTCCCAGCGTTCGTGGATTTCGGCTATGGCCCGGATTGCCATCCTCTGACCCTAGTCGCCTGCGCCGAAATGACTGCGCGACGACTGGCGGAAATGAGGTGATCGCCCTCAGGGGCCTCCAATGTACCGAAATACACTTAGTGTACATTGCGCAATAAGGCTTGACAGGCACCTATCTGAATCATATGCATTTGGCATCATGAAGAGCGGACCTTTCATCCAGTGCATTGCCGACACGTACCGCGTCGAGGAGAAGACCGTGAAAACGGTCGCTCGCTTCCTTAAGGAGGCGGGGCTGCTCACCACGGGGGCACGCGGTGTCAACGCTCCTGACATGACCGCACGCGACGCGGGGCGGATGACCATCGCCTTGCTCGGCTCCGACCGTCCCGGCCGGGCGGTTGAGACGGTTTCGGCCTTCGGGGCACTGACGTGCGACCCTGAACAGTCTAATGTCCCCCAGTCGATCATCGCGCCCGACGCCGACTATTGGCCCAGTCTCGACGAGACGCTGGAAGCATACTTCTCGGCCGAGGCCAGCGGGTTGAGTGATCGCGTGGCTTCGGTGGAGCTGCGGCCGCACAACATGACGGCCGAGATCGAACTGCTTAAGGGTAACAGCGATCTCACGCCGCGCCTCGTCTTCACCCTGTCGGCCGCGACCCGCGAGGAATTGAACAGGGCCTATGAAGGGATTTCCGCCCATCAAGGTATCCGCGTGGCGCGCTCGCTCGGCGCGGGAGACCTTCTCCCGCTGATGGTCGCGATCCACGAGGCGTAGGACCCACAACATAAAACCGGCCGGGGCGGCCAATGTCGCCAAACCTCACCCGCCCCAGCCTCGACCTGCAAACCCCAAACGGAGAATCGCAGATGCATTCCCTTAACACGATGCGCGAGCAGCGCGCATCAAAGGTTGCCGAAATGCGCAGCCTGAGCGAGGCGGCGCAGTCCGCCAACCGCGACCTCGACACTAGCGAGCGCACCCGCTTCGACACCCTCGAAAGCGAGGTGCGCGGCCTTTCCACTCGGATCACCGATGCCGAGAAACTGGCCGAGTTCGAGCGCCTCGAGGAGCGCGGCGAGCAGGTGAGCGGGCCGATCGGGCGCGAGCTGCGCGGCTACTCCGTCGCCAAGGCGCTCACCGAGGGCATGAACGGTCGGCTCTCGGGCCTCGAAGCCGAAATGCACCGCGAGCTGTCGCGGGACCGGAGCGAGACGCGGGGCGTCATGGTGCCCACCGAAGTGCTGTTCGAGCGCCGCGACCTCTCCACCACCACCCCGGCCGATGGCCCCGGATCCAATCTCATCGCCACCCAGCTCGGCTCGCTGACCGACCGCCGCCGCGCCGCGCTCAAGGTGGAGAGCATGGGCGCCACGGTGCTGCGCGGGCTGACCGGCAACCTCGACCTCCCCCGGCTGACCGAGAGCGGTAGTGCCGGCTTCGTGGCCGAGCGCGCCGACGCCACCCGCAGCGACGTGAAGTTCGCCAAGGTGGGCATGACGCCGAAGACGGTGAGCGCCGAATATGCCATCTCGCGCCGGATGATGTTGCAGAGCCAGACGGCGCTTGAGCCGCTCCTGCGCGCCGATCTCGGCTACCTGCTCTCGCAGCGGCTCGACGCCGCCGCCATCATGGGAGGCGGGGCCAACGAGCCCGTCGGCATCCTCGCCGACGCCGATGTGGCATCCCTCACCGCGGCCTCGCTCTCCTCGGACCTGACGGCCGATCTCATCGCGGCGCTGGAACTGGACGACGTGACCGGCACCACCGCGTTTCTCACCCACACTTCCGTGCTGGCCCAGGCGCGCAAGATCAAGGATGGCGACGGCCACGTCATCCCCCTCGCTGAGCTGTTCCACAACCAGCGCGTCGAGGCGTCCACGCAGGTGCCGGCGACCTCGCCCGACCCGCTTGCCTACCCGCTGATCTACGGCGAGTGGGCCAGCCTCTACGTGGGCTACTGGTCGGGCGTGGATATCCTCGTGAACCCGTACCACGCCGACGTGGCCTCCAACGGCGGCGCGCTTCTGCATGCCTTCCTCGACGCCGACGTTGTCGTTCGCCACAAGGAAGGCTTCCGCTGGGCCGAGGTGAACTGATGATCACCCTGATCGAGGCGAAGCAGTACATCCGCATGGACTTCGCTGACGATGACGCGGAAATCGCGGACATGATCGAGGCGGCGGTGCAGCACCTCGCCTCGATCGGAGTGGACGTTACCACCGAGCCCGTTCCAGCCCCGCTCAAACAGGCGGGGTTGATGCTCGTTTCTCACTTCTACGAGGGGCGAGGGGTCATGAACGACGAAGCAAGCAGACTTTCCCCGGCATTCTTCAGGCTGATTGCTCCCTACAGGGAGATCATGCTGTGAGCCAGGAACGCCGCTCCCTTCCCGCCGAGCTGCGTGCCAACGGCCGCCGGCTCGAAGGCTATGCTGCCGTGTTCAATAGCGAGGCGCGCATTGCTGACGCTTGGACCGAGACCATCGCACCCGGCGCCTTCGCCGGCTCGCTCACGTCCGGGCGGGACGTGCTGGCCCTTGTGGACCACGATCCGACCCGCATCCTCGGCCGCACGCGCTCGGGAAGCCTCGCGCTCAGCGAGGACAGCCGAGGGCTTGCCTTCAGGATCGACCTTCCCGACACGCAGTCCGGCCGGGACGTGCTCGCCTTGGCCGAGCGCGGTGACCTCGGCGGCATGAGCTTCGGCTTCACCGCACGAGACGAGCACCGGGACGGCGACCGCCGCGAACTTCGTGCCGTCGATCTGTTCGAAATCTCCGTTGTCGCGGCTTGGCCCGCCTATCCGGACACGCTGGTGCAGGCGCGAGGCCGCCATTGCGCGGGACCGGGGCTGTCCTACGCCGCCCGCACCATCCGCATCATGGAGGCGATGAAATGGGGCTCCTGAGTCGCTTTCTCGGCCGCGAGACGCGCGCCACAACCTCGCTGTCCGATCCCTACTTGGCCGAGTTCTTCGGCCAGGGCGGCGGCGCCCTCAGCTTCGTGGACCCGACCCGAGCCTCCGGCATCGCGGTGGCGCATCGGTGTGTCATGCTGATCGGTGAATTGCTCGCCGGCGTGCCGCTGCACGTCTATCGCCGGGACGAAAAGGGCGGGCGTGATCGCGCCGCCGATCACCCCACCTACCCCGTGCTGCACGACATGCCGAACGAGATGCAGACGGCCTTCGACTTCAGGCTGGCCCTTGTGCTCGATGTGCTTCTGGCCGGCAACGCCTACGCGGAGATCATCCGCAACGGGCGCGGCCAGGTAGTCGGCCTCCGCCGGATCGATGCGGCGAGCATCTCAGTGGAGCGCCTGCGCAACGGCCGACTTCGCTACACCGAGGCCGGCGCGCCCGCGAAGGTGTTCCTGCAGGATGAGATACTGCACATCCGCTACCGCCTCGCTCGCGACGGGGTTATGGGACTGTCCCCGATCCAGATCGGGAGGGAGACCTTCAATCTCGCACTCACCCAGGGCGACACGGCCGCCAAGCAGGCCGCGAAGGGCTTCCGGCCGGAGGGCGCCGTGGTGTTCGCGCAGTCGATCAATCCGACACAGAAGGTGGAGGTTCTGGACAAGCTGCGCCAGAAGATCGAGCGGAACGACAGCACCAGCGGCATCATGGTTCTGGACGGCGGCGCCGATTGGAAGCCCTTCGCCTTCAGCTCGAAGGATGCGGAGTTCCTCGAAAGCCGGAAGCTGACGGCCCTCGATATCTGCCGCGTCTATGGAGTTCCGCCGAGCGCGGCCGGCATCACCGATAACGCGACCTACAGCAACATCGGAGAGGAGAGCCGGGCTCTCGTGCAGCGGTGCCTCGCGCCGATGGCGAAGCGGATCGAGCAGGCCATGAACATGGCCCTCCTCACCGCCGAGAGCCGCAAGGTGTTCTTCGTGGAGCACGATCTTGCCGGCTTGCTCCGTGGTGACCTCGCAGCCCGCTACAGCGCCTACCGCGTCGGCCGGGATGGGGGATGGCTTTCCGCGAACGAAATCCGGAGGATGGAGAACCTCCCCGAGATCGATGGTGGCGACGAGTTCCTGTCGCCCCTCAATATGCAGGCCGTCGGCCAGGTGGAGGGCGAGTGATGGCGAAGGCCCATTTCACCCAAGCCGATATCAAGCGCGCCCTCAAGGTTGCCCACGACGTGGGGCTTAACGTCGCCGGATACCGCATCGAGCCGGATGGAAGCATTCAAGTCATGACGGCGGAAGCTGCCGAAAGTGCGGCAGATCGCGCCTTGGCCGTCTGGGAGAAGTCGAATGCCCCGCGCTAAGCTGAAGGGCGTCAACACGGTGAAGAAGCGGCTCTCGGATGGCACCGTGCGCCGCTACTACTACCATCGAGCCTCCGGCACCCCCCTGCCCTCGGACCCGAATTCCCGCGAGTTCCTGCTCGCCTACGCCGAGGCGGAGAAGGCGCGGCCGAAGGATGCAGGCACCATCGCAGCCCTGATCCGCAGCTACTCGCTGAGCCTCAAGTTCGAGCGGCTGGCGACGAGCACCCAGAAGGAATACCGCCGCATCCTGACGAAGCTGGAAGATCGCTTCGGCACGATGCCGATTGCCGCCCTCGCGTCACCCAAGGTGCGCCGGATCTTCCTCGACTATCACGAGGAGATCGGCAGAGAGCACCCGCGCGAGGCCGACAATCGGATGACCCTGCTCCAGGTCGTCTTCAACTACGCAATCTCCCGGGGCGAGCTGCGCGACAACCCGATTGTGGGCTTGGAGCGCCTTCACCGGGCCGACCGGGCCGAATTCGTCTGGACCGAGCGGGACGTGACCGGCTTCATGAAGGACGCGCCCGCAGAGCTGCAACAGGCGCTGGTGCTCGCCATCTGCACCGGCCAGCGCTACGGCGACCTGATCCGCCTCCGCTGGGCCGACTATGACGGCAACGCCATCACCCTGCGCCAGCGCAAGACGGGCGCCCGCGTCAATGTGCGCTGCCTGCCCACGCTGCGCGCCATGCTCGACGGCATGCCGAAGCGCGGCCCCTTCATCCTCACCCGGCCTGATGGCCGCCCGTGGTTCACCGAGAAGAACGACAAAGCGCTTTCGAAGGCATGGCGCGAGCACGCCCGCGCGGCGGGAATCACCGAGCTGCATTTTCATGACCTGCGCGGCACGGCGGTGACCACGATGAACGAAGCCGGCCTCACGCCGCAGCAGATTGCTTCGGTGACCGGCCACACCTTCAAGTCGGTGCTCACGATCCTTGAACGCTACAGCGCGAGGACGCAGCGGCTCAGTGATGCGGCGATGCTGGCTTGGGAGAACGCTCAGGCAACGGGTTTTGCAAACCCGTTGCAAACCACCCCCCTGACCGCCGAGGCGGTCTGGAAAAAAGAGGAGTGATTGCAAGGTGGTAAATGGTGCACCCGGAGCGATTCGAACGCCCGACCCCCAGATTCGTAGTCTGGTGCTCTATCCAGCTGAGCTACGGGTGCGCTGTGCGGCGTTATCTATCGGGCGACTCGGGGGTATGCAAGAGCGAATTTCGCGGGGAGGTGACAGTTTTTTCTCCCTCCCCCGGAAGCGCGTGCGCACCGGGCAGGTAGATGCGGAAACGCGTGCCCTCGGTGGAGGTGTCGAGCAGCTCGAGACGGCCGCCGTGGCCGCGCACCAGCTCGGCCGCGATGGCGAGGCCCAGCCCGCTGCCGCCCCGGCGGCCCGAACCGCGGAAGGGCTGGAAGAGATTCTCCAGCGCCGAGGTGGGCAGGCCCGGGCCGTCGTCGGCCACGATCACCTCCACGCCCCCCTCCACCGCAACGGCGCTGACGCAGATGATGCCGCCGCCCGCGACGTTCTCCAGCGCCTCGCGCGCGTTGCGCATCAGGTTGCCCAGCACGCGGAAGAGCTGGTCGGGGTCGGCCTCGCAGACCAGCCCCTCGGGCACATCGTTGCGCAGGCAGATGCCGGAATTCTGCGCGCCCAGCAGCTCGCCCTCGCCGATGTCGTCGACGAAGGGGCGCAGCAGCACGCGGCGCGGCTCGGGCGGCGGCTCCTCGGTGCGGCCGAAGTCGAGCGTGCGCTCGCACAGGTTGATCGCCCGGTCGAGCGAGGCCACCAGCTTGGGCGCCACGCGCTTCACCCTGGGGTCGCGGCTCATGTCGATGCGGTCGACCAGAAGCTGGGCGGTGGTGAGCATGTTGCGCAGGTCGTGGCTGATTCGCGCCACGGCGCCGCCGAGCTGGGCCAGCCGCTCCTTCTGCTTCAGCGCCGAGTTGAGCCGCGCCTGCATGTCCTGCAGCGCGTGCTCGGCCTCCGAGAGCTCGCGCATGCGCGAGGAGGGGCGGATGATGCGGCGCGGGTCCTCCGGCGCCTCCTGGAAGCGCGACATGTTGTGCGCCACGCGCTGGATGGGCCGGGTGATGAAGCGGCGCAGCGCGAGGAACAGCAGCACGGCGGCCACGGTGGAGATGGCGAGCGAGAGCGCCGCGATCCCCTGGCCGTGGGCGATGAGCTCGGCGCGCAGCGGGTCCTCGGGCAGCGTGACCTCGATGACCATGCCGCCGCCCTTCACCGGCGGGCCGATCACCCGGATGATGCGGCCGGGAGGCGCGAGCAGGCAGCGCACCGCGTCGCTGAGCAGGGTGAATTCGCTCGCCTCGCGCAGGTCGAAGGTCTCGTCCACCGCGCCGGAGAAGGGCGAGGACAGCACCAGCTCGCGGCGCTGGTCGCGCTGCAGCACGATGTTGAGCACGCCGGCGTTGTCGAGCAGCTCGGCCTCGAGATCGGGTTCGACCATGTCGTCGGGCGTGGCGAGCAGCGCGAGCGAGGCGATCTGCGCCCGTTCCAGGTGCTCGCGCAGGTATTCAACCCGGAAGCGCGACACCGCGGGCACCAGAATCATGACCTCCGCCAGGAGGACGAACAGTGTCGTCAGGAGAATGAGACGCCCGGAGAGGGTATTGAGAAGCATGGGGCCTGTGCCTGTTCGCGCGTAACACGCCGTGTTCACGCAAAAGTAGGGCTTGCCAGGCGGGACGACAATAGCAGCGCCCCGGCCGGACCCCTGCCGCTAGCGCGGCGCGGCGGCCTCGTGCAGCACCGGGCCGGCATAGTCCGGGGTGTCGCGCAGCCAGTCCCTGTAGGCCGAGATCAGCCCGAAGCGCCGGGCGATGAGATATTCCCCGGTGGCCGAAACCGGCCGCGATGCGCGCATCGACCGCACGCCGGTCTGCGCCGAGAGGAAGCGGCGGGTGTTGATGCCGGTGATCAGGCTCCTGAACGCCCCGAGCCGCGCGAGATAGGCGCGGCTCGACGCCCGGGCGGCGGGGCCGGCGGGCCCCGGCAGCGGCCCGCGGTCGAGGATGCGCAGGGCACCGGCGCAGCTCTCGGCGAGAATCACCACCAGCGCCGCCTCGCCCTCGCGCGGGAGGAAGCGGGCACGGTTCTCGTAGTGGCGGCACAGGGCGCGCAGCTCCGGCCCCGGACCGGTGCCGAATCCGCCCTCCACCGCCCCCGCCGGGCGGGCGGAGCAGAGCGCGATCAGCAGGAGGGTGAGGATGAGCCTGGCTGTCATAATTCTGCAGCCTAGCACGGCTATGATTAACGGAAGTGTTCTGTCGCACGGTTTCCCGAACGATTCCGGCCCCGGCATCGCGCGAACCGGCGCCCCTGCCCCGATCCGGAATTGACAGGCCGGGCGCTTGCCTCTATGGAAGCCGCTCGGAATGACCGGGGCCCCCGTGCGAGACAGATGCGCGCGCGCCCCGCCCGGCTTCGGTCGGGACGACACGAAGCAGGAGCGAAACCAATGAAGCGCACTTACCAGCCGAGCAAGCTCGTTCGCGCCCGCCGCCACGGCTTCCGGGCGCGCATGGCCACCAAGAACGGCCGTCAGATCCTGAACCGTCGCCGCGCCCAGGGCCGGAAGAAGCTCTCCGCCTGAGGCGGCGAGACAGGTTCGAGACGATGACACCGCCGGGAACGGGATCGGCCGAGGGAAACCCCGGGGCCGAAGCCGCCCCGGCGGTTTCGTTTTGCCCGCCCGACACGCCTGCGCCCGACGCCCCGCCCCGGGTCTCGACGCTGCTGAAGCGGCGCGATTTCGTGGCGGCATCGAAGGCGCGCCGCCAGGCCATGCCCGGCATGATCGTGCAGGCGCGCCGCCGCGCGCCGGGTGAGGCGGAGGGCATCCGCGTGGGCTTCACCTGTTCCAAGAAGGTGGGCAACGCCGTGGCGCGCAACCGGGCGAAGCGCCGGCTGCGCGAGGTGGCGCGGCTCAACCTCTCCGGCATCGGCCACGCCGGCTGGGACTACGTGCTGATCGGCCGCCGCGAGGCCACCGCCGTCCGCCCCTTCGAGACGCTGGCCGAGGATTTCCGCACCGCCATCGCGAAACTCCACGCGAAGCGCAAATGAGCGCGCCCCGTGGCAGTGCACGGCGTGGCAGTGCACGGCGTGGCCATGCCCCGGGCTGTGGCTGCGCCGCGCGCATGAGCCTCGGCGCCCGGCTGCTCGCGCTGCCGGTGCGCGCCTACCGGCTGGTGTTCTCGCCCTGGGTGGGGATGAACTGCCGCTACACGCCCACCTGCTCGGAATACGCGCTGGAGGCGCTGGAGCGCCACGGCGCCCTGCGCGGCGCCTGGCTCACGCTGCGCCGGCTGCTGCGCTGCCACCCGTTCGGCGGCTCGGGCATCGACAACGTGCCGGACTGACGACTTATCCACAACAGCCCTTGCCGCAGGCGCCGGCTCCACGGTATCAACCGCCATGCTCGACACATCCGACATCCACCCGCTCTTCCACGGCGCCCCGGACAGCACGGAGTTCCGCAAGCTGCGCAAGCGCATCGTGCGCCAGACCCGCGAGGCGCTGGACGCGTTTCACATGGTGGAACGGGGCGCGCGCTGGCTCGTCTGCCTCTCCGGCGGCAAGGACAGCTACACCCTGCTCGCGGCACTCACCGAGCTGCAGTGGCGCGGGCTGCTGCCGGTGGAGATCCTCGCCTGCAACCTCGACCAGGGCCAGCCGAACTTCCCCGCCACCGTGCTGCCCGAGTTTCTCGAGCGCATGGGCGTGAAGCACCGGATCGAGTACCAGGACACCTATTCCATCGTCACCGACAAGATCCCCTCCACCAAGACCTTCTGCGCGCTGTGCTCGCGCCTGCGCCGCGGCCATCTCTACCGCATCGCGCGGGAGGAGGGCTGCTCGGCCGTGGTGCTGGGCCATCACCGTGACGACATCCTCGAGACCTTCTTCATGAACCTGTTCCACGGCGGGCGGCTGGCCACCATGCCGCCCAAGCTGCTGAACGAGGAGAAGGACCTCTTCGTCTACCGCCCGCTCGCCTTCGTCTCGGAGGCGGATTGCGAGAAGTTCTCGAAGGCGATGAACTACCCGATCATCCCCTGCGACCTCTGCGGCAGCCAGGAGGGCCTGCAGCGCGCCCAGGTCAAGCAGATGCTCGACGGCTGGGAGCGCAACAGCCCTGGCCGCCGCCAGGTGATGTTCCGCGCCCTGATGAACGCCCGGCCGAGCCACCTGCCCGACCCCGCGCTGTTCGACTTCGCCGCGCTGATGCGCGACACCCCTCCGCCGCCGGCAGAATAACCGCGCCGGCCGGCGGGCCGCGGCGCTTGTACCGCAGGGCCCCGCGCCCCAATTCCCCTTGACGTTGTCGGCCCCAGACTGTTCAAACCGGGCGGACTTTCCAGACCCATTTCGAGCCGGAGCCCCCGATGGACAACCAGAACAGGAACATGATCCTCGCCATTGCGCTGAGTCTCGTGGTTTTCATCGGCTGGTACGCCATCTTCCCGCCCGAGCCGCCGCAGGAGCCGACCCCGGCCGAGCAGACCGCCGAGCAGCGGGAGGCGCAGGAGCCCCAGGCCCCCACCCTGCCGCAGGACCCCGTGGCCGAGCGCGCCGAGGCCCTGGGCCAGACGCAGCGCATCAAGGTGGAAAGCCCGCTGCTCACCGGCTCGATCTCGGTGAAGGGCGGGCGCATCGACGACCTGCACCTCAACGCCTTCAAGGAAACCATCGAGCCCGGCTCCGACACGGTGGTGCTGTTCTCGCCCACCGGCAGCGCCGAGCCTTACTTCGCCACCTACGGCTGGCTGGTTGCTCCCGGCTCCGACACGCCGACGCCCAACCCCAACACGCCCTGGCAGGTGGAAGGCGCCGACACGCTCACCCCCGACAGCCCGGTGACCCTTTCCTGGGACAACGGCGACGGCCTCACCTTCCGCCGGGTGATCTCGCTCGACGACCGCTACATGTTCACCATCGAGCAGACGGTGGAGAACACCACCGACGCTTCCGTCTCGCTGATCCCCTACGGCTACGTGGCGCGCCGCGGCACCCCGCCGGACGCGCATAACCGCCTGGTGCACGAGGGCGGCATCGGCGCGGCCGACGGCACGCTCACCTACCCCGGCTGGGAGGACATGGAGGACTTCGAGGGCGTGGGGCCGAACGGCGCGCGCTTCGAGAAGATCGACGTGACCGAGACCGGCTGGATCGGCCTCACCGGCAAGTACTTCATGGCCGCGATGGTGCCGGAATTCGGCCAGCCCTTCGAGGCCTTCTACCGCTACGGCACCGTGGGCCAGACGCCCGAGCACCAGACCGAGGTGCGCCTGCCCGCGGTCGACGTGGCCGCCGGCGAGACCGCCTCCGTCACCACCCGGCTCTTTGCCGGCGCGAAGGAGGTCAAGACCCTCCAGCACTACCGCGACACGCTCAACATCCCGCAGTTCGACGACGCGGTGGACTGGGGCTGGTTCTACTTCCTCACCAAGCCGATCTTCGAGGTGCTGCACTGGCTGCAGGGCCACATCGGCAACATGGGCTGGTCGATCATCCTGCTCACCTGCCTGATCAAGGCGGTGCTCTTCCCGCTGGCCTACAAGTCCTACGTCTCGATGTCGAAGATGAAGAAGCTCCAGCCCGAGATGGAGGCGCTGAAGAAGCGCGCCGGGGACGACCGGATGAAGCTCCAGCAGGAGATGATGGCGCTCTACAAGAAGGAGAAGGTGAACCCCGCCGCGGGCTGCCTGCCGATCCTGCTGCAGATCCCGGTGTTCTTCTCGCTCTACAAGGTGCTCACCGTGACGCTCGAGATGCGCCACGCGCCCTTCATCTGGTGGATCCACGACCTCTCCGCCCCGGACCCGACCTCGATCCTCAACCTCTTCGGCCTGCTGCCCTGGGGCGTGCCGGAAGCGGGCTCGATGTTCGCCCTGCTCTCCATCGGCGTGTTCCCCATCCTGATGGGTGTCACCATGTGGCTGCAGCAGAAGCTGAACCCGGCGCCGGCCGACGCCACCCAGGCGATGATCTTCGCCTGGATGCCCTGGGTGTTCATGTTCATGCTCGGCTCCTTCGCCTCGGGCCTGGTGATCTACTGGTGCGCGAACAACATCCTCACCTTCGCCCAGCAATATGCCATCATGCGCTCGCAGGGGGTCGACGTGGACGTGTTCGGCAACGTGAAGCGCAGCTTCAAGCGCAAGAAGAAGGACGCCTGACATGGCCGCCGCCCTTGCCGCGATCTACCGCCACCCGGTGAAGAGCCTCGGTGTCGAGGCCCTCGACGAGGTGCGCCTCGAGGCGGGGCAGACCATGCCGGGCGACCGGGTCTGGGCCGTGGCCCACGAGGCCTCGAAGTTCGACCCCGCCGCCCCCGCCTGGGTGCATTGCGCGAACTTCGCCCGGGCGGCGAAGGCCCCGCAGCTCATCGCCGTCACCGCAGCGCTGGCGGAGGACGGCGAGACGGTCACCTTCTCCCACCCCCACCGCCGCGACCTCACCGCGAAGCCGGACACGGCCGAAGGCGCGGCCGCGATCGTGGAATGGATGAAGCCGCTGGTGCCCGAGGGCCGGGCAGCGCCCGCCGCCATCGCCCGCGCGCCGGGCCGCGGCATGACCGACACCGACTTCCCCTCGATCTCGCTGGGCAGCGTCGCCACCCTGCACGCGCTCTCCCACGCGGCGCGCCACCGGCTGTCGCCGCTGCGCTTCCGCATGAACCTGTGGTTCGAGGGCACCCTGCCCTGGGAGGAGTTCGAGTGGGTGGGCCACCAGTTCACCCTCGGCGGCGCGCGGCTGCGCGTGGCCGAGCGGGTGGGCCGCTGCTCGGCCACCACCGCCAACCCGGAGACCGGCGAGGTGGATGTCGACACCCTCAAGGTGCTGCGTGACACCTGGGGCCACACCCAGTTCGGCGTCTATGCCGAGGTGATCGAGCCCGGGCTCGTGCGCCGCGGCGACACGCTCAAGCGCGTCTGAGAGGCACCGCATGGAACAGGTCTTCACCCTCGCCGAAGCCCCCGACGCCGCCACCGCCGAGGCGGGGCGCAAGCTCTTCGCCGGCGAATGCGACTTCGTGAAGGGCGTGGTGGCGATGTCGGGCCTGCCCGATGCCGACCGGCTGGAGATCTGCTTCGCCGGGCGCTCGAACGTGGGCAAGTCATCGCTGATCAACGCGCTGACCGGGCGCAAGGGCCTCGCACGCGCCTCCAACACCCCCGGCCGCACGCAGGAGATCAACTTCTTCGATCTCGCCGGCGGCACGATGTACATGGTCGACCTGCCCGGCTACGGCTATGCCGAGGCGCCGGTGAAGGTGGTGCAGAAGTGGCAGGACCTGCTCAAGGCCTATCTCGCCGGCCGCCAGACCCTGCGCCGCGCCTATGTGCTGATCGACAGCCGCCACGGGGTGAAGCAGGTCGACCACGACATCATGAAGCTGCTCGACCGGGCCGCCGTCTCCTTCCAGTGCGTGATGACCAAGGCCGACAAGCCCGGCCGCGCCGAGCTGGAGCGCACCATCGCCCAGACTGCCGAGGCGCTGAAGCAGCACCCCACCGCCTTCCCCGAGATCATCCTCACCTCCTCGGAGAAGGGCGACGGCCTCGCCACCCTGCGCGGCGCGATCTACACGCTGAGCCAGCAGGGCTGACCCTCCCTGCCCCTCAGCCCGCCGGGCTGAGCAGGCCCTGGCGCAGCCGCCGCGCCCCGGCCCAGAGCGCGAGTGCCACGCCGGTGGCAAGCACATACCACGCCGGGCGGATCGAGTAGTCGAACTGCAGGTTTGCCGCCAGAACGGCCGAGGCCGGCGCATTGGTGGCCACCGCATACCAGCCCGCCTCCAGCCCGGCGGTGGCAAGCCCCGAGACCACCCCGATCCCGGCCCAGACCAGCGGCGAGGCCAGCGACAGGCCGCGCGCCTGCGCCCCCCGCGCCGCCATCATCAGCACGAAGAGCCCGGCCATCAGCACGGGCTCGGTCACGTCGAGCTTCGACTGCATGAAGAAATGCAGCAGCCCCAGCACCGCGATGAGGTAGACCGCCCGGTGCAGCCGCTGCCAGTTGCGCCCCAGCCGGCGGATGGCCGAATCGGTGGAGGTGACCCCCAGCGCCACCAGCCCGGCCAGCGCCACGAACCCCACCACGAGATACCAGCGCTGCACGATCTCGCTCACCGTGCGCGCGAGGCTGCCGGTGTCGACCGCGTAGATGGCAAGATGCGCCAGCACGTAGAACATCGCCGTGAGCCCCAGCATGCGCCGCGCGATCACCAGCCGCGGCAGGCCCAGCCGGCGCAGCGGCGTGATGGCGAGCGTGATGAGCAGGAAGCGGATGGTCCAGAGCCCGGTGAAATGGATCACCTCCTCCAGTGGCCGCGGGCCCAGGTCGGCGTTCAGTGCCCGCCAGCCGATCCACAGCGCCGGCGCCAGCGCCCCGGCAAAGGCGATGCTGCGGATCCAGGAAAATCTCCCGGCGCGGTCTGTCCATGGCGTGTCCATGCGGGCTCCTTCCCTGCGGCTCTCCTGCCTAATCTATGCGATCGGCGGGCAAATGGATGTTTCAGCGCTTCACTTCTGCGGCAGCCCGGGTGAGAGGCGCCCGCGCCAAAGAACTGGCCTCGGGGCGCGACTGTGTTTAAAAGCGGTCCGATCCTGCCACCCCCGGAGACCCGAGAATGGAGAAATCCGCTGCCATGAAACGCGACTGGATCGCCACAGCCCGCACCCTGAGCGAAGCCCTGCCCTACCTGCAGCGCTACGACGGGGCGACCGTGGTCATCAAGATGGGCGGCCACGCGATGGGCGACGACGAGGCCATGGCAGCCTTCGCCCGCGACATCGTGCTGATGAAGCAGTGCAACCTGCACCCGATCATCGTGCATGGCGGCGGCCCGCAGATCGGCGAGATGCTCAAGCGCCTCGCCATCCAGTCCGAGTTCGTGAACGGGCTGCGCGTGACCGACGAGGCCACCGTCGAGGTGGTCGAGATGGTGCTCTCCGGCCGCATCAACAAGCGCATCGTGCAGGCGATCAACGCCCAGGGCGGCAAGGCCGTGGGCCTCTCCGGCAAGGACGCCAATCTCGTGATCTGCGAGAAGGCGATGAAGACCGTGAAGGACCCCGACAGCAACATAGAGAAGGTGCTCGACCTCGGCCTCGTCGGCGAGCCGGTGGAGACGCATCCGGAAGTGCTGCGCACCTTCATGGCGAGCGATTTCATCCCCGTCATCGCCCCGGTGGCCGCGGGCCGCAACGGCGAGACCTTCAACGTGAACGGCGACACGATGGCCGGCGCCATCGCCGGCGGCATCAAGGCCGAGCGCCTGCTGCTGCTCACCGATGTCTCGGGCGTGAAGAACGCCGAGGGCGAGGTGATCACCCAGCTCACCCGCGCCGATGTCGCCTCCCTCACCACCGACGGCGTGATCCGCGGCGGCATGATCCCCAAGACCGAGACCGCGCTGAAGGCGATCGACGCCGGCGTGGGCGCGGTGGTGATCCTCGACGGCCGGGCGCCGCATGCCTGCCTGCTCGAGCTGTTCACCGAGCATGGCGCGGGCAGCCTGATCCGGCCCTGATCCCTCCTGACAGGATGCTGTCAGGAGGGGGTGCCCATTGTCCTCCCCGAGGCCGCCGGCAGTCGGCGGCCCGGACCTGAAGGGAGACACCGATGGGCATCATCGCCAGCTTCACCTACCGCCGCCGCGCCGACGTGAGCGAGGAGGCCCTGCTCGAGGCCTCGGCCGCCACGGCCGAATGGTTCCGCGACCGGCCGGGCTTCGTCTATCGCAGCCTCGCGCGCGATGCGGACGGGCTCTACCACGAACTCGTGTTCTGGACCGACGAGGCCTCCGCCGCCGCCTCCGACGCGGTGTTCTTCGATCACGCACCCAACCGCACCTATGTCGACCTTGTCGACCGCGCCAGCCTCGAGCGCGCCCGCATGCCCGAGCTGCAGACCGCCCTCTACCGGGCCATGGCCCCCGCGTGAGCCGGCGGGCGGACCGGCTGTTCCGCCTCGTGCAGGAGCTGCGCGGCCGGCGGCTCGCCGTCACCGCCGCGCAGCTCGCCACGGCGCTGGAGGTCTCCGAGCGCACCATCTACCGCGACATCGCCGACCTGATGGCCTCCGGCGTGCCGATCGACGGGGCGGCGGGGGTGGGCTACCGGCTCGCCCCCGGCTACGACCTGCCGCCGGTGATGTTCACCCGCGACGAGGTTCTGGCGCTGCTGGTGGGCGGGCGGATGGTGCGCGCCTTCACCGACCCCGGGCTCGGCGCCGCCGCGGCCTCCGCCGAGGCCAAGATCCGCGCCATCCTCGACGACAGGGCCCGCACCGCGGCCGACCGCCAGCCCTACCGCGTGCCGCTCCTGCCGCGCGACGATGCCGCCCGCGCCCGCCACCAGCGCCTGCGCGCCGCCTGCGAGGCCCGGCTGCGCCTCGCCTGCCACTACCGCGCCCTCGACGGCACCGACAGCCTGCGGGTGATCTGGCCGCTCGGCCTCATCGGCTGGAACGGCGTCTGGACCCTCGCCGCCTGGTGCGAGCTGCGCGACGATTACCGCACCTTCCGCTTCGACCGGCTGCTGAGCCTCGAGCCCACCGGAGACTGCTTTCCCGACCGGGAGGACCGCAGCCTCGCGGGCTACCTCGCCACCGTGCCGCACGACCCCGCCTGAGCGGGGTTGACCGGGCCGCGCCGCGCGAAAAGGATCGGGGCATGACAGCCGATGATCTCATCGCCGACGCCGCGCGCTCCGGCCTCGTGGCCCTCGGGCCCGTGGCGCCGGGGGCAGGCGCGCCGGTGCCGCCGGGCTCGCGCAGCCTCGTGCTGCTGCAGCCGGACGGGCCGCGCTTCTGGCCGGTGTTCGCCGCGAGCCCGGAGGCGGCGGACGGCGGGCCGCACCCGCTCGACCGCTGGTCGCGCCGGGTGGTGGGCGGTCTCGCCGCGCGCGCGGGGGGCACGGCGCTCTTTCCCTTCGACGGGCCACCCTGGCCGCCCTTCCTGCGCTGGCTGCAGGCCGCGGGGGCCGCCGTCTCGCCGACGGGCCTGCTGGTGCACCCGCGCGCCGGGCTCTGGCTTTCCTGCCGCGGGGCCGTGGCGCTTGCGGCGCCCGCGCCCGAGCCGCCCTGCGCGCGCTGCCCCACCCGGCCCTGCCGCAGCGCCTGCCCGGTGGGGGCCTTCGGCGCGGGCGGCTACGATGTCGCGGCCTGCGTGGCGCATATCTCCGGGCCGGCGGGGGCCGATTGCCTCCTGCGGGGCTGCCGGGCCCGGCATGCCTGCCCGGCGGGCGCCGGCTTCACCCCCCTGCCCGCGCAGGCGGCACATCACATGAAAGCCTTCCTCGCCGCCCGCCGCGGCCCGGAAGGCGACGATGTTGCGTCAGTTTGATGACGTCCTTTCCTGTGGATAACCCTGTGGACAATCGAGCCGGCGCTTGACGCAGTGCAGCGAATTGGGGCCATCCTTGCGCCATGAAACATCTCGTTCTCATCCGTCACGCCAAGTCCTCCGTCGCCGATCCGACGCTCGAGGACAGGGACCGCCCGCTCAACGAGCGCGGTCGACTTGCTGCGCCGATCGCCGGTGCCTGGCTGGCCGAGCGGGCCCTCCGCCCCGACCATGTCTTCCTCTCCCCCGCGCTGCGCTGCACCGAGACCTGGGCGCGCGTGGCACGGCAGTTCGACACCGTGCCCGAGCCGGTGATCGAGAACGGCCTCTACATGGCCGACCCCGCCACCATGCTCGAGGTGCTGCACGGCGCCCCGGACGCGGCGCAGACCGTGTTCATGCTGGGCCACCAGCCCGGGCTGGCGAGCTTCCTGCGCCGGCTGGCAAACCGCGAGACCCCGGCGCGCTGCGCCCGGGCCTTCACCAAGTTCCCCACCGCCGGCATCGCGGTGATGAGCTTCGGGGACGGCCCCTGGGCCGAGACCGGCTTCAACAGCGGCCAGTTCGAGGATTTCGCCGTGCCCAAGGAGCTGGTCTGACCGCATCCGCCACGGCCGCAAACGCGAAGGGGCCCCGCCTGAACCTGCAGGCGGGGCCCCTCGCGTGTCTGCCGGCCGGGCTCAGTGCCCGAGGATCTGGCTCAGGAACAGCTTGGTGCGGTCCGACTGCGGGTTGTTGAAGAACTCCCGCGGCTCGTTCTGCTCGACGATCTGGCCCGCGTCCATGAAGATCACCCGGTTCGCCACCGCCTGGGCGAAGCCCATCTCGTGGGTGACGCAGAGCATGGTCATCCCCTCCTCGGCGAGCTCGATCATCGTGTCGAGCACCTCCTTGATCATCTCGGGGTCGAGCGCGGAGGTGGGCTCGTCGAAGAGCATGATGCGCGGCTTCATGCACAGCGAGCGGGCGATGGCCACGCGCTGCTGCTGACCGCCGGAGAGCTGGCCGGGATACTTGTTGGCCTGCTCCGGGATGCGCACCTTGCGCAGGAAGTGCATCGCGGTCTCTTCCGCTTCCTTCTTGGGGATCTTGCGCACCCAGATCGGCGCCAGCGTGCAGTTCTGCAGGATGGTCAGGTGCGGGAACAGGTTGAAGTGCTGGAACACCATCCCGACCTCGGAACGGATCTTGTCGATGTTCTTGAGGTCGGAGGAGAGCTCGGTGCCGTCGACGACGATCGAGCCCTTCTGGTGCTCCTCGAGCCGGTTGATGCAGCGGATGAGGGTCGACTTGCCCGAGCCGGAGGGGCCGCAGATGACGATGCGCTCGCCGCGGTTCACGGTCAGGTTGATGTCGCGCAGCACGTGGAACTCGCCGTACCACTTGTTCATGCCGGTGATCTGGATGGCCACCTCGTCGGAGACCGTCATCTTGGTGGTGGGGGCAGCAACAGCTTCCATGGCGGTTTCCTCAGCGATGGTCGGTCTTGAGCTTGCGCTCGAGATACTGCGAATAGCGGGACATCCCGAAGCAGCAGATGAAGAAGAAGAGCGCCACGAAGCCGTAGAGCTCCCACACGATGCCGTTCCAGTTCTGGTCGGCGCGGATCGGGGCGATGACCCCCAGCGGGTCGAACATCGCGATCACCGACACCAGCGTGGTGTCCTTGAACAGGCCGATGAACGTGTTCACGATGCCGGGGATCGAGATCTTGAGGGCCTGCGGCATGATGATCAGCCGCGTGGCCATCCAGTAGTCGAGCCCCAGCGCGTCGGCCGCCTCATACTGGCCCTTGGGAAGGGCCGCAAGCCCGCCGCGGATCACCTCGGCCATGTAGGCGGAGGCGAAGAGCACCACGAGGATGAGCACGCGCACCAGCAGGTCGAAGTTGGTGCCCGGCGGCAGGAAGTAGTTGAGCAGGGTCGAGGCCACGAACAGCAGCGTGATCAGCGGCACGCCGCGGATGAACTCGATGAAGCCCACGCAGATGGTCTTCACGATGAACAGCCCCGACTGCCGGCCGAGCGCCAGCAGGATGCCGATGGGGAAGGAGCCGGCGATGCCCACGATGCCGATGATGAGCGTGAGCAGGAAGCCGCCCACCAGCCGTGTCTCCACCCGGGGGAGGCCGATGGGGATGAGGTCGGCGATCAGCCCGCTCAGCGGGTCGACGATGAACATCAGCCAGACGATCAGCGCCACCGCGGCCGCCAGCAGCCCGCCCAGCGGCCCGCCGTGGTCGTTCACGAAGCGGAACACGTAGAAGGCCAGCGGGAAGCTCGCCATCACCAGCAGCGGGCCCCAGATCGAGCCGCCGAAGATGAGGAAGTAGCACAGCATCGGGTAGGCCGCGGTGAAGGCCAGCAGCCTGCGCGGCAGGTGCGAGGCCAGCACCGGCGCGGCGGCGACGATGAGCAGCAGGAAGGCGAGTATCGGCCGCCAGTAGGCGTCGGAGGGGTAGAAGCCGAAGATGAACTGGTTGAACCGCTCGTTGATCACCGCGAAGCAGGCGCCGGTGTCGATCTCGCGGCACTGGGCCAGGCTGTCGGCCACCCAGACCGAATGGATGAACCAGGGCGCGATGCTCACCACCGCGTAGACGATGATCGCGACCGAGATCACCGACAGGATGGCGTTGGGGATGGAGGAGAACAGGTTCTCGCGCATCCACTTCACCGGGCCGGTCTCGGAGGCCGGCGGCGGCGCGGGCGGGATCTGCGTCTGGGCGACGAAGCGGATGGTGTTGGACTGCGTGTCGCTCATCTCAACGCTCCTTCAGCTTCATGCGCTCGTTGTAGATGTTCATGAACACCGAGATCGTCAGCGACACGATCAGGTAGAAGGCCATGAGCAGCAGCAGGCATTCCATCTCGCGGCCGGTCTGGTTGAGCGTGATGCCGCCCAGGGTGCCGGTGGCGTCCATGTAGCCCACCGCGATGGCGAGCGAGGAGTTCTTGGTGAGGTTGAGGTAGTTCGAGATCAGCGGCGGGATGATGATGCGCATCGCCTGCGGCAGGATGATGAGGCGCATGGTCCAGGACGGGCGCATGCCGAGCGCGCTGGCGGCTTCCGTCTGGCCACGGGACACCGCGAGGATGCCGGCGCGCACGATCTCGGCGATGAAGGCGCCGGTGTAGAGCGAGAGCGCCAGCCAGAGCGCGATGAGGCTGTCGCGCATGTGGATGCCGCCGCGGAAGTTGAAGCCCCTGAGCTCCGGGTAGCCGAGGTGGAAGCCGAGTGCCACCAGCACCACCACGGGCGGGATCACGATCAGCCCGACGGAGGGCCAGAAGGTGTGCGGGCGCTCGCCGGTGGCGGCCTGCTTGCGCGTGGCCTGGGCGCCGAGGCGCTTCGCCCCCCAGATGCCGGCGGCCAGGGCCGCGACGAAGAGCACGAGGTCGAGGCTGATGCCGAAGTAGCCGCCGATGTCGAGCGTGCCGAGGCTGCGCGAGAACAGCGGCTCGGGCACGTAGAAGCCGCGGTTGGTGAAGGCCATGGAGCCGAGGACCATCGAGGATTCCGCGTCGTCGCCCCGGAAGGCGTTGGGGGCGGGCAGGCTCTCGTTGATGGCGGCGGCGAAGATCAGGATCCAGATCAGCACGGGGACGTTGCGGAAGCCCTCGACGTAGATCGTCATCAGCCGGGCCACGACCCAGTTGTTGGACAGGCGCAGCACGCCGGCGACGACGCCGAGCAGCGTGGCCGTGACACATCCCATCACCGCGATGAGCAGCGTGTTGAGGATGCCGAGCATGGCGGCCCGGGCGTTGCTGTCGGTGTTCTGGTACTCGATGAGCTGCTGGTTGATGTCATACCCCGCCGGCGTCCAGAGGAAGCCGAAGCCGAAGGTCTTTCCCAGCGCCTCGAGATTGCTGATCGTGTTGCTCACCAGCCAGCCGAGCGCGAGCATGAACAGCACGAGCGCGATGATCTGGATGGTGACGGATCGGTATCGGGTGTCGTAGAGGAGCATTCCGAGACGGAACGACTCCGAAGAATGCGGGTCCGTTGTTGCAGCCATGGCGCCCTGTTCTCCCTCGCTGGCTGGATAAGGCCGACCCCACTCTCCCCGTCGCGGCCGGTTGGTCCCGGTCCTGCGCTTGCCGTGAGGGTCGGTTGTGTCTGAGCCGCCCCGCGTTGCGGGGGGGCGGCCAGCTCGGGCCGCGCCGCCTGCGCGTGGCGGCGGCGCGGCCCTGGTCCGGGATCAGATCAGCGGAACGGCGGGGCGTAGAGCAGGCCGCCCTGGGTCCACTGGGCGTTCAGGCCGCGTGCGAGGCCGATCGGGGTCTTCTCGCCGATGTTGCGCTCGAAGATCTCGCCGTAGTTGCCGCCGGCGGCGATCGCCTTCACGGCCCATTCCTTGTCGAGGCCCATCATCGCGCCGTACTCGCCTTCGGTGCCGAGCATGCGGTTGATTTCCGGGTTGTTGGTCGGGGCCTTGGACATCTCCACCACGTTGGCGGAGGTCACGCCCAGTTCCTCGGCGATCACGAGGGCGTTGAAGGTCCAGCGCACGATGTCCGCCCACTGGTCGTCGCCCTGGCGCACGAGGGGGCCGAGCGGCTCCTTGGAGATGATCTCGGGCAGGATGATGTGATCCGCCGGGGTCTCGAAGGTGGCGCGGGTGGCGGCGAGGCCGGAGGCGTCGGTGGTGTAGACGTCGCAGGCGTTGGCGAGATACTTCTGCTGCGCCTCGGCGTTGGTCTCGATCGGAACCGGCTCGTAGCTCATGCCGTTGATGCGGAAGTAGTCCGCCAGGTTGAGCTCGGTGGTGGTGCCGGTCTGGATGCAGACGGTCGCACCGTCGAGTTCCTTCGCGGAGGTGACCCCGAGGTCCTTGCGCACCATGAAGCCCTGGCCGTCGTAGTAGTTCACGCCGACGAAGGTGAACTTCAGGTCCACGTCGCGCGAGTAGGTCCAGGTGGTGTTGCGCGCCAGCATGTCGACCTCGCCCGAGGCGAGCGCGGTGAAGCGGGTCTTGCCGGTGGTCGGCACGAAGTTGACCTTCTTGCCATCGCCGAGAACGGCGGCGGCCACGGCACGGCAAACGGCGACGTCGAACCCGTCCCACTCGCCCGAAGCGTCGGTGAATGCAAAGCCCGGCACGCCGGTGGCGACGCCGCAGTTCAGCGTTCCGCGGGCCTTCACGTCCTCCAGCGTCGCCGCGGACGCCATCCCGGCGAGCAGGCCGGCGGCAGCGATCGTGCCGAAGAATACGGATTTCTGCATAACTTACCTCTTCCCTGTTGGCCCTGTCCGGACCGTATCTGGACCTTGCAGTCCGGTTGTGGGTCAGACCCGGCTGACCTTACTGGCAGGGATTCTGAACGTTTCGGCGGATCGGCGTCAAGGGGGACGCGGCGTCGCGAGCCGCCAAATCAGTCCGGCTGATCTATTTGCTTCCGTGATAGGCGCAATCGATTATTGTTATGGCAGCGTGAGAGCGCCGCCCGGCGCAGCCGGGTGGTTTCGCCCGGCGCGAAGGGCCGGGCCGGGGCCGGATTCGCCCCCTGTCCGGGCCGCGCGGGCGCCGCGGCCCCGGGCTGCCGCCAATGCCCCGCTCCCGCTGCGGAGCGGCCGATTCGCCCCGCCCGGCAGCGGCGGCGGGCGGGTTACCTTGACATGGGCGGGCGCGCGCGCGAAGAGGCGGGAGAAAGGCAGGTTGCGATGATCCTTCTCCAGGTTGCCCTCGGCGGCGCCATCGGCGCCACGCTGCGCTACCTCACCGGCTCGGTGCTGATGCGCCTGTTCGGCACGGGCTTCCCCTACGGCACGTTCTTCGTGAACATCGTCGGCAGCTTCGCGATGGGGGTCCTGGCGGTGGTGCTGGCCGAGCGGATGCCCGGCGGCTGGGCCCGGCTCTCGCCCCTGCTGATGACCGGGCTGCTCGGCGGGTTCACCACCTTCTCCGCCTTCTCGCTCGACGCCATATATCTCTTCGAGCGCGGGCGCCACGCGCTGGCGCTGTTCTACGTGGGCGGCTCCGTGCTGCTGTCGATGGGTGGTCTCATGGCCGGACTGGCCCTTGCAAGGATGGGTACGCAATGAGCGGTGTGCAGCAGATCGAGATCCCCGAGGGCGAGGCCGGCCAGCGCCTCGACCGCTGGTTCCGCAAGCGTTTCCCCCAGGTGAACCAGGGCCGCATCGAGAAGATGCTGCGCAAGGGCGAGATCCGGGTGGACGGCGGGCGCGCCAAGTCCAGCCAGCGGCTGGAAGCCGGCCAGACCATCCGCGTGCCCCCCCTGCCCGACGAGGCGCCGGAGCCCGATTACGGTGCCCCCGCCCCGCAGCGCCGCACCGTGTCCGACGCGGATGCCGAGATGATCCGCGCCTGCGTGATGTGGCGCGACGAGCACCTCATCGCGCTCAACAAGCCGCCGGGCCTCGCGGTGCAGGGCGGCACCGGCACCCTGCGCCACATCGACGGCATGGCCCCCGCGCTCGCCTTCGACGGCGAGCCGCCCAAGCTCGTCCACCGGCTCGACCGCGACACCTCCGGCGTGCTCCTGCTGGCCCGCACCGGGCGCGCGGCGGCGGCGCTCGCCAAGGGGTTCCACGCCAAGACCACCCGCAAGATCTACTGGGCCGCGGTGGCCGGCGCGCCGCATCCGAAGGCGGGCACCATCCGCTTCGGGCTGGTGAAATCGGGCGGCGATTCCGAGCGGATGGTGTGCATCCACCCGCGCGACATCGACACCACCCCCGGCGCCAAGCGCGCCACCACCGATTACACCGTGATCGAGGCGGCGGCGAAGCGCGCCGCCTGGGTGGCGCTCGCCCCCATCACCGGCCGCACCCACCAGCTGCGCGCCCACATGGCCGAGATCGGCCACCCGGTGGTGGGTGACGGCAAGTACGGCACCAACCGCCAGACCAACGAGGGCGACGGCTGGGGCGCCCAGCTCGGCGGCTCGGTGAGCCGCAAGCTGCACCTGCACGCCCGCTCCATCGCGCTCGACCATCCGGTGACCGGCCAGCGCATCTCCTTCACCGCCCCCCTGCCCGAGCACATGGCCCGCACCTGGGAATTCTTCGGCTGGGACCCGCGAGAGGCCGCCGCCGACCCGTTCGAGGAGCTTGAATGACCCGCCCCCTCCGCCTCGTCGTCTTCGACATGGACGGCACGCTGATCGACAGCCAGGAACTCATCAAGGAGGCCATGCGCCGGGCCTTCGCCCTCGGCGGCCTGCCGGCGCCGAGCGACGCGGACACGCTGTCCATCGTCGGCCTGTCGCTGCCCGAGGCGATCGCCACCATGGTGCCCGGCCTGCCGCCCGCCGAGGTGCTCTCGCTCACCGAGGCCTACAAGCAGGCCTTCGTGGCCCTGCGCGCCGAGACCGGCGGCGAGGCGGCGGCGCCGCTCTACCCCGGTGCGCGCGCGGCCCTCGAGCGGCTGCATGCCGAGGAGCACACCCTGCTGGGCGTCGCCACCGGCAAGGCGCGCCGCGGGCTCGACCACGTGTTCCACGCCCACGGGCTGGGGCATTTCTTCGCCACCGCCCAGACCGCCGACCTGCACCCCTCCAAGCCGCATCCCTCGATGCTGGAGACCTGCCTGCACGAGACCGGCGTCGACGTGGCGCATTCGGTGATGGTGGGCGACACGGAGTTCGACATCGCGATGGGCCGGGCGGCGGGCTTCCGCACCATCGGGGTGAGCTGGGGCTATCACCCGGTCTCCCGCCTGCGCGAGGCCGGCGCCGAGCTGATCATCGACCATTACGACGCGCTCGACGAGGCGCTGGAGCGCCTGGCGGTGCCGGCATGAGCTCCGCCTGGGCCCCGAAGCGCTTCTGGAAGGCCGCGGGCGTGGCGGAGGCCGAGGGCGGCCATGCCATCACCCTCGACGGCCGGCCTGTCCGCACCCCCGCCAAGGCGGCCCTGGTGCTGCCCACCCGCGCCCTTGCCGAGGCCGTGGCCGCCGAGTGGGACGCCCAGGGCGAGACCGTCGACCCCGCCTCCATGCCCCTCACCCGGCTGTCGAACACCACGCTCGACCGCGTGGGCCCGGCCCATGACGAGGTGGCGCTGATGGTGGCCGAATACGGCGGCACCGACCTGCTGTGCTACCGCGCCGAGAGCCCCGAGGCCCTCGCCGCCCGCCAGGCCGCCGCCTGGGACCCGCTGCTCGACTGGGCGGAGGCCACCTACGGCGCCCGCCTCGCGCCGGTGGCCGGGGTGATGCATGTCGCCCAGCCGCCCGAGGCACTGGCGCGCCTTGCCGCGGCGGTCGCCGGCCACCCGCCCTTCCGCCTCACCGCGCTCGCCGATCTCGTGTCGCTCTCCGGCTCGCTGGTGATCGGGCTCGCGGTGGCCGAGGGGCATCTTTCCGCCGAGGCCGCCTGGCCCTTGTCGCGCATCGACGAGGACTGGCAGAGTGAGCAATGGGGCTCGGACGACGAGGCCGAGGCCCAGGCCGCGCTGAAGCGCGCCGATTTCCTGCGGGCCGAGCACATGCTCGCCCTGCTCGCCGCCTGACAGGGGCGCATCACGGGGGACAGACAGAGGCCATGACCGCACCGCTCACCGCCCGCTCCGAGGCCGACCTGCTGCCGCGCGAGGCCTATGCCCGCCTCTCCGGCCTCGAGATCATGACCGAGATGGTCGAGGGCCGCCTGCCTGCCCCGGCCATCACCGGCACGCTGGGCTTCCGCGTGGCCGAGGTGGCCGAGGGCCGGGTGGTGTTCGCCGGCACGCCGGATTTCTCGGTCACCAACCCGATGGGCACGGTCCATGGCGGCTGGTACGGCGCGCTGCTCGACAGCTGCATGGCCTGCGCGGTGATGACCTGCCTGAAGGCCGGCACCTTCTACACCACGCTCGAGTACAAGGTGAACATCATCCGCCCCATCCCGCTGGGCACCGAGGTGTTCGCCATCGGCAAGGCCCATCACGCAGGCCGCTCCACCGGCGTGGCCGACGGGCGGATGGAAGACGCGGAGGGCCGGCTCTACGCCACCGGCTCGACCACCTGCATCGTGATGAAGGCCTGAGGCCATTGCGCGGCGGGTGGTCATCATCGGCGGCGGCATCATGGGGGCCTCGCTGGCCTGGTGGCTCACCCGCAGCGCCGACGCGCCGGCGGTCACCGTCATCGAGCGCGATCCTTCGCTGGCGCGCGCCTCCTCCATGCTCTCGGCGGCCTCGATCCGCCAGCAATACTCCACGGTGGAGAACATCCGCCTCTCCCGCTTCGGCTGGGAATTCCTGAGTGCCGCGCCCGAGCTGCTCGGCGTCGACGTGGGCCTGAAGCGCCGTGGCTACCTCATCCTCGCCCGCCCCGAGGGCCGCGCCACGCTGGAGGCAAACTCCGCCCTGCAACACGCCGAGGGCGTGGCGACCGAGCTGCTCGAGCCCGAGGCCCTCGCCGCCCGCTTCCCCTGGCTCAACACCGAAGGCATCGCCCTCGGCGCCCTGGGGCGCGACGAGGGCTGGTTCGACCCCGCGCTGCTGCACGGCGGCTTCCGCGCCGGCGCCCGGGCGCGTGGGGCGGACTGGGCGCACGGCACCGTCACCGGCATCGACATCGCGGGCGGCCGTGCCACCGGCGTGCGGCTGGAGAGCGGCGACCGGCTCGCGGCCGACATGGTGGTGAACGCCGCCGGCTGGCAATCCGGCGCCGTCGCCGCCCTGGCCGGGCAGGAGCTGCCCGTGGGCCCCGACCTGCGCACGGTCTTCGTGCTCTCCTCGCCCGACAGCGCCCACATCAACGCCACCGCCCCGCTCACGGTCGACCCCGGCGGCGTGTGGTTCCGCCCCGAGGGCGCGGGCTTCATCGCCGGCATGGAGGCCCCCGCCCCGGCCGCCGACCCCTGGGCCTTCGCGCCCGACTGGTCGCAGTTCGAGGAGGCTGTCTGGCCGCTGCTCGCCGCCCGGGTGCCGGCCTTCGAGCGCCTGCGCACCACCGGCGCCTGGGCCGGCCACTACGACTGGAACCGCGCCGACCAGAACGCCCTGCTCGGCCCCCTGCCCGGGCTCGACAACCTGTTCCACGTCTCCGGCTTCTCCGGGCACGGGCTGCAACAGGCCCCGGCGGTGGGACGCGGCATGGCCGAGCTGATCCTCACCGGCGCCTGGGCCACCCTCGACCTCTCCGCCTTCGCCGCCACCCGCCTCGCCGAGGGCCGGCGCGTGGTGGAGCTGAACGTGATCTGAAGCCCTGCGGGCCGGGCCGCTCCGATGCCGCGTCCGGGACACGGCCCGCGCCCGGACCGCCCCGGCCACCAACCGTTCCCGCCGAGAGCGGAACTGGCGATGCAGTTGCCCGGTCGGCATGCCCTCCGCAGACCACGCCCTTCCCCGGGATCGAGCACCCTCCCCGACCGCCGCGCGGCACGCGCGGCCCGGCCCACACCGGAGGAGACGCGCCCGGAGGGCGGGTCGACGCAGGACGGGAGGGCTCCCCCTCCGCTCGCCAGGGGCCTTGCGGCCGGGGTTCTCCCGTGTGGCCCCCACTTGGCGGTGACCGCCCCTTTGGGCCGGGCCGGGTACTGCGCACCCGGCGGGAGCCTCACTCGGAGGATTTCATCCGCTGGGCGCGGAGCTTGACGAAATAGTCGACGCGTTTCTTCAGCTCGCGCTCATGGCCGCGCTCGACCGGGACGTAGTAGACACCGCGCTTCATGCCGTCGGGGAAATAGTTCTGGCCGGAGAAGCCGTCCTCGGCGTCGTGGTCGTACTGGTAGCCGGCGCCGTAGCCGACGTCGCGCATCAGCCTCGTGGGAGCGTTCAGGATGTGCTTGGGTGGCGGCTCGGAGCCGGTGCGGCGGGCGGCGTCCATCGCCGCCTTGTAGGCGGTGTAGGCCGCGTTCGACTTCGGCGCGAGCGCGAGGTGCAGCACGGCCTGGGCCAGGGCCAGCTCGCCCTCGGGCGAGCCGAGGCGCTCGTAGACCTCCCAGGCGGTGAGGCAGAGCTGTGCGGCCGAGGGGTCGGCGAGACCGATGTCCTCCACCGCCATGCGGGTGATCCGCCGGGCGAGGTAGCGCGGGTCCTCGCCGCCCGAGAGCATGCGCGCCAGCCAGTAGAGCGCGGCGTCGGGGTCGGAGCCGCGCACGGATTTGTGCAGCGCGGAGATGAGGTTGTAGTGCTCGTCGCCGGACTTGTCGTAGCGCGGCGCGCGGCGGGCGAGACGGCGGGTGAGTGCCTCGCGGTCCAGCACATCAGGCGCGCCGATCACCTGCTCGGCGAGGTTGAGCAGCGCCCGCCCGTCGCCGTCGGCCATCTCGAGGATCGCGTCGCGCGCGCCCGCGTCGAGCGGCAGCGGGCCGGAGACCCGTTCCACCCGCTCCAGCATCTCGCCGAGCGCCGCCGCGTCGAGCCTGCGCAGCACCATCACCGTGGCGCGCGACAGCAGGGCGGCGTTCAGCTCGAAGGACGGGTTCTCCGTGGTGGCGCCCACCAGCACGATGGTGCCGTCCTCCATGTGCGGCAGGAACCCGTCCTGCTGGGCCTTGTTGAAGCGGTGGATCTCGTCGACGAAGAGCAGCGTGCCGCGGCCCTGCTGGTGGCGCAGGCGGGCGGCCTCGAACACCTTGCGCAACTCCGGCACGCCGGTGAAGATCGCCGAGATCTGCACGAAGGCGAGGTCGGTCTCGGAGGCGAGCAGCCGGGCGATCGTGGTCTTGCCCACCCCCGGCGGCCCCCAGAGGATGAGCGAGGAGAGATGCCCCGAGGCGAGCATCGCGCCCAACGGGCCGTCCGCGCCCAGCAGGTCCTCCTGCCCGATCACCTCGGCCAGCGTGGCGGGGCGCAGCCGGTCCGCCAGCGGGCGCGGGCCCTCGGCCGCGGCGGCGGCGGGGCGGGAGGCGGGATCGCTATCGAAAAGGTCAGCCATGTCCTTCACATGCGCCAGAGCGCCCCGCTTGGCAAGCCCGCGCGGGAGCCTCGCGAGCAGCCCCCCTGAAGCAACGGGCGCGGGGGCCCGGCTTCCTGCCTGACGAGCTGCCGCCCGGCCGGCGACCGCGCATGGGCGGCAGGGGTTCGCGCCGTGGTGACGCACAGCGCAACGCGGCCGTCCCGGCCGGCCGAAATCAGGGCGCTCGGGGACCGGCAGCGATCCGCATCTGCACGGCGGGCAAGTCCGCGCGGGAGGGACAGCGGCTCGGGAATCGCGGAATGCCACGAGGCCGGACGCGGGCACCTCGCCTGCGGGACATTGCCTGTCGCTGGCGGCTGCGCGGAAGCCCGCCGAATGCTGGGGGCGCCTCGATGAGGCGCGTCTTGCCGGGCAGGTGCGGGAGCACCGGCCCGCAGACGACCGGCGGCGCCGGACATCTCTGGCGGCACCCTGCCGCCACCCACCTCACGCGAGCGGGAGAGAACCGTGTCCGCGCCGCGCCCCGGCACTGGCCACCGCCAGGCTCCGCGCGATCCCCGGACATGCAAAAGGCCGCCCCGGGACGGGGGCGGCCTTCGAGCCTGAGAGCGGTGCGCGGCCGAAGCCGCGGAGGGCTCACTCCTCCTCGGCGGCCTCGAGCTCGGCCACGCGGGCCTTGTCGGCGGCGCCCTTGGCGGCCGGGTCGCGGTCGACCAGCTCGATGATCGCCATCGGAGCCATGTCGCCGTAGCGGAAGCCGGCCTTCAGCACGCGGGTGTAGCCACCGGCGCGGTCCTTGTAGCGGGCGGCCAGCGCGTCGAACAGCTTGGCGACGGCGGCATCCTGCTTCAGCTGCGCGGCGGCG
Organism: Oceanicella sp. SM1341; assembly: GCF_003448965.1. Taxonomy (GTDB): domain Bacteria; phylum Pseudomonadota; class Alphaproteobacteria; order Rhodobacterales; family Rhodobacteraceae; genus Paroceanicella. The sequence goes on from NZ_QRGC01000005.1 coordinate 36,680, forward strand.
AGACGGCGGGAGTTCAGGTCACCGCGCTTGCCCAGGGTGATGACCTTGTCCATCACGCGCTTGAGCTCTTTCGCCTTCGGCAGGGTGGTCTTGATCTGCTCGTGCTCGATGAGCGAGCAGACCATGTTGGCGAACATCGCCTTGCGGTGTTCGTGGGTCCGGTTCAGCTTCCGGTAGCCGTTGGAATGACGCATGTCATGTGTCCTTTTGCGAGTTGTACTTTGTCCGGCCTCATCTGGCGGAGGCCTCCTTGGGGCGGAGTACCCGGGCAGTCACGACCGCCCCGGAAACCGGGGCGGCCGCGTAGAAACTCAGAAGTGGTCTTCGTACTTCTTGGCCAGCTCGTCGATGTCGTCGGGCGGCCAGTCAACCACGTCCATGCCGAGGTGGAGGCCCATGGTGGTGAGCACTTCCTTGATCTCGTTCAGCGACTTGCGGCCGAAGTTCGGGGTACGGAGCATCTCCGCCTCGGTCTTCTGGATCAGGTCGCCGATATAGACGATGTTGTCGTTCTTCAGGCAGTTGGCCGAGCGCACGGAGAGCTCGAGCTCGTCGACCTTCTTGAGCAGGAGCGGGTTGAACTCCAGCTCCTCGGCGGCGTCGGAACGCGTGTGCGTCTCCGGCTCCTCGAAGTTCACGAACACGGTGAGCTGGTCCTGCAGGATGCGGGCCGCGTAGGCGATCGCATCGTCAGGGGTCAGCGACCCGTCGGTCTCCACGGTGAGGGTGAGCTTGTCGTAGTCAAGCACCTGGCCCTCGCGAGTGGGTTCGACCTTGTAGCTCACCTTCTTGACCGGCGAGAACAGCGCATCGACCGAGATCAGCCCGATCGGGGCATCCTCGGGGCGGTTCTTGTCGGCGGCGACATAGCCCTTGCCGGAGGCGATGGTCAGCTCCATGTGGAGCGTCGCACCGTCGTCGAGATGGGCGATCACGTGATCGGGGTTGAGCACCTCGATCCCGTTCGTCACCTGGATGTCACCGGCGGTCACTACACCCGGGCCGGTGGCCGAGAGCACGACACGCTTGGGGCCTTCCACTTCCATCTTGAGCGAAACGCCCTTGAGGTTGAGGACGACATCGGTCACATCCTCGCGGACCCCGGCGATCGAGGAGAACTCGTGCAGCACTCCATCGATCTGGATCGAGGTGATCGCGGCCCCCTGGAGCGAGCTCAGCAGCACCCGGCGCAGGGCATTGCCGAGCGTCAGGCCGAAGCCCCGCTCCAGCGGCTCCGCAACGGCGACAGCCTGCCGGCGCGCGTCGTGGCCGGGGCGGATGTCGAGCTGCTGCGGACGGATAAGTTCCTGCCAGTTCCTGTGGATCATGTCGTGGTCCTCCATCCTTGCCCTGGGTCGGATCCGCGATCCGGGCTCTCGAGGAAAATTACAAAAGGCGCACAGGCCGGGATTCGCATCCCGGCCCGCACGCTGAATGGGGGCATCAGACCCGGCGGCGCTTCGGAGGACGGCAGCCGTTGTGGGCGATCGGGGTCACGTCACGGATCGCGGTGACGGTGAAGCCGACGGCCTGGAAGGCGCGAAGCGCGGACTCGCGGCCGGAACCGGGGCCCTGCACCTCGACCTCGAGGGTACGCATGCCATGCTCCTGCGCCTTCTTCGCGGCGTCCTCGGCGGCAACCTGCGCGGCGTAGGGGGTGGACTTGCGGGAGCCCTTGAAGCCCATCGTGCCGGCAGAGGACCACGCAATGGCGTTGCCCTGCGCGTCGGCGATCAGGATCTTGGTGTTGTTGAAGCTCGAATTCACATGGGCCACGCCCGATGCGATGTTCTTGCGTTCCTTGCGCTTGGGCGCTGCGCGTTTTTCGCGTGCCATCGTCCGGCCTCCTTACTTCTTCTTGCCGGCGATCGGCTTGGCGGGACCCTTGCGGGTGCGGGCGTTGGTGTGGGTCCGCTGACCGCGCACCGGCAGGCCGCGACGGTGCCGCAGGCCGCGGTAGCAGCCGAGGTCCATCAGCCGCTTGATGTTCACGGCGCGCTCGCGCCGCAGGTCGCCTTCCACCGCGAGATTGGCGTCGATGAACTCGCGAACCGCGAGGACCTCGGCGTCGGACAGCTCGTTCACCCGGCGGGTGGACTCGATGCCGACGGCGCTGCAGATTTCCTTGGCAGTCGTGTTACCGATGCCGTGAATGTAGGTAAGGGCGATCTCAACACGTTTACCGGTTGGGATGTTTACGCCCGCAATGCGTGCCACGTCTCAAGCTCCGTTCATCTCTCGGCCCGCGCGAGGGGCCTTTGTCACAATCAAAGCCGACCCTGCTGCCCGCGAAGAGGGCCGCAAGTCCGGCTGAACGGGTCCCGTCCCGGACCCCAAGGCATCCCGCGCTCCCGAGGTGAAATCGTAGTTGGAAGCGACTCTCGATAGAGAGAGCGCGGAGTATAGAAAACGGGCTCCTGCCGTCAAGGCAGGAATCCCGTCGCAGTCAAGGTTTTTTTCAGGCTTCCAGGGCAGAAGCGATCGAGGCGGTGACCGTCCCGATTTCCGCCATGCCGTCGACCGTCACCAGCTTGCCCTGCCCTTCGTAATAGGCGATGAGCGGCGCCGTCTCGGCGTGGTAGGCAACGAGCCGGCCGCGCACGGTCTCGGCGTTGTCGTCGGCCCGGCGCTTGAACTCGTGGCTGCCGCACTTGTCGCAGGTGCCTTCCACGGCCGGCTTCTTGAAGCTGTCGTGGTAGCCCTCGCCGCATTTGGCGCAGGTGTAGCGGCCGGACACACGCTCCACCAGCAGCTCGTCATCCACTTCCATGGAGACGACACGGTCGAGGTCCATGCCCTTGGAGGAGAGCATCTCGTCGAGCGCGCTGGCCTGGGCGGCGGTGCGCGGGAAGCCGTCGAAGATCACGCCGCTGGACACATCCGGCTGGTCGAGCCGCTCGGAGACGATGGCGTTCACGATCTCGTCGGAGACGAGCTGGCCCGCATCCATCACCGCCTTGGCGCGCTTGCCCACCTCGGTCTGCGCGGCCACAGCGGCGCGCAGCATGTCCCCGGTCGAAAGCTGGATGAAGCCTTTCGTGTCCATCAGGATCCGGGCCTGGGTTCCCTTGCCGGCACCCGGCGGACCAAGAAGGATAATGTTCATTTGCGTTTTCCTCTCCCCTTGCCCCGCAGGCGCGACTTCTCGATCAGGCCCTCATACTGGTGCGCCAGCATGTGCGACTGGATCTGGTTGATCGTGTCCATGGTCACCGAAACCACGATCAGCAGCGAGGTGCCGCCAAAGTAGAACGGGACCGAAGCCTGCGAAATGAGGATTTCGGGCAGGAGACAAACCGCCGCAAGATAGGCGGAGCCGACAACCAGCAGGCGCGAGACGACGTAATCGAGATACTCCGCGGTGCGCGGACCAGGGCGCAGGCCGGGAACGAATCCCCCCTGCTTCTTCAGGTTGTCCGCCACGTCTTCGGATTTGAAGGCGACATTGGCGGTGTAGAAATAGGTGAAGAACACGATCATCGCCGCGAACGCCACCAGGTAAAGCGGCTGGCCATGGCCGAGATAGGCCGCGACATAGCTCAGCACGCCGGTCGAATCGCTGCCGGCGAAGCTGGTCACCGTGGTGGGCAGCAGCAGCAGCGAGGAGGCGAAGATGGCCGGGATGACGCCGGCGGGGTTCACCTTGATCGGCAGGTTCGAGTTGGAGCTGTCATAGACCTTCATCCCCACCTGGCGCTTGGGGAACTGGATGATGATCTTGCGCAGCGCGCGCTCCATGAACACCACGAAGGCGACCACGACCACCGCCATCACCATGATGCCGATGATCATGCCGGCCGAGATCTGGCCCTGGCGGCCGAGCTCGAAGAACTGCACGAGAGCGCTCGGCAGGCCCGCCACGATGCCGACGAAGATGATCAGCGAGATGCCGTTGCCGATGCCGCGGGCGGTGATCTGCTCGCCCAGCCACATCAGGAACATCGTGCCGCCGACCAGCGTCACCACGCAGGTGGCGCGGAAGAACCAGCCGGCCTCCAGCACCAGGTTCTGGCTCTCGAGCCCCACGGCGATGCCGTAGGCCTGGAACAGCGCCAGGATCACCGTGCCGTAGCGCGTGTACTGGTTGATTTTCTTGCGGCCCGATTCACCCTCTTTCTTGAGCTGCTCGAGAGAGGGGATCATCGAGGCCATGAGCTGCACGATGATCGAGGCCGAGATGTAGGGCATGATGCCGAGGGCGAAGATCGCCATGCGGCCCAGCGAGCCGCCGGTGAACATGTTGAGCATGCCGCCGATGCCCTGCCCCGCGCGCTCGAAGAACGCCTGGAGCTGTACCGTATCCACCCCCGGAACGGGGATATGCGTGCCCAGCCTGTAGACGATCAGCAGGGCTAGGGTGAACAGGATCCTGCTCTGCAGGTCCTTGGCCTTCCCGAAGTTGCCCCAACTGAGGTTCTGGGCCATCTGTTCCGCGGCCGATGCCATGCTCCACCCTCCAAAATTGCGCCGCCCGGGTCTGATGACCGGGGCGGCGCCGCAGACGTATCCGATCTAAAGTGCGCGGCGCGCACCCACAAGCCTTATTCCGCCGCAGCGGCTTCCGGAGCGCTCACCTTCAGGCTGCCGCCGGCGGCTTCCACCGCGGCGATGGCGGCCTTGGAGGCGCCGGTGACCTCGAGGGTGACCTTCGAGGTGATCGCGCCCTTCGCCAGCACGCGGATGCCGTCGAGCTTGCGGCGCACGGCGCCGGAGGCCACGAGCAGGTCCTCGGTGATCGGCGCGGAGGCGTCGAGCTTGCCGGCGGCGATGAACTTCTCGATGATGCCGAGGTTGATCACGGCGTGGTTCTTCGAGAACGGCGCGTTGGTGAAGCCGCGCTTCGGCAGGCGCCGGTAGATCGGCATCTGGCCGCCTTCGTAGCCGTTGATGGCCACGCCCGAACGGGACTTCTGACCCTTGATACCGCGGCCACCCATCTTGCCCTTGCCCGAACCCGGGCCACGGCCGATGCGCTTCGCGGTCTTGGTTGCGCCGGGCTTGTCGGCGATCTCGTGAAGTTTCATGACGCTGTCTCCTCTGGCCGGACGCGGGAGCGGAGCGTCAGGGGCTCCCGGACACGGCATGTGTGGCGGGCGGCGGCTGCCGGCCCCTCAAACGCGGCGTCCCGGGCTTGACCCGGGACCCCGATCTTCAGGCCCCCCGGAGGGAGCGGGGAGCGGCGATTACTCGCGCTCCTCGATGATCTGAACGAGATGCGGGATCTTGTTGACCATGCCGCGGATGGACGGGGTGTCCTCCAGCTCACGGGTCTTGTGCATCTTGTTGAGGCCGAGGCCGATCAGCGTGCGGCGCTGAACGTCCGGGCGGCGGATCGGCGAACCGATCTGCTTGACGACGATGGTCTTTGCCATTGCTCCGGTTCCTTACGCTTCAGCCGCTTCCGGGGCGTCATGGTCGTTCCGGGGCAGGATGTCCGCCACCTTCTTGCCACGACGCTGGGCCACCTGGCGCGGGCTCGACTCGCCGACGAGCCCGTTCATGGTGGCGCGGATCATGTTGTAGGGGTTCTGCGAGCCGATGGACTTCGCGACCACGTCCTGGATGCCGAGCATCTCGAACACGGCGCGCATCGGACCACCCGCGATGATGCCGGTACCCTGCGGGGCGGCGCGCATCACCACCTTGCCGGCGCCGTGGCGGCCAGCCTGGTCGTGGTGCAGCGTCCGGCCCTCGCGGAGCGGAACCCGGATCATCTGGCGCTTCGCCTGCTCGGTGGCCTTGCGGATCGCTTCCGGAACCTCGCGGGCCTTGCCCTTGCCGAAGCCCACGCGACCCTTCTGGTCACCGACAACCACGAGAGCTGCAAAGCCGAAGCGCTTGCCGCCCTTCACGGTCTTCGAAACGCGGTTGATCGCGACGAGGCGATCGGCGAATTCCGGGGTTTCGTCGCGGTCGCGACGGTCCCGACGGTTGTCTTCCCGTGCCATTATCGCCTCCTCAGAACTTGAGACCGCCCTCACGGGCGGCATCCGCAAGGGCTTTCACCTTGCCGTGGAAAAGGTAGCCGCCACGGTCGAAGACGACTTCCTCGACACCGGCGGCCTTGGCGCGCGCGGCGATCTCGGAGCCGATCTTCGCGGCAGCCTCGACGTTGTTCTTGCCCATCAGGCCCAGCTTGGACTCGAGGGTCGACGCCGCGGCCAGGGTCACGCCCTGCGCGTCGTCGATCACCTGGACCGAGATGTTCTTGGACGAGCGGTGAACGCTCAGCCGGGGCTTGCCGCCGCCGACCTTCTTCAGCCTGCTCCGCACGCGCATACGGCGTTTCTGGAACAGCGCAAGTTTGCTCATAGCCATCTTGTTGCTCCTTACTTCTTCTTGCCGTCTTTGCGGAAGATGAACTCACCCTTGTAGCGGATGCCCTTGCCCTTGTAGGGCTCGGGACGCCGCCAGTCGCGGATCTTGGCCGCCACTTCGCCGACTTCCTGCTGGTCGATGCCCTCGATCGCGATCTCCGTCGGCTTGGCGCAGGTGATCGTGATCCCGTCGGGGATCGGGAAGTCGACGTCGTGGGAGTAGCCGAGCGCGAGCTTCAGGACCTTGCCCTGAACCTGGGCGCGGTAACCGACACCCTGGATCTCGAGCTCTTTCTTGAAGCCCTGGGTCACGCCGGTGACCAGGTTCTCGACCTGGGTCCGGGACATGCCCCACTGCTGGCGGGCACGCTTGGACGTGCCGCGCGGTGCCACCACGACGGTGCTGTCTTCGACCTTGATGTCGACATCATCGGTCGCGCGGAAGGTGCGGACGCCCTTGGGCCCCTTCACCTCGATGGTCTGGCCCGAAACGGAGGCAGAGACGCCACCAGGGATCGGAACCGGTTTCTTGCCGATACGAGACATTGCCAGCTCCCTCAGAACACGGTGCAGAGCACTTCGCCGCCGACGTTGCCGGCACGGGCCTGCGCATCGGAGAGGACGCCCTTCGGGGTGGAAAGGATCGCCACGCCGAGACCGTTGCGGACCGACGGGAGTTCCTTCACGCCCTTGTAGACGCGGCGACCGGGGGTGGAGACGCGCTTGAGCTCGCGGATGACCGGCGTACCGTCGAAGTATTTCAGTTCGATCAGGTAGTTCGGCTTGCCCTTCACGCTGTCATCGAGGCTGTAGCCCCGGATGTAGCCTTCGGAGGCAAGAACGTCGAGCACCCAGCCGCGCAGCTTCGACGCAGGCGTAATCACCTTCGTCTTGCCGCGCATCTGCGCGTTGCGGATGCGGGTCAGCATATCGCCGAGAGGATCGTTCACAGACATCTAACCCCTCCTCACCAGCTGGATTTGACCATGCCCGGGATCTGGCCCATCGAGGCCAGGTCGCGCAGGGCGATACGGGACATCTTCAGCTTCCGGTAATAGGCTTTCGGACGACCCGAAACCTGGCACCGGTTGTGGAGACGCGTGGGCGAGGAGTTGCGGGGCAGCTTGGCGAGCTTGAGGCGCGCCTTGAACCGCTCGGACATCTCCAGGTTCTCGTCAGTTGCGATCGCCTTCAGCGCTGCCCGTTTGGCGGCGTACTTGGCGACCAGCTTCTCGCGCTTCTTCTCGCGCTCGATCATGGATACTTTGGCCATTCTCTCCTCCGCCTCAGTTCTGGAAGGGCAGGTTGAAGTGCTTCAACAGCGCCTTCGCTTCCGCATCCGTAGCAGCGGAGGTGCAGATGACGATGTCCATGCCCCAGACCTGATCGACCTTGTCGAAGTTGATCTCGGGGAACACGATGTGCTCCTTCAGGCCCATGGCGTAGTTGCCACGGCCGTCGAAGCTCTTGCCCGAAACGCCGCGGAAGTCGCGGATACGGGGCATCGCGATGGTGGTCAGGCGGTCGAGGAACTCGTACATGCGGTCCGCGCGAAGGGTCACCTTCACGCCGAGCGGCATCTCTTCGCGAACCTTGAAGCCCGCGATGGACTTCTTCGCCTTGGTGATGACCGGCTTCTGGCCGGCGATCGCCATCAGGTCGTCGTGGGCGGACTTGATCTTCTTGGAATCAGAGACCGCTTCGCCGACGCCCATGTTCAGGACGATCTTCTCGAGCTTCGGGATCATCATCTCGTTCTTGTACGAGAATTCTTCCTTCAGCGCCGCGCGGACCTTCTCCTTGTAGAGAGCGCGCAGGCGGGGCGTGTAATCAGCCATCGATCGTCTCCCCGGACTTCTTCGCGAAACGGACCTTCTTGTCGCCCTCGATGCGGAAACCGACGCGGGTGGCGCCGCCGTCCTTCGGGTCGACCAGAGCGAGGTTCGACAGGTGGATCGCAGCCTCTTTCGAGATGCGGCCGCCCTGGCTCGTCTGGGTCTGGCGGGTATGGCGGATGGCCATGTTGACGCCCTTCACCACAGCGCGCTCTTCCTTCGGCAGCACCGAAAGGATCTCGCCCTGCTTGCCCTTGTCCTTACCGGCAAGAACGATGACGGTGTCGCCCTTCTTGAGTTTCGCAGCCATCAGAGCACCTCCGGCGCCAGCGAAATGATCTTCATGAAGTTCTTGGCGCGCAGCTCGCGGACGACCGGGCCGAAGATACGGGTCCCGACCGGCTCACCCTGGTTGTTCAGGATGACGGCAGCGTTGCGGTCAAAGCGGATGGCGGTGCCGTCTTCGCGACGCACTTCCTTCGCGGTGCGAACGATGACGGCCTTGCGGACGTCGCCCTTCTTCACGCGGCCCCGCGGAATGGCTTCCTTGACGGAAACCACAATGATGTCGCCCACGGACGCATACTTGCGATGCGAGCCGCCGAGGACCTTGATGCACTGAACCCGGCGGGCGCCGGAGTTGTCAGCGACATCCAGATTGGTCTGCATCTGGATCATTGGGTTACTCCCGACCTGTGGGGACCTGCCCCACGGTTTCGACTAACCGGGCCTGGTGGGAAACCGCCTCAGGCGGTTGCGGTCACCACGGCCCAGCGTTTGCTCTTCGAGACCGGGGCGCACTCTTCGATGCGCACGGTGTCGCCGGTCTTGAACGTGTTCTCCGGGTCATGCGCCCGGTACTTCTTGGTCATCCGGACGGTCTTCTTCATGACCGGATGCGTGAAACGACGCTCGACCAGGACCGTGACGGTCTGGTCGTTCTTGTCGCTCACGACGGTGCCCTGCAGGATGCGCTTCGGCATTCTCGTCTCTCTCCGATCACTCGGCCGCGGAAGCGGCCTTCTGGTTCAGAATCGTTTTCACGCGTGCCACGTCCTTGCGGACCTGGCCCATGCGTGAGGTGTTCTCGAGCTGGCCGGTGGCCTGCTGGAAGCGGAGGTTGAAGGCCTCCTTCTTGAGCGCCACGAGCTGGTCACGCAGCTCATCGGGCGTCTTGTCGCGCAGTTCGGCGGCGTTCATCGCCATATCCCTTCATCAGAAGTCATGGGAAGAAGCCCCATGCTTTTCCAACCAAAATAAAGGCCGAGGCCCCGGATGACTCCGGGGCCCTGCCCTTACCAATCCTCGCGCTGGACGAACCGGCACTTGATCGGCAGCTTCATGGCGGCCAATCGGAGGGCCTCCCTTGCCACATCTTCGGCCACGCCGTCAAGCTCGAACATGATGCGGCCAGGCTTCACCTTGGCCGACCAGTATTCGACGGAACCCTTGCCCTTACCCATACGAACTTCGGTGGGCTTCTGCGTCACCGGGTTGTCGGGGAAGATGCGGATCCAGACACGGCCCTGGCGCTTCATGTGGCGGGTCATCGCGCGGCGGGCCGCCTCGATCTGCCGCGCGGTGATGCGCTCGGGTTCGGTCGCCTTCAGGCCGAAAGACCCGAAGTTGAGATCGGTACCGCCCTTGGCCTCACCATGGATGCGGCCCTTGTGCAGCTTGCGGAATTTTGTGCGCTTCGGCGAAAGCATCTCTTATCCTCCTCAGGCGCCGCGCTGCGGGCGCCCACCGGCACCCTCCTGCAGCTCGGCCTGGCGACGGTCACGGGCGGCGGGGTCATGCTCCATGATCTCGCCTTTGAAGATCCAGACCTTGATCCCGATGATGCCGTAGGCGGTGAGCGCCTCGGACGTCGCGTAATCGATGTCGGCACGCAGGGTGTGCAGCGGAACGCGGCCCTCGCGGTACCACTCGACGCGGGCGATTTCCGCACCGCCGAGCCGGCCGCCGAGGTTGATGCGGATGCCCAGGGCACCCATGCGCATCGCGTTCTGCACCGCACGCTTCATGGCGCGGCGGAAGGAGACGCGGCGCTCCAGCTGCTGGGCGATGTTCTCGCCGACGAGCTGGGCGTCGATCTCCGGGCGGCGCACTTCAACGATGTTGAGGTGCAGCTCCGAATCGGTGAGCTTCGCAACTTCCTTGCGCAGCGTCTCGATGTCGGCGCCCTTCTTGCCGATGATCACGCCGGGGCGCGCCGAGTGGATCGTCACCCGGCACTTGCGGTGCGGGCGCTCGATGATCACGCGGCTGATGCCGGCCTGGGCACAGCGCTTCTTGATGAACTCGCGGATCTTGAGATCCTCGTGCATCAGGCGGCCGTAGTCCTTGGTGTCAGCGTACCAGCGGCTGTCCCAGGTGCGGTTGACCTGCAGGCGCAGGCCGATCGGATTGACCTTCTGTCCCATTATGCCTGCTCCTCGACCTGACGGACCTTGATGGTGATCTGGCTGAACGGCTTCATGATCTTGCCGAACCGGCCGCGGGCGCGCGGGTGGCCGCGCTTCAGCACCAGGTTCTTGCCGACGTAGGCCTCGACCACGACCAGCTCATCGATATCGAGCCCGTGGTTGTTCTCGGCGTTCGCGATGGCGGACTGAAGGCACTTCTTCACGTCCACGGCGATGCGCTTCTTCGAGAAGGTGAGATCGGTCAGCGCCTTGCCGACCGGCTTCTTCCGGATGAGCTGCGCGACGAGGTTCAGCTTCTGAGGGCTGGTGCGCAGCATGCGCGTCTTCGCCATCGCCTCGTTTTCCGCCACGCGACGGGGGTTTTTCTTCTGTCCCATGGCTTACTTCCGCTTCGCTTTTTTGTCGGCAGCGTGACCGTAGTAGGTACGGGTCGGGCTGTACTCGCCGAATTTCTGACCGATCATCTCCTCGGTGACGTTCACCGGGATATGCTTCTGGCCGTTGTAGACGCCGAAGGTGAGACCCACGAACTGGGGCAGGATCGTCGACCGGCGCGACCAGATCTTGATGACTTCATTGCGACCGCTCTCGCGCGACTTCGCTGCCTTCTTGAGGACATACGAGTCGACAAAGGGGCCTTTCCAGACGGAACGTGACATAGGGCTGGCTCCTTATTTCTTGCGCTGGTGGCGCGAGCGGAGGATGAACTTATCGGTCGCCTTGTTGGTGCGCGTCCGATGACCTTTGGTCGGCTTGCCCCAGGGGGTAACCGGGTGACGGCCACCGGAGGTGCGGCCTTCACCACCGCCGTGCGGGTGGTCGATCGGGTTCATGGCGACACCACGGACCGACGGGCGGATGCCCTTGTGCCGGTTGCGGCCAGCCTTGCCGATGTTCTGGTTCGAGTTGTCGGGGTTCGACACCGCGCCAACCGTGGCCATGCACTCCTGGCGGACGATGCGCAGCTCGCCCGAGGACAGGCGCAGCTGGGCGTAACCGCCGTCACGGCCGACGAACTGGGCATAGGTGCCTGCGGCGCGGGCGATCTGGCCACCCTTGCCGGCCTTCATCTCGACATTGTGCACGATCGTGCCGATCGGCATGCCGGAGAAGGGCATCGCGTTGCCCGGCTTCACGTCGACGCGGGAGCCCGCGATCACCGTGTCGCCCACCGCGAGACGCTGCGGGGCCAGGATGTAGGCCTGCTCGCCGTCTTCATAGCGGATGAGCGCGATGAACGCCGTCCGGTTGGGGTCGAACTCGACCCGCATCACCAGGCCGGGCACATCCCATTTGCGCCGTTTGAAATCGACGATGCGGTAGAGGCGCTTCGCCCCACCGCCCTTGCGACGCATCGTGATCCGCCCGGTGTTGTTCCGGCCGCCATTCTTCGTCAGGCCCTCGGTGAGAGACTTGACGGGGCGGCCTTTCCACAGCTCCGAACGGTCGATCAGAACCAGACCTCGCTGGCCCGGCGTCGTCGGCTTGTATTTTTTCAACGCCATCTTGCTGTCTTCCGCTTCACTGGTTGTTCAAGACGTAAATGCGATGCCCGACGAATCGGGCACCGCGTGCATGTATCAGAGACCGGTGGTGACGTCGATGGTCGCGCCATCGACAAGCGTCACATAGGCCTTCTTGACGTCGTTCCGGCGGCCGATCTGGCCACGGAAGCGCTTCACCTTGCCCTTGGTGATGGTCGTGTTGACCGACTTCACCTTGACGTTGAAGAGCGTTTCCACGGCGGCCTTGATCGCCGGCTTGGTCGCGTCTATCGACACCTCGAACACCACGGCGCCGCTCTCGGACGCCAGGGTGGCCTTCTCGGTGATGATGGGCCGACGGATCACGTCGTACTGTTCGGGCTTCGCACTCATTTCAGGCGCGCCTCCAGCGCTTCCACGGCAGCCTTGGTCAGCACGAGCTTGTTCCGACGCAGGATGTCGTAGACGTTGGCGCCCTGGCTCGGCAGCACATCCACGTTCTCGAGGTTGCGCGCCGCACGGGCGAAGTTTTCGTTCACCTCGGCGCCGTCGATGAACAGCACCTTGTCGAGGCCGAGCTTGGTGAGGCTCTGGCGCAGCTTCGCGGTCTTGGCCTCTTCCATCGACGCGGTGTCGATGATGATCAGCTCACCCGCAGCGGCCTTGGCCGAGAGAGCATGCTTGAGACCGAGAGCGCGCACCTTCTTCGGGAGCTCGTGCGCGTGGCTGCGCACGACCGGACCCTTGGTGGTGCCGCCGTGGCGGAACTGCGAGACGCCCTTGCCACCGTGACGGGCACCACCGGTGCCCTTCTGACGGTAGATCTTCTTGTAGGCGTAGCTCACCTCGGACCGGGTCTTGGTCTTGTGAGTACCGGCCTGGCGCTTCGCGAGCTGCCAGCGCACGACGCGCTGCAGCAGGTCGGCGCGCGGCTCGAGCCCGAAGACGTCGTCGGCGAGGTCGATCTCGCCCGCCGAACCGGCGTCAAAGTTGATCACATCGGCCTTCATTCTTCCGCGCCTCCTTCGGGGGCTTCAACGGGAGCTTCCGACTGGGCGGCGGCACGGATCGCGGCCGGCATCGGCAGACCCTCGGGGGCCTTCACCTTCACCGCGTCCTTGATCGTGACCCAGCCACCCTTGGAGCCGGGGACGGCGCCCTTGACCATGACGAGGCCGCGGTCGACGTCGGTGCGCACCACTTCCAGGTTCTGGGTCGTGACACGGACGGCACCCATGTGGCCGGCCATCTTCTTGCCCTTGAACACCTTGCCGGGGTCCTGGCACTGGCCGGTGGAGCCGTGCGAACGGTGGGAGATCGACACACCATGCGACGCCCGGAGGCCGCCGAAGTTGTGCCGCTTCATCGCACCGGCGAAACCCTTACCGATCGAGGTCCCCGCGATGTCGACCTTCTGGCCGGCGAGGAAGTGATCGGCGGTGATCTCGGCACCGACCTCGATGAGGTTGTCCGGGGTCACACGGAACTCGGCCAGGCGGCGCTTCGGTTCCACGCTCGCCTTGGCGAAGTGGCCGCGCATCGGCTGGCTGACATTCTTCGCGCGGATGGCACCGGCACCGAGCTGGACGGCGGAGTAGCCGTCCTTCTCGGCCGTGCGCTGCGCGACGACCTGAACGTTTTCCATCTGCAGGACGGTCACAGGGATCTGCTTCCCGTCCTCCATGAACAGCCGGGTCATGCCCAGCTTCTTTGCGAGTACTCCAGAGCGCATCGTTCCGCGTCCCCTCAGAGCTTGATTTCGACATCAACGCCGGCGGCGAGGTCGAGCTTCATCAGCGCGTCCACCGTCTGCGGCGTCGGATCAACGATATCCAGGAGGCGCTTGTGCGTCCGGATCTCAAACTGCTCGCGGCTCTTCTTGTCGATGTGCGGACCACGAAGAACCGTGAACTTCTCGATTTTGTTCGGCAGCGGGATCGGCCCGCGTACCGTTGCACCCGTGCGCTTGGCCGTGCTCACGATCTCCGCGGTGCTGGCGTCCAGCACACGGTAGTCGAAGGCCTTGAGCCGGATGCGAATGTTCTGACCTTGCATGTGACCGCCTCTTGGGATCGCTAGGTAGCTTCAAACGAAATGGCCGGGGGCGTATCCCCCGGCCAAGGGGTTTCCAGGCTCGCGCCTTACTCGATGATCTTGGAGACCACGCCGGCGCCGACGGTGCGGCCGCCTTCACGGATGGCGAAGCGGAGCTTCTCTTCCATCGCGATCGGGGCGATCAGGGTCACCGTGAACTTCAGGTTGTCGCCCGGCATCACCATCTCGGTGCCCGAGGGCAGCTCGACGTTGCCGGTCACGTCCGTGGTCCGGAAGTAGAACTGCGGACGGTAGTTGGTGAAGAACGGGGTGTGACGACCGCCCTCTTCCTTGGTCAGGATGTAGGCCTCGGCCTCGAACTTGGTGTGCGGCTTCACCGAACCCGGCTTGCACAGCACCTGGCCACGCTCCACGCCCTCACGGTCGACACCACGCAGCAGCGCGCCGATGTTGTCGCCCGCCTCGCCGCGGTCCAGCAGCTTGCGGAACATTTCCACGCCGGTGCAGGTGGTCTTCTTCGTGTCGCGGATACCGACGATCTCGATTTCCTCGCCCACGGTGATCACGCCACGCTCGACGCGGCCGGTCACGACGGTGCCGCGGCCGGAGATCGAGAACACGTCCTCGATCGGCATCAGGAACGGCTGGTCGATCGGACGGTCCGGGGTCGGGATGTACTCGTCGACCGCGGCCATCAGCTCGCGCACCTTCTCCTCGCCGATCTCCGGGTTGCGCTCTTCGAGCGCGGCCAGGGCGGAACCCGCGATGATCGGGATGTCGTCGCCGGGGAACTCGTAGGAGGAGAGCAGCTCGCGCACTTCCATCTCGACGAGCTCGAGCAGCTCGGGGTCATCCACCTGGTCGACCTTGTTCAGGAACACCACCAGCGCCGGCACGCCGACCTGGCGGGCGAGCAGGATGTGCTCGCGGGTCTGCGGCATCGGGCCGTCGGCCGCGTTCACCACGAGGATCGCGCCGTCCATCTGCGCCGCACCCGTGATCATGTTCTTCACGTAGTCGGCGTGGCCCGGGCAGTCCACGTGCGCGTAATGGCGCGCCGCGGTCTCGTACTCCACGTGGGCGGTCGAGATGGTGATCCCGCGCGCCTTCTCTTCCGGCGCGGCGTCGATCTGGTCATACGCCTTGAAGTCACCGAAGTACTTCGTGATCGCCGCGGTCAGGGACGTCTTGCCGTGGTCGACGTGACCGATCGTCCCGATGTTCACATGCGGTTTGTTCCGCTCGAATTTAGCTTTAGCCATTTCCGTGTCCTTTCGTCGGCCTTCGCACAGGGTGGGGTTTCCCCCACCGCGCTACGCGAATTTCGCCTGGATTTCCTGAGAGATGTTCGCCGGCACCGGCTCGTAATGGTCGAACTGCATGGTGAACTGCGCGCGGCCCGAGGACATGGAGCGCAGGTCGTTGATGTAGCCGAACATGTTCGCGAGCGGCACGAAGGCGTTGACGACATTCGCGTTGCCGCGGGTGTCCTGCCCCTGCACCTGGCCGCGACGGGAGGTGAGATCGCCGATCACGCCGCCGGTGTACTCGTCCGGGGTCACGACCTCGACCTTCATCACCGGCTCGAGCAGCTTCGCGCCGGCCTTCTTGAGGCCCTCGCGCATCGCCGCACGGGACGCGATCTCGAACGCCAGGACGCTCGAGTCCACGTCATGGTAGGCACCGTCGACCAGCTTCACCTTGAAGTCGATCACCGGGAAGCCGGCGAGCGGACCGGAGTCCATGACCGACTTGATGCCCTTTTCCACGCCGGGGATGTATTCCTTCGGCACCGAACCGCCCACGATCTCGGAGACGAAGCTGTAGCCCTCGCCCGGCTCGGTCGGCTGGATGACCAGCTTCACGCGCGCGAACTGGCCCGAGCCGCCCGACTGCTTCTTGTGGGTGTAGTCGATCTCGGCCTCGTGGCCGATGGTCTCGCGGTAGGCCACCTGCGGCGCACCGATGTTCGCCTCGACCTTGAACTCGCGCTTCAGGCGGTCGACCAGGATGTCGAGGTGAAGCTCGCCCATGCCCTTCATGATGGTCTGGCCGGACTCGGGGTCCGAGTAGACCTGGAAGGACGGGTCCTCGGCCGCGAGGCGCTGCAGACCGAGAGACATCTTCTCCTGGTCGGCCTTCGACTTCGGCTCGATGGCGATCTCGATCACCGGCTCCGGGAAGCTCATGGTCTCGAGGACGACCGGCTTCGCGGTGTCGCAGAGCGTGTCACCGGTGGTGGTGTCCTTCAGACCCGCGATCGCGATGATGTCGCCGGCGAACGCCTCGGAGATTTCCTCCTGCTTGTTCGCGTGCATCATCACCATGCGGCCGATGCGCTCCTTCTTGTTCTTCGTCGAGTTGAGCAGCGTGTCGCCCTTGGCGACCTTGCCCGAGTAGACGCGAACGAAGGTGAGCGAGCCCATGAACGGGTCGTTCATGATCTTGAAGGCGAGGCCCGAGAACGGCTGCTCGTCATCCGCCGAACGGGGGATGTTGCGGGTTTCCGTCTCGTCGCCGGGCAGGAAGCCCATGTAGGCGGGCACGTCGAGCGGGCCGGGCAGGAAGTCGATCACCGCGTTGAGCATGGGCTGCACGCCCTTGTTCTTGAACGCGGAACCGGCCAGCACCGGCACGAAGGCCATCGCCAGGGTGCCCTTGCGGATGAGCGCACGGAGGGTCGGCTGGTCGGGCTCCTCGCCCTCCAGGTACTTCTCCATGACCTCGTCGTCCATCTCGACGGCGAGCTCGATCATCTCGGCGCGCATTTCCTCGGCCTTGTCCTTGAGCTCCTCGCGGATCTCCCGGATCTGCCAGGTCGCACCAAGGTCCTCGCCTTCCCACACCCACTCTTTCATGGTGATCAGGTCGACGTGGCCCTCGAGCTCGGTCTCGGCGCCGATGGGCAGCTGGATCGGCATCGGCTGGGCGCCGGTGCGGTCCTTGATCATGGCGACGCAGTTGAAGAAGTCGGCGCCGATCTTGTCCATCTTGTTGACGTAGACGATCCGCGGAACCTTGTAGCGGTCGGCCTGGCGCCAGACGGTCTCGGTCTGGGGCTCGACACCGGCGTTGGCGTCGAGCACGCAGACGGCGCCGTCGAGCACGGCGAGCGAACGCTCGACCTCGATGGTGAAGTCAACGTGGCCCGGGGTGTCGATGATGTTGAACCGGAACTTGGCTTCCTCGGGGGTGTTCCCGTAGATGCCCGTCGGGTTCACGCCATCTTCGGTGCGGAACCAGAAGGTGGTCGTCGCAGCCGAGGTGATGGTGATGCCGCGCTCCTGCTCCTGCTCCATCCAGTCCATCGTCGCGGCGCCGTCATGCACCTCGCCGATCTTGTGGCTCTTGCCGGTGTAGTAGAGGATACGCTCGGTCGTGGTGGTCTTGCCGGCATCAATGTGGGCCATGATGCCGAAGTTGCGGTAGCGTGACAGAGAGAAGTCGCGGGCCATCGGTCCAGTCCTGACGTTGAGTTACCAGCGGTAATGGCTGAACGCTTTGTTCGCGTCGGCCATCTTGTGGGTGTCTTCACGTTTCTTCACGGCGGTACCGCGGGAGTTCACGGCGTCGAGCAGCTCGCCGGCGAGGCGCTCTTCCATCGTGTTCTCGTTGCGGCCGCGCGAGGCGGTGATCAGCCAGCGGATCGCGAGAGCCTCGCGGCGCTCCGGGCGGACCTCGACGGGCACCTGGTAGGTGGCACCGCCCACACGGCGGGAGCGGACTTCCACCGAGGGCTTGATGTTGTCGAGCGCCTCGTGGAACACTTCCACCGGCGCACGCTTGATCTTGTTTTCGACGCGCTCGAGGGCACCGTAGACGATCCGCTCGGCGGCCGACTTCTTGCCGTCGTACATGAGGTTGTTCATGAACTTGGTGAGCACCCGATCGCCGAACTTGGCGTCGGGGAGAACTTCACGCTTCTCTGCGCGGTGGCGTCGCGACATCTCGTTGTCTCCTGAGCGCTGGGGCTCTGTCTAGCTGGAGCAGTCGCGAACCGCGTACCTGCATCCCGTGTTGTTCCTCGGTCCCTTCGGGGCCGGGCGCCGGGGCGCCCTGTCCCTCCGGTGTTCAATGGGCCGGCCTTGCCTCCGGTCCCGTCTGCCACGGCCAGCGCGCTTTCGGCGGTGCTGAACCATGTTGCCGCATCACAGTTCCGCGGCATGTCTCCCCTGCCCTGCCCGGGCCGCCGCGAGGGGCGATCCGGCCCGGTGGTCCCGGGGAGGCACTGCGCGCCGTACCGGCGCCGGCAGTCGTGGCGAACAGGTGGCCTCCGCCAGGAGGCCAGCCCATCAGATCACTTCGGCCGCTTCGCGCCGTACTTGGAGCGGCGCTGGCGGCGGTTCTTCACGCCCTGCGTGTCGAGCACGCCGCGCAGGATGTGGTAACGCACGCCGGGAAGGTCCTTCACACGGCCGCCGCGGATGAGCACAACGGAGTGCTCCTGCAGGTTGTGGCCCTCACCGGGGATGTAGGAGATGACCTCGAACCCGTTGGTGAGACGCACCTTCGCGACCTTGCGGAGAGCCGAGTTCGGCTTCTTCGGCGTGGTGGTGTAGACGCGCGTGCAGACGCCACGCTTCTGCGGGCAAGCCTGCAGGTGCATGGACTTCTGACGCTTCACTCGGGGCTGCCGCGGCTTGCGGATCAGCTGCTGAATTGTCGGCATTGGGCTTAGACCCCGTTCAACCAGTTTCGTCGCACGATCCGCGAAGAGTTCGCGAAACGCAAAAAAGGCCGACACCGGGCCTGAAGGGCCCGCCGCGGCGAAATTCCAGAGGACCGAGGGGCGAACCCTGGGTCGTGACCGCCAGTCTTTTGGCATCCGGATGACAGATTCCCTGTTGCGGAATCATGCACCCGAGCGCGCGGAACCTACGGAGTAGGCCCCCGGATGTCAACCGCATAGCAAGCCGGTTGCTCCCGGGGGGAAGCGCGCGTGGTCCGTCTACGCGGATTCGCCGGGCATTTCCACCCCAAACTGCCGATAAAGCCCCTCGAACCCCGCGCCGGGGCCCGATCGGCCCCCGGGCGGCAGAACGACAGGGGCCGGAGCGGATCTCTCCGCCCCGGCCCCTGCCCTGTCACATGCACCGCGGGCAGAAGCCCGGGCGGATCCGATCAATCGAAGAACGGATCGCCGGTCGGCTCGGCGTGCTCTTCCTCGGGCTGCGCCGCGATGGCGGCCTCGGCGGCGGCTGCCGCCTCGGCCTGGCGCTCCGCGATCACGCGGGCGTCGCGGTCCTGCGCGACCTGGCGGATCTTCTGGATCGCGCCACCGGTACCGGCCGGGATCAGCCGGCCGACGATGACGTTCTCCTTCAGGCCCACGAGTTTGTCGCGCTTGCCCTGGGTCGAGGCCTCGGTGAGCACCCGCGTCGTCTCCTGGAAGGAGGCGGCGGAGATGAACGACCGGGTCTGCAGGCTGGCCTTGGTGATGCCGAGCAGCACGGGGCCGCCCTCGGCGGGCTCGCGGCCCTCCTTGATCGCCTTGGCGTTCTCCTCGTCGAACTCGACGCGGTCGACCTGCTCGCCGGGCAGCAGCGTGGTGCCGCCCGACTTGGTGATCTCGATCTTCTGCAGCATCTGGCGAACGATCACCTCGATGTGCTTGTCGTTGATCTTCACGCCCTGCAGCCGGTAGACGTCCTGCACCTCGTTGATGAGGTAATCGGCCAGGGCCTCGATGCCCATGATCGCCAGGATGTCGTGCGGCGCCGGGTTGCCGTCCATGATGTAGTCACCCTTCTGGACAAAGTCGCCTTCGGCCACCGGGATGTGCTTGCCCTTGGGCACCATGTACTCGACCGGATCCGCGCCTTCCTCGGCCGGCTCGATCGTGATCCGGCGCTTGTTCTTGAAGTCGCGGCCGAAGCGGACCGTACCGTCGATCTCGGCGATGATGGCGTGGTCCTTCGGACGCCGGGCCTCGAAGAGCTCGGCCACACGCGGCAGACCGCCGGTGATGTCCTTGGTCCGCGCGCCCTCGCGCGGGATACGCGCCAGGATGCCGCCCGCCGGCACGTCCATCCCGTCCTCGACGGAGAGAATGGCGTCCACCGACATGCCGTAATGGGCCGGGTTGCCGTTGTCGAGCCGCATGGGCTCGCCGGTCTCGGCGTCCATCACGATGATCTCGGGCTTGAGCTCGTTGCCCTTGGGCGCCGAGCGCCAGTCCGACACGATGCGCTGGCTGATGCCGGTCGCCTCGTCCGTGTCCTCGCGCACCGAGATGCCCGGGATCAGGTCGACGAACTTCACGCGGCCCGCCTTCTCCGAGATGATGGGCAGGGTGAACGGATCCCACTCCATCAGCTTGGTCCCGCGGGAGACCATGTCGCCTTCCTTCACCAGCAGCTTGGCGCCGTAGGCGGCCTTGTGGGTCGCCCGCTCCACGCCCGCCTCGTCGGTGATCACGATCACCACGTTGCGGCCCATCACGAGGATATCGCCGTCGGCGGTCTCGATCAGGTTGCGGTTGCGGAT
This sequence comes from Oceanicella sp. SM1341, assembly GCF_003448965.1. Taxonomy (GTDB): domain Bacteria; phylum Pseudomonadota; class Alphaproteobacteria; order Rhodobacterales; family Rhodobacteraceae; genus Paroceanicella. The sequence goes on from NZ_QRGC01000005.1 coordinate 57,286, forward strand.
GGCCACCTTGCCCTCCACCGAGGCTTCCACGAACGACTGGCTGCCGCCCTGGGCGATGCCGCCGATGTGGAAGGTGCGCATGGTCAGCTGCGTGCCGGGCTCACCGATCGACTGCGCGGCGATGATGCCGACAGCCTCGCCCGGGTTCACCTTGGTGCCGCGCGCCAGGTCACGCCCGTAGCACTGGGCGCAGATGCCGTCATCCGCCTCACAGGTGAGGGGCGAGCGGATCTTGACCGTCTGGACCTGCGCCGCCTCGATCGACTCCGAGTCCCGCTCGTCGAGCAGGTGACCGCGGGTGAACAGCACCTCGCGGCTGATCGGGTCGATCACGTCCTCGGCCAGCACGCGGCCCAGGATGCGCTCGGAGAGCGAGGCCACGACCTCGCCGCCCTCGACCACGGTCGAGGCGGTGATGCCGGCATCGGTGCCGCAATCATCGATCTTGATGATGCAGTCCTGCGCCACGTCGACGAGACGACGGGTGAGGTAGCCCGAGTTCGCGGTCTTCAGCGCGGTGTCGGCAAGGCCCTTGCGCGCGCCGTGGGTCGAGTTGAAGTACTCGAGCACGGTGAGGCCCTCCTTGAAGTTCGACACGATCGGCGTCTCGATGATCTCGCCCGAGGGCTTGGCCATCAGGCCGCGCATGCCGCCCAGCTGCTTCATCTGCGCCGGAGAGCCACGCGCACCGGAATGCGCCATCATGTAGACCGAGTTGGGCTCCATCTGGCGCCCTTCCTCGTCGAACTTCACCGAGGAAATCTCGGCCATCATCGCGTCGGCCACCTTGTCGGAGCACTTCGACCAGGCGTCCACCACCTTGTTGTACTTCTCGCCCTGGGTGATCAGGCCGTCGAGGTACTGCTGCTCGAACTCCTTCGCGGCATCGCGGGTCTCGTTCACGATGGACCACTTGGTGTCCGGGATGACCATGTCGTCCTTGCCGAAGGAGATGCCGGCCTTGAACGCCTCGCGGAAGCCCAGCGTCATGATCTGGTCGCAGAAGATCACCGATTCCTTCTGGCCGCAGTAGCGGTAGACGGTGTCGATGACCTCACCGACCTCCTTCTTGCGAAGCAGGCGGTTGACGATCTCGAACGGGGCCTTGGCATTCTTCGGCAGCAGCGCGCCGAGCCGCAGGCGGCCGGGCGTGGTCTCGAAGCGCTTCATCACCAGCTCGCCGTTCTCGTCGACCTGCTCGAGACGAGCGGTGATCTTCGAGTGCAGCGTGACGGTGCCGGCCTCCAGCGCGTGGTCGACTTCCTCGATGTCGCGGAACACCATGCCCTGGCCGGCCATCCCCTCCTTCTCGAGGGTGATGTAGTAGAGGCCGAGGATCATGTCCTGCGACGGCACGATGATCGGCTTGCCGTTGGCCGGCGAAAGCACGTTGTTCGTGGACATCATCAGGACGCGCGCCTCGAGCTGCGCTTCCATCGAAAGCGGCACGTGCACGGCCATCTGGTCGCCGTCGAAGTCGGCGTTGAAGGCCGAGCACACCAGCGGGTGAAGCTGGATCGCCTTGCCCTCGATCAGGGTCGGCTCGAAGGCCTGGATGCCCAGACGGTGCAGCGTCGGCGCACGGTTCAGCAGAACCGGGTGCTCGCGGATCACCTCGTCGAGGATGTCCCAGACCTCCGGACGCTCCTTCTCCACCAGCTTCTTCGCCTGCTTCACGGTGCTCGAGAGCCCCTTCGCGTCAAGCCGCGAGTAGATGAAGGGCTTGAACAGCTCCAGCGCCATCTTCTTTGGCAACCCGCACTGGTGCAGCTTCAGCTCCGGCCCGGTCACGATCACCGAGCGGCCCGAGAAGTCCACGCGCTTGCCGAGCAGGTTCTGGCGGAACCGGCCCTGCTTGCCCTTGAGCATGTCGGAGAGCGACTTCAGCGGGCGCTTGTTGGCACCCGTGATGACGCGGCCCCGGCGGCCGTTGTCGAACAGCGCGTCCACGGCTTCCTGCAGCATGCGCTTCTCGTTGCGCACGATGATGTCGGGCGCGCGCAGCTCGATCAGCCGCTTCAGGCGGTTGTTGCGGTTGATCACGCGACGGTAGAGGTCGTTGAGGTCCGACGTGGCGAAGCGGCCACCGTCCAGCGGCACCAGCGGGCGCAGCTCGGGCGGGATCACCGGCACCACGGTGAGGATCATCCACTCCGGGCGGTTGCCGGACTCGAGGAAGTTCTCCACCAGTTTCAGGCGCTTGATGATCTTCTTTGGCTTCAGCTCACCGGTCGCGACGGAGAGATCCTCGCGCAGCTGGTCGGCCTCCTGCTGGAGGTCGATGGCAGCCAGCATCTCGCGGATGGCCTCGGCGCCGATGCCGGCGGTGAAGGCGTCCTCGCCGTACTGGTCCTGCGCGTCGAGGTACTCCTCCTCCGTCAGCATCTGGCGATGCTTCAGGTCGGTGAGGCCCGGCTCGATGACGACATACTGCTCGAAGTAGAGGATGCGCTCGAGGTCGCGCAGCGTCATGTCCAGCATCAGGCCGATGCGCGACGGCAGCGACTTGAGGAACCAGATATGCGCCACCGGGGCGGCCAGGTCGATGTGACCCATCCGCTCGCGACGCACCTTCTGGAGCGTGACTTCAACGCCGCACTTCTCGCAGGTAACCCCGCGATACTTCATGCGCTTGTACTTGCCGCACAGGCACTCGTAGTCCTTGATCGGGCCGAAGATACGGGCGCAGAACAGCCCGTCCCGCTCCGGCTTGAAGGTGCGGTAGTTGATCGTTTCCGGCTTCTTGATCTCACCGTACGACCAGGAAAGAATGCGCTCCGGGCTCGCGAGCGAGATCTTGATCTCGTCGAAGGTCCGCGGAGGCGCACTCGGATTGAACGGGTTCATGACTTCCTGGTTCATCTCGTAACCTTTCGTCCTTTCACGTGGCGGTTGCCCGCCGGGGTGGATGGGCAGCACGCACGGCTGCCCGCCCCGTTCATCATTCGGTACCGGAATCCAGCAGCTCGACGTTCAGGCCGAGCGAGCGGATTTCCTTCACGAGGACGTTGAAGCTCTCGGGCACGCCGGCCTCGAAGTTCTCCTCGCCCTTCACGATCGCCTCGTAGACCTTGGTGCGGCCCGCCACGTCGTCCGACTTCACCGTCAGCATTTCCTGCAGGGTGTAGGCGGCGCCGTAGGCTTCGAGCGCCCAGACCTCCATCTCGCCGAAACGCTGGCCGCCGAACTGGGCCTTGCCGCCCAGGGGCTGCTGCGTGACGAGGCTGTAGGGCCCGGTCGAGCGTGCGTGGATCTTGTCATCCACGAGGTGGTGGAGCTTCAGCAGGTACTTCATGCCCACCGTCACCTTGCGCGCGAAGGCCTCGCCCGAGCGACCGTCATAGAGGGTCGACTGGCCGGAGGTCTCGAAGCCGGCCTTGGCCAGCGCCTCGTTCACGTCGCCTTCCTTCGCACCGTCGAAGACGGGCGTGGCGATGGGAACGCCGCGGGTCACGTTGCCGGCAGCCTCGAGCAGCTCGTCGTCCGACATGTCGGCGGTGGCGTCGGCGTAGGTCTCGTCACCGTAGACGAACTTCAGCGCGTCCTTCACCGGGGTCATGTCGCCCTTGGAGCGGTACTCGTCTAGCGCGGTCTGCACAGTGAGGCCGAGGCCGCGCGCGGCCCAGCCCATGTGCGTCTCCAGGATCTGGCCGACGTTCATGCGGCTCGGCACGCCGAGCGGGTTGAGCACGAAGTCCACCGGGGTGCCATCGGCGAGGAACGGCATGTCCTCCTCCGGCACCACGCGGGAGATGACGCCCTTGTTGCCGTGACGACCGGCCATCTTGTCGCCGGGCTGCAGCTTGCGCTTCACCGCGACGAACACCTTGACCATCTTCATCACGCCGGGGGGCAGGTCATCGCCGCGGCGAACCTTCTCCACCTTGTCCTCGAAGCGGCGGTCGAGCACCTTCTTCTGGGCGTCGAACTGCTTGTTCAGCGCCTCGATCCGGGCCTGCTCCGCCTCGTCGCCGATCACGAGCTGCCACCACTGGCCGCGGGAGAGCTCGCCGAGCAGGTTCTCGGTGATCTCGGAGCCGGACTTCACGCCCTTGGGCCCCTTCACCGCGGACTTGCCGAGGATCATCTCCTTCAGGCGCGCGTAGATGTTGCGCTCGAGGATGGCGAGCTCGTCGGCCCGGTCACGGGTCAGCCGCTCGATCTCCTCGCGCTCGATCTGCAGCGCGCGCTCGTCCTTGTCCACGCCGTGACGGTTGAAGACACGAACCTCCACCACGGTGCCGTAGTCGCCCGGGGACATGCGCATCGAGGTGTCGCGCACGTCGGCGGCCTTCTCGCCGAAGATGGCGCGGAGGAGCTTTTCCTCCGGCGTCATCGGGCTTTCGCCCTTGGGCGTGATCTTGCCCACGAGAATGTCGCCCGGCCCCACTTCGGCGCCGATGTAGATGATGCCGGCCTCGTCGAGGTTGCGCAGCGCTTCCTCGCCCACGTTCGGGATGTCCCGGGTGATCTCCTCGGGCCCGAGCTTGGTGTCTCGCGCGGCGATCTCGAATTCCTCGATGTGGATCGAGGTGAACACATCGTCCTTCACGATGCGCTCGGAGATCAGGATCGAGTCCTCGTAGTTGTAGCCGTTCCAGGGCATGAACGCGACGAGCACGTTCTTGCCGAGGGCGAGCTCGCCGAGATCGGTCGAGGGGCCGTCGGCCACCACGTCGCCGGCACGCACGGTGTCACCCACCTTCACCAGCGGACGCTGGTTGATGCAGGTGTTCTGGTTCGAGCGCTGGAACTTGCGCAGACGGTAGATGTCCACGCCCGGGTCGCCCGGCTCCATCTCGTCGGTCACGCGCACGACGATACGGGTGGCGTCGACCTGGTCGATCACGCCGCCGCGCCGCGCGGTGATGGCAGCACCGGAATCACGCGCCACCACTTCCTCGATGCCGGTGCCCACGTAAGGCGCCTCGGCGCGGAGGAGCGGCACCGCCTGGCGCTGCATGTTCGAGCCCATGAGCGCGCGGTTCGCGTCGTCGTTCTCGAGGAACGGGATCAGCGAGGCCGCGACCGAGACGAGCTGCTTCGGCGACACGTCGATGTAGTCGATGTGGTCGATCGGAGCGAGCTGGAACTCGCCGCCCTTGCGGGTGGAGGCCATGTCGTTGATGAAGCGGCCGCCCTCGTCGAGCTGCGCGTTCGCCTGGGCGATCGTGTACTTCATCTCCTCGGTGGCCGACATGTAGACGACCTCGTCGGTCACCTGGCCGTTGTCCACGCGGCGGTACGGGGTCTCGATGAAACCGTACTTGTTCACGCGGGCGAAGGAGGCGAGCGAGTTGATCAGGCCGATGTTCGGGCCTTCCGGCGTCTCGATCGGGCACATGCGGCCGTAGTGGGTCGGGTGCACGTCGCGCACCTCGAAGCCGGCACGCTCACGGGTCAGACCGCCCGGGCCAAGCGCCGAGAGACGACGCTTGTGCGTGACCTCGGAGAGCGGGTTGGTCTGGTCCATGAACTGCGACAGCTGCGAGGAGCCGAAGAACTCGCGCACGGCCGCGGCGGCCGGCTTCGAGTTGATCAGGTCCTGCGGCATGATCGTGTCGATCTCGACGGAGGACATCCGCTCCTTGATCGCGCGCTCCATGCGCAGCAGGCCGACGCGGTACTGGTTCTCCATCAGCTCGCCGACCGACCGGACACGGCGGTTGCCGAGGTGGTCGATGTCGTCGATCTCGCCCTTGCCGTCACGCAGCTCCACCAGCGCCTTGATCACGGCGATGATGTCCTCGTTGCGCAGCACACGGGTGGTGTCCGGCGCGTCGAGGTCGAGGCGCATGTTCATCTTCACCCGGCCCACGGCCGAGAGGTCGTAGCGCTCGGGGTCGAAGAACAGGGTCGAGAACATGGTGTCCGCGGCTTCCACCGTGGGCGGCTCGCCGGGGCGCATCACGCGGTAGATGTCGATCAGCGCGCTCTCGCGGTTGTAGTTCTTGTCCGCGGCCATGGTGTTGCGGATGTAGGCGCCCACGTTCACGTGGTCGATGTCGAGCGTCGGCACGGCGTCGTAGCCGGCGTCCAGCAGCTCCTGCAGCAGCTTGTCGGTGATCTCGTCACCGGCCTCGGCATAGATGTAGCCGGTCTCGCCGTTCACCATGTCCTTGGCCACGTAACGGCCGATGATGCCCTCGTAGGGCACCAGCACCTCGGTGACCTTGCCCTCGTCGATGAGCTTCTTCACGGTGCGCGGGGTCACCTTCTTGCCGGCCTCGGCGATCACCTCGCCGGAGGCGGCGTCGATGATGTCATGGGTCGGCTTGGTGCCGCGGATGCGGTCGGCGAAGAACGGCGCCGCCCAGCCGGAGCCCTCGCGCCGGTAGGTCATGGTGCCGTAGAACGCGTCGCAGATGCCCTCCTGGTCGAGGCCGAGGGCATAGAGCAGCGTGGTCACCGGCAGCTTGCGGCGACGGTCGATGCGCGCGAAGACGATGTCCTTGGCGTCGAACTCGAAGTCCAGCCACGAGCCGCGATAGGGGATCACGCGGGAGGCGAACAGCAGCTTGCCGGAGGAGTGGGTCTTGCCGCGGTCATGGTCGAAGAACACGCCGGGAGAGCGGTGCATCTGGCTCACGATCACGCGCTCGGTGCCGTTCACGACAAAGGTGCCGTTCGCGGTCATCAGCGGCATGTCGCCCATGTAGACGTCCTGCTCCTTGATGTCCTTCACGGAGCGGGCGCCGGTGTCCGGGTCCACTTCGAAGACGATCAGGCGCAGGGTGACCTTCAGCGGCGCCGAGTAGGTCATGTCGCGCTGCTGGCACTCGTCCACGTCGTATTTCGGGTGCTCCAGCTCGTAGCGGACGAACTCGAGAACCGCGGTCTCGTTGAAATCCTTGATCGGGAAAACCGACTGGAAGACGCCCTGGATGCCCTCCCCGTCAGCCGGGATTCCCGCGTCGCCGGACTTGAGGAAGAGGTCGTAGGAGCTCTTCTGGACCTCGATGAGATTGGGCATTTTCGCGACTTCCGCGATCTTGCCGTAGAATTTCCGAATGCGCTTGCGGCCGGAATACGTCTGAGCCATGCTCGTCCTTACCTATGCTGTTGCCGCGACGGGTGGGGAGAACCGTCGCGCAGCGTTCCGCCTGGGGGTGGGATCCAATGCGTAAAACGGCTTCCCACACCGCTTTTCCCGGATCCGTCGTGCCCTCCAGGACAGCCCTTTGAACGGCTGCCCGAGACGACACGGGCTGAAGCCGCGAAACCGCGGCTCCAGCCTAGTGCATCAGCAATCTGTAGCGGGCATTGCCGCCCGCCGTCCAGATTACTTGAGTTCGATCTTGGCGCCAGCCGCTTCCAGCTTCGCCTTGATCTCTTCGGCTTCGGCCTTCGGAGCCTGCTCCTTGACGGCCTTGCCGCCGGCCTCGACCAGTTCCTTCGCCTCTTTGAGGCCCAGGCCGGTGATGGCGCGGACTTCCTTGATCACGTTGATCTTCTGGGCGCCGGCCTCGACGAGGATCACGTCGAACTCGGTCTTCTCCTCGGCGGCCGGACCGGCCTCGGCAGCGGGGCCGGCCATCATGACGGCGCCGCCGGCGGCGGGCTCGATGCCGTACTCGTCCTTGAGGATGTTTTTCAGCTCGGAAGCTTCGAGAAGGGTCAGACCCACGATCTCTTCAGCAAGTTTCTTCAGATCAGCCATGGCTATATTCCGTTCAGTTCGTTGAATGTATCCGGTGTCGGTTGCCCGACCGGGTTCACATTGCCGTTATTCAGGCCGCTTCGCGCTCTTCCAGGGTCTTGAGGATCCCTGCAATGTTCGAAGCAGGCGCGCCAATCGCAGAGGCAAGGTTGCTTGCCGGTGCACCGATCATGCCGACGATGGTCGCGATGAGTTCTTCGCGCGACGGCATGTTGGCGACCGCCTCGACCCCTGCGGGGTCAAGCACCGTCTCGCCCATCGCCCCGCCAAGGATGACATACTTGCTGTTGTCCTTGGCATAGGCCTTCGCGACTTTCGCCGCTGCAACGGGGTCCTCGGAGTAAGCGAGCACCGTCTGACCCTTGAGGAACTCACCCATCGCGGACGAGGGTTTGCCATCAAGGGCGATCTTGGCGAGCCTGTTCTTCGCGACGCGGACCGCACCACCTGCTTCACGCATGCGGGCACGGAAATCCTGCATCTCGGCAACCGTGAGACCGGCGTAGTGAGCCACCACGACGACACCAGAGTCCGCAAAGATCTGGCCGAGTTCCTCGACCACACTTTCCTTTTGGGCTCTTTCCACAGTCTTGCTCCAGTACAGTGGCGGTCCGGGGATATCCCCTCGCCGCCGGCTCGTGTGAACCGGGAGCGAACTCCCGGTCTCTCAGGTCCCGTCCGGGGTCCCGCCAAGATCCGATCGGCCCGTGGGCCAGGTCTGATCCTGTCCGTTCCCCGTCTATGGCAGGATATTAAGCCCCTGCGGGCACCCACCGTCTCGGACGGATGGCCCCCTCCCCGAAGGGAGGCGGCCGGACATCCCCGGGCCTGAAACCCGGGGAATTCCTCTTACTCGGCGACGGCGTCGGAGACGGCCACCGAGACGCCCGGCCCCATGGTGGAGCTGAGCGAGATCTTCTTCATGTAGACGCCCTTGGCGCCGGCCGGCTTCGCGCGGTTCACGGCGGCGACGAAGGCCTTCACATTCTCCGCGAGCTTCTCGGCATCGAAGCTGGCCTTGCCGACCGAACCCTGGATGATACCGGCCTTCTCGACCTTGAACTGGACCTCGCCGCCCTTGGCGTTCTTCACCGCGGTCGCGACATCCATGGTCACCGTGCCCACTTTCGGGTTCGGCATCAGGTTGCGCGGGCCGAGGATCTTGCCGAGGCGGCCGACGATCGGCATCATGTCCGGGGTCGCGATGCAGCGATCGAACTCGATCGTGCCGCCCTGGATGGTCTCCATCAGGTCCTCGGCGCCCACGATGTCGGCACCGGCTTCCCTGGCCTCGTCCGCCTTCGGGCCGCGGGCGAAGACCGCCACGCGCACCGTGCGGCCGGTGCCGTTCGGCAGGTTCACCACGCCGCGGACCATCTGGTCCGCGTGGCGGGGGTCCACGCCGAGGTTCATCGAGATCTCGACGGTCTCGTCGAATTTCGCCGAGGCGGCACCCTTGATGAGGGCCAGGGCGTCGGAGACCGGGAGATCGGCCTTGCCCGCGAACTGGGCGCGGGCGGCGGTGATGCGTTTACCGTGCTTGGCCATGATTAACCCTTCACCTCGATACCCATCGACCGGGCGGAGCCCAGGATGATCTGCATCGCGCCCTCGACATCGGTGGCGTTGAGGTCGGCCATCTTCGCCTCGGCGATCTCGCGGACCTGCTTCACGCTGACCGAGCCGGCAACGGCGCGGCCGGGGGTCTTGGACCCGCCGTCGAGCTTCGCGGCCTTCTTCAGGTAGTACGACGCCGGGGGCGTCTTCGTCACGAAAGTGAACGACTTGTCCTGATAGTAGGTGATGATGCAGGGAATGGGCATCCCCGGCTCCATCTCCGCGGTCTTCGCGTTGAAGGCCTTGCAGAATTCCATGATGTTGATCCCGCGCTGACCGAGCGCAGGGCCGATGGGGGGCGACGGGTTCGCCTTGCCGGCCTTCACCTGAAGCTTCAGGGAGCCGATAACTTTCTTGGCCATGGGGCCATCCTCCAATTACCACCCGAAGGACGCGACCTCCGGGCACTGCGGTTCGTGGTCCGGCACCGCGGCGCGCCGCGACGACCTCCCACGCTTGAGACGGTCAGGACGCTTTCTGCACCTGGCCGTATTCCAGCTCGACCGGGGTGGCCCGGCCGAAGATCGACACGGTCACCTTGAGGCGGGCGTTCACGTCATCCACCTCCTCGACCATGCCGGCGAAGCTCTCGAACGGGCCGTCGACCACGGTCACCTGCTCACCGATCTCGAAGGTGATGGCCGGACGCGGCCGCTCGATCCCTTCCTCGACCTGGTTGAGCAGGCGGGCCACCTCTGCGTCGCGCAGCGGGGTCGGCTTGCCCTGCGGACCGAGGAACCCGGTCACGCGGTTGGTATTCGCGACGAGGTGATAGGTCTCGTCCGTCAGCTGCATCTTCACCAGCACATAGCCCGGCATGAAGCGCCGCTCGCTCTGCACCTTCTTGCCCCGACGGACCTCGACGACCTCCTCGGTCGGCACGAGCACGTCCTCGATCAGCTCGGAGAGACCCTTCTGCTCGGCCCCTTCCTTGATCGACTCGGCCACCTTCTTCTCGAAATTCGAAAGAACATGTACCGAGTACCAGCGCTTGGCCATGAGACCTCGTCCTCACCGTGTCTTGAGGGCGAAAAACCGGCCGTCCGGCACTCTCGCCCCAATAAATTTGAGCGCGCAACCCGAATCAGCGCGCGCCCCTCTCATCGTCGGAGTGTCGCACTTACAGGCGACGGCCGGGAAAATCAAGAGGCGAGGGTCAGGATGCCTTCGAGCCCGAGCTGGATGATCTGGTCGACCGCAAAGAAGAAGATGGCCATGATCGTGGCCATGATGAAGACGATGATCGTGGTGGTCACCGTCTCGCGCCGCGAGGGCCAGACCACCTTGGCAGCCTCGGCCCGGACCTGCTGCATGAACTGGAATGGGTTGCTGCGCGCCATCACTCTCACCTTCCCGTCTCGTCCGCGCTGGCAGGGGCGATAGGACTCGAACCTACGACCCTCGGTTTTGGAGACCGATGCTCTACCAACTGAGCTACACCCCTGTGCCCCCGTGCCGGGCCGCCAGGCCCGCTCCGGGTGCAAGGCCTGCGCGGCCAAGCTTGCGTCCCGCCGGCTCCCCAGGACGGGGCGCTCCGGCGAGCCCCCGCTTCCTACCGACTCGGCTCACCCGTTTCAAGCCAAGAATGCATGCCCCGTACCGCTTTCACCGGGCTTTTTTCACCCCTCCCCCGCCGCATCCCTCCGGACGCTATCCGCCCGCGCGGCAGCGCCTCGGAAACCCGCGCGGCAGCGCCCTGAAACGGGCCCGCCGTGACGCCGCGGAACATGGGGGAGAGAAGGGTATATCGTGCGCCGCACCCCGCCTTTCAACACCCCGCAAAAGCGAACGGGCCGCCCGGTGAGGGGCGGCCCGCAGGCTGTCGATGGCTCCGGGCCGGGGCCCGGGTCCGATCACTCGATGATCTTGGAGACCACGCCGGCGCCGACGGTGCGGCCGCCTTCACGGATGGCGAAGCGGAGCTTCTCTTCCATCGCGATCGGGGCGATCAGGGTCACCGTGAACTTCAGGTTGTCGCCCGGCATCACCATCTCGGTGCCCGAGGGCAGCTCGACGTTGCCGGTCACGTCCGTGGTCCGGAAGTAGAACTGCGGACGGTAGTTGGTGAAGAACGGGGTGTGACGACCGCCCTCTTCCTTGGTCAGGATGTAGGCCTCGGCCTCGAACTTGGTGTGCGGCTTCACCGAACCCGGCTTGCACAGCACCTGGCCACGCTCCACGCCCTCACGGTCGACACCACGCAGCAGCGCGCCGATGTTGTCGCCCGCCTCGCCGCGGTCCAGCAGCTTGCGGAACATTTCCACGCCGGTGCAGGTGGTCTTCTTCGTGTCGCGGATACCGACGATCTCGATTTCCTCGCCCACGGTGATCACGCCACGCTCGACGCGGCCGGTCACGACGGTGCCGCGGCCGGAGATCGAGAACACGTCCTCGATCGGCATCAGGAACGGCTGGTCGATCGGACGGTCCGGGGTCGGGATGTACTCGTCGACCGCGGCCATCAGCTCGCGCACCTTCTCCTCGCCGATCTCCGGGTTGCGCTCTTCGAGCGCGGCCAGAGCGGAACCCGCGATGATCGGGATGTCGTCGCCGGGGAACTCGTAGGAGGAAAGCAGCTCGCGCACTTCCATCTCGACGAGCTCGAGCAGCTCGGGGTCATCCACCTGGTCGACCTTGTTCAGGAACACCACCAGCGCCGGCACGCCGACCTGGCGGGCGAGCAGGATGTGCTCGCGGGTCTGCGGCATCGGGCCGTCAGCCGCGTTCACCACGAGGATCGCGCCGTCCATCTGCGCCGCACCCGTGATCATGTTCTTCACGTAGTCGGCGTGGCCCGGGCAGTCCACGTGCGCGTAGTGGCGCGCAGCGGTCTCGTACTCCACGTGGGCGGTCGAGATGGTGATCCCGCGCGCCTTCTCTTCCGGCGCGGCGTCGATCTGGTCATACGCCTTGAAGTCACCGAAGTACTTCGTGATCGCCGCGGTCAGGGACGTCTTGCCGTGGTCGACGTGACCGATCGTCCCGATGTTCACATGCGGTTTGTTCCGCTCGAATTTAGCCTTTGCCATCGCCTTCGTCCCAGTTTCGCCGGACCGGGAAGTGGTCCGGAAGATTCACGCGCAGGCCACTTAGGCAGAAACGCGGCACATGGCAACAGGAATGTCCCCCCTATGCGCGGTTTCGTCCCGTTCCGACGGGGAAACGGGAGGCCTGCGGCACCGGACTCTGAGGCCCGCGCCGGACCGGGCGTGGGGAGGAATGGAGCGGGTGATGGGAATCGAACCCACGTCTTAAGCTTGGAAGGCTTCGGCTCTACCATTGAGCTACACCCGCGACCGGCGCCCATATAGCGCCGCATCGCCCTCCCCTGCAAGCCCCCGCTTCGGCATGGCTTTCCGCGGCGCCGGGCCCGGGCCTCCGCGACGCGGGGCGCGACAGCGCCGCCCCGGCATGCTCAGATGACCTCACGTGAAGCCAGGGAGGAGAGCCGCCATGCAGAGCGCGTCGGAGCACGTGGAGATCAGCCTCGCCGAGGGGGTGCAGACCATCCGGCTCGACCGGCCGGAGAAGAAGAACGCCGTGACGGAGGACATGTACGGCGCCATCGCCGAGGCGCTGGAGCGCGGCAACACCGACCCCGCCATCGGCGCGCATCTGTTCTGCGGGCAGCGGGGCGTCTTCAGCGCGGGGCAGGACCTCTCGGCCTTCCTCGCGCCGGGCGAAGGCGTGCCGCCGCAGCTCGACCGGTTCCTCGATGCCCAGGTGCTGGCGGAGAAGCCCATGGTCGCGGCGGTGGACGGCATGGCCATCGGCATCGGCACCACGCTGCTCATGCAGTGCGACATGGTGTTCTGCAGTCCGGCCGCGGTGTTCCGCACGCCCTTCACCGATCTCGGCGGGGTGCCGGAGAACGCCTCCTCGCTGCTGGCCCCGCAGATCATGGGGCCGCTCTGGGCCTTCGAGCTGCTGTGCCTGGGAGAGACCTTCGGGGCGGAGCGGGCGCTGGCCGCGCGGCTGGTGAATGCCATCCTGCCCGCGGAGGCGCTGGAGGCGCATGCCTTCGGCGTGGCGGCGCGGCTGGCGGCGAAACCGCCCCTCGCGCTGGCCGAGGCGCGCGCCCTCATGCGCGGGCCGGCGGAACTGCGGCTGGAGGTGAGCCGGCGGGAGCGGACGCGGTTCTTCGAGCGTATCCGCTCGGAGGAGGCGCGGGCGGCGCTGGCCGCCGCCTTCGCGCCGAAGCCCTCAGCGCACCCGGGCTGAGACCGGAACCGCCACCGGCACCGATGCCGGGCGGAACAGCTCGAGCCGGGCGAGCAGCGCGGTGACCTGGCGCGGCGTGGCGGCGGTGATCATGCCGCCGGCCACCAGCGCCACGAGGCCGGAGAGCGTGGCCTCGCCCGGGATCTCGCCGAACCAGACAACCCCCACGGCCACGGCCGCGATCACGTTGAAATAGGTGAAGGGCGCCAGCACCGAGGCCTCGCTCAGCCGGAAGGCCAGGATGGTGAGCAGGTGGCACAGGGCGGAGAGCACGCCGAGCACCAGCGCCCAGCCGAGGTAGGCGGTGTCGAGCTGCGGCACGCCTTCGGCGAAGGCGAGCGGGGCGATCATCGCGGCGCCCATCAGGCTCTGCAGCGCGAGCGGCGCGAAGGTGCCGGAGGTGGCCCGCTGCGCGCGCGAGGCGGTGTAGAACCCGCCCAGCATCGCGCCGCCGGCCAGCGCCAGCAGCGTGCCCCGCTCGAGCCCCATGCCGGGGTCCATGATCACCACCGCGCCGAGGATGCTCAGAAGCGAGCCGATGACACGGGTCTGGGTGAGGCGCTCGCCGAGGAAGATCACCGAAAGCACGGTGGAGACGATCGGCGCGATGAGGAAGCCGCCCACGGCCTCGGCCATCGGCACCATGGAGAGCGCCATGATGAAGCTGGTCATCGCGCCCATCATCAGGGCGGCGCAGAGCACCTGGCCGCCAAGGCCCGCGCGCTCGATGCGCAGCGATTCGCCCCGCGCCTTCGCGGCGACGACGGAGACGAGCCCGGCTGCCATGTACCTGGTAAAGCAGATGAAAATCGGCGTGTAGGCCAGTGACATTTCCTTCGCGACGCCGTCGAGAGCGGGCGTGAGCGACATTGCGGCCAGAATGTACCAGATACCGTTTTTCATCTTTTACCCTGTTTCAAATCAGCTTCTCGGCCGCGTGGCGGAACAGAAATGAGACTGCGCGCAACCCTAGGATGATTCCATTCTTACTAGACCGGAGATTGATCGCGCAAGAGTTGATACACACTAATTAACAATGAGTTACCGAATAGCTGGCATTAACACTCCTGGCGTGCAGGCCGGGAGCAATTCAACCGGGAATGATCGAGAGGGATCAGCGCCTTGCGGCGTCACTCTCCGTAAGGGCGAGTGGAGCGGCGTCGCGCAGCACCGCGAGGGCGGCGGCGGAGAAATCCTCGCCGTCGCGCAGGTGCCGCGGGCCTTCGTGCATCACCAGCGGCGCGAGCAGCCGGAACGGGCCGCGGCCGCCCTTGCGCGCGGTCAGGATCACCCGGCCCGCGGCCCGGCCCTCGCGCGCGGTGACCGGCAGCACGCAGGCGTGGCCGGCGCGGGTGCCGAGCGCGGTGATCAGCTCGGGCAGGCGCTCGGCGCGCTGGATGAAGGTGAGCCGGCCGCCGGGGCGCAGCCGGCGCAGCGCCGCGTCCACCCAGAGGCAGAGCGGCGTGGCGCTCTCGCGGTTCGCGCGGTCGCGGCCAGCATCGGCGGCGGCGGGGCTTCCGGGGGCGAAGTAGGGCGGATTCGAGATCACGTGATCGAAGCTCAGGCCGCGCACCTGCACCGGCGGGGCGGCAAGATCGCCCTCGTGCACGGCGAGGGTGAGCCCGGCCTCCGCCGCGTTGCGCCGGGCGAGATCGGCGTAGAAGGGCTGCAGCTCGAGCCCGTGCAGCTCCAGCCCCGGCACGCGGGTGCCGAGGCAGAGCGCCGCCGCCCCGACGCCGCAGCCCAGGTCGAGCACCCGCTCGCCCGCCAGCGCCGGCACGGCGGCGGCGAGCAGCACCGGGTCGGTCGCCGCCCGATAGCCGTCGCGCGGCTGCCAGAGCATCAGGCGGCCGTCGAGGAAAGCGTCGCGCGTGAGCGCCGCCGTCATGGGTCCGGCGACCACTCGATCTCGTGGTCCGCCAGCATGCGCCGCGCGAGGTGAAGCTGGTCCCGGGCCACCATGATCCGCCGCGGCAACACGCCTATGCTGCCCTCGAGCACGCTCATGTGGACGTCCAGAACGAAGCAGTCTATACCCTCGCCTTCGAGCAAGGCGGTGACGAGGGCGATGAGCGTCGGGTCATTGGTCCGGAGGAGTTCCTGCATGGCACTGGTGATACTTCGCCACGACCCGCAGGTCGAGACCGCGTTGCACGGACAGACGACACAGTCACGCGACAGACAGTTACGCGACAGGGGCATGCGAGGGGGACTTATGCTGACCGGGGATCCGCTGGAACAACTCATGTCGCGGCTCGGGGCCGACCTCGATGCGGTGAACGGCCTGATCCGCGAGCGGATGGCCAGCGAGCACGCGCCGCGCATCCCGGAAGTGACAGCCCACCTGATCGAGGCCGGCGGCAAGCGCATCCGCCCGCTGCTCACCGTGGCCTCCGCGCGCATCTGCGGCTACGAGGGCCCGCATCACCTCGGCCTCGCCGCCACGGTGGAGTTCATCCACACCGCCACGCTGCTGCATGACGACGTGGTCGACGAGAGCAGCCAGCGCCGCGGCCGGCCCACGGCGAACCTGCTCTGGGACAACCAGTCCTCCGTGCTGGTGGGCGACTATCTCTTCGCCCGTGCCTTCCAGCTCATGGTCGAGCCGGGCAACCTCAAGGTGCTCTCCATCCTCTCCAACGCCTCCGCCGTGATCGCGGAGGGCGAGGTGCTGCAGCTCGCCAAGGCGCGTTCGCTGGAGATGGACGAGGCCACCTACATGCAGGTGATCCGCGGCAAGACCGCCGCCCTCTTCGCCGCCGCATGCGAGGCCGGCGCCGAGATCGCCTCCGCCGCGCCTGCCCATGTGGCGGCGCTGCGCGACTATGGCAACGCGCTCGGCATCTCCTTCCAGATCGCCGACGACCTGCTCGACTACGGCGGCAAGACCGCCCAGCTCGGCAAGAACACCGGCGACGATTTCCGCGAGGGCAAGGTGACCCTGCCGGTGCTCTACGCCCTCGAGGCGGCCGACGCCGGGGAGCGTGCCTTCTGGACCCGGGTCATCGAGACCGGCGAGCAGCGCGAGGGCGACCTCGAGCAGGCCATCGCCCTGATGCAGCGCCACGGCGCGCTGGAGCGCACCCGCGAGCGCGCGCTCGACATCTCGGCCGAGGCCAAGGCCCGGCTGGAGGACCTGCCGCGCGGCGAGCTCACCAGCCTGCTGGCCGACCTGGCCGATTTCGTCGTCTCCCGCGTGGTCTGACGCCGGCCGCCGGACGGGGGCAGCCGCTCGCCGGCCGCGAAACCGGTTCGCAACCGGCGGGCATCCCCCGCGGGACCGGCCCGCCCGGATCACCGACCGAGGCACGGGCCCCGTCAGCCGGCCCGCACCAGCCCACCGCCGGGGCGGCGCTCGATCCGCCCCGTGAGCTCCAGTTCCCCGATCACCTGCAGCACCTGCCAGGCCGGGGCCCCCGCCTGGCGCAGGATGTCGTCCTCCGAGGCCGGGGCATGCGAAAGCAGGCTCTCCACCCGTTCCGGCAGGCCGCCCGGCGTGTCCGCCCCGCCCGGCGCCTCCGCCCGGGCCTGCGCGTCCGGGCCGGGCGCTTCCGCCTCCGGCGGCTCGCCGGGAAATGCGCTGGCGGCCAGCGCGCCATTGCCGGGATATTCCAGCGCCTCCTCCACGTCATCGGCGTCGCGCACCAGCATCGCCCCCTGGCGCAGCAGCCGGTTGCAGCCGCCCACCCGGGGGTCGAGCGGCGAGCCGGGCACGGCCAGCACCTCCCTGCCCTGTTCCAGCGCCAGCCGCGCGGTGATGAGCGAGCCCGAACGCTCCGCCGCCTCCACCAGCACCACGGCGCGCGACAGGCCGGAGACGATGCGGTTGCGGCGCGGAAAATGGCGCGAGGTCGGGGTTTCGCCCATGGCAGCCTCGCTCAGCAGCAGGCCGTTGAGCGAGATCTCCTCGGCGAGGTCGTCGTTCTCGGCCGGGTAGATGCGGTCCAGCCCGCCGGCCAGAACCGCGATCGTGCCACTGGCCAGGGCGGCGCGATGGGCGGCGGTGTCCACCCCGCGCGCGAGGCCCGAGACGATGGCATGGCCGCGCCCGCTCAGCTCCTGCGCCAGCAGCGCCGCCATCCGCCGCCCGCCGGAGGAGGCGTTGCGCGCGCCGACGACCGCGATGCAGGATCCGTGCGCGAGCCCGGGCGAGCCCCGCGCCCAGAGCATCGGCGGCGGGTCGGCGATCTCGGAGAGCAGTGCGGGATAGTCGGGCGCGCCGAGGCAGAGCAGCCGCGCGCCGAGCGCCCGGGCGCGGCCCAGTTCCTCGTCCACCAGCCCCGCGGGCGCGGCCTCCGGCCGGCGACCGCCCTCGCCCGCCACGTCCGGCAGGGCCTCCAGCGCCGCGCCGGCCGAGCCGAAGCGCGCCAGCAGTGCCCGGAAGCTCCGCGGGCCGACATGCGTGCTGCGCGCCAGGCGCAGCCAGTCATGCGCCTCCGCCGGCGTGCGCGGCACGGGCAGGCTGCCCGGAGCCGGAATGGGTTGGTGATGGGTCATGCTCAGGCCTCCCCGCGGAAGGGGAGAGCTTGGCCGCGACATGATTAACGGCGGGTTAAGCCCCGCCCGGTCGGCTCCGGGCGCCGGCCCGCCCGCTCAGGCGCGCTTGCCGATCTTGGGCTCGGCGCCGCGCAGCAGCCGGGCGATGTTGCCCCTGTGCGACAGGAAGATCATCAGCGCCAGCAGCACCCCCACCCAGACCGCGCCCTGCGCGCCCACCACCGCGAGCCAGACCGGCGAGAGCGCCGCCGCCACCAGGGCGGAGAGCGAGGAGTAGCGCAGCGCGAAGGCCACCGCGAGCCAGGTGGCGCAGGCCAGCAGCGCCGCCGGCCAGCTCAGCGCGAAGAGGATGCCGAGATAGGTCGCCACCCCCTTGCCGCCGCGAAACCCGATCCAGACCGGGAAGAGATGGCCGAGGAAGGCGCCGATCGCCGCGACATGCGCCGGCATCGGCCCCCAGAGCGCGCCGAGCACCAGCACCGGGATGGTGCCCTTCAGCGCGTCGCCCAGCAGGGTGACGGCGGCAGCACCCTTGTGGCCCGAGCGCAGCACGTTTGTGGCGCCGATGTTGCCCGAGCCCTGCTTGCGCGGATCCGCGAGGCCGAAGAGCCGCGAGGAGAGCACGCCGAAGGGGATCGAGCCGCAGAGATAGCCGATCAGGAGCGCGAGAAGCACCAGCCCCGGGGCCGCCGCGAGATCCGGAAGATATGCGTCCATCAGCCCTGCTCCCGCGCGAAGACCTGCCCGCCCCCGACCCAGGTGCCGAGGACACGCCCCTGCATGCGTCGCTGGTCGAAGGGCGTGTTCTTTGACTTGGAGCGCAGGGTGTAGCGGTCAAGCACGAAGGGGGCGTCGGGGTCGAAGAGCACGAGGTCGGCCGGCGCGCCCTCCGCCAGCCGCCCGCCGGGCAGGCCGAGCAGCTTCGAGGGGTTGAGCGCCAGGCAGGCGAAGAGCCGCGGCAGGCTCACCATGCCCGAATGCACCATCTGCAGGGCGGCGGGCAGCAGGGTCTCGAGCCCCACGGCGCCGGGGGCGGCCTCCTCGAAGGGCAGGCGCTTCGACTCCTCGTCCTGCGGGGTGTGGAAGGAGCCGATCACGTCGATCAGCCCGTCCGCCACTGCCTGCACAAGCGCCACGCGGTCCTCCTCCGGGCGCAGCGGCGGGGTGATGCGGAAGAAGGTGCGGTAATCGGCGATGTCGTATTCGTTGAGGGTGAGGTGATGCACGTTGGCGCCCGCGGTCACCTTCAGCCCCTGCGCCTTCGCGGCGGCGAGCAGCGGCAGGGCGGCGGCGGTGGAGATCTGGTCGGCATGGCCGCGCGCCCCGGTCATCTCCAGCATGGCCAGGTCGCGGGCGAGCTGCAGCTTCTCGGCCAGCAGCGGCGCCGAGGGCAGGCCCAGCTTGGAGGCGAAGGGCCCGGAGGTGGCCGCCGCCCCCTCCGAGAGGCCCGGCTCCTGCGGGTGGAAGATCACCAGCGCGTCGATGCCCACGGAGTAGATGAGCGCGCGCTGCAGCAGGCGGGTGTTGCGCACCGGGCGCACGCCATCGGTGAAGGCCACGGCGCCCGCGTCCTTCAGCAGGCCCATCTCCACCATCTCGCGGCCCTCGCGCGCCTTGGTGAGGGCGGCCATGGGCAGCACCCGCACCGGGCTCGACTCGCGCGCGCGGCGGAAGGCGAATTCCAGCGTCTCGGGGTCGTCGATCGGCGGGATGGTGTCGGGGCGGGTGACCATGGTGGTCACCCCGCCGGCCGCCGCCGCCAGCCCGCCGGTGCGGAAGCTCTCCTTGTGGCGCTCGCCCGGCTCGCCGATCTTCACCCCGATGTCGACGATGCCGGGGGCGAGGCAGCGCCCCCCGCAGTCCACCACCCGGTCCGCCGCGGGCACCACCGCCGCCTCGGGCAGCACCGCGACAATGGCGCCATCCTCCACGAGCAGCCCGCCGCGGGCTTCGGTTCCGGCTTCTGGGTCGATCAGGCGGGCATCGGCGAAGAAGGTCTTCATGAGGTCAAACGATCCACTCTGGGTTTGAACCGGGAAGAGGCGGGCTGCCCTCAGGCAAGCAGGCTCTCCCGGCCGTTGTGGGTGGGGCGGGAGAGCAGGTCGAGCACGGCCATGCGCACGGCCACGCCCATCTCCACCTGTTCCTGGATCACCGAGCGGTTGATGTCGTCGGCGATCTCGCCGTCGATCTCCACGCCGCGGTTCATCGGGCCGGGGTGCATCACGATGGCCTCGTCCTTGGCGTAGCCCAGCTTCTCGGCGTCGAGCCCCCAGCGGTGGAAATACTCGCGCTCGGAGGGGATGAAGCCGCCGTCCATGCGCTCCTTCTGCAGGCGCAGCATCATCACCACGTCGGCGCCCTCGAGCCCCTCGCGCATGTCCTCGAAGACCTCGACGCCGAACTTGTCGACACCCGTGGGCATGAGCGTGCGGGGCCCGACGAGCCGCACCCGGTTCTCCATCTTGCCCAGGAGCAGGATGTTGGAGCGCGCCACGCGGCTGTGGGCGATGTCGCCGCAGATCGCCACGGTGAGCCGGTGCAGCCTCCCCTTGCGGCGGCGGATGGTGAGCGCGTCGAGCAGCGCCTGGGTGGGGTGCTCGTGGCGCCCGTCACCGGCGTTGATCACCGCGCAGTTCACCTTCTCGGCCAGCAGCGCCACGGCGCCGGAATTCTGGTGGCGCACCACCAGCAGGTCGGGGTGCATGGCGTTGAGGGTGAGGGCGGTGTCGATCAGCGTCTCGCCCTTCTTCACGCTCGAGGTGGCCATGGACATGTTGAGCACATCCGCGCCGAGCCGCTTGCCGGCGATCTCGAAACTCGCCTGGGTGCGGGTGGAATTCTCGAAGAACATGTTGATCATCGTCCGGCCCGCGAGGCCGCCGACATGCTTGTCGGGCTGGCGATTCCGGCTGACGTATTGCTCCGCGAGATCGAGAATGTCGGTGATCTGGCCCTGGGAAAGGCCCTCGATACCCAGTAGGTGCCGCATGGGCCGCCTCCCCCGCTCGAACAAGTGCGAGCGCCTTATGGCACCGGCAAGGGCGCGGAGCAAGGCTCGTGAGCGGGCCTCCCCCCGGCCCCCCTCCGGCGTGTTTCAGCCGAGACGGGCGGCCGCGGCCTCCGACGCCGCGCGCCTCCGGGCGATGAAGGGCGCGATGCGTTCCGTAACGCGGGCCAGCAGCTCCGGTGCGGCGGTGCGCGGCGCGCCGCTGTCGAAGGGTGGCGCGGGGTCGTATTCGATTTGCAGCTGGATCTCGCGCGCCGCCTCCTCGCCCAGCACCTCCGCCGCCACGGCGAGGGCGAAATCGATGCCCGAGGTCACGCCCGCCCCGGTGATGCGGTTGCCGTCGCGCACCACGCGCTCGGCCACCGGCTCGGCGCCGAAGAGCGCGAGCTGGTCGAGCGAGGACCAGTGGCAGGTGGCGCGCCGCCCGGTGAGCAGCCCCGCCGCCGCCAGCACCAGCGAGCCGGTGCACACCGAGGTGACCAGCCGGCAGCCGGGCGCGAGCCGACGCAGGGCACCGAGCACCTCGGCATCCTCCATCAGCGCGATCTGCCCCGGCCCGCCGGGCACGCAGAGGATGTCGAGCGCCTCGCAGTCCGCCAGCCGCATGTCCGGCAACAGGCCGAGGCCGCGGTCGGAGCGCACGGGCTCGAGGGTCTTCCACAGGAGCGACACTTCCGCGCCGGGCATGCGGGAAAAGACTTCCAGCGGCCCGGTGAGGTCGAGCTGGGTGAGATCGGGGAACAGCAGCAGTCCGATGCGGATGGTCATGGCGCGGGGCCCTCCTCGTGGCACGAGACAGCGAGAGCGCGCCGCGGCCTTCGGCAAGCAAGGCGCGCCGGGGCTGCGAGGTCAACCGGGCACGCGCCCGGCGCGGCGTCTCGTCAGCACGTCTGCACCGCCCCGCATGCGGCGCAACTCCGAGTCTGCCCGCCTCTGGCGGGGTTCCGAGTCTGCCCGCCGCTGGCGCAACTCCGAGCCTGCCCGCCTCCGGCGCAATCCCGAGTTTGCCCGCCTCTGGCGCAACTCTTGGTCTGCCCGCCTCCGGCGGGACGCAAAGAAAAAGGGGCCGCGCGCACGGCCCCTTGCAGTCGTGGTGTTTCCTCCCGGAATCACCCCTCGGTCTTTTCACCGACCTTGGTCAGGGTCATCCGCTCCAGCCCCGCGGCAATGCCGATGCCTTCCTGCCCGGACACGGACAGCGGCTGGAGCGAGATGGCATCTCCGGACCCGCCGACGAGCACCTTCGCGCCCGCCCCGAGGCCGAGGGCCGCGTCCGCGCTGGCGCCGACATACGTGCCCTCCATCATCTGCGGATTATACTCGCCGCTCGTGGTCAGAACACCCCATTTGATGGTCTGCTGGCTCACCGCGTTCAGGTCGATCCCGATCTTGTCGATGTCGCCGACGTAAACCTGGTCCCAGGCGTCGTCCTTGCCATCGAGGGTGCAGACATACTGGCTGTTGCTCAGCACCACGATGTTCGACTTGCCCGTGAGATCGCAGGTGAGCACGCCCACGTCGATCTTTGCCGGCTCGTCAGCCTGCGCGGCAACCGCGCCGAGACCGCTCGCGGCCAGCAGGGAAGCGACCAAAAGACCACTGCGTTTCATGACTTCTCCTTTCGGGGTCCGTTTCGGGCACATAACGCTCCCGGGGCGGAAAGGTTCCGTCCCGCCGGGCGAGAATGCGCGGGAAATCGCCGATTCGCAGCCGCGTTGCACCCGCCCGGCCCGCTCCGTGCGCGCGTCGTGCAACGCGGCGGCGCGCAGGCCCCGGCGCGGGGAGCCGCGCGGGAAGCCGGCCGGTTCGCGGCCGCGGCGCCGAGGGCCCGCTCGCCGCTTCCCTCGCCGCCGCGGATAGGCTAATCCGTGGGACATGCAGGACACCGGGAGCAGCTTTCACGCCGACCTCGCCATGCTCGAATGGCTGATCGAACTCGGTGCCGACGAGGCCTCGGGCGACACGCCCGTCTGCCGATACGGGCCCGCGCCCTCCCCCGACGCGGCGCCCTCCCCGCATCCCGGCCCCGCCGAGGCGCCGGCCGCGCCCGCTCCCCGCGCTGCCGCGGAGCCGGCGCGCCCGACCCCCGCGACACCGCGCCCGGCGGAAGACCCCGCGGCAGAGCAGATCCGCGCCGCGCGCGAGATCGCTGCCGCCTGCGTCTCGCTCGACGGGCTCTCGGCGGCGCTCGCCGGCTTCGAGGGCTGCCCGCTCAAGCGCGGCGCGCGCAACACCGTGTTCTCCGACGGAAACCCGGCCGCCCGCCTGATGGTGATCGGCGAGGCGCCCGGCCGCGAGGAGGATGCCGCCGGCCTGCCCTTCGTCGGCCGCTCCGGCCAGCTGCTCGACCGGATGCTCGCCGCCGTCGGCCTGTCGCGCCGGGCGGAGGACCCCGCCCAGGCGGTCTACATCACCAACGTGCTGCCCTGGCGCCCGCCGCAGAACCGCGACCCCTCCTCCGACGAGATCGCGATGCTCACGCCCTTCCTGCACCGGCACATCGCGCTGGCCCGGCCCGAGATGCTGCTGCTGATGGGCCGTACAGCCGCCTCCACCCTGCTGGGCACCTCCACCGGCATCACCCGGCTGCGCGGCACCTGGGCGGAGGTTGACGGCCTGCCCGCCATGCCGACCTTCCACCCCGCCGCGCTGCTGCGCAACCCGCTGCAGAAGCGCCCGGTCTGGTCCGACCTGCTGGCCGTGGCCGCCCGGCTCGGCCTGCCCGAGCGCCCGGGCCGGCCGCCGGCCTGACCGCGCGCCGGATCCCGCCTTCCCTTCCCCGAGAGGAGCCGACATGAGCACCGCCCCGAGCGAGAGAGCGTTCATCCCGGTGAGGATCGCCGTCCTCACCGTCTCCGACACCCGCAGCCTGGCCGACGACCGCTCCGGCGACACGCTGGCCGCGCGCATCGCCGAGGCGGGCCACCACCTCGCCGCCCGCGACATCTGCCCGGACGAGCGCGCCACCATATCCGGCCGGCTGCGTGCCTGGATCGCCGACCCGGAGGTGGACGTGGTGCTCACCACCGGCGGCACCGGCCTCACCGGCCGCGACGTGACCGTGGAGGCCCACCGCGATGTCTACGAGAAGGAGATCGACGCCTTCGGCACCGTGTTCACCATCGTCTCGATGGAGAAGATCGGCACTTCGGCGGTGCAGAGCCGCGCCTGCGCGGGCGTTGCGGGCGGAACCTATCTCTTCGCGCTGCCCGGCTCGCCCGGCGCCTGCCGCGACGCCTGGGACGGCATCCTGAAGGCGCAGTTCGACTACCGTCACCGCCCGTGCAATTTCGTCGAGATCATGCCGCGGCTCGACGAGCACCAGCGCCGCAAATGACCGACCGGCCCGACGACCCCGAGGCCTGCGCCTTCACCCCGTTGGGCGACTGGTCGTCTCCCGGCCTTCGCCGCGGCGCGGCGGTGCTGATCGAGGACCCTGCCGGCCGCCTGCTGCTTCAGCTGCGCGACGACATCGACACGGTGGCCGCGCGCGGCCAGTGGTGCCTGTTCGGCGGCGGGGTGGAGCCGGGCGAGACCCTGCGCGAGGCGGCCCTGCGCGAACTCGAGGAGGAAACCGGCCTCGCGCCCTCGCCGGAGCGGCTGGCGCCCTTCTGCCGCGCGGTCTCCACCTCGCCGGCGCGCACCCGGCTCTACGTCTACCGCCTGCGTCTCGCGGTCGACCCCGCGCGCATCCGGCTCGGCGAGGGCGCGGGCTTCGCCCTGCTCACCCCCGCGCAGCTGCGCCGCTACGAGATCGTGCCCTTCCAGCGCCCGATCATCGAGCAGCACCTCGCCGGGAAGGCCTGAGCGGCGGAGACAGCCGGCGCTGACCCGGGCGCCAGCCAGAGCGGCAGCGCGCCGGATCCCCGGGCGCGTCACGCAGACGGCAGCACGGGATGGGCCCCGAGGCTTGCCGCCCCGGGCCGGAAGGCGATGGCCCATTCCGCCCGTCCGGCACCGCAACCGGTCCCCCCGGCAAGGCGACAGGCTTGCGGCGGGCCTGCACGGCAACGGCGCCTGCCCGCCGGCCCTCTCCCCGGCACTGCCCCCGGCGAACTACAGATGAGTGTCGCGAACACCGCCCTCCGGAGCGGAGAGCGGAGAGCGGAGAGCGGAGAGCGGAGAGCGGAGAGCGGAGAGCGGAGAGCGGAGAGCGGAGAGCGGAGAGCGGAGAGCGGAGAGCGGAGAGCGGAGAGCGCGCCTGCCCTGCCCCCGCCCGGCGCGCAACTCCCCTTTCACACCGCGTTTCCCAAGGCTTCCGCCAGGCGCGAAGGGCCGCGCCCGACCCTGGGTGGGCGCATCGACACGCGTGGTCGGCGGTTTATCCCCAAAGCCCCGGACTCGGGCTGCGCGGCGCGCCACATCGCCATCGCGCCCTCCCGGGGGGAGGGTCGGGCGCGGCCCGGGAGGGTCGCCCGGGCGAAGGGGAAACGCTGCAGGCACGGCGCTGCATCGCCGTACGGCAGACGGTGGCGCCGCCCCACGGGTGCCGCGAGGGGCGAAGGCCCCCCCGGGGCCTGCGCCACGCCCGGCGAGCTGCGGGGGCGCAAGCCCCCTCGGCGAGCCGGGCGTTCCTGCCTCGCGGACCGCTACCTCGGGGCCGGGCAGCCGTGGATCTCCACCGCCCGGCCGCCGCCGATCAGCGTGACACGCAGGCTGGAGCGATCCAGCGCAAGCGGGCCGGCACCGAGGTAGTCGATCGCGGCGCGTGCCGACACCGTGTGACCGCCCTCGAGCTGCGGATCCGCAGGCTCGATCCAGAGGTCCTCGACCGGGCTCTCCATCATCACCACCTGCGGCGCGGCGCTCAGCGCATGGTCGAAGCGCACCCGGGCATCGATGTCGAAGCCGTCGCCCTGCGGCACCAGCGTGCAGCTCACCTCCGTGACCCCGGCCTGGTCCGGGCTCTCGGGCAGGCGCTGCAGCCAGTCGCGGATCACTCCGGCCGAGGGCGCGGCCGGCGCGCCGGGGCTCATCTCGCCCAGGGCCAGCGCCTCGGCCGGCACGCAGATATCCGCGCACACGCCGTATTCCATCTCCACCGCGACATGCAGCGGTGCGGAGGGGTCGCGCGGCACCAGCTTCACCGGCAGCACCAGCCGGTCGTGGTAGCCCAGGGTCTGCATGCCGTAGGAATCGATCACCTCCGGCACCGGCCAGAAGAACTCCACCCGCTCGAGATTGCGCGAGCCCGACCAGTCGAAGCTCGGCGGTATGCCCGCCTCGCCCGGGGCGCGCCAGTAGGTCTTCCAGCCGGGGGCGAGGCTCACGGCGATCGCGACCATGCGCGCGCCGTCGCGCTCCGCCCAGCCGTCGATCAGCGCAACCTCGGAGGGCGGCGCGGATTGCGCGGCGGCGGGCAGCGTGGCGCCGGCTCCGGCGAGGGCGGCTAGGGCCGCGGCGAGGGCGATCTGGCGTGTCATCGCCATTCTCATGCCGGGTTGCGCGGGGCGCGTCCAGCCCGCCGTGGGCAACGCCCGGTCACTTTCCGGAGATGCCGCGCGAGCGCCATGGCGCCCCGCCCGCCCCCGTCACCCGCCGGCCCGGCCGCCGCCGCCCCCCGCGAATGCCGCGCGCGTGACTTGACCTGCCCCCCGCCTGACCGCATTTCATAGGCATGGGCGAAACCGAAACCACAGATTTCCTGAACGGAAAGGTGCTGATCGCGATGCCGGGCATCGGAGATCCGCGCTTCGAGCGCTCCGTCATCTTCATCTGCTCGCACAGCGATGAGGGCGCGCTGGGGCTCATCGTGAACCGTCCGGCGCCGGGCATCGGCTTCGGCGACCTGCTGGGCCAGCTCGACATCGAGGAGGGCAGCGGCGCGCGCCAGCTGCGCATAATGCTCGGCGGCCCGGTGGAGCGCAGTCGGGGCTTCGTGCTCCACTCGGACGATTACGTGCTCGCCGAGGCCACCCTCCCCGTCGCCGACGGCATCGGCATGACCGCGAGCATAGACATCCTGCGCGCCCTCGCCAGCGGCGAGGGGCCGGAGCACGCCATGCTGGCCCTGGGCTATTCCGGCTGGGGCCCCGGCCAGCTCGAGGAGGAGATCCGCGCCAACGGCTGGATCACCGGCGAGGTGGACGACGGGCTGATCTTCGGCGAGGACGATGCCGGCAAATGGTCCGCCGCCCTGCTGCGCCTCGGGGTCGATGCCAGCATGCTCTCGCGCGACGGCGGCATGGCCTGACGCAGGCGGCCCGGCGGAGCGGCGCGAACCAGGCGCGTGGCTTCCCGACCGCGGCGCGAGCCCGGCCTCCCGCCCCGTCCCTCCCCCCGTGATGCGCGCCCCGAATGATGCGGGATCGGCCCCGCCCCCCCCCCCGCGAGCCGACCCTTCCGCGCGGCGCCGCACGCTGCGAGTCCGGCCACGGTCAGGGAAAGGGGAGCGGTTGCAGCTGCGAAGGCCCGGCCATCGCCGGCCAGCGGGCGGTTCGCCCCCCTCCGGCGGACCAGCCGCATGGCGCGCCCCTCGGGCCCGGAACACGGGCGAACACTCCGTGGCACCGCGGGCCGAGGCGCGCGTGCGGCCCGGTTTCCGGGCAGCACGACCCAGCCCCGCGCGTCGGGCCCGCCCCGCTGCACCGCCCCGCTGCACCGCCCCGCTGCACCGACGTGCCGAGCCGACGCCCCGGGCATCCGAGCCCCGGTCTGGCCGCCCGCGCCGTGGGCGCGCCCCGTTCAGTCGGCCGAGAGGAAGAGCGGTCGCGGCTCCAGCACGATGACGGTCGGCTCGCGCGGCAGGTCGGCGAGGCTCACCTCGACCTCGCTCGTACCCGGCCGGCGGATCTCGAAACCGTCGGGCATGCCGGCGAGGAACCGCTCCAGGTTGCCCGGCCCGAACCAGTGCATCGGCAGCACCACCCGCGCCTTCACCCGGTCGAGCACCCGGATCATCGAGGCCAGGTCCATGGTGTAGCCGCCGTCGACCGGCGCCATCACCACGTCGAGCCGCCCCATCATCGCGTATTGCGCCGGCGAGGGCTCGTGGTGCAGGTGGCCCAGATGGCCGATGCACAGGCCCGCCACCTCGAAGACGAAGATCGAGTTCGCATCGGGCTCGCGCCCCGAATAGGAGCGGATGTCGGTGGTCACGTTGCGGATGATCGTGTCCTCGATCTCGAGGTAGTGCTCGGCCGGCATGTCCGCGGTATCGCCCCAGCCGCGCAGCACATGCGCGATCGCAGGGTCCGGGCTGGAGGTGAAATGCGAGGAATGCGCCTTGTTCATCGTCACCACGTCCGGCACCACGCCCGAGAGCGAATAGCCGGTGTAATCGGTGACGATGCGCAGGCCGGCCTCGGTCTCTAGCAGGAAGCTCGCATGACCGAGAAAGTGCAGCCGCACCCTGTCCGGCGTCAGCGGATCGGCGAAGGCGGCGGGCACCGGCGCGGTGCCCGGGGGCCTCACCATCCCGGCGAACTGCACCCCCGGCACGTTCTGCGCCAGGGCCACGCAATGGCTGGGCGCCCAGGGCTCGGCCCGGGCGGGCGCAAGGAAAGACAGGCAGAGGAGGGTCGCGGCACCGGCCGCAAAGGCACAGGACATCAGGCGGATCATCGCAATCTCCGTCATCGGGTCTGCGCTCCAGCCTAGCCTGCACCCGGCCCCGGACGAATTCACCAAAGGGTGATCGCTGCACCGCGGCAGGGCCACGGGGCCTCGCGCCGGCCCACCCCGCGCGGCCCCGACCGCCCGGGCGGAACGGCGGCGGACCGCCCCGCGCGCGAGCCGGAGCCCCCACCGGGGCCGCAGCGGACGGCGGGGTGCGGCGCCCTGCCCGCGCTCCGCTCAGGCGCCGTAGGCGAGGCCGATCCCGGCGAGGCTCACCGGGACATCGCGCAGCGGCGGGCCGGCCGCCTGCGTCGGCGTGGCGGTGGCGCTCTGCCAGTCCTCGCCCGCCTCGAGCAGCACGCCGCCCTGCGGCCGCCCGCCCCGGTGCAGCCGCAGGTCGAGCCGCTGCACGGGAAACAGCCCGGCGCAGGGCCCGCTCAGCGATGCGCCCAGCGGCAGCACCAGGCTGCCCAGCAGCGCCTCGCCGAACCGGGCCAGCGGCACGCGCTCCACCTCGCCGCTCGGCCGCTGCAGGCCGAGGGCCACCTCCTCCACCGGGCCGGAAAGAGCGATCTCGAGCTGAACCGCCTCCCAGGTGCCGGGCAGGCGCCGGTCGCTCAGCGCGCGGCGCACCCGCAGCCCGATCCCCCCGACCGCGGTCTCGGCCAGCAGCGGGCAACTGCGCTCCAGCCGCCGGTGCAGCGGCGCGGGGTCGAGCGCGAAGCCGTGCCGCGCCAGCTCGGCCAGCATCATGTCGAGATCGGCCGCCAGCACCGAGGGCAGCGTCAGCGCCCGCAGCGGCCAGGCCGGCCAGGGCATGTCCGTGCCGGTGGCCGCCGCGGCGGCGAAGAGCCGGTGTGCCTCCACCGCGGCGCCGCCGCAGCCCACGCGCAGCTCTCCCGGCCCGAGGGCGAGCTCGGTGGCACGGGTGAGCGGCTCGAGCGCCACCAGCTCGGCGGCGGATTCGAGCGCCCGGCGCGCCGTGGCCGGCACGTCGCCCGCCGCCTCGTCGAGCCGCGCCGCGGCCGACCAGGGCCCCACCGGCTGCCTGTGCCACATCCGCGTCAGCACCGGGTGGCGGATCGACAGGGCCAGCACGTTGCGCAGCGCCGTCTCCGAGGCCGCGGTGAGCACCAGCGGCCCCGGCGCCTCCACCACGCTGCCGCCCTGCCGCCGCACCGAGGCGAGCACCGCCGAGAGCATACCCGCGCTGCCGCCGGGAATGTCGCGCACCGTGGCCGGCAGGCGCGGCAGCACCAGCCGCCAGTAGGGGGCCTCCGGCTCCATCCGCAGGGTCGAGACACCGGCGGCGCGCGCCTCGCCCTCGATGTGCACCATCATGCCCTGCCGGGCCACCGTGCTCTCGAGCACCGAGAGCACCCGGTCGAGTTCGGCGCCACCGAGCTCGTGCGGCAGGTCGACCGCCACGCAGTCCTCCGCCGCGAGCGGCCGGATCAGCACGAGGGAGAAGCCCGCCTCCGCCGCGGCGGCCACCTCCCAGGGCAGGCGCCGGCGCATGCCCTCGCCCCGCACCGTGAGCACCGTGCGCGCGCGCCCCATAATGGGCCGGAAGCCGGACCAGGCGCCGCCGCCCTCGTGGCGCAACCCCAGAACGGTGCCGACCGGCACGCCCGGAAAGCGCGGGTCGGGCCATCGGCGGACCATCTCCTCGGGGTCGCCGCTCTCGATGCCGGGCAGGCTCTCGGCGTCCATCGCCCGGCGCAAGGGGTTCTCGAACACCGGCAGCAGGTGGCCGCGCCCCAGCCCCAGCCCCAGCGCCAGCGCATCGCCCAGCCGCAGGCACATGGCCGCCTGCTCGTCCACCGGGGTCTCGAGGTAATCCATCGGGCAGACCGCGGGCAGCGACGAGCGCCACACCGGCGAGCCGCCCGGGCCCAGCCGCGCGTCGAGCGCCCAGCCGGTGCCGGTGGAGCGCAGCAGCGCGCCGGGCAGCACGTCGGCCCGCAGCGCCTCCAGCAGCGCGCCGGGCGCCACCGCCGAGACCCGCAGTTCCTCCGCGATGGAGATGATCGGGCGCACGCCCTCGGGCGAGCCGCCGCCCGGCTCCTCCGCCCCATCCGTCCACTGCGCCCGAAAATCCTGCGTCATCCGCGCAGTCTAGCGCGGCGGCACCAGCGCGCAACGACCTCGAGCACCGCCGGGCGCCCACCCACGGCACGCCTTAAGAAGCATTGCGCAGCGGCCCGGGAAACGTATTCTGCGCCGGAGAATTCCCGCAGGAAAGGAACGAGACATGGAACTCAACGGCAGCCGCACCATCGCTGCGGACCGCGCGACCGTCTGGGCCGCGCTGAACGATCCGGATGTCCTGCGCGCCTGCATCCCCGGCTGCAGCGAGCTCACCGGCAGCCCCGACGAGGGCTTCGAGGCCACGGTCACCCAGAAGGTCGGCCCGGTGAAGGCGACCTTCAAGGGCGCGGTCACCCTGTCGGACATCGTCGAGGGCGAAAGCTACACCATCTCGGGCGAAGGCAAGGGCGGCGCCGCCGGTTTCGCCAAGGGCGCCGCGAAGGTCTCGCTGGCCGAGGTGCCGGAGGGCACCGAGCTCACCTATGTCGTCGATGCGAAGGTGGGCGGAAAGCTCGCCCAGCTCGGCTCGCGGCTGATCGACGGTTTCGCCAAAAAAATGGCCGACCAGTTCTTCGAGCGCTTCCAGACCGCCGTGGAGGGCCCCGCCGCGACCGGCGAGGCGCCGGCCGCGGACGCCTCCCCCGAGGAGAAGAAGAAGTCCTGGCTCGGCAAGCTGATGGGCTGAGCCGCCACGCTCCCGCTCCGCGCCCCGCGGGCGGGAGGTTTTGCCTGCATTTTACCTGAATCGCCGGCCGACAACCCCCGATTGATCACCGGCCATTAGGATTCGCTGCACATAGTCCCTCCCGATCGACAGTGCGGAGACAGGCTCCGCCATCTGAGTCTGAGCGGGAGAGCTGGGAATGCAGGTCAACAAGCTGGTGCGTGGTGCAACACTGGGAAGCGCGGTCTTGCAGGTCGTGCTGTGCGGGCTCGCGCTGCGGGAACTGGCCGGGGCACCGGAGGAGGGCAGTTCCGACCTCGCGGGAGGGTTCCTGCTCGCGGCCCTGGGTCTCGCGGTGCTCCTTGTCGCCGGGCAGGTGCTCGGCGGGCGCGGCGGTGAGGCCTCGCTGGCCGAGGCTCTGCGCAGCCGCCTCGGGCTCGCCCCCGGCACCGGGCCGGACACCCTGCTCGCCCGGCTGGACGCGGCCCGCGAGAAGAGCCGCACCGCGGAAGACGTCGTCCATTCGCTCGACCGGGCGACCACGATGGTGATGCTCGCCGACAAGGACTACCAGATCCGCTACTTCAACGGCTCGCTGCGCGACATGTTCCGCAAGCACGAGGATTCGATCCGCAAGGACCTGCCCAACTTCGACATCGAGAAGCTCGTCGGCTGCAACATCGACATCTTCCACAAGCAGCCCGCCGCCACCCGCGCCCTGCTCGACAATCTCAAGGGCACGCATATCGCGCGGCTGCGCCTCGGCGGGCGGCACCTGCGCCTCGCGGTTCATGCCGTGCATGACGCGAAGGGCAATCGTACCGGCACCATGGTGGAATGGCGCGACGACACGGAGGAGCGCCGGGTGCAGGAAGAGCTGGAGCAGGTGATCGCCCGCGCCTCCGGCGGCAGCTTCGCCGGCCGCGTCGACACCCGGATCGAGAACGGTCCGCTGCGGCGCATGGCGGAATCGGTGAACAAGCTCATCGATGCGGTCGACCACGGGCTCTCCGAGGCGCTCACCGTCATCGACGGGATGGCCAACGGCAATCTCACCCTCAAGATGACCGGCGCATACTCCGGCGAATTCGGGCGGCTGCAGACCAATCTCAACGGGCTCGGCGCCCGGCTGAGCGAGCTCGTCGCCATGATCCGCGACACGAGCAACACGATGCAGGACACGCTCTCGGCCATCGTGGCCGACGCGGCCGACCTCTCCAGCCGGGCCGAACAGCAGGCCAGTGCCCTCGAGGAAACCGCCGCCACCATGGAAGAGATGTCCGCCACGGTGCGCTCCAACGCCACCAACGCGAAGGAGGCCGACGGCCTGGCCAATGCCTCCTCGCAGTCGGTTCAGCAGGCCGGCGAGGTGGTGAAGGAAACCGTCGCCGCGATCGAGCGCATCGAGGTCAGCTCCGGCCGCATCGCCGAAATCATCTCGGTGATCGACTCGATCGCCTTCCAGACCAACCTGCTCGCCCTCAACGCCGCCGTGGAGGCAGCCCGGGCGGGCGATGCCGGTCGCGGCTTCGCCGTGGTGGCCTCCGAGGTGCGCACCCTGGCCCAGCGCTCCTCCGAATCGGCGAGCGACATCAAGAACCTGATCCAGGCCGGTGAAGCGAATGTCGCCGACGGCGTGATGCTGGTGCGCCAGACCGGCGAAGTGCTCGACACCATCCTCAGGTCCGTCACCGCCCTCTCCGGCAAGGTCTCCGAGATCGCCGGCGCCAACATCGAGCAGTCCGCCGGGGTGGACGAGATCACCTCCAACGTGAGCCATCTCGACCAGATCACCCAGGAGAACTCGGCCCTCGCCTCGAAGAGTGCCTCCGCCGCCCAAGAAGCCATGAGCCGGGCCGAGAAACTCGGCGAACTGATCGCCTTCTTCAAGGCCGGAGACGCCGCCTTCGCTTCCGGCAGGCACGCGGCCTGAGCCGGAAACCGGCCCGACGCCCCGGCGGCTCCCGGCGCCAGCCGTGAGCCCGGCGCCGGCCCCGCCCGGGGGCTGTGTCCGCGCACCCGGCGCCCTGTCCCCCGACGCCCCGCGGCAATCCGAAGCGCCGTCCCGGAATGCAAGCGGAGCGGGGGCCCTCCGGCACCCCGCTCCGCGTGTCACCTTCAGGGTCTGTCGGACCTCATTCGAGCCCGGCGAGCACCTCGTCCGAGAACTCCGCGTTCGCGGTCACGTTCTGCACGTCGTCGTCATCCTCGAGCGTGTCGAGCAGCTTGAGCAGCTTCTGAGCGCCCTCGGCGTCGAGCTCGGTCGTGGTCTGCGGCTTCCACACCAGCCGGGTGGACTCGGCCTCGCCCAGCGCGCTCTCCAGCGCGGTGGAGACATCGTTGAGATCCTCCATCGCACACCAGATCACGTGGTTCTCCTCCGAGCTTTCCACGTCCTCGGCGCCGGCCTCGATCGCGGCCTCCATCACCGAGTCCTCGTCGCCCACCGCGGCGGGGTAGACGATCTGCCCCTTGCGGTCGAACATGAAGCTCACCGCCCCGGTCTCGGCCAGGTTGCCGCCGAGCTTGGAGAAATAGGAGCGCACGTTCGAGGCGGTGCGGTTGCGGTTGTCGGTCATCGCCTCGACGATGACGGCCACGCCGCCCGGCCCGTAGCCCTCGTAACGGATCTCGTCGTAGTTCTCCGCGTCACCGCCCATGGATTTCTTGATCGCGCGGTCGATCACGTCCTTGGGCACCGAGTTGGACTTGGCCTCCTTCACCGCCAGGCGAAGGCGCGGGTTCTTGTCCGGATCCGGGTCGCCCATCTTGGCCGCGACGGTGATTTCCTTCGCGAGCTTCGAGAACAGCTTCGAACGGGCGGCGTCCTGCCGGCCCTTGCGATGCTGGATATTGGCCCATTTGGAATGTCCGGCCATCACGTGCCTCTTGTCGAATGAATTTCGGATGTCTGGCGGCGCTTATATGCGAGAGGCCGAGCACGGTTCAAGCGCGGCTTTGCCCGGGCCCACGCCGAAGGGGGCCGCGCCCGGAGGGACCGCAAGGTCCCGACGCGCCCGCCGAGGCGGAGGGGGCCTGCCCCCTCCTCCGAGGCGGGCGCCCCCCGCCAGGTGTCACAGCGGCCAGAACAGCGGGATGAGCAGGCTCGCCACGATGCCCAGCAGCAGGTTCATCGGCACGCCGATGCGCATGAAATCGGTGAAGCGATAGCCGCCCGGCCCGTAGACCAGCGTGTTGGTCTGGTAGCCGATCGGGGTGGCGAAACAGCAGGAGGCCGCCAGCATCACCGCCACCACCAGCGGCGTGGGGTCCACGTCCAGCACCTTCGCGAGGTTGAGCATCACCGGTGTCATCACCACCGCCACTGCGTTGTTGGAGATCATCTCGGTGAGGATCGAGGTGAACATGAACACCACCGCCACCAGCAACCAGTGCGGCAGCATGTCGAGCCCGGGCGCGATGGCCCCCACCACGAGGTTGATCGCCCCGGAGCTCTCCAGCGCCGCACCCACCGCGAGCATGGCGAAGATCAGCGCCAGCAGCCGCCCCTCAACGAAGTCGAAGGCCTCGTCGGCATCGATGCAGCGGGTGAGCAGCACGATGGCCACGCCGATCATCGAGGCGGCGAAGATCGGGATGACCTCGAAGGCCGAGAGCACCACCACCGCGCCGAGCACCGCCAGCACGATGGGCGCATGGCCGCGGCGGTAGGGCCGCTCGGTGGGCTGGGCGATGTCCACGAGGTCGACATCCTGTGCGAGGCGCTGGATGTCCTCCGGCGCGCCCTCGAGCAGCAGCGTGTCGCCCACGCGCACCACCACGTCGTCGAGCTGCCGGCCGATGCCGCCGATGTTCTGGTTGCGCCGGTGCACGGCCAGCGGGTAGACGCCGTAGCGCCGCCGCAGCCGAAGCCGGCCCAGGGCGCGCCCCACCAGCCGGCAGCCCGGCGAGATCAGCGCCTCCACCGTCACGGTCTTGCGCGAGGAGAGCTTGTCCACCGTGTGCACGGCGCGGCTGTTCTTCAGCCCCAGCAGCTCGTCCACCCCGGTGCGCAGCACCACCCGGTCGCCCTCGGCCAGCACCACGTCGGGGAACTGGCGGCGCAGGGATTCGTCGCCGCGCAGCACGTCGATCACCCGCATGCCGTCGCGCTGGAAGATGTCGACCTCGAACACCTTGCGCCCGGCGATGGGGCTCTCCTCCGGGATCGCCACCTCGGTGAAGAACTTCAGGCTCTTCTTCTCGCTCAGGAAACCGCCCACGGTGCCGCGGTCCGGCAGCAGGCGCGGCGCGGCGACGGTCATGTAGGCCACGCCGGCCACGGCGAGGATCACCGCCAGAGGCGTGATCGAGAACAGGCTGAACCCCTCCAGCCCCTGCGAGCGCACGATGCCGTCCACCAGCAGGTTGGTCGAGGTGCCGATCAGCGTGCACATGCCGCCCAGGATGGTGGTGTAGGAAAGCGGGATCAGCAGCTTGGAGGGCGCGAGCCCCAGCGTGCCGGCCAGCCGCACGGTGACGGGGATCATCATCACCACCACCGGCGTGTTGTTCATGAAGGCCGAGGCCACGAGGATGAACAGCGCGAAGATCGCGATCACCCCGGTGGCGTTGCGCCCGGCCTGGGCCGAGATCACCCCGGTGAAATAGCTCAGGGCCCCGGTGCGCACCAGCGCGCCGGAGAGGATGAACATGGCCGCGATGGTCCAGGGGGCGGCGTTGGAGAACACGCCCAGCGCGTCACCCGTGCTCAGCACCCCGGAGGCAAGCAATACGGCGGCCCCGCCGATCGCCACCACCTCGGTCGGGTAGCGCTCGCTCACGAAGAGAGCGAACATTCCCACCACAACCGCAAGGGAGAGGATCGCGGGCCAGAGTTCGGCAAACGGCACTTCGGTCAATTGGGTCTCCGGTCCGGTTTTGCGAGATGATGATCGGGTGCGCTGCAGCACGCAAGCGCTTATACGGCCCCGGCTTCCGGCGCCGCGGCCCGGCCGGGGACAGGCGCCTGCGCCGCCGCGGGCCGTTATCGCGCGGCAGCGCGGAGCGGGCGGGGCGGGCGAGGCGGGGCGGAGGCTCAGGCCGGCCCGCGCCCTGCCGGCGGCCCGGCCCGGGGCTGCACCAGCGCGATGCCGAGCAGAACGAGCCCCAGCGCGGCCCAGACCGCGGAAGTATAGCCCTCGCTGAGCACCAGCATGCTCCAGAACACCCCGGCAACCGTGACGACATATCCCACCTGGGCCGAGAACACCGGCCCGGCGGCGCCGATCAGCCAGATGTAGCCCACGTAGCCCAGCACGTTGATGGCCGCTCCCCCGGCCAGCGCCCACTCCGCCCCCTCCCAGGGGCCGGAGAGGTCGAGCGTGCGGCCGGTCGCCATGGCCACGGGAAGCGAGATCATCAGCGAGATCGCCACGGCGCCGATGAGCATGGTCACCGGGTCGAGCCCCGGAGGGCTGCGCCGCGCCACCCAGCTGCCTTCCACCGCGTAGGCCAGGGCCGAGCCGATGCCGAGCAGCAGGTAGGGCGCCGCACCCGGGTCCGGCAGGGCCTCGGGCGAGGCGAGCAGCACGATGGCCGCCAGCCCCAGCACCACCCCGAGCAGCCGCAGCGGCGTGGGCCGGTCGAGCCTCAGCGCCGTGGCCAGCATCAGCGAGAACAGCGGCACGGTGGAGACCGCGACCACCGCGATGCCGGCCGGCAGATGTGCCAGCATCGAGAGCGAGAGCACCGAGGGCAGCAGGGTGCCGAACACCCCCACCCCGGCGCAGAACCCCAGCTCGCGCCGCCCCACCGGCAGGGGCGAGCCGCGCAGCAGCGCGATGGGAAGCAGGATCACGAGCGCGAAGCCCTGCTGCCACACCGCCATGCCCAGCGGGTCGTGGCCGGTCGAGGTGGCGATCTTGGTGACGGGAATGCCGAGCCCCCAGACCGCGCCCACGCCGAGCAGGATCGCCGAGAGCCGGGGCACGTTCATCGGGGCGCGGCCTCCGCGAGCTGCCCGCCCGAGCGCACCGCCCATACGCCGGTGGCCCGGCCGGTGCGGTCGTCGGTCTCGACCACCACGCCGGCGAGGGTGGCGGGGGTTTCCGCCGGGGTGAAGCGCCCGCCCGGCATGCCGGTCACGAAGCGGCGCAGCGGCTCGCCCGCGTCCATGCCGATCACGCTGTCATAGCTGCCGCACATGCCGGCATCGCTGAGATAGGCCGTGCCCTTCGAGAGGATCATCGCGTCGGCCGTGGGCACATGCGTGTGGGTGCCCACCACCAGCGAGGCCTGGCCGTTGCACCAGTGCCCGATGGCCATCTTCTCGGAGGTGGCCTCGGCGTGGATGTCGACCACGATGGCCGAGACGGCAGCACCCAGCGCGTGGCGGCGCAGCTCGGCCTCGAGCGCCGAGAACGGGTCGTCGTAGGGCTGTTTCATGAACACCCGGCCCAGCGCCTGCATCACCAGAACCCGGCGCCCGCGGCTGGCCTCGAAGATGCGCGCGCCGCGCCCCGGCGCCTGTTTCGAGATGTTGAGCGGCCGCACGATGCGCTCGTCGCGCTCGATATGGGTGAGCATGTCCTTCTGGTCGAAGGCATGGTCGCCGAGGGTCACGCAATCGGCCCCGGCCTCGAACAGCAGGGCGGCATGCGCCGCCGAGAGCCCGTGCCCCGAGGTCGCGTTCTCGCCGTTCACGATGGCGAAGTCGATCCGCCACTCGGTCTTCAGCCGGTTGAGGTTTTCCGTGATCGCGGTGCGCCCGGCGCGGCCCACGACATCGCCTAGAAAGAGAATACGCATGCTCCTGCTCTATCCGCAGCACCCCCGCCCGGCAAGACGCATGTCACCGCGCACGGTCAGGCGATCACGCCGGCCTCGGTCACCACCGCGTCGAGCGGGGCATCGGTGGGCTCCAGCGGCACCGCCGCGCAGCGCTGGCCCTCGTAGGCGAAACCGAGCGCGAGGCGCGGCCCCCGGGCGCGGAGCTGCGCCAGCGTGCGGTCGTAGAACCCGCCGCCGTAGCCCAGCCGGTTGCGCCCGGCATCGAAGCTCACCAGCGGCACCAGCAGCAGGTCCGGCTCCAGCCACGCGCCCTCCGCCGGCACGGCGGCGCCGAAGGGCCCGGGCACCAGCGCGGCGCCGGGGTTCCATTCGCGGAAGGCGAGCGGCGTGGCCTTTTCCACGATCACCGGCACGCAGACGCGCAGGCCGCGGTCGAGCAGCGCCTCCATCGCCGGGCGCGGGTCGATCTCGGTGCGGATGGGCAGGTAGCCCGAGGCGATGCGCGGCGCCGGCGCGCCCTCGCCGGCGCGGGCGTCGAGAAGGCCCAGAAGCCGTGCCGCCGCCGCCGCCCCCGCGAGGCCTGCCCCTGCCGCATGCGCCGCGGCCCGGCGTTCGAACCCGTCGCGGCGCGCCTGCGCCTTCACCTCGGCAATCATCCCGGCGCCTCCCCATGCGAAAACCGCCCCCTGCATGGCAGAGGGCCGGGCCTGCGTAAAGCGGAGCGTGGAGAAGGGCGGCGGGCCCGTCGCGACCGTGGAGGCGTCAGATCCTCGAGAGCCTGGATAACCAGGTGGGCGCCAGGTGCGATAGGCCACGGCCAGTCACAGAGCCAGCTCCCTCGAGCATGAATAGGCCACCAGGAAATGTCCCCGCACGGGAAGGACAGCACCCGCCAA
Organism: Oceanicella sp. SM1341; assembly: GCF_003448965.1. Taxonomy (GTDB): domain Bacteria; phylum Pseudomonadota; class Alphaproteobacteria; order Rhodobacterales; family Rhodobacteraceae; genus Paroceanicella. Next base: position 96,231 of record NZ_QRGC01000005.1, read on the forward strand.
GGGGAGATGTAGCGCCCGCCCGGGACGATTTACAGGGGGGCGGGCAGGAAATTCGCACGCCCCCCGGCGTTGACAGGCCCGTTCCCTTTGTGTTCCGTTAAGACCATGCAGGATACCCTCCCCCAGATGATGCCCGGCCAGGCGCTCGCCCGCGGCGCCTGCCGGATGCTGATGCGCGTGGGCTTCGCGCCCGTGACCGAATTCGTGCCCGGCCCGGGGCTCAGGGCAGACATCTTCGCGCTGGGGCCGAAGGGCGAGCTGTGGATCGTGGAGTGCAAGTCCGGCCTGGCGGACTACCGCTCGGACGCGAAATGGCAGGGCTACCTGGAGTGGTGCGACCGGTTCTTCTGGGCGGTGGACGCGGAGTTCCCGGCCGAGATCCTGCCCGAGGAGAGCGGCCTCGTGATCGCCGATCCGTATGACGGCGAGATCCTGCGCATGGGGGCGGAGAGCCGGCTGCCGGCCGCAAGGCGCACCGCCCTCACCCGGCGCTTCGCGCGCAGCGGCGCCGAGCGCCTGCGCCGCCTGCTCGACCCATGGCCGCAGGAGCTCACGGGCGGCGCCTGACCCCGGGTGCTGCGCCCGCCGCAGGCAAGCTGCCCCGCGATGCCTGGCGCTCCCGCCTCTCTCGCGTCATCCGCGCCGGAAGGCGAAGCGCCCGTGCCCCGCGGCGCCCGCCAGGCGCTTGCGCGGGCCGGTGGGGTCGCGGCCTGGCACCGCGGGGGCGCCTCTCCCGAGCCCCCCGCGGGTGTCTTTTCACCGCGCCGGGCGGCGCATCGGCATGCCCGGCGCGGCGCGGCTTACTTGCGGCCCTTGCCGCCGCCCTTCTTGGGCTTGGCCGCCGCGCGGGCCCGCTCGGCGGCGGCGCGCAGCTCCTCGGCGATCTCCTCGGCCTCCTCGGGGTCGAAGTCGAGCGGCAGGTCGATGCCGTCGCCCTCGATGTAGATGCGCACCATCCCCAGGCTGGTGGGCCCGATCTGGATGCCGGCCGGCGTGTCGCTCTCGCGGTCGATGCCCATGTCTGTCTCCGTTTCGCGTGGCTTCCGTTTCCTGCTAGAGTGCCGCGCAGACGGGCGCAAGCCCGCCGGCGCCCCCGCCTGTCGCGGATTGCGTACGGGCGGGGGCGAACGGGGGCTTGCATTCCCCGTCGGGCTGCCGTAGATGAGCCCCGCGTGCCGACGTAGCTCAGTTGGTTAGAGCACTAGATTGTGGATCTAGGGGTCCCCCGTTCGAGCCGGGGCGTCGGTACCATACCCCTCTTGCCCGGTGTTCTGGCCTGCATCTTCCCGCAGCCTTGCCCCCTTTCCCCCGTGCAACGCGGCTGTTACGGTTTTTCCGAAGCAACCCATGCATGGTGGTCCATGAATTCCCAATCAGGCTCTCTCAGCCTTTCGGTTTCCCCGAATCTTTCCTCCGACGATTTCGATGGCCTGCGCGACTGGATCCGCGAATACCGTGTGGAGGAAATCGAATGCGTCACCCCCGACCTCGCGGGAATCGCCCGGGGCAAGGTGATGCCGGCGGCGAAATTCATCCGGGAAACCGGCATCAAGCTGCCCACCTCGATGTTCTTCTCCACCATCAACGGCGACTACGCCGAGGAGGTGGGCTCCGCCCTCTACACCGACAGCGACCTCACCCTGGTGCCGGACCTCTCCACCACCCGCGCCGTGCCCTGGGCCACCGACGCCTCGCTGCAGATCATCCATGACGTGCAGGACCGCGACGGCAACGTCTTCCCGGTCGCGCCCCGCCAGGTGCTGCGGCGGGTCTGCGAGCTCTACGCGGCGAAGGGCTGGGTGCCGGTGGTGGCGCCCGAGCTCGAATTCTACCTCACCCAGCCCAACACCGACCCCGACCTGCCGCTCGAGCCGCCGGTGGGCCGCTCCGGCCGGCGCAGCCACGGCAACCAGGCCTTCTCGCTTTCCGCGGTCGATGAATACGAGCGGGTGATCGAGCTGATCTACGATTACGCCGACGCGCAGAACCTGCAGATCGACACGATCATCCAGGAATCGGGCGCCGCCCAGCTCGAGATCAACACCATCCACGGCCACCCGATGAAGCTCGCCGACGAGGTGTTCCTCTTCAAGCGGCTGATCCGCGAGGCCGCCCTGCGCTGCGGCTGCTACGCCACCTTCATGGCCCGCCCCTATTCCGACCAGCCCGGCTCGGCCATGCACATCCACATGTCGGTGGAGGACCAGGCGGGCAACAACGTGTTCTCCCTGCCCGACGGCAAGGCCTCCGACCTCTACAATTTCTTCGTCGGCGGCCAGCAGCAGTTCTTCCACGCCGCCGCCGCCCTCGCCGCGCCTTACGTAAACTCCTACCGCCGGCTGGTGCCCGGCTGGTCCGCCCCCATCAACCTCGACTGGGGCGAGGACAACCGCACCACCGGCCTGCGCAGCCCGCAGGCGAGCCCGCGCGGCCGCCGGGTGGAAAACCGCGTGGTGGGGGCGGATGCGAACCCCTACCTCGCCCTCGCCGCCTGCCTCGCCTGCGGCTACCTGGGCATGACCCAGCAGATCAAGCCGCGCGTGAAGGTGGATTTCGAGACCGACAGCTACACCCGCGCCCGCGACCTGCCCTATTCGCTGCTCGACGGGGTGGACGCGCTTGGCGGCTCGAAGGACATGCGCGAGGTGCTCGGCCCCCAGTTCGTCGACATCTACGCCGCGGTGAAGCGCGCCGAGCATGACCAGTTCATGCGCGTGATCAGCCCCTGGGAGCGCGAGCACCTGCTGCTCAACGTCTGAGCCCCCTGCCCCGATACCGAAGCCTGAAAGACCCCCGATGAGCAGCGCCGACCTTCTCCACTGGAACGACCGCCCGGGCCAGCACGCCCCCTCCTGGTACGCCGAGAGCGCCCGCCCCTTCCCCGACCAGCCGCCCCTTGCCGGCGACGTGACCGCCGATGTCTGCGTGGTGGGCGGCGGCTTCACCGGGCTCTCGGCGGCGCTGCATCTCGCCGAGCGCGGCTTCTCCGTGCGGGTGCTGGAGGCGCATCGCGCCGGCTGGGGCGCCTCGGGGCGCAACGGCGGCCAGGTCGCCTCCGGCCAGCGCATCGCCCAGGACGAGATCGAGCAGATGGTGGGGCGCGAGCATGCCCGCCGCGCCTTCGACATCGGCACCGGCGCCGCCCAGCTGGTGCGCGACCTGATCGACCGCCACGGCATCGACTGCGCCTACAAGCCCGGCGTGATGGAGGCAAACCATCGCAAGCGCTTCGATTCCCACGCGAAACATTACGTGGAGAAGCTGCGCTCCGAGTATGACTACCACTCCGTGCGCTACCTCGAGCCCGCGGAAGTCTCCGACATGCTGGGCACGAAGGTGTTCTCCGCCGGCATGATCGACATGGCCTCGGGCCACATCCACCCGCTCAACTTCGCCCGCGGCCTCGCCGCCGCGGCGCTCTCCGCCGGCGCGGTGATCAACGAGCGCTCGCAGGTGACCGGCATCAGCCAGGGCCCGAAGGTGACCGTGCGCACCGAGGGCGGCTCGGTGACCGCCGACCACCTCATCCTCGCCTGCAACGGCTACATCGGCGACCTCGAGCCGGAAACCAACGCCCGGGTGCAGCCGATCAACTCCTATGTCATCGCCACCGAGCCGCTCTCCGAGGAGCTGGCGGCCGAGGTGAACCGCGACGATGTCGCCATCTTCGACACCCGTTTCGTGGTGAACTACTGGCGCCTGTCCGAGGACCGGCGGATGATCTTCGGCGGCCGCGAGAGCTACGGCTACCGCTTCCCCGACGACATCAAGGAAAGCGTGTTCCGCCGCATGCTCACCCTCTATCCCCAGCTCTCGCACGTGAAGGTCACGCATGGCTGGGGCGGCACGCTGGGCATCACTTGGTCGCGCCTGCCCTGCTTCCGGCGCGTGGGCGGCAACATCCTGTCGCTGTCCGGTTACTCCGGCTCGGGCGTGGCCATGGCCACCATGGCCGGCCAGATCGGCGCCGAGACCATCGCCGGCCAGGCCGAACGCTTCGACGTGATGGCCGGCCTGCCGACAAAGCCCTTCCCCGGCGGCCCCGGCTTCCGCCACGCGCTCATGTCGCTGGGAATGCTGTGGTTCTCGCTGCGCGACCGTCTCTGACCGGCGGCAGCGCGGCCCGCCCCGGGCGAGGTTGCCCGGTCCGAGACCACCCCGGGCGACCGCCGCGCGCAGCCACCGCGAGTGACTGCACCGCGTGAGCGCCCCGGACGACTGCCCGAGTGACGGTCCCGGGCGCGCGATTCCGGCAGGCGCCTCACCCCGCGCCGCGCCTCGGGGCAAGCGCAGCCCGGGCCCGACCCGAAGCCCCCTTCCCCCAAGAGGATCCGCGGCACGCGGAGCCCGAGACAGGAGGCGTGACCGGCCCCGCCCGGGGCCGGTCTCCGTATCGCGACGGGCTCAGCGGGTGAGGAACGCGTCCACCGCGGCGATGAACTCCCGCGGCTTCTCCGCATGCAACCAGTGGCCGGCGCCCGCCAGCGTCTCGAACTCGGCGGCGGGGAACAGCGCGCGCACCGCCTCCTCGTGCTTTGGCCGCACGTAGGGCGATTTCTCGCCGTGCAGGAACAGCGCCGGGCCGTCGAAGCGCCCCTGCGTGCCCGGCCACTCGATCACCTCCTCCATCACCGCGTCGAGCGCGTCGAGGTTGAGCTTCCAGCGCGCGCCCTCCGGCGTCACCGCGAGGCTCTGCAGCAGGAAGGCGCGCATCGCAGGGTCGTCGATGTCGCGGGCGAGCTGCGCATCCGCCTCGCCCCGGGCGGTCACCGCGCCGAGGTCCACCTTGCGCATCGCGGCGATGAACTCCGCGTGGCTGTGGCTGTAGGACACCGGCGCGATATCCGCGACGATGAGCTTGCGCAGCAGCGCCCCCTCGCGCAGCGCCAGCACCATCGCCGCCTTGCCGCCCATCGAGTGGCCCAGCAGGTCGGCCGTGCCGCCGCACAGCTCGCGGATCACCGCGGCGATGTCGCCCGCCATGTCGTCGTAGCTGTGGCCGGGGGCGTGGAAACTGTCGCCGTGGTTGCGCTGGTCGACCACGACCACGCGGCGGGCGGCGGCGAGCTTGCGCGCGATCGCCCGCCAGTTCCGCGCCGAGCCGAAGAGCCCGTGCACGATCACCAGCGGCGGTGCGGTCTCCTCGCCCTCAGGCGCGTAGATGTCATGGTTGAGCAGGGTCATGCGCGGGTCTCCTCGCCGGGTTGCGCCCGAAGGCTGTCCTCCCCGGGGATGTAGAGCAATTCGCCGCGCATTTGAAACCTGCACCGCGGCAGGGCGCGGGGGCGGCGCGAAAACCGTTGCGCGGGCGCCGGCACGGCGGCATCGTCGGGGCTGCGGCCGCCGCCGGGGGCAGGCCGCTGAAGGGCACGCCCTGTCACACGCCTGCCCGAAAACCATCCTACGCAGGTCGCCCCGCCCGTTTGCGCAGAAGGATCCCCCATGCTCGACCGCCGCTCCTTCCTCCTCGGTGCCGCCGCCGGCGGCGCGATGATCTCGCTCCACCCGTTCTCCGCCCGCGCCGCCGCCGGCCAGGCCCACCTGCGCGTGCTCTCGACCACCGACCTGCACGTGCATGTCTACCCTTACGACTATTACGCCGACCGGCCGACCGACACCCACGGCCTCGCCCGCACCGCCGCCATCATCCGCGACATCCGCGCCGAATCGACCAACTCGATCCTGGTCGACAACGGCGACTACCTGCAGGGCAACCCGATGGGCGACTACATCGCCTACGAGCGCGGCATGAAGGAGGGCGACCTGCACCCGGTCATCCAGGCGATGAACGTGCTGGGCTACGATTGCGGCACGCTGGGCAACCACGAGTTCAACTACGGCGTGGGCTTCCTCGACAAGGTGAACGCCGGCGCGAATTTCCCCGTGGTCTGCGCGAATTTCGCGAAAAGCCTCGGCGCCGCCCCGCGCGAGGACGCCCTGCACCTGAAGCCTTACGTGCTGCTCGACCGCGAGGTCACCGACGGCGCGGGCGAGACGCACCCGATCCGCATCGGGCTCATCGGCTTCGTGCCGCCGCAGATCCTGCAATGGGACCAGAAGCACCTCGAGGGGAAATTCGCCGCGCGCGACATCCTCGCCGCCGCCCGGGCCTGGGTGCCCGAGATGCGCGAGGCGGGGGCGGATATCGTCGTCGCCCTCTCGCATTCCGGCATCGACCCGCGCCCCGAGGCCGAGCACATGGAGAACGCCTCCTGGCACGTGGCGGGCGTGGAGGGCATCGACGCGGTGGTGACCGGGCACAGCCATCTCGTCTTCCCCGGCCCGAAGTTCGACGCCGCCGCCGGCATCGACCCGGAGAAGGGCACGCTGCAGGGCAAGCCCGCCACCATGGGCGGCTTCTGGGGCTCGCACATGGGGCTCATCGACCTGATGCTGGAGCGCGACGGCGCGGGCTGGCGCGTGCTCTCCGCCGAGACCGGCGCGCGGCCGATCTACGAGCGGGTGGAGAAGGAGAACATCCCCCTCGTCGAGAGCGATGCGGCGGTGCTCGACGCCATCCGCCCCGAGCACGAGGCGACGCTCGCCTACATCCGCCGCCCGGTGGGCGAGACCTCGGCGCCGCTGCATTCCTACTTCGCGCTGGTGGCGGACGACCCCTCGGTGCAGATCGTGAACCAGGCGCAGAGCGCCTATGTGGCCGAGATGATGCGCGGCACCGAGTGGGAAGGGCTCACCATCCTCTCTGCCGCCGCCCCCTTCAAGGCCGGCGGCCGCGGCGGCCCGGAGTATTACACCGACGTGGCGCCGGGGCCGGTGGCGATCAAGAACGTCTCCGACCTCTACCTCTACCCCAACACCATCCGCGCGGTGCTGATCGACGGCGCCACGGTGCGCGAATGGCTGGAGATGTCGGCCGGCATCTTCAACCAGGTGCCCGAGGGGGCGGAGGACGCGGTGCTGCTCAACCCCGGCTTCCCCTCCTACAATTTCGACGTGATCGACGGGGTGAGCTACGAGATCGACCTCACGCAGCCGCCGCGCTACACCGCGAAGGGCGAACTGGCAAACCCCGACACGCACCGCATCGTGAACCTGATGCGGGACGGCAAGCCCCTGGACGAAGGGCAGAAATTCGTCGTCGCCACCAACAATTACCGCGCGGGCGGCGGCGGCAATTTCCCCGGCTGCGACGGCTCGACCATCATCTTCGTCGGGCCCGACACCAACCGCGACGTGCTGGTGCGCTACATCGTGGAGAAGGGCACGGTGAACCCCTCGGCCGACGGCAACTGGCGCTTCGCCCCGGCGGGCGGCGCCACGGTGCTGTTCGAGAGCGGGCCGAAGGGGCGGGAGCATCTGGGGCAGGTGAAGGGAGTGGACATATCGGAGGCCGGCGAGGGCGCGGAGGGGTTCGCGCGCTACCGCATCACCCTCTGACCCCGGCGCGGGGGCCCGGCCGGGCGTCTTGCCCTCGGGGGCATCGAGCCCCGTCGGGCAAGGGCCGGCTGCCGCCGGCCGGCCCGGCCCCCCACGCGCCCTCCCGGCTTGCCAGAGCGCGGCGCCGCCGCTATAGGGACCGCGGACGATTGCGCGCCTTCCCGGCGCGGCTGCATTCTTTCGAGGAACCGATGGCCAAGATCAACGGCAATGAAATCCGTCCCGGCAACACGCTGGAACATGATGGCGGCCTCTGGGTCGCGGTGAAGGTGAGCCACGTGAAGCCCGGCAAGGGCGGCGCATTCGCCCAGGTCGAGATGAAGAACCTGCGCAACGGCTCGAAGCTCAACGAGCGCTTCCGCTCCGCCGACAAGGTGGAACAGGTGCGCCTCGAGCAGAAGGACCAGCAGTTCCTCTTCGAGAGCGACGGCATGCTGACCTTCATGGACAGCGAGACCTTCGAGCAGATCGCCCTGCCGGCAGACCTGCTGGGCGACCGCCGCCCCTTCCTGCAGGACGGCATGACCGTGACCATCGAGTACTACGACGTGGAGGCGCTGAACGTCTCCCTGCCCGAGAAGGTGACCTGCACCGTCGAGGAGACGGAGCCGGTGGTGAAGGGCCAGACCGCGGCGAACAGCTTCAAGCCGGCCACGCTCGACAACGGCGTGCGCATCACCGTGCCGCCCTTCGTGGCGCAGGGCGAGCGGATCATCGTCAACACCGAGACCTTCGAGTACGTCGAGCGCGCCTGAGCCGCGCCCGGCCCCGTGACACAGCAGCCCCCGGCCCGGCCGGGGGTTTTGCGTTTCGCCCCTCCGGCGCTTGCGCGCGAACGCGCCCCGGTTGTATGCGGAACAGGACCCGACCCGGAAGGACCGAACACCCATGAGCACCGCATCCCCGAATCTCAACGTGATGATCAAGGCGGCCCGCAAGGCGGCCCGCGGCCTGGTGCGCGATTTCGGCGAGGTGGAGAACCTGCAGGTCTCGATGAAATCCGCCGGCGACTTCGTGTCCCGCGCCGACATCAAGGCCGAGCAGGTGATCCGCGAGGAGCTGATGGAAGCCCGGCCGAACTACGGCTGGGTGGGCGAGGAAAGCGACGCCGTGACCGGCAAGGACCCCACGCGCCGCTGGATCGTCGACCCGCTGGACGGCACCTCGAACTTCCTGCACGGCCTGCCGCACTGGGCGATCTCCATCGCCCTGGAGCACAAGGGGGAGATCGTGGCCGGCGTGATCTACGATCCGATCAAGGACGAGATGTTCACCGCCGAGAAGGGCTCCGGCGCCTGGCTCAACGACCGCCGCCTGCGGGTGAGCGGCCGGCGCGAGATGATCGGCTGCCTCTTCGCCACCGGCCTGCCCTTCGCCGGCAAGGGCGACCTGCCCGCCACCCTGCGCGACCTCGGCCGCCTGCTGCCGCAGTGCTCGGGCGTGCGCCGCATGGGCTCTGCCGCGCTCGACATGGCCTATGTCGCCGCCGGCCGCTACGACGGCTACTGGGAGCGCTCGATCAACATCTGGGACATCGCCGCGGGCGTCGTGATCGTGCGCGAGGCGGGCGGTTTCCTCGGCGGCATGGGCGAGGCCGACATCCTGGAAGCCGGCTCCGTGCTCTGCGCCAACGAGCCGATGTACGCGCCCCTGCGCAAGCTGCTGGTGGACTGACCCCGGGGCCGCGGCCCGCGTATCCCGGACGCCCCGCTCGCACCGCGACGCGGGGCGTTTTCGTGACAGGCGTCCGCGCGCCTCCGCGCCCCCCCTACCGACGCCACGCCGTCATCAGCGGGCCGTCGGCGCCGAAGACCGGGTCCGTTGCGGGCAGCGGCACGCGGGCGATCAGCGCGGGGCCGTCGCCACGGTCTTCCGGGCGGCCGCGGCGGGTTTCGAAACGCTCCTGGCCCGGCGGGTAGGCGCCGCAGACCTCGAAATCCGGGCTGGAGGAGAGACGACAATGGCCGGTGCCGGCGGGCAGGATCAGCGTGTCGCCGGCGCTCACGGTGAAACGCTCGCCCGTCGGGCCTCCCAGCATCAACTCGGCCGTGCCGGCGGAGACGGACAGCGCCTCGTGCGCGTCCGGATGCCAGTGGTGGTAGTCGAACACCGTCCACACCCATCCGCCGCCCCAGCCGTTGGCCGCCAGGACGCGCTGCACCCCCGGCGCACCGAGGCCCGGGTCCAGCGCGCCGCGCAGGATGACCACGGCCAGCCCGGGGTTGTTCGGGATCACGCCGTCATCGGCGAAATGCCGGGTGATCACCTCGCAGTTTCCACTCATCCCGCGGCCCTCCCATGTCCGATCTCTCTGCCGGCCGAACGCGCGGCTCGCGCCACGGTTCCGCCCGATCGGCCGAGCCGACCGGGGCGCCGGCGCGTGTCCGGTCGGCCGCGGTGCGGTGCCGACTGCCATCCGGTGCGCCTGCCGCAGACAGGAATTGCCCGCCGCGGGCTTCGGGCTTCGGGCTTCGGGGATGACGCGCCTCGCGCCTGTTCGCCCGGCGTCACGCGCGTCGCCCCTCCCGGTACAAGGCTGGCAGATGCGCGCGCGGCGTGTGTTCGCGCGCATGGCCGGCAGGCCCGGCGGCTCACCCGGCCCGCGGGCGGCAGCGCCGTGCGCGCAGCGGGGTGCTTCGCTCCCCGAGGGCCGCGACCGGGCGCCTCGCCCGGGCGCCGCTCAATGCTCCGATGGCGGGCCCGCAAGCCGGCGTTCAGGCCTCGATGCGGCGCAACACCGCCTCGCCGGCACGCATCTCGCCCGTGGCCCGGTCGAGCCGCACCAGCGCCAGCGCCTCGCCGCCTGCGACAGAGCCGATGGTGCCGACAGACTTGCCGTCGGCATTGCTGATCTCGGCGCCCGGCGGCGGGGCAGTTCCTTCGACCGCGAGGCGCACGAGGCCACGGCGCAGCTCCGCCTTGTGCTTCATGCGCGCCGTCACCTCCTGGCCCACGTAGCAGCCCTTGCGGAAATCGACCCCGTGCAGCCGCTCGAACCCGGCCTCGAGGATGAAGGTCTCGTCGCGGCGCAGCTCCGCCCCGGTGGCCGGCACGCCCAGCCGCACCCGCAGCGCCTCGTGCGCGGCGCGGGCCGCGGCATCCACGGGCAGGTCGAGCGCGGAGGCCGGCGCGTAGACCCGCAGGCCGAGCGCGGGCTCGCGCGGGTCGGTGACGGCGAGCAGCCCCGCGGGCGGCGCGGCGCCCTGCGGCAGCAGCGCCACGCCGAGGCCCGAGTCGGCGATGGTCACGTCCCTGCGCAGCCGGTACATGGCGAGACGGCGGGCCAGCGCCTCCGCCCCCTCGGCATCGGTGTCGAGCAGCACATCCGCGCCGTCGGCCACCAGCAGGAAATCATGGAGAAACTTGCCCTGCGGGCTCAGCAGCGCCGCGTAGAGGGGCGCGCCCTCCCCCAGCCGGCGGACATCGTTGGTCACCAGCCCCTGCAACAGCTCGCGCGCATCCGGCCCCGAGAGGCGCAGGATGGCGCGTGTATCGTCGAAGAACCCACCCGTCGCGGTGGCCCCAAGCGGCTCGGTCGGCATGATTACACCCTCCATCGGCAAACTCGAGTGTCGCGCAACCCGATCCGGACAGGTATAAATCCTCAACAGTCATGGCAAGGTATCGTCACGCATGTCGGCTCCGATTTCGGTGATCATCCCCACGCAGGACGAGGCGGCCAGCCTCGGGCCCTGCCTGCGCGCGCTCTACGACGGGCTCGGCGCCGGGCTGCTGCGCGAGCTGATCATCGCCGACGGCGGCTCCGGCGACGGGATCGAGGAACTGGCCGAGGAACTGGGCGCGCGGGTGGTGCATGCGCCGGGCGGGCGCGGCCACCAGCTCGCCGCCGCGGCGGCCGAGGCGCGCGGCGCCTGGCTGCTGGTGCTGCACCCGGGCAGCGTGCCCGGCCCCGGCTGGATCGAGGCGGTGAGCGGGCATATCCGCACCCGTCCGGGCAAGGCTGGCTGGTTCCGCCTGCGCTTCGATGCGCCCGGCCTCGCCCCCGCGCTGGTGGCCGGCTGGGCGAACTGGCGCTCGCGCGTGCTTGGCCTGCCGCTGGGCGACCAGGGCCTGCTGGTGCCGCGCGGCCTCTACGAGCGCGCCGGCGGCTACCCGGAGGCGGCGCGGTTCGAGGACGTGGCCCTGGCGCGCGCCCTCTCCGGCCAGCTGCTGCCCCTCGATGCCGAGGTGACCGCCGCGGCCGAACCCTACCGCGCGCAGGGCTGGTGGACCGGCGGGCTGCGGCACTGGCTGGGGCTCGCCGCCCACAGTCTCGGGACGCGGGCCGGAACGCCGCTCAGGCGCCTCGCCCGGGGCGGGCGCAATGGCTGACGGCCGCTGCCGGACGGTCCTGCTGCTCGGCACCCGGCCCGGGCTGGCACCGGCGCCCTCGACCGGCGCGCTGGAGCGGCCCCGCCTGTCCTTCCCGCTGGCCCGGTTGCGCGAGCGCGCGCTGCACCGGCGCCTCGCGCATGACCGGCGCTGGAGCGTGCTCGACGCGAGCCGCTGCCCCGCGCCCCGTTCCTGCGCCGCCCCCGAGGGCGAGGCGCTGGCCCGGCTGCTGCGCGCCACCCCGCCCGGGCCCGTGCTGCTGGTCGACAGCCGGGTGCCCGGCATCGGGCGCGCGCAGATCGCCGAGGCCTTCGCGGCCCTCACCCGGGCCGACGCGGTGTTCGGCCCCACACCGGAGGGCGGCTACTGGCTGATGGGCCTCGCCCGCGCCGGCCGGCCGGTGCCCGGAGCGCTGTTCCGCGACGTGCGCTGGCACAGCCGCCACGTGCTGGGCGACACGCTGGCCGGGCTGCAGGGCCAGCGCGTGGCCTTCGTCACCCCGCTCGACGAGCCTGCCCCTCCCGGCCCTCCGGCGGCGGAGGAGCCGCCGCGTCAGCCGGCCTTGAGGCTGGTGGTCACGTAGTTCACCGAGAGATCGCGCTGCGAGAGGCTCCAGCTCCAGCCCAGCGGGTTGAACACGAAGCCCGTGCGGTCCACCGGCTCCAGCCCCGCGGTGCGGATCAGTGCGAAGAGCTCGTCGGGCGTGATGAAGCGGTGCCACTCGTGCGTGCCCTTCGGCAGCCAGCGCATCACCCATTCCGCCCCCACGATGGCCATGGCGAAGCTCTTGGGATTGCGGTTGATGGTGGAGCAGATCATCATGCCGCCGGGGCGCAGCAGGGCGGCGCAGGCGTCGAGATAGGCCTGGGGGTCGGCCACGTGCTCGACCACTTCCATGTTCAGCACCACGTCGAACTGCTCGCCGGCGGCGGCCATCTCCTCGGCCGTGCCGGCGCGGTAGTCGATGTCGAGCCCGGACTGCTCGGCGTGGATGCGCGCCACGGGGATGTTGCGCTCCGCCGCGTCGACCCCGGTGACGGAGGCGCCGAGTCGGGCCATCGGCTCGCAGAGCAGCCCGCCGCCGCAGCCGATGTCGAGCAGGCGCAGCCCCTCGAAGGGCCTGGGCGCGGAAAGGTCGCGGCCGAATTCCGCCGCGATCTGGTCGGTGATGTAGCCCAGCCGGCAGGGGTTGAGCATGTGCAGGGGCTTGAACTTGCCCTTCGGGTCCCACCACTCCGCCGCCATGGCCTCGAACTTGGCGATTTCTGCGGTATCGACGGTTGTCTGCATCTTTCTCTCCTGCCGCGACTTCGGGAGTATGGATTTTCCCGCCGCCCGCGTTATGACATAGTGCAACCATGCGCGAAAACGTGACACATGATGGCGCCGACCCGAGACGGGGTCTCTATCCGCCGCTCGAACCGTACCGGATGCACCTCTTCGAGATGCCCGGTGGCCACACGATCTATGTCGAAGAATGCGGCAATCCGAAAGGGGCGCCGGTGGTCATTCTCCATGGCGGGCCCGGCGGGGGCTGCAGCCCCGGGATGCGGCGCTTCTTCGACCCCGAGCATTACCGCATCATCCTGTTCGACCAGCGCGGCTGCGGGCGCTCGCGGCCGCACGCTTCCATCCAGGAAAACACCACCTGGCATCTCGTGGGCGACATCGAGCGCATCCGCGAGCGGCTGGAGATCGGCTCCTGGGCGGTGTTCGGCGGCTCCTGGGGCGCCACGCTCTCGCTGCTCTACGCCCAGAAGCACCCCGAGCGGGTGAAGGCGCTGGTGCTGCGCGGCGTGTTCCTGATGACGCAGCAGGAGCTCGACTGGTTCTACGGCGGCGCGGCCGGCGCCTTCTGGCCCGAACGCTGGGCCACCTTCCGCGACATGATCCCGGAGGAGGAACAGGGCGACCTGATCGCCGCCTACCACGCGCGCCTCTTCGGGCCGAGCCACGAGGAGCAGGTGCGTTTCGCCCGCGCCTGGGTGGCCTGGGAGAGCGGGCTCGCCGCCCTCGACCCCGGGCCGGTGGTGGGCCGCGGCGGGGCGGGCGAATACGCCCGCGCCTTCGCGCGGCTGGAGAATCATTACTTCGTGAACCGTGGTTTCCTCGAGGAAGACGGCCAGATCCTGCGCGACATGCCGCTGATCGAGCAGATCCCCGGCTACATCGTGCAGGGCCGCTACGACCTGATCTGCCCGCCGCGCGCCGCCTGGGCGCTGCATCAGGCCTGGCCGGGCTCCGAGCTCTCCCTCGTGATGGCCGCCGGCCACGCGCTTTCCGAGCCTGGGATAACCGCCGAGCTGGTGAGCATCATGGACCGCCTGCGCGAGCGCTGAGTCCCCCCCTCGCCGCAGGGCAGCGCCCGACCCTGGGTGGGCGCGGAAACACCTGTGGTAAGCGGTTTATCCCGAAAGCCCCGGACGATGGCTGTGCGGCGAGCGACATCGCCAAAGCGCCCTCCCGGGGGAGGGTCGGGCGCTGCCCGGGCTGGGCGCCCGGGCGGGTAGACACCAATGTCCCGCCCTCTCCGCAGGGCAGCGCCCGACCCTGGGTGGGCGCCACCACGCAGGTGGTCAGCGGTTTATCTCAAAGCCCCCGACGAGGGCTGTGCGGCGAGTGACATCGCCAGTGCGCCCTCCCGTGGGGAGGGTCGGGCGCTGCCCGGGCCAGGCGCCCGGGCCGGCAAGACGCCAATGTCCCGCCCTCTCCACAGGGCAGCGCCCGGCCCTGGGTGGGCGCCACCAAGTCGGTGGTCAGCGGTTTATCCCGAAAGCCCCGGACGATGGCTGTGCGGCGAGCCACATCGCCAAAGCGCCCTCCCGGGGGGAGGGTCGGGCGCGGCCCGGGCTGGGCGCCCGGGCAAGGGATGCCGATCGCCTGCGCCCCCCGATCCGAAGGCGCTGCCCGGGCCAGGCGCCCGGGCAGACAGGGGGATGGCAGCCGTCAGGCCTTGCCGTAGCGGTAGGGCCGCCCGGCCTTCGCCATCGCGGCGTTGTAGTCCTTCAGGATCTGCACCACGCGGGCGTTGCGCTCGCTCTCGGCGGCGATCTCGTCCCAGAACTCGTGGGCGGCGGCCTCGACCGTGTCCCATTCCTCGTCGGGGATGGAGGTGAGCTGCATCTTGGTACCCTCCACGCGCAGCTTGGCCTCGCCGCCCCAGTACCAGTGCTGGCGGTAGTAGTGCGAGCTGTCCATGCACAGGCGGAACAGCTCCTTGAGGTGGTCGGGCAGCTCCTCCCAGCGCTCGGTGTTGGCGAAGTAGCTGCCGCACCAGGCGCCGGAGATGTTGTTGGTGAGGAAATAGGGCGTCACGTCGGCCCAGCCCACGGTGTAGTCCTCGGTGATGCCCGACCAGGCGATGCCGTCGAGCTCGCCCGTCTGCACCGCCACCTGCACGTCCTCCCAGGGCAGGGTCACCGGCACCACGCCGAAGCGCGACAGGAAGCGGCCCGCGGTGGGGAAGGTGAACACCCGCTTGCCCTCGAGGTCGGCCAGCGAGCGGATCGGCTCCTTCGTGTTGAAATGGCACGGGTCCCAGGCCCCGGCGGAGAGCCAGGTCACCCCGTCGATCTCGCCGTAGGCCTCCTCCCAGATCTCGCGCAGGCCCCACTGGTTGAACAGCACCGGCACGTCGAGCGAGTAGCGCGTTGCGAAGGGGAAGTAGCCGCCGAAGACGGAGACATCCACCGGAGCGGCGATCGAATCATCGTCCGACTGCACGGCGTCGATGGTGCCGCGCTGCATGGCGCGGAACAGCTCGCCCGTGGGCACCAGCTGGTCGGCGAAGTAGAGCTCGATCTCCATCTGCCCCTGCGCCACCTTGTTGAAACTGTCGATGGAGGGCTTGATCACGTGCTCGGCCAGCGCCGGGCCGGCATAGGTCTGCAGCCGCCACCTGATCGGGCTCTGCGCCTTCACGTAAGGCGCGGCGAGCGTGGTGCCGGTGGCGGCCGCCGCGGCGCCCAGCAGGAATTCGCGTCTCTTGGTCATTGCTCTTGTCTCCCTGTTTTGAAACGGCGCGCGGGAGGGGCTCAGCCCCGCGTCTGGACATGCTGCGGCAGCCACAGGGCGATCTGCGGGAAGATCGTCACCAGCGCCAGCGCGATGAGCATGATGAGGGCGAAGGGCAGCACCGAGCGGTAGATGTCGGAGAGCGAGATCTCCGGCGGCGCCATGGCCCGCATCAGGAACAGGTTGTAGCCGAAGGGCGGCGTCATGTAGGCGATCTGGCAGGTGATGGTGTAGAGCACCCCGTACCACACCAGGTCGAACCCGAGCGCCCCCACCAGCGGGATGAACAGCGGCGCCACGATCACCAGCATCGCCGTGTCGTCGAGGAAGGTGCCCATGATGATGTAGGTGACCTGCATCAGGATGAGCACCTGCCAGGGGCTGAGGCCCCACTCATCCACGAACAGCGCCTCGATGGAGCGCACGGCGCCCAGCCCGTCGAACACCTGCCCGAAGCACAGGGCCGCGAGGATCACCCACATGAACATGCAGGAGATGCCCAGCGTCTGGCGCAGCGTGTCCTCCATCACCTTGCGGGTGAGCCGGCCGCGGATGAAGGCCGCCCCCATGGCCGAGAGCGCGCCCACTGCCGAGCTCTCCACCAGGCTCGTCACCCCCATCAGGAACAGGCCGGTCATCAGGAAGAAGATCAGCAGCGGCAGGATGCCGGCGCGCAGCAGGCCGAGCTTCTGCGACAGCGGCATGTCGCGCTCCTCGGGCGCGAGGGCGGGGCCGAGCGAGGGCTGCAGCCGGCAGCGCACGGCGATGTAGATCACGAAGAGCGCCGCCATCAGCAGCCCCGGCAGCGCGCCAGCGAGCCAGAGCTGCCCCACCGGCTGGCGCGCGATCATGCCGTAGAGCACCAGCACCACCGAGGGCGGCACCAGGATGCCGAGCGAGGAGCCGGCCTGCACCACCCCGGTCACCATCACCTTGTCATAGCCGCGGCGCAGCAGCTCGGGCAGCGCGATGGTCGCCCCGATGGCCATGCCCGCCACCGAAAGCCCGTTCATCGCCGAAACCACCACCATCACCCCGATGGTGCCGATGGCAAGCCCGCCGCGCAGGCCGCCGAACCACACGTGGAAGGCGCGGTAGAGATCGCTCGCGATGCCGCTCTCCGACAGCATGTAGCCCATGAAGATGAACAGCGGCAGGGTGAGCAGCGGGTACCATTTCATCAGCTTCATCGCGGCGGAGAAGGCGAGCTCGGAGCCGCCGTCGCCCCAGAGCAGCAGCGAGGCCACCACCGCCACGAAGCCGATGGCGCCGAACACGCGCTGCCCGGTGAGCAGCATCACCATGAGCGAGGCGAACATGGTGAGCGCGATCATCTCGTAGCTCATGCGATTTCCTCGCCGCGGATGCGCGCGATGTCGCGCAGGAACACGGCGCTGGCCTGCAGCAGCATCAGGAAGATGCCGAGGCACATCACCAGCTTGATCGGCGCCATGTAGGGCCGCCAGCTCGAGTAGCTGCGCTCGCCGTATTCCAGTGCGTAGGCGGTGCTGGACACGGCGCCGTAGAACAGCAGCGCGAGGTAGAACATCAGGAACAGGCAGGTGATGCCGTCGGCCCAGGCCTTGGCCCCCGGGCTCCAGCGGCCGTAGAGCAGGTCCATGCGCACATGGTCGCCGAGCTGCATCGAGTAGGGCCCGCCAAGCAGGTAGTAGCCGGTCATCACGAACTGGGCCATCTCGAGCGTCCAGAGCGAGGGCAGGAACACGCCCTTCGACACCGAGGACCACAGCAGGATGCCCATCATCACGAAGATCAGGTACATGGCCGCGCGGCCGATGACGCGGTTCACCCGCTCGACCCAGCGGATGTAGGCCAGGAGGAAGGCCGGCATCAGCCCGTCGCCCCCGCCGGGAAGGCTTCGACAGCGGGCCCCGGCAGCCTGTTTGGCAGGATCGGGAGGAACGTCAGCTCGGACAAACGGAGATCTCCACGGCAGAACCGCGGATCATCAATCCGGATATTGAACGGCCCGTCAATCCCCCCTGCCGATTTTCAGGGCTGTCTCTCGTCCCGTTCTGCACACAACTGACGCACATGGATCGCCGTTGCCCGATTACGTGCATCTCCCCATCCCCGCCGCACCGACGAAGCGACCGGCCGGAGCAGAGCGCCGCGCAGCGGCCCGGGACCGGGGCACGCCCCGGTCCGGGGAGCGGCACAGCCGCTCCTGCGCCGGATGCATGGCATCCGGCGGGGGCCGCGTTCCGCCCCGCCCCGACGCCGGCGCGGGATGGCGCCACCGTTCACTTCGTGAGGATAAGCTTGCCCTGGCGGGTGATGCGCAGCAGGTAGCTCTTGCCATCGAGCATGATCACCGCCTCGGTGCCGCCGGCCGTGAGTTCGCGCACCTCGTGGCGCGGGGCGGTGTCGAGCAACTGCAGGGCCGCGGCCTGCGCCTCCGCGCTGGCCCGGGCGTCGGCGGAGGGAGAGGCGGGCGCCATGCCGCCCTCGCGCCCGGCGCCGCAGCCGGCCTCGCTGTCGCGAACCGGCTCCTGCTCGCGATCCTGCGCTGGTGGCCGCTGCCGCCGGTCGTCCTCGCTCATGACCGGGTCTCCAGCCGGTCGAGCAGATGCTCGAGGGAGAGCTCCACGGGCACCAGCCAGCCCAGGCTGTCGCGCAGGAGCTCGAGCCCCTCGGCCCGCCGCCCGGCGCTTCCGGGCTCCACGGCCGCCGCGGCGCCACGGCGGCCCGGCCGGCCCGATACCGCTTCGAGATAGATGACCATCGGATCCCCCCGGGACATGCAAACTGCGCGTGCCGGGTGATCCGGACGCTGCCATTAACCTGACAAAAATACTTTTGTCAGTCAATTCGCCGCGCGCGCTCATGTTGACAGTTTTGATCGGAATACGGTAGCTGAGACCATCGAGCCACCCGCGGCAGGCCTTGCCGGTGCGGGAAGCCAGTGCACCGTGCCCGCCCCCCGGACGCTGCGCTGGCCGCGCGTCCCGCCCCCCACCCCGAGGATGGACCCATATGCTCGAATCGCCCGATCCCTCCGCCCTTTTCGCCCGGTACACGGCCCTGGTCTCGGAAGGCGGCACCCGCCGCGCCCGCGACGCGGCCGCCCAGCTGGGGGTGCCCGAGGCCCTTCTGGTGGACGCGAAGCGCGCCGGCGGCGAGGCCCGCCGCCTGCGCCCCGACCCCGAGCGGGGCTTCGCCCCCGTTCTGGAAGCGCTCCCGGGCGTGGGCGACATCATGTCCCTCACCCGCAACGAGGCCTGCGTGCACGAGCGCCACGGCCGCTTCGAGGCGCTGAGCTTCGAGGGCGGCGCCGGGCTGGTGCTGGGCCCCGAGATCGACCTGCGCCTGTTCCTGAACCGCTGGGCCTCGGGCTTTGCCGTGCGCGAGCAGGTCGCCTCCGGTGACCGCATCTCGCTGCAGTTCTTCGACGCCACGGGCACCGCGATCCAGAAGATCTACGCCACCGACGCGACCGACCGCACCGCCTTCGACGCGCTGATCGAGACCTGGGAGATGCCGGCAGAGGCCGCCGCCGCCGCCCCGCTCACCGTCGAGCCCGCCACCCCCGCGCGCCCCGACCGGCCGGACAGCGCCGTCGACACCGCCGCCCTGCGCGCCGACTGGGCGGCGATGCAGGACACGCACGAGTTCTTCGGCATGCTGCGCCGCCACGATGTCGGACGCCAGCAGGCGCTGCGCCTCGCCGACCCCGCCTTCGCCACGCCCCTCGCCCCCGGCGCCGAGACCCGGCTGCTCGAGGGCGCGGCCGCCGCGGGCCTGCCGATCATGGTCTTCGTGGGCAATGCCGGCACCATCCAGATCCACACCGGCCCGGTGGCCACCATCCGGCCGCACGGCCCCTGGATCAACGTGCTCGACCCGCGCTTCAACCTGCACCTGCGCACCGACGCGGTGGCCGGGGCCTGGGTGGTGCGCAAGCCCACCTCCGACGGCATCGTGACCTCGGTCGAGCTCTTCGACGACACCGGCTTCTGCGTCTGCATGTTCTTCGGCGCCCGCAAGCCCGGCCAGCCGGAGCGCGAGGACTGGCGCGCCCTGGTCGCCGGGCTCGAAGACCCGGTGCCGGCATGATCGCCCGTCGCCTGGCCCCAGCGCTGCTCGCCGCCCTCCTCACCACGGCAGCCGCGGCGCAGGAGCGGGTGGTTATCGCCGGCGGCGACCTCACCGAGATCGCCTTCGCCCTCGGCGAGGGCGCGCGGGTGGTGGCGGCCGACACCACGTCGAACTACCCCGCCGCGGTGGAGGCGCTGCCCAAGGTGGGCTACCTGCGCGCCCTGCCCGCCGAGGGCATCCTGGCCCAGGCGCCGGACCTGATGATCGCCGGGCCCGAGGCCGGCCCGCCGCCGGTGCTGGAGCAGCTTCGCGCCGCGGGCCTCGAGATCGCCACCGGTCCCGAGGGCATCACCCCGGACGTGGTGCCGCAGAAGATCCGCTTCGTCGCCGATGCCCTCGGCGTGCCGGAGCGGGCGGAGCCGATGGTCGCCGCCTTCGAGGCCGAGATGACCGAGCTCGCCGGCCTCGCCGAGGGCTTCACCGACCACCCGCGCGTGCTCTTCCTGCTCGCGGTGCAGGAAGGCGCGCCGCTGGTGGCCGGCAGCGGCACCGAGGCGGGCGAGATGATCCGTCTCGCCGGCGGGGTGAACGCGGTGGAGGGCATCGAGGGCTACCGCCCGATGACGCCCGAGGCGATCATCGCCGCCGCCCCCGACGTGGTGCTGATGATGCGCGATTTCCTCGGCCGCTACGGCGGGGCGGAGGCCATCCTCGCCCGCCCCGACATCGCCCAGACCGAGGCCGGACGCGAAGGCCGGCTGGTGGCGATGGACGGCATGATGCTGGTGGGCTACGGGCCGCGCACGCCCGCGGCACTGCGCGAACTGATGCGCGCCCTCCACCCCGCGGACGCCGACCGCCTTGGCCTCTGAGGCCGCCGATATCCCGGCCCCGCGGCTCACCGGCCGCAGCCTGGGCCCGCCGCTGCTGCTCGCACTCACGCTGGTGCTGGCGCTCGCGGGGCTGGGGCTCGGCCCGGTGGCCATCACCCCGGCCGAGATGCTGGCGGTGATCACCGGCCACGGCACGCCGGCGCATGAGGCGATCCTGCTGCAGATCCGCGCGCCGCGGGTGGTGCTCGCGCTTGCCGCGGGCACCAGTCTCGCGCTGTCGGGCGCCACGCTGCAGGGCGTGCTGCGCAACCCGCTGGCCGACCCCGGGCTGATCGGCGTCACCGCGGGCGCGGCGCTCGGCGCGGTCTCGGTGATCGTGCTCGCCGGCGGCGCCACGGCCCTTCCGCCGGGCCTGCGCCCCTACCTGCTGCCCGTCGGCGCCTTCGCCGGGGCCGCGGCGGTGACGAGCTTCGTCTTCCTCGCCGCGCGCAGCCGCGCCGGCACCTCGGTGGCAACCCTCATCCTCGCCGGCGTGGCGGTGAACGCCATCGCCTTCGCCGGCATCGGCGGGCTGATCTACGTGAGCGACGACGTGGCGCTGCGCACCCTCTCGCTGTGGCAGATGGGCTCGCTCGGCGGGGCGGGCTGGCCGGTGGCGCTGGTCGCACTCGGCTTCGCCGCCCTCGCCGCCGCGCGCTTCCTGCCGCTCGCCGCGGCACTCGACCTGTTCCAGCTCGGCGAGCGCGCCGCCTTCCACGCCGGGCTCGACGTGGAGCGGGCGAAGTTCCGCGCCGGGCTCTGGACCGCGGTCGCGACCGGGGCTGCCACCGCCGCCGCCGGGCCCATCGGCTTCATCGGCCTCGTCGCGCCGCATCTGGCGCGGCTGATGTGCGGGCCCGGCCACCGGGCGGTGCTGCCGGTCTCCGCGCTAATGGGCACGGCGCTCCTGCTCCTCGCCGACCTCGCGACCCGCCTCGCGGTGCCGCCGGCGGAGCCCCCCATCGGCCTTGCCACCAGCCTCATCGGCGGGCCGTTCTTCCTGTGGCTGCTGCTGCGCAAGCGGGGGGCGGCGCATGGCTGAACCCGCCTCGCTCGCGCTGGAAACCGTCACGCTGCGCCTTTCGGGCCGCGAGGTGCTGAGCGCGGTGAGCTTCGATGTGCGCCCGGGCGAGCTGCTCGCCCTCTGCGGGCCGAACGGCGCGGGCAAGTCGAGCCTGCTCTCGGTCCTCGCCGGCGACAGGGCGCCGGAGCGCGGCGCCGCCCGGCTCAACGGCGCGGAGATCACCTCCCTCCCCGCCGCCACGCTGGCGCGGGCGCGCGCGGTGCTCGAGCAATCGCCCGCCACCGCCCTGCCCTTCACCGCCGAGGCGCTGGCCGGCCTTGCCATCCCCCGCGCCATCCCGCCGGCCGAGGCCCGGGCCATCGCCGCCACCGCACTGGCCGACGTGGGCCTCGCCGACCGCGCCCGCGTGCCGCTGTCGCGCCTCTCGGGCGGGCAGCAGCTGCGCGCGCATCTCGCCCGCACGCTCGCCCAGCTGCGCGCCGGGCGGCAGCTCGGCGGCGGGCACTGGCTGCTGCTCGACGAGCCGACCGCGAGCCTCGACATCGCCCAGCAGATCGCCACCATGCGCATCGCCGCCGCCGAGGCGCGCGCCGGTGCGGGCGTGGTGGCGGTGCTGCACGACCTCAACCTCGCCGCCGCCTTCGCCGACCGGATCGGGCTGATGGAGGCCGGCCGGCTGGTGGCGCTGGGGCCGCCGCGGGCGGTCTGCACCCCCTCGCGCCTCGGCCGGCTCTACGCTACAGAGGTCTCGGTCGAGACCGGGCCGGACGGCGCCCTGCGCATCCTGCCGCATTACGGCGCCGCCCCGGCGCCCGGCCCGGGCTGAGCGGCCCGGACACCAGAAGGGAGAACCCAGATGTTCCTTGCCATGAACCGTTTCCGCGTGCTGCCCGAGGCCACCGAGAGCTTCGAGGAGGTGTGGCGCAGCCGCGAGAGCCACCTGCACGAGGTGCCGGGCTTCGTCTCCTTCCACCTGCTGAAGGGGCCGGAGGCGGAGGACCACACGCTCTACGCCTCGCACACGATCTGGAAGGACCGCGCCGCCTTCGAGGCCTGGACGAAATCCGAGCAGTTCCGCCGCGCCCATGCCGGCGCCGGGCAGAACAAGCCGATGACCCTGGGCCACCCGCAGGTGGAGCTCTTCGAGTCGATCCTCGAGGCGTAGGTTCCGTGGGGGGCGCGCCGGCGCGCCCCCGCTTGCCCGAAACGTGCAGGCGCACTAATGTAGGCGCATGGATCCCGATTGCACATGTTTCCGGGTGCGCCGCCTCGCCCGGCAGATCTCGCAGATCTATGACGCCGCCTTGCGCGAGGCGGGGCTGAAGGGCACCCAGATGACCCTTCTCGAGACCATCCGCGGCCGCGGCCCCCTGTGCATCGCCGACCTGGCCGAGGCGGTGGGGGCAGAGCGCAGCTCCGTCACCCGCGCGCTGGCGCCGCTCACCGCCGAGGGCTGGGTGTCGATCGGCCAGGGCTGCGACGGGCGCACCAAGGCGGTGCGCATCACCCCCGCCGGGGCCGAGCGCATCGCGCTGGCCGAGCCGCTCTGGGCGCGCGCCCAGGCCGAGGTGGCCCGGCTGCTGGGCACCCCCGGCAAGGTCGAGCTCGACCGCATGCTCGACGAGGCCTCCCGCCTGCTGCACGAAACCGATCCGGAGGCCGGGCCCGACCCGCACCGCGAGGCCGACACCGCCCCGCCCTGAGCCCGACCTGCCCGGGCCGACGCCGGCCCGCAGCCGCTTCCCCCCTGCCCGCGCGTTCCCGAGGTCTCCCCCACATGGTCATCACCGCCCCCGCCGCCGGGCCCCGCCCCGGCCCACAGGAGGCGCGCCGCCGCCTGCTCGAGCGGCCGCTGGCCACGCTGTTCCGCATGGCCGTCCCGGGCATGGGTGCGACGCTCATCCAGTCGGTGCTGGTGATGGTGGAGGGCGCCTTCCTCGGCCATGCCGGGCCGGTGGCCTTCGCCGCGGCGAGCCTGGTGTTTCCCTGCTACATGCTCTCGCTGATGCTGGCGGGCGGGGCCATCGGCGGCGCGGTCTCCGGCGCCATCGCGCGCGCGCTCGGCGCGGGCGAGGCGCGGCGGGCCAACGTGGTGCTGCGCATCGCCCTGCTCATCGCCTTCACCGCCGGGGTGATCAAGACGGTGCTGATCCTCGGGCTCGGCCGGCAACTCTTCGCCCTGATGGGCGGCGAGGGGCCGGTGCTGGAGGCGGCGCTCACCTATTCAGGGGTGCTGTTCTCCGGCATCGTGCTCCTGTGGCTCTACAACATGATGGGGGCGGCGCTGCGCGGCTCGGGCGACATGGTGCGCCCGCTGATGGGCTCCTTCGTGGTGGTGAGCACGCATTTCCTCGCCATCCAGGCGCTGCGCCTCGCGCCCGAGAGCTGGGCGGTGCCGGGCGCTGCGGGAGCGCTGGTGCTGGCCTATGCCGCGGGCACCGGCTTCCTCGCCTTCGTTCTGTCGCGCCCCGGGCGCGAGCTGCGGCTCAGCGTCTACGGCTGGGGCGGGCTGAGCGGCGCGGGGCGGCTGCTGCGCGCCGGCACGCTGGCGGGCGGGCAGTCCACCCTCACCATCCTCTACGCCATGGTGGTGACCGCCGCCTTCGGCCGGCTCGGGCCGGAATGGCTCGCGGGCTACGGCATCGGCGCGCGGCTCGAGCTCACGGTGATCCCGATCATCTTCGGGGTGGGCGGCTCGCTCATGGTGGTGTCGGGCACGCTGCTGGGCGCCGGACAGGCCGGGCTCGCGGTGCGCACCGCCTGGACCGGCGCCTTCCTCACCGCGGTGGCGATGGGGGTGCTGGGCACGGGGCTCGCCCTCTGGCCCGGCCTGTGGTGGAGCCTGTTCACCACCGACCCGCAGGTGGCCGCCGCCGCCACGGCCTATCTCACCCGGGTGAGCCCGCTCTACTTCTTCTTCGGCCTCGGCATGTGCCTCTACTGCGCCAGCCAGGGGCTGGAGACGCTGGCCATGCCGGTGCTCGGCGCGGTGCTGCGCTTCGTGATCGTGGCCGGCGGCATCGCCGTGCTGGGCGCGCTGGAGGGGTTGTCGGCGGATGGGCTGCTGCTGCTGGTCGCCGTGGCGATGACCGCCTACGGGCTGTTCATCGCCCTCGGCCTGCATCTCGGGCCCTGGCGGCGGCTGGCGCGGGCGGGCTGAGGGCCGGGGGCCGGGCCTCAGCCCAGCTCCAGCGTGGCGAGGCCGAAGCAGCGGGTGAGATCGGCCTTCGGCGCCGGGCCCCGGTACATCCGCGCCGTCTGGAACACCGGCTTCAGGCCCAGCCCGGTGACGAGCTTCACCCCGGCATGGTTGGGCGAGGGCACGTCGATGGACACCGGCACCCGGCCGATCCAGGGTGCGAGCCCGGCGATGAGCTGGCGCGCCACGTCCACGTCATAGGCGAGCAGCGGGCCGATCTTCACCCCCACCTCGCAGAAGCGCGCCGTGGCGAGGCCGAGCAGAACGCCGCCGTCGACCACGGCCACCGAGCGGCGGGTGACACTGTCGGTGAGCATGCGGCCGATGTAGGTGGTGCGCTGCACGCCGGCCACCTTGCGGTCGAAGCTCAGCGCGGGGGCGAGGTTGTGATGGCCCACCGGCTCCACGCTGGCGGAGCCCATGTAGGGCAGCAGCCCGGTGTAGCGGTGGCTCTGGTGCGCCTCCTCGAAGCCGGAGCGGCGGTAGTTGTCCTGCTGGTCCGGCACGCCGTCGAGCCCGACGACCCGGCCCTCCAGCCGCTCCATCCCGGCCTGCCAGATCTCCAGCCCCAGCCCCTTCCGGCGCCATTTCGGCGGCACGATGTAGAGGCCGAGAAAGCCGTAACCGGTGCCCTGGCGCACCACCGAGATCGCCGCCACCGGCTCGCCCCGGATGTGGCCGACGAGAAACCCCTCCGGGTCCGCGTCATGGAACATCGCGGCATCGTCGAGGCCCGGGTTCCAGCCCTCGTCACGCGCCCAGCCGAGGATGAGCGGCATCTCGTCCTGCCGGACGGGGCGGATGTCCATCATCCCTGCAGCGCCTTCGCGAGGCTGGAGACGGGTTTCACCCGGTCCGAGAGGTCGAGCCCCGATAGCAGGTCGACGAGATGGCTCTGCATCAGTTCCTCCGCGGCGGCGCCGTCGCCCCGGCCGATGGCCGCGAGCAGTTCGTGATGGGCATGGCTTTCGCACACCGTATCATGCCGGCGCCAGTAAAGCGCGATCACCAGCGAGGAGCGCGAGACCAGCGCGCGCACGAAGCTCGCGATCGTCTCCTGAGCGGCGATCTCGGCGATGCGGGTGTGGAACAGGCCGGAGAGATGCACCGCGCTGCCGGTGTCACCCTGCGCGAGCGCCGCGTGCTCCTCCGCCACGTGGCGGCGCAGGTCCTCCACGTCGGCCGGCACGGCGCGCTGTGCGGCAAGGCGGGCGGCGCGCGGCTCGAGCAGCGAGCGGGCCTCGAACACCTCGCGCGCCTCGCGCGGGTCGGGGCGGGCCACGAAGGCGCCGCGATTGCGCTCCAGCGTCACCAGCCCGTCATGCGAGAGCGAGAGCAGCGCCGTGCGCACCACCGTGCGGCCCACGCCGTAATGGCCGGCGGCGGCCTCCTCCGTCAGCCTCGTGCCGGGGGGCAGGCGGTGGTCGAGGATCGCGCGCCTGAGCTCGCGCTTCACGGTCTCGACGGGCGGCGATGTCTCTAGGCTGTCCCTGGCCAAGGCGGTCCATCCGTTGCATGCGGCCGGGATGGCAGGCGGCCGGCCCTGCTTGCGCACAAATGTAGACGCGCCGCGCGCGCGCACAAGCGGGAATTGTGTGCAATCTTCCATCATATTGTTGGCAATCTGCCCGATCCTTGCGCACATCCGAAAGCGCCCGAAGCCGCGCGCCCGAAAATGATGTTTCTGCTCAATATCTTAAAAGATTGTGAACAATTGGCACGCGCTTTGCATCTCCCTGCAGAGGGTCGGCAAGACGGCCCGGACCGGCAGCGGAGGAGCCCATGCGCCAAGCATCCGATCTCGAACTGGTGTCCCTCACCAAGCGCTACGGCGACACCGTGGCGGTGGACGCGATCTCGCTCATGGTGCCGGCGGGCACCTATTGCTGCCTGCTCGGCCCCTCGGGCTGCGGCAAGTCCTCCACCCTGCGCATGATCGCCGGCCACGAGACGGTGAGCGACGGCGACATCCTGCTGGGCAACCAGCGCATCGGCGCCCTGCCCCCGGCGAAGCGCGGCACGGCGATGATGTTCCAGAGCTACGCGCTCTTCCCGCATCTGAGCGTGATCGACAACGTCTCCTTCAGCCTCAAGATGAAGGGCGTGGACAAGCCCGCCCGCCACCGCCGCGCCGGCGAGCTGCTCGAGCTCGTGGACATCTCCGCCTATGCCGACCGCCTGCCGGCCCAGCTCTCGGGCGGGCAGCAGCAGCGCGTGGCGCTGGCGCGCGCGCTGATCACCGAGCCGCAGATCCTGCTGCTCGACGAGCCGCTCTCCGCGCTCGACCCGTTCCTGCGCGTGCGCATGCGCGCCGAGCTCAAGCGCCTGCAGCGCGAGCTCGGCATCTCCTTCATCCATGTCACCCACGGACAGGACGAGGCGCTGGCGCTGGCCGACATGATCGTGGTGATGAACCGCGCGAAGATCGAGCAGGCCGGCGCGCCGCGGGCGATCTTCAACACCCCCACCACCGAGTTCGTGGCCCGCTTCATGGGCGGGCACAACGTGCTCTCCGACGGCGGCCGCCGCCACGCCATCCGCACCGACCGCATCGCGGTGGGCCGCGGCGGCGAGGGGATGGCCGCCATCGTGAGCGGCATCGAGTTCCAGGGCCACAGCGTGAGCGTGGCGCTGCGCACCGCGGGGGAGGACGACCTCACCGCCATGGTGCCCGAGGCGGAGTTCTACGCCGCGCCCCTCGGGCCGGGAGACCCGGTGACCCTCTCGTGGAACCCGGCGGACCTGCATCCGCTGGCAAGCTGAACCAGAACCTCCAACAGGGAAGAGGACGATTGCAATGACCAAGAAAACGACCGGACTGAGCCGGCGCAGCATTCTCAAGGGCGCCGCCGCCACGGCCACGGTCGCGGCCGGCAGCACCCTCGGCGCGCCGATGATCTGGGCCCAGAACATCAAGGACGTCACCCTGCGCCAGTTCGGCACCGGCGTGTCGAACCTCAACGAGGTGGCCGAGAAGGTGAAGGAAGACCTCGGCTTCACCCTGGAGATGACGGCGCTCGATTCCGATTCCGTCACCCAGCGCGCCGCCACCCAGCCCAACAGCTTCGACATCGCCGACATCGAGTACTGGATCTGCAAGAAGGTCTGGCCGGCGGGCAACCTGCAGCCGATGGATGTCTCCAAGATCACCAACTACGACAAGATCGTCGGCATCTTCAAGGACGGCAAGCTCACCCCCGAGAGCGTGATCGCCCAGGGCACCGCGCCGCACACCGTGGGCTTCGTCGACGGGCCGGACGGCACCAGCTTCGCCGATCACGAGACCGGCTGGATGACCCTGATCCCCACCATCTACAACGCCGACACGCTGGGCATCCGCCCCGACCTGATCGGCCGGCCGATCGACAGCTGGGCCGAGCTGCTGAACCCCGAGTTCAAGGGCAAGGCCTCGATCCTCGACATCTCCTCCATCGGCATCA
This sequence comes from Oceanicella sp. SM1341, assembly GCF_003448965.1. GTDB lineage: Bacteria > Pseudomonadota > Alphaproteobacteria > Rhodobacterales > Rhodobacteraceae > Paroceanicella. The sequence continues at coordinate 124,569 of NZ_QRGC01000005.1, forward strand.
TGGACGCGGCGATGGTCTGCGAGGCCATGGGCGAGATGTCCTACGGCGACAAGGGCAACATGACCCGCGAGGAGATCGACAAGACCATGGCGATCCTCACCGAGGCGAAGCGCGCCGGCCAGTTCCGCGCCTTCTGGAAGAGCTTCGACGAGAGCGTGAACCTGATGGCCTCGGGCGAGGTGGTGATCCAGTCCATGTGGTCGCCGGCGATCACCGCGGTGAAGACCAAGGGCATCCCTTGCGTCTACCAGCCGCTGAAGGAGGGCTACCGCTCCTGGGGCGGCGGGATCGGCCTGTCGAAGAACCTCTCCGGCCTCGAGCTCGACGCCGCCTACGAGTACATCAACTGGTATCTCTCCGGCTGGGTCGGCGGCTTCCTGATGCGCCAGGGCTACTACTCCGCCGTGCCCGAGACCTCGAAGGAGTTCATGACCGCCGACGAGTGGGGCTACTGGTTCGAGGGCAAGCCCGCCCAGGAGGACATCATGAACCCGCAGGGCCAGGTGATGGAGAAGGCCGGCGCCACGCGTGACGGCGGCTCCTTCGAGGAGCGCATGGGCCATGTCGCCTGCTGGAACGCGGTGATGGACGAGAACCAGTACATGGTTCGCAAGTGGAACGAGTTCATCGCCGCCTGAACCGAAGCCGCCGGCCGGAGCGCGCGCCCGGCCGGCACCCCGAAACACGCCGCCCCGTCCGCTCCGGGCTGATCGCAAGAGCCTCACCGGACACCGATCCGTCGCTGGCGCCCGGGGCCTGAGCAGCCCGAAGCGCTTGCCCGGCACGCCGGGCGGCGCCCTTCCGGACCGCCCCCGGGCGACCGCACTGAGGCTGACGCCCTGCCGAGGCCAGCAGCCGAGGCCAGCAGCCGAGGCCAGCAGCCGAGGCCAGCAGCCGAGGCCAGCAGCCGAGGCCAGCAGCCGAGGCCAGCAGCCGAGGCCAGCAGCCGAGGCCAGCAGCCGAGGCCAGCAGCCGAGAGCTGCGGAACAGACATCCGGCCAGCCCGCAAGGGCTGGTCTGCCGCCCCCGCGCATCGGGGCCCGCTCGGGTTCCCGTATGCGTGCCCTGCAGTTCGGCGCGTGGCACCGGATGGGCACCTGCCGCGGAGCCGCGCCGGCCCGCCGGTCGGGAGCCGATACGGAGCCCTCCCGTGCTCCGGCCACCTGTCGGTGTCCTGCGCTTTGGGCCCGGCCGGGTGCTGCGCACCCGGTGTCCCGGCCCGGGCGGGCGCCGCGACGGGGCCAGCCCGGCACCCGGCCCGAAGGGAGCTGCCTCCCGGCCGGGCGCTCGCGCCGGAGGGGCCCGAAGGGACACGACGCCGCCGCGGAGGCGGGGGGCGCAGCCCCTCTCCGACGCGGTCGGCCCCTCCGAAGGCGTCCCCCCGCGCCGACCGGGGGAGATGAGAGACCACCCGGTGGCGCATCGTGCCGCCGGCCCGCCTGACACCTCCCCCGCGCCGCGCGGGGCCGCAGAGCAAGGGAACCGCCGAGGATGAGCGAACTCGAGATCACCGCGCCCGCCCCGGGCCGCAGCCGCGCAGGCGCCGTGCAGCGCATTCCGGAGGCCGTCACCGCCTGGGCGCTCGCCTCGCCGCTGGTGCTGGTGCTGGGCTTCTTCCTGGTGCTGCCGGTCATCACCATCGTAGTGGTGAGCTTCTGGGGCTCGACGGAATGGTCCTTCTATCCCGCCTTCCTGTGGGACAATTACGAGTTCCTGCTCACCTCGCCGGTGACGCTCTCGGTCTATCTCAACACGCTGATGTACACCGTGCTCACCTGGGTCTTCACCCTGGTGATCGGCTTCACCGTGGCCTATTTCCTTGCCTTCCACATCCGCACCCAGACCTGGCAGATCGCGCTCTTCCTGCTCTGCACCATCCCGTTCTGGACCTCGAACATCATCCGGATGATCTCCTGGATCCCGTTCCTGGGCCGCAACGGCATCGCGAACTCGGTGCTGATGGACATAGGGCTGGTGAACGAGCCGGTGGAATGGCTGCTGTTCTCCGATTTCGCGGTGGTGCTCGCCTTCGTGCATCTCTACACGCTCTTCATGGTGGTGCCGATCTTCAACACCATGATGCGCATCGACAAATCCCTCATCGAGGCGGCACGCGACGCGGGCGCCACCGGCGCCCAGATCCTGTGGAACGTGGTGATCCCGCTCACCAAGCCGGGCATCATGATCGGCTCGATCTTCGTGGTGACCCTGGTGATGGGCGATTTCATCACCGTGCGGTTCATGTCCGGCGGGCAGTCCGCCTCGGTGGGGCGGATGATCTCCAACGAGATCGCGCTGCTGCAATACCCCGCCGCCGCCGCCGACGCGGTGATCCTGCTGCTCACCGTCCTCATCATGATCTCGGCGATGCTGCGCTTCGTCGACATCCGCAAGGAGCTCTGAGATGGAACCGCGCCCGCGCTCCTTCTACGTCCTCGCCGCCGTCTTCGCGCTGTTCGTGCTGTTCCTCTACGGGCCCACGATCACCATCGCCATCCTGAGCTTCCAGGGGCCGCAGGGCGGGCTCACCTTCCCGATGAACGGCGTCTCGCTGCACTGGTTCGCCGACCTGTTCGAGCAGCAGGCGGTGGGCGACATCTGGGGCAGCTTCGGGCGCAGCCTCGCCCTCGGGCTGATGGTGATGGTGGTGACCGTGGTGGTCTCGGTGATGGGCGGGCTCGCGTTTCGCAAGAAGTTCCGCGGCTCGGGCGTGCTGTTCCTGCTCATCATCACCTCGCTGATCATCCCCTCGATCCTGATCTCGCTCGGCGTTGGGCTGATCTTCAACATCGCCGGGCTCAACGTGCACTGGTCGACCTCCGGCTTCGGATCCCAGCTCACCTGGACCCTGCCCTTCGGCCTGCTGATCATGTTCGCGGTGTTCAACCGCTTCGACGCCTCCTATGAGGAGGCCGCGCGCGACCAGGGCGCCACGCCCTGGCAGACCATCCGCCACGTGGTGCTGCCGATCATCGCGCCCTCGCTCATCGGCGTGGCGCTGTTCGGCTTCACCCTGTCCTACGACGAGTTCGCCCGCACCCTGCTCACCGCCGGCAGCTACAACACCCTGCCGCTGGAGATCTTCGGCATGACCACCAATGTCACCTCGCCGGTGCTCTACGCGCTCGGCACGCTCACCACGCTGTTCTCGCTCGCCATCATCGGCGTGTTCCTGGGCGGCGCCTTCATCGCGCAGCGGCGGCGGGCCCGGCGGGCCTCCGACGCCGGCAAGGGCCTGGTCTGAGACGATGGCGACCCTTCCCGGATACGTCCCTCGGGGGCATCGAGCCCCCTCGTGCCGTCGCGGCGCCACCTCGCGCGCGGGCTGTCGCCGGCGGTCCTCGCCGCGGCGCGGGGCGGTCTCCCCGGCCCGCGGGGCGGCCTGAGATGCGCCTGTTGCTGGTAAACCCGAACACCACCGTATCGATGACCGAGAAGGCGGCGGAGGCGGCCCGCGGCGCGGCGCCAGCCGGGGTCGAGATCCTCGCGCGCACCTCGCTCTCTGGGCCGGCCTCGATACAGGGAGCCGAGGACGGCGCCGCCGCGCTGCCCGGGCTCTTCGCTGCCCTGCGCGCCGGGGCGGCCGAGGGCGCGGATGCCGCGATCATCGCCTGTTTCGACGACACCGGGCTCGCGGAGGCGCGGGGCTTCTTCCCCGGGCCGGTGCTGGGCATCGGACAGGCGGCCTTCCATGCCGCGGCGCTCTCGGGGCACCGGTTCTCCGTGGTCACCACGCTGTCGGTGTCCATCCCGGTGATCGAGGAGAACCTAGTGACATACGGGCTCGCCGCGCTCTGCGCCCGGGTGCGGGCCAGCGAGGTGCCGGTGCTGGCGCTCGAGGAGCCGGGCGGGGCGGCCGAGGCGCAGGTGAGCGCCGAGATCGGCCGCGCGGTGGCGGAGGACGGCGCGGGCGCGATCGTGCTCGGCTGCGCCGGGATGGCCGACCTCGCGGACCGGCTGTCGGCCGCGCACGGGGTACCGGTGATCGACGGCGTGCGCGCCGCGGTGCGCCTCGCGCATGCGATGGCGGGGCTCGGGAACGGCAGGGGCTGACGCGGGGGCGGGCCGTTTATCCCCACGCCGGATGTCGGTGCAGCCTGCCGCCGGAGCCGGTCTCGGCACATCCGGCGAGTGCCGAGCAGCCGGAATCGGTGTCTGTGGATCATCGCGTCGCCGGAAGAGCGGCATGCGACGCCTGCCCGATGCCCGATGCCCGTTCCCGGCAGCTCGCAGGCAAGTCAACACCCTCTCAGCTCGTCCCTTCCGCCCGGGCGACCAGCCCGGGCCGCGCCCGACCCTCCCCCAGGGAGGGCGCGATGGCGATGCCACTCACCGCACAACCCTCGCCCGGGGCTTTCCAGATAAACCGCCCTCCACAAGCGCAGGAGCGCCCACCCAGGGTCGGGCGCGGCCCTCCGCGCTCAGTTCAGCGCGCGCCTTCGGGCGTGCGCCGCCGCCCCGCACGGCGGGGCGGCCCGGCCCAACGCGGAGGCGACATCCGCGCGCAGCGCGGGTGTCAACGCAGGGGCGGGAGGCCTCCCGGACCCGCGCGGCGGTGATGCTGTTGCTGCCTGCAAAAGCCGCAGGTAACGGCGCTCCGGCACCGGGAGATCGGCGGGGCGCGGCACCCGCATCGCCGGCGGCCCCTCCCCTTGCCATGGTCATCAAAGGGCCATGCACGCGTCTTCGTCCTGTCATTGCAGGAGATTAGGCGGCGGAGCACCAAGCCCACATCGGAGTCCCCCATGACCGACCACACCCTTCCCCTGCTCGGCGTCTGCCTGCCCACCGACGCGCTCGAGACCTACGGCGACTGGATCATCGCCGACCAGCGCGACCTGGAAATCCAGGATTTCTTCAATGCCGAGCTGCTGGAGGGCGACTGGCGCACCACCGCGGCGAAGACGAAGCGCCTGCTCGCCGGCTACACGGGGCGCCTCGGCATCCACGGGCCGTTCTGGGGCTTCTCCATCGGCACGTCCGACCCCGACATCCGCGCCGTCGTGCAGAAGCGCTTCGGCCAGGGGCTCGACGCCTGCGAGGAGATCGGCGCCACGCAGATGGTGATCCACAGCCCCTTCACCACCTGGGACTACACCAACCGCCACCACCTGCCCGGCCAGTACCGTGCCGCAGCCAATGCCCGCGCCACGCTCGAGCCGCTGCTGCCGCGGGCCGAGGCGCTCGGCGTCACCTTCGTGATCGAGAACATCGAGGACCGCGACCCCGCCGAGCGCGTGGCGCTGGTCGAGAGCCTCGCCAGCCCCTCGGTGCGCGTCTCGCTCGACACCGGGCATGCCAACATCGCCCATCACCAGCACAGCGCGCCGCCGGTCGACCACCACGTGATCGCGGCGGGCGACATGCTCGAGCACGTGCACATCCAGGACACCGACGGCTACGCCGACCGGCACTGGCGCCCGGGGCTGGGCAACATCCTGTGGGGGTCGCTCTTCGCCGCCCTCGCCCGGCTCGAGGTGAAGCCGCGCCTGAACCTCGAGCTGCGCGACAAGGCCGAGGTGCCCGCCGCCGTGGCGCATCTCGAGGCGCTCGGCCTCGCGCGCTGAGCCGCTCCCCCCCCGGCGCCACCGCGCCGGGGGTGCCGGAGGGGCTTGCCCTGCCGGCCGATCCGCGCTTTCTGTGGCACATGAGCGACACGATCACCCTCTGGCGGCCGGTGGGGCCGGAAGAACTCGCCCTCATCCGCGACAGCGGCATGCGGGCCTTTCCGCCGCGCCTGCCCGAGCAGCCGATCTTCTACCCCGTCACCACCGAGGACTATGCGGTGAAGATCGCGCGGGACTGGAACGTGAAGGCCAGCGGCAGCGGCTTCGTCACCCGCTTCGAGGTGCTGCGCAGCTTCCTCGAACGCTACGACGTGCAGGAGGCCGGCGGCGCGGCGCACCGGGAATACTGGATCCCGGCCGAGCACCTGCCCGCCTTCAACGAAGCCATCGCGGGCGAGATCGAGGTGGTGCGGGAGTTCCGCTGACCCTCCGGGGCGACAGCCCCGCCCGCCGCCCGCTGGCGCTTCTCACACCCCCCGGAAGCCGCGAACCCGCCCGATGACGCTGCGCCGACCTGCGTCTCGGGGGCACCGGGGGGCATACGTCCCTCGGGGGCATCGAGCCCCCTCGGGCCGTCGCGACGCCCGAGGGAGCGCGGGATGGCGACGTGGAGACCCTGTCGCGGCGCGGGGCGGTCTCGCGGCAGGGGCCCGGCGCCGGGGCGTCGCCCGGGCAATGGCTCGCCAGGCTGAGCGCGAGGCCGGCCGGCGACGGTAACCCCTTGCGCGGGGGCGACCGCCAGCGCCTTTCCCCCCGCAGCGGCCCCACGCGGTGGCGGGGGACGCCGTCCGGTACGGCGGGGCCCCGGGGAAGCGGCGGCAGAGCCCGGGTTCGCGAGGGCCCGCGGAGGCTGCCGCTTCCTGTCCGATGGCCGATGCCCCTTGCCCGGCCTCAGAGGCGGTTGCCCTCGGAGAGGTAGATCCGGTTGCGGTAGCGCAGGCGCTCGAGCTCCTGGGCGAAGCCGCCCGCCCGGGCACGGTCGTGGAGGCGCTCGGCGGCGGCGGGTGCCGCGCCCCAGGCCTCTTCCAGCACCCGGCCCTCGGCCTCCTGCTGGCCCGCGCCGAGGGCGGCGAGCACGGTGGGCATCACGTCGACGATGCCGGCAGGGCAATCCCGCTCACCCGCCGTGATGCCGGGCCCGGAGAGGGCGAGCATCGTGTTGAGCTCGTGCCGGTTCAGCCCGCCATGCATGCCGCCCATCACCGGCACGCCGCCGGTGAAGGCGCCGCGGCCGGGCAGGCCGTCGGGGTCGGGGCTCACATCGGAGCGGCAGGCGTAGACGAGATCGGGCGCGCGGGGATGGTCGCCCATCACCGCGGCGAGCGGCAGGGTGCCGGGCAGGCCGTCACGCGAGAAGAGCAGGCCGAGCCAGTCCTGCTCCATCGCCCAGGCAGCGAGCTCGGCGGCCGCCACCGGGTCGGGGCCGCCGAGCAGGCGCAGCTCGCCCGCGGCACCGCGGGTGTAGCCGATCCGGTCGCCCTCGGCCGGCCGGTCGGCGGCCCGGAAGCCGGCGGCGCGCAGGGCGGCGCCGAGGTCGATCTCGCGGTCGACGGTGATCTGGCCATGGTCGGACATCGCGATCAGCAGCGTGTCGGGCGGCAGCGCGTCGCGGATGCGGGCGAAGGCGGCGTCGCAGGCGGCGAGGGCGCGGCGCGACTCCTCCGAGCCGATGCGGCAGTAGTGGAAGGAGGTGTCGGGCTCGGGGAACCAGGCGATGGCCACGTCCGGCGCCTGCTCGGCCAGCACCATGTCGCAGAACACCGTTGCGGCCCGCTCCACCGCGCCGAGCTTCGGCAGCTCGCGCCCCGGCAGCGCGCCGTGGCGGGCGAGCGAGGCGCGCACCGCCTCCGGCGTGCGGGTATGCGCCTCGCCGTGGATCGAGAAGGTCCAGTGGCCGTTCTCCAGCACCCGGGAATTGAGCAGGTAGGCCGAGCCCGCCGAGCCGCAATGCACGACAGAGAGCCGCTTGCCGGCCCGCGCCAGTGCGGTGCCCAGGTCCTCCCGACCCACCACGCCGCCGGGCCAGGCGGCGGCAGCGGCCTCGAGATGGGCGTAGTTCGATGTGTCGAGCGGGCCGCCGGCGATCAGCCCGGGCTGGTGGAACTGGTTGCCGATGATGCCGTGGCTGCGCGGCCAGGCGCCGGTGGCGATGCTGGTGGTCGCCACCCGGGTGTAGGAGGGAAACACCGAGCGCGCCTCGCGAAACCAGGCCGCGGAGGCGGCGAAGCCCGCGAGCTCGGGCATCAGCCCGGGGGTCACCATGTCGGGCCGCAGCCCGTCGAACACCACGATCACCGCCCGCCGGGCACCTGTCACATCCATCGTCCGCTCCTTGATAGCGCGGCCCCGGCGCGGAGGCACCGGCGGCACGGGGCCCCCTCATGCACCGGCTCTGTCACGGTTCGATGACGTTCGATGCCGTTCTGTGACCGGGGCTGTGCAGTGCCGCGCGCGGGGCTGCGGCCCGGCATTGTGACAGGATCGTCGCATCGCCGTCACGCGGCTGTTGCCGCGCGCGGGCATCTCTCGCCCCGTCATTCTCCAGGAACGGGACCAACCGATGCACCTCACCCGCCGCACCCTCGGCCTCGCCCTCGCAGCGAGCCTCATGGCCAGCACCCTGCTGAGCAGCCCCGCCTTCGCGCAGGAGCGCCCGCACATCACCGTCGCGGTCCAGCAGATCGTGAACGCCGGTGCCCTCGACGTGCTGCGCGAGCAGTCCAACGTCGGCGCGCGCGTGTTCTACTCGATGTTCGAGACGCTGATCGACTATGACCGCCAGCTGCCGGACCTGCCGCGCAAGCCCGGCCTTGCCACCGAGTGGACGCGCATCGACGACCGCACGGTGGAGCTGAAGCTGCGCGAGGGCGTGAAGTTCCACAACGGCGACACGATGACCGCCGACGACGTGGTGTTCACCTTCTCGCCGGAGCGCTTCGGCACCCTGCCCGAGCAGGTGCAGGCCCAGAAGGACGGCGCGCAGCTCTTCACCTCGACCATCGCGCAGATCACCAACGGCAAGGTGCCCCCCCCGGAAGTGGCCGCCGTGGCCCGCCGCGCCTGGCCGAACCTCGACCGGGTGGAGAAGGTCGACGACATGACCGTGCGCTTCGTCTCGAAGGTGCCGGACCCCACGCTGGAGGGCCGCATCTCCCGCGGGGGCGCCGAGATCCTCTCCAAGCGCGCCTACGAGGAGGCCGAGACCTGGGCCGACTACGCCCGCCACCCGGTCGGCACCGGCCCCTACAAGGTGGTGGAGTTCAAGCCCGACAACGTGCTCGTGCTCGCCGCGCATGACGAGTACTGGGGCGAGAAGCCGCCGATCGCGGAGCTGCGCTTCGTTGTGGTGCCCGAGGTGGCGAGCCGGGTGAACGGCCTGCTCTCGGGCGAGTACGACTTCATCACCGACGTGCCGCCGGACCAGATCGCCCTCATCGAGGACGAGCCGAAGTTCGACGTGGTGGGCGGCCCGATCACCAACCACCGCCTGATGGTGTTCGACAAGAACAACGGCCCGATGAAGGACGTGAAGATCCGCCAGGCGATGACCCATGCGATCGACCGCGAGTCCATCGTGGAAGCGCTCTGGGGCAGCCGCACCAAGGTGCCGGCCGGCCTGCAATGGGAATACTACGGCGACATGTACCTGTCGGACTGGACCGTGCCGGAATACGACATGGACCTGGCGCGCAAGCTGGTGGAGGAATCCGGCTACAACGGCGAGCCCATCGTGATGCGCGTGCTCAACAACTACTACACCAACCAGGTGTCGACCGCGCAGATCAACGCCGAGGCCTTCCGCCAGATCGGCCTGAACATCCAGATCGAGATGAAGGAGAACTGGCAGCAGATCTTCGACACCGAGAGCGGGCCGCGCATGGTGCGCGACTGGTCGAACTCCGCGCCCTTCCCGGACCCGGTGTCCTCCATCGTCAACCAGCACTGCCAGAACGGCCAGCAGCAGCAGGTGGGCGAGTGGACGAACGAGGAGTTCAACGCGCTCTGCACCACGCTCGAGACCTCGACCGACCTCGAGGAGCGCCGCGCCACCTTCCGCCGCATGCTCGAGATCGCCGAGCGCGAGGACCCCGCCTACACCGTGATGCACCAGAACGCGATGTTCTACGGCAAGCGCGCGGACATCGAGTGGGCGCCCTCGGCGCTGCAGTCGATGGACTTCCGGGCCGACAACTTCCACGTCGTCGCCCCGGCAAACTGACGGCCCTGCCGGGCCCGACCTGACAGGCAGCCGCCCCCGGAAGCCCCGGCCCCGGGGGCGGCAGCCGTTCCGCCGGCACCGCCCGGCCCCGCAGACAGCCAGCGGCTGCCCCCTCCGGCCGCAGGCCCCATCTCCCACAAGAGAGCAGGGCACCCGCCATGACCGAGCATTTCGAACAGCTCAAACCCCTCGTTTCGCTGCGCGGGCTCACCGTCGACTTCGACACGGGCCGGCGCTACGTGCGCGCGCTGCACGGGGTGGACCTCGACATCCACCGCGGCGAGACGCTCGGTGTCGTCGGCGAGAGCGGCTGCGGCAAGTCGATCACCTGGCTCGCGGCCACCGGCCTGCTCGACGCCCGCGCCCGCATGCGCGGCTCGGTGAAACTGGCCGGCGAGGAGATCCTCAACGCCCCCGCGAAACGCCTCGCGAAGCTGCGCGGCGGGCGCATCGCGCTCATCTTCCAGGACCCCTCCTCGGCGCTGAACCCGGTGCACCGCATCGGCCGGCAGCTCGGCGAGGCGCTGTGGCTGCACCGCGGCCTGCGCGGCAAGGACGCGCGGCGCGAGGCCACCCGCCTGCTGGAGCGCGTCGGCATCTCCAACCCCGCCCAGCGCCTGCGCGACTACCCGCACGAGCTCTCCGGCGGCATGAACCAGCGGGTGATGATCGCGATGGCGCTGGCGGGCGAGCCGGAGTTGCTGGTGGCCGACGAGCCCACCACCGCGCTCGACGCCACCATCCAGGCGCAGATCCTCGACCTGCTCGCCGACCTGCGCCGCGAAACCGGCATGGCCATGGTGCTGATCTCGCACGATCTCGGCGTGGTCTCCGACATCTGCGACCGCGTGGCGGTGATGTATTGCGGCCGGGTGATCGAGACCGCCCCGGCCGAGCGCCTGTTCGCCGCCCCCGCCCACCCCTATTCCATCGGGCTGATGCGCGCCCTGCCCGAGCTCGACGGCCCGCGCCGGCGGCTCGACGCCATTCCCGGCACAGTGCCGCCGCCCGACGCGCTGCCGCGCGGCTGCACCTTCGCGCCGCGCTGCGCCTTCGCCGACGACGCCTGCTCCGGCGCCCTGCCCGGCCTGCGCCCGGTGCAGGGCGGCGACCACCGCGCCGCCTGCCTGCGCGTGGAAGCGGTGCGCCGCGGCGCCCTGCCGCCCGAGGGCCGGGTGGCCTGCCAGACCGGGGTGCACGCATGAGCGGCGCCGGTTCCGCCACGCCGAAGCGCCGCGCGGCCAGGCTTTCCGAAGCCTGCCCGGCCGCTGCCCCGCTGCCGCGCCTGCTCGCCGGGCCCGAGCTGCCGCGCAGGCTGCTCATGCGCCGGCCCGCCCGCGCCGGCAGCGCTTCGCGCCCGCGCCCACCCGCGCCCGGCGCGGCACCACTGCACTCATCCGCGCCCGGCGCGGCGCCGCTTCACCCGGCCGGGGCCGCGGCCCTGCCCGCCTTCCCCTGCCGCCCAGCCCTTCCCCCCTGCCAGGAGGCCCGATGACCGCGCTGCTCTCCGTCCGTGGCCTCAAGCGTCACTATCCCGTCCGTCGCCCCGGCGGCCTGTTCGGCCGGCCCGCCACGCTGAAGGCGGTCGACGGGCTCGACTTCGACATCCCCGCCGGCCGCACCCTGGGCCTCGTGGGCGAGAGCGGCTGCGGCAAGTCCACCACCGCGCGGCTGGTGCTCGGCCTCGTGCCGCCCAGCGCCGGCGAGGTGCGTTTCGACGGCGGGCTGGTGACCGCGAAGCACGACGCCGCCTGGCGCCGCCAGCGCCGCCGCATGCAGATGGTCTACCAGGACCCGCTGGGCGCGCTCGACCGGCGCATGCCGGTGGCCGAGCAGATCGGCGAGCCGATCGCCATCCACGAGCCCGGCCTGCCCGCCGCGGAGCGCGCGGAGCGGGTGGCCGAGCTGATGGCGCAGGTGGGGCTCGGCGCGAGCATGGCGCAGCGCTACCCGCACGAGCTCTCCGGCGGCCAGCGCCAGCGCGTGGTCATCGCCCGGGCCCTCGCCCTCGACCCCGCGCTGCTGGTGTGCGACGAGCCGGTCTCCGCCCTCGATGTCTCCATCCAGGCGCAGGTGCTCAACCTGCTCGACGACCTGCGCGCCCGCACCGGCTTCGCGGCACTCTTCATCAGCCATGACCTGAAGGTGGTGCGGCAGATGTCGGACCGCGTGGCGGTGATGTACCTCGGCCGCATCGTGGAGGAAGGCGCCCCGGAGGAGGTGTTCCACGCCCCCCTGCACCCCTACACGCAGGCGCTGGTCTCGGCCATCCCGGTGCCGGGCCGCAGGCGGGAGCGCATCGTGCTGGAGGGCGACCCGCCGAACCCGGTGGACGTACCCGCCGGCTGCCCCTTCCACCCGCGCTGCCCCGTCGCCACCGCCCGCTGCACCCGCGAGGTGCCGCGGCTGGAGCGCGACGCCGGCCGCGCCGTTGCCTGCCATCTCGTGACCGCGCCCGCGGCACATGCCGCGGAGTGAGCCGAGCATGACCCGCTATTTCCTCTCCCGCCTCGCCCGCGCCTTCGTCACCGTGGTGCTGATCGTCTCGGCCGCCTTCATCGTGCTGCGCCTCTCGGGCGACCCCGCGATCACCATCCTCGGCCCCGAGGCGCCGCCGGAGGCCTACGCGGCCTTCCGCGCCGCCTGGGGCCTCGACCAGCCGCTGTGGAACCAGTACCTGCGCTACTTCGGCGCCGTGGCGCAGGGCGACCTCGGCACCTCGATGCGCGACGGCCGCGCCGCCCTCGACGTGGTGCTGGAGCGCGTGCCCGACACGCTGCGCATCACCCTGCCGGCGCTGCTGCTCAACCTCGCCATCGGCATCCCCGCCGGCATCTGGGCCGCCCTGCACCGCAACACGCTCATCGACCGGGCGATCATGACCGTCTCGGTGATGGGCTTCACGGTGCCGAGCTTCGTGATGGGGCTCGTGCTGGCCCTCGTCTTCGCGGTGCGGCTGCGCTGGCTGCCCTCGGGCGGCTCGGACACGGCGCTGCACGCGGTGCTGCCCATCCTCACCATGGGGCTGATCGGGGCGGCGGTGATCGCGCGCTTCACCCGCTCGGCCATGCTCGAGACCCTGGGCCAGCCCTATATCCGCACCGCCTCGGCCAAGGGGCTGCTCTGGCACCAGGTGGTGATCCGCCACGCGCTGCCCAATGCCGCCATCCCCACGCTCACCATCATCGGCTTCATGGTGGGCAGCCTGGTGGCCGGCGCCGTGGTGGTGGAGAGCATCTTCTCCTGGCCCGGCGTGGGCCGGCTGCTGGTGACCGCGGTCGCCAACCGAGACCTTGCCGTGGTGCAGGTGATCCTGCTGCTGATCGGCTTCACCATGGTGGCGGCGAACCTTCTCGTCGACATGGCCTACGGCTGGGTCGACCCCCGGCTGCGCAGCGGCCATGCCGCGAAACCCGCCTGAGCCCGGAGGACCAGACCATGACCACGATCCCCGACGACAGCGGCAGCGTCTTCACCGCCAAGAACCGCGCCGCCGCCTTCTTCCAGAGCTGGCCGCCGGGCATCCTGCTCGCCCTCGCCTGGCTCGCGATGTGCGCCCTGCTGGTGGCCTTCGCACCGCATGTGGCGCCCTATGACTACCTCGCGATGGACCTGCGCGCCCGCCTCACCCCGCCGGTGTTCTTCGGCGGCGACTGGGCGCATCCGCTGGGCACCGACGAGCTGGGCCGCGACGTGCTCTCGCGCCTCATCACCTCGGTGCGCATCTCGCTCGTCATCGCCTTCCTCTCCACGCTGATCGCCGCCACTCTGGGGGTGAGCCTGGGCTTCCTCGCCGCCTGGTTCCGCGGCCGGGTGGAGCAGGTGGTGCTGATGCTGATCGACGCGCAGGCGGCCATGCCCTTCATGATCATCGCGCTCGCCATGCTCGCCTTCCTCGGAAACTCGCTGCCGCTGCTGGTGATCCTGATGGGGTTCTACGGCTGGGAGCGGATCGCGCGCATCGCGCGCGGCCTTGCCATCGCCGCCTCCGAGCAGGGCTATGCCACCGCGGTGCGCGACCTCGGCGCCACGCCCTGGCGCATCTACGGCCGGCACATCCTGCCCAACATCGCCTCCACCCTCATCGTGTCGATGACGCTGAACTTCCCCGAGGTGATCCTGCTCGAATCCGGCCTGTCCTTCCTCGGTCTCGGCGTGCAGCCGCCGATGACCTCGCTGGGCAACATGGTGGGCTACGGGCGCGACTACATCCAGTCCGCCCCGTGGATCATGCTGGCGCCGGCGGCGGCCATCGTGCTCACCACCCTGTCGATCTCGATGATCGGCGACTGGCTGCGCGACCGGTTCGACCCCACGCTGCGCTGAAGGCCGCCGCCCCGGCCCCGGCATGCGGGGTCGGGAAGCCTCGACAAGGGTCGCCCCGATGCACGGGGCCGCCGGCCGGATCCCGGAGCGCGCCGCCTCCCTATCCGCCCGGGGCGCGGGCGAGAATGCGGACCACCCGGGCGCTGCCCTGGTGGCGGGGGCCCTCGTCGAGCCGCACCTCGCCGAAGAGCCATTCTTCGCGCGCGAAGCCCTCGAGCCAGGCGGCGAGTTCGTCGCGGCCGTAGCGCAGGGCGGGGTCGGACGGGCCGCAGCCGCCCTCGCCTTCCGCCGCGAAGCCCTCCAGCACCAGCCAGCCGCCGGGGCGCAGCGACCATGCGGCGAGGCGCACCGCCGCCTCGCGCTGTTCGGGCGGGCCCTGGAGGTAGAGCAGGAAACTGGCGTCGAAGCTGCGCTCGGGGCTCCAGCCGCGCAGGTCGGCCGTGACGCGGCGGGCGGAGACACCGGCCGCCCTGTCGCGCGCGCGGGCCCGGGCGGTGGCCTCGGCGGAGATGTCGATGGCGGTCACGTCGAGCCCGCGCCGCGCGGCCCAGGTGCCGTTGCGCCCGTCGCCATCGGCGATGAACAGGGCCCGGCGGGCGTCGAAACCCGGCCGCGCCAGGGTCATCACCAGCCAGAGGTTGGGCGCATCCCCGAACAGCCCGCCCCCGGCGCCGGCATAGGCCGCATCCCAGTCGGGCGGTGGTGCCATGCGGGAGTCCCTCCCCGGGTTCACTCCACGGCGAGCATGAGGTTGCGCACCAGCGGGTAGATCTCGTTCTGCCACTTGCGGCCGTTGAACACGCCGTAATGCCCCACGTTGGCCTGCAGGTGGTGGCGCTTGAGATGCGGGCGCAGGCCGGTGCAGAGCTCGTGCGCGGCCGCGGTCTGGCCGATGGCGCAGATGTCGTCGCGCCCGCCCTCCACCGTGAGCAGCGCGGTGCGCATGATCGCGCCGGGGCGCACCGGCCGGCCCTTGTAGCTGAGCTCGCCCTTCGCCAGCAGCGCGCGCTGGAACACCATGTCGATGGTCTCGAGGTAGAATTCCGCCGTGAGGTCGAGCACGGCGAAATACTCGTCGTAGAAGGTCTTGATCTTCTCCGCCGCCGCGTCGTCGCCCGCCACGAGATGCTCGTAGAGCTCGCGGTGGGTCTTCTTGTGGCGGTCCATGTTCATGGTCATGAAGGCGGTGAGCTGCACGAAGCCGGGGTACACCTTGCGCCCGCCGCCCTTGTAGCGCCAGGGCACGGTGGCGATGAGCTTCTCCTCGAACCACGCGAGCGGGTGCTCCATCGCGAGGTCGTTCACCGTGGTCGGGCTCTCGCGCACGTCGATCGGCCCGGCCATCAGCGTCATCGACAGCGGCGTCGCCGGGTGCCTGTCCTCCGACATCACCGCCACGGCGGCGAGGGCCTGCACGCAGGGCTGGCACACCGCGAGGATGTGCGAACGCGGCCCCATCTCCTCCAGGAAGCGGATGATGTAGGTGATGTAATCCTCGAAGCCGAAGCGCCCGGCCGACAGCGGCACATCGCGCGCATTCGTCCAGTCCGTCACGTAGACGTCATGGTCGCGCAGCAATGTCTCCACCGTGCCGCGCAGCAGCGTGGCGAAATGGCCCGAGAGCGGGGCGACGACGAGAACCCTGGGCTGCGGCACGTCGCTGTCCTTCACGAAGTGCAGCAGGTTGCCGAAGGGCAGCTCCAGCGCCACCTCCTCCCAGACCTCGACATCGCGGTTGCCCGAGGGCACGGAGGTGATGCCGAAGGCGGGGCTGGCGTGGGAGAGCTCGAACCGGGTGATCATCTCCAGCCCGGCGGCGAGGCTGCGCTCGGGCAGGCTGCGCTCCGAGGCGGGCTTCGGGCCGCCGGAGACCACGTCGAGCATGGAGAGCATCCAGTTGGCAGCATCGCGGACGGGGGTGAGCATGTCGTCCTGCGCCTGGTAGAGCTGATAGAGCATTCCCTTGCGGCCTCCCGGGGTAGATTCCGGCGAATCGTAATGTCTTTTCGCTTGCGCGGCGAGCGAATTGTGCGTTGCAATAGAGCGACCTGCCTCCGGGAGAAAATCACGATGCCGCGCGCCACGCTCACCATTTCCAGCAAGAACTACTCCTCCTGGTCGCTGCGCGGCTGGCTGCTGTGCCGCATGGCGGGGCTGGAATTCGACGAGGAGATCGTGACGGTGGACGACCCCACGGTGCGCGCCGAGCTGCTGTTGCTCTCGCCCTCCGTACTGGTGCCGCGCCTCACCGACGACAAGGTGAGCGTGTGGGACACGCTGGCCATCGGCGCCTATCTCAACGAGAAATTCCCGAAAGCCGGCCTGCTGCCCAAGGACATGGTGGCCCGCCAGCACTGCCGCGCCATCTGCGGCGAGATCCACTCCGGCTTCCACAACCTGCGCTCGGCCCTGCCGATGAACCTCAAGGCGCGCCACGAGAAATTCAAGATCTTCGCCGGCGCGCGGCCCGACATCGAGCGGGTGAAGGCGATCTGGACCGAGTGCCTGGAGCGCTACGGCGGCCCGTTCCTCTTCGGCGAGCCCACGATGGCCGATGCGATGTACGCCCCGGTCTGCACCCGTTTCCGCACCTACGCGGTGGCGCTCGACGGGCCGGTGGCCGAGTACGTCGACCATATCCTCAGCTGGTCCGTGCTCCAGCCCTGGATCGCCGACGCGCTGGAGGAGCCGGAGGAGATCGAGGAGCTCGACGTCGAGTTCTGACATCCGGAACGGGCGGGAAAGCCGATGCGCGCACCCGCGATGTCGGGGGGCGTCAGGGGCGCCACACCACCCCGCCTGCCCTTGCGGGCTTTGTCCAAGAGGCGTCCGGCGAGCTGCCAGGCCCAGCGCAGGCGGACCCGCCCCGGCACCGCGTCAAGCCACGCGTGCCCCCCCGCATGCCGGAAGATGCCCGCGTCGTCCGGGCTGCGACACCGCGCATGAGCCCGGCCGAAAAGCCGCCCCGCCCGCGCGGGCGGGGCGGATGCCTTCAGGCCACGCGCAGGCCGCGCACCCAGACGCCCTTCGTGTAGGGGAAGCCATCGGCGGTGGCGAAGCGCACCAGGTCGGCGCGCTGGCCCGGCGCGAGGGCGCCACGGTCGCTGAGGCCGGAGGCCCGGGCCGGCGCCTCGGTGACCGTGCGGATGCCGCGGGCCATGTCGCCGCTCTCGCGCCCCAGCCGCACCGCGCCCATCAGCAGGCTCGCCGGCGCGTAGTCGGAGGAGAGGATGTCGAGCAACCCGGCGTCCGCCAGGGTCTGCGCCGCCACGTTGCCCGAATGCGAGCCGCCGCGCAGCAGGTTGGGCGCGCCCATCATCACCGCGATGCCGGCGGCGCGCAGGGCCTCCGCCGCCTCCAGCGTGGTGGGAAACTCGGCGAGCCCCGCCCCGTGCGCCGCCGAGGCCGCGACATGGTCGGTCGTGGTGTCGTCATGGCTGGCGAGCACCGCGCCCCAGGCCCGGGCCGAGGCCACGGCGTCAGCCTCGTGCTGCGCGCCGAAACGGCGCTTCACCTCGAGCAGGTGCACCACATGGGCGTCGAACTCGGCGTCGGAATAGCCGTACTTGCCCTGCACATAGGTGCGGTACTGGCGCTCGTCGGCGAACTGGCGTTGGTGGGGGGTGTGGTCCATCAGGCTCAGGATGCCCACCCGGTCGGCGGGGCCGAATTCGCCGAGCTCCTCGGTGAGGGTCTCCGAGCAGATCTCGGCGCGCAGGTGCAGGAAATGGCTGATGCGCAGGCTGCCGCTGGCCCGGGCGGCGAGGATCTCGTTGGCCATCTGCCGGGCGTAGCGGCCATAGCTCTTCTTCTTGCCCGAGAGCACCGAGCCCACGCGGATGGCGTCGTAGACGGTGGTGATGCCGATGCCGGCAAGCTCGGTGTCATGCGCGAGGATGGCGGCGGCATGCGGCCAGTCCACCCCGGGGCGCGGGCGCATGTGGCGCTCCAGGTTGTCGGTGTGCAGCTCGACGAGCCCGGGCGAGAGCCAGTCTCCCCCGCAGTCGAGCGCGCCGGCGGGCACCGCGTCGCCCTCCACGATCTCGACGATCTCGCCGGCGGAGACGGTGACGCGCCCGCGCATCACCCGGTCGGGCAGCACCAGCTCGGCATTGGCGAATTCGGCGTCTCCGGCGGGGAGGGCGTGTTCGGCGGCGCCCACGGCATGGGCCTGTGCGGATGCGGTCATGTCATGCACGCGAGGGTTCCTTTCGGGTCGGGGCCGGGGCGACGGCGGGCACCGGCGGCAGGGCGGCGAGGAAATCGGCCACCGCGCGGGGCAGCGGCTGGCCATTGTCGATCACGGTCACATCGGGCCCCTCGGGGGTGGCGAAGGCGGCGCGGGCGAGGCGGCGGCGGATGGCCTCGGCATCCTCGCGCCCGCGCGCGGCGAGCCGGCAGGCCAGCACCTCCGGCGCGGCGGTGACCACGATCACCCGCAGGGCCGGGTGGGTGGCGCGGAGCGCGTCGATCACGCTGCGCGAGCCGTTGAACAGCACATGGCGGCCGGAGGCGAGCATGGGCCCGATTTCGGCCGGGATGCCGTAGGAGAGCCCGTGCGCGTGCCACAGCGTGGCGAAGGCGCCGGCAGCCTCGCGCGCGGCGAACCCGGCCACGCTCACGCCGGTGAAGGCCTCGCCGCCCGCCTCCTCCGGCCGGGTGATCACCCGGCGCGGGAAGAAGATGTCGGGCCGCGCGGCGCGGGCGGCGTCGATCAGCGTGTCCTTGCCGGCGCCCGAGGGGCCGACGACCACGATGAGCGTGCCGGGGCTCATGACGCCCCCGGCGCGAAGCCGCTCACGTCGACCTCGCGGTCGCACACCCGGGCGCGGGCCTCCTCGTCGTGGAAGATGCCGACGATGGCCGCCCCGCGCGCCTTCGCCTCCTCGATGAGGGCGAGCACGGTGCCGCGGTTGGCGGCGTCGAGGCTCGCGGTCGGCTCGTCGAGCAGCAGGGCGGGGTATTCATGGGCAAAGCCGCGGGCGATGTTCACCCGCTGCTGCTCGCCGCCCGAGAAGGTGAGCGGCGAGAGCTCCCACAGGGCGGGCGGGATGTTGAGCCGGGCGAGCAGCGCCTCGGCGCGGGCGCGGGCCTCCCCGGCCGGGCGGCCGAGGGCCAGCAGCGGCTCGGCCACCACGTCACGCGTGGGCACGCGGGGCACCACGCGCAGGAACTGGCTCACGTAGCCCAGCACCTCGCGGCGCAGCGCGATGATCTCGCGCGGGCGGGCGGTGACCACGTCGAGCGCGCCCACCCGGATCGCCCCGGAGGCGGCGAGGTAATTGCCGTAGATCATCCGCATCAGCGTGGACTTGCCGGCACCCGAGGCACCCACGAGCGCCACGCATTCGCCCGGCGCCACGGAAAGCTGCGCCCCGCGCATCACCTCCAGCGCGGCGCCGCCCTGGTTGTGCAGCGTGAACTG
Organism: Oceanicella sp. SM1341; assembly: GCF_003448965.1. Classification (GTDB taxonomy): domain Bacteria; phylum Pseudomonadota; class Alphaproteobacteria; order Rhodobacterales; family Rhodobacteraceae; genus Paroceanicella. The sequence goes on from NZ_QRGC01000005.1 coordinate 144,106, forward strand.
CTTGGAGACATTCTCGACCTGGATCATCCTCTCCCCCTGGTCTCGCGCGCATGGAGGCGTGCGGGTGGGTGGGTGGGGCACGCGTCCATGCGCGCCTCAGACATGAAGCACCGAGCTGACGAGCAGCTGGGTGTAGGCGTGCTGCGGGTCGTCGAGCACCTGGTCGGTCAGGCCCTCTTCCACCACGCGGCCGGATTTCATCACCATCAGCCGGTCGGCGAGCAGCCGCACCACCGCGAGGTCATGCGTGACGATGATCGCCGAGAGGCCGAGGTCGCGCACCAGCGCCCGGATGAGGTCGAGCAGCCGCGCCTGCACGCTCACGTCGAGCCCGCCGGTGGGCTCGTCCATGAACACCAGCCGCGGGCCGGTGACAAGGTTGCGCGCGATCTGCAGGCGCTGCTGCATGCCGCCAGAGAAGGCCGAGGGCCGGTCGTCGATGCGCTCGTCCGCGATCTCCACCCGGCCCAGCCAGTCGCTCGCCGTGGCGCGGATGTTGCCGTAGTGGCGCGCCCCCACGGCCATCAGGCGCTCGCCCACGTTGCCGCCGGCGGAGACGTTCATGCGCAGCCCGTCACGCGGGTTCTGGTGCACGAAGGCCCAGTCGGTGCGGCCGAGCATGCGGCGCTCGGGCTCGGACATGGTGAGCGTGTCGCGCGCACCGTTCGCCCGGGTGTCATACACAACCGAGCCCGTGTCCGGCGCCAGATGCCCCGCGAGGCAGGAGAGCAGCGTCGACTTGCCCGAGCCGCTCTCGCCCACGATGCCCAGCACCTCGCCGGGCCAGAGCTCGAAGGTCACATCCGCGCAGCCGATGCGCGGGCCGTAGCGTTTGGTGAGGTCGCGGACCTCGAGAAGCGGGGTCATGAGAGCTCTCCCGGTGCGGCGGAGTGAGGATGGGTCATGCGAAGGCCTCCGGCACGCCCAGCGCCCCGGTGTGGCCGGCCTCGCGGCGGGTGCGGCAATGGTCGGTGTCCGAGCACACGAACATCCGCCCGCCCTCGTCGTCGATGATCACCTCGTCGAGGTAGCTGTCGCCGGCCCCGCAGAGCGCGCAGTCATGCGCCGCCCGGCCGGCCTCGAACGGGTGGTCCTCGAAATCGAGGCTCACCACCTTCGTGAAGGGCGGCACCGCGTAGATGCGCTGCTCGCGCCCCGCGCCGAAGAGCTGCAGCGCCGGGCAGTCGTCCATCTTGGGGTTGTCGAACTTCGGGATCGGCGAGGGGTCCATCACGTAGCGCCCCTCCACCTTCACCGGATAGGCGAAGGCGGTGGCGATATGGCCGTTCTTCGCGATGTCCTCGTAGAGCTTCACATGCATCAGCCCGTATTCCTCGAGCGCGTGCATCTTGCGCGTCTCGCTCTCGCGCGGCTCGAGGAAGCGCAGCGGCTCGGGGATCGGCACCTGGTAGACGAGGATCTGCTCCTCGGAGAGCGCCTGCTCGGGGATGCGGTGGCGGGTCTGGATGATGCTCGCCTCCGAGGTGGCCTCGGTCACCGCCACATCCGCCGTGCGCTCGAAGAACTTGCGGATGGAGACGGCGTTGGTGGTGTCGTCCGCGCCCTGGTCGATCACCTTCAGCCGGTCCTCGGGGGTGAGGCAGGCGGCGGTCACCTGCACGCCGCCGGTGCCCCAGCCGTAGGGCATCGGCATCTCGCGGCTGGCGAAGGGCACCTGGTAGCCGGGGATGGCCACGGCCTTGAGCAGCGCGCGGCGGATCATTCGCTTGGTCTGCTCATCGAGATAGGCGAAGTTGTAATCCTGGCTCATGTCGGTCATTCGGCGGCCTCCTTCATGGCTGCGGCCCCGGCTGCGGCCTGCGCCTCGGCCGCCTCGCGGCGCATGCGGCGCACCAGCTCCAGTTCGGCCTGGAAATCGACGTAATGCGGCAGCTTGATGTGCTCGACAAAGCCGGTCGCCTGGATGCTGTCGCAGTGGTAGAGCACGAACTCCTCGTCCTGCGCCGGGGCGCCGACATAGTCCTCGCCCAGCTCGCGCCAGCGCATCGCCCGGTCAACGAGCGCCATCGAGATCGCCTTGCGCTCGGCCATGCCGAAGGTGAGCCCGTAGCCGCGGGTGAACTGCGGCGGCTCCAGCTTCGAGCCCTTGAACTGGTTCACCGTCTCGCATTCGGTCACCTCGATCTCGGCGATGGTGACGGCGAAGCCCAGCTCGGGGATGTCGAACTCCACCTCCACGTCGCCGATGCGCAGCTCGCCCACGAAGGCGTGGTTCTTCGCGTAGCCGCGCTGGGTGGAGTAGCCCAGGCCGAGGATGAAGCCCTCGTCGCCCCGCGCCAGCGCCTGCAGGCGCAGCGAACGGTCCGCCGGGGTTTCCAGCGGCTGGCGGGTGAGGTCGGGCGGTGTTTCCTCCGAGGGGCGCTCCTGCTGGATCAGCCCCTCGCGGTTGAGAAATCCGGTGATGTGCGGCACAGGGCCCTCCGCGGGCTCCGCCTGCGGCGCGGGCGGCACCTCGCCCTCGGCGGCCAGCGCAAAGTCGAGCAGCCGGTGGGTGTAGTCGAAGGTGGGGCCCAGCACCTGGCCGCCCGGCGCGTCCTTGAACGTGGCCGAGACCCGGCGCTTGCAGGCCATGTCGGCGGTCTCGATGGGCCGGCTCGCGCCGAAGCGCGGCAGCGTGGTGCGATAGGCGCGGATGAGGAACACCGCCTCGATCAGGTCGCCCCGCGCCTGCTTGATGGCCAGCGCCGCGAGGTCGGGGTCGTAGAGCGAGCCCTCGGCCATGACGCGGGCCACGGCGAGGCCCATCTGCTCGCGGATCTGCGCCACGGAGAGCTCGGGCACCGAAGTGTCGCCCCGCCGCTCCTCCGCCAGCCAGGCATGGGCGTTCTCGATGGCGCGCTCGCCACCCTTCACGGCAACATACATGTCTCAGCCCTCCACGCGGGTGGTGCGCGGCAGCGCTGCGAGGCGGCTGCCGGCGGTGAAGATGAAGTCGAGCCCCAGCGGGTAGAGGGCTGCGTTGCGCGCGAAGGCCTCTGCCTCCGGCAGGCTCAGCGCCGCGGCCTCGCGGATGCCCGGGCCGGTGAGACGGGCGCCGGCGGGCGCGAGCCCGGGCAGGCCCACCACCAGGGTGGCCGAGCGGTCGGGGAATTCCGCCGTGCCGATGGGGAAATCGGTGAGCGGGGCGAGCTCCTCCCAGCTTCCGAAGGCGAATTGCGCGGCCTCCCGGGGGCCCAGCGGCGCGCCGGTGTGGAAGCGCAGCCAGCCCTCCACCTCCGGCGTGGCGAGCGAGGGCGCCAGCCAGACCGGGGTTTCGGGGTCGCACAGGGTGAGGGCCACGGCCCCTGCTGCGGGCGAGAGCGGGGCGGGCGGTGCTGCCCCCGCCATCTCGTGGATGCTGCCCGGCCGGGCCATGGCGTCGAGCACGGCGCGGAAGGCGCGGGCCGCGTCGCGCGCGGTGTCGGCGAAGCCGCCGGAAAGGGTTTCGGCCTGCATCAGTTCTCTCCCCGCACCATGGTGAAGAAGTCGACCTTCGTGGCTGCGGCCTTCGCGGCGCGGGCGCGGCGGGCCTGCGCCATGCGCGCGGCGAGGGGGGTGAGGATGCGGGCGCGCACCTCCTCCGCCGCCGCGGTCTGCATCAGCGCGTCGCACAGGGCGGCGATGCGGGCCTTCTCGCGGTCGCGCCCGGCGACACAGGCATGGCCCACGGCCCCGCCCTCCTCCAGCGTGAGGGCGCAGCGGGTCACGGTCATCTCGCCGAGGTTGAAGGGCGCGCCGGTGCCGCCTGCCCGGCCGCGCACCATCACGCCACCGAATTCCGGCGCCCGCGCCCAGGCGAAGGCGGGTGACAGCCCTGCCTCCGCCCAGAGCGCCGCGAGATCGCCCGCCGGGGCGCGCGCGAGCAGGCCCATCCAGTCCTGCCGTTCGGTCCTTGCCTGTTCCACGAGTCACCTTTCGCTCTGGCCGTCTTCCGCTCCGGCCGCCTGTCCGTTCCGGCCGCGCCGGCCCCGGGACATCCCGGGCTAGACAGGTTCCGGAGTTATCTATATAACTAGACATCTAGACAAATTCTTACGGCCGAATCATGCCCGAAGCAAGGGGGCGTTCGGTGAAGCTTCCATGACGATGACGGGCAGGCAGGAGACGCGCAGATGAACACCACTGGCGGGCGCCAGGCGATCTGGGAGCAGATCCGCGACGCGCTGCACGAGGACATCGGCGCCGGCCGCTACGCGCCGGGCACGAAGCTGCCCACCGAGGCGGCGCTGTCGGAGCGTTTCGGGGTGAACCGGCACACGGCGCGGCGGGCGCTGGCGGCCCTGCAGGAGGCGGGGCTGATCCACGTGCGCCGCGGCGCCGGCGCCTTCGTGGCCACCACGCCCTTCGACTACCGGCTGGGTGCGCGCACCCGCTTCACCCGCAACATCACCGACGCGGGCCAGAGCCCGGCGCGCGAGATCACCCGGCTGGAGACCCTGCCGGTCACGGCGCGGGAGGCGTCGGAGCTGGGCCTCGCCCCCGGCGCGCCGGCGCATGTCTACGAGGGCATCGGCCTCGCCGACGGCCAGCCCTTCACCTGCGTGCATTCGCTCTTCCCCGCCGCGCGCCTGCCCGACCTGCCGGCCCACCTGCGCGAGAGCCGCTCTGTCACCGAAGCGCTGCGGCGCTGCGGCGTGGCCGATTACACCCGCAAGTGGACCCGGCTCACGGCCGAGCGCGCCACCGGCAGCGTGGCGCGCGCCCTGCGCCTCGCCGAGGGCGCGCCGGTGCTGCGTACGGTGGCGCTCAACGTAGATGCCGCGGGCGTGGCGGTGGAACTGGGCCGCACATGGTTCAACGCCGATCTTGTGCAGCTGGTGATCGACGAGAAGAGTTTCCCCAACGCCTGACCCGGGCGCCTGAGGCTCCTCCCTGCCTGCGGCTTCGGCAGGCCCGGCGGGCGCACACGCGGATGTGAGTGGAAAATCCCTCCCCCGGCGCCCCCGTCACAAAACCTCCACCGAAGTGCAAACATTGCGACACCGCGGCCCCGTATCCGGCCTCTCGGGAACACGAAGCCGCGGAGCACCTCATGGATCTGACCATCACCGGCCTGACGAAACGCTTCGGCACCGCCGTCGCCGTAGACGACGTGACGCTGACGTTCGAGCGGCCGCAGATGATCGGGGTGATCGGCCGCTCCGGCGCCGGCAAATCCACGCTGCTGCGCATGCTCAACCGGCTTACCGGCGCCTCCGAGGGCTCGGTGCGCGCCGATGGCACCGACGTGCTGGCCCTGCGCGGCCGCGCCCTGCGCCGCTGGCGCCGCGACTGCGCGATGATCTTCCAGCAGTTCAACCTGGTGCCGCGGCTCGACGTGCTCACCAACGTGCTGATGGGCCGGCTGAACGACCATTCCGCCGCCTCCGCCATCCTGCGCCTGTTCAGCCGCGAGGAGCGGCTCGAGGCCCTCGCCGCGCTCGACCGGCTCGGCATCGCCGGCCACGCGATGAAACGGGCCGAGGCGCTTTCGGGCGGGCAGCAGCAGCGCGTGGCCATCGCCCGCGCCCTGATGCAGGACCCGAAGCTGATCCTCGCCGACGAGCCCATCGCCTCGCTCGACCCGCTGAACGCCAAGGTGGTGATGGACGCCCTGCGCGCCATCCACGAGGAGGACGGCCGCATGGTGATCTGCAACCTGCACACGCTCGACACCGCCCGCGCCTATTGCGACCGCATCGTGGGCATGCGCGACGGCCGCGTGGTGTTCGACGGCCTGCCCGCGCAGCTCACCGAGGGGGCGGCGCGCGACATCTACGGCGCCGGTGACGAGTTCACCGAGGCCGCCACCTCCACCAGCATCGAGACGCTCGGCCGCCAGCCCCTGCGCGAGGCGAAAGCCCTGGCCGAGTGAGCCTTCCCGCCCCCGCCCCCGGGCGGAGGCACCGCGGGCCGGCCGGGGGGCCGGCCGGTTCTTCCACGGCCCCGCGCCATGCGGGCGCGACCATCACACCGGAGACACACATGTTGCTCAAATCCATCCTCGCCGCCGGCACCGCCGCGCTCGCGCTCAACGCCGTGGCGGCCTCCGCCGAGGGCATGGCCGGGCTCACCGAGTTCCGCATCGGCATCCTGGGCGGCGAGAACGAGGCCGACCGCCTGCGCTCCAACGAGTGCATCAAGACCCGCTTCGAGGAGCTGCTCGGCGTGCCGGTGTCGCTCTACCCGGCGGCGGACTATGCCGGCGTGATGGAAGGCCTGCTCGGCGGCAACCTCGACTACGCCCAGCTCGGCGCGTCCGGCTATGCCGGCGTCTACCTCGAGAACCCCGACGCGGTGACCCCGATCCTCACCGTGCAGCAGCTCGACGGCTCCACCGGCTACTACTCGGTGATGGTGGCGCGCGCCGACAGCGGCATCACCTCGCTGGAGGACATGAAGGGCAAGCACCTCGGCTTCGCCGACCCCAACTCCACCTCCGGCTACCTGATCCCCTCCGTGGTGCTGAGCCAGGAAGGCTACACCGCCGGCAATTTCTTCGGCTCCACCAGCTTCTCCGGCGGCCATGAGCAGAACGTGATCGCGGTGCTCAACGGCGACGTGGATGCCGGCGTGACCTGGGCCTCCGGCGTGGGCGAGTGGGAAGAGGGCTACTCGAACGGCAACCTGCGCAAGATGGTCGACAAGGGCCTGCTCGACATGAACGACCTGGTGCAGATCTGGCAGTCGCCGCTGATCCCGAACGGCCCGAACGTGGTGCGCAACGCGCTGCCGCAGGAGGTGAAGGACGCGGTGAAACAGTCGCTTCTCGCGCTGCCGACCGATGATCCGGAGTGCTTCTACTCCTCCGAGGCCGGCGAGGCGAAAGGCTACGTGGAGGTCGATCCCTCCTTCTACAAGCCGATCATCGACGCCCGCCGCGCGAAGCTGACCAACTGATCGGCCAAGGCCGGAGCGGGGCGCGCCCGAAAGGGGGCGCCCCTCTGCATTTCCACCAGACCAGAACAGAGGGCATCGCATGACGCTCGAGGCAGACGCAGGGGCGGCGGGCCCCCGACACACGGGGAGCGGCGGGCTGTCCGCGCTTGCCGAGGCCTATGACCGCGCCGAGATCCGCCGCCGCAGCTACACGGGCCTGCTGATCCTGCTGGTGCTGGCCATCCTCGTGGGCGGCTTCCGCATGGCGGAGGACGCGAATTCCGGCAGCTTCCTCGGCGGCCTCGCGCACCTGGCCGACTACCCGGCCGAGATCCTCGCCGATGCCTGGGAGAAGGGCTGGTCGTTCTGGCTGGTGCCCTTCACCGTGCAGCACGCGGAAAACGGCATCACCCACACCTACGTCCACTACCTGGTCGAGACGATCAACATGGCGGTGGTGGCCACGCTCACCGGCTTCACCATCGGCGCCGCGCTGAGCATCCTCGCCTCGCGCAACCTGGTGCGCAACCGCGCCATCGTCTGGGTGACGCGGCGCTTTCTCGACGTGGCGCGCGCCTTCCCCGAGATCGTGATCGCGCTGTTCCTGATCTTCATCATCGGCAAGAACCCGATCGCCGCCGTGGCGGCCATCGCCTTCCACACCGTGGGGGCGCTCGGCAAGCTCTACTCCGAGGTGAACGAGAACGCCGACATGAAGGCCTGGGAGGGGCTCGATGCCGCCGGGGCCTCGTGGCTGCAGAAGGTCTGGTTCGGCATCCTGCCGCAGGTGATGCCGAACTGGGTGAGCTACGCGCTGCTGCGCTTCGAGATCAACGTGCGCGCCTCGGCCATCATGGGCTTCGTGGGCGCGGCCAGCAGTTCAAGACCTTCGTGGACTGGCGCTTCGGCGCCGACATCGTCGCCATCATGGCGCTGCTCATCGTCACCATCATCGCCATCGACAGCTTCTCGGCCCGGCTGCGCCGCCGGCTGATCGGCCCCGGCGCGCACTGAGGGAGGGGGAAACATGGCTCTCGCCGATTACGACACGCTGGCCGCCCGCCACGCCGACGTCCTCGCCCCGAACCGCCGCCGGCAGGCGCTGTGGGTGGGGGGCGCGCTGCTGCTCGCGCTCTACTCGGTCTATGTCTGGTTCGCCTTCGATGTCTCCACCGCGCTGGGGCGGGCGAACATGGAGCGGGCCGAGCTGCTCGCCCTGGACAGCTACGCCCACAAGGTGCACGTGGAGATGAGCCTGCGCGACCCCTCCGAGCTCGAGGTCGAGCTCGAGGGCAACCGCCTCAACCGCTACGAGACCCTGCCCGACTGGATCACCCCCGCCGCCGCCGGCTGGCAGGTGGAGATGAACGCGGGCTACGAGATCGACCTGCGCCCCGACGGCCTGCGCATGCTGGACGAGGACGGCACCCTGCTCGCCGACATCGCCTTCGCCGAGGAAGGGCCGGTGCTGCTCTCCGCCCCGCAGCCCTGGATGAAGGTGGCGCCCAACAAGATCGAGGGCCGGCCCGACAGCTACGCCCGCTTCATCGTCACCGCCTCGAAGGTGACGTTGATGAACTACTTCACCGGCTGGGAGAACTTCTGGTTCGACTGGAGCTCGCCCCTGCACGGGATGGGCCCGCTGCAGGCCGCGGCCCTCGTCTTCTCCGCCGAGCGGGTGGACCCCGCGCAGTCCAACCTCTCGCTGGTGGTCTCCGAGTTCCTCGGCAACCAGGACTGGCAGCACGGCGAGGTGCTGGGCGCCCTCGGCATCACGGTGCTGATGGCGGTGGTGGGCACGCTGATGGCCGCGCTCTGCGCCCTGCCGCTGGCCTTCCTCGCGGCCAACAACATCACCCCCTCGGCCTGGATCCGCGGTCCGTTCAAGCGGCTGTTCGACTTCCTGCGCGGGGTGGATGCGCTGATCTGGTCGCTGATCTTCATCCGTGCCTTCGGGCTGGGGCCGCTCTCGGGCATCCTCGCCATCTGGTTCACCGACACGGGCACCTTCGGCAAGCTGTTCTCCGAGGCGATCGAGAACGCCGACCGCCGGCAGGTGGAGGGCATGCAGGCCACGGGCGCGAGCCCGGTCCAGCGCACCTGGTTCGGCATCATGCCGCAGATCATGCCGGTGTTCATCTCCCAGTCGCTTTACTTCCTCGAGTCCAACACCCGCTCGGCCACGGTCATCGGCATGCTGGGCGCGGGCGGCATCGGCCTGAAGCTTGCCGACACGATGCGCACCGGGCAGGACTGGGAGAACACGATGTACATCATCGTGCTGATCATCGGCATCGTGATCCTGATGGACAACCTTTCCGCCCGGCTGCGCCGGCGGCTCATCGAAGGCTCGAAATGAAGAAACTCTCCGAGGCCCCGACCATCCACCCCGGGGCGAAGGTGTCCGGCGGCCATCTCGGCCGCTGGACGGAGGTGGGCGAAGGCGCGCGCCTGCTCGACACCACGCTGGGCGATTACTCCTACTGCGAGCGCTTCTCCGACCTCGCCTATGCCGAGGTGGGGCGCTTCGCCAACATCGCGGCCTTCGTGCGCATCGGGCCCACCAACCACCCGATGCACCGCGCCAGCCTGCACCATTTCATGTACCGCGCCGCCGCCTACTGGGACGATGCCGAGGACGAGGCGGAGTTCTTCGAATGGCGCCGCGCGCAGGGGCCGAAGGTGGGGCACGACACCTGGTTCGGCCACCAGTCGGTCGTGCTGCCGGGGGTCACGGTGGGCACCGGGGCGGTGGTGGGCGCGGGCGCCGTGGTCTCGAAGGATGTGGGGCCTTACGAGATCGTGGCCGGCGTGCCGGCGAAGCCGATCCGCCGCCGCTTCGCCCCCGAGATCGCCGAGCGCCTGCTCGCCCTCGCCTGGTGGGAATGGGACCACGCCGCCCTGCGCACCGCCCTCACCGATTTCCGCGAGCTCTCCGTGGAAGCCTTCCTGGAGAAGCACGGCGGCTGAAGCAGGGGGCTCAGGGGCGCGCGGGCGCGCCCCCTGCCCTCAGGCGGCGCAGCCGAAGCGGTGGGAGAGCTCGGCCGCGGCGCCGGTTACCAGCTCCTGCATGCGGGTGAGGCCGTCTTCCGAGTAGCGGTCGATGGGGCCGGTGACGCCGATCGCGGCCATCACCCCGCCGCGGATGTCGCGCACCGGGGCGGCGACGCCGTACTGGCCGGCGTTCCAGTCTCCGCGGTCCACCGCGCAGCCGCGCGCGGCACTTTCGGCCATGTCGGCGCGCAGCCAGGCCAGCCCGCCGGGCGGCAGGGCGGCATCGGTGAGCGCGCGCTCGGCATGGGGAATGTCGGCATGGGCGAGCAGGATGCGCCCGATGGCGCCCTCGTGCAGCGGCAGCCGCTCGCCGGCAGGCACCGGGCAGCGGGGCGAATGCGCGCAGGCCGAGGCCATCACCCGGGCCGAGAGCCCGTCGCGCACCGCGACGATGGCGGTCTCGCCGGTGCCGCCGGCGATCTCGCCCAGCAGGTCGCGCGCCTCGCGCTCCAGGTCGACCGAATCATAGACGCGCAGGCCCAGGTCCCACAGCCGCAGCGTGGGCAGGTAGCCGCGCGTCGCGGGGTCCGCGCGCACCAGGCCCGCGGCCTCCAGCGTCTTGAGAACCCGGTGGATGTTGCTCTTCGGCAGGCCCAGCTCGCGCGAGAGCGCCGTCACGCCGCATGGGCCGCCCCGGTCGACCATATGCGTCAGAACCCGCAGACCCTTGAGAAACGTGCTGTCCAATTCCCCTCCCGACCCCCTTCTGAGATGGTCTTCCCCGTGCCGTTATTCAGAACACTGTCCCATATTGCAACAGGTACATATGTCGCGTGACCGCCCTGCGACACCGGGCCTCGACAGGCGCGGCCCCGCCCCCCAGACTGCCGCAAAACCGGAGGATCCCATGCCCGCCTATCTCATCGTCGACACCCGCCTGACCGACCCCGAGGCCTACGAGGAGTACAAGGCCCTCGCCCGGCCCGTCGCCGAGCAGTACGGCGGCACCTACCGGGTGCGCGGCGGGGCGATGGAGGTGATCGAGGCCGGGCTCTGGACCCCCTCGCGCCTCGTGGTGGTCGAGTTCCCCGACATGGCCTCCGCCCGGGCCTTTCTCGACTCGCCCGAATACGCCCCGGTGAAGCAGATCCGCCACGCCAATGCCGAGTGCACGGTGGTGCTGGTCGAGGGGTTCTGAGCCGGCCTCACCGCACCCATTCGCCGCGCCGGCGGATCTCGGAGGAGGAGATGCCCAGCATCGGCCCGGTGAGCAGCGTCCAGCAGGGCGGGCGGGCATCGGCCAGCCGGCCGGCCTGGAAGCGCGGCAGCCGGCTGCGCGCATAGCGCTGTGCGGCGGGCGAGAGGCCGGCGGCCAGCTGCTCGCCCGGCCGGGCCAGCACGCCGATGGGCACCATCTCCATGATGCGCTGCCAGTCCTCCCAGCGGTGGAAGGAGGCGAGGTTGTCCGCCCCCATCAGCCACACGAAGCGCACGCCGGGGTAGATCTTCAGCATGCCGGTGAGGGTGGCGGCGGTGTAGCGGGTGCCGAGGCGGCTCTCGATGTCGGTCACCCGCACGCGGGGGTGGTCCATCACGGCGCGGGCGGCCTGCATGCGGCGCTCGAGCGGCGCCGGGCCCTCGGCCTTCAGCGGGTTGCCCGGGCTCACCAGCCACCAGACGGCGTCGAGGTTGAGCCGGCGCAGCGCCCAGCGGGTGATGTGCACGTGCCCCGCATGCGGCGGATCGAACGACCCGCCGAGCAAACCGACCCGCATGCCGGGCATGGCCGTGGGAAACCCGTGGCGCACCTCGCCTCCTCCCCCCGCAAGAGCCGCCTTTCATGGCCAGCGGCGCGGGGGATGTCAACGCCGCACGCGCAGCCCCCGGGCCGGCGCCGTTGCGCTCATCCCCCGGTATCGTTACAACGCGCGAAACCCGAACGCGAAAGAGGCATCACATGGCGTCCTATCAGTATGTCTACCACATGGATGGGGTCTCGAAAGCCTATCCCGGCGGCAAGAAATGCTTCGAGAACATCCGCCTCTCCTTCCTGCCGGGGGTGAAGATCGGCGTGGTCGGCGTCAACGGGTCGGGCAAGTCGACCCTGATGCGCATCATGGCCGGGCAGGACAAGGACTTCAGCGGCGAGGCCTGGGCGGCCGAGGGCGTGAAGGTGGGCTACCTGCCCCAGGAGCCCCAGCTCGACGAGAGCCTCGACGTGCGCGGGAACGTGATGCTCGGCGTCGCGGCCAAGCAGGCCAAGCTCGACCGCTACAACGAGCTCGCCATGAACTACTCCGACGAGACCGCCGAGGAGATGGCCTCGCTGCAGGACCAGATCGACGCCGAGAACCTCTGGGACCTCGACAGCCAGGTCGACGTGGCGATGGAAGCCCTGCGCTGCCCGCCGGACGACGCGGATGTCTCCAAGCTCTCGGGCGGTGAGCGCCGCCGCGTGGCGCTGTGCAAGCTGCTGCTCGAGGCGCCCGAGATGCTGCTGCTCGACGAGCCGACCAACCATCTCGACGCCGAGACCATCGCCTGGCTGCAGAAGCACCTCATCGAGTACAAGGGCACGATCCTGATCGTGACCCATGACCGCTACTTCCTCGACGACATCACCTCCTGGATCCTCGAGCTGGAGCGCGGCCGCGGCATCCCCTGGGAGGGCAACTACTCCTCCTGGCTCGACCAGAAGGCCAAGCGCCTCGAGCAGGAAGCCCGCGAGGACGCCGCCCGCCAGAAGACCCTCGCCCGCGAGCTCGAGTGGGTGCGCCAGTCTCCCAAGGCCCGGCAGGCCAAGTCGAAGGCGCGTATCAACGCCTACGAGGAGCTCGCCAACCAGTCCGAGCGCGAGCGCGTGGGCCGCGCCTCGATCATCATCCCCAACGGGCCGCGCCTCGGCTCGAAGGTGATCGAGGTGGAGAACCTCTCCAAGGGCTTCGGCGAGCGCATGCTCATCGAGGGGCTGAACTTCTCGCTGCCGCCCGGCGGCATCGTGGGCGTGATCGGGCCCAACGGCGCCGGCAAGTCGACCCTGTTCAACATGCTCATCGGCACCGAGAAGCCGGATTCGGGCGAAGTGAGCTTCGGCGACACGGTGGACCTCGCCTTCGTCGACCAGTCGCGCGACGCGCTCGATGACAAGAAGACCGTCTGGGAGGAGATCTCCGACGGGCTCGACGTGATCAAGCTCGGCGATGCGGAGATGAACTCCCGCGTCTACTGCGGCGCGTTCAACTTCAAGGGCGGCGACCAGCAGAAGAAGGTGGGCATGCTCTCGGGCGGTGAGCGCAACCGCGTGCACATGGCCAAGCTGCTGCGCCGCGGCGGCAACGTGCTGCTGCTCGACGAGCCGACCAACGACCTCGACGTGGAGACCCTCCGCGCCCTCGAGGACGCCCTGCTCGACTTCGCCGGCTGCGCGGTGGTCATCAGCCATGACCGCTGGTTCCTCGACCGCATCTGCACCCATATCCTCGCCTTCGAAGGCGACAGCCACGTGGAGTGGTTCCAGGGCAGCTTCACCGATTACGAGGCCGACAAGATCCGCCGCCTCGGCCCCGACGCGGTGGAGCCCAAGCGCATCAAGTACAAGAAGTTCTCGCGCTGACATCCCCGCCCATGCATCGGACGGCCCCTCCCCCGGGAGGGGCCGTTTGCGTTTCGGGGGAGCTGACCGGGCCGTGCCGCAGGCCCCGGCCCTATTCGGCCGCCATGGCTCCGGCGCGGGGCGCGGGGGCGGCGGCGCGGAAGCGTTCGGCTTCCTGTGGGTAGCGGGCCTCGGCGAAGCGGATCAGGTTTGCCACCCGGGTGGTGTGATGCGGGAAATCCGACATCGCGCGCACCAGCCAGCCGAAGAAGCCGCCGCCCTTCGCCTCCTGGGCGAGGAAGGAGCCGACGTCGGCGCGGTCCACCACGTCGGAGCCGAGGATCATCTTCATCATCGCCGTGACACCGCTGCGCAGGTCGCCGTCGATCATGTAGAGGCCCATCTGGTCGCCCGAGAGCTTCACCGCCCGCTCGTAGGGGGTGAGCAGCAGGTTGAGCACCACGAGCTTCTCCACTCCGTTGAGAAACGCCTCGAACCAGGCAAAGCGGTAATGCCGCGAAGCGAGCGAGCCCACGAAGCGGCCGACGATGAAGCGCAGCTCGCGGTCGGAATTGCCCGGCTTCATCAGCTCGGCGTTGAGGATGAGGACCTTGTGCGAGAGCAGCGGCAGCAGCGAGGCGTTGTAGCTGCCCTCCTGGATCACGAAGGCCTCCACCCGGCCGTGATAGCCGAAGAGCTCCTGCGCCTCGCGGATGGCGGCATGCGCCTCGGGGAAGGCGCGCTCGGTCACCTGCACGGAATTGTTGATGTGCCAGGCGGTGTAGAGGCGCAGGCTGAACCACAGGAAGAACAGCGTGACGGGCACGATCAGCAGCACCACCCCCATGGTGCCGATGACCAGCGCCGCGGTGAGCACCGCGACGGGGATCAGCACGAAGAGCGTGAGCAGGAACCGCCCGTTCTCGGACGGATGACGCAGGGCCTTCAGGTCGGCTTTGCTTATGGGCATGGCGTTTCTCCTGAAATGGTCGACGCGGGCCCCTCGCTCCCGTGGCTTTGCATGCATGATCACACGCCCGCGGCCGCGGCGCGCGGAATTTCTCGCCTGATGTGAGGATATGCACGCACCGGAGGCGGCGGTGCGGGGAGTGTCAGCCTCGCGACGGCCCGTTCGCCACGCTGGTGACAGCGGCATAGGCCGCGCCGAGCGGGAGGGTGAAGACCCCGGCCTCGCCGGCGAGGTGCTTCTCGCGCCAGGAGGCGTAACCCGCCTCGAAGCCGCTCACCGGGCTGCCGGCCGCATCGTCGAACAGGCGCATGCCGCTGTCGGCAAGCGCCGTGGCGCAGAAGGCCATGTGCATCACGTTCGGCCAGCCGGCCTCGCGCGCCTGCGGATGCGCCAGCACGCTGACGGAGACGATGGTCTACCGCGCCCCGGGCTCGACACGGCCAATGATGCACATGAGCGGGGGCAGACCGTCAGCGGCGGAGGTGAGCCAGATCTGGCCGGGCTCGAAAGCGCTCTGGTCCATGCGGCTTTCCCCTCTGCGCCCCGGCGCGCTGCCGCGCGCGCTGGTACGGGTGGTCGGACTCGAACCGACACTCTGTCTCCAGAAACGGATTTTGAATCCGTCGCGTCTACCATTCCGCCACACCCGCGCGGCGCGATGCCCGGGCAGGGAATCACCGCGCGCCGGCGGACATTACGTGAAAGCCCCCGGCGCGGAAAGCGCGTGCGTCAGAGATAGCGGCCGCCGCGCTGGAGCACCTCGATGAGGTAGCCGTCGGGGTCGGCCACGAAGAAGAACTTCGCCACCACCGCGCCCTCGTGGCTCATCTCCACCAGCTTGCGCGGGGCGAGGCCCTCGGCCTCGAAGCGCGCGTGCTCGGCGGCCACATCCTCCACGCTCACCGCGAGATGGCCGTAGCCGTCGCCGAGCGCGTAGGGCTCGGTGCGGCCCTTGTTCACGGTGAGCTCCAGCTCGAAGCCGGTCTCGGGGTTGGAGAGGTAGATCAGGGTGAAGCCGTCGAACTCCAGCCGGTCCGCCACCTCCAGCCCGAAGGCGGCGCGGTAGAAGGCGACCGAGCGCGCCTCGTCGAGCACGCGGATCATGCTGTGGATCATCCTGGCCATCGGGAAGGCTCCTCTCTGCCGGTCAACGGGTATCCGGCCCTCTGTGCCCCGGTGGCGCCGGCTTGGCAAGGGCGCCGGCGATGTGTGATGCAGGGCACGTTCGCGTGATGCAGGCTCGCTGTTCGGCGGGCCGCGGCTGGTCTATATTGCCGGGCATGCGACATGTCATGATCCTCCTCGTCGCGGCCCTGACCCTGGTCTCGGGCTGCTCTGCCCTGCCCCCGGAGCCGCTGGACGCCCAGTCCTGCGCGCCGCAGAACTGGCGCACCCTCGGCTACGAGGACGGCGCCGCCGGCCGCTCGCGCGATGCGCTGGAGCGTCGGGCGGAGCAATGCGAGAGCCACGGCCCCCCGCAGGCCGTGCTCTGGGACCTCGGCTACAACGAGGGCCTGCTGACCTGGTGCACCCCCGCGCGGGCCTATGACCTCGGGCGCGGCGGACAGGCGATCCCGGTGGATTGCCCGGCCGGCAGCCGCGGGCCCTTCCTGCAGGCCTACGAGGACGGCCGCTACGACTACTACCGCACCCGCCCGGCCTATTACGGCAACTACGGCTTCTCCGCCGGGCCATGGGGCGTGTCGCCCTATGTCGGGGTCTGGGCGCCCTACTACTACCGGCCCTGGCCGGGCTACGGCCCCGGCTACTACCGCCCGCCGCATTACCATCCGCCCAAGCCGGGCGGTGGCGGAGGGGGGGGGCGGCGGCGGTCCCGGCCCCGGGCCCGGCCCCGGCCCCGGTCCCGGCCCGAAGCCGACCCCGCCGCAGCGCGGGCCGATGCCGCCGCTCGACACCCATTCCCAGTAATGCAGAACGGCGCCCCGGGGGGCGCCGTTTCGCTGTTCGGGGCCGGGCCGTGCGGCTCAGCGGTTCATGCGGTTCTCGATCAGGTCGTCGACCACGCCGGGGTCGGCCAGGGTCGAGGTGTCGCCCAGCGCGCCGTAATCGTTCTCGGCGATCTTGCGCAGGATGCGGCGCATGATCTTGCCGGAGCGGGTCTTGGGCAGGCCCGGCGCCCACTGGATGAGGTCGGGCGAGGCGATGGGCCCGATCTCCGAGCGCACCCATTGGACGAGTTCCTTGCGCAGCTCCTCCGTGGGCTCCTCGCCGTGCATCAGCGTGACATAGGCATAGATGCCCTGGCCCTTGATGCGGTGCGGGTAGCCCACCACGGCGCTCTCGGACACCTTGGGATGGGCGACGAGGGCGCTTTCCACCTCCGCCGTGCCCATGCGGTGGCCCGAGACGTTGATCACGTCGTCCACGCGGCCGGTGATCCAGTAGTAGCCGTCCGCGTCGCGGCGGCAGCCGTCGCCGGTGAAGTAGCTGCCCTTGTACTGCTCGAAATAGGTCGAGACGAAACGGTCGTGGTCGCCGTAGACCGTGCGCATCTGGCCCGGCCAGCTGTCGGAGATGGCGAGCACGCCCTCGGCCACGGTCTCGGTGATCTCCTCGCCGGAATGCGGGTCGAGCACGGCGGGCTGCACGCCGAAGAACGGCCGCGTGGCCGAGCCGGGCTTGGTGGGCGTGGCGCCGGGCAGCGGCGCGATCAGGATGCCGCCGGTCTCGGTCTGCCACCAGGTGTCGACGATGGGGCAGCGGCCCTTGCCCACCACGCGGTCGTACCAGTCCCAGGCCTCGGGGTTGATCGGCTCGCCGACCGAGCCGAGCACACGCAGCGAGGAGAGGTCGACCCCCTCCACGAACTGGTCGCCCTGCCCCATCAGCGCGCGGATGGCGGTGGGGGCGGTGTAGAAGATGTTGACCTTGTGCTTCTCGCACACCTGCCAGCAGCGCGAGGCGTCGGGCCAGGTGGGCACGCCCTCGAACATCAGCGTGGTGGCGCCGTTGGCCAGCGGGCCGTAAACGATGTAGCTGTGCCCGGTCACCCAGCCCACGTCGGCGGTGCACCAGTAGATGTCGCCGTCATGGTAGTCGAACACGTACTGATGCGTCATCGAGGCATAGACGAGGTAGCCGCCGGAGGTGTGCAGCACCCCCTTGGGCTTGCCGGTGGAGCCGGAGGTGTAGAGGATGAACAGCGGGTCCTCCGCCGCCACTTCCACCGCCGGGCAGTGGTCGGAGACGCGCTCCATCTCCTCGTGCAGCCAGGTGTCGCGGTCCGGGTTCCAGGCGATGTCGCCGCCGGTGCGGCGCACCACCAGCATCTTCACGTCCGGCAGCTTGGCCAGCGCCTTGTCGGCATTGGCCTTGAGCGCGGTCTGGCGGCCGCCGCGCGGCGCCTCGTCGGCGGTGATGACCAGCTTCGCGCCGCAATCCACCACGCGGCTTGCCAGCGCATCGGGCGAGAAGCCGGCGAAGACGATGGAATGCACCGCCCCGATGCGCGCGCAGGCGAGCATGGCATAGGCCGCCTGCGGGATCATCGGCAGGTAGAGCACCACGCGGTCGCCCTTCCGCACCCCCATGCCGTGCAGCACGTTGGCAAAGCGGCAGACCTGCTCGTAGAGCTCCTGGTAGGTGATGTGCTGGGAGACGCCGGGGTCGTCGCTCTCCCAGATGATCGCGGTCTGGTGGGCGCGGGCGGGAAGGTGGCGGTCGATGCAGTTCGCCGCCACGTTCAGCGTGCCGTCCTCGAACCACCTGATCGAGACGTTGTGATAGTCGAACGAGGTGTTCTTCACCTTCGTGTAGGGCTTGATCCAGTCGATGCGCCGGCCGTGCTCGCCCCAGAAGGCGTCCGGGTCGCTCACCGAGGCCTGGTACATGGTGCGATAGGTCGCGTCGTCGACCAGTGCATGCGAAACCGTATCGGCGGATGGGGTGCGCATGTCGTTCATCGCGGGCTCCTCTCCTGAACTTTCTGTCCTTTTGCCGGAGGGACTCGGGCGGTCCCCCGGATCAGATGGCGAGATACTCGTGCCGCAGGTCGGCGTTGTCGAGCACCTCCTTGGCGGTACCGTCGAACACCACTGTTCCCATGTCGAGAATTATCGCCCGGTCGGCCAGTTGCAAGGCGGCCACGGCGTTCTGCTCCACCAGGATGGTGGTGATGCCGAGCTCCTTGATGGAGGCGACGATGCGCTCGATCTCCTGCACGATGACCGGGGCGAGGCCCTCGTAGGGCTCGTCGAGCAGCAGCAGCTTGAGGTCGCGCGCCAGCGCCCGGGCCACGGCGAGCATCTGCTGCTCGCCGCCCGACATGGTGATCGCCTCCTGGCGGCGGCGCTCGGCGAGGCGGGGGAAGCTCTCGTAGATGCGGTCGAGCGACCAGCCCTTCGGCCCGGTGATCTGGGCGAGCTGCAGGTTTTCCTCCACCGTGAGGCCGGGGATGATGCGCCGGTCCTCCGGCACGAGACCCACGCCGAGGTTCGCCGCCTGGTGGGCGCGCATGGTGTGCAGCGGCTGGTGGTCGAGCCAGATCTCGCCGTGGCGCAGGGCGGGCGTGTCGACCCGGGCGATGGTGCGCAGGGTGGAGGTCTTGCCGGCGCCGTTGCGGCCCAGCAGCGCCACCACCTCGCCCTCGTGGATGTTGAAGTTCACGCCCTGCACGATGTAGCTCTCGCCGTAATAGGCGTGCAGGTCCCAGGCCGAGAAGAAGGCCGGGGCGGTGGCGGCGTGGTTGGCGTTGCGCGCGGCGCCGCCGGGGGTGTGATCGAGCGGGGTCATGCGTGCGCTCCTCCGAGATAGGCTTCCTGGACCTTGGGGTTGCCCTTGATGTTCTCGGGCGCGTCCTCGACGATCGGCGTGCCCTGGGCCATCACGGTGATGCGGTCGGCGAGCGAGAAGACCACGTGCATGTCATGCTCGATCACCACCTTGGTGATGCCCCGGCTCTCGCCGATGCGCTTCAGCAGGTCGATGGTGTTGTTGGTGTCCGCGCGGCTCATGCCGGCGGTGGGCTCGTCGAGCAGCAGCAGCTTCGGGTCCTGCGCGAGGCACATGGCGAGTTCGAGCCGCCGCTTGTCGCCGCGCGAGAGGGCGGAGGCGATCATGTTGCGCTTGGAGGCGAGGCCCACGTCCGAGAGGTTGCGCTCGGCATGGTCGCGGATCTCGCCGTCGGCCTTCACCCGGCCGAAGGCGTTGAGGCGGTAGGCCCCGTCACGCCGGGCGAAGCTCGCGATCATCACGTTTTCCCACAGCGAGAGGTCGGCGAAGATCTCGGGTGTCTGGAAGACGCGGCTCACGCCGGCCTGGTTGATCTGGTGCGGCTTCAGCCCCAGCAGGGACTGGCCGTTGAACATCACCGAGCCGGTGTCGGGCATCAGCCGGCCCACGAAGCAGTTGAGCAGGGTCGACTTGCCGGCGCCGTTGGGCCCGATGATGGCGTGCACGGAGCCTTCGCGCACGCTCAGGTTCACGTTGTTGAGCGCCTGCAGGCCGCCGAAGCGCTTGTTGACGTTCTGGACCTCGAGAATTCCCATGATGTCCTCCTCACTCGGCCGGCACGCGGGCCGTCGCCTTGTCGCCGCCCTTGGGGCGGGAGAACCAGGCGATGATGCGGTTGAACCCTTCCACCAGCCCGCCGGGCAGGAAGATGACGATGATCATGAACAGCAGGCCGAGGGTGAGGTGCCAGCCCTCGCCCACGAAGGCGCCCATCACCCAGACCACGCCCTCGCGCAGGGTCTCGGGCAGGAAGTCGAGGAAGCCGGAGAGCACGTTGTCGTTGATCTTGGAGAAGATGTTCTCGAAGTACTTGATGAAGCCCGCGCCCAGCACCGGGCCGATCAGCGTGCCCACGCCGCCGAGGATGGTCATCAGCACCACCTCGCCGCTTGCGGTCCACTGCATGCGCTCGGCGCCGGCCAGCGGGTCGGTGCAGGCCATCAGCCCGCCGGCGAGCCCGGCATACATGCCCGAGATCACGAAGGCGGTGAGCGCGTAGGGCCGGGTGTTGATGCCGGTGTAGTTCAGCCGCGCCTGGTTGGTGCGGATGGCGCGCAGCATCAGCCCGAAGGGCGAGCGGAAGATGCGCAGCGAGATGTAGAAGGCGATGATCAGGATCACGGCGCAGAAGTAGAAGCCCACGTTGAACTGCACGTCCATGCCGAGGAAGGAGCCCCGCCAGGTGTCGATCATCCTCAGCCCCAGCACCGAGGGCAGCGGCAGGCCCTCGGAGGCGCCGTCGAGGATGCGCGGATCGGAGGAGAGCACCTTCAGCCCGGTCTCGCCGTTGGTGATCGGGGTGAGCACCGAATAGGCGAGGTTGTAGCACATCTGCGCGAAGGCGAGCGTGAGGATGGAGAAGTAGATGCCCGAGCGCCGCAGGCTCACGTAGCCGATCACCAGCGCGAAGAGGCCGGAGAGCAGCACCGCGAGGATGATCGCCGGGATCACCGACATGGAGAGCAGCTTGAAGCTCCACACCGCCATGTAGGAGCCGATGCCGAGGAAGGCGGCATGGCCGAAGGAGAGGTAGCCGGTGAGGCCGAAGAGGATGTTGAAGCCCACCGCGAAGATGCCGAAGATCGCGAAGCGCTGCAGCAGGTCCGGGTAGCCCGCCCCGAAGGGCGCGAGGATGATCGGGCCGAGCAGCACCATGGCGGTGAAGGCCAGCATGATCGCGGTGTCGTTGTTGCGCAGTTTCTCGAGCATGTCAGGTCTCCATCACACCCTTGCGGCCCATGAGGCCACGGGGACGCAGCAGGATGACGGCAATGGCGACGAGATAGATGATGATCTGGTCGATGCCGGGGAAAATCTGCTTCACCTCGTTCATCGAGGCGAAACTCTGCAGGATGCCGAGCAGGAAGCCGGCCGCGACGGCGCCGGGCAGCGAGCCCATGCCGCCCACCACGACGACCACGAAGGACAGCACCAGGAAGTCCATGCCCATGTGGTAATCGGGCGAGACGATGGGGGTGAACATCACGCCCGCGAGCCCGGCAACCACGGCCGCGAGCCCGAACATGAAGGTGAAGCGCTTGTCGATGTCGATGCCCAGCAGGCCCACGGTCTCGCGGTCGGCCATGCCGGCGCGCACCACCATGCCGAAGGTGGTGAACTGCAGGAAGCAAAACACCGCGCCGATGATGCCGGCGGCGAAGAGGAAATAGACGAAGCGCCACAGCGGGTAGACGATCGTGCCGGCCTGGAAGCCCATCCAGGCGCCGAAATCCATCATCCCGCGCAGCGCGTCGGGCGCGGGCTGGGGGATCGGGTTCGCCCCGAACCAGCTCTTGATGATCTCCTGCAGCACGATGGCGAGGCCGAAGGTCACGAGGATCTGCTCGGCATGCGGGCGCTTGTAGAAATGCTTGATGAGCCCGCGCTCCATCACCACGCCGACGATCATCATCAGCGGCACGGCGAGCAGGATGGACACCAGCACGGAGTATTCCAGCAGCACGGTGCCGAAATCGCCGAACCAGTCGGTGATGTAGGGGGTGCGGATCTCGGCCGGGGTGCCCCAGGGGGTTTTCTCGGTCTCGCTCAGCGCCACCTTTTCCAGCGAGAGCAGCTTCTGCATGGTGACGGCGCAGAAGGCGCCGATCATGAACAGCGCGCCATGGGCGAAGTTCACCACGCCCAGCGTGCCGAAGATGAGAGTGAGGCCGAGGGCGATCAGCGCATAGGCCGAGCCCTTGTCGAGGCCGTTGAGGATCTGCAACAGGATGGCGTCCATCGCCGGTGTCTCCCCCGTGATGCCGGTTGATCTCGGGCCGGCCGGGGGGTGTCCCGGCCGGCGGATGTCAGCGCTGTGTCAGGCGCCGGGGTTGCACGAGCCCAGTTCGCCGCCGGCGAACATCGGGTGGTCGGAGGCGTAGGTCACGTCCTCCACTGGCACCTCGGAGACGACCTCGAGCAGGTCGTACTGGTTGGTGGGGTTGTCGGCCCCCTTCACCACGAGCACCTTCTTGAAGCACTGGTGGTCGGCGCCGCGGTAGAGGGTCGGGCCGTTGCCGAGGCCGTCGAACTCGTAATCCTCCAGCGCCGCGATCACCTCGCAGGGGTTGAAGGTGCCGGCCCGCTCCACCGCATCGGCGTAGAGGATCGCCTGCACGTAGCCGGTCTGCGCCGCCTGGCTGGGGGGCGAGCCGTATTCCTGGCCGAAGGACTTGGTGAAGGCCTGGGTGGCCTCGTCGGGCAGTTTCCAGTCCCAGTTGGCGGAGCCGTAGATGCCCTTCACGTTCTCGCCCGCGCCCTGCGCCATCAGCTCGGAGTAGAGCGGCACCACGATCTCGAAGGTCTTGCCGTTCACCTGCTTGTCGCGCAGGCCGAACTGCACCGCCTGGGTGAGCGAGTTCACCATGTCCTTGCCGTAGTGGTTGAGGATCAGCACGTCGGCGCCGGAGTTGAGCACCGGGGTGATGTACTGCGAGAAGTCGCCGGCGCCGAGCGGCGTGCGCACCTTCTGCACCGTCTCCCAGCCGATCGCCTCGGTGGAGGCGGCGATGCTCTCCTCCTGGGTCCAGCCCCAGGTGTAGTCTGCGGTGAGGTGGTAGGCGCGCCGGTCCGAGCCGTAGGCGTCCTTCAGCACGGGCGCCAGCGCCGCGCCGGACATGTAGGCGTTGAAGAAGTGGCGGAAGCCGTTCTTCTTGCGGTCCTTGCCGGTGGTGTCGTTCGAGTGGGTGAGGCCGGCCATGAAGATGACCCCCGCCTCCTGGCACAGGCCCTGCACCGCCACCGCGACGCCGGAGGAGGAGCCGCCGGTGATCATCACCGCCCGGTCCTTCTCGATCATCGCCTTGGCCGAGGCGCGGGCGGCATCGGACTTGGTCTGGGTGTCGCCGGTGACATAGGCCACCTTCTTGCCCAGGATGCCGTTGCCCTGCAGCGCCTTCGAGGAGAAGGTGTTGAGCATGCCGCCGTCGCCCTCGCCGTTGAGGTGCTTGACCGCGAGCTGGTAGGCGCGCAGCTGGTCGGCGCCCTCGTCGGCATAGGGGCCGGTCTGGGGCACGTTGAAGCCGAGCGTGACCGTGCTGCCCGTGGGTTCGTTGACATAGGCATGCGCGCCGCGAACGAAGAACGAGGGGGCGGCGAGCCCCACGCCCAGAGTGGCACCGGTCTTCAGCAGCCCA
This sequence comes from Oceanicella sp. SM1341, assembly GCF_003448965.1. Classification (GTDB taxonomy): domain Bacteria; phylum Pseudomonadota; class Alphaproteobacteria; order Rhodobacterales; family Rhodobacteraceae; genus Paroceanicella. The sequence continues at coordinate 167,627 of NZ_QRGC01000005.1, forward strand.
CGACGCGTGAATCTGTTACCCGACATGCGGATCCTCCCATTTGACTATACTCCGCCCGGGCTCCCCGGACGCGTTGCCTATTCTGGCGAGTCATTCTCCGACCAATCTGTAAATCCTCAAACAAGTTATTGCTTTGATTGCATTATATTGTAATAATTTGACGATGTTGCGTTGCAAATCAGTCAAGAATTTACATTGCAACGCGGTAAATCGTTGAACCGGAGGGTGAAATCACGATGGCGCGATCCCTCGCCGGCCTGCGCATCCGCGAGCGCCGCCTCGCCCTCGGCCTCACCCAGGTCGATCTCGCCGCCCGGGCGGGCATTTCGGCCTCCTATCTCAACCTCATCGAGAAGAATCGCCGCGCCGTGGCGGGGCGCGTTCTGCTCGCCCTCGCCCGCGCGCTCGACCTCGCGCCGGCCGAGCTCACCGGCGCCCCGGAGCAGAGCCTGCTCGCCGCCCTGCAGGAGGCGGCGACCGCGAAGGGCCTGGCCTCGGCCCGGCCCGAGGAGCTGCTCGGCCGCTTCCCGGACTGGGCGCGCCTGCTCGCCGGCATGCTCGACGAGAACCAGCGCCTGCGCCGCGCCGTCACCGCCCTGTCGGACCGGCTGGCGCATGACCCGTTCCTCGGCCAGTCGGTGCACGAGATCCTCACCAACGTGACCGCGATCCGCTCGACCACCGACATCCTCGCCGACCCCGGCGAGATGGCGCCCGCCCAGCGCGGCCGCTTCCTCGACATCCTGGGCCAGGAGAGCACGCGGCTCGCCGAGGTGGCGCAGGCGCTCGCCACCTATTTCGACGCCGCCGCCACCGCCAGCGCCCCGGCCGCGACGCCAGAGGAGGCGCTCGACCAGTTCCTCGACGCGCATGACCACCAGTTCCCCGCCCTCGACGCCGAGCCGGGCGCGCCCCTCGCGCCGCTCATGGAGCACGAGAGCCTCGGCGCCGCCCCGGCCCGGCGGCTCGCCCAGGCGCATCTCGAGCGCTATGCGCGTGACGCGATGCTGCTGCCGCTGGCCGAGTTCGCCGCCCGGGCCGAGGAGGCGCGCTTCGACCCGCTGCGCCTCGCCACGCTCTTCGCCGTGCCGCCGGAGCGGGTGTTCCGCCGCCTCGCCACCCTGCGCCGCGACGGGCTGGAGGCCCCGCCCATGGCCTGCCTGCAGGTGAGTGCGGCCGGCCACGTGCTGATGCGCCGCCCCCTGCCCGGCCTGCCCCTGCCCCGGCACGGGCGGGGCTGCCCGCTCTGGCCGCTGTTCGACGCGCTCGGCCGCCCGGGCGAGCCGCGCGCCGCCACCTGCGCCCTGCCCGACGGGGCGGAATACCTCGGCCTCGCCCTCGCCACGCCGCTGGCCCCGCCGGGCTTCGGCGCGCGGCCGGTGTGGCAGGGCTCGATGCTGCTGGTGCCGCTCGTGCTGGCCCGGCGCGCCGGCATGGCCCCGCCGCCGCAGGGCGAGGCGCCCGAGCCCGTCGGCCCCGGCCCCGGCTGCCGCATGTGCCCGCGCGCCGATTGCACCGCCCGGGCCGAGCCCTCGGTGCTGGCCTGAGCGGCGGGCCGCGGGTCGAAGCGCCCGAGCCGGTACTTCCCAACCCCGTCTACCGCATGCGCGGGCGCTGGGGCTGCGCTGCCCGCACCAGGGTCTTCGCGCCGGCCTGCCAGCCGGGCGGAACCGACGATGCCGCCGCAGGGCGAGGCGCCCGAATTCGCAGGCCCCCGCCCCGGCTGCCGCGCCCCCCCTTTGCGACGGTTGCGCCGCGCGCGCCGCGCCCACCGGGCTGGCCGGAGCGGCGGGGCTGGCGGCACGCGCGAGGGGACGTGGCCGGCGCCACCGGTTGGCCTGTTGCCGGGGGGGGCAGCGCCGATCCGCGGCCCCCGAATCCGCGTGCCTGACCGCGCGGCAGGCCATGCTGTCGCGGCCTCAGCCCCCGCCGGCCGCCGGCCGGGCCCGTGCGCGGCACCGGCGTCGAGCCTGCCACCCGGGGTTGCGACGTGGCGGCAGGGCGGACCATCCGGGCCCGTTGGTCCAAAAAGCATTTGCCAGCCGCGCCCCTCCCGGGCGATGATCGGCCGATAACAGGGCCGTGACAGAGCCCGAGCAAGGGGAGGGGCCGCGTCGTGACGCGCCGGGTACTCATCATCGAGGATGAGCCGAACATCATCGAGTCGCTCGCCTGGCTGCTCGGACGGGAGGGGTTTGACGTGACCAGCGAGCAGGACGGCGGCGCGGCGCTGGACCGTATCGCGCGCGAAACACCCGACCTCGTGATCCTCGACGTGATGCTGCCGCATTGCGACGGGTTCGAGATCCTCCGCGCCATCCGCGCCGGCAAGGACACCGCCCGCACCCCGGTCATCATGCTCACCGCCCGCGGCCAGGCGCGCGACCGCGAGACGGCGGAGAAACTGGGCGTCGACCTGTTCATCACCAAGCCCTTCCTCAATTCCCACGTGGTGGAAAGCGCCCGGCGCCTCGCCGCCCGCGCCGAGCCCTGAGGCGGCGGCCATGCAGGCGCCCCCCTCCGCCCCCGGACATGCGGCGCCCCCCGCGGGCGCGGCACCGGGCGACGCCCCCGGGCCCGACCCCGGCGCCGACCGGCACCGCGGACGCCAGCTGCAGGACCGCGCCCTGGTGCTGCCGCTGGTCGCGGTCTTCCTGTTCATGCCGCCGGCCATCCGGCTCTTCGCCGGGCCGCAGACCCTGCTCGGCCTGCCGGTGATCGTGCTCTATGTCTTCGGTGTCTGGGCGCTGCTGGTGCTCTGCGCCTTCCGCCTCTCGCGCGGGCTGGCGCGCGGCGGCGAGGCGCCTTGATCTCCTCCAACCTGATCATCGGCGTGTGCACGGCCTATGTCGTGCTGCTGTTCGGCGTGGCCTTCCTGGCCGACAGGCGGGCCCGGCGCGGCCGGCTCGACTGGCTGCAGTCGCCGCTGGTCTACACGCTGTCCATCTCGGTCTACTGCACCGGCTGGACCTTCTACGGCGCCGTGGGCTCGGCGGCGCGCTCGGGGCTCGAGTTCGTCGCCATCTACACCGGGCCGGTGATCGTGTTCATTGGCTGGTGGTGGTTCCTGCGCAAGCTGGTGCGCATCGGGCGGCTGCAGCGCATCACCTCGATCGCCGATCTCGTCTCCTCGCGCTACGGCAAGTCCAACACCCTCGCGGTGCTGGTGACCGTGCTCGCCGTGGTCGCCTCCACCCCCTACATCGCGCTGCAGCTCCAGTCGCTCACGCTGAGCTTCACCGTGTTCGCCCCGGCGCGCGAGGGCATCCCGCCCGATGGCGCGGGGTTCTGGATCGCGGCCGGGCTCGCGCTCTTCACCATCCTCTTCGGCACCCGCAACGTCGACGCGAACGAGCGCCACCACGGCGTGGTGACCGCCATCGCGCTGGAGGCGGTGATCAAGCTCGTCGCCCTCGTGGCGGTGGGGCTCTTCGTGGTGTTCGGGCTGGGGGGCGGCCCGGGCGAGGTGTTCGCCGACATGCCGCCCGCCCTCACGGCGCCCGAGGGGTTCGGCGCGCGCTGGCTCACCATCACCTTCCTCTCGGGCGCGGCGGTGGTCTGCCTGCCGCGCATGTTCCAGGTGACCGTGGTGGAGAACGTCGACGAGCGCCACCTCGCCACCGCGGCCTGGGCCTTCCCGCTCTACCTGCTGCTGATCTGCCTCTTCGTGCTCCCCATCGCGGTGACCGGGCTGCGCCTGCTGCCGCCGGGGGCAAACCCGGACATGTTCGTGCTCACCCTGCCGCTGATGGCGGGCCAGGACGTGCTGGCGCTGGTGGCGCTGATCGGCGGGTTCTCCTCGGCCACCTCGATGGTGATCGTGGCCACCATCGCCCTCTCCACCATGGTGTCGAACCACATCATCATGCCGATCTGGCTGCGCCTCACCCTGCGCGAAACCAAGACCTCGGGCGACGTGCGCTCCATGCTGCTGATCAGCCGGCGGGCCAGCATCATCGTGCTGCTGCTGCTGGGCTATCTCTACTTCCGCCTCTCGGGCAGCTCCACGGCGCTCGCCTCCATCGGGCTGATCGCCTTCGCCGGGGTGGCGCAGATCCTGCCGAGCCTCGTGGCGGGCGTGTTCTGGCGCGGAGCCACGCGCCGCGCCGCGCTTGCCGCCACCGCCTGCGGCTTCGCGATCTGGGTCTATACCCTGCTGCTGCCGAGCTTCGAGGCCGGGCTGGGTGCGCCCGGGCTGCTGGCCAACGGCCCCTGGGGCATCGCCGCCCTGCGCCCGCACGCGCTCTTCGGGCTGGAGGGGGTCGACCCGCTCTCCCACGCCCTGTTCTGGTCGATGAGCGTGAACGTGGCGGTGCTGGTGGGCGTGAGCCTCGTCACCCTGCCGAGCCCGCTGGAGCGGCTGCAGGCGGCGCTCTTCGTCGACGTGTTCCGCATGCAGACCGCGGCCCCCGGCGCCTACATCCGCCGCTACGCCACCTCGGAAGACCTGTTCACCCTCGCCCAGCGCATCCTCGGCACGGAGCCCGCGCACCGGCTCTTCACCGAGCTCGCGCGCGACCAGGGCCTCTCCTCCGGCCTGCCGCGCCCGGATGACGCGCTGATCGAGCGGCTGGAGCGTGAGCTCGCGGGCGCCGTGGGGGCTGCCTCGGCGCATGCGATGGTGGGGCAGATCGCCTCCGGCGAGACGATCTCCATGGGGGCACTCATCTCCATCGCCGACGAGACCGCCCAGATCGTGGAATATTCCCACCGGCTGGAGGAGAAATCCCGCGAGCTGGAGGAGACCGCCGCCGAGCTGCGCCTTGCCAACATGCGCCTGCAGGAGCTGGGCGCCCAGCGCGACGCCTTCCTCGCCCAGGTGAGCCACGAGCTGCGCACGCCGATGACCTCGATCCGCTCCTTCTCCGACATCCTGCGCGAGAACCGCGACCTGCCGCCGGAGCAGGCGCGCCGCTTCCTCGGCATCATCTCCGACGAGAGCCAGCGCCTCACCCGGCTGCTCGACGAGATCCTCGACCTCGGCTTCCTCGAGAGCAGGCGCGTGGCCTGGGAGCTGGAGCAGGTCGACCTCGAGGACGTGCTCGACCGCGCGCTCTCGGCCACCGAGGCGCTCACCGCCCGCTCGGGCCTGCGCATCACCCGCTCGGCCCGCCAGCGCGACGCGCAGGTGATGGCCCAGCGCGACCGGCTGGCGCAGGTGTTCATCAACCTCATCTCCAACGCGGTGAAATACGCCGGGCCCGACGCCGCCCTCACCCTCACCATCCGCGCCGAGCGCGGCGGCATCACCGTGGACGTGGCCGATGACGGCCCCGGCGTGCCCGACAGCGACCGCGAGCAGATCTTCGAGAAGTTCGCCCGGGCCCGCGGCCTCTACGACAGCCGCGGCGCCGGGCTGGGCCTGCCGATCAGCCGCGAGATCATGCGCAACTTCGGCGGCGACCTCACCCTGCGCGCCAGCCGGCGCGGGGCGATCTTCCGCGTCTACCTCCCCCGGCCGGGCACCGAGGCAGCACAGCGCGCGGCCGCCGCCCCGGGCAGCGGAAGCACGGCCGGCGCCGCCACAGGGGCAATGCCCCCCCGCGCGGCTGCGGCGGATGACAGCGCGCCCGGGCTCGGGTAAGCAGCGCCGCAGGCAGCCCTTCGGAAGAGCACAGCATGACCGCGATCCTCCTCGCCGGCCCCACGGCCTCCGGGAAATCCGCCCTCGCCCTCGCGCTGGCGCGCGAGACCGGCGGGGTGATCGTGAATGCCGATGCGCTGCAGGTCTACGCCGACTGGCGGCTGCTCACCGCCCGGCCCTCGGCGGAGGAGGAGGCGCAGGCGCCGCACCGGCTCTACGGGATGCTGGGCTTCGACGCACCCTGGTCGGCCGGGCACTGGCTGCGCGCCGTCACCGCCCTTCTGCGGGAGGTCGAGACGCCGATCTTCGTCGGTGGCACCGGGCTCTACTTCCTCGCCCTCACCGAGGGGCTGGCCGAGATCCCCGAAACCCCCGCAGAAGTGCGCGCCCGCGGCGACGCGCTGCGGCGCGCGCAGGGCGCGGCGGGCCTCGCCGCCCTGCTCGCCGAGCGCGACCCCGGGACGCTTGCGCGCATCGACGCGCGCAACCCCATGCGCCTGCAGCGCGCCTGGGAGGTGCTGGAGAGCACCGGCCGCCCGCTCTCGGCCTGGCAGGACGACACGCCGCCGCCGGTCATCGCCCCCGACACCGCGCTGCGGCTGGTGATGATGCCCGAGCCCGGCTGGCTCAACGCCCGCATCGACCGGCGCTTCGACATGATGATGGCAGACGGCGCGCTCGACGAGGTGCGCGCCGTCCTGCCCCGCTGGCAGCCGGAGCGCCCGGCGGCACAGGCGCTCGGAGCGCGCGAGCTTGTCGCCCACCTGCGCGGCGAGACCGGGCTGGCGGAAGCGGTGGCGCAGGCCAAGCTCGGCTCGCGGCAATATGCCAAGCGCCAGCGCACCTGGTTTCGCAACCGCATGAAGGGCTGGCGGCAGGTCGACCCCGCCGCCCTGCCGCCGCTGCGCGACCTGCTGGGCTGAGCGCGCCGTTGGACCGCGCCCCGGCTTTGCGGTAGACTGCGCGCGCTCCGCGGGTTTCCTTCGCGTTTCGTGACACTGCGCACATCGCTGCCCCCCGTTTGCTTCCATCGTTGCACAGGCGCCGCGGCGCACCACCCCCGTGTTCAACGTCATCGCGACGGAGGCAATCATGGCACCCCTCATCGGCCTCGCCCTCTCGGTTCTGCCCTCCCTGGCCAAGCGCATCGTCGACAACGTGCTGCCCGACGTGGAGAGCAAGGTGACCGGGGTGGTGCGCAACGTGCTCGGCACCACCGACCCTGCCGAGATCGAGCGCAAGCTGCAGGACGCGAAGCTCGCCGCCGAGCTGCGCCTCGCCCTCGCCCGCATCGAGGCGGAGGCGGACGCCCGCGAGCAGCAGATGCGCCTCGAGACCATGCGCCTGCAGTTCGAGACCTTCCGCGCCGAGCTGGGCGACACGAAGAGCGCGCGCGACACCATGACCAGCCTGGTGAAGGAGGGCAGCATCATCGCCTGGGGGCCGGTGGTGGTCTCCACCATCGTGGTGGTGGGGTTCTTCGTGGTGCTGCGCCAGCTGGTGATCGGCGACATCGTCCTCACGGCGGAATCGCAGGCCCGCTTCCAGATCGTGAACATCACCGTGGGCGCGCTCACCGCGGGCTTTGCCACGGTGATCAGCTTCTGGCTGGGCTCCTCGCAGGGCTCGCGCACCAAGGACATGAACGCCCTGCGCGCGCAGGGGCTGGTGGCCGACGCCCAGCGCGAGAGCGCCCAGGCCACGCGCGACATCGTCACCGAGCAGGGCCGCCAGACCGCGGCGCTGATCGGCAAGGTGACCGCGGCACCGCCGCCGCCCGCCCCCGCCGCCGCCGCGCCGGCCAAGAGCGCGCGCCGCTTCCAGCGCTGCATGCAGACCATCTTCCAGCACGAGGGCGGCTATGCCGACCACCCGCACGACCCCGGCGGCGCCACCAACATGGGTATCACCCACAAGACCCTCGCCGCCTGGCGCAAGGTGGAGAGCTGCACCCGCGAGGAAGTCCGCGCCCTCACCGAGGAGGAGGCGACCGAGATCTACCGCGCGCTCTACTGGAACGCGCTGAACTGCGACCAGCTTCCGCTGGGCGTCGACCTCGTGACCTTCGATTTCGGGGTGAACGCGGGCGTGGGCCGGGCCGCGCGCATGCTGCAATCCATCGTGGGGGTGGAGGCCGATGGCCAGATCGGCCCCATCACCCTCGGCGCGGTGAAGCAGATGGAGGCGGAGTTCGTCATCACCCGCTTCAGCGAGCGGCGGCTCGACTATTACAAGAGCCTCGCCGGCTGGGAGACCTTCGGCCGCGGCTGGGAACGCCGCACCTCCGAGACCCGGGAAATCGCCCTGCGCCAGGCCGCGGAGCCGGCGCGGGGCTGAAGCAGGGCCGGCCTCAGAACGGCAGGCCGACGTAATTCTCCGCCATCGCCGCCTGGGCGGCGGGGGAGCTCGCGAGATAGTCGATCTCCGCCTCCTGGATGCGCTGGCCGAAGGCGCCCTGGTCGTCGAAGCGGTGCAGGGTGGTGGTCATCCACCAGGAGAAGCGCGTGGCCTTCCACACCCGCGCCAGCGCACGCTCGGAGTAGGTGTCGAGCCCGCCCGGCTCGCCGTCGCGGTAATGCGCGATCAACGCTTCGGAGAGATAGTGGACGTCGGACATGGCGAGGTTGAGCCCCTTCGCGCCGGTGGGCGGCACGATGTGCGCGGCATCGCCACAGAGAAACAGCCGGCCCCAGCGCATGGGCTCGGCCACGTAGGAGCGCAGCGGGGCGATGGATTTCTCGATCGACGGGCCGGTCACCAGCGTCTCCGCCGCCTCGTGGGGGATGCGGCGGCGCAGCTCGTCCCAGAACCTGTCGTCGGACCAGTTCTCGACATGAGCATCCACCGGCACCTGCAGGTAGTAGCGGCTCAGGTGCGCGTTGCGCATGGAGCAGAGGGCGAAGCCGCGGGCGTGGTTGGCATAGATCAGCTCGTGGCTCACCGGCGGCGTCTCCGACAGGATGCCCAGCCAGCCGAAGGGATACACCCGCTCGGTCTCGCGCAGCACCGATGCGGGGATGCAGCCGCGGCTCACGCCGTGGAACCCGTCGCAGCCGATGACGAACTCGCAGTCGATGCGCTCCTCGGTGCCGTTCTTCACGTAGGTCACCCAGGGGGCGGAAGTGTCGAGCCCGTGCGGGGTCACCCCCTCGGCCTCGTGGATCACCGTGCCTCCGGAAGCGGCGCGGGCGAAGTAGAGGTCGCGGGTCACCTCGGTCTGGCCGTAGACCATCACCGGCTTGCCGGCGCGTTGGACAAAATCAACACGGAACTGCGCGTTGCGCGCCGCAAGGAACGTGCCCTCGTGCACGAATCCCTCCCGGTCCATCCGCGCGCCCACGCCGGCGGCACGCAGCATTTCCACCGTGCCCCATTCCAGGACACCGGCCCGGATGCGGCCCAGAACATAATCGCGTGTGCGCCGCTCGAGCACCACGTTTTCAACGCCTGCAAGGTGCAGGAGCTGGCTCAGGAGCAGCCCCGAGGGCCCTCCACCGATGATGACAACGGGTGTACGCATTGAAAGATCCTCCCTTTTGCGTGCAATCTACCCCTGCGCCGGGCTTCTTGCGACAGGAGAGGTCGGACGATTACTTGCACAAATCGAACATGGGAGAGTGTGTCGCATGGCGATCCCCAGCTTCGAGCTTTTCGGCGAGGCGGAAACCACCGGCGACATGCCGGACGTGCTGCACTGCGAGTCCATCGCGGCGCGCAGCCGTATCTACGACTGGTCCTTCGTGGCCCACAGGCACCACGGGCTGCACCAGTTCTTCTGGGTTTCGCGCGGCGGCGGCCGGGTGAGCATCGACGGTGAGCCGCAGGGCTTCGGGCCGCACACGCTGCTGTTCATCCCGCGGCTCTGCGTGCACGGCTTCGCCTTCACGCCCGGCACCTCGGGCTGGGTGGTCACCCTGCCCGCCTCCATGCCGCTGCCGGTGCCCGAGACCCCGCAGGTGCTCAAGGTGAACGGCGTGTCCGACCCCGCGGGGGTCACCGGCCTCTTCGCCGCCATCGCCGAGGAGCATTCGCACGAGCGCCCGGGCCGGGCCGAGGCGCTGCAGGCGCATGCCATGCTGCTCTCGGTCTGGGTGATGCGGGCGATGGAGGCGCGCGAAACCCCGCCCGACAGCCCGCGCCGCAAGCTCATGCGCCGCTTCGGCGCCCTGCTGGAGGAGAACTACCGCCAGCACTGGCAGGTGGACCGCTACGCCGAGACCCTCGCGGTCACCCCCACGCATCTCACCCGCACCTGCCGCGAGGTGACCGGCAAGGCCGCCTCGGCGCTGATCCAGGAGCGGGTGCTGCTCGAGGCGCGGCGCCAGCTCGCCTACACCGACATGCGCGTCTCCGAGATCGCGCAGGACCTGGGCTACCAGGACCCCGCGTATTTCACCCGCATCTTCACCAACAAGGTGGGCCGCACCCCCACCGCCTTCCGCGAGGCCCCCGGCGCCGGCGCCCCCGACCTCGGCGAGGCCACGCCCTGAGCTGACCGCCCGCCTCGCCGGCGGGCGGGCGCGACACTGTCACCTCCGCCCCCCTGCCCCGGGGGGCGCCACAGGTCTGCCCCCGCGTGCGGCCCCTGCCTTGCGGGCCTGCTCCGCCCCGGCCCGCAAGGCAGCGACGCTCCGTGGCCACGGGCAACTCATGCCCCCACACGATCTCGGGCAGGATCTGCCTCGCGCGGCCCCCGGCGCGACCCGCCTCGCGCGGCCCCCGGCGCGACCCGCCTCGCACGGCCTCCGGCGCGACCCGCCTCGCACGGCCTCCGGCGCGACCTGCCTTGCGCGGCCTCCGGCGCGATACCTCCGGCGATGCGCTCTGCGTGGCACCGCCCGTTTCCCCCGGATTACCATTGACGCGCCCTCGGCCATCGGCTCGATTGGGGGCCGGAAAAATGGAGATCCCAATGCCTCAGTTCGCCCCGAATTCCTGGGAAGCCCGCGCCGACGAGAACGTGATGTACGGCTTCACCGACCTGCCCTCGCTGCACGCGCGCGGCCCTGTCGTGCTCACCCACGGCACCGGCATCAACGTGCATGACGTGCACGGCCGCTCCTATCTCGACGCGAACTCGGGCCTGTGGAACATGGTGGCGGGCTTCGACCACAAGGGGCTCGCCGAGGCCGCCAAGGCCCAGTACGACCGTTTCCCCGGCTACCACGCCTTCTTCGGCCGGCTGTCGGACCAGACCGTGGCGCTGTCGGAGAAGCTCGTCGAGGTCTCGCCCTTCGAGCACGGCAAGGTGTTCTTCACCAACTCCGGCTCCGAGGCCAACGACACGATGGTCAAGATGCTGTGGTTCATCAACACGGTGATGGGCCGCCCGGAGAAGCGCAAGATCATCACCCGCTACAACGCCTACCACGGGGTGACGGCCGTCTCCGCCTCGATGACCGCGAAGCCCTACAACCAGTTCTTCGGCCTGCCGCTGGAGGGGTTCGTGCACGTCGAATGCCCGCACTACTGGCGCGAGGGCCAGCCGGGCGAGAGCGAGGAGGCCTTCGTCGCCCGCCTCGCCGCGAGCCTCGAGAGCCGCATCCTCGCCGAGGGGCCGGAGACCATCGCCGGTTTCTTCGCCGAGCCGGTGATGGGCGCGGGCGGGGTGATCGTGCCGCCGATGGCCTATTTCCCGGCCATCCAGGCGGTGCTGAGGAAATACGACATCCCGCTCATCTCCGACGAGGTGATCTGCGGCTTCGGGCGCACCGGCGCGGTCTGGGGCTGCGAGACCTTCGGCTTCATGCCCGACGCGATCATCTCCTCGAAGAACCTCACCGCGGGCTATTTCCCCATGGGCGCGGTGATCCTGGGCGAGAAGCTCGCGGCCGAGCTGATGGAGGCCTCCGAGAAGATCGAGGAATTCGTGCACGGCTTCACCGCCTCCGGCCACCCGGTGGGCTGCGCCGTGGCGCTGAAGGCGATCGACGTGATCCTCAACGAGGGGCTGATCGACAATGTGCGCGCCCTCGCGCCGCAGTTCCGCGCCCGGATGGACGCGCTCCTGGAGCTGCCCAACATCGGCGAGGCCCGCGGCATCGGCCTGATGGGCGCGCTCGAGGCGGTGAAGGACAAGGACACGAAGACCCCCTTCGGGCCCGAGGTGTCGGTCTCCGAGCGCATCGCCAACCGCTGCACCGACAACGGGCTGATCTGCCGCCCGCTCGGCCAGGCGATCGTGCTCTGCCCGCCGTTCATCATCACGCCCTCCGAGCTCGACCACATGTTCGACATGCTCGAAAAGTCCCTGCGCGAGGTCTTCGCCGAAGTCGCCTGACCTCCCGCGCGACCGCCGGGCGCGCGCGCCCGGCCCGGCCCAAAGGCGCGGTGCCCGACAGGGCAGCGCGCCACGGGAGCCCTCCGCCTCCGCCGGGCAAGGGCGCCGACGCCTGATCGGGCCCGCACGCCCGACAAGGACCCGGCTCGCGACGGCATGCCGGAGCGTTCTCCCTCCCCGCCCGAGCGCTGACCACGGACATCGCGAGGCGGCCCGATCCGACGGCACGCCGGTTGCTCCCGGCCCGGGCCGTGTCTGGTGCAACATGCTCCGGAACCTCGGGCCGGTCTCGAGCCATGCCCCGTGGCCACCCCGCCCTGAAGTCGCGCGCTTCGATGCGGATACGCAAGGTGCCTTCGCCAGCCCCCAGTCGTCCGGCGGACACCGGCCCGTCACCCCCCTGGCACCCGGTGACCGCGAAACCCGGAGCACACCCGTGCACACTCCGGGACTTCGATCCGCCCGCGAGGCGCGCGTTCCACGCCGACCGCCTTGCGCCCGACTGCTGCTCCATACCGGATGACGACCGACCGGAGGCACTTCACCGCTCGGGCAGTGGGCTTGCACCGGGCTTCCCGGGCATGGGGAAAATGCGCCCGGCTTCGATCGAGCCGCCGGCTCCCGTCCAACCAGCACCGACCAGCCACACGCGCCCCGCAATCGCACTTGCACGGTCGCGCGTCCCCGCCGCGAGGCGCGCGCTCCGCCGGCCATGCGACGAAACGGGGCCCTCCCGCCCTCCGTCGACCCGCCCTGCGGGCGCGTCTCCTGCGGTTTGGGCCCGGCCGCGCGTGCCGCGCGGCGGGGATGGCGGAGAGGGGGTGCGCTCAGTCCGGGCGGCTGTAGCGGGTGACGAGGCGGTAGTCCTTGCGCGGGCCCTCCACCCGCCACTCGCACTGCCAGCGGTCGGGGTCGGGGCCGAAGACATAGGCCACCTCGTAGCGGTCCGGCGGGCAGAGGTGCAGGGCCTCGGCACGCCGCGCGTCCGCCTCGAAGGCGTGGAAGAAGCGGCCGTCCTCGAAGTAGACCTGCACCTCGTCCCCGCCGGGAAAGCGGTAGATGTAGCGCCGCGTGGCGCGCATGGTGAGGCCGGCGAGGCTGAGCGTGCCGTCCTCCTCGTAGAGCAGCCCGCCGGGCACGGGCGAGAAGCTCGCCCGGCCCTCGAAGCGCCCGGTGCGCGCGCTGTCGAGGTCATGCACATGCCGGTCCACCCGCCAGTGCCCGAGGAAGCGCGCCGCCGCGCCGGTTGCCTTTTCCATGGCGCTTTGCTACCTCGCGGCCAGCCGCATCGCAATCCGGAGAGCCAGATGATCCCGCGTTACTCCCGCCCCGACATGGTCGCCATCTGGTCGCCGGAAACCAAGTTCCGCATCTGGTTCGAGATCGAGGCGCATGCCTGCGACGCCCAGGCCGCCATCGGGGTGATCCCCAAGGCCGCCGCCGAGGCGGTGTGGAAGGCGAAGGACGTCGAGTTCGACATCGCCCGCATCGACGAGATCGAGGCCGTCACCAAGCATGACGTGATCGCCTTCCTCACCCATCTCGCCGAGCATGTCGGCGAGGAAGCGCGCTTCGTCCACCAGGGCATGACCTCCTCGGACGTGCTCGACACCTGCTTCAACGTGCAGCTCACCCGCGCCGCCGACATCCTGATCGCCGATCTCGAGGGCCTGCTGGAGGCGCTCAAGCGCCGCGCCTTTGAGCACAAGGACACGGTGCGCATCGGCCGCTCGCACGGCATCCACGCCGAGCCGGTCACCATGGGCCTCACCTTCGCGCGCTTCTACGCCGAGATGAAGCGCAACCTGGAGCGCATGAAGACGGCCCGCGCCGAGATCGCCACCGGCGCCATCTCCGGCGCGGTCGGCACCTTCGCCAACATCGACCCCTCGGTGGAAGAGCACGTGTGCAAGGCCCTAGGCCTCGCCGTGGAGCCGATCTCCACCCAGGTCATCCCGCGCGACCGCCACGCCGCCTTCTTCGCCGCCATGGGTGTCGTCGCCTCCTCGATCGAGAACATCGCCATCGAGGTGCGCCACATGCAGCGCACCGAGGTGCTGGAGGCCGAGGAATTCTTCTCCAAGGGCCAGAAGGGCTCCTCGGCGATGCCGCACAAGCGCAACCCGGTGCTGACGGAAAACCTCACCGGCCTCGCGCGCCTGGTGCGCATGGCCGTGGTGCCGGCGATGGAGAACGTGGCGCTCTGGCACGAGCGCGACATCTCCCATTCCTCCGTCGAGCGCAACATCGGCCCCGACACCACCATCACGCTCGACTTCGCGCTGGCCCGCCTCACCTCGGTGATCGACCGCCTGGTCGTCTACCCCGACAACATGATGGCGAACCTCAACAAGTTCCGCGGCCTGGTGCACTCGCAGCGCGTGCTGCTCGCCCTCACCCAGAAGGGTGTGAGCCGCGAGGACGCCTACACCCTCGTGCAGCGCAACGCGATGAAGGTCTGGGAGCAGGGCGCCGATTTCATGACCGAGCTGAAGGGCGATGCGGACGTGCGCGCCGCCCTCTCCGAGGCGGAGATCGAGGAGAAGTTCGACCTCGGCTACCACACCAAGCACGTCGACACGATCTTCGCCCGCGTCTTCGGCTGAGCCTTGCACCCGGGCCCGGGCCGGGCACCGGAAACCGCGCAGCGGTGACACGCCCGGGCGGGGGCTCGATGCCCCCGCCCAGGCGTTTTTCGTCCCGCGCCCCGGTCGACATCCCGCCCCCGCCCGTGCGAGGCTGCCCCTCTACCGCCACCACGGGAGGGGGAGATGGACCACCGCGCCCTCGTCGCATCGCTCACGCCGCAGGAGCGTGCCCGGCTCACCGAGACGTCAGACCGCGCCGGCCTCGCCCGGCTGGCGCTGCATGCCGGGGCCATCGCCGGGCTCGGCACGCTCATCGGGCTGCGGGTGCCGCTCTGGCCGCTGCTGATGCTGCCGCAGGGCGTGCTCATCGTCTTCCTCTTCAGCCTGCTGCATGAGACCACCCATCGCACGCCCTTCCGCAGCCGCTGGCTGAACGACACGGTGGCGCGCGCCTGCGGCTGGCTGCTGCTGCTGCCGCCCGAGTGGTTCCGCTACTTCCATCTCGCGCATCACCGCTTCACGCAGGACCCGGAAAACGACCCCGAGCTGGCCGAGCCGAAACCCGCCACCCCCGCCGCCTGGGCGCTGCATGTCTCAGGCCTGCCCACCTGGGCCCGCGCCGTCCGCCTGCTCCTGCGCAATGCCGCCGGCCGGTGCGACGACCCTTACGTGCCCGCCCGCGCCCTGCCCCGCATCCGGCGCGAGGCACGGCTGATGCTGGCGGGCTACGCGCTCGCCGCCCTGCTCCCGGCCCTTGCGGGCTCCGCGCTGCTGCTCTGGGCCTGGGCGGTGCCGGCGCTGCTGGGCCAGCCCTTCCTGCGCCTCTACCTGCTCGCCGAGCATGGCCGCTGCGCGTATGTGGCCAACATGCTCGAGAACACCCGCACCACCTACACCACCCGGGCCGTGCGCCTGCTGGCCTGGAACATGCCCTTCCATGCCGAGCACCACGCCTACCCTTCCGTGCCCTTCCACAAGCTGCCGGAGTTCAACCGCATCATCGCCTCCCGCCTGCGCGTCACCGAGCGGGGCTATGCCCGCTTCACCGCCGGCTACCTCGCCTCGCTGCGCTGAGGGCGCCGAATACTGCGGGGGTCGGTGAAAACCTGACCCTCCGATCAAATATTCATCGCCCGAAAACTTCGCCTTGCACCGCAAAGCAATTTCAATAGCGTGACGGGACACGGGTTTTTCGGAGCGCTGATCATGATGCTTGGGAATGACGCCGCCTGGTCGCTGCCTGCCACGGCCTACACCGACCCCGCCCGGTTCGAGACCGAGCGCCGGATGATCTTCGAGACGAACTGGTTGCTGTTCTCCTGGTCCGCGCGGCTGCCCGAGCCGGGAGATTACGTCACCGGCACGCTGGCCGGGCACAATCTCTTCATCATGCGCGGCGACGACGGCGTGGTGCGCGCCTTCCACAACGTCTGCCGCCACCGCGCGGCCGAGCTGGTGCGCGGCGAGAGCGGGCATTGCGGCGGGCTCGTCACCTGTCCCTACCACTCCTGGGGCTACCTGCGTGACGGGCGGCTGCACCGGGCGGTGAACTTCGGCCCCGAGACCGTGTTCGACCCCACCGAGTGGGGCCTGATGCAGGCCGATTGCGAGGAATGGCGCGGCCTCGTCTTCGTGCGCATCGCCCGCGGCGGGCCGAGCGTCACCGAATGGCTCGGCCCGGTGGCCGATTTCGCCGCTCCCTTCCCGCTCGAGAAGCAGCACTACTTCTCGAAGAAGGAGCGCGTGGTCGACGTCGACTGGAAGATCTACGGCGAGAACTATCTCGAGTGCTACCACTGCCGGGCCATGCACCCCGGCCTGTGCTCCACCCTCGACATCGACCGCTACCAGATCGACGTCCACGAGCGCGACAGGTTCTTCCACCTGCACGCCCCCGCCCGCAGCCCCGACGCCACGCAGGGCACCTATCTCTACCGCTTCCCGTTCCTGATGCTGAACCTCTACGACTGGGGCTCCTCCATCGCCACGGTGGAGCCGCTGGGCCCGGGCCGCATCCGCCACATCAACTGGTATTTCTTCGAGGACATCTCGCCCGAGAAGGAAGAGGAAAACCGCCGCTCCGCCGCCTGGTCGGCCGAGATCATCACCGAGGATCTCGAGGTCATCACCGCCGTGCAGCGCAACATGAACGCCGGAATGTTCCGCCAGGCGCCGCTGTCGCGGGCCGAGGAATACGCCGTGATCGCCTTCGACCGGATGTGCGAGGAGGCGATCTCGCCGCCCGATCCGCTGGTTGTCGCCGCCGAGTAGCGTGGCGCGCCACGCCCGCGGCCTGTCCGCGCCGGGCTGCTGCAGCGCAGCGCCGGCGGCGGGGCTTTCCCTGTCGCCGAAATCTGGCCCGACGGGGCGATTCGGGGTATCCTCGCAGGGTTTCGCCGGCGCGCAGGCCGGGCCGCGGCGCGGGCGGAACGGCAGGGTCCGCGGTCCCTTCCCTGTTTCGGCGGAAGGCCCGGGCAGCAGTTCAGGATGATATCGGCAAAGCCCGCACCCCGCCCCCGGGCGGGGGAGACGGGCAAGGGGAGGAGCCCGTGTCATGGAGCTGAGAACCGGCTGGCTGATCGCCGCGCTGGTGGCGCTCGGCGCTGCCGCACCGATGATCTGGCCCGGAGGGCCCTGCGGCTGGACCGAGCGCATCACCGGCTCGGGCTGCCTCTCGGAGACCCGCATCGACGGCTTGCGCCTCGCCGCGCTCGATCCGGTCGCCGCCACGCCCGGCGGGCTGGCCATTGCCGGGCTCCTGGACGAGCCGGTGCTGCTGCGCTACGACCCCGCCACCCGCCGCGTGACCGAGCGCGTGTCGCTGCCGATGGGCCCCGGGCGCCCCGAGGGGCTGCTGCCGCGCGAGGACGGCACGCTGGTGGTGACCTGCACCGCGGGCGCGCCCTGCGCCGAGGGCGGGCATTCGGCGGTCGAGGTGCCCGTCGGCACGGCGCCCGTGGCCCGGTCGATCCCGGCGCCGGGCCCGGCGGAGCGGCGCGCCCGGCACGACGGGGTCGAGACCGCGGACGGCGGCCGGGCCGCCTGGCGGGGCGACGGACGGCAGATCCGCCTGCTCGATGCCGGCGGCGCCGAAACCGGCCGCATCGACCTTCCCGGCCGCCCCGGCGCCGCACGCTGGCTGGTGGCGGACCCCGGAAGCGAACGGCTGGCCGCGGTTTCCGCCCATGGCTACGGGCGCTCGGTGGTGCATGTGCTTTCGCCGGCGAAACAGGTCGTGCTCCGGCGCTTCGAGGTGGCCGGAGGGCGCCCGCACGTGGTCTGGCTCGACGGCGACCTGCTGCTGGTCACCGAGGCCAGGCAGGGGCCCGCCACCGTGCTGCGCCGCTTCGCCGTGCCCTGAACGGGCCGGCACCGCACGGGCGCGCCACCCGGGAAGCGGCGGAAGCCCGGCTTCCGGAGCCGCTCGCCCCGTCGCGGCGCGGCGGCATGTCTCGGGGCCCCGGCCGGGCGCTCAGCCCTTCGGGCCGGTGCGCAGCCCGTCGACGAAGACATCGAGCAGGCGCAGCACCGTGGGCTGCCAGCCCGGCTGGTCACGCGTGTAGCACATGCCGATCAGCGCGCGGATGACGTCTTCCGCGGAGACATCGTCGCGGATGGCGCCGGAGGCCACGGCCCGGGCCATCAGCCGTTCCACCGCGCCGCGGGTGCGGCTGGTGGTTTCGGCGAAGAACGGGTCGGTGCTGTCCACCGCGGGGGCGAGGGCGGCGAGCATGCCCTTCTTGGTGGCCACCATCCCCACCGCCGCGTGCAGCCACAGGCGCAGCGCCTCCACCGGGTCTGCCGCCGAGGAGGTGGCCCCGGCCAGCGCTTCCAGCTCGTCCACCTCGTGGGCATAGACGTCGCGGAACAGCGCCTCGCGCGTGGGGAAGTGGCGGTAGAGCGTGCCGATGCCCACGCCGGCCGTCCGCGCCACCGCCTCCAGGCTCGCCTCCGGCCCGCCGGCGCTGAACACGTCACGCGCCGCGCGCAGCAGCTTCTCGCGGTTGCGCAGCGAGTCCGCGCGGGGCTTGCGGCTTGTTTTCTGCTCGGCCTGTCCCATTCTTCGATCAGGTCTCCTTTTACCCTTGATAAACGGAGGCACCCTCCGTATAACATGTCCACGTGCCGGATGCGACTCCGCCCATGCAGAGGATCGCACGTTCCGGTCACCAGACGAAAGCGCCCGCGGCACATGCCGCGCAACCTCTCTCCGGCGTCGACCCACACCTGATATATATACCGATCGGAGCATTCATGACTCTGTCCATCAGCCTCACGGTCAACGGGGTCCGGCAGGATCTCGCCATCGACGACCCGCGCGTGACCCTGCTCGACCTCCTGCGCGACCGGCTCACCCTCACCGGAACCAAGAAGGGCTGCGACCGCGGCCAGTGCGGTGCCTGCACGGTGCTCGTGGACGGCCGCCGCGTGAATTCCTGCCTCTCGCTGGCGCTCAGCCTCGACGGCGCGGAGGTGCTCACCATCGAGGGCCTTGCGAAAGGCGACGCGCTCGACCCCGTGCAGCAGGCCTTCATCGCCCATGACGGCTTCCAGTGCGGCTTCTGCACCCCCGGCCAGATCATGAGCGCCGTGGGCCTGCTGAACGAGGGCGAGACCGGCGACGACCCCGAGCGCATCCGCGAGGGGATGAGCGGCAACCTGTGCCGCTGCGGCGCCTATGCCGGCATCGCCGAGGCGGTGAGCACCGCCCGCCGCCTGCGTGACGAGACCGCGCGCCCCCTGCGTGACGAGGACGAAACCCGGAGGATCGCATGAACCTGTTCGACTACGTGCGCCCGGCCTCGGTGGCCGAGGCGGTGGCCGCCGCCACCGAACCCGGCGCGGCCTATCTCGCCGCCGGCACCAACCTGCTCGACCTCATGAAGCTCGGCGCGGCGCGCCCGCAGCGGCTGGTGGACATCACCCGCCTGCCCGGGCTCGACACCATCGAGGCGCTGGAGGACGGCGGCTACCGCGTGGGCGCCATGGTGCGCAACGCCGATCTCGCCCGGCACCCCGGCTTTGCCGCCGCCTTCCCGGCGGTGGCGGAGGCGCTGCTCTCCGGCGCCTCGGCCCAGCTGCGCAACATGGCCACCGTGGGCGGAAACCTGATGCAGCAGACCCGCTGCGCCTATTTCCACGACACCGCCGCCGCCTGCAACCGCCGCGCCCCCGGCACCGGCTGCGACGCCGCGGGCGGCGAGAACCGCACCCATGCCGTGCTGGGCTGGAGCCCGTCCTGCATCGCCACCCACCCGTCGGACTTCTGTGTCGCCCTCGCGGCCCTCGACGCGATGGTGGAGATCGAGGGCCCGTTCGGCCGCCGCAAGCTGGCGCTGGAGGAGTTTCACCTGCTGCCCGGCACCACGCCGGAGCGCACCACGGTGCTGGCGCCGGGCGAGATGGTGACGGCGCTGCTGCTGCCGCCCGCCGCCGCCGGCTTCCGCGCCAATGCCCGCTACCTCAAGCTGCGTGAGCGCACCTCCTTTGCCTTCGCGCTGGTCTCCGCCGCGGCGGCGCTACAGCTGTCGGGCGGGCGCATCACCGCCGCGCGCATCGCCATGGGCGGCGTGGCGGCGAAGCCCTGGCGCGCCCGCGCCGCGGAGGAGGTGCTGGAGGGCGAGGCGCCCGAGCGCGCCGCCTTCGAGCGCGCCGCCGAGGCCGCCCTCTCCGAAGCCGCCCCCTCGGGCGACAATGCCTTCAAGATCGCGCTTGCGAAGCGGGTGGTCACCCGGGCGCTGAGCATGGCCGCCGCCGGCACGCCCGCGCGGATGCCCGCCCTGCCCGGCTCCGCCTTCGCGACAGACAACGGGAGTTCCGCCGATGAATGAGCCCCTTCCCTATCCCGCCGCCCCGGTGCGGCACGGCTCGAACAGCGGCCAGCCGATGACCCGCCGCGACGGCCGCCTGAAGGTGACCGGCGCGGCCACCTATGCCGCCGACACCCACCCCGAGGGCCTGCTGCACGCCGCCCTGGCGGTGAGCAGCATCGCCCGCGGCCGGGTGAGCTTCCTCGACGTGGAGGCCGCGAAGGCGCATCCCGGCGTCGTGGAGGTGATCACGCCGCAGAACCGCCCCGCGCTGGCGCATGACCCCGACAGCAAGACCCTGCCCTTCAGCTTCCGCATGGACGCGCTGCAGAACGACCGGGTGCGCTACGCCGGCCAGCCCATCGCCGTGGTGGTGGCCGAAACGCTGGAGGCCGCCACCGAGGGCGCCCGCCTGCTAGCCCCGCGCTACGAGGCCGAGGCCGCGCGCATCGGCTTCGGGAACGGCCTGCCCGAGCCCGCCCCCATGGTGGGCGTGGGTGCCCCCGGCCGCGCCGAGACCGGCGATCTCGAGGCCGGGTTCGCCGCCGCGAGCCAGATCGTCGAGACCGGCTACGAGACCCCCGCGCAGTACCACAACGCGATGGAGCCGCATGCCATCGTGGCCGCCTGGGACGGCGATCACCTCTCCATCGACATGCCCAACCAGGCCATCGCGATGAGCCAGGCGAGCTTCGCCGCCTTCTTCGGCATCCCGGTGCAGAACGTGTCGCTGCGCAGCCCGTTCCTGGGCGGGGGCTTCGGCTCGAAGGCGATCCTCGCGGGGCCGCAGGTGCTGTGCATCCTCGCCGCGCGCATGCTGGGCCGGCCGGTGAAGCTGGTGCTCACCCGCGCGCAGATGTACGGGCCGGTGGGCCACCGCGGCGCCACCCGCCAGACCCTGCGGCTGGGCACCGACGCGCAGGGCCGCCTCACGGCACTCGAGCATCACGCCGTCTCCGAGACCAGCACCTTCGACGACTTCATCGAGCCGGCCGCCAATGCCTCGCTGAACCTCTACGCGAGCCCGGCCATCCTCGCGCGGCACGACGCGATGCGCATGGACACGGGCACGCCCGGGCCGATGCGCGCGCCCGGCGAGGCCTCCGGCTCCGCCGCGCTGGAATGCGCGATGGACGAGGCGGCCCAGGCCGCCGGGCTCGATCCGCTGACCTTCCGGCTGATCAACTACGCCGAGACCGACCCGATCTCCGGCAAGCCCTACTCGGCCAAGGAGCTGCGCGCCTGCTACATGCGCGGCGCCGAGAGCTTCGGCTGGGCCGGCCGGCCGCTCGCCCCCCGCCAGATGCGCGACGAGAACGGCCTGCTCACCGGCTGGGGCATGGGCAGCGCGCTCTTCCCCGCGCCGATGTTCCAGGCCGAGGCGCGCGCCGTGCTGCGCGCCGACGGCTCGGCCCTGGTGGAGACCTCGGGCGCCGACATGGGCCAGGGCGCCTGGACCGCGCTCGCCCAGCTCGCCGCCGACGGGCTGGGGCTGGACATCGACCAGGTGGAGTTCCGCTCCGGCAGCACCGACCAGCCGGACGGCGGCATCGCCGGCGGCTCGGGCCACACCGCCACCGCGGGCGGCGCGCTGCACGCGGCGGGGCGCGACGTGGTGGCCCGGCTCACCGAGCTCGCCACCGCCGACCCCGAATCGCCGCTCTTCGGCGCCGGCAACTCCGGTGTCACCGCGCGGGACGGCCGGCTGGTGCGCAACGACGACGAGAGCCGCAGCGAGGCCTATGCCGACATCCTGGCCCGCGCCGGGCTGGAGGCGCTGGAGGGCACCGGCCGCGGCGCGCGCGACCCGGCAAACGCCGAGGCACGGGCGATGTTCTCGCATGGCGCGGTGTTTGCCGAGGTGAAGGTCGACCCCGAGCTGGGCCAGATCCGGGTGAGCCGCATGGTGGGCGCCTTCGCCGCCGGGCGGATCGTCAACCCGCGGCTGGCGCGCAGCCAGCTCTACGGCGGGATGATCTGGGGCCTGTCCTTCGCCCTGCACGAGGAGGCGGTGCACGACCTGCGCTCGGGCCGGGTGATGAACGCCGATCTCGCCGGCTACCACGTGCCGGTGAACGCCGACACGCCGGCCATGGAGGCGCTGCTGATCGACGAGGACGACCGCTTCGTGAACGATCTCGGCATCAAGGGCGTGGGCGAGATCGGCATCACCGGCAGCGTGGGCGCCATCGCCAACGCGATCTGGCACGCAACCGGGGTGCGGGTGCGCCGCTTCCCCATCCGCATCGAGGACGTGCTGGGCCTCTGAGCCCGGCACGACGGCGGCACGAGGGGCCGGGGGCGCCAGGCCTCCGGCCCCTTTCGCCTGCGCCTGTCAGGCCGCCCGGGCCCGCGCCCGGGCGAGCCGCAGCGCGAGCACCAGCCCCGCCAGCCCGGCCAGCGCCCCCACGAGGAATACCGCAGGGTAGCCCGCCCTGTCGGCCATCAGCCCGGCCACCGGGCCGGTGAGCCCGTAGGCGAGGTCCTGGAAGGCGGCAAAACCCCCCAGCGCCGTGCCGCGCAGATGGGCGGGCACCAGCCGCACCACCTCGCGCCCCATGCCGGGGAAGATCAGCGAACAGCCCAGCCCGGTGAGGAAGGCGCCCAGC
Organism: Oceanicella sp. SM1341; assembly: GCF_003448965.1. Taxonomy (GTDB): domain Bacteria; phylum Pseudomonadota; class Alphaproteobacteria; order Rhodobacterales; family Rhodobacteraceae; genus Paroceanicella. The sequence goes on from NZ_QRGC01000005.1 coordinate 190,498, forward strand.
AGCGCCGGGCCCGGACCCGGCGCGAGCCAGATCAGCGCCTGCCCCGCCGCCTCGACCCCGAGCGAGCCGATGGCCACCGGCAGGCCGCCCACCCGGTCCGGCAAGCCGCCCAGCAGCAGCCGCACCAGCACGAAGCCTGCCCCGAAGGCGGTGAGGCCGAAGCCCGCGCCGCTCCACCCCCTGTCGAGGAAATGCAGCGAGAAGAACGCCCCGATGGCGGCGAAGCCGATGCCCTGCGCGCAGACGATGGCGCCATGGGTGCGGATGGTGCCCATGAGCGACCAGAAGGAGGGCCGCGCCGCGTCCGGCACCGCCGGCACCCCGGGCACCAGCGCCATGGCGAACAGCCCCGCCAGCGGCAGCACCGCCGCCACGGCCATGGTGCCGGCAAAGCCGAGCGCCCCGTAGAGCCAGAGGCCCAGCGGCCCACCCAGGGCGAAGCCGCCGTAGAGCGCGGCTCCCACCAGGGCCAGCACCCGGCCCGCGCGCTCGGGCCCGACGAGACCGATGCCCCAGGCCACGACACCGACCCCCACCAGGCTCTCGCCCAGCCCGATCAGCAGCCGCCCGGCCGCGAGCACCGCGAAGGCGCCCGCCGGCGCGGCCGGCAGCAGCCCCGCCAGCAGCGACACCAGCGCCCCGGCGATATAGCAGCCGAGGCCCAGCCGCGCGGCCCCGCGCGCCCCGCGCCTGTCGGACAGGCTGCCGGCCCGCCCGCGGCTGAGAATCGTCGCGAGAAAGACGATTCCCACCGCCAGCCCGGCCAGCGCGTTGTTGAACCCCAGCGCCCCGGTGACGAACAGCGGCACCACCGGCAGCGACATCGCCACGCAGAGATAGGAGACGAAGAGGATGAAGGTGAGAAGCCAGAGACGGCCCTGCGCGGGCCAGGCGGCGGCAGCGGTCATGCGTGCATCCCGGATCTGCTCCGCGAGGCCGAAGCGCACACGCGCTCCGACCCCTGACGGATCGTTGAGCGCGTTGGTTGACGTTGAACGCTTACGGCCGGCGCACCGGCCTCACCGGCTTAGTCCCTCGCGCCGCATGCGTCAACGAAACCGGGAGCCGGAAAAGAAAAAGCCTCGCTGCATCAGCGAGGCTTTTGTCTGCTAACCCCTGGAGGTTAGTGGTGGAGCCAAGGGGAGTCGAACCCCTGACCTCTTGAATGCCATTCAAGCGCTCTCCCAACTGAGCTATGGCCCCGTAGTGTTCCGGTGTCTCTCCGGTGACGCGGTGTTTAGTGGCCTCCCGCCGCGAGTTCAAGCGGAAAATTCGCGGCGGAAGACATTCCGTTCAGTTTTCTGAATCGTCGTCGGAATCGCCGCGCTCACCGATCTCCTCGATGGACACGGTATCGTCGTCATCGTCGTCGTCGAGCACGTCGTCATCGGCCACGTCGATGTCGTCATCATCATCGTCGAGCACGTCATCGACCATGTCGTCGGAGGAGGCAGCGGCGGCGGCGGCAGCCGGCTTCGCAGCCTCGGCCCGCTCGGCCCGGCCCCGCTTCAGGGTCAGGCTCTCGAGGCTGAAGGACCCCCCGCAGACGGGGCAGGTTGCCGGGTCGTTGGTCAGATCGTAGAAGCGGGCCGCACAGCTCGGACAGACCCGTTTGACGCCCCATTCGGGATTAGGCATGTTGACCCCCTGATCGCAGGTGGAAAAAAAGACGCCCGGCCATGCCACAGCCCCCCGGGCTTGTCAAAGGCTTTGGCAAAAAAGTCACCAGGCCCTTCCGCCGGGGGCGGACGGGCGGCAGATGCTGTCCGCCGGGGGGCGGACGGGCGATAGAACTTGCAGCGCCTTCGACCCGTATTTACCTTTCGCGCGTAACACAAGGGGTGCAGGGCGATTTCCTGCGTCCCGTCCCCAGGCGCCGTGCCCGTCCGGGCCGCGTCACCCAGAAGGATCCGCCAGTGCTCTATCACGCCTACGAACTCGCCCATGCCGCCGTCTCGCCCATGCGGCTTGCGGCGCGGCTGGGCCAGGAGGCCCTGCAGAGCCCGTTCAACCCCTTCGCCGCCAGCATCGGGGCACGGGCCGGCTCCGCCTTCATCGAGCTGTTCATCAACGCCACCCGCCGCTACGGCAAGCCCGAGTTCGGGCTGGACGAGACGGAAGTCTCCGGCACCACCGTGCCGGTGATGGTGGAGGAGGTGATGGAGCTCCCCTTCTGCAAGCTCCTGCATTTCAAGCGCGATTCCGCCGTCGCCCGCGCCCGGAACGACCCGCCGGTGCTCGTGGTGGCCCCCATGTCGGGCCATTACGCCACCCTGCTGCGCGGCACGGTTGAGGCGATGCTGCCCGAGCACGAGGTCTACATCACCGACTGGACGGACGCGCGCGACGTGCCCCTGGTCGACGGCGTGTTCGACCTCGACGATTACGTGGACTACGTGCGCGAGTTCTGCCGCTTCATCGCCCGGCGCGGCGAGCGGGCGGCGGTGATGGCCGTGTGCCAGCCCGGCGTGCCGGTGATGGTCGCCGCCAGCCTGATGGCCGAGGACGCGGACCCCGCGCGCCCCGCCTCCGTCACCCTCATGGGCTCGCCCATCGACACGGCGCGCAACCCCAAGGTGCCGAACGATCTCGCCACCGAGCACCCGCTCGAGTGGTTCGAATCGAACGTGATCGTCACCGTGCCCTGGCCCAACAAGGGCTTCATGCGCCGCGTCTACCCGGGCTTCCTGCAGCTCTCGGGCTTCATGTCGATGAACCTCGACCGGCATCTCGACGCTCATCTCAACCATTTCCGCCACCTCGTGCGCGGCGATGGCGAGAGCGCCTCGGCCCACCGCTCCTTCTACGACGAATACCTCGCCGTGATGGACCTCACCGAGGAATTCTACCTCCAGACCATCGACCGCGTGTTCCAGCGCCGCCTGCTCGCCAACAATGCCTATGACTACCGCGACCGTCGGGTGAACCCCGGCGCCGTCCGCGACGTGGGCTTCCTCACCATCGAGGGCGAGAAGGACGACATCACTGGCATCGGCCAGACCGAGGCCGCGCATGACCTGCTGGTGAACCTGCCGGCGGAGAAGAAGGCCCACTGGGTGCAGCCGAAGGTCGGCCACTACGGCGTGTTCAACGGCTCGCGCTGGCGCCAGCACATCCAGCCGAAGGTGCGGGAGTTCATCCGCGCCCGCCGCACCCCGGTCCGCGGCTGAAGGGGCCGGCCGTCACCTTGGGCGAAACCATCACCCTGCTCGATCCGCCGGTGGACATCCGGCTGAAGCGCCTTGCCCGGGCGCGACGCCTCACCCTGCGCATCGCCGCCACCGACGGCACGGTGCATCTCACCCTGCCCGCGCATGTGCCGCTGGCCGAGGCGCGGATGTTCGTGCTCCGGCAGGAGGACTGGCTGCGCAGCCGCCTCGCCCGCGCGCCGCAGCCGGTCACCGTGGCGCTCGGCACCGCCCTGCCGGTGGAGGGGCGGATGCTGCGCCTCGTGGCCGCCGCCGGCCGCCGGGTGCAGCGTGACGAGACCAGCCTCGCCCTGCCCGGCGCCGCCGAGGGCGCGGGCCGCCGCGCCGAGACCTGGCTGCGCACGCTGGCGCGCGAGCGCCTCGTGCCCGCGGCCGATGCCTACGCCGCCCGCCTGCGCCGCGCCCCGGGCCGGATCACCCTGCGCGACACCGGCTCGCGCTGGGGCTCCTGCACCTCGCGGGGTGATCTGATGTTCTCCTGGCGCCTCGCCATGGCCCCGCCCGAGGTGCTCGACTACGTCGCCGCCCACGAGGCCGCGCACCTGGTCGAGATGAACCATTCCGAGCGCTTCTGGGCCCAGGTGGCCCGCATCTGCCCCGACTACGCCACCCACCGCGCCTGGCTGCGCGAGCATGGCGCGAGCCTGCACCGCTACCGCTTCCGCTGATCTCCGCCGCCAGAGGCCCCGGCGCGGAGCTCGGCTCCCCCTCGCCGCCCGCGCCCGCGCGCGGAGGCGCCAGCCGCAGCTCGGGAGGAATCCGCCGCGCAGGCGGCGGTCCGCATCATCGGGGGCGCTTCAGCCGAAACGGTCGCGGATATGCTGGAGGATCTGGTCGCGGGTCTGGCGATAGGCGGAGAGCTTGTCCTCGCGGTTCTCGCCCAGCCCCGTGGGGTCGAGCACCGGCCAGAACTCCACGTCCACGGCATTGTAGCGGGTGAGCTCCTGCGCGTGCCGCTGGGCGGCGGGCGAGAGCGCCACGATCAGGTCGTAGCCGCCCAGGTCGTCGCCCCATTCCTGCATCTCGTCGAAGCTGCGCGCCCGGTGCTTCTCCAGCGTGATGCCGAGCTCGGCCGCCACCGCCACTGCAAAGCCGTCCACCTCGATGTCATGCTTCACGCCGGCGGACTGCACGTAGATCTCGTGGCCGTAGAGGCTCTTCATGATCCCCTCGGCCAGCGGCGAGCGGACGGCATTGTAATCGCAGCAGAACAGGACCGAGTGGGGCCGCGGCGCCATCGGCTCAGCCCTTGTAGTGCAGGACGCAGATCAGGGTGAACAGCCGCCGCGCCGTGGGCATGTCGGTTTCCACCTTGCCCTCCAGGCGCTCCATCAGGATCTGCGAGCCCTCGTTGTGGATGCCGCGCCGCCCCATGTCGATGGCCTCGATCTGGCCCGCGGGCAGGCGCTTCACCGCGTCGAAGTAGCTCTCGCAGATCTGGAAATAGTCCTTGATCACCTGGCGGAACGGGCTCAGCGACAGGTGGAACTCGCCCAGCGGCGCGCCGTCCTCCGCCTCGATCTCGAACACCAGCCGCCGCTCGCGCACCGAGAGCCGCAGCCGGTAGGGGCCGTTGCCCTGGTGGCCGGGCAGCGTGAAGCTGTTCTCCTCCAGCAGGTCGTAGATCGCCACGCGCCGCTCCTGCTCCACCTCCGGCGAGGGCAGCGCGAGCCCGGTGTCGTCGAGCACGATGTCGATCAGGCGGTCGCTCATGGGGCGGGTTCCCGGTTCAGCCGGTCGAGCCGGGCGCGCACGGACAGCCCGTGCGCCTCCAGGCTCTCCGAGATGGCGAGGGTCTCGGCCGCGGGGCCGATGGCGGCAAGGGCGCCGGGCGTCATCCGCGCCAGCGTGGTACGTTTCATGAAGTCGAGCACCGAGAGGCCGGAGGAGAAGCGCGCCGAGCCCGAGGTGGGCAGCACGTGGTTCGGCCCGCCCACGTAGTCGCCGATCGCCTCCGGCGTCCAGGCGCCGAGGAAGATCGCGCCCGCGTGGCGCACCTTCGCGCAGACGGCCTCCGCGTCGGCGGTGCAGATCTCGAGGTGCTCGGGCGCGATCCGGTCCGAGATCGCGGCCGCCTCGTCGAGATCGGCCACGGTGATCACCGCGCCGAAGTCCCGCCAGGAAGCGCCGGCGATGGCCCGGCGCTCCAGCGTCTCCAGCCGGCGCTCCACCGCGGCCGCCACCGCCGCGCCGAAGCCGCGGTCGGGCGTGACGAGGATCGCCTGGGCGCTCTCGTCATGCTCGGCCTGGCTCAGGAGGTCGAGGGCCACCCAGTCCGGGTCGGTGGTGCCGTCGGCGATCACCAGGATCTCCGAAGGGCCGGCGATCATGTCGATGCCCACGCGGCCGAACACCCGGCGCTTGGCGGCGGCCACGAAGGCGTTGCCCGGCCCGGTGATCTTGTCGACAGGCGCGATGGTCTGCGTGCCATGCGCCAGCGCCGCGATCGCCTGCGCGCCGCCGATGCGGTAGACGGTGTCGACCCCCGCCAGCCGGGCGGCGAGCAGCACCAGCGGGTTCGCCTTGCCATCCGGCGTCGGCGCGCAGATCACCAGCCGCTCCACCCCGGCCACGCGGGCGGGAATGGCGTTCATCAGCACCGACGAGGGGTAGGAGGCGAGCCCCCCCGGCACGTAGAGCCCGGCGGCCGAGACCGGGGTCCAGCGCCAGCCGAGCTCGGCGCCGGCGGGGTCGGTCCAGCGCTCCTCGCCGGGCAGCTGGCGGGCGTGGTAGGCGCGGATGCGCTCGGCGGCGAGGGCGAGCGCCTCGGCCTCCGCCGCCGGCACGGTGGCGATGGCGGCGTCGATCTCGGCGGCGGAGAAGGCGAGGGTTTCCGGCGTGAGCGTCAGCCGGTCCCATTTCGCGGTGTACTCGATGACCGCGGCGTCGCCCCGCGCCGCGACATCGGCGAGAATGCCGGCCACGGCGGCATCGGCATCCTCCTCCACCGCGCGCCTGGTGGCGAGGAACTGCCGGAAGCGGGTGGGGAAATCGTCGGCGGAGGTGTCGAGGAAGGACGGCATCGGGCACTTTCACTGGCAGGGCACTGACCCGCTTTACCCCGGCCGCCCCCACGGCTCAAGCGGCGCGCGTGCCCCTGACGGGGGTGCCGACCCGTCGGAGAGGGGCTGCGCCCCCCGCCTCCGGCCCGGCGTCGGCCCCTGCGGGCCCTCCGCACCAGGCGGAACCGGCCGCGCCTGCGGCCAGCGGCGAGAGGGGGCTCGATGCCCCCGAGCCGCTCCCGCCCCGCGGTAACGCCGGGGGTGGAGGTGCAGCGCCGCCGGGGGGGCCTTTCGCGGGCGACCCGCGCTGCACCCCCCCGGACGCGGCGGACATCCCGTCAGGCACTACCTGCCTCCCGCGCAGAGCGACACGGCGGAACCCTCATCGCCGCCGGGGGCGTGGGCTCGGCCGGCACCCTGCTCCGCAGGGGACACGGCCGCGAAGCCCTGGCAGCGCGCGACTGCCCCCGGAGGCACGTCGCGCCGCCAGCTTGCGCCCGATCCCCCGCAGCTTCGAAGAGCGGTTGCCCCCTCGCAAGGAGGCACGCGCCTCCGCCGGAGCCGGGTTCCGGCCCGGGGCGCAGCGGCGAAACGGGGCTGGTGCTCAGTCCGCGTGGCCCGGCGCCTTGCCGGAGGGGGCTACATAGGGGCGGGTAACGTCGGTGAGGCTCACGTCGAGGCATTCCACCTCCACCGCGATCTCGCCATCACCGGCCAGCCACAGGGTGAGCGTGCCCGCCCCGTCCTCGCACGGCGTGAAGGAGAGCGACAGCAGCGAGAGCACCATGTCCTTCTGCGCGGTGTCGAGGCCGCTGGAGCGCACCGCGAGGGCGGATTCGACCACCAGCAGGCTGCGCACCCGCTCGTAGGCCCGGCCCGCGCGCTCCGCGGCCACGCGGTCTTCCCAGCGGAAGCGGTTGAGCAGCAGCGCCAGCCGGTGGTGGCGCCGGGCAAAGGCCACGTCGCCCACCGTGGTCACGGCATCCTGTGCGAGCGCCGAGATGACCGTGAGGTCCTCCGCCGTCTCGGCCTTCAGCCGCAGCGGGCCTTCGCCCGCGTCCTCGAACTTCGCGTCGCCGCTCATCGCCTGCCCTATCCTTTCACGCGCTCCACCTGCGCGCCGCAGGCCTGGAGCTTGTCCTCGAGGCGCTCGTAGCCCCTGTCGAGATGATAGACGCGCGAGACCGTGGTTTCACCCTCCGCGGCGAGCCCGGCGAGAATCAGGCTCACCGAGGCGCGCAGGTCGGTCGCCATCACCGGCGCGCCGCGCAGGCCCTCCACCCCGGTCACCTTCGCCGTGCCGCCGTGCACCTCGATGCGCGCGCCCATGCGCAGCAGCTCCGGCGCGTGCATGAAGCGATTCTCGAAGATCCGCTCCTCGAGCAGGCTCTCGCCGGCACCGAGCGTGAGCATCGCCATCATCTGGGCCTGAAGGTCGGTGGGAAAGCCCGGATAGGGCTCGGTCACCACGTGCAGCGGCCGTATCACCCCGTTGCGCCGGCTCACGGCGAGACCGCGGCCGGTCTCCTCCACCGCGATATCCGCCTCCTCGAGCTTGTCGCAGAAGGCGCCGAGCAGGGCGCGCTCGCCGCCGATCAGCTCCACCCGGCCGCCGGCGATGGCCGGGGCCAGCATGTAGGTGCCGAGCTCGATGCGGTCGGCCACCACGCGGTGGGTGGCGCCGTGCAGCCGCTCCACGCCCTCGATGGTGATCTCCGGGCTGCCCTCGCCCTCGATCCGCGCGCCCATGGCGCGCAGGCAGCGGGCGAGATCGACGATCTCCGGCTCGCGCGCGGCGTTCTTCAGCACCGTGGTGCCCTTGGCCAGCGTGGCGGCCATCAGCAGGTTCTCGGTGGCGCCCACCGAGGCGAAGGGCAGCTCGAACGCGGCACCCTTCAGCCCGTTCGGCGCCTTCGCGTGCACGTAGCCGTCGCGCAGGTCGAGCTCGGCGCCAAGCGCCTCGAGCCCGCGCAGGTGCAGGTCCACCGGCCGCGCGCCGATCGCGCACCCACCGGGCAGCGACACCTCCGCATGCCCCTCCCGCGCCAGCAGCGGCCCGAGCACCAGGATCGAGGCGCGCATCTTGCGCACGATCTCGTAATCCGCCCGGGTGGAGGCGATTCGCTCTGCGCCCAGCGCCAGAACCTTGCCGGCCTGCAGCGCCGCCACCTCGCAGCCCAGGCTGCGCAGCAGGTCGGTCATGGTGCGGATGTCCGAGAGCCGCGGCGCATTCGTGAGCGTCAGCGGCTCATCGGTGAGCAGTGCTGCCGGCATGAGCGTGAGACAGGCGTTCTTCGCGCCGGAAATCACGATCTCGCCGTTCAGGGGCTTGCCCCCGGTCACGATGATCTTGTCCATGTCTGGCCTGCCTCTCGTCCGGACCCGTGCTCAGGTCTCTTCGTCCGTGTCGTTGCTGTCATCGGAGGCGGCGCGCGCCCGGCCCTGTGCCTTGCGCCGCTGCAGATTCGCCCTCAGGGCGGCGGCGAGTCGCTCCTCGCGGCTGCCGGCGGCCGCCGGCTTGCCCCGCGCGGGCCCGCCACGGGGCCCCGTCCTGCTGCTCTCGTCCTCCGTCATGAGCGGCTTTTAGCGCATGGCACACATCGGGTCCAGAATAACGCTTGCACTCCCCGTCCGATCCGCTAAAAGGCCCCCCGAAGCTGCCGTAGCTCAGGGGTAGAGCACTCCCTTGGTAAGGGAGAGGTCGAGAGTTCAAATCTCTCCGGCAGCACCATTCATCCTCATGAAATTGCTAGAGAACATTGATTCGTGGACGCTCAGTTCACGTGAGCGCTTGTGCATGCGGGCGCTCAGTTTTGCGAGGTATGTTGGCACAAATCTGACACACGCTTTCGGGTCGACAGGTTGAGCTCTACGCGACTCGTACGCCGAGCAGGGTATGTCCGAAGGCGATCCAGGTGCAGAATGGCGCTCTGCCCGGCAAGAAGGGCGGTGAGCGGACTTACGCCAGTGTAGCAACGCGGTGGGAGAAAAGCGCAGACACCAGACACTCGCTTCGACATCGCAGGGGGGAGAGATGCGCAGACAATGGGCATGGCCTTTGCGGGTCTTTAGGGACGAGCTTCAGGTGTTCTCGTCGACTTTTCCCGGACGCTGGTCTTCCCCCAGGCCCTTGGCGATTTCATAGGAACTGTCGCGCTGCCCTTCCTTGGAACGCTCCTATCGATCATTGAGCCGTCGTGCCCCATGGAACCCTGACCAAGAGGGAGATTTCGCTCTCACTGCTTGGACCTCACAGCAATGAACCCCGCGCGGTTTGGATCTGCGCCAGCGTATTGATGCTGGGCCCGAGGAAACACGCCATCGATATCATCGTTTGGAGCCACTATGTTGCGATCGAACGACACCTAAAAGAAGGCACAAGGACGGATGAGCCCGACGCAAGACCAGATTGATCACGACATGCGCCTCGCCGCCTTCGAACAAAACCACTTGGCTTTTCGGTCTCTCAACCAGCAGATGTGGCAAATTCCGCTGATTTCGATGACCTTGACGGGCGGTCTGTGGTTTGGCGTCTCACGGGCTGAGGACTTCCCGCTCTTCCAGTTCGCTCTCCTGTTCCTGGCTGCGGCAGGCAACGGTGCGCTGTTTATCGTCATCTTGCGCCTTCGTTTTGTCATGCAGCGCTACCTCAATTGGCTGGAAGACAACTACCCCACCGGCTTCGTATCAGCGGATGACGGCGAGCACTGGTATCATAAGTCGTTTGTAGTTCGCACTTCGTTCCAGGCCATGTTACTCTTCGCCTCGGCGTTGAGTATTGTCCTGCTCATCGTGACCAGCTGCAATACTTGGAAAGAGGCTAAGGGGCAGATGCCTGACGATCGTGCACTGACGTACTATCAACAACACGCAAGCAGCCTCGCCGACGGCTATGAAGCACTGACCTTTGAGGCCGCGCATCCAGGTCTTGCTAAGATCATGACCACCGACCGCGCCGGTGAGAAACTGCGCGTTCTCGACATCGGTGCAGGGACAGGCCGAGATGCCGCGTGGTTCGCCAGTCATGGTCATCACGTAGTTGCAGTAGAACCATCTCAGGCCATGCGCACGCTAGCCCAAACGCTACATGCCGGCCTATCCATTGATTGGCGTGACGACAGGCTTCCTGAGCTGGAGGAAATGCTCAACCGCGGGGAGTGCTTCGACATCATAGTCGCAAGCGCGGTATGGATGCATGTGCGCCCTGATGATCGAAAGCAGGCGTTGCGGTCAGTTGTATCGCTGTTGGCAGACCAAGGGATGCTCTACCTGACTCTGCGCCTCGGGCCTGAAGAGCCCGAGCGCGGCATCCACAAGGTCTCCCTTGAGGGCTTCAAAGCAACGGCGGAGTCTCTGGGCCTCAAAGTTCAAGAACTCGAAACCCAAGCCGATCTTCTGGGCAGGACGCACATTCATTGGCAAGCACTTAGAATTGACGCTTGGCCTGAATGATTGGAATGACGTCACTCGTCGCAAGCAAATAGCTCTTCGCTAGTGGACTGCTTCCTCGACGAATATGGCGGCTTCGATCGCTTTTCGGATAACTGTCCGACCAGATCCAGAGGGGTTCTTGAAGCGATCTTCAGCGAAATTGATTTCGCCCGCACCCGCAAGCTTTTCGACAAAGTAGTCCTCGCTGATATTCCTATCATCATAGGACCGTCCTGCCAGTTGTCTCAGGATGTCGAATGCCGCCTGAACGCCGATTGTTCTCAAGATGAATGAATCGGGTTTGGCGGTCGCCCAGAAAGTCCTCTCACATGCCTTCAGGTAGTTCAGGACCATCTTGAATATAAGCGCGTCGTTCCCTTCGATGTAGACGTCTCGTAGTGGAGATTTATCTTTCGGTCCTTCGCTGAGTACCCCGCGCGGACTGGCTGCACCTTTTCGCATCGCGTTGGCGTCGCGCTTGGGGTTGCTCGAAAACAATCGCAGCACACCATCGACGACGACGGCTGTCGAAACCTTCCAGTCTGCTTCCGCAGCGAGCTCTTGGAGCGCCTTGTCAAGTTTCGGTGCAACCATGATCCGTCCACGCAACGGCGACTCTGGATCAGTTGCCAGCTTGCGGGTGAAAAACACCGCAAGTTTGTCAGGCGTCCAGTAGGTCTCTTCTTCGTCCGAGACATTGTAACCGAAGAGTTCATAGGTCAGCGATCTGTCGACCTTTTTCTGGTTCGAGTTGATCGTCGCAAAAATCTGAGCTTGCAGCGCCTTTGGCAGGTCGATGAAGATTGAACACAGCAAATCCATGCTCTGCATCGCCTCTTTCTCGGCGCGGGCGAACGAGAACAAGCGGTGTTGACCATCTATGATGGCCGCAAGCTTCTCAGCCGTGGGAATTGTCAGCGTGTAGCAGCCATCATCAGCTTCTTCGATCGACCAGACACGAGAGTCATCAACGGGAGCGCCCGTGGTTTCCTCGCTGATGTATTCTAGCTCGCCTTGGTCAAAGCCAGACTCCAAGTCGTAATTGGCAGCGATGATGATTGAGTTCGGAAATGCGGAATCTACACGATTGATGTAGTCGCTGATTTCGGTCAGGCGCTTATCCTGAAGCAAACGCTGCGTTCCTTTAAGCTCATAACCATCGCCGTCAGGTTTCATGATCGCGCGCATGCTGTCGCTTGCAGCTACCTGCAAGAGAAGCTCCGCGGGAAGGACCGCGACATAGAATGTGCCCAAGCGTTGCTGAACCTTAAGAGCTTTTGTGACGTAGGGAAAAGCGATCGCCGTCATTGAACGAACCCTTTTGTGCTTCCGCCGAGCTTGCGGTCCACACTGCCTCCAACAGCGTCGTCACTTCGCGGCTTCGTTTTCAGATCAGGATTATCAGCATTCGCAACCGTCCATATCCAGAGACCGAAAATAGACAAAATCACCGACAAAACAAAAACTTGTATCGGAGATTCTTGACGAAACTCCTGAATCCCATGGAGGACAGCAAAGCCGAGCATCACCAAGAGAGAAGCAATGGAAAACACAATCATTAACGAGTCGGACTTCTTTGCTGCCTCCAGAGCCAATTGCAAAGACGCTGCGCCGATCAGTGCGGGGTAGAAGACGGCAATGGCTGCTCGAATGCCTGATAGTGATGAAGTGTCGAACGGATTGCCGGAAAACCAATATTTAGCGACCTCAACGACGACGCCGAGGCCACTGAAAATTATCACACCGAAAAACAAGTAGAACAGGAATGTCAAATCGGTGAGCGGAACCTTGGTTCGGCGCTTCAGCTCGCGCCAGAATTCAAGGTTGTAGTCCGAGTTCTTCTTCTCCATGCCCGCGTCTCATTCTTCCCTAGCAGGTCGCCACGCCTTGATCTTCTTCGTCGATTGATCAAACCGTGCGAAGCACTGACCCTTTTGCAGATTGGTCAGGTTTGCCCCCTTGCCGAGCACACGGGCAGCCGCCCCAGGTTTGGCGTTGGTCGCAAATGCTGCGACAAGGCCCATATTGTCCAGGAAGTCATCCTCTTCGCCCGAGAAGTCATCCGGCGATTGCGACACCAGCATGACCGCGCCACCCTTGGATCGGCTCATGCGGATGAGACGCGAAAGCGACGGCAACTTGGTGCCAAGGATTTGGTGCGCCTCATCGACCATACACAGGACGCGGAGACCCCGAGCCCCATCGGGGCCGACAGCTGAGTCTTCCAAGCTGTTCAGGTACTGATCGAGCGCGTCGAGAAGCAGGTTGACCACGATTGTACGGCTATCTTCCGCAACGGTGGGCGGAAGCTTGATGATCCAGCTTCTTTGGAAAAATTCCGCTGGAGACATCTCCGGCTCAAAAAGCGGGAACCGGCACAACTCTTCCATATTGGCGACCGCGCCATCTTCCCTGGCTTCATGCTCCTGATAGACCTCCAAGAGCCGATCGTGGATATGGCGAAGTTCGCAGGGGCTTTCCGACGCCAGAGCGCGTGCCGCAGCTTCATGGACGTAGGTTCTTTGTCGATCGCCAAGCCTAGCGCCCTTCAAACGTGAGAAGGACTCACGGAAGCGAGACGCGGCTTGGTCGATGCCAAATGGATCCCTCTCGGTGAGAGCGAGAACATCCAGGGGGATTGGCATGCGCGGCGGCTCGATGACCTGAGCGTCAAAGACCTCACCAAGCGGCGCTTGCCCCTTCGTGCCGGTGAACGCTGCCAAGTCACCTTTGAAGTCAAAGGCGATGAGGGGGACGGGGGCTTGCTCGCGAATGCCGCGCAGCATCGCTGCGGCCATCACCGTCTTGCCCGAGCCGCTACCGCCCATGACGGCAGCATGCGGTGCCCCGCCTGTGCCATTCAGGCTCCAGTAGACCTTTTCCTTAGTGGCGACATCTTCACCGATCTCGCCGAGAAGGACTTTGATTTCACCGCTGGAGAACGTCGTCCCAGTCGTTCCATTGCCACGAGAGGACGGCAACCGCCCTCCTGCCGTCGGCAGCTCCGCTACTTCCACAAGGCGTCGTACGAATTGAGCGACGTCCTGCCCAGCCTGCTCCCACTCTTCATCGAGCTTGGCCAAACCACGTCGCCAATGCGCGCCAACAAGCGATATCAAGCGCTTCGTATCGATATCCGGTTCGCCGCTGCGCTCGACGATGAGAGACAGCCACACCGAAAGCGCCGTACCGGTGCCAAACAACGTATCGCCCTTGATCACCTTTCCCGGCTCCAACTCATCGGCCGAGGTATCAACCGGCGCGCTGATCGCCAAAGATCGAGAAATTGCCAGACGGGCGGGGAGATAGCGCTTGCGCATCCCCAACCGCCCCATGAAATCCGTGTTCAGCTTGTCGCTGTCGTAATCTGTCCGGAAATTCGCACCAGCCACTTCAACAAGGGAGATACTCATGCGCGTTCTCCCGCTTCTTCGAAGTATCCAGGTCTGACCGTCGACTGGCCGATGTCGCCTACGCGCTCAAAGTTCACGAGGTATTTCTTCTGAACATGGGGCGCGATCTCGCGCAGATAGTCGCCAACCACTTCTGTGTTGGTCGAAAGCAGGATCACCTGATGCTCCCGCTGCACGAGGTGATTAAGCACGCCCTTGCGGTGCTCGATATCAAGCCGTCCGAGCGGCGTATCGACAACCATGGGGAAGCCACGTCCGGAAACCGACGATACGGCCGAAATCAGCGCTTGCGTGAAAATCTGCTTCTCACCCGCCGAAAGGTCGTAGCCACGCAGGTCCATGCCGTTGCTATTGAGAAGCTTCACATCGCAATTTTCGTCAATCGCGATCCGTTCAACCAAGTCCTTCTTGTGCGCCATGGAGCGGTGCGCCTCCGTCATCGCCGCCGCAATGGCATCGATCTGACTTGGTACAGCCTTGGCGACAATTTCGTCGACCATGAGAGCGACTTTGTTTGCCCGCGCTGCACGGCGGGCAGACGGCGCCGCCTGATCAAGCTGGCCCGAAAGCTTCGTCAGCTCAGTGTTCTTCTGGTTGATCTGGCTCTCAAGGGACGACATCTCGCGCTTCAGCGCACCGATTTCCTGATCGCACTGCTGAAGGTCGCTGTTCACCTGATTGAGGCGTTCGCGCTTGGTGTCGACATGCGGCGCAACGGCTTCCGTGCGCATCACTTCGTCTTGCAGCCGCTTGAGCGAGTCCTCGTTGGCTGAAATGTTGTTCAGCAGCTCTACGATGGCAGGAGCACCCAACTCGTCCAGCTCATCGAGCCGGTCGATCACCTTGGAGCGCTCAAGTTCATTGAGGTACGGATGAAGATACTCTTCCGCGCAATTGTCAGGCGGCGGATACCAGAGCTTCTCCCAGGCATTGCGGGCGCTATCCAGCACACCCTCCCGCTGGCCATCGCTCAGGGTCGGGTTGATTTCCTGCATGCCGGTATCAACCGACGACAGGAACCGCTCCAGATTGCTGTCACCCTGGTTCTTGCCGTTTTCCCAACGCTCGCGCACACCCTCGCTCAGCAGGCGGGATTTGACGCTTTGTCGAAGGCTCAAACCCGAAAGAGCGAGAGCCAAGTCCTTCATCATCAGGTCTTCAAGCCGAGCCTGCCCATCTTCGATGGTACGCTCGTAGTTCTTGATCTGCTCAAACTGCTCCTGAAGCAGCGCCTGCGAGCCCGTGCCGAAGCTTGCCAGCTCCCGGATCAGATGCTCTTGCTCTTCCTTCAGGACAGCGCGGGTCGGCTCAATTTCGGCGAGGCGTGTGGCGCGCTTGTCATACTCGAAATTAAGCGTATGGCGGTCCAGTTCCAGCTTCTCGATTGTCTTGTCCGAGACATTAGGCGACTCTTTGCGTCGCACCTCAGCATAAGACCGAAGGTCTTTCGCCAGCTGCTTCAAAACGGGGATGCCAAGCAACCCTTCGATACCGGCGCGCACCTGAGCCGACATTTCCCGTTCAGCAAGGACGCTGACCTGCTCGCCGTCAAACATGAAGAAATGCGCCAGCGTGAAGGGCAGAAGGTTCTCAGCGATGTACTCGCGGAACCAGTCGGCGCGCTCATTGCCCTGCAACGCACCCGGTCCAACTGCCTTGCGCGTTGATCCCTCATAGATGTGAATTTCTTCGTCTTGAGGACGATAGACGCCAGAGTCACTGAAGTGCCAGATTCGCTGGATTTCGAGGGGTTCGTCGTTCTCATCGGTAAAGACCAGCTTTACCGAACACGATGTCCGCCCCGCCGCCGTTGCACCACGGTGAAGCGCTTTTTCCAGGAAGTTCTTGTAGGACGTCGCAAGACGTTCCTTGTCTGCCCCGGCGAACGGCGAGCGCGCAACCAGGGGAAGGCCATCGCGGCCAAACATCCCAAGCACGATAGCCTCGAAAAGGCTCGTCTTACCGTAGCCATTCGGCGCGCCGATCAGGATGATGTTCTTTTCTCTTCCTGGGGCCGGGAAATCGAAGTTCGCGGTGGTATAGGCTTTCCAATCCCGCAGCGTGATCTGGGAAATATGCATGAGTTATTTTTCGTCCACCTGAATACGGTCCAGGATATCGTCAAATGAATCCCATAGGCCCGCGCGGCGCTGCTTCCCGGTCTGCTCGACTTCAACCTGAACAAGCTCTTCGAACTCAGCGAACAGCATGCCGTTGGTCTTGCAGGCATCCTTGATCATGGCGCGCCCGTCTGGGTTGTCGAGAAGCACAACAACATTACGCGGCATCTACTTCTCCTTTATGATCTCACGAACACTCATCGTCTTAACCTTGCCGTGACCAGCGATCTCCTCTGACCAAAGCTGATGGATGAGATCGACTTCTTCATCCGAAATCAAGCTTTGGCTGGTTACTTTCTCTAGATCGCGCAGCCGCTCAAATATTTCGGACCGTGTTTGCAGCGTAAACGGCCCAGGAATAAAAGTTCCGCCATCTGTGATCGTAATACGACCATCGCGGCGGCGCGCCTGCCGCCGTTCCTTCTGATTACGGATGGATGCAAGCCAGTCGCGGAAATCCAGCAGCGGGGTGAACTCTGCATATCCCGCCTCAACAAAGCCTTCGAGGCTCCGGTCTTTCTCCACAACCGTGCAGGTCCAGCAGCCGAAGCGCGAGGATGTCGTCCCGCAGGAGGGAGCATCCTCCTTGGACGTCACGACAGGACATTCGCCGCCGCTGGCATTCCGATAGAGCCCGATCAGCTTGAGGTGAGAGCCACCCCAAGGCGGCTCGTTCAGTGCGAGAAACTCCCAGACGTCATCCGTGTCGAGGTCAACGATCGGGCGGAAAACCATGCAGCCGACGAGGTCATTGTGCTTGTTGAGCCGCTCGCCGTTGTCGTAGCGGTTCACAGATGCTGCGCGCGTGGAACTTTCCGATCGACGCACACCCAAGAGAAGAACTGCCTGTCCCGCAGCATCCACCTGACTTTTGATGTATCGGCTGGTGGGCAGGATTTTCATCCGGTCGGTGCACCATCTGAAAGACCGGTTCGGGGAAGGGTAACCACGTCCAATCAAGTTTACCCAGAACGACTGCTCCGGTGCAGGCCGAGTGATCTTTGTGATGATAGGAAGGCCGAACGCGTTGGCCGCGTTCCCGATTTCTTCAACGCTATCGATGATGTGCTGAACAACTAACGGGCTCTCGACCAGCGTATCGTTCGCAACAATGTGTACGGGACGCTTGCGCTGCGATGGCGGGAGCGACAGGAGCATCTCAAACGCAAGATGTGCTACGAGCGTGCTGTCTTTCCCTCCCGAATAGCCAATGATCCATGGCCATACATGATCTTGACGATACTCATCAAGGAGTTCCGCTCGGATGCTCCGGAAGAGCGCCTCGCTCTCATCTTCGACCAAAAATGCTTTGGAGCCGTCCATATACCTGCCGTCCTTGTAAGCTGAGTGCGATTCACGCGCCGTATCTGTATTTTGCATGGCTGTAGGCTTCGCTTACTGCAAATTGCGGATCGCCCTCGGACTTGCCCAGATCTGGGGTCACGGTTGCGTCCCGCCTAGGGTGGCTGAGACTGCGTGTCAACCCAACCAGACAGGCAGTCTCGGCCATCCTGCACTCATCCCTTGCGTGTTTGAAGAACAATGCCAGCCCTTTGGGGCTGACAGCTTCGTTGTTCTGTGCCAGCCCTTTGGGGCTGACAGCTTCGTTGTTCTGTCTGGAGCTTGCAAGCCCCGGGCCATCAAGACCAAGCCCTTTCCGATTGCTTCGTGCGTGTCCGGCGGTCTCCCCAACCTTCCTCCTCATGGCGTGCATTTCGGATGCTCCCCCTCCACCGGACACGATCTTGACGGCCATCCCCTCGCTCATTGGCGCGGGCCTAGGCTCACAGAGGTGCCAGCCACCGAGGAGTGATCGCCCGAAAGCAGCGGCGTCCCCTCGCGGTTTGCCAAGATGGTGGCTAGGATCTTGCGGGACATGGTTGTGGTCAGCAGCCGATCGCGGTCCGCAGTACAGCCTAGCCCGTAGCGAAAAGAAGCGATGTCCGCTCCCTGCGCATCGCGCTCGTTCATGCCATGGGCCGCAAACTAACGCTACCCGCCCGTAGCACAGTTCCAAGACAACAAACGCCCCGCCAGCGTCAGCCGGCGGGGCGCACGTATCCTTAGCGACTGCTCCCCCGCCTCAGCCGAACAAATCCCGCTCCACAGCGCGATCCGCCACCACGAGCTCCGCGGCATCCACTGCCGCTCCCCGGCCCGCAGTGTAGCTCAGGCTCACTCCATCGAGGTGGAACCGCCCGAACCAGTCCCGCGTCTCGGCCGTGTCGTTGATCGACATCACGAACCGTCCTTTCAGCCCGGCGAGCAGCCCGGCCATCTCGGCGAAGTCCGCCCGCGCGAACATCCCCTTGCCGTAGTCGTTCTCGCCGCCGAGGTATGGCGGGTCGAGATAGAACAGCGTGTCAGGGCTGTCGTAGCGGGCGAGCACCTCGCGCCAGTCGAGGCTCTCGAACACCACGCCTGAGAGCCGGGAGTGCGCGGCCTCCAGCAGCGGACCGAGCCGGGAGATGTCAAACCGCGGGCCGCAGGTCGGCGCCACCCCGAAGGCACCGCCGATGTTGCCGCCGAACGCCAGGCGCTGGAGATAGAGGAACCGCGCGGCGCGCTCCAGGTCGGTGAGCGTGGCGGGGTCGGTCCGGCGCAGGCGCTCGAACTCCTCGCGCGCGGTCACGTGGAAGCGCATCGTGTCCATGAGATAGGCGTAGTGTCGCTGGAGGATGCGGAAGAGATTCACGATCTCGCCGTTGCGGTCGTTGGCGACCTCGAGCCGCGGGCGGAAGGGACGGCGCAGGAAGACGCCGCCCATGCCGACGAAGGGCTCGACGTAGGTCTTGTGGGGGATGCGGGAGATGCGATCGATGAGGGTCCGGTGCAGGGCCCTCTTGCCGCCCAGCCAGGGGGCGACGGGTGCGGCGGCGCGCACTTGTTCCATGAGGTGAATCCGTGTCAGGTCGCGCGGCCCGCGCGGGCACGGGCGACCACTTCGATTCGATCCTGGTCGGCACGGTCTCTTCTCAACATGTGGCCGTGTGGTTCGGGCTGTTGGCGCAGCCCGGGCCCCCGCCGTGGCGGCGGGGGCTGATCTCAGGAGCGGCGGGCGTCGAGCCCCCTACCCCGCCCCACCGAGCACCGCGGCCACCTTCGCCCGCAGCACATCCTCGGAGGCGCCGAGCCTCTTCACCGCATCCGGCACCGAGCGCTTCACGTAATTGACCGCCGTCTCGATCTGCGCGGCATCCGGCAGCGCGCCGGTGGCGGGCAGCGTCACGCCGGCCCGGCGAAGCGCCAGGCGCACGCCGGTCATGATGGCGGCATCAAGGGCGGCGCGGTGCTTTGCCTCGATGTCGAGGCCGAGGCGCTGCTTTGCGACGAGGGCGAGCCAGGCGACCAGCACCGAGGCGAGCGTGCCGGCGAGCTCGAGCGCCACGGGCGCGAGGGCGTTGAGGATGGTGTGCATGTCAGGCTCCTGTCAGCCAGGTGAGGATACGGGCGAAGAGGGACGGCCGGGGCGCGGGCGGCTCCGGCTCGGGGTCAGGGTCAGGCTCGGCCGGCTCGGGCTCCACCAGCGCCAGGAACTCGGGCACGGGCATCACGCGCAGCACGCCCTGCAGGCGACCGGAGGTGTCCGCCCGCCAGATCGGCACCGGCTTCTCGGGATAGGTGCCGGCACGGAACAGCTCCCGCTCGGCATCGCGGCGCGGGATGATCTCGGGCGGCTTGTGCCAGTTGTCGAAGGCGAGGGCCGCGCCGCGGCGGTCGCCGGCGTTGAGCAGCTCCACCAGCCGCGCGCGGGTGATGCCGCCGGTGTTGAAGTCGAACGAGATGAGGGCGTCGAACTCGTGCTGCGAAAGGGGCACGGCGACCGCCGCCAGCACGCGCGCCTCGCAGAGGGCGAGATCGGCGCGGAAGATCTCCACCGCCTGGGCGATGGCCGCGTCTAGATCGGCCGGCATGCCGGTGGGCATCGCGCCGGGGTCCGGCCCCCCTGCCCCGGCGGTGTGGCCGATGCCGAAGGTCCAGGTGCCTTTCGTGTCGCGGTAGGGAGCGGGCACAAGGCCCTCGTGCGCGGCCAGGGCGGCCACGCCTTTTGGGGATGTTCTCATGGGGGATCTCCGGGGGAGCGATGGGCGCGGCAGTTGCGGCGCCGGGCCTACCGACCGCGGGCCTCGATGCTGGCCTTGAGCTCGCCGATGGCGGCGAGGATGTTGTCGAGCTTCTGGCGATCGCCGGCGGCGGTGATCTCGGCGATGCGCATGCGGTCGGCGAGCTGCTCGACGCGGCGGGTGCGCTCGGCGCCGGCATCCTCCACCGCACCGATGCGCGCCTGCATGGTGGCGTAGGTCGCCGTCACCACCACGATCATCGTGCCGATGGAGATCAGGTTGCCGACGCTCACGGTGCGGTCGAGGCGCATGGGTTTTTCCCTCTCGCGCGGGGGGCCGGGGGATTGTGTCATGCCCGCCCCCTCAGATCGCGATGCCGAAGCGCCCCAGCC
>NZ_QRGC01000050.1 GCF_003448965.1 Oceanicella sp. SM1341
CAGGTCGGCCAGCATGGCGTGGAAGGAATTGGGGCGCTGCGGGCGCATGGGAAAACCTCCGGAGGCTGTTTCCTTGTCCGTCCGCACCCGGGTGTGCAGGGTGTAGCGGAGAAGGGATGTGCATGAATGAAGCCGGGGCACTGGAGACTGGAGAGCGCGTTCACCCCGACGCCGGCGCGCTTCCGGAAAACCTCAGGCGGCGACCTCCTTCCAGGCGAAGCCTTCAAGGGGAGGCTCGCCGACGCTCTGTGCGGCGTAGAGATCGCGAACGATCAGGTACCAGCGCGCGGGAAACCGCCCGGCAGAGAGGCCGTCGCTGATGGACTGCTGCGACACGCCGAGAGCTGACCTGAGGCGCTCCCTGCCGATCTCTTCAACGATGTTCTGCGCGTGGTTCATATGGCGAAGATACGAATTTTCCGTAAATCGTCAATTGGGAAGATGCCAATGGCCGATCTGGCACCGCAAGGGCATATCTTGAGGCATGAAGAGATCCCCTGAGAGCCACCCGCACCAGGATATCGGCAAGCGCCTGATGGCGGTGCGTAACCATTTCGGGCTCGAGCAGTCGCAGATGGCGACTGCGCTCGGAGTCAGTGGAAGCACCTACAACAACTGGGAAACGGGGCTCTCGCGGCTTTCGCTTGATGGCGCCAAGAGGCTGAGGGAAAAATACAGCGTTTCCCTCGATTACATTTACTTTGGCGACATCTCCGCCCTGGCGACCAATCTCGCCAAGGTGCTTTCCGACAAGTCCTGAGTCAGGCACTCCCACCAGTCCATCGACAGTCCGGTCGCCTTGCGAAGGCGCAGGAGCATGTCGAGGCGACCCATTGCGCGCGCTTCCATTTACGAATCCCCACGGTGTGTTCCACTTTTGTTCATATTACGCCGGAAAGCTGGAACGTCAACAAATTACGGATTTTCCGTATTTTGATATCGACGATACGAAAAATCCGTACTAGCCTCCTCGGAAATTGCCATGGAGGTTCCCTTGTTGAAGCCGCACGATCCCCACCGCCATAGATCTGAGGCCCGCGCCATCCTGACGGGCGCCGCCAGCCCGAGCCCTTCGCTCGCAAGCCTTGCCATCCTCGCGCTGAAACACCCCCAGGGCCTGCCGGCCCTGCGCATGGTCACCGCCGCCGATGGCTCGGCGCGCTACGTCCCCGCCAGCCGCACGACCGGGCGGGCCGCGCGATGAAGATCGGCGAGCCCTCCGCCCGGGTGGCCGGGCTGATCCATGACGGGATGATGCACGCCCATGGCGGCTTCACCGTCGCGGCCGAGGTTGTCTTCGAGGCGGCGGACCGCGTCGCCCTCGAGGCCGAACACCGGCTGTCCGTCGAACTCCACACCATCGCCCGCATGCGCGCGGAGATCGCCCGGCATCGCGCGGGGCTGAGGGAGGGCCGGTGATGGCCGCGCTTCCGTGGATCTTCGCAGCATGCGCGGGCGCTGCCGTGGGCGCGCTGCTGCTCTGGCTCGCGGTCGAGGCGCTCGGGCGCAAGCTCGCCGGCCTGCGCCCGTACCTGCTGGCGGGCGCCCTCGGCGCGCTTGGCTGGCTGCTGCTCGCGCGGCTCTGCCTCTGGGGGCTCGCATGAGGGAGATGCGCGTGCTCGTCGCCTGCGAGTTCTCCGGCATCGTGCGCCGTGCCTTCGCGGAGCGCGGGCATGACGCATGGTCCTGCGACCTGCTGCCGGCCGAGGACCGTTCCAACAAGCATATCGTCGGCGATGCCCGGAGCTTGCTGGGCGATGGCTGGGATCTGCTCATCGTCGCGCATCCGCCCTGCACCCGGCTGTGCAACAGCGGCGTGCGGTGGCTCTCGAAGCCGCCGGCGGGCCGCACGCGCGCCGAGATGTGGGCGGAGCTGGACGAGGGCGCCGCGCTGTTCTCCGCCTTATGGAATGCTCCCATCGAGCGTATCGCGGTCGAGAACCCGGTGATGCACCGGCACGCGAAGGAGCGCATCGTGAACTACGCGCCGCCGGCGCAGAGCGTGCAGCCGTGGCAGTTCGGGCATGGCGAGAGCAAGCGCACCTGCCTGTGGCTCAAGAACCTGCCGCCGCTGCGGCCCACCGAGATCGTCGCCGGCCGCGAGGCGCGGGTGCACCGCATGCCGCCGGGCCCCGACCGCTGGCGCGAGCGCTCGCGGTTTTTCCCCGGCATCGCCGAGGCAATGGCCGATCAGTGGGGCGGGCACGCGATGAGGGCCGCCGCATGAGCAGCAGCTTCACAACACGCCAGAACCGCGACGGCACGGTCAGCACCTACGAGGTGAGCCTCCGGGGAACATACGCGACCCAGCAGGAGGCATCCGACCACGCCATGCGGCTGGCCGGCGAGGCTCGCGCCGCAATGACGCCCCGCCCGGCCCATGATTGGCACGAGGACAACGGCGACGTGCTGTGGTGGTGCTGGAGGGACGGAGAATGGCTGGGAGAGTCGCCCTATGTCGGCAGCCCCCTCGACCTCGGGCAGACGGTCGAGTGTTACACCCACGCCCAACACTGCGAAACACCGGCCGCGCGATTCATGGTCGGCGGTTGGCCTGGCTATCACACCCACTGGACTCCGCTGCCCGCACAGCCAGACGCGCCCCGCCCTGTCGAGCCCCTCTGGAAGCCAGCATGAACGCATCACCCGATACCATAACCGGAGCCTGCCCCGCCTGTGGCGGCTCGAAGCAACGGATGGGCCACCGCATCACATTGCGGTGCGACCTGCGCCTTCTCGTGAGGCTGGAGTGCGCCTGTGGAGTGTGCGGGCCTTGGGCGAGCGCGGGCGCCTCGAATCCACAGCATGCCGCTGCTGCCGGCTGGAACAACATCGCAAGCCCACTGAGCCCGCCGCCGGGGAAGGAACCCAATTGATGCCCGAAGCCGCTACCAGGGGGAAGACGACCGACGCCGCCATCGCCCGGGCGGTCAGGGCCGCCCAAGCGTGCGGCCTCGACGTGACACGGATCATCACCAAGCCAGGCGGCGTGGTCGAGGTGATCACCGAGAAGGTGGACGAATCACGGGCCACCACGGGAAAAGTGAGAGGGTGGGATGACTTCATCGGAGACTGAGATGCGCGTGGCCCTGCCCTACGTGATGCGCGAGCGACGGCGCGACGGCTCATGGCGCTACCGGTACCGCTGCGCCGGCGTGACGAGATCCCTGCCCGGAAAACCCGGGTCCAAGGAGTTCCTCGACGCTTACCATGCACTGCGCAGAGGAGAAGAGCTCGAGGTGGAAGCCGACGCCGGCGACGCCGCGCCCGCCGGATCACTGGAATGGCTCACCCAGCGCTTCACAGCGGCCATGCTCGTGCGCCTCGAAAGCGGCCACCTGGCGCAGGCCACATTCCGCCAGCGCACAGCCGTGCTCACAAAGGTCACCCAAGAGCATGGAGACCGGCATGCGTTCCGCATCCCTGCGAGAGCCATCCGCAAGATCATCGAGGCGCGAGCAGCCACGCCGGCCGCCGCGAACAACCTGCTCAAGACCCTGCGCGCCATGTACCGTTGGGCCATCGAGGCCGGGCTCGCAGATACGGACCCCACCGCCGGCATCGGGTGGCTGAGCGCCACCACGGAAGGCCACACGCCGTGGACGAGCCGCGACCTGCGCCGCTTCATCAAGGTGCATCCGTTCGGAACACAGGCCCATCTCGCGATGATGTTGCTGATCTTCACCGCGTGCCGCCGCTCCGACCTCGTGCAGCTCGGCCATGAGCATATCGAGGGCGCGGCTGGAATGGAGTTTCTGACATGGCGTCAGGCCAAGTCGAAAGGGCTGGTGACGATCCCGATTCAGCCGCCATTGCAGAAGGCCCTCGCTGGCCCGGCGGCAAACCGCGTGTCGATCATCGGCAGGGACAAGGTTCCGCGCACGCCGTTCCTGCTCACGAGCTTCGGCCGGGCGTTCACGCCGGCCGGCATGGGCAACAAGATGCAGGACTGGACCAAGGAAGCCGGGCTGACCGGACTGTCAGCCCACGGCGTACGAAAAGCCGCCGGCGCCCTGCTCGCCGAAGCGGGCTGTACCGAGCACGAGGTGATGGCGATCCTGGGCCACGCGAGCCCGAAGACGAGCGCGGTTTATACCCGCTCGGCCAGCCGCCGAACAATGGCTCAATCTGCGATGGTGAAGCTTTCTCGGGTGAACATTTTCTGAACCCGAGTGCACCACATATCATTCCATGTGGTGCACTTTCCCGATTTTCCCTTTTCCATCAAGGGCCCACCAGAAGAGTGGTGGGCGGGGTGGGAATCGAACCCACTGTGCGTCTCCGCGATGGATTTACAGTCCACTGCCCTACCTTAGAGCATCCCGCCCGCCGCGCTGTCTAAAGATGTGCCGGGATATCGTCAAGCGGGTTTTGGCAGGTTTTCCGATCCGTCGAGTTCGCGGGCGAACATCACCCTGTCGAAGCCCTCCTCGGTGGCCCGCCCGGTCTCGCGGAAGCCGAGGCGCGGGTACCAGGCGAGGTTCTCCGTCATCCGCGCGTTGGTGTAGAGCACGATGCGGGTGAGGCCGGCGGCCCGGGCTTCCGCCTCGGCGCGCTCCATCAGCAGCCGGCCGAAGCCCCGGCCCTGACGCCCGGGCAGAAGCGCCACGGTTTCCACGAAGAGCGCGTCCCGCCGGCGGAAGAAGGTGAGGTAGCCCGCCGGTTCCGGCGCGCAGAGAAGCAGCGTGTGGGCGGCGACGGCGGCGAAATCGGCGTCCATCGGGGCCGGGCGCCGGCCGATGCGCGCCACGTAGGGCGCGAAGGCCGCCTCGGCGATGGCGCGCAGCGTGCCGGCGTCGGCGGGCCGGGCCTGGCGGAAGTGAGGTTCTTGCGTCACGGCGGCGATGGTGCCAAAGCAGGCTCTGCCGAACAAGCAGAGGAACGCCATGGCCCCCCGTCCGCCGAAAAAGCCCTCCTGGGTCATCGAGAAGGAGCGCGCCCGCCGCGCCGGCGCCGCGGAGACCGTCTGGCTCTTCGGCCTGCACGCGGTGCGCGACGCGCTGCTGAACCCGGCCCGCGAGCGCCTGCGCCTCATCGTCACCCGCAACGCCGCCGACAGGCTGGCTGCCGAGATCGCCGCCTCGGGCATGGAGCCCGAGATCGCCGACGCGCGCAAGTTCCCCGCCCCGATCGACCCGCAGTCGGTGCACCAGGGCGCGGCGCTGGAGGTGGCACCGCTCGACTGGGGCTCGCTCTCCGAGCTTTGCGCCCCGCGCGGCCAGGCGCCGCTGGTGCTGCTGCTCGACCGGGTTACCGATCCGCACAACGTGGGCGCCATGCTGCGTTCGGCGGAAGTGTTCGGCGCCCGGGCGGTGATCGCGCCGCACCGGCATTCCGCACCCGAAACCGGGGCGCTGGCCAAGACCGCCTCCGGCGCGCTCGAGCGCCAGCCCTACCTGCGGGTGCAGAACCTCGCCACGGCGATGACCGCCCTGCAGGAGATGGGCTACCTGATTCTCGGGCTCGACGGCGAAGCGGAGCAGACTCTCGCCTCCGGCATCGCCGCCGGGGCCGGCCGGCCGCTCGCCCTCGCGCTCGGCGCCGAGGGCCCGGGGCTGCGCGAGCTCACCCGCAAAACCTGCGATCTTCTCGTCCGCATCCCCTTCGCAGGCGATTTCGGCTCTCTCAACGTCTCAAACGCCGCCGCCATCGGGCTTTTCGCCGCTTCGGAGCGCTGAAACGCCCGATCCGCGGACAGGCTGTTGGAAAAATTCACAATAATCTTACAGCATCTTTCATTGTGAGTGATGCCGGTCTATGTTGTAGAGTGAAGCGGTGTTTGAAAGAGCGATCATCGCTTCATCACTCACTGTCCCTCGTTCCGACTTCGCGCCCAGGTACTCCCTGGGCGCCTTTTTTCGGGCCGTGGCAATCACTTGGCCCGGTCGTACCGAGAAAGGCCGCGTTGATGACCTACTCCGATACCCTGCTGCGCAACATTTTCGAGCAAACCCGCACGATCGCGACAGTCGGAGTATCGAAGAACGAGCTCAGGCCCTCGTATTTTGTCGCGCGTTATCTGAATCTCAAGGGGTTTCGCGTGCTGCCGGTGAATCCCGCCTATGCCGGCGAGGCGCTGTTCGGCGAGCGGGTCCTTCCCTCGCTCGCGGCGATCGAGAACGGCCCGGTCGAGATGGTGGACATCTTCCGACGCTCCGAACAGGCCGGCGCAGTGGTGGACGAGGCGCTCGACCACCTGTTCGACAAGGGGCTGAAGACGATCTGGATGCAGATCGGCGTGGTCGACGAGGCCGCCGCCGCCCGGGCCGAGGCGAAGGGCATCACCGTGATCATGAACCGCTGCCCGAAGATCGAATACCAGCGCCTCTTCGGCGAACTGCGCTGGGGCGGGTTCAACACCGGCGTCATCTCCTCGAAGCTGCGCTGAGGGCCGGCGCGGCCACGGCTTGCGCAGCGCCCCCTTTCCGCGCCATGAATGCCTCATGTCCCCGGGGAGGAACCGCGGCCCGCGCGCGCCGTTCTCTCCCCGAGCCCAGCCGTCCTGTCCCTGTGCCGAGAACCGAGATGTCCGCCTCCGCAGAATACCGCGAGATCACCGATCGTCTCGACCCGGCCCGCGCCGCCGCCCTGCATGCCGCGCTCGCCCTGCCGGGGGAGGCGCCCGGGCCTGGCGCGCCGCTGCCGCCCTTCTGGCACTGGATCCAGTTCTGGGAGGCCTTCCCGCCCGAGGCGCTGGGGCGTGACGGCCACCCGCGCCCCGGCCTGGTGCTGCCCGACACCGGGCTGCCGAGGCGCATGTGGGCGGGCGGGCGGTTGTCATGGCACGCCCCGCTGCCGATCGGCGAGGAGGTGCGGCGGCGCAGCCACGTGCTCTCCGTCACCTCGCGCACCGGGCGCAGCGGCCCCCTCGCCTTCGTGACCATGCGCCACGAGATCTTGGGCCCGCACGGCCACGCCGTGACCGAGGACCAGGAGATCGTCTACCGCACCGACCCCCGGCCCGGCGCCCCCGCGCCGCAGCCCGTGCCGGCGCCGCGCGGCGAGGCCGAGTGCGAGGAACACCGCTTCGACAGCGTGGCGCTCTTCCGCTACTCCGCCCTCACCTTCAACGGCCATCGCATCCACTACGACATCGACTACTGCCGCGAGGTGGAGGGCTATCCCGGCCTCGTGGTGCACGGGCCGCTGCTGGCGCAACTGCTGATCCGCATGGCGGACCGCATGCTGCCGCGGCTGGCGCGCTTCAGCTTCCGCGCCACGGCCCCGGTGTTCCACGACGAGACCTTCGAGACCTGCGCGCGGCCGGAGGGCGACGGCCTCTCCCTCTGGGTGCGCGGCGCCGACGGGCGGCTGGCGATGAGCGCCACCGCTTCCCCCACTCCAGGAGACGCCGAATGACCATTCCCCCGACCGACGGACAGCCGCGCTACCGGGCGCTGCGCGAGGCGATGGGCGCCGCCGGCCTCGACGCCGTGGCCCTCGTGCCCGGGCCGAACTTCCGCCGCATCTTCGGCCGGGCCTTCCACCAGAACGAACGCCCGCTCGTGGTGCTCGTGCCGCTGGAGGGGGCCCCGGCCGCCGTGGTGCCGGCCCTGGAGGAGGCGAGCTTCGCCGGGCTGGGCTTCGAGGGCGAGGCCTTCCTGTGGCGCGACGAGGAGGGCTACCAGGCCGCCTTCGACGCCGCGGCCCATGCCATCCCGGCGCCGAACCGTCTCGGGGTGGAGGGCCAGCACATGCGGGTGTTCGAGCAGTTCGCCCTGCACCGCGCGCTGCCCGCCGCCGCCTGTCTCGACGCCCAGGCCGCGATCTCGCGCATCCGCCTGCTGAAGACGCCGGAGGAGGTTGCCCACCTGCGCGAGGCGATCCGCCGCTCCGAGGCGGCGCTCGAGGAAACGCTCGGCGCCGTGCGCCTCGGCATGAGCGAGGCGGAGATCGAGCGGCTGCTGGTGCGCAACCTGTTCGACGCCGGCGTGCAGGAGCTCTCCTTCGCTCCCATCGTGGCCGCGGCGGGCAACGCCGCCGAGCCGCATGCCGTGGCCCGGCAGGACTATCCGCTGGCGCCCGGCGACGCGCTGCTGTTCGACTTCGGCGGCACCTGGCAGGGCTACCGCGCCGACATCACCCGCACCTTCTTCGCCGCCGAGGTGAGCGACGCCGACCGCGCCTTCTACGAGAGCGTGCGCGCCGCCAATGCCGCCGGCCGCGCCGCGGCCCGCCCGGGCCAGAGCTGCGGCGCGCTCGACGACGTGGTGCTGCGCGTGCTCGAGGCCTCGCCCCACGCTGACGGCATCGTGCACAAGACCGGCCACGGCCTCGGCCTCGATGTCCACGAGGACCCCTACATCCAGCGCGGCAACGAGACCCTGCT
The DNA here is from genome assembly GCF_003448965.1 of Oceanicella sp. SM1341. Lineage (GTDB taxonomy): Bacteria > Pseudomonadota > Alphaproteobacteria > Rhodobacterales > Rhodobacteraceae > Paroceanicella. Next base: position 8,330 of record NZ_QRGC01000050.1, read on the forward strand.
GGAGCCGGGCATGGTGTTCACCATCGAGCCCGGGCTCTACCGCCGCGGCCGCATCGGGGTGCGCATCGAGGATGACATGCTGGTGACCGAAACCGGTGCGGAGAGCCTCACCAGCTTCCCGCGCGCCCTGCGCCTCGTGGGCTGAGCGCCCTTCAGGGCAGGGCCACGTGCCCGGCCCCTCAGAGGAGCGCCACGCGGCAGGCCCTTCAGAGGAGCGCTACGCGCTCGGCTCTTCAGAGGAGCGCTACGCGCTCGGCCCTTTCCGGATCCGGGAAGGGCCGGTAGAGGCCGAATTCCGCGCGGGAGATCATCTGGTTCACCTGGCCGTAGAGCCGGGCCACGTCGTCCGACTGGCTGGCGGCGAGACGGTAGGCGCGGTCGAGCTGGCTGAGATCTTCCACCTCGATCTCGAGCAGGAAGTCGCGGCAGCCGTCGGCGGCGAGGTTGAGCTTGCGGCGCAGCAGGCGCCAGGAGAGGATGGTGCCCTGCGCCTTCAGGTGGCCCATCCAGTTGTCCAGCGCCAGCGCGAAGGACAGCGCCTTCGCGTCGTCCTTCAGGTCAATGAAGCAGTGGTAGAGATTCATCCGGTTTCCCTCCGTCCGGCCAGCCCGGCTGCGGGCGATGGTGCGCGGGGAGCGTTGGGAAACCCTTAAGGCGGAGACGAGAAAGGCGGGCACGAGGCCCGCCCCTTCTCGGTGCCGTCGTCGTTCTGCCTCAGGCCGCTTCGGCCCGACGCTCCTGCTCTTCGCGGCTCAGCGCCACGGAAGTCCGGATGCCCTTGCGCACGAAGGCCTTCATGCCTTCCACGACGCGCTCGTTCGGGTCGATCCCGGCGCACATCAGCACTTCGCGGCCGTCGCGGGAGCGGGCCCAGCGGGCGATGGCTTCCTCGCCGTTGCCGTATTTCTTGTCGTCAGCGATCGCGTCATCGAGTGCGGCGAGCACGACGGCGGCGAACAGCTTCTGGGCCCGGGCGCCCTGGTCGTGGGTGAAGGCCCACTGGTCGATCTGGTCGAACATGTCGACGAATCCTTCTAAACATCAAGGGGAGGTTCTGGCGCGCAATATGGCGACATATAATCGTCATGCTAGGCCATAGGCGGCATGCCAGCCATGCGTCATGCGCATGACCATGCCTTCATCTTCGGCCTGTACCGCCCCGGCCTGCCGGGCTTCAGCCGGGAAGATTGCACGCAACTGCTGAAAAATCCGTTAATTCTCAGCACCCTGCGCCGGGGTTTCGGCGGCCCGCCGCTCCTGCAACCGGGACGAGCCTTGCACTGTGGGGGCAACGGCGCCGGAAGAAAATATTTCAGGTATCAAATTGTTGCGAGGCGAGTGTGAGCACCCCCCTTTCGCCTCCCGCGACAGCGCGCTAACCTGAGCAAATCGCTCGGAAACCCAGCTGACCTCAAGGCATCCGCGGAAACGTTGGCAATCACGAGGGACGCGCGGACCCGGGCGCAGCCCCGGGGATGCCCGGGCCCTAGGCGCCCGGCCCCGGGCGCACCGGCGATGCCTCCCTCCCGACACACAGGAGACCTGTGATGAAGGTATGCGTCGTGGGGGCCGGTCCGTCCGGACTGACCACAGTGAAGCAGCTTCTCGACGAGGGACATGACGTCCGCTGCTACGACAGGAACGAAGACCTCGGCGGCATCTGGCTGCGCCGGGGCGAGGACGGCGGGCAGATGAAGGTGTTCGACAGCCTGCGCCTCACCATCTCCATGAAGCTCATGGCCTATTCCGACTTTCCCCACCCGGGCCGGCGCGAGTTCTTCACCCATGCCGAGTACCGCGACTATCTCGCGCGCTACGCGCGGAGGTTCGGGCTCGGCGCGCATATCCGCTACCGCACCGAGGTGACGGACGCGCGCCGCGAGGCGGGGCGCTGGATCGTGACCCTGTGCGAGGACGGCGCCGAACGGCGGGAGAGCTTCGATGCGATCGCGGTCTGCGCCGGGCCGTTCCGCAGCCCGAACCGCGGCATCGCCGAGCTGGAGGGCTTTGCCGGCGAGGTGGTGCATTCGAGCGAATACCGCAACGCGGAGCGCTTCCGCGGCCGGCGGGTGCTGATCGTCGGCCTCGCGGAATCGGGCGCGGACATCGTGCGCGAGATCGGCGAGGTGGCGGAGGGCTGCACGCTCTCCATCCGCTCCTACACCTACTTGCTGCCGCGCATCGTCTCGGGCGACATCACCACCGACCAGACCACCCTGCGTGCGCATCACCACGAGATGTACCGGCGCGGCACGCGCCAGCCCTTCGTGCTGCCCTCCTTCTGGGGGCGGAGCGCTGCGGCCCGGCGGGTGTTTCTCGCCTGCACCGCGCTCTACGGGCTGGCGGCCGCCGCGGCGGGCCTGCCGGGCCGCCTTCGCAGGCGCCCCGCCCGGCCCGCCCAGCCCGGCGCGCTCAACCCGCTGGGCGAGGCGGCGGACCCGCCGAAGATCGACATTGCCACCCCCGACACGCCGGAGCACCGGGAGATGATCCGCACCTGGAACCGGCGCTCCCACCCGGAGGGCGACTGGGCGCAGCGCGGCATCTTCTGCAAGAACGTCAGCTTCATCCCCGCGCTGGTGAGCGGGCGCGTGGCGCTGAACGACAGCGGGCTGGCGGCGGCCGAGGGGCGCCGCGTGCGCTTTCGCGACGGCAGTTCCGACGAGTTCGACACCGTGGTGCTGTGCACCGGCTTCACCCCGGGCGCCTGCGCCCTGGGCGCGCTCGACGTGGAGGGCGGCAACGTGCGCAACCTGTTCCGCCACTGCATCCACCCCGACCACGAGGGCACGGCGGCCTTCATCGGCTTCGTGCGGCCGTTTTCCGGCGGCATCCCCATCTGCGCCGAGATGCAGGCGCGCTATTTCGCCGGCCTGTGCAGCGGCCGGCTGCACCTGCCCGCGGATCTCGGCGCGGTGATCGCGCGGGAGAAAGCCTGGGAGGAGCACTGGACCGCGCTCAGCCCGCGCCACAACGAGGCCATCCCCTCGCAGGTGCTCTATCTCGACGCGCTGGCGCAGGAGATCGGCTGCCTGCCCTCGGCCTGGTGGCTGGTGCTGCGGCCGCGCCTGCTGGTGCGGCTGTGGTTCGGCGCCTTCGACCCGGCGTGCTACCGGCTCCGGGGGCCGCATGCGCTGGGGCGGAGCGCGCGCGACGCCATCTTCGCCGAGCCTCCGGCCGGGCGGGCGGGACCGGCACTGCAGTATTCGCTGCTGCAGTTCCTGCCCTCGCGGATGCACCCGCGGGACATGGCCTAGGACGCGGCTCGGGAAGGGGCCGGGCCGGCTGCCCTCAGGCGCCGGCCCGGTGCTCGCGGAAGATGGTGAAGAGACCGCTGCACACGATCACCGCGGCGCCGAGGAAGGTCATGCCGTCCGGCACCTCGGCCCAGAACAGCCAGCCCAGCAGCGTGGCCCAGACGAGGGCGGTGTAGTCGAACGGCGCCACCGCCACCGCCGGCGCGAGGCGGAAGGCCTGGGTGATCAGCGTCATGCCCAGGGAGCCGAAAAGCGCGATGGCCCCGAAGCGCCAGAGATCGCCGGTCTCGATCGGAACCCAGACCAGCGGCACCGCGAAGGCGCTCAGCAGCGCGCCGGAGCCGGTGAGGTAGAGCAGCAGCGTCCAGACGCTGTCGCGGGGGTCGAGCCAGCGGGCGCTGAGCATCAGCAGGGCATAGGTGAAGGCCGTGGCCACCGGCAGGAGCGAGACGGCGCGGAAGGTCTCGCCCCCCGGCCGGATCACGATGAGCACGCCGATGAACCCCACCGTCACCGCCAGCCAGCGCCGCCAGCCGACATGCTCGCGCAGGAGCAGCGCGGAGAGCGCGGTGATGAACAGCGGCGCCACGAAGGCGAGCGCCGTGGCCTCGGCCAGGCCGAGGAAGCGGAAGCTGCTGAAGAAAAGGACGGTCGCCGCGATCCACATCACGCCGCGGCCCAGGTGCACCAGCGGCCGGTGCGAGCGCAGCGCCCGCGCGCCTCCCAGCCGCCAGGCCAGCAGCAGCGCGATGGGCAGCGCCACCATGTTGCGCATGAAGAGGATCTGCAGCACCGGGTAGCTCTCGGTGAGGGATTTCGCCAGCGCGTCGTTCACGCTCAGGAACGCGACGCCCGCGCACATGAGCGCGATGCCGGCCAGCCCGTCCGGCCGCACGGCCGCTGTGGTCATCTGCACGTCCAGGTCCCCTTCCCCGCGGTGCCGCCGGGCGTGTCGCGCGCCGACGGTCTCCGAGGCTTAGCCGAAATGCTGCAGGCTGGGAACGGCGACATTCCGCCCCCACCCCCCCGGGGAAGCGGCGGGCGGCCGCGGCAGCCCGCGGCCGGGCCGGAGCACGTGGCGTGCGGCCGGAAGATCGCCGTCGCCCCGGCCCGATTGCCGCCCGGGACCGCGCGGCGGGCCCGGCCGTCGCCTGCCCTTCCGCCACCCGAGGCAGCCGGCGGGCGCCCGTGCAACGGGCCCGCGCCGCGCGCCGCGGCCCGCCCGATCGGGTGCTCCGGCCTGTTCAGCCCCCGTTGCCCGCGCTAGAAGGAGCCTTGCGGCGTGATCGGGCGGCGCGCATTCGAAGAGGCTTTCGTGACAGTATCGGTTCCACACCCCGGCCGCCGCCGCTTTCTCGCCGGCGCAGCGGCGCTCGGCGCACTCGGGCCCGCCGGGCTGCACGCGCAGCCCACCCCGCTGCGGATGCGCTGCAGCTTCGACGACCAGGTGATCACCTACACCCTGCTCGACAATCCCACCGTGCGCGACCTGCTCTCGCTGCTGCCGCTCGATCTCACCATCGAGGACTTCTCCACCAACGAGAAGATCGCCCATCTGCCACGCCGGCTCGACGAGGGCGGTTTCGCACCGTTCGACGACGAGACACCGGGCGACCTGTGCTACTTCCTCGGCTGGGGCAATCTCGCCTTCTTCCACGACAGCTACCGTTTCCGCAACGACCTCATCCGCCTCGGGCACATCGAGGGCGGGGTGGCGCCGCTCTTGCACAAGGGCCGCTACGCCCTCCGCCTCGAGCGCCTCGGCGAGAGCGCGGAGCGCCCCTAGCCCGGCGGCATCCCGCCCGCCCGGGCAGGAGGCCGCGCGCCTCGCGGCGCCGCCCTCGCCCGCCGCTCAGCCGGGCGCGGCCGCCTCTTCCGCCGGCGCATCCGCGCGGCGCAGGGTATCGAGCAGCAGCCGGCGCAGCGCGCGCGAGGTGTTGCGGCTCCGGGCGTCCCAGTATCGCTCGGTCTTCTTGTAGGGCAACGGCACGTGGATCTGCACCATCTCGCGCAGCCGGCCCACGGGCAGGATGACGACATCGTGCATCGCCGCCTCGCCGAGCGTGAGCAGGCACTCGGCCGCGGCCCGCGTGAGCACGCCCGGCCCGGTCTTCGTCCAGGCGCAGTCATTGTCGCGCGCGAGGAGCGCCTCGCGGGCCATCTCCGCCGCCCGGCCGATGACAGGGTGGCCCGGCCGCGCGACGATGACGTTGTTGGACAGCGCGCCGCGATGCTCGCGGAAACACACCAGCCCGGCCCCGCGGGGCAGCAGGTCGAAGATGCCGGGACATGCCAGCCTGTCGTCGGCATCGGCGTAGAGCCCGCCTTCGGAGAAGAGCAGGCAGAGGCGCAGGAAATCCGCCTCCTCCGCGACGTGATGCGCCCGGCGGAAGGCAAGCACGTGGTCCGGCCCGAAGCGCGCCGCGAGCCAGGAGAGCGCGGCCGCGCGGTCCCACAGCGCGTGCCCGGCCGCCCGGGCCTCCTGCCAGGAGGCCATCACCCCGGCCACCGGCCCCGGCACCTCCGGGCTGTTCCAGTATTGCAGCACCCGGCGCGGCACCAGCGAGGGCCCGCCGCAGCGCCCGCGCTCCGCGCGCGCGGTGTCCCGGGCCTCCCCGCCGCCGGCTCCCGCGCGCGCGCCGTCTCCCCGGGGGGCATCGGTCCCGCTGCATGCGCCGCCGGCGGGCGTGCCGGCCAGCCAGCGGCCGAGCTCCTGCTTCGCCGCCGCCACGTAGCGTCCGGCGAGTTCGGCACGGGACGGGGGGTCCGGCTCGGCCTCCTCCAGCGTGCAGAGCGTGAGATCGTTGAGCAGCGTGCCGCTGAGCGTGGTCCCGAGATGGCGGATGTTGAGGCCGGGGGCATCGGCACTGAGCTGCATCTGCGCGGTGCGGGCGCGCGCGTCCTCCAGCCGCCCGGCCGCCAGCATCAGGTCGAGGCCGAGGGCGTTGCGCGGGCCCTCGGGGTCGAGCCGGTCGGCGCGGGCGAGCAGTTCCAGCGCCTCCCCGGGGCGGAACATCTCCCCCAGCAGGCGGGCGCGCAGGCGCAGGTGCACCGTGCGGGCGCGGCGGCCCGAGGGGCGCGCCGCGGCGAGCAGCTCCGCCATCTCCGCCTCGCGGCCCTGCAGGTTCAGCACCTCGAACTGTGCCTCCAGCAGCGGCAGCTCGCCGGGCCAGCGCCGCAGGCAGGCCCGGCCGTAGCGGCGCGCGAGAGCGCGCGCGCCGGCGGTGTTGAGCAGGCGCAGGAGCAGGATCGCCTGGCGCAGGCTGCGCTGCGGCCGGCGGTGGGCGCGGCAGCGGCGCAGCGCCTCGGCCGGCCCGGTGTCGAGCCGGGCGATCTCGGCCTCCAGCTCGGCGCGCAGCCCCGGCGGGGCGGTGCACATCAGGTGCGCGCCGAGCCGGCGGAACTCCGCGTCCGACGCAAGCCCGCGAAACCGGGTGAGCAGGTGCCGGCAGGAAGCGAGGCTCACCGGGCCGCAGTCGAACAGCCGGGCCAGCGCCGCGCGCGCGGCCCCGGCATCGGCCGCCGCATCGGCGGCGCGCAGCAGCTCGTTCGCCCCCTCCTCCGGCAGCAGCGGCGCGAGGCCGGCCAGCCGCGCCCGCAGCCGGCCCAGCACCGCGGGCGGGAGCAGCAGGGCGCCTTCCGTCACCAGGCAGCGCAGGGCCGGAACCTCGGCCGCCACCGGCACCGCCCGGCCGAGCAGCGCCGCGATCTCCGCGCTCACGATCGGTCCCTCCGGCCCTTCCCCGTCGCAGCGCAGGGCGGCGCGCAGCCGGCGCGCCCTCAGGCCCGGGTCGTCCGGGCGCAGGGCGAGAGCGCGGCCGAGGCCGCGCAGCGCCCGGTCCGGCCGACCCTGCTCGATCCAGAAGCCGCCCAGCTCGGCCTGCACCTCCGGCACCTCCGCGTGGCGGCTCACCAGCGTGCGCAGCGCCCGGGCCGCTTCGCCGGGGCGCCCGGCGCGGCGCATCACCCGCACCCCGGCAAGCCGCAGCTTCAGGCTGTCGGGAAACGCCCGCATGCCGCGCGCCAGGCACTGCAGGGCCTCCGGGGTGTCGCCGTCCCGCAGCGCGGTCTCGACCATGGAGAGGTGATTGAAGGCGACAAGGCCCGGCAGGGCGGCGGCGCGCGCGGTGCAGTCGCGCGCGGCACGGGTGTCGCCGAGCTCGCGGCAGAGCCGGGCACAGAGCATCAGAGGGCCGGGGTCGTCCGGCGCCTGGTCGAGCAGCGCCCGCACCACCGTGAGTGCTTCCACGCTCTGCCCCGCCCGCACGAGAAGCTGGGCCTTGCGCTGCCCGAGCTGCCGGCTGTCGGGATGGGCGGCCTCGGCGGCTTCGAGGTGGCGGCGGAAGCTCTCGCGGTCGTCGCGGCGCAGGGCGAGCTCGGCCAGGCCCAGCCGGGCCGCGAGATGCGCCGGCCGCCGCGCCGCCACCCGGCGGAAATGCCGCCTGGCGCAGGCATCGCGGCCGAGCTCGGCATGGCATTCCGCCAGAAGCGTGCGGAGCTGCAGGTTCGCCGGGGCCCGCCGCAGGGCCCGGACCAGCAGCAGGGCCGCGGCACGCGCCCTGCCCTGCCGGCGCAGCACCGCGGCATGCCGGCGGGTGATGCGCTCGTCGTCCGGCCGCAGGGCCGCGGCCTGCCCGGCGCGGGTGGCCGAGGCGGCGAGATCGTCGCGGGCCAGCGCGCAGTCGATGCGGCCCAGCAGCGCCTCGGCATGGTCGGGGCGCTCGGCCAGCACGGCGGCATAGCCGGCCTCGGCGGTGTCGGGGTCATTCGCCTCCAGCGCCAGGGCCGCGGCGAGCAGGCGCACCGGGGTGGCCGCGGCGGGCGCGGGCGGCAGGGCGTCGAGCATCTCGCGCGCATCCTGCGCGCGCCCCGCGGCCCGCAGCGCC
>NZ_QRGC01000051.1 GCF_003448965.1 Oceanicella sp. SM1341
GGGCCCGGCCGCGGCTGCGGGCCAGGCGGCGAGCCGGGAGGCATCGCCCGCATCCGCCACCACGGCCCACCAGGGGCCGGTGTCCGCCCCATCGGGGTCAAGGCGCAGCCGCGCGCCGCCCGCCAGCCCGGCCAGCAGCGCGAACACCCCCGCCGGAGAGGCAAGCGCGCCGGGCAGGAGCACCGTCCCGCCCTCCGCGAAGGCGGCCGCCGCCCCCGTCGCCCGGGCCGGCAGGGCCACCGGCCCCTCCGGCGTCATCAGCATGAGCACCGTCTCCTCCGGGTGCGGCGGGCTCACGGCCGGAGCGGGGGGAGGGTCGGACGGGGCTTGCTCAGGCCGGGCGGGCGTCTCCCCCCGCCCGGCCGCGCTTGCGGGCAGGTTGGCGGGCGTGCCGGCAGCTGTGCCGGGCGATGGCGCCGGTCCGGGGCGGGGCGGCGCCTCATCGCCGGGGCCGCCCGGCCGCGGCAGGGCACGCGCCAGGGGCGGCACGGCCGCACCCGGCTCCAGCAGCAGTGCCGGGGCGCGCAGGCGCAGGAGGGCGAGCAGGGTGACGATCGTCTCCGCATCCCGCGTCATCGGCAGGGCCACGCAGGTGCCGCGGCCGATGCCGGAGGCGGCGAGCGCCGCCGCCCGGGCCCGCACCCGGGCCCGGAGGCCGGCACGGTCGAGCCCGGGCAGGACCTCCGCGCCGGGCGCCTCGGCCGCCTGCGCCTCGAGCACCGCCGGCAGCCAGGGCCCGGGTGCCGCGGCGGGGGCGGCGGTGCATGCAAGCGCCTCCGGCCCGGCGAGCGGCAGCTCGGACAGGCGCCGCTCCGCTGCCTCGGCGAGATGGCCCAGCAGCGTCTCCAGCAGGGCGGCGAGGCGCTCTGCCTCGGCGCGCCCGAACACGTCGGCGGCATATTCGAGGCTGCCGCGCAGCCCTTCCGGCGTCTCGCGCAGGGCGAGGGAGAGGTCCACCTTCGCGGTGAGCGCGACCGCGGGCAGAGGCGCCCAGTCGAGCCCCGGCGCGAGGCTGCCCGCCTCCGGCAGGGTCTGCAGGGCGAAGAGCGCCTGGACGAGCGGCGCGTGGCTGCGGCTGCGCGGCGCCTCGGCCAGGGTGAGCATCTGCTCGAAGGGCAGGTCCTGGTGGGCATGGGCGTCGAGCAGCGCATCGCGCGTGCGGGCCAGCAGCCGGTCGAAGCCGGGATCGTCCGAGAGGTCGCTGCGGATGGGCAGCGTGTTGACGAACAGCCCCACGAGCTGCTGCAGCTCCGCCTGCCTGCGGTTCGCCACCGGCGTGCCCACCACGATGTCGCTGCTGCCGGTCACCCGGTGCAGGAAGGCGGTGAAGCCGGCGAGCAGGCAGATGAACAGCGTCACCCCCTGCCCCCGGGCGAGCCGGCCCAGCGCCGCCGTGGTCTCGGCCGAGAGCTGCAGCGGAACCGCGCCGCCGGCCCCGCTGCGGGTCTCCGGGCGCGGCCGGTCCCCCGGCAGCGGCAGCAGCGCCGGCGCCCCGGCGAGGCGCTCGCGCCAGTGCGCGGCCTGTGGCGCGAGGTCGAGCCCGCGCTGCCAGGCGGCGAAATCGGCGTAGCGCAGCGCCGGCCCCGGGGGCGGCGGCGCCCCGACGAGGGCGGCGCGGTAGCCCGCCGCGATATCGCCGAGGATCAGTTCCAGCGACCATTCGTCGGCGAGGATGTGGTGCATGGTGAGCAGCAGCACGTGCCGCGCGGGCCCGAGGCGCAGCAGCCGCGCGCGCCAGGGCGGTGCTGCGGCGAGGTCGAAGCCGGTCTGCGCCTCCGCGCGCCGGGCGGCATCGAGCGCGGCCTGCGGCGCGGCGGCGGCCGAGAGGTCCTCCACCGCGAGCCGCACCGGCGCGGCCGGGTGGAGGCGCGGCGCGGGCGCGCCCTCCGGCCCGGCGGGGAAGGCGGTGCGGAACACCTCGTGCCGGGCGGCGAGCCCGGTGAGCGCCGCCTCCAGCGCGGCGATGTCGAGCCGCCCGGTGAGCGACACCGCGGCAGGCATCAGGTAGACCGGGTTTCCCGGCTCCAGCCGGTCGAGCAGCCATTGCCGCTCCTGCGCGAAGGAGAGCTGATGCGCCCCCTCCGCGGGGATGACCGGCGGCAGCGCGGGCGCACCGCGCGCCGCCTCCAGCCGGTCGCAGAACGCGCCGAGCGTCGGGGCCTCGAACAGGTCGCGCAGCCCGGCCTCGATGCCGGTCGCCTCGCGCACCGCGCCGAGCAGCCGGGTGGCGAGCAGGGAATGGCCGCCGAGGTCGAAGAAATCCTCCTGCGGGCCCACGGCCTCGCGGCCCAGCACCTGCGCCCAGAGCGCGCCCACGAGCGAGACCAGCAGCGGCGCGGCGCGGTCCGCTCCCTGCCCGCCCCGCGGCGGGGCCGGCAGGGCGCGGCGGTCGATCTTGCCGTTGGGAGTGAGGGGGAAGGCCTCGAGCGGCACCAGCGCGGAAGGCAGCATGTAGGCGGGAAGCGCGGCGGCGAGCCGGGCGCGCAGCTCCGCCGGCGGCACCGGGGCGGCCCCCTCCTCCCAGCGCAGGTAGGCGACGAGGGCGGGGCCCGCGCCATCGTCGCGCACCACGGCCACGGCCTGGCGCACGGCGGGGTGCTCGGCGAGGCGGGCCTCGATCTCGCCGGGCTCGATGCGGTGGCCGCGCAGCTTCACCTGGCCGTCGATGCGGCCGAGGAAGTCGAGCAGGCCGTCTTCGCGCAGGCGCACCGCGTCGCCGGTGCGGTAGAGGCGGCCGGGCCCGAACGGGTTCGGCATGAAGGCGGCGGCGGCAAGCGCCGGCCGGCGGTGATAGCCCGGGCTGAGCCCGGCGCCGCCGATGCACAGCTCGCCCGCCGTGCCCGGGGCGGCGAGCCTGCCCTCGGCGTCGAGCACCGCGAGCAGCGTGTGGTCGAGCGGGCCGCCCACCGGCACCGTGGCACCCTGCGCGAGCTCCGGCGTCACCCGCAGCGCGGCCGACCAGATGGTGGTCTCGGTGGGGCCGTAGAGGTTCCACAGCGCCCCGCCGCGCGCCAGCAGGTCGCGCGCCAGCGCGCCGTCGAGCGCCTCGCCGCCGCAGAGCATGCGCAGGCCGGGCCGGCCCTCCCAGCCCGCCTCCACCAGCATGCGCCAGCCGGCGGGCGTGGCCTGCATCACGTCCGGCGCGCGGCGGGCGATGTGGTCGGCGAGCAGCATGGGGTCACGCGTGGTCTCCGCCTCGGCCAGCAGCACCGTGCCGCCGGTGGCGAGGGGGCCGAGCAGCTCGAGCCCGGAGATGTCGAAGGCCACCGTGGTGACCGCGAGCAGCCGTTCGCCGGGCGCGAGGCCGGGGCGCGCCGCCATCGCGCGCAGGAAGTTCGACAGCGCGCCATGCGGGATGGGCACGCCCTTCGGCCGGCCGGTGGAGCCGGAGGTGTAGAGCATGTAGGCGAGCGCGTCGGGCGCGCAGGCCACGGGCGGCGGCGCCTCGGCGGGGGCGATGCCGGTCACGTCGAGCACCGGGCAGCCCGGCGCCTCCGGGGCGGCGCCCGGCGCGGTGAGCAGCAGGGACGCGCCGGCGTCGCCCAGCACGTGCGCGATGCGCTCGGCCGGGTAGAGCGGGTCGAGCGGCAGGTAGGCCGCCCCGCTGTGCAGCACGCCGAGCATGGCGACGGGCAGCGCCGCCCCCCGTGGCAGGCAGAGCGCGACCACGTCGCCCCGCCCGATGCCCCGGGCCCCGAGGGCCGCGGCAAGCGCGCCGGCGCGGGCGGTGAGCTCGGCATAGGTGAGGCTCTCGGTACGGCCGTCGGCGGCCTCGAACTCCAGCGCCGTTGCCTGCGGGTGGGCCCGGGCCTGTGCGAGCACCTGCAGGTGCACGGGCTCGGGCGTGCCCTCGGGCGCGGGCCCCTGCCCGGCGGCGAGCAGGCGGGCGGCCTCCCCGGGCTCGGGCCCGCCGAGGCTGCCCAGCGCCGCCTGCGGTGTATCGCAGAAGGCGGACAGCAGGGCCCTGAGCCGGGCGAGCAGGCCCTCGGCCCCGGCGCGGGAGACACGGTCGGTCTCGATGGTGAGGTTGAGGGCGATGTCCTCGCCCGGCAGCACCTTGAGGCTCAGCGGCGCCATGGTGCGCTCGAAGGTCGAGGGCTCGCTCACGGTGAGGGCGGAGCCGGAGGCGGCGGCGGCCGCCTCCATGCCCAGCGGGTAGGTCTCGACCACGAGCAGGCTCTCGAACAGCGGCCCGGCGGGCAGCCCGGCCCAGCGGCGGATGTCGGTGAGGGCGGCATGGCCGAAGCGCTCGCGGTCGCGCTGGCCGGCCTGCAGGGCGCGCAGCCAGTCGCCGAGCGGGCGGGCGGGGTCGGTGTCGACGCGCAGCGGCACGGTGTTGAGGAACAGGCCGATCATGCGCTCCGCCCCCTCCAGCTCCGGCGGACGGCCGGCCTGCACGGCGCCGAACACCACGTCGCGCTTTCCGGACTGGCGGGCCAGCAGCAGCGCCCAGGCGCCCTGCATCAGCGTGGCGAGGGTGAGCCGCTCCGCCCGCGCCAGCGCCGTGAGCCGCGCGCTGAGCGCGGGCCCCAGCCGGCAGTGCAGATCCGCGATGCCGGAAGCGCCCCGCTCCTCCGCGCTGGCGCCGCGCTCCACGCCGGCCGGCGTGGGGCCCTCGAGCCCGGCCAGGGTGCGGCGCCAGTAGGCTTGCGTCTCCGCCCCGTCCTGCCGGCGCTCGCGCCAGTCGATGTAGTCGCGCCAGGGCGGCGGGGGCGGCGGCAGCGTGCGACCGGCCAGAAGGGTGAGCACCTCCTGCACGAGCAGCCCGCCGCACCAGCCGTCCATCAGCAGGTGGTGGAAGCTCCACACGAAGCGGTGCCGCTCCGCCCCCATGCGCAACAGCGCGAAGCGCATCAGCGGCGGCGCATCGAGGGCAAAGCCGCGTGCCCGGTCCTCGGCCAGCCAGCGCTCTAAATCCGGCCCCTCGCCGCCCTCCGCGATGTGCCACTCGGGCGCGGCCGTGGCGTAGATCACCTGCGCGGGATGCTCGAGCCCCTCCCAGTGGCAGGCGCTGCGCAACACGTCGTGGCGGGCGATCACGCGGTCCCAGGCGGCGCGGAACGCGGCCGCATCCAGCGGGCCCTCGAGCACGCAATGGTATTGCTCGAAATAGGCGGCCTTTTCCGGCTCGTGCAGCGAGTGGAACAGCATGCCCGCCTGCAGCGGGGTCATCTCGAAAAGGTCCAGCACCTCGGTCATGGTCATCCCCCGCGCTGTCTGAGTTGGTCGAGCAGCCGGTCCTTGCGGTCCGGCGCGGCGGTGCCGGCGGGGGGGCGCAGTGCCTCCAGCGCGGCGGTGCAACGGGCGGCGAGCCGGGCCAGCGTGGCGGCGGAGAGCCGGGCGGGGTCATGGCTCCACGACAGCCGCAGCCGCCCCTCCGCGCAGCGCGCGGCGAGGCCGAGCGCATAGCCCGGCGGCAGGGGCGGTGCGGCGCCCTCCAGCCGGCAGGGGGCGGGGTCCTCCTCCCATGCCATCACCGCGAAGCCGCCGGCGGGGGCGATGCCCTGCCCGGCGCCGCCCGCCTCCAGCGCCCGCAGCACGGCGGCTACCTTCCCCGGCGCGGCGCCCTGCGGCAGGCGCGGGGCGAGCGGCACCAGCCGGGTGAAATTGCCGAAACCGGGGCCGGGCGCGCGCGAGGTGAGCACATCGAGGCGCGGGCTCTCCCCCGGGCGCCACTGCGCGAACACCTGCAGGAGCGCGGTGGCGAGCAGCGCCTCGGGCGGCGCGTCGAAGGCTTTCGCGGCGGCGAGGACGGCGGCGGCCTCCAGCCCGGTCTCGGTGGGCGCGGCCGGCCCGGGGGCGGAGACCGGCTCGTCCGAGAGGCCCGGCGCAAGTTCGGGCGCGGGCCCGGGGGCGCGCAGCCAGGCCGGGTAGTCTCCCGCCGGCGACGGCTCGGGCTCCACGCCTTCGGCGAGCGCCCGTGCCGTGGCGGCGATCTCGCCCGCCAGCCGCGCGAGGGAGGGGGCGTCGAGCACTCCGTCCCGCGCGGTGACGACGAGCTGCGGCGAAGGCCCGCCGGTGACCTCGGCCCGCCAGGCCTCCGCCCCGGCGGTCGGCGTGTCGGGCGCGGGGGCGGTGCCTCCGGGCAGCCATCCCCCGGCGCCCCGGCGCAGGCGCAGCGCGGGGTGGCGCGCGGTGACGCGGCGCAGCGCCTCGGCCATCACGCCCTCGGGCAAGGGCGCGAGCGGCAGCAGGGCGCGGGCCGGCGGCGGCGGCGGCGTGGCCGCCTGCCAGACGCTCGGCGGCAGCGGCGCCTCGGCCTCCACCGGGCGGGCCACCAGCGCCTGCGCCGCCACGCTCTGGTGCTCGAAGAGCTGCTGGGGCGTGAGCTTCAGCCCCTGCGCCCCGGCCCGGGCCGCGATCTGCATCGCGGTGACGGAATCGCCGCCGAGGTCGAAGAAATTGTCCTCCACCCCGATGTCCTCGCGCCCCAGCACACCACGCCAGATGGCGAGCAGGCAGGTCTCCGCCTCCCCCTCTGCCGGGCGCGAGGCGCCGGCGGCGGCAGGCGGCGCGGGCTGCGGCAGGCGCGCGCGGTCGATCTTGCCATTGGTGTTGAGCGCGAACCGCTCCACCAGCACGAACGCCGAGGGCACCATGTAGCGCGGCAAGGCCTCGGCCAGCGCCGTGCGCAACCCGCGCAGGAGGTCTTCACGGGCGGTGGTCTGCGGAAGGGGTGCAACAGGCGCGATTTCGGCAAGCCCGGACGGTGCGCTTCCGGTGGGTTGAGGGGGCGTAGGTTCAGTAGGTTTATGGGGCGCACCCTCAGTGGTTTCGGAATGCGCACCTTCGGAATGCTTATCAGGCGCACCTTCGGTGGGTTTATTTCTTTCTGGCGCACCTTCGGTGCGACACCACGCCACCAACCGCTCATGCTCCCTGTCCAGCAGCACCAGCGCCTGGGCGATGCCGGGGTGGGCGGCGATGCGGGCCTCGATCTCGCCGGTCTCGATGCGGTAGCCGCGCAGCTTCACCTGGTGGTCGGCCCGGCCGTGGAAGGCGTAGGTTTCGCCCCGGCGGCTCACGATGTCGCCGCTGCGGTAGAGCCGGGCACCGGGCGCATCGGCGAACGGGTCCGGCAGGAAGGTGGCGGCGGTGAGGGCGGGGCGGCGCCAGTAGCCGTCGCCCAGCCCGATGCCGGTGATGTACAGCTCGCCCGGCACGCCCTCGGGCACGGGGTCGAGATGGGCGTCGAGCACGTGGAACCCCACCCCGGGCAGCGGGCCGCCGACCCGGGCCCCGCCGGGCTCGAGATGCTCCGGGCCAAGGCGCAGCGCGCTCGACCAGATGGTCGTCTCCGTGGGGCCGTAGAGGTTCCACAGCGCGCCGGTGAGGGCGAGCAGGCGGTGGCCCAGCCCGGGGTCGAGCGGCTCGCCGCCGCAGAGCGCGGTGAGGCCGGCGCTGCCCTGCCAGCCGGCATCGAGCAGCAGCCGCCAGCTCGCGGGCGTAGCCTGCAGATGGGTGATGCGGGCGCGCCCGATCAGCTCCGCCAGCCGCGCCGGCTCCAGCAACAGGCCCTCGCGGCCCATCACCACCGTGGCGCCGGCGGCGAGCGGCAGCAGCATCTCGAGGATGGAGATGTCGAAGCCGATGGTGGTGAGGGCGAGCATGCGGTGCCCCGGCCCCATCCCCAGCCGCTCCGTAAAGCCGGCGAGCTGGTTCACCAGCCCGGAATGGCGGATGACCGCGCCCTTCGGCGCCCCGGTGCTGCCGGAGGTGTAGAGCAGGTAGGCCGGGCGCTCCGCGTCGGGCGCGGGCAGCGCCGCGTCGGGCGCGGGGCCGAGGCTGCGCGGGTCGAGATGCGGGCGCTCGCAGCCCGGCACCGGCGCCTCGGCCAGCACCAGCGCCACGTCGGCATCGGCGAGGATGTGGTTGCGCCGCGCCTCCGGGTGCGAGGGGTCGACCGGCACATAGACGGCACCGGCCTTGAGAATGGCGATGAGCGCCGTCACCAGCCCGGGCCCGCGCGGCAGGCACACGGCGACGCGCGCACCGGGGCGGGAAAGCTCGGGCCGGGCGGCGAGATGGCGGGCCAGCGCCTCCGCCGCGGCCTGAAGCCCGGCTGCGGTGAGGGCCCCGCCCTCCCATTCCAGCGCCACGGCCTCCGGCGCGCGGGCGGCGGCGGCCTCCAGCAGCTCGGGCACGCTGCGCGCCGGCAGGGCCGGCGGCTGCGGCACGGCACGCAGGGCGGCACGGGCCTCGGCGCCGAGATGGTCGAGCGCGCGCAGGGGTGCCTCGGGGCTGGCGATCACGGCGCGCAGGATCTGCTCGTATTGCCGGGCCAGCCGGGCGATGCGCGCGGGCTCGAACAGCGCGGTGCGATATTCGAAGGCCACTTCCAGCGCCCCGCCCCGGTCCATCACGAAGACCGAGAGGTCGAATTTCGCATGGGCGAGCGGGGTGAGCGCCTGGGACACCTCGAGCCCGGGCAGCGCCACGGTCTCGGCGTTCTGCGCGCGGTAGGCGCCGGTCTGGGCCTGGAACATCACCTGGAAGAACGGGTTCTGCCCGCCGTCACGCGCGAGGCCCAGCGCCTCGACCACGCGCAGGAAGGGGATGTCCTGGTGCTCCAGCGCATCGGCAAGGCGACCGCGCAGCCGGGTGAGCCAGGCGGTGAAGGGCTCGGCCGGGTCCACCTGCGCGCGCAGAACGAGCGTGTTCACGAAGAGCCCGATCAGCCCCTCCGCCTCCGGCCCGCGCCGCCCGGCGACAGGCACGCCAAGGGCGAGGTCGGTGGCCCCGGTCTCGCGGTGCAGCAGCAGCTTGAAGGCGGCGAGCAGCACGGTGAAGGCCGAGGCGCCCTGCCCGGCGGCGAAGCGCTCGAGCCCGGCGCAGAGATCGGCGGGCAGCGGGTGCAAGAGCGTCGCGGCCCGGTGATCGGTGCCCGCGCCGCGCGGGCGGTCGGCGGGGAGCTCCTGCGGCGCGAGGCCCGCGAGCGCGTCCTGCCAGTAGCGCCGCTGGCGGGCGATCTCTGCGCCCCCGGCCCGCGCCTCGGCGGCGCGCACGAGGGCGCCGTAGGAGGTGGCGAGGGGGGCGAGGTCGGGCGCCTCGCCGGCGCGGAAGGCGGTGTAGAGCGCGGCGAGCTCGCGCATCAGCACCCCGCGTGACCAGCCGTCCGCCACGATATGGTGCAGGCAGAGGGTGAGCGCGTGCTCCGCCTCGCCCAGGGTGAAGAGATGCGCGCGCATCAGCGGCGGGGTCGCGAGGTCGAAGGGCCGGGCGGCGAAGGCGCCTGCCGCCGCCTCCAGCGCCTCCGCGCCATCGAGCCGGCTGCGGCCGAGGGTGAAGGTGCACGCCGGCGCCACCTGCTGGCACGGCACGCCGGCCTCGGCCGGAAAGCCGGTGCGCAGGGGCTCGTGGCGGTCCACCAGCGCCTGCAGCGCCTGCTCCAGCGCGGGCCTGTCGAGGCGGCCGCGCATGGTCCAGGTGAAGGCGATATTGTAGGCCGAGCTCTCCGGGTGCAGCTGCTGCTGCACCCAGAAATGCTGCTGGGAGGGGCCGAGCGGCAGCGGCCCCTCCGGCAAGGGCACGGCGGGCTCGGGCGGGGCCACCCGCTCCCAGTCGATGCCGCGCTCGGCAAGTTGCCGGCGCAGGGCGTCGCGCTGCGCGGGGCCGAGGGCGGCGACGCGGGCGCGCAGGGCGTCGAGCGTATCGGCCATGCGTCAGCCCGCGAAGGCGGGGGTGCGGGCGCCGGCCATCGCCATGCGCGCGAGGCTGGGCAGCCCGCCCATCACCAGCTCGCGGTCCTGGATGAAGTCGATCAGGCAGGCGACCTCGTCGACCCCCGCTGCCTCCAGCCGCTCCAGCATGGGCTGGCACTCCTCCGGCGTGCCGATCAGCGCCCTGCCCTTCAGGAAGCCCTCCACGCCGAACTGCAGCAGGCTGTCGAGGTCGTCCTCGGAGAAATCCTCCAGCTTCACGTCCACGCCCATGCCGCGGGCGAGGTTTTCGAGCAGGTGGTAGTGGGTGCGCAGGTAGTCGCAGAACGGGCCGGTGACATCGGCGCGCACGCGCTCGGAATCCTCGCCGAGATAGGTGTGGATCATCATCGACACCGTGCCGCCCTGCGGGTCGAGCCCGGCGCGCTCGCGCGCGGCGCGGTAGGCGGCGATCTTGGGGGCCACGTCCTCCAGCGTCTCGCCCAGCAGCGAGGTGAGCACGTTGATGCCGCGCCGCCCGGCCTCGATGAAGGATTCGGTCGACTGGCAGGCCACCCAGAACGGCATCTCCGCCTGCAGCGGCCGCGGCAGGGTGCGGGCGTCGACCACGTTGCCGTCGGCATCCTCGAAGGGCACCGCCTCGCCGGCGAGCAGGCGGCGGAGCTGCTCGAAGCCGCGCCACATCGCGGAGCGCCGCGCGCCATGCGGCTCCCGCGAAAGGACGAACTCGTCCATCGTCCAGCCCGAGGCGATGGCGATGCCCGCCCGCCCGCCGGAGAGCGTGTCGACCACGGCCCAGTCCTCGGCCACACGCACCGGGTGGTGCAGCGGCAGCACCACGGAGCCGGAGCGCAGCTGCACGTTGCGGGTGTGCATGGCGAGGGCGGAATGGATCACCGCGGGGTTTGGGTAGAGCCCGCCGAAGGCGTGGAAATGCCGCTCCGGCACCCAGAGGGCCGTGAGGCCGTTCTCATCGGCGAAACGGGCGCTGTCGAGCAGCAGGCGGTAGCTGTCCGGGTTCGGCCGGGAGCCGTCGCCGTCGAAGTAGAACAGGCTGAACTGCATGGGGGTGCTCCTGGAGTTGGGGTGAGGGGGTCAGGTTTTCACGGGCTGGGGTTCGGGCGCGGGACCGGGCTCGGGCTGGGGCTGGGCCTCGATATCGTCGAGCAGGCCGGCCAGCGTGTCGGCCTCGGCGCGGGCGGCGGCCTCGGCCTCGCGGATCACCTTGGCGATGCCGGCCACGGTGGGCGCCTCGAAGAGGAGCGCGCGCATCGGCAGGTCGACACCGAACTGCCGGCGCAACCGGCCCACCACCTGGATGGCGAGCAGCGAATGGCCGCCGAGCTCGAAGAAATTGTCCGACGGCCCGACATGCTCGAGCCCGAGCAGCTCGCCCATCACCGCGGCCACCGCGGCCTCGTGCGCATCGCGCGGGGCCTCGGCGCCGGGGGTGGCGGAGGCGGTGCGTTCGGGCTTCGGCGCGGGGTCGCGCGCGGCGGCGAGGCGCGTGGCGAGGTCGTCCGGTGTCACCAGCACGCGGGTGAGGCCGGGGTGGGAGAGCACGGCGCGGCTCACCTGCCACACGGTCTCCGGGCTCATGGCGCGGGCGAGCAGGCCCGAGCCGCCGGCCTCGGCCGTGGCGTGCGTCTGGCAGGCGTCCCAGTCGATCACCTGCCAGGTGGGGGCGGAGCGGCCGGCGCGGGCGGTCACGAAGGCGTCGAGCGCTGCATTGGCGGCGGCATAGGGGCCGAAGCCCTCGCCCCCCGCCAGCACCGAGAGCGAGGATTGCACCAGGACGAAATCGGGCGCCTGCCCAGTTGCTTCCAGCGCCCGTTCCAGCGCGCGCAGGCTGCCGGGCTTGGCCGCGATCAGGGCGGCACCGCCTTCCTCCGGCGCGTCCAGCGGCTGCACGTAGCGCGTGCCCATCGCGGCGGTATGGAACACGCCGGCGAGCGGGCCGAAGGCGGCAGCCGCGCGCTCCAGCACCCCGCCCAGCCAGCCGGCATCGGCGAGCGGGCCGCTGAAGAGGAGATAGTCCTCCCCCGGCGCGCCCAGCCCGCGCAGCGCGCGGATGAGCTGGCTCACCCCGTGATGCGGCCCGTGCGAGGCGAGGAACCGGTCCCAGTCCTCCGGCTCCGGCAGGCCCTCGGGGCCGACCAGCACCGGCCGCATCCCGTGCTCGCGCGCAAGCGCCCGGGCATAGACGAGGCCCAGCCCGTCGACGAGATCGCCGATCACCAGGCAGGCCGCGCCGGGGCGCAGGGCGGTGAGCGGGGCGGCCTCGGGCAGGGCCGCCTCCACCTCCGCCTGCTGCCAGAGGAAGCCCGCGCGCAGGGCAAGCTGCACGCCCTCGGCGCGCCAGGGCTGTGCCAGCGCGGGGCCAAGGCCGCGCGGCGCGGGCAGCTCGGGGCCGGCGAGGTCGATCATCCGGGCGCGCAGGCCCGGGCGCTCCTGTGCCACCACCTGCGCCAGCCCGCCGGCCATCGCCGCACCGGGGTCGGGCTGCTCGGCGCCGGTCACGAGCTGGGCATCGCGGCTGAGCAGGGTGAGGAGCAGCCCCTCCGCCATGCCCTGCGGCAGGGCGCGCGCGAGGGCGAGCGTGGAGCGGTAGAGCAGGCCGGGCATGAGCCCCGGTGTCTCCAGCCCGAAGCCGTTCACGATCTGCTCCGGCTGCCAGCGCCGGGCCGAGAGGGCGGCGAAGAGCGCATCGAACTGCTCGGGGGCGGCGGGGTCGAGCCGGTAGCCCCCCGGCCCCGCCTCGAAATCCGGCCCGGGGGTGACGCGGACCAGCTCCGCGCCCGGCCAGTCGGCCAGTGCCTCGTGC
This sequence comes from Oceanicella sp. SM1341, assembly GCF_003448965.1. Taxonomy (GTDB): domain Bacteria; phylum Pseudomonadota; class Alphaproteobacteria; order Rhodobacterales; family Rhodobacteraceae; genus Paroceanicella. The sequence continues at coordinate 12,484 of NZ_QRGC01000051.1, forward strand.
AGCCCGGTGCCGCCGAGGAGCAGCACCCGGCCGGGCGCCTCTGGCACGGCGGTGGCCACCGGCTGGCGCTGCCAGACCGGCTGGTAGAGGCGCGGGCCCTCGGGCGCCGGCGCAGGCTCGGGCGCGGCGGCGGAGGGTGCCGGCAGCCAGTGCGACACCCGCTCGAACGCGTAGCCCGGCAGCGGCACCCGCCGCGCGCCGGGGGCGGAGAGGCGGACCCAGTCCACCTCCTGCCCCGCCAGCCACAGCCGGCCGAGGGCGAGCAGCACGTGCGCGCCCGCATCCGCGCCGCTGCCCGGCTCGGGCAGCGAGGCAACCGCGCTCATGCCGGCCTGCTGGCGGGCGAGCCGCCCCAGCGTGCTGCCGGGCCCGAGCTCGAGCGTGAGCGTGCGGTCAGTGGCGGCGAGATGGGCGAGTCCGTCGGCAAAGCGCACCGGGGCGCGGAGCTGGCGCAGCCAGTAGCCGGGGTCGGTCGCCTCCTCGGCAGTGAGCGGCGCGCCGGTGACATTCGAGATCACCTCGATGCGCGGGGCATGGAGGGTGACGCGGGCGAGCTCTTCCGCGAAGGGCGCCAGCGCGGGCTCCATCATCGCGGAGTGGAAGGCATGCGAGGTGGCGAGCCGGCGCGCGGCGATGCCCTTCTCGTCGGCCCGCGCGGCGCAGGCCTCGATGGCGGGCTCGGGCCCGGCGAGCACGGTGGCGCGCGGGCCGTTGAGCGCGGCGATCTCCACGCCCTCGGACAGGAGTGCCGCCGCCTCCGCCTCGCCAGCCGCGAGGGCGAGCATGGCGCCCGGCTCGCAGGCCTGCATCAGCCGGCCGCGCGCGGCGACGAGGCGCATCGCGTCCCCGAGGCTGAACACCCCGGCCACGCAGGCGGCCACGTATTCGCCCAGGCTGTGGCCCATGAGAGCGTCGGGCGTGATGCCGCGGGCGCGCCAAAGTTCGGCCAGCGCCCAGCCCACGGCGAAGAGCGCCGGCTGGGCCGCCTCGGTGCGGCGCAGGGCGGCGGGGTCGGCCGGGCCGTCGGGGAAGACGAGGGCGTGCAGGTCCGGGCCGTCGGGCAGCAGAGCGGCGCAGGCGTCGAACGCCTCGCGGAAGGCGGGTTCGGCGGCGTAAAGTGCGCGGGCCATGCCCACGTGCTGCGTGCCCTGCCCGGGGAAGAGGAAGGCGAGGCCCGGCGCATGCTCGGGCGCGCGGGCTCGCAGCGCCTCGGTGCCGAGCGCGCTCGGCGCCCCGGCGGCATCGGGCGCGAGGCAGACCAGCCGCTCGGCCATCTGCCGCCGGCCGGTGGCGAGCGTATGGGCGACATCGGCGAGCGGCGGGGCGTCCGGCGCCTCCAGCGCCCGGCCGAGGGCGGCGCGCGCCGCTTCCAGCGCCTCGGGCGTGCGGGCGGAGAGCGGCAGCAGCCGCGGCGCTTGGGCCAGCGTGCGGGCCGCGGGCTCGGGCGCTTCCTCCACCAGCAGGTGGGCATTGGTGCCGCCCATGCCGAAGGAGCTCACCGCGGCGCGGCGCGGCCGGCCCGGCGCGGCCTCCCAGGGCTCGGAGGCGGAGAGCACGCGGAACGGCCCTTCCCCCAGCCGGCAGGCGGGGTTGGGCGCGGTGAAATGCGCGGTGCCCGGCAGGCGGCGGTGGCGCAGCGCGAGCAGGGTGCGGATGAGCCCGGCGATGCCGGCGGCCGCGTCGAGATGGCCGATGGCGCCCTTCACCGAGCCCAGCACGCAGGCCCGCCCGGCGGCGGTGAGCGCGGGGCCGTAGACGCGGGTGAGGGCCGCGACCTCCACCGGGTCGCCCAGCGCGGTGCCGGTGCCATGCGCCTCCACGTAGTCGATGGCGTCCGGGCTCAGGCCGGCCGCGGCAAGTGCTGCCTCGAACACCGCCGCCTGCCCGGCGAGGCTGGGGGCGGTGAGGCCGGGCTTGTCGGCCCCGTCGCTGTTGACCGCCGAGCCGAGGATCACGCCGTGGATGGTGTCGCCCTCCGCCAGCGCGCGGTCGAGGCGCTTGAGCACCACCGCGCCCACGCCGTTGCCGAAGAGCGTGCCGGAGGCGGCGGCATCGAAGGGGCGGCAGGTGCCGTCGGGGGCCGCGATGCCCTCGCGCTGGTAGAGGTAGCCCTCGGGCCGCGGCTGGGCCACGGCGGCGCCGCCGGCAAGCGCCATCTCGCAGTCGCCCGCCAGCAGCGCGCGCACCGCCTCATGCACCGCCACCAGCGAGGTGGAACAGGCGGTCTGCACCCCGCTGCTGGGGCCGCGCAGGTCGAGGTGGTAGGAGACGCGGGCCGGCATCAGCCCGGTGGCATGGGCGAGCGCGAGGGCCACGGGGTCGGCTTCCGCCGCCGCGGCGCGCAGCAGGTGGCCGGTCTGCGCCCCCCCGGCGAACACACCGATGCGCCCCGCCGTGCGCCGGCTGTCATGGCCCGCATGCTCCAGTGCCGCCCAGGCGCATTCGAGGAACACCCGCTGCTGGGGGTCGAGCAGGGCGGCCTCGCGCGGGGAATAGCCGAAGAGGGCGGCGTCGAAGCCGGTGGGGTCGTCGAACCCGGCCCAGACCTTCACGTAATCGGGGTGGGCGCGCAGGGCCTCGGGCACGCCCGCCGCCTCCAGCGCGTCGTCGGAGACCGGGGTGGTGCCGGGCCGCCCCTCCTCCAGCATCGCGTGCAGGGCATCGGGGGATTCGGCGCCGGGGAAGCGGCCGGCCATGCCGATCACGGCGATGCGCGGGTCGCGGGCGGCGGCGTCGCTCTCGATGCGCAGGCGGGCCTGGCGGAGCAGGTCGAGCAGCTGGGCTGTGTCGGGTTCGGACATGGGGTCGGCCCTCGTGTTTGTCGGTTCGGCTCCGCGCCGGCGCCGCTGCGCTGCGCGGAGGGTCTCGGGGTCCGGGCGCGGCGCGCGGACGGTCAGTTTCCGGTGGCGAGGAGCGCGCGCAGCGCCTCCGCCTCGGCGGCAAGGGCGGTGTCTTCTGCGGCGGTGCCCGCGTCCGCCGCGCCGGGCCGCGAAGCGTCGGGCGGCGAGGGCGCAGGGGCGGGACCGCCGGCGCCCCCGGCGCGCGGCTCCGGCCCCT
>NZ_QRGC01000052.1 GCF_003448965.1 Oceanicella sp. SM1341
CCTTCGCCTCCGCCAGCAGGCGCGCGCGCTCGGCAGCGGCCTCGGCGGCGGCGGCGGCGAGCTTGTCTGCCCGCGCGGCGGCGGTACGGGCCGCCTCGGCGCGGGCGGCATCGCGCGCGGCCTCCGCTTCGGCCTCTTTCGCCGCGGCGGCGTCGAGCCGGGCGGCGACCTCGGCCTTGCGCGCCGCGATCATCCCGGCCACCGGGCGGAAGAAGAACCGCGCCAGCACCCAGAGGAGGATGAGGACATTGAGCGTCTCGAGCCCGATGGTCCACCAGTCGATCTGCATGGTGGCGGCCGGCCTAGCCGGTGAACGGGTTGGCGAAGAGCACCAGGAGCGCGATCACCAGGCAGTAGATCGCCATGGTCTCGATCATCGCGAGCCCCACGAAGAGCGTGCGCGACAGGGTGCCCGCGGCCTCCGGCTGGCGGGCGATCGCCTCCAGCGCCGCGGCCACGGCGCGGCCCTCCGCGATGGCCGGCCCGATCGAGCCCAGCCCCACCGCGATGGCGGCGGCGAGGATGCTGGCGATTTCGACGTAATTGTTCATGAGCCCTTGCCCTTCTGCGGTTGCGCGGGAGTTTCGGGCGGCGCGGGCGGGGCACCTTCCGCCCCGGTGGCCGACCCGATGAAGACGGTGGCGAGCACGGCGAAGATGTAGGCCTGCACCGCGCCGGTGAGCATGTCGAGCGCCATGAGCGGGATGGGCACCAGCAGGCCGGCGAGCGACAGCACGATGCCGATCACGAACACCCCGCTCATCACGTTGCCGAACAGGCGCAGCACCAGCGAGACATTGCGCGTGACCTGCTCGACGAGGTTGAGCGGGATCATCGCCCAGGAGGGCTCGGCGAAGGTCTTGAGCCAGCCGGTCACCCCCTGCGCGCGGATGCCGAACCAGATGGTGGCGGCGAAGACGATGCCGGCCAGCGCCGCGTCGGTCTCCAGGTGCGCGGTGGGCGGCTCCACCCCGGGGATGAGCGACGACCAGTTCGCCGCGAGGATGAACAGGAACAGCGTGCCGATGAGCGCGCGGTAGGGCGCGGGGTCGGCCTGCATGGTGCCGCGCACCTGGTCGTCCACCGCCTCCACGGCCATCTCGAGCACGGTCTGCAGGGTGCCGGGGCGCAGGGCGAGCCGGCGGCTCACCACGATGGCGCCGAGGCCGAGCACCAGCATGATGGCCCAGGTCACCAGCACCGGCGGGGTGATGGGCACCGGACCGAGATGGAAGGCCACGTCCATGGCGAGGGGCGAGTCCATCACGCGCGCTCCCCGCCCGCACGGGTGCGGCGCAGCACCACGCGGCGCGCGGCGAGCAGGCCCAGCGTGCCGGCGAGCAGCGGCACGGGCCCGAGCAGGGCCAGCCCGGTGAAGCCCGCCGCCACCAGCGCCAGCCGGCCGAGCTGCAGCGCGATGCCCGCCCCGGCGCGGCCCTGCATGTAGAGCCGCGTGTTGTGCCGCAGGCCGCCGAAATGCACGAGCCCGAGCAGGAAACCCGCCAGCAGCCCCCCGAGCCCGGGCAGGAGAAGCGCCTGCATTTCAGTCATCTGCGCGAGCTCCCCGGGAAAGCGCGGGTGAGACTGCGTGAGAGCTTTCCCTCGCAAGGCATTGAAACACCGTCATGAGCGGTTCATCCATTTCCAGGCCGACCAGAAGCCCACCACCGCGCCGAGCATGATCAGCGCGGCGGTGAAGGTGATGCGCCCGGGGCCGAGCAGCCGGTCGAGCCAGCGGCCCAGCAGGAGCGCGAGCAGGATGGGCGAGACGATCATCCAGCCCACCACCCCGATCTGCCCGAGGCGGGAGCCGAGCGAGGGCTCGGGCGTCTCGGCGCCGCGGCGGGCGCGCTCCTCGGCGCGGCGGGCGGCCTCGGCGAGCGGGTCCTGCTCCGGCGCGGGCGCGGTCATCGCGGGCTCTCCCCATGGGCGCCGAAGCTCGGGGCGCTGTCGTCCGGGCGCAGCAGGCGGCGGAGCTGGCGCACGGCATGGGCCTCGAGCCGGGTCTCCTCCACGCGCGCCGCACTCTCGGCCTCGCGCTCGGCGGCGCGCAGCGCGGCGATGCGGGGGGCAAGGCCCGCCAGCGTGTCGGCCAGCGTCGCCTGCCGGCAGGCGACCGAGACCACGCTGCCACCCCCGCTCACCCGCAACACGCCGGAGCCGAGGGCGCAGAACTGCTCCGCGCCGTCGGCACAGCGCCAGCGCAGCAGCGAGGCGGGCAGGACGGTGAGGAAATCCGTGTGCCGCGGCAGGATGCCGAAGCCGCCCGAGCGGTCCTCCGCGCGCAGCGACACCACGTCGGTCCGGCGCACCAGCACCGCGGCGGGGGTGCTCACGGTGAGGGCGAGGGTGGCGCTCATGCGGCCGGGCCCCCGGCGCGGGCGGCCTCCTCCTTGCTCCGGGCCTCCTCCAGCGTGCCGGTCATGTAGAGCGAGCTCTCGTTCCAGCCGTCGCATTCGCCCTCGAGGATGGCGCGGCAGCCTGCCACGGTCTCGGCCACCGGCACCGAGCGGCCGGGCACGCCGGTGAAGGCCTCGGTGACCGCGAAGGGCTGGGTGAGGAAGCGCTGCAGCCGACGCGCCCGCCCGACGATGCGGCGGTCGGCGGCGCCGAGTTCCTCCATGCCCAGGAGCGAGATCACGTCCTGCAGCTCGCGGAAATGCTCGATGGTGCGCTTCACCTCCAGCGCCACCCGGGCGTGCTCCTCGCCCACCACCAGCGGGTCGAGCAGGATGGAAGAGGAGGCGATGGGGTCCACCGCGGGGTACATGCCCTCCGCCGCCATGGCGCGCGACAGCACCACCGTGCTGTCGACATGGGCGGCGATGGTGGTGACGGCCGGGTCGGTGAAATCATCCGCCGGCACGTAGACCGCCTCGATGGCGGTCACGGCGGCGCCGCCCACGGAGGCGATGCGCTCCTGCAGGGCGGCGACCTCGGTGGCCAGCGTCGGCTGGTAGCCCACGCGCGAGGGCAGGCGGCCGAGCAGGCCCGACACCTCGGCGCCGGCCTGCACGAAGCGGAACACGTTGTCCATCAGCAGGAGCACGTTCTGGCCGCGCTCGTCGCGGAAATGCTCGGCGATGGCGAGCGCGGTCATCGGCACGCGCCAGCGCGCGCCCGGCGGCTCGTTCATCTGGCCGTAGACCAGCACGGTGCGGCCCAGCACCCCGGAGCCGGTCATGTCGAGCAGCATCTCGTGCCCCTCGCGCGAGCGTTCGCCGACGCCGGCGAACACCGAGATGCCCTGGTAGCTCGCCACCATGGCGTGGATCAGCTCCATCACCAGCACGGTCTTGCCCACGCCGGCGCCGCCGAACATCGCCGCCTTGCCGCCGAGCGCCATGGGGGCCAGCAGGTCGATCACCTTGATGCCGGTGGAGAAGATCTCCTCGGCGCCGCTCTGGCCGGCGAAATCGGGCGGGGCGCGGTGGATGGGGCGGCGCGGCACATCGGCGGCGAAATCGGCCAGCCCGTCGCCCGGCTGGCCGGCCACGTTCACCAGCCGGCCCAGCACCGCCTCGCCCACCGGCACCGAGACCGGGCCGCCCGGACAGCGCACCGGGGCGCCGCGGCCGAGGCCGGTGGTGGCCTGCAGGGCGATGGCGCGCACGCTGTCGCGGTCGAGATGGGCCTGCACCTCGGCCAGCACCGGCGGCGCGCCGGGGGCGCCGATCTCCAGCGCGTCGTTGATGCCGGGCAGGGTCTGGCCGGGGAAGCCCACGTCGATCACCGCGCCGCGCACGGCGAGGACATGGCCGGGGGCGTCGGGGTGGGCGGAAGCCTCGGGCGGGGCCGCGGGGCCGGTCTGGGTGTCGCTGTGCATCTCGCGTCCCGGAACGGGGGCGCCGCCGCGCGGGCGGCAGGAAAGCTGGGCGTCGGCCCGCCGCAGGCAGCGGGCCTCGGAGACAGGGCAACAGCTTTGCCGGTCTCCGTCATTGATCTGGAACAAGGCGCCGGAGCGGCGCCGCGTTCGGACACGCGCCGGAGCGGCGCGGGGTCAGGGATGCGCCGGAGCGGCGCGGGGCCAAGGATGCGCCGGAACGGCGCGGGGAAAAGGGGCGGGCGCCTCACGGCGCGAGGGCAGCCCGGAGAGGGAAATTCCCCGGGTCCGGTCTGTGGAACCGCACAAGGATCAGCATATTTTCCGCGGCCGATCAAGCCCTTCGGCCCGGGAATGCGAAAAGGGCCGGGGCGCTTTCGCGCTCCGGCCCCGGGGCCAGAGGGGGGGGGCAGAGGGGAGGCAGAGGGTGTCAGAATTCGCGGCCGATCGCCCGGTCGAGCGAGTAGGCCCCGCCGCCGCGGATCAGCACCGAGAGGGCCATGGCGCCCCAGAAGAGCGGCATCTCGAAGCCGGCGTTGTTCCAGGCGTAGCCGTTGGGCAGGTGGATGGTGATGGCCACCAGCATGAAGCCCAGCACCGCCGCGGCCACCGGCCGGGTGAGCAGGCCCAGCACCAGCAGGATGCCGCCGAAGAACTCGAGCGAGCCGATGCCGAGGGCGAAGAGCCAGCCCGGCGCGAAGCCAATCGACTCGAACCACTGGCCGGTGCCGGCGATGCCGTAGCCGCCGAACAGGCCGAAGAGCTTGCCCGCGCCATGGGGCATCAGCAGCGCGCCGGTCGTCACCCGGACGAGCAGCGGCGAGAGGGGGGCGAGCGCCTCCCAGACATGGCCCAGCGGCGCGATGAGCGGGCGGGCGGGTGCATCGGTATGAATGGTGGTCATGGTCTTGATCCTTCCATCGGCGCAACCGCGCCTGAGAGCGGGTGCCGGGCCGGGCTGGCCGCGGCTTGTGTTTCGATGGGAGGAAGATGCGCTCGCAGCCATAAAGAAACAATCACGCAAATCATGCATATATTGTTTCCACTTTTTAGAGATTCGTCGAGACGCCCTCGAACATGCGGTTGCGGGCGCTTTCGATGTGGCGGCGCATGGCCTGCCGGGCGGCCCCGGCGGCGCCGGCGCAGATGGCGTCGAGCACCCTGGCATGTTCCTGCGCCACCCGGGCGAGGCGCAGGTCGGCCTGCAGCAGGGTGAGCTTGCGCGAGAGGTCGATGCCGAAGCGGAACTGCGGCGCGAGGGCCGCGTGCACGCCCACGTAGAAGTCGTTGTGGGTGGCGGCGATCACCGTGGCATGGAAGGCGGCGTCGTCGTCGACGCTCGGGTGGCCCTCGCGGCCGCTCTCCTCCATCCGGGCGAAGGCGGCGCGCAGGGCGGCGATGTCGGTCTCGTCGCGGCGCTCGGCGGCGAGCGCGGCGGCGGCGCTCTCGAACTCCAGCCGGAACTCGTAGCAGCGCTGGATATCGCTGATCGAGCCGATCGGCACGAAGTCGATCACCGAGCGGGCCGGTCGGCGCAGCACGTAGCTGCCCGAGCCGCGGCGCGAGGCGATGATGCCGTCCTCGCGCAGCCGGGCGAGGGCGCTGCGCACCACGGGGCGCGACACGGCGTATTCCCGGCCCAGTTCCGCCTCGGTGGGCAGGCGGGTGCCCCGGGGGTGCCGCCCCTCCAGGATCGCCGAGAGCAGGCCCTCGTAGACCTCGTCGCTGCGTGTCAGCCGCTCCGCTTCGTTCATCTTTCCGTCCCCGGGCCTTCCCGCGTGGCGCCCGCCGCGGCGGGTGTTCCGGCCGCTCACGAAACCGCAATCTAACATATGTTGACAAATCTGGACAACTCGCCAAGACTTCGCGTTAACCAAACTAAAGACACATGGCCGGGGAGGGCTCCAGATGACACGGGACATGTCCTGCGACGCTGCCGCCCCTGCGCGTCGCGCACCGCCGCCCGGCACCGGGCGGAGCCGCATCCCCCCCCACCACGCAGAGATCGCCACGCATGCCGCCCCGCCACCGCGCGGCGCGCGTCTGCCTGCGCGCCGCGGGGCGGCCTGAGGCGCCCGGGGCGCGCGCGCGAGAGACCGCAGAGGCCCGCGCCCGCCCCATGACAGGAAAGAAGCATAACCCGCCGGCACAGCGCCGGCAGATGATCATGGGAGGATCACAGATGACCGAACTCAACCGCCGCAGGATGCTGGCCCTGGCCGGAGCGGCCGGCGCCGCCGCCGCCCTGCCCGGTGGCGCCCGCGCCGCGACCTACCCGGACCGCCCGGTGACGCTGATCGTGCCCTGGGGCGCGGGCGGCGGCACCGACGCCACCGCGCGGATGATCGGCACCCTGCTGGAGCAGAAGCTCGGCCAGCCCTTCAACGTGGTCAACCGCACCGGCGGCTCGGGCGTGGTGGGGCATTCGGCCATCGCCACCGCCAGGCCCGACGGCTACACCATCGGCCTCATCACGGTGGAAATCACCATGATGCACTACCTCGGCCTCACCGATCTCGGCCCCTCGGACTACACGCCGCTGGGCATGATGAACGCCGACCCCGCGGGCGTGCATGTCTCCGCCGACAGCGACTGGAGCACCATCGAGGAGCTGGCCGAGGCGATCAAGGCCTCCGAGCCGGGCGAGCTGAAGGCCTCCGGCACCGGGCAGGGCGGCATCTGGCACCTCGCGCTCATCGGCTGGCTGCAGTCGATGGGGCTCGATGCGAACCACGTGCGCTGGGTGCCCTCCGAGGGTGCGGCCTCCGGCATGCAGGACCTCGTGGCCGGCGGCGTGGACATCGTGCCCTGCTCGCTGCCCGAGGCGCGCTCGATGATCGACGCCGGCCGGGCCCGCAGCCTCGCGCTCATGGCCGAGGAGCGCGACCCGAACTTCCCCGACGTGCCGACGCTGAAGGAATCGCTCGACCTCGACTACACGCTCAATGTCTGGCGCGGCATGGCCGGGCCACTGGAGATGCCCGAGGACGTGCAGGCCACCCTGGCCCAGGCGCTGGCCGAGATCGCGGAATCGGAGGAGTATACCTCCTTCATGTCCGGCCGCGGCTTCGGCGTGCGCCACCTGCCCCCCGAGGAGTTCGCGGGCTTCATGGAGAAGGCCGACGCGCAGATGGGCGAGTCGATGAAGGCCGCCGGCCTCGCGCGCGACTGAGCGGGGAGCCCGCGCGCCGGGCCGGTGCGGCGCGTCGCACGGGCGCGCCGCGCACTCCCCGGGGCCGGCATCGGCGGAGACACGGCAGCGCGCCCCTGCCGGCCGCGGCGTGACACCGGACGCGTGCAGGCCGGCGCATGACATCGGGCGTGCCCTGCACGACACCGGGCGTGCCCTGCACGACACCGGGCGTGCCCTGCACGACACCGGGCGGGCGGCGCAAGGGACGCGGGGCGCGGGCCGGCCGGTGGCCCCGGGGCGCGGGCTGGCGACCGCGGGACGACCCGTGAAGATCCGCGCGCAGGCGGGCGCGCGGCCCCAAGGTGACCCGGCGCCGCGCGGCCTGCGCGCGGCGCCCCCGACCCAGCAGCAGGAGGGTGCGCATGCGCCTCAACGATGCCGTCTTCGGCCTGTTCTTCATCGCGCTCGGCCTCACGATGATCCTGATCGCGCGCGGCTTTCCCGCCTTTCCCGGCCAGCCTTACGGGGCGGCGCTGCTGCCCTCGCTGCTGGGGGCGGGCTTCATCATCTGCGGCGGGCTGCTGAGCATCCGCGGCTGGCGCGCCCGGGCCGGCGGCCTCGCCGAGACCGACCCCGAGATGCGCGAGCCGCGCACGCTGGTCTCCATGGGCCTCGTGGTGGTACTCATCCTCGCCTACATCCTCGTGTCCGACGCTGTGGGCTACGTGCCCTTCATGGCCGTGGCGCTCACGCTGCTGCTGCTGCGCTTCGGCAACCGGCCGCTCACCGCCATCGCGGTCGCGCTGCTCACCACGGTGGCGAGCCAGTGGTTCTTCGGCTCCATCCTGCTGGTGCCGCTGCCGCGCGGCATCCTCGAAGGCCTGTTCTGAGGGAGATGGCATGATGAACGTATTCTCGCAGGCCCTCGCCCTCGCGCTCGACCCCTTCGTGCTGCTGGTGGTGGTGATCTCCGCCGCCTTCGGCATGTTCGTGGGCGCCATGCCCGGGCTCACCGCCACCATGGCGGTGGCGCTGCTGGTGCCGGTGACCTTCTTCATGGACCCCGTGCCGGCGCTGGCGGCCATCGTCACCGCCTCCTCGATGGCGATCTTCGCCGGCGACATCCCCGGCGCGCTCCTGCGCATGCCCGGCACGCCCGCCTCGGCCGCCTACGTGGGCGAGACCTTCCTCATGGGCCAGCGCGGCAAGGTGAACCTCGCGCTCGGCGTCACGCTGGTGGCCTCGGCGCTCGGCGGGCTGGTGGGGGTGGGGGCGCTCATCCTCGCGGCCCCCATGCTGGCGGAGGTGGCGCTGAAATTCACCTCCTTCGAATATTTCTGGCTGGCCTCGCTGGGCCTGTCCTGCGCGGTGTTCATCTCTTCGGCCAACCCGCTGAAGGGCTTCATCTCGCTGCTCGTGGGCCTCGCGCTCTGCACCGTGGGGATCGACCCCACCGCCGGGGTGCCGCGCTTCACCTTCGGCAATGTCGACCTGATGGGCGGCATCAGCTTCATCCCGGCGATGATCGGGCTCTTTGCCATCTCCGAGATCCTGCGCGGGGTGATGCGGCTGCGCGCGAAAACCCCGCCGCCGTTGCGCCAGTCGGGCGGCATCTTCACCTCCGTGCTGCCGCTGCTGGGCCGGCACAAGGTGAACGTGCTGCGCGGCTCGGCCCTGGGCACCTGCATCGGCGCGCTGCCGGGCGCGGGCGCCGACATCGCCGCCTGGATCGCCTACGCGGTCTCCAAGCGCTTCTCGCGCAGCCCGGAGAAATTCGGCACCGGCCATGTCGAGGGGGTGGTGGACGCGAGCTCGGCCAACAACTCCGCCGTCGCGGGCTCCTGGATCCCGGCGCTGGTGTTCGGCATCCCGGGCGATTCGCTCACCGCGGTGGTGATCGGCGTGCTCTACATGAAGGGCATGAACCCCGGGCCGATGGTGTTCCTCAACAACCCCCAGCTCATCTACGCCGTGTTCATGATCTTCATCCTCGCCAACCTGGTGATGCTGCCGCTGGGCTGGGCGGCCATCCGCCTCGCGCGGCCGATCCTGCGGGTGCCCAAGCGCACGCTGCTGCCGGTGATCCTGGTGTTCTGCATCGTCGGCGCCTTCGCCATGACCAACTCCGTCTTCGGCGTGATCCTGATGCTCGCGCTCGGCCTCGTGGGCTGGATCTTCGAGGAGAACGAGTTCCCGGTGGCGCCGATCATCCTGGGGCTGGTGCTCGGGCCGATGTTCGAGCAGACTTTCCTCACCTCGATGATCAAGTCGGACGGCTCGTTCCTCGCCTTCTTCGAGCGCCCCATCGCAGGCGTGCTGGGGGTGGCGACGCTGCTGGTCTGGGGCATCGTGCTGTTCCGCGCGGCGCAGCGCATGCTCTCCGGGCCGCGGCCCGCGCAGGCGGCACCGGGCCGGGAGAAAGCGGACAGGACCTCATGACCCACAGCCTGAAGGACAGGGTGGTGGCCGTATCGGGCGGCACCAGCGGCATCGGCCTTGCCATCGCGGCGGCAGCGGCGGGGGCAGGGGCGAAACTCGCCCTCCTCGGCCGCGACCCCACCCGAGGGGCGGAGGCCGCGGCCTCCATCCCCGGCGCGCTCTTCGTGCCCTGCGACGTGGCCCGGCGCGACGAATGCCTCGCCGCCATCGCCGCGGTGGAGGCGGAGTTCGGCCGGCTCGACGGGCTGGTGGCCTCGGCCGGGTTCAACCGCCGCCGCCCGCCGCAGGAGCTCTCGGAGGCAGACTGGGACGCGGTGATCGACGCCAACCTCAAGGGCACCTTCCTGCTCTGCCAGGCCGCCTTCCCGCTGCTCTCGCGCCGGGGCGGCAAGGTGGTGACCGTGGGCTCGATGACCTCGATCTTCGGCAGCCCGGTGATGCCGGCCTACGGCGCCTCCAAGGGCGGCGTGGTGCAGCTCACCCGCAGCCTCGCCACCGCCTGGGCGCCGCAGGGCATCCAGGTGAACTGCCTGCTGCCCGGCTGGATCGACACGCCCCTCACCGTGGCCGCCCGGCGCGAGATCGCCAATCTCGAGGCCGACGTGCTGGCCCGCACCCCCGCCGACCGCTGGGGCCGCCCGGAAGACCTCGCGGGCCCGGCACTGTTCCTGCTCTCGGAGGCCTCCGACTTCGTGACCGGCACCGCCATCCCGGTAGACGGCGGCTATTCGGTGCGGATCTGAGGGTAGGCTCACCGACCGGATCTCATCCGCCAGTTCCCCGCCGCGTCCCGGCGGTATAGTCCCTTATCGGCCTGCGCACGCTCCCGCGCGGAAGGGATGTGGCCCATGTGTCCGTCTCCCGCTTCCGCGCGGATCCCGCATGGCAACGGGTCGGGCACGCCGGCCTGAAGCCTCCGAAGACGCCGCCAGACATCATCGCTCATCCGGTAGCGCGAGGCCCCGGTGAGCATCCGGGCGAAGGCGGGGTCGGCGCCGGCGCGCTGCTCGAAATGCACCATCAGCGAGCCATAGTGCCCCAGCATCGGCTCCGCGAGATTGATGGCGATCAGTTCCAGCTCCGCGTCGGTCTGCGCGAAATGCATCGCGTAGTCGAGCAGGGCCCACAGCCTGTGCGGATGAGCCGTGAAGGAGGTGAGGGTGATCCAGCCCATCGCGGAGCCCCCCGCCAGCGGGCTGTCGAGACAGTCGGCGGCCTGCCGGACGATCTCGTCGCCGAAGGGGATCTCCCGCTCCGCCACGAAGGCGCGGAGACGGTCGGGCGTGGTGGTTCCGGGGCAGGCGATTTCGTCGCGACCGGAAATCCAGTAGCACACGAGAAGCTTGTCGATTGACCTGGAGGACAGGTTGATATCGTGCCTGATGCACGCCTGTGGGGCGACACCGCGTGGGCGCGGGCGCTGTGTCAGATGCCTCCGCTTAGCCAAGGTGCCCGGCACCTGTCAACCTGCCCGGCCCCCCTCACGCCCCGCCGGTGAGGGCAAAGAAGATCGCCGCCAGCACCACCACGCTCACGATGGTGAAGGTGCCGTTCCAGGCCCATGTCATGGTGCGCCCGGTCTGGCCGGTGGCCTTGGCCGAGAGCAGCACCACCGTGGCGAAGGGCGAGGAGGTCATCGCCAGTGACCAGCCGCAGGAGAGGGCGAGCGCGGTGAGCGTGGGGTCCGCCGGCAGCACCGGCAGCGCGCCGAGCAGGCTGCCGAAGAACACCGCCATCATGATCGGGCTCAGCGCGAGCTGGCTCAGCGCCACCACCGCGAGCGCGCAGCCGGTGAGGAACACCCAGCCGGGCAGGGCCCCGAGCCCCAGCGCCTCGGCCAGGTCCTGCGCCGGGATCAGCACCGCCGCCGCCCGGCCGAGGTAGCCCGAGGAGGCGAGCGTCACCGCCACCGGCGCCGCCGCCGCGAAGCCGGGCCCGAGGATGGTCGCCACCCGGGCCGAGGTGCGCTCGCGCGCCTGCGCGCCAGTCCCGCCGTTCTGCGCCAGGATCCAGCCCACCATCAGGACAGGCGCGGTGATCATCAGCCCGAAGATCACCGAAGTGTCGGTGAGCCAGGCAAAGAAGAACGACAGGCCGAAGAGGATGGCGCAGATGCCCGCGAACACCGCGAAATCGCGCACGGGGAAGGGCGGCGCCTGGGTGATGGCCGGGCCGCGGCCGCGGGCGCGCACCTGGGTGCGGTGCCAGCGCGCCTGGTCCTCGGCCCAGCCCACGAACATCATCAGCGTCGAGATCACCAGCCCCAGCACGATCCAGCGGCCGCGGTCGATGCCGGGGATCAGCGTCATCAGCGCCAGTGGCGCTACCGCGGTGGGCGACCAGACCACCGACCAGGCAAAGCCGCGCAGCATCGCCGAGAGCTGCCGCCGCTCGCGCACGGGGTTGAACGGGTCGCCCGGGGCGACCTCTTCCACCCCGCGGCGGATGAGCGGGGCGATGAGGCTCACCGTGCCGAGGTTGAACAGCACCGCCATCACGTTCGAGCCGGCGTAGAGCGCGAGGAAACGCCGCCCGGTGGGCTGGCGGGTGAGGTAGCGCCCGCAGGCCGCCACCGTGGGCGAGGTGAGTGCGGCCTCCTGGATCAGCCCCAGCAGCAGCACGAAGGCCATCAGGAAGGCCGCCTGGTCGAGCGCCGAGAGCACCGCCGCCACGGGGTCATCGGCCCGGAACACGATGAGCACGGTGAGCAGGGCGCAGAGCGAGAGCAGGTAGGCCTCGCGCAGCCCGAACCGGTTTGCCGCCACCGGCAACAGGCACAGCGCCGCGGCATAGACCGCGTAGCGCAGCGCCTCGGCGCCGGAGGCCCGGGCGGCGAGCTCCAGCGCCATCACGGCGATCAGGATGAGGGCAGTGACCCGGGCGCGAGCGCTCGAGGGCGGAACGGGGGATGAGGCTGAAACAGGCAGGGCGACCACGCGGGGGCAAAGCATTCGGAGGATCTGCGCGATCCTAGACCAGCCGCCGGGCGGGTGAAACCGCATACTTGCCCGCGCAGGCGGCAGCCTGCCATGCGCTGCCCGCAAATCGGGCCGAGAGGCTCACTCCGCGTCCGGCTTCATCGCGTAGCGGAAATCGCAGTGCGACGCGCCCTGCATGATGGTCTGGCTGCGGGTGAGGGTGATGTCGGGGTTGTAGCCGGTGCAGAAATCGCCGTCGCGGTTGCACGACAGCAGATGGCCGATATGACCCAGCCCGAGGTCGCGGTAGAGCTCGGCATAGCGGCAGCGGGTGACGTTGAACTCGAGCCGGCGCGGGCCCTCCTCCAGCACCTCGATCTCCAGCGCGCCTTCCATGGTCCAGAGCGGCAGGATGGCGCGGAAATCGGCGAGGTCGGGGCGGCCGCCGCCGGCCATCTCGGCGCCATGGGCGATGGCCGCGCGGCTCACGGCGCTGCCCACCACTGCCTCGGCCTCCGCCGCGCCGGAGCGCTCGCGCACCACGTCGTAGACCTGGCGCAGCAGCAGCGCCTCGAGCCGGCGGCGCTCGAGGATGGGCAGCGGCGGGCGGGGCTCTTCGCGGTCGTCCTGTGGCATGGGGTGCTCCTGTGCCGGGGTCCGCCCGAGGCTAGCGCGCCGGGCCGCCCCGGTCCAGCGGGGCACAAGGTGGACTTTCCGCACGCCCCCGGTGCAGATTGGCCCCGCACCGCCTGCCGCCAAAGAGCGCGCGACCCCAGAGCCGAGAGCCCGCATGATCCGTTTCCTTCACGCCTCCGACCTGCACCTCGGCAAGCCCTTCGGCGCCTGGCCCGAGGAGGTGCGCGTGGCCCTGCGCCGCGCCCGGCAAGAGAGCATCCCGCGCCTCGCGCAGGCCGCGCGCGGCGGCGGCGCCGCGCTGGTGCTGCTGGCGGGGGATACGTTCGACCAGATGACCCCCTCGCCGCAGGTGATCCGCCACGCGCTCAACGCCATGCGCGGGGCGGAAGACATCACCTGGGTGCTGATGCCCGGCAACCATGACAACCTCGCCGCCACCGAGCTGTGGCGCACCCTGCGGGCCGACGCGCCGCCCAATGTCACCCTGGTGACCGAGCCCGAGCCGCTGGCCCTCGACGGCGCCGTGCTGCTGCCCGCCCCCTGCACCGAGCGCCACCCCGGCCGCGACCTCACCGAGTGGTACGACACGGCCCCCACCGGCGAGGCGCTGCGCATCGGCCTTGCCCATGGCGCGGTGCAGAGCTTCACCACCGGCGAGGACGGCGCCTCGGCCATCATCCCGCCCGACCGCGCGGCGCGCTCGGGCCTCGGCTACCTCGCGCTGGGAGACTGGCACGGCCAGCTGCGCGTGGGCCCCTCCACCTGGTATTCCGGCGCGCCGGAGGCCGACAGTTTCAAGCACGACCACGCCGCCGGCGCCCTGCTGGTGAGCCTCGCTGGCCCCGGGGCTGCGGCGGAGGTGGAGCCGGTGGCCACCGGCGCGCTCACCTGGGCGCGCGTGCCGCTCGTGCTCGCGGAGGGGGATGACGTGGCGGCTGCCCATGCCGCCGCCCTGCCGCCGCTGGCACAGCGCGAGCGCACGCTGCTCGACCTGGTGGTGAGCGGGCGCACCCATGCGCTCGAGCGCGTGGCGCTGCAGCAGGCCATCGCCGCCGCCGCCCCGGACTTCCTGTGGCACCGGGCCGGGCTCGACGGTCTCGGCGCCGTGCATGACACCGGCGATCTCGACGCCATCGACACCGGCGGCGCCCTGCGCATGGCGGCCGAGAGCCTCGCGGCCGAGGCGGCGGACGAGAGCCTGCCCGCCGAGGCCCGCGAGAGCGCCCGCGCCGCCCTCTCCCATCTCTTCACCTTCGCCCTGGAGGAGCAATGAAACTGCGCGCCCTGCGCCTGACCAACGTGCGCAAGTTCGCCGGCCGCACCGCCAGCCTCACCGGCATCGGCGACGGCATCACCGTGGTCTCGGAGGCGAACGAATTCGGCAAGTCGACCTTCTTCGACGCCCTGCACGCGCTGTTCTTCGAGAAATACTCCGCCACGGCGAAATCGGTGAAATCGCTGCAGCCGCATGCCGGCGGCGCGGTGGAGGTGGCGCTCGATGTCGAGACCGGGGAGGGGCTGTTCCGGGTGGAGAAGCGCTGGCTCTCGGCGAAGCGCGCCCGGGTCACCCGCCTCTCCGACGGCGCGGTGGTGGCGATGGACGACGAGGCGGAGCGCTGGCTCTCCGCGCTTGCGGGCGACGGGCGCGAGGGGCCGGCCGGCCTGCTGTGGGTGCGGCAGGGCCTGCTCGGCCTCGAGCCCGAGAGCAGGACCGAGAAGGAGCGCCTCACCGAGACGCGGCGCGACCTGCTCTCCTCCGTCGCCGGCGAGATCGACGCGATGACCGGCGGGCGCCGGATGGACCGGGTGATGAAGCGCTGCGAGGAGGCGCTCGACGTGCTCTCCACCCGCACCGGCCGCCCCAAGGGCCCGTGGAAGGAGGCGGCGGACGAAGCCGCGACCCTCGCCTCCGAGCTCGCCGAGGTCGAGGCCCAGTGCACGGCGCTGGAGCGCCACCTCGCCGAGCGCTCGGAGGCCGAGGCGCAGATCGCCCGGCTCGACGACCCCGCCGCCCGCGCCCGGCGCGAGGAGGCGCTGCAGGCCGCCCATGCCGCGATGGAGGCGGGCGAAGCCCATGCGACGCGGCTGCGCGAGGCCGGGCAGGCGGCGCAGATCGCGACCCTCGGCGCGGCAGAGGCCCGGCGCGCGCTCGACGCCCTCCTCGCCGCCCGAAGCGCGCTGGAGGCTGCCCGCAAGGCCGAGACGGAGGCCGCGGCAAAGGCCGAGGCCGCCGCCGCCACCGTGGCGGAG
>NZ_QRGC01000053.1 GCF_003448965.1 Oceanicella sp. SM1341
GGCAGGGGTGCACCGCGCGCCCGGAGCGCGCGGATGGCCGGGGCCGCGGCCGGTTGCAGGCGGAGCAGGCCCGCGCGCGGCCGGGAAAGGCAGGGCGCCGCCCGGGCGGGCGGCGCCGCGCGCTCAGCCGAAGCTGAAGCTGTCGGCGGTGAGCGTATCGGCCTCGACCCCGACCAGCACCAGCCGGTTGCCGTGGTCGTCGAGGATGACCGTGTTGTCGCCGCGCTGGTACATGCTGTCCTGCAGGTCGGCGAAATCGGTGAACTGGCCGGCCTCGTAGGCCACCACGTCGCCCACTTCGGCGTTGAAATCGACGATGCGGTCGTTGCCGGTGTCGAGCGTGTCGAACACGAAGAGGTCGGCGTTGCCGCCGCCGGCCAGCCGGTCGTCGCCCGCGCCGCCGTAGAGCACGTCGCGCCCGGCGCCGCCGAACAGCAGGTCGTTGCCCTCGCCGCCGAACAGCCAGTCGCGGCCGGCACCGCCGTAGAGCCAGTCGTCGCCGTTGTTGCCCAGCAGACGGTCGTTGCCGCCGCCGCCGTAGATCATGTCGTCGCCGCCGCGGCCGCGGATCACGTCGGCGGTGTCCGAGCCGGTCACCACGTCGTCGCCGTAGCTGCCCCAGACGTCCATGCGCTCCTCCGAGAGCATCTCGCGCAGGGTGGAGGTGTTGCCTGCCGGCGGGGTGCCGTCGGACATCAGGTCGTAGACCAGCCCCTGCACGTCGTCACCCGAATCGGAGTCGAGCGGGGCGGAGAAGGCCAGGGAGATGTCGGTCTGCGCCAGGGCCAGGGAGGCGCCGCTCTGGTAGCCGCCGTAGCCGAAGGAGATCGAGGAGATGGTGCCGTCCACCGTGTGGGAGGCGAAGGTGTATTCCAGGTCGCCGTCCACGTAGAAGGCCTGGGCGGCCATGTCGGGCGTGGCGGTCACGCTCTCGGTGCTGCCCATGTAGGCGCCGGAGAAGCCGTTGCTGAACGCACCGAAGCCCGAAAGGGTGAAGGTGGAATCGAAGGCGGCGAAATAGGCGTCGAGGTCGATGCCGTCGTTGTTCTCGAGAGTGATGGTGATGGTCATGTCATGCTCCGGGAATGGGCCGGGCGGCACGGTGGCCGCCCGGACGCGCGAAGAGGATCAGACGAACTCGAAGTCGCTCGCGGTGAGGCTGTCCGCATCGACGCCGACCAGCACGAAGCCGTCGCCGTCACCGAGGTCGACGTAGCTGTTGGCCCCGCGGGAGCTGATGTCGAGCGCCTCGAAGCCGGAGAAGGCGTCGGCGGAGAGGCGGATGGTGTCCTCGCCGATTGTGAAATCCATCACCCGGTCCACGCCGAGGTTGGAGCCGCGGAAGACGAAGATGTCCTCGCCCGCGCCGCCGACGAGGATGTCGTCGCCCGCGCCGCCGCGCAGCAGGTCGTTGCCGCGGCCGCCGTAGAGCTTGTCGTCGCCCGCGCCGCCGAACAGGCGGTCGTTGCCGATGTTGCCCACCAGCACGTCGTCGCCCTTGCCGCCGTGGAACACGTCACGGCCCCAGCCGCCGACCATGTGGTCGTCCGCGTCGGTGCCCGAGAAGCTGTCGTCGCCGTCCGAGCCGGTGAGGGCCACGCCGGTCATGTCCAGCAGCGACACGAGGGTGGAGGTGTTGCCCTCCGGCGCGGTGCCGTCGGACATCAGGTCGTAGATCAGGCCGTGCACGTCGTCGCCGGCGGCGGTGGAGAGCTCGGGCGAGAACTCGAGCACGAAATCCGTGGAGCCGAGCGAGAGGTCGTAGAGGCCGGTCCCGGGGTTCAGGACAGCCTCGCCTTCGGTGCCGAAGGAGATGGTGTTCACCGTGCCGTCGACGTGGTGGTTGGTGAACTGGTAGCCCAGGTCACCCTCGGCCAGGAAGGCGAGGGCATCGGCGTCGGAGGACATGCCCATGTAGTTGCCCGAGAAGGTGGCCATGTTGGAGAAGGCGCCGAAGCCCGAGAGCGAGAAGTTCGCGTCGAAATTGGCGAAGTAGGCGTCGAGGTCGATGCCGCCGGATGCAAGAAGCGTGACGTTGGTCTGCATTGTGTATCCCCTCAGATACGGGTGTGTTCGGAAAATGCCCTGCTGCCTTGCGTGTGCGGGTGGCGGGGGCGGAAAGGCCGGCCTCGGGCTCAGAACTTCATCTGGAGCGTGAGCGAGGCGGTGCGCCCGGGCGCCGGGTAGGCGGCGGAGCCGAGCGGGTCGACATAGGCGACGTCCGTGAGGTTCTCCACCGAGAGGCGCAGCGCGGCCGTCTCGGTGATCTGCCAGGAGCCGTAGAGATCGAAGGTGGTGAAGGCGTCGAGGTTGTAGCTCGACAGGTCGTTCTCGGAGGCGGAGACATGGGTCACCCGCCCGCCGAGCTCGACCCTGCGGTCGAACACCCGCACCCCGCCCTCGAGCGACCAGCGCAGGTCGGGCGACACCACGCTGGCCTGGGTGGAGCCCTCCATCGGGGTGGTGCGGTCGTCGTAGATGTAGGCGTCGTATTTCCGCGAGATGTCGGAATCGAGCGTGGCGAGGCTGCCGCGCAGGTAGAAGCCGCCGGCGTCGTAATCGGCCGAGAGCTCGACGCCCTGGAAGCGCGAGGTGCCCTCGTAGTTCACGTAGGCCGAGTAGGAGAGGTCGTCGCCCCCGGTGGGGCTGCCGTAGACCGTGGCGAGGCCGATGTAATCCGACACCCGGCGCTCGAAGATCGTGGCGCCGAAGCGGAAGCGGTCCTCCAGCACCAGGTCGCGCCCTTCCCAGGTGAGGCCGGCCTCGGCGGTGCGGGAGATTTCCGGGCGCAGGTTCGGGTTCGGACCGAAATAGGCGTTGAAGCCGATGTGCTGGCCGCCGAACACCGTCTCCATGATGGTGGGCGGGCGGTAGCCCTCGGTGTAGCGGGCGAACAGGCGCAGGCCGTCGGCGATCTCGTAGGCGATGCCGGCGGAGGGCACGAAGCGGCCGCCCGAGCTGTCCACCGGCACGTCCGTGTAGCCGCCGGTGCGGGTGCCGTCCGGCCCGGTGGTGCGCACGTAGGTGCTGGCGGTGCCGCTGAGCGAGTAGGCGTCGTAGCGCAGCCCGGCCGACAGGCTCCAGCGCCCGATGTCGTACTGGCCGGAGAGGAAGCCGGAGCCCACCTCGCGCTCGCCCTCGGGGTTTGCGCCCGAGAACCACACGTTGTCGGGGTCGTCCGCCTGGTTGGCGGCGAGGGAGACGGTGTCGGTGCTGTCGATGAACCCCTCCACCCCGTAGGTGAGCGAGACATCCCCCGGCCCGGCGGCGAAGCGGCTGGTGTTGGAGGCGCTGCCGCCCCAGGTGGTGAGGCCGTAATCCACCGAGAAGGAATCGTAGCTCGGCCGCGGCGGGCGATACTCGTCGCTGTCCAGCGTGGTGATCCACAGCCGGGTGGAGAGGTCGATCAGCGCGTCGCCGGGGTCGTAGTCCCAGCTCAGCGTGCCGGTGCCGGTGGTGAGGGTGGTCTCGTCGATGTATTCGCCCTCGCCGGTGCCGAACTCCGAGCGGTAGCCGAGATAGCCGATCTCCACCCGGCTCGCGGGCGACAGGTCGAGCGTGGCGCGCCCGAGGCCGGACCAGGTGTCCGAGCCGGTGAAACTCACGTTCTCGCCCGCGTCGTAGGGCGTGTCGGCGGCGGTGTAGACCGTGCCGTTGCGGCCGATCTCGTAGTCGCCGGTCTCGCGGTGGCTGAGGGCGAAGACCACGGAGAGCGTGTCGTTCAGCCGGGCGGCGCCGGCGGCGAACCCGCTGAAATCCATGCCGTTGGTGCCGGTGGTGCCGATCAGCTCGCCCGCCATGTCGCGGCCCTCCAGCAGGTCCTCGGCGCGCAGGGTGCGGAAGTTGACCGAGCCTGCCAGCGTGGCGGCGGAGCCCACGGTGGCGTTCACCGCCTTGTCCACCTCCACGGCGCGGACCATGTTCGGGTCGACATAGACCAGCGCGGTCGCGCCGTGGCCCGACTGCTGGAAATTCTGCCGCGCGCCGTCGATCATCATGTTCACGCGGGTCTGGTCCTGCAGGCCGCGGATGTTCACGTTCACGCCGGGGTTCTGCGGGTCTTCCGAGGCGGTGACATTGGGGATGTCGCGCAGCAGGTCGGAGGTGGTGCGCGGGGGCAGGCGGGCGATCTCCTCGGCCGTCACCACGTCCACCGGCGCGCCCACCGGGGCGGGGGCGGCATTGTCCACCACGATCGGGTCCAGCGCCATCTCGCTGCCCGCGGCCTCCGTGCCGTCCGCGATATCCTGCGCCACCGCGGAGGCGCCCGGCAGGGCGGCGGCCGCGAACAGGCAAAGCGGAAGGACGCGGGCATGACGCCGCGCGCAAAGGAGCGAATCGAAATGGAGGGTCATTGGGGGCCCGGTGCAGGAAGGAAAAACCGATCGAGGCTTCCCCGGTGCACAGGGTGGCGGTACGACGTGGAGTAACCTACTAAAAATGTCGGAAACGTCAACGGTCTTCCTGTGCACCGCGACCCGCTGACGCTGCCCCCCGCCCAGCCCGCAGCCCTGCCCCCCGCCCGGCCCGCCGGCCTCCGCGCCGGGCCCATGTCTTGAACGCTGCATCGCCTGTCGCTTTCCGGCAGGAGGCCGGGGCGCGCTTGCGGCAATGTGGCCCCGTCCGGACAGGCGTTGCGTGGGAGCGCGGCGCTGTCGTGCCGGGCCCGTGACAGGCCGGAAGAGGCCGGAAAACGACATCTCCCCCCGCTCCCCTCCCGCCCCGGCGCCGCCATCCGGCCGGGACGGAGCACTTTCCGCCCCCGGTGCCCCCGGGGGCCCCGGCCCGCGGGCCGCACGCCGAACCGCTTCCCCGACGGGGAGGCAGCAAGCCAACCCGGCCCGAGCGGCCACTTGAGAGACACGGGCTATGGACGCCACTTCACGGATTGCGGGCCTGCTGGCAGGGCAGAACACGGGCTTCAGCCTGCAGCAGCCCTTCTACACCGACGACGAGATCTTCGCGCAGGACATGGCGCTGATCTGGCATCGCGACTGGCTCTTCGCCGGGCACGACTGCGAGATCCCGAAGACCGGCGATTTCTTCACCTGGCGCGTGGGCGATGCCGAGGCGATCGTGGTGCGCGGCGCGGATGGCAGGATCCGCGCCTTCCACAACTCGTGCCGCCACCGCGGCTCGCGCATCTGCCAGACCCACAAGGGCTCGGCGCCCAAGCTCGTCTGCCCCTACCACCAGTGGACCTACGAGCTCGACGGCCGGCTGCTCTACGCGCGCGAGATGGGCCCGGGATTCGAGGCCTCGAAATACGGGCTGAAACCGGTGCATTGCGAGAGCGTGGCCGGCTACATCTTCATCTGCTTCGCCGCCCAGGCGCCGGATTTCGAGGCCTACCGCCGCGTGGCCGAGCCCTATCTCGCCCCGCACCGCATCGCCGAGGCGAAGGTGGCCCACGAGACCACCATCGTGGAGAACGGCAACTGGAAGCTGGTGTGGGAGAACAACCGCGAGTGCTACCACTGCGCCGGCTCCCACCCCGAGCTGTGCCGCACCTATTCCGATGCGCCCACCCTCACCGGCGTGATCGGGGTGGAGGGCGATGCCGAGGTGAACGCCCACTGGGCGCGTTGCGAGGCCGAGGGCCTGCCCTCGAAATTCACCCTCTCGGAGGACGGCCAGCACCGGCTGATGCGCATGCCGCTGCTGCGCGACGCGGAGAGCTTCACCATGTCGGGCAAGCGCGCGGTCTCGCTGCCGCTGGGCGGCGTGCGCAGCCAGCGCCCGGGCTCGCTGCTGATGTTCCACTACCCCACGATCTGGAACCATTGCCTGGGCGACCACGCGGTGACCTTCCGGGTCACCCCGCTCGACGCCGGGCGCACCGAGGTCACCACCCGCTGGCTGGTGCACAAGGACGCGGTGGAGGGCAAGGACTACGACGTGAAGACCCTCACCGAGGTCTGGCTCGCCACCAATGACGAGGACCGCCGCCTGGTGGAGCAGAACCAGCTCGGCATCCGCTCGCCCGCCTACGAGCCCGGCCCCTATGCCGCCGACCACGAGAGCGGCGTCGCCCAGTTCGTCGACTGGTACTGCAACACCCTGCGCGCCCGCCTGCCGGGCAGCTCGCTGCACGTCGCGGCGGAATGAGCCGCATGCCGCGCAAGGACTTCAAGCCGCTCGATGCGCGTCGGTTCTGGACCGACGCGCAGGAGCTCGAATGCACCATGGTCCTCCCCGAGGCGCCGGGTGTTAAGACCTTCTGCTTCAAGACCACCGACGACAGCTGGTTCAAGTATTTCCCCGGCCAGTTCATCACCATCGAGCTGCCCACCCCGGGCGAGAAGCTCCTGCGCACCTACACGCTGTCCTCCAGCCCGTCGCGGCCGCTCTCCATCGCCATCACGGTGAAGGCGCAGCGCGGCAGCCTCGGCTCGCAGTGGATGCTCGACAACGTGCAGGTGGGCGACACCTTCCGCGCCTACGGGCCGGGCGGGCTGTTCACCTTCCACAACCACCCGGCGGAGAAGTACCTGTTCATCTCCGCGGGCTCGGGCATCACCCCGATGATGTCGATGACCCGCTGGCTCTACGACGACGGCGCGCATACCGACATCACCTTCGTGCATGCCGCCCGCCGCCCCTCCGACATCATCTTCCGCGCCGAGCTGGAGCGCATGGCCCAGCGCCTGCCGGACCTGCACATCTCCTTCGTGATCGAGGAGGACGACCCCTACGTGGCCTGGACCGGCTACCGCGGCCGGCTGAGCCAGCTCATGCTGCCGCTGATGGCGCCGGACTACCTGGAGCGCGAGATCTTCTGCTGCGGCCCCGGCCCGTTCATGCAGGAGGTGCGCGACATCCTCCACTCGGTGGGCTTCGACATGGCCCGTTACCACGAGGAGAGCTTCGTCGCCCCGGTGCTGGCCGAGAGCGAGCGCGAGGCGCCCGACGATGTCATCCCCGACGAGGAGAGCAGCGCCGCCGTGGTGTTCGCCGCCTCCGGCGTGGAAGCCGCCTGCCGCGAGACCGACACCGTCCTGCAGGTGGCCAAGGCGGCGGGGCTCAACATCCCCTCGGCCTGCCAGTTCGGCGTCTGCGGCACCTGCAAGGTGCGCAAGATCTCGGGCGAGGTGCACATGGTGCACAACGGCGGAATTTCGGACGATGACATTGCATCGGGCCATATTCTCGCCTGCTGCTCGAATCCCATCGGCCGGGTCGAGGTCGACGTCTGAGCGCGGATCCCTGTTGCCGAAATCCGGGTGTCCCTGCATACTGCCCCCGCATGACGGGGTTTCGTCTCGCGGGGGGAAGACAGGGGACCTCGGCCCGGGGGGGCCGATATCCACAAAATAACGGACGGTAAAGCCAAGCTTTCGAACCCGGACAGGGCGGCATTCGCGCCTTTCCTGCCGGGTCCGCGGCCGTTCCGGCGCTGGCGAAGCGTCAGATCATGCGCAGAACTCCACACCCGGACGGCGGGTCGCGGGGTCCGGGTGGCGTGCGCGCGCGATCCGGGCTCTCCGCCGTGCGGCTCTTGCCCCGAGCCTCGAAGGAGCGCGCCCGAATGACCGACTCTCTCCCCGCCGGACACCGATTCGGGCCGGCTCTCGCCGGCCTTGTCGCGGCGATGGCCGACCCCGACCAGACCAACGTGCACCCCATGCGCCCGGAATGGCGCCCCCGCGGCATGACCGCGGAGGAGGCCATGATCCGCTGGGCGATGCTGGTGCCGCTGGGGCTCCCGCTCGCCGAGGCGGCGCGCGAGGCCCTCGCGGGGTTCCCCGGCGCCGGTCCCACCGGCGAGGCGCTGCGCTTCGTCGCCTATCTCGAGGCGGCGGCGACGCGGCTGCGGGAAAGTGCTGCCGGGCCCGGCAGCAGCATCGTCGCCCTGCGCTGCTCCGCGCAGCGCTGACACCGGAGCGCGCCTCCCCGCCGGAGGCGGCCCGCAGAACGGCCGGGGGCCGCGCGGATCTCTCCGCGCGGCCCCCGGCGTCTCGTGGCCCCGCACGTGCGGGACGGTCATCCGCGGCCCCGGGCCGCCGGCGCCGGGCCGGGCGGCCGCGGCGCCCGGCGGCTCAGAGCTCGTCCTCTTCGGCCGGCATGTCCGGGCCTGCGGGGCTTTTGCGCGCAGGCCCCTCGGGCGCAGCGGACGCACCGGGCGCGGCGGGGGCCTCGGGCTTCGCGTCGATCACCGCGGGCCCCGGCACTTCCTTCAGGCGGATGTTGGCCGCGGGGGCGTTGCCGTCCTTGTCCTCGCCGAAATAGAGCGTCTGGTGAGGAAACGGGATCTCGATGCCGCGCTCGTCGAAGATCCGCTTCAGGATCTCGTTGTAGGCGCGGCCCAGGCCCCACTGCTTGCCCGGCCGGGTGACGATGCGGCCACGCACCATGATGGCGCTGTCGCCGAAGGCGGTGAGGCCGTGCCACTCCAGCTCGCCGATGATCTGGGGGCCGTGCTCGGGGTCCTTCTTCAGCTCCTCGAACCCGTCCAGCATCGCCTGCTTGGCGTCCGACACGCTCTCGCGATAGGCGATGCCCATCTCGCACACGTAGGCGGAGAAGCCGCGCATGTAGTTCGACACCATGTCCACCGAGGAGAAGGGGATGATGTGGAACACCCCGTTCAGGTCGCGCAGCGACACCGAGCGGATGGTGAGCCGCTCCACCGAGCCGGTGGTGCCGCCCACGGTGACCACGTCGCCCACGTTGATGGCGCTCTCGAACTGGATGAAGATGCCGGTGATGATGTCCTGCACCAGCTTCTGCGCACCGAAGCCGATGGCGAGGCCGAGCACACCGGCCGAGGCGATGAGCGGCGCGATGTCCACCCCGATCTCGGAGAGCACGAACATCAGCGTGATCACCACGATGGCGATGGTGGCGGCGTTGCGCAGCAGGGTGAGCAGGGTCTGCTCGCGCGCGGTGGCGGGGCGGCCGAACTCGGGGTTGAGCCGGTAGTCCACCCAGGAGCTGAGCGCGAGCCACAGCAGGAAGGCCACCAGCAGCATCACCAGCGCGCTCACCACCGTGCCGGAGACGCGGGCGCCGGCATCGCTGTCGAACCAGGCGCCGAGGTCGAACACGCCCACCGCCTGCAGCGCGATGCCGATCACCAGCAGCAGGATCAGCGTGCGCAGCACGAAGAGCGCCTTGGGCACGAAGGCGTTCAGCCGGTTTTCCAGCAGCGGCAGGCGTGATTTCACCGTGTCCGGCAGCACCACGCCGCGCACCATGGCGCGGGTGAGCGCGTCGGAGATGATCATCCCCACCGTGGCGACGATCAGCACCTTGGCCACGCCCCAGAGCACCGGGAACAGCATCCGGTCGGGCTGGACCATCACCACGAAGAACAGCACCACGATGGCGACGAGAACCGGCACGTGCCAGTTGCGCGCCACGAAGCGGCGGATGGTGCCGCGCGAGGCGCGCTGTCCGTCGGCAACCAGCCAGGCGCCGAAGCGCCGGCGGTTCGCCAGAACCAGCCAGATCAGCAGGATGACGGTGATGAGCAGCACCACGGCCGAGATCGCCCGCCCGGCCGACCAGGAGACGTTGGCCCGCGCCACCGGCAGCAGCAGCAACTGGCCATAGCCCAGCACCGAGATGATCACGGCAAACCAGCGCGACAGGTAGCGGGCCACGCGGTCCGACACGTTGACCGGCCGCAGCGCGCCGGTGGCCGGCGAGAGCACGGCCCGCATCACCACCTTCACCATCTCGATGGCGAAGAAGGCGTTGAGGTACAGCGTCTGCGGCAGGCTGATGGAGCCGGCCTGGCCGGTGACCATCAGCGCCACCGCGTAGCCCACGGCCCAGGCCACGCCGACCACCAGCGCATCGACGATGACCGAGGCGACGATGAGCGCCCACTTGTGCAGCACGGAGTGCTCGCCCCGGCGCCCCATGCCCCGGTAGAGCCGCCGGGCCAGCCAGCGCAGCACGAGGAACACCACCACCGTGGCGAGGATGGTATAGGCGAGCTCGGAGAGCGCCTGCAGCAGCAGGGCCACCTGCTCGCCGCTGAGCGAGGAGAAGATCTGGCCGGTGGTCTGCAGCCGCTCGCCGAAATTCGCCACGCTGGCCGCGAGGTCCTCGGCCGTGGCGCGGGTGAACTCCGCGAGGTCGCGCACGAAGGCGCCGCCGTTTTCGGAGGCTTGGGTGGTGATCACGTCCTCACCACCGCCGCCATCGGCCGCCGGGGCGGCATCGCCATCGGCCGGGGCCGCGGCCGCGCCGCTTCCGGCCGGTGCCGCGGGTTCCGCGCCGTCGGCGATGCGCTCGAGCTCGGAGATCAGCGCGTTGCGCGCGCCCTCGTCCTGCAGGATGGTGACCAGCGCCGCGGCCTGGGAGCGCGCGTCGGGACTGCCTTCCGCCGTCTCGCC
Organism: Oceanicella sp. SM1341; assembly: GCF_003448965.1. Classification (GTDB taxonomy): domain Bacteria; phylum Pseudomonadota; class Alphaproteobacteria; order Rhodobacterales; family Rhodobacteraceae; genus Paroceanicella. The sequence goes on from NZ_QRGC01000053.1 coordinate 10,347, forward strand.
GGAGGCGCCGCCGTCGCTCTGCTCCGCCGTGCCTCCCGTGTCCTGGCCCCCGGCCTGCTGGGCGAAGGCGGGGGCCTGCAGCAGCAGGAACAGGGCGGCAATGCCCGTGAGGAGGGCGCGGAGCAGCCCCGGCGGCAGATGGCTCTTGGTCAAGTCGGTCCTCGTCGATCTGGTTCGGCGGCATTTTTCGGCGGTGGCGCGCGCGAGGCACTCCGCCGCAGGCAAACTAGCCCGATTGCCTTGATCCGCAACACCTTGGCCCCCATGCGGGGGCCCGCGCACCGGCCGGTCCGGCGGGTCAGGCCATGCGCCGGCCCGCGCGCCAGATGCCGCGGATGTGGCTGCGCCCGCGCGGGCGGGCAACGCGCAGCACGTCGGCGCGCAGCCCGGGCTCCAGCCGTCCCCGGTCCGCGAGCCCGGCGAGTGCGGCGGGCGTGGCGCTCACCATGCGCACGGTCTCGGGCAGGCCCTGGGGCAGGTCCGGGTCATCGGCGATGGCGAAGGCCGCGTCGATGAGCGCGCGCGGCACGTAGTCGGAGGCGAGGATATCGACGAGACCGGCGCCGAGCAACTCCCGTACCGCCACGTTGCCGCTCTGCGAGCCGCCGCGCAGGTAATTCGGCGCCCCCGCCACGATGGCGAGCCCCGCCGCCCGCGCCGCCTCGGCCGCAGCCCGGGTGGTGGGGAACTCCGAGATCGCCACGCCCTCGGCCCGGGCCATCGCGACATGGGCCGGGCTCGCGTCGTCATGGCTCAGCAGCGGCAGGCCGCGCGCGCGCGCCAGCGCCACCACCTCGGCGCGCACCCGCGCGCCCTCGCGGCCCGAGCGGGCGATGAGCTCTTCGGTGAGCGCGCGGCTCTCCTCCAGGCTCACCTGCATGTCCCGCGCCATGCCGCGCACCCAGTCCTCCACGTCGGTCACCTGCCGGTCGCCCGGGGTGTGGTCCATCACCGAGACGATCTGCGCCCGGTCGATCACGCTGGCGGCGAGCGCGGGGGTGGCGGTGTCGCTCACCTCGCAGCGCAGGTGGAGCAGGTGGTCGGCGCGCAGCAGGCCCAGCGCCCGCGCCTCCTCCAGCGCCGCCACGAGCTCGGCGAGGATCTCGCGGCGCTCCGGCCGGTGCATGGCCGCCCCCACCGGCAGGCTGTCGAACACGGTGGTGATGCCCGAGCCGATCACCTGCGCGTCATGGGCGAGGAAGGCGTTGAGCATGTCCCAGCGCACCGAGGCGCGGGGGAAGACGTGTTTCTCCACGTGGTCGGTGTGGATGTCGACGATGCCGGGCATCAGAACGTCGCCGCCCATGTCGATGCCGGCGGAGCGGGTGAGGCCGGCGATGCGCCCCTCCTCCACCCTCAGCCCGCCCTCGACCACGCGGTCCGGCAGCACCAGCACGGCGTTGGAGAGGGTGAAGCTCTCCGCCTGCACGAGGGTCTCGGGGCGGGGGGCGGTGTCGAGCAGGGTCATGCGCGGCGATCTCCGGTCTGGGGTCGGGGCAGGATAGGGGGCGGCGCCGGGCTGGCAAAGCCCCCGAAGCCGCCCCCATGCGACACGGCCGCGACGCCGCCGAGACAGGGCCATGACGCTTCGATGACATGGGCCGGCGGGTCCCGTCTCGCAGGGCCGGGCACCGCCCTCCCCCGCAAGCTCCCGGCGGCTGGCAGGCGGCAGGACCATCACAGGCGACGATGCGCCGCCCGGCGCCGCCTCCCCCCGGGCGAGGCGGCGCCGGGCGCGGATGGCGCCCGTGCCTGCGGCCTGCCCCGCGGCGGACAGGGCGCCGTGGGGAGATGGGCCGGGACGCGAGCGGCATTCCGATGCGGGTGTGAACGGGGGGAGAGGTTGCGCCGAGGCGCAGGGAATGAATCTGGCCGGAGATGCGCGGAACGAAGGCGGCCGGACGCACGCGGGAGAATGGCTGCCTCAGGCGTGCGGGAATAGGCCGCCGGGTCCGCGCGGGACAGCAGAGGTCGGGCCTGCGCGGGACGAGGGCAGCCGGGGGCGGGCGAGACGGTGGCACCTGAGGCACGCGGAACAGAGGCCCGCGGGATAGTCCCTGCCGGAGGCCAACGGGATGAGGGCGGAAGGGGGGCGGGCGAGACAGCCGCCCCGGAGGCGCGCGGATTGCGGCTGCCGCGGGCGCGCTGGAAAATGGCCGCCGGGTCCGCGCGCGTTGGCAGCGGTCGGGCCTGCGCGGGCTGAGGCCGGCAGGCAGGCAACCGGATTGGCGGCGGCCGGAGCAACGCGGAACAGCGGCAGGCGCACGCGGTGACGTGACAACCGGCAGCGTGCGGAACAGCGGCGAGCGAGGGGCGCGGCATGAGGGCAGCCGGGCCCCCACGCCACTCCGGCGGCGGGGGACTTGCGACGGACCGGGAGCCGGGGGCGGGCGAGAGGCCGTGGCCCCGGGCGTGCGGCCCCTCGGCGGGTCCGGGGCCGGGCGGGCCGGCCCCGGGCGATCAGCTGCGGAACATGATCGGGATGGTGAAGGAGAAGCTTGCGCCGTCCAGCCCGTCGGGTGCCTGCGGGAAGGTGCCCACGCGGCGGATGGCGTCGAGCGCGGCGTCGTCGAGCGCGCTCACGCCCGAGCCCTTGCGCACGTTGGCCGAGATCACGTCGCCGCCGCGCGACAGGGTGATGGCGACATTCACCACGCCCTCGGCGCCGCGGGCCGAGCGCGGGTGGCGCTGGCGACGGGCGATGGAGGAGCGCACCGCGGCGGCGTACTGCGCCTTGAGCGAGGCGATCCGGTCGCGCTCGGCGGCGGAGACGGTGACGGCATCGTTGCCGCGCGCGCGCTGGTTGGTCTCGCCCTGGCCTGCGGCCGAGGGGGCCGCGGCCGTGCCGGTCTGCGCGGAGGGCGCGGGCTGGCTGGGCGCAGGCTGCGGCGCGGGCCGGGCCTGCTGCTGGGGCGCGGGCTGGCGCACCGGCTTCGGGGCCGGCCGGTCCGGGCGCTGCGGCGG
>NZ_QRGC01000054.1 GCF_003448965.1 Oceanicella sp. SM1341
TCGTGGTCTCGCTCGCCGGCGGGTTCGGGCACATCGTGCTGCCGTCGACCGTCTCGGGCAAGAACGTGGCGCCGCGCGTCGCCGCCCTGCTCGACGTGATGGTGATCACCGACGTGACCGGTGTCGTCGACGCCGAGACCTTCGAGCGTCCGATCTACGCCGGCAACGCCATCCAGACGGTGAAGAGCGCCGACGCCACCAAGGTGATGACGATCCGCACCGCGACCTTCGACGCGGCCCCGGCCGGCGGCTCCGCCCCGGTGGAGGCAGCCTCCGCCGCCGCGGACCCGGCCCTCTCCGAGTGGGTCGAGGACAAGGTGCAGGCCTCCGACCGGCCCGAGCTCACCTCGGCGAAGATCGTGGTCTCCGGCGGGCGCGGCATCGGCTCGGCCGAGAACTTCGCCATCATCGAGAAGGTGGCCGACAAGCTCGGCGCCGCCGTGGGCGCCTCCCGCGCCGCGGTCGACTCCGGCTACGCCCCGAACGACTGGCAGGTGGGCCAGACCGGCAAGGTCGTGGCACCCGAGCTCTACATCGCCGTGGGCATCTCCGGCGCCATCCAGCACCTCGCCGGCATGAAGGACAGCAAGGTGATCGTGGCGATCAACAAGGACGAGGAAGCCCCGATCTTCCAGATCGCCGACTACGGGCTGGTGGCCGACCTGTTCACCGCCGTCCCGGAGCTCGAAAAGGCCCTCGGCTGACGCCCCGCCCCGGCGGCGGCCCCCGGGCCTCCTCCGGATCCGGCGGTGCGCTGACGCGCATTCCCTTTGCCTCGGGGCCCCCCGTGTCGATGACACGGGGGGCCCCTCAGGTTTCAGGGGGTCGGCAAGGCGGTGGACTGGCCGCCCCCCCCGCATGGCGCGCATCGGAGTATCGCGCCCGCGCGGATCTGCGCGGGACTTCGGGAGGGACTTCGGTTCGCCATGCCTGGCGGCGCGCTCGCCGTGCATCGGGCGCGCCTCTGCCCTCGATCCCGGGCGGCCGTGAGAGACGCGCCTCTGTCCCGTCTCGCGAGCGCATCTGCGGAGTCTTGCCCGCCACGCCCCGGCGCTGACCGCCTCGCCTTCCCGCAGGTGGGCCGGGTGAGGGCACGGCGCGGAAGCCCTTCGCAGCGGGCACACGGGGCGCATCAGCCCGCCGAACCGGACACCCGGGAGCGCCCGCCCCGGCCAGGGTCGCGATACGCCGGCGCAGGTCGCGAAGCCTGCCGCGGCAACCCACCTCGCGGCCCCACCCCGATTCAGGTTCACCGCCCACGGGGCCGGCCCGAGCCTTCGAGGCCGTGACCGCCGGCCCCGCCGATGCCGTGACGTCCGACCCGGCCGCAGTCCGATGGCGCGGGACGCCCCCCTGCCCTCACCCGGCGCGCAAGGCACGGCAACGCTCCGTCAGGCCACGGCCCGGCTTGCCACCCCGGCCTCCCCGCACCGAAACATCACCACCGCAGGCGGTCCCGCCACCGGCGGGACCAGGGCCGACGAACTCCCCTCCCGCCCCGGGAGGGGATGAGGAGGCCCTCCCCCCGGCGCGCTACTTCTGCGGCTTGCGGCGCAGCTCGATGTGGCGGCCGGACTTGCGCTCCTCGAAGGCGCCGGTCTTCGAGACCAGGGTCGAGAGCTTCGCCTGGCCGTAGGTGCGGGGGTCGAAATCGGGGTAGAGCTTGGAGAGCTGGCTGCCCAGCGCCGAGAGGTCGTACCAGCCGTCCTCGTCCTCCATCTGCCCCATCGCCTTGTGGAACAGCGGCACCGCCTTGCTGGGCGGCAGGCGGATCGGCTGGGGCACCTCGTCCACCGCCGCGGTCTTGCGGCGCCGGCCGGTGGCGGGCTTCGCGGGGGCGGGCGCCTCCTCCTCCACCGGCTCCACCAGGTTCTCGATGTAGATGAACCGCGTGCAGGCCTTCACGAAGGCCTCCGGCGTGCGCTGCGCCCCGAAGCCGTAGACCGCCATGCCCTGCTCGCGGATCCGGCTCGCCAGCCGGGTGAAGTCGCTGTCGCTCGAGACGAGGCAGAACCCGTCCACCCGCCCCTCGTGCATCAGGTCCATCGCCTCGATCACCAGGGTGATGTCGGAGGCGTTCTTGCCCTTGGTGTAGGCGAACTGCTGGGTGGGGTTGATGGCATGGGCCATCAGCGGCGCCTGCCACTTCTTCAGGTGCGGCCCGGCGAAATCGCCGTAGATGCGCCGCACGCTGGCCTCGCCCAGCCGGGCGATCTCGTCGAAGAGCCCGTCGACGATGGCGGCAGGCGTGTTGTCGGCGTCGATGAGCACCGCGAGGCGGGGGTTTTCGGCTGGCATGTGTCTCTCCGTTCCGGGGGCGGGCATCATGGGGCGCCCGCAGGCCGGGCGCAAGGCGCGGCCCGCCGGGCACCCCCCGTGCTGCACTGCACATTCCCGCCCCGCGCGCGCGACAAACCGGTTGCACCCGCGGAGAGCGGCGGCATATGGTTCGGCGCGATTATCAAGGTCAGGAGAGCGACGATGGACATCGGCAAGGTAGGCGTGATCGGGGCGGGGCAGATGGGGAACGGCATCGCGCATGTCTTCGCCCTCGCCGGCTACGATGTCCTGCTCAACGACATCTCGGAGAAGGCGCTCGACGCCTCCATCGAGCGCATCCGCTCCAACCTCGACCGCCAGGTCTCCCGCGACAAGATCTCCGCCGAGGACCGCGACGCCGCCATGGCGCGCATCACCAAGACGCTGGACCTGCCCTCGCTCGGCCAGGCCGACCTCGTGATCGAGGCCGCCACCGAGAACGAGGCGCTGAAATGCGACATCTTCCGCGGGCTGGTGCCGCATCTCGCCGAGCACACCATCCTCGCCTCCAACACCTCGTCGATCTCGATCACCCGGCTCGCCGCGGTGACCGACCGGCCCGAGCGCTTCATGGGCGTGCATTTCATGAACCCCGTGCCGCTGATGCAGCTCGTCGAGCTGATCCGCGGCATCGCCACCGACGAGGCCACCTACACCGCCCTCATCGCCGTGGTGGAGAAGCTGGGCAAGACCTCCGCCTCGGCCGAGGATTTCCCCGCCTTCATCGTCAACCGCATCCTGATCCCGATGATCAACGAGGCGATCTACACGCTCTACGAGGGCGTGGGCACGGTGCGCAGCATCGACACCTCGCTGAAGCTCGGCGCCAACCACCCGATGGGCCCGCTCGAGCTCGCCGATTTCATCGGGCTCGACACCTGCCTCGCCATCATGAACGTGCTGCACGAAGGCCTGGCGGACACCAAGTACCGCCCCTGCCCGCTGCTGGTGAAATACGTCGAGGCCGGCTGGCTGGGCCGCAAGACCAAGCGCGGCTTCTACGACTACCGCGGCGAGACCCCGGTTCCCACCCGCTGAGACCGGCCCGGCCGCGGCCGGGGGAAGTGCCACCGCAGGCGCACGGGCCGCGGAGGGCCCGGGGCCCCGGCGGCCGCCTGGCCGCCATCCGTCGCACCTGAGCCCAAGGCCCGCGCCGCTCCCGGCTCGCCGTACCGTGGCCCGGGCACGGCGCCGGCCGCCCCGGTCCGTCGGCGTCGCGCGCCGGGAAAGCGCCTGCATCCGCCGTCCTCCCCGCACATCGCCGGCCCCTCCGAGACCCGCTTCGCGGCAGGGCGCCACGCCCTGCATGCCGTCATGCCTGCATGCCATCATGCCCCGGCGGGCCGGTCGCGCGCCTGTTCGCCCGCGCGACCCGCGCCCCGGACGAACTGCGGCGCCGGCGCATCATCGCGGCGTGGAAACAGTAAGTTTAGCCGGCACCGGATTGTCCCGGCTGCCGAAATGCCGCATGACTCTCCCGACATCACGGGCCCGCAGCCACGGGAGACATGCATGCACGCGCGCCGCTCGACCCACCTGTTCGCCGGACTGGCCCTGGCCCTCGCCGCGCTGCTTCCCGCGGCGGCCCCGGCCGCGCCCTACGTGGTCGATCCCGACCATTCGGCCATCACCTTCGAGGCGAGCCATCTCGGCTTTTCCGCCTTCCACGGCCGCTTCCGCACCTTCGACGCCGCCATCGACTTCGACCCGAAGGAAATCGAGGCCACCCGGGTGCGCGTGACGGTGGATGCCGCCAGCCTCTACACCGGCTCGGAGCTGCGCGACCGCAACACGATGGACTTCCCCGAGATGCTCGACGTGGCCAGCTACCCGGTGTTCACCTTCGTCTCCACCGGCGTGGTGCTCACCAGCGCCGAGACCGCGGAGATGACCGGCAACCTCACCCTGCGCGACGTCACCCGGCCGGTCACCTTCCAGGTGCGGCTGAACGCGCATGGCGTGACGCCGCTTTCGAACGGCAAGGAGGTCTACGGGTTCACCGCGACCGGCCAGGTCGACCGGACCGAATTCGGCTTCAGCTTCGCCGCCCCGGCCGTGTCGGCCGTGATCCCCGTGCGCGTCGATCTCGAGATTTCGCCAGCCGACTGAAGGAGCCAGCCATGAGCCTGATGAACACACGCACCGGATGGGGCTGGCCCGCGCGCCTGCTGCACTGGACCATCGCCGCCGTGATCCTGTTCATGTCCGGGCTCGGGCTCTACATGACCAACGCCTTCCCCTCGGGCAGCATGGACGCCTATCCCTGGTACCAGCTCCACAAGAGCTGGGGTTTCGTGGCCTTCATGCTGCTGCTGGTGCGCATCCTGTGGCGCCGAGTGAACCGGACCACCCCCGCCCTGCCCGAGGGCATGCCTCTCTGGGAGCGCCTCGCCGCGCATGGCGCGCACTGGGCGCTCTACGCGCTGATGGCAATCATCCCGCTCTCGGGCTGGCTGATGGTCTCCGCCTCGCCGCTGCAGGACATGGGCGTGCCGAACAAGGTCTTCGGCCTGTTCAGCTTCCCCGACCCGTTCCAGCCCGGCGACCGCGCCCTGGAGGCCACGCTGAAGGAGGTGCACGAGATCGCCTGGTACGTGCTGCTGGTGGTGCTGGCCCTGCACGTGGGCGGGGCGTTGAAGCACCATTTCATCTCGCGTGACACGGTGCTGCGCCGGATGATCATCGGGCGCTGAGCGCCGCCCCCTCCGCTGCCCTCGCCCCCGCGCGCAGGAAAGCGGTTCCCGCGCCGCCGGATCCGGTCTAAGCCTCGGCGATGGAGTGGCAGGACGAAGGCGTTCTCGTCGCCATGCGCCGGCATGGCGAAAGCGCCGCGATCATCGAGGTGTTCACCGCGACGCGCGGGCGCCACGCCGGGCTGGTGCCCGGCGGCGGCGGGCGGCGCATGGCGCCGGTGCTGCAGCCCGGCGCACAGCTCGCCGTCACCTGGCGGGCGCGCACGGAGGACCACCTGGGCACCTACCGGGTGGAGCCGATGCAGGCCCGCGCGGCGCAGGTGATGCATGATGCCGATGCGCTGGCCGGGCTCTCGGCCACCACGGCGCTCCTTTCCTGGGCCCTGCCCGAGCGCGAGGCCCATCCCGCGCTCTATGCCCGCACCCTCGAGCTGCTCGACGCCCTGCCCGGCCCGGACTGGCCGCTGCACTACGCGCTCTGGGAACTCGCGCTGCTGGCCGACATGGGCTTCGGGCTCGATCTCGAACGCTGCGCCCTGACCGGCGCCACCGAGGGCCTCGCCTTCGTCTCGCCCCGCTCCGGCCGCGCGGTGACGGCGGCGGCCGCGGCCGGCCAGCCCTGGGCGGCGAAGCTCCTGCCCCTGCCGGCCTTCCTGCACGGCGACGGCGACGGCTCGCCCGGCGAGATCGCCCGCGCGCTCGCCCTTTCCGGCCATTTCCTCGAACACTGGCTCGCCCCGGCGCTGGAGCGCAGGGGCTTGCCCGAGGCCCGGGCGCGCCTGGTCTCGCGTCTCGGCCGCGCCCGGGTGTGAGACCGGGGAGAGAGGCCCTCCTCATCCCCTCCCGGGGCGGGAGGGGAGTTCGTCGGCCCTTGTCCCGCCGGGGGCGTGACCGGGTGCGCCCCCCCGCACGAGGCCAGGCACGATGCCCGTCGGCCGCTCGGCCGCGCCGGGACACGGGGTCCCGAATACCTGAGCGGCCCCGCGTGTCACCGACACGCGGGGCCGCGAGGCAAGGACAACGCGCGTCAGCGCTCCGCAGGATCCGGCGGGGGCCCGCAGCCCGCGCCGGAGGGCGCCCGGGCTCAGGCGGGCTCGAAGACCAGCGTGGGCGAATCCTCGCCGGTGATGGTCAGGCGGCGGTTGGCGACGCTCGCGTTGCGCGCGTTCATCAGCCCGTCGATCAGCCGCTGCTCGAGGCCCAGCCGGTCGCACATCATCTTGGTCGACACCAGGGTCTCGACGCGGAATTCCGGCGCGTCGCCCAGGTAGTTGGCGTTCAGCACGTTGCACGGGCCCTGGCCGGAGATGAAGCCGCCGGCCATCCTCAGCACCACCTCGTCGCGCGAGACATCCTCGTCTCCGACGCGCACCAGGTGCCAGGGCGTGTCGCCGATGGCTGTGACGCTCGCGGGCGCCGAGGAGGAGGTGACGCCACTGCCTGTGGTGGCGGTCTGCGGGTCGCAGGCGGCGAGAACGAGAACAAGTCCGGCAAGGCCGAGGCTTCGAAGCATGTGGTTTCTCCCTTCAGAGACCCACATGGCTACCCCGCCGCGAGCCCGGCGGCAAGCCCTGCCCCGCAGCCGGTGCGCCACCCGGCGCCCCGGGCTCCGACACCGCAGCGCAGCATGGCGGCGACGCCCGGGAGGCGAACGTCCCCTGCGCTCCGGGCCGCACGCCCGGCGCGCGGCCTGCGCCCCCCGTGCAGGGCACGGCAGCCGGCGCGCTGCCCGCCGGGACCGGCCCCGCAAGGTCGGCCCGGGCCGACCCGCGGGCTCCCCCGTGCGAAGAGGCGGCAAATGCTCCGCGAGCGGCAGCGCGGGCGCGGTGCCGGGGAAGCGCCCCCTTTCGGCACCGGCACGCCCGATCCCCGGGCCCGCGGCACCCCGCGCCTCCCGGGCCGGCCGGGTGCGCTCCGTCGCAAGGCGGCTTCCGGCGCGCCGCTTTCGGGGCGGCCGCGCGCCCGGCGCCTTCAGTTTGCCCCCTGCTCCAGCACGCGGCGGGCGATGACCTGGGCCTGGATCTCGGCCGCGCCCTCGAAGATGTTGAGGATGCGCGCGTCGCACAGCACGCGCGAGATCGGGTATTCCAAGGCGAAGCCGTTGCCGCCGTGGATCTGCAGCCCGTTGTCGGCGCAGGCCCAGGCCACCCGGGCGCCGAGCAGCTTGGCCATGCCGGCCTCCAGGTCGCAGCGCCGGTCCTCGTCCTTCTCGCGGGCGGAGAAATAGGTGAGCTGGCGGGCGATCATGATCTCCACCGCCATCATCGCGAGCTTGGAATAGACCCGCGGGAAATTCACCAGGCTGCGGCCGAACTGCTTGCGCTCCACCGCGTAGCGCAGCCCGATCTCCATCGCCGACTGCGCCACGCCGATGGCCCGCGCCGCGGTCTGGATGCGGGCACTCTCGAAGGTCTGCATGAGCTGCTTGAAGCCCTGCCCCTCCACCCCGCCGAGCAGGTTTGCCGCAGGCACGCGAAAGCCGTCGAAGCCGAGCTCGTATTCCTTCATGCCCCGGTAGCCCAGCACCTCGATCTCGCCGCCCGACATGCCGGGCGCCGGGAAGGGCTCGGCATCGGTGCCGCGCGGCTTGGGCGCCAGCATCATCGACAGGCCGGAGTAGTTGTCGGTCGCGGGGTCGGTGCGCACCAGCAGGGTCATAACGTCGGCCCGCGCGGCATGGGTGATCCAGGTCTTGTTGCCGGTCACCACATACTCGTCGCCCTCGCGCACGGCGCGGGTGCGCAGGCTGCCGAGGTCGGAGCCGGTGTTGGGCTCGGTGAAGACGGCCGTGGGCAGGATCTCGGCCGAGGCGATCTTCGGCAGCCACTCGCGCTTCTGCTCTTCCGTGCCGCCGCACAGGATCAGCTCCGCCGCGATCTCGGAGCGCGTGCCGAGACTGCCCACGCCGATATAACCGCGCGACAGCTCCTCCGACACCACGCACATCGCGGTCTTGCCCATGCCGAAGCCGCCATACTCCTCCGGGATGGTGAGGCCGAACACGCCGAGCTCCCCCATTTCCTCGAGGATCGCCATGGGGATGAGCTCGTCCTTCAGGTGCCACTCATGCGCGAAGGGCACCACCCGGTCATTCGCGAAGCGGCGGAACTGGTCGCGCACCATCTCGAACTCCTCGTCGAGCCCGGTGGCGCCGAAGGTGGCCGAGCCGTCCTGCTCGAGCATCAGGGCCACCAGCCGCGCCCGGGCGGCATCGGTGTTGCCGCCGCGCGCGAGGGCGAGCACGGCGGGCGTGGCGAAACGGTCGATCTCCGCACCGCCGAGGCCGATGTCCTGCGGCCGGGCGATCTCGCCCTGGCTCATCGGGATGCCGCCCTGCATCTGGGCGAGGTACTCGCCGAAGCCGAGCTGCAGCAGCAGCGCCTCCATCTCGCCGAAGCGCCCCTCCGCCTCCAGCCCGCGCGCCCAGGCCAGCATCTGGGTGAGCGCCTCGGCATAGGTCGAGAGCCAGGCCAGCGCATGGGCGGCGAACTGGTCGGCCTCCAGCGCCTTGCCGGACACGCGCGCCCCGCTCGCCACCCTTGCGCGCAGGCTGTCGCGGGCGGCATCGCGCAGGGCCGTGGCGGCGGGCACCGCCTCGGCACACAGGCTCAGCAGCTCCGGCAGCAGCGGGCTCTCGGGCAGGGCATGGGCGGCATCGGTCATCGCAACGTTCCTTTTCACCGGCAGGGCGAGGGCAGCATCGAGGTGCAGCAATCGGGCAATCCACGCGACCTTGCTCCGGCCGGGGCGCCGGAGGCCGCGGGTGCAACGCGGAATCAGCGCCGCAACCGCGAGCAAAGGTAACGATAGCACGGAACCGGTCAACACCATTGCGCAACAAAACATCATGCACTGCGTCAGACAGGGAACTTTATTACCCTTCCATTCCCCGTGCCCGGCTGGGATGATCCGGCACCGCCGGGAGGGGAGGCGCCGCATGGGCACATTGTTCGACACGCTGGGCTGGGCGCCGCTGGCCCTGAGCTTCGCCGTGATGCTGCTGGCCGGCTTCATCAAGGGCGCGGTGGGCTTCGCGCTGCCGATGATCGCGGTGTCGGGGCTGGGCATGCTGCTGCCGCCGCAGCTCGCCGTGGCGGCGCTGATCCTGCCGGCGCTGGCCTCCAACATCTGGCAGGCGCTGCACCAGGGGCCGCGCGCGGCGCTGGGAAGCCTGCGCCGGCACGCGCTGCTGGTGGGGGTGATGCTGGTGACCATCGTGCCCGCCGCCCAGGCGCTCACCCTCATCCCCGACCGGGCGCTGTTCCTCGTGCTCGGCACGGTGGTGAGCGGCGCCTGCGCGCTGCAGCTCTCCGGCTGGACCCCGCCGGACCCCGGCGACAGCGGCCGCGTGGCGGCGGGCGTCGGGCTGGTGGCGGGCATCTCGGGCGGGCTGGCGGCGGTCTGGGGGCCGCCGATCGTGCTCTACCTGCTCGCCCGCGGCACCGACAAGCGCGAGTCCGTGCGCGTGCAGGGCATCGCCTACCTGCTCGGCTCGGTGGTGCTCGCCCTCGCCCACCTGCGCTCCGGGCTGATCGACCGAGAGACGGCGCCCTTCTCCGCCCTCCTGGTGCTGCCGGCGATGCTGGGCATGGTGGCCGGACTGCGGCTGCAGGCGCGCCTGCCGCAAGCGCGCTTCCGCCGCCTCACCATGCTGGTGCTGCTGCTCGCCGGGCTCAACCTGCTGCGCCGCGGCCTGACGGGCTGAGGGCGCCCTGCCCCGCGTCCACCCCTCCGGACGTCCGCAGCCGCGTGCGGTGCGAGACCCCGCCTCCGCCTGCCGGTTCCCGGCGTCCGCCTCCGCGTGCGGGCGGCACGTGCACGCCCCGCCGTGCTGGATTCAAGTCCCCGCGTCCGCGTGCTGGTTTCAAGTGCCCGCGTCCGCGTGCGGGATTCAAGTGCCCGCGTCCGCGTGCGGGCCGCGCCCGCCGGTAGCGCCGTCGATCACCGAGAAGGAGCCGTCGGATTCGAGGATCACGGCGTTCACGTCCTCCATGCGCCGGCGACCCTCGGTGCGCAGCACGGTGTCGAGCTCGGCCCGGGTGACCCGCGCGCGCCGCATCGCCTCGGGCAGCGGCGCGCCGTCGCGCAGCAGCAGCGTGGGCTCCGAGCGTACCGCCCGCGCGAAGCCGCCGAAGCGCACCGAGAGCGCGGTCACCGCGTATTGCAGCCCGATGAGCAGCACCAGCGCCGTCACCCCCTCGGCCAGCGCCACCCCCTCGCTGAGCAGGATCGAGGCGAGGGTGGAGCCGAAGGCGACGGTGATGACGAGGTCGAAGGCATTGAGCTTGGCGAGCGTCCGCTTGCCCGACACCCGCAGCGAAACCACGAGGAAGACATAGGCGAGCGTGCCCACGATGACCGTGCGCAGGATCCCGCTCCAGCCCTGAAACAACATTTCCTGCCATTGCATGCGTGCACCTCCCTTGCGAAGGCAACGCCGGTGCGGACGCGCGGGTTGCCCCGCGCCGGGCGGGCACAGGCAAAAAGGGGCGGCCCGCCGGGGCCGCCCCTTCATGTCTCGCCGCGCGTGGCGGATCAGGCGGCCTTCGGGGCCGCCGCGATCACGTCTTCGCCGACATGGGCCACGTACTGGTCGAAGTTCTTGGCGAACATCTCCACCAGCCGGGTAGCCTGCGCGTCATAGGCAGCGCCGTCGGCCCAGGTGGCGCGGGGGTCGAGCAGGGTCGCGTCCACGCCCGGCACCGCCACCGGCACCTCGAAGCCGAAATGCGGGTCACGCCGGAACTCCGCCTTGCCCAGCGAGCCGTCGAGCGCCGCGGTGAGCAGCGCGCGGGTGGCGCGGATGGGCATGCGCGAGCCGGTGCCGTAGGCGCCGCCGGTCCAGCCGGTGTTCACCAGCCAGCACTCGGAGCCGAACTCGGCGATCTTGTCGCGCAGCAGCGCCCCGTACACTTCCGGCCGGCGCGGCATGAAGGGCGCGCCGAAGCAGGTGGAGAAGGTGGGCTGCGGCTCGGTCACGCCCTTCTCGGTGCCGGCCACCTTGGAGGTGAAGCCCGAGAGGAAGTGGTACATCGCCTGCGCCGGGGTGAGCCGCGCGATCGGCGGCAGCACGCCGTAGGCGTCGCAGGTGAGCATGATGATGTTCTTCGGGATGCCGCCCAGCGAGGTCTCCGAGGCGTTGGAGATGTAGTGCAGCGGGTAGGCGCAGCGCATGTTGGCGGTGAGGCTGTCGTCCTCGAAGTCCAGCACCTTGGTGTTGGGGTCGTAGACCATGTTCTCGATCACGGTCGCGAACTTGGTGGTGGTGGCGTAGATCTCCGGCTCGGCCTCGGGGTTGAGGCTGATGGTCTTGGCGTAGCAGCCGCCCTCGAAGTTGAAGGTGCCGTTGTCCGACCAGCCGTGCTCGTCATCGCCGATCAGAACCCGGCCGGGGTCGGCCGACAGCGTGGTCTTGCCGGTGCCCGACAGGCCGAAGAACACCGCGACATCGTCCGGGTCGTCCTTGGCGTGGTTGGCCGAGCAGTGCATCGGCATCACGCCCTTCTCGGGCAGCAGGTAGTTGAGGATCGAGAACACCGACTTCTTGTTCTCGCCCGCGTAGGAGGTGTCGGCGATCAGCACCAGCTTCTTCTCGAAGGAGATGGCGATCACCGTCTCGCTGCGGCAGCCGTGCCGCGCGGGGTCCGCCTTGAAGCTGGGGCAGTTGATGATGGTGAAATCCTCGACGAAGCTCTCCAGCTCCGCGATCTCCGGGCGCCGCAGCAGGTGGCGGATGAACAGCCCGTGCCAGGCCAGCTCGGTGATCAGGCGCACGTTCAGCCGGTACTCCGGGTCGGCGCCGCCGTAGAGATCCTCGACGAAGTATTCACGCCCCTTCATGTGCTCGAGCATGTCGGCATGCAGGGTCGCGAAATGCTCCGGCGACATCGGGGAATTGTTCTCCCACCACACCTGGTCCAGCACGGAGGGGTCCTGCACCACGAACTTGTCCTTGGGGGACCGCCCGGTGTGCTTGCCGGTGGAACACAGGAAGGTTCCGCCGTTGCCGATCTCGCCTTCGCCACGCGCCACCGCGGCCTGCATGAGGCCGGCTTCATTCAGGTTGTAATGAATTTTTGACAGACCGCTAATGCCGGTCGCATCCAGCGTTCGGGCCGGATTTACAATGCCGGTTTCCATAAGTCTTAGTGCTCCTTGCGTCTCACCGGGCCGGCCGCGTCGCGGTCCGTCCCGTGCTCCCCAGACAACGTGTCCGTCCACGGGGAGGCCACCCCGCGCGGGTCGGAAACCGATTCCCGACGCCGTGGACACCCGGCTGGTGTACCACATAGCGGAATTGTAAGGCCAGTATTAACACTGGATCAAATTGGCACAGGCCCCCGGGCAGTTGCGCGTTGACCCCCGTAACGAAGTCTCTACAACTGGTTACCCTAGTCATGTCACCCCGGCGCCCCGTCCGGGGACCACACGGGAGGGCAAGGAATGCCCGCGATCGCACTGGTCGACGACGACAGGAACATCCTGGCATCGCTCTCGATCCTGCTCGAGTCCGAAGGCTTCGAGATCCGCACCTATTCCGACGGCGCCACCGCCCTGCACGCCCTCTCCGCCAGCCCGCCCGACATCGCCGTGCTCGACATCAAGATGCCGCGCATGGACGGGATGGAGGTGCTCCGCCGCCTGCGCCGCAAGAGCGAGGTGCCGGTCATCTTCCTCACCTCCAAGGACGACGAGATCGACGAGATGCTCGGCCTGCGCATGGGCGCGGACGACTACATCCGCAAGCCCTTCTCCCAGCGCCTGCTCATCGAGCGCATCCGCGCCGTCCTCCGCCGCCGCACGCCCCAGGAAGACCCCGCCGAGCGCTCCGAGGCCGAGACCGTGCTCGAACGCGGCGCCCTCACCATGGACCCGCTGCGCCACGCGGTGTTCTGGGCCGGCGTGCCGGTGAACCTCACCCTCACCGAGTTCCTCATCCTGCACGCCCTCGCCCAGCGCCCCGGCTTCGTGAAGACCCGCGAACAGCTCATGCAGGCCGCCTACCACGACGAGGTCTACGTCGACGACCGCACCATCGACAGCCACATCAAGCGCGTGCGCAAGAAGCTGCGCGCCGCGGACGAGAGCTTCGCCTCCATCGAGACGCTCTACGGCGTGGGGTATCGCTACAGGGAGGCCTGAGCAGCGATGTCGGAGAGCGCGCCCGGGCCGGACGCTGCGCCCAAGCGCAAGCGCGGCACCCCCCGGAGGAGCGGCCCGGCCGCCGCGGCGGCCCGGGCGGAGGCTGCCCGCCCCCCGGAGGGCGCCGCCGCGC
>NZ_QRGC01000055.1 GCF_003448965.1 Oceanicella sp. SM1341
GCCCGGTCCGCCCGGCTTGCGCGGGGCGCCGGAGCGCGGGGCGCCGGTGCCGCCGGGGCCCGAGGGGTCGGCGGCGCGGGGGCGCGGCTTCACCCGGGAGCGGCCGCCGGGGCCGGGCTTTTCCTCTTCCGCGGGGGCGGATTTCAGGCCGAGCTGGTCGCGCAGCACCTTGGGGCGCACCTCCTCTGCGGCGCCCTCGGCAAGCTCGCCCAGCAGGAAGGGGCCGTAGGAGATGCGGATCAGCCGGTTCACCTCGAGCCCCACCTCGGCGAGGGCGCGGCGGATCTCGCGGTTGCGGCCCTCGCGCAGGCCGAGCGTGAGCCAGGCGTTCGAGCCCTGCTGGCGGTCGAGCGTCACCTGCATGGGCTGGAAACGCTCGCCGTCCACCGTGATGCCGCGGCGCAGCGGCTCGAGCTGGTCCTCGACCGGGTAGCCCTTGGCCCGCACCCGGTACTTGCGCAGCCAGCCGGTGGAGGGCAGCTCCAGCCGCCGCTTCAGCTCGCCGTCGTTGGTGAGCAGCAGCAGGCCCTCGGAGTTGAGGTCGAGCCGGCCGACCGAGACCACCCGGGGCATGTCCTCGGGCAGGTGGTCGAACACCGTGGGACGGCCCTTCTCGTCGGAGGCGGAGGTCACGAGGCCCAGCGGCTTGTAGTAGCGCCAGAGCCGGGTGGGCTCGGCCGCCGCGATGGGCTTGCCGTCGACCTCGATACGGTCGCGCGCCGTCACGTTGAGGGCGGGGGAGGTGATCTCCTTGCCGTTCACGCGCACGCGGCCGGCCTCGATCATGCGTTCGGCCTCGCGGCGCGAGGCAAGGCCCGCGCGCGCAAGGCGCTTGGCGATGCGCTCGCCCTCTGGTGTCTGGTCGCTCATCCTCAGCGCATACACCCCCGTGCCGGGTGCGGGCAAGGGCCGGAAAGCGCTTGCCGCCGCCCGGGCCCGCCGCCAGATTGCGCGCATGGACCAGATCGAGACACCCCGCCTGCACGGCCGCCCCTGCCGGGCCGAGGACAAGGCCCATGTGACCGCGCTGTTCGGCACCGAGGAGATCCGCCGCTGGGCCTCGCCGCCAGGGCTGGTCTGGTCCGCCGAGCGCTACGCGACCGTCACCCGCCGGCTCGCCGCGCACTGGGCGAGCCACGGCTGGGGGCCGCGGCTGTGGTTCGAGGGGCGCAGCCTGGTGGGCATCGCCGGGCTGCAGTTCGCGGTGCTCGACGGGCTGGCGGCGGTGGAGATCGCCTTCGCGGTGCTGCCGGCGGCGCAGCGGCGGGGCTTTGCCACCGAGATGCTGGCCGCCACGCTGTCGGAGGCGGGCGGCATCACCCGGCGGGTGGATGCCGCGGTGCTGGAGGACAATGCCGCCTCGCGCCTGCTGCTGTCGCGCGAGGGGTTCCGCCAGGTGGGCAGCATGGTGGAGGACGGCCGCCGCCTTCTCCTGCTCGAGCGGAGCCTCACATGAGCCGGCCCGGCCTGATGGCCCTCGCGCTCGAGGAGGCCCGCGCCGCCGCGGCGCGCGGCGAGACCCCGGTGGGGGCCGTGCTCTCCGACCCCGCCACCGGCCGGGTGCTGGCGCGCGACGGCAACCGGGTGCGCGAGCTCTCCGATCCCACCGCCCATGCCGAGATCCTCGTCATCCGCGCCGCCTGCGCCGCCCTCGGCTCCGAGCGGCTACCGGGCCTCGACCTGCACGTGACGCTGGAGCCCTGCCCGATCTGCGCCGCGGCCATCGGGGCGGCCCGTATCGCGCGGCTCTACTACGGGGCGTCGGACCCGAAATCGGGCGGCGTGGAGCAGGGCCCGCGCGTGTTCTCCCATCCCCAGTGCCACCACCGGCCCGACATCTACTCCGGCATCGCCGAGACCGAGAGCGCCACCCTGCTGCGCGCCTTCTTCGCCGCGCGCCGGGGGTGAGGGGGGAACGCCCGCCTCGCCGAGGGGGCTCACGCCCCGACAGCTCGGCGGGCGTGGCGACGGACCGGGGGGCCGCCGCCCTGGCGTCACCGGCTGCGCGACGACCGCTGAGTTGAGGACGCCGGCGCCTGTCCGGGGGAGCGGGGCCGGAGGGGGCCGCACTGCCGGCGTCGGCTGCGGGGGTGTTCCGGGGCGAGGCAGGGCGGCACCCGGCCGGGATTGCCGAGAGAGAGGGCGTGATGGTGCGATGCGGGGCGGCGACCGCTGAGCCCAGAGCCCAGAGCCCAGAGCCCAGAGCCCAGAGCCCAGAGCCGGGATACTGACCGCCCTCCCGCGTGCACCCCCCTCCTGCAGCACACAGCCTACCGCAGCCCGGACCCACGCAACCACGCCTGGGCGACACTGCAACAGGCTGCCCCGCCCCGGGGCGCGCAGCACCCGCCCGCCTCCCCCACGCGCCCAACCAGGCGCCCGAGGCCGCGGGGTCCGCGGCAAGGCCTCACCGCTCTCCGTCTCCACCAAGTGCGAAGGGCCGCGCCCGACCCTGGGTGGGCGCATCCACGCCCGTGGTCAGCGGTTTATCCAGAAAGCCCCGGACGCGGACTGAGCCACGACTGACATCGCCATCGCGCCCTCCCGGGGGGAGGGTCGGGCGCGGCCCGGGCTGGGCGCCCGGGCGGCAGGGTCGGGCCGGGCGCAGCGCAACACCGCCGCACGACACCCGGTGAAGTGCATCTCCCCGGGGGGCCGCAAGGGGCGGAGCCCGGAAGGGCCTTCGCCACGCCCGCCGAGCTGCGGGGGCGTGAGCCCCCTCGGCGAGGCGGGCGTTCCCCCGGCCGGTCAGAGGGAGATCGGGGTCAGCACCTCGGGCTCGATCACGTCCACGCCGGCGAGCTCGGCCTTCATGAGCTCGGCGCTCTGCTCGAGGGCGGGGAAGGTGCGGTAGTGGCAGGGGATCACGGTGGAGAAGTTGAAGAAGGTCTTTGCCGCGAAGGCCGCCCGGCGCATGTCCATCGTGTAGTGCCCGCCGGCGCAGAGGATGCCGATGTCCGGCTGGTGCAGCGCCTCGAACACGCCCATGTCGGCCATCACGTCGGTGTCGCCGGAGAAGTAGATCGTCTTGCCCTCGCCCGCGATCATGTAGCCCGACTCGGTGCCGGCATAGATCGGCCCGTCCGGGCTGTCGACCGAGGAGGAATGCGTCGCGTTCACCATGGTCACCGCCACGTCGCCGAGGGTCACCGTGCCGCCCTTGTTGAAGCCCACGGTCTCGATGCCCTCCTTCGCGGCCCACCAGCCCATGAACTCGGCGATGCCGTAGACCGGGATGCCCAGCTCCTTCGCCACCGCGATCGCGTCGGCCGAATGGTCGCCGTGGCCGTGGCTCACGAAGATCGCCGTGGCGCCGGCCACCGCCTCGGCCCGGCGCTCGGCCGGAAACACCGGGTTGCCGGAGAACCACGGGTCCAGCAGCAGCACCTGGTTCCCGATCTCGATGCGGAAGCCCGCGTGTCCCAGCCAGATGATATTCATCGCTTGTCTCCTTTCGGTTTCCCTGTGGCGCACTCTGGTGCAGTCTGCCGCCCGGTCAACAGCGAATGGAGGCAGGACCCGGCATGGACTGGACGGCACACGTGGATGTGTATTGCGAACGGCTGAGCGCCGCCTTCTGGGCGGAGCCCCTCAACGCACTGACAAACCTCGCCTTCATCATCGCGGCGCTGGTGATGGCCCCGCGCGCCGCCCGCGCCGCCGACCGCCCGGCGCAGCTGCTCTGCGCCATGCTCGCCATCATCGGCGTGGGCTCCTTCCTGTTCCACACCTTCGCCACCCGCTGGGCGGGCCTGGCCGACGTGCTGCCCATCCTCGCCTTCATCCTCGTCTATGTCTGGTTCGCCACCCGGCGGTTCTTCCACGCGCCCTGGTGGGCGGCGGGGCTGATGGTGCTCGCCTTCGTGCCGGTGAACCTCGCCGTCGCCACGCTGATGCGCGAAGTGGGCGGGCTCTTCGCCGCCTCGGCCGGCTACGCGGGCGTGGTGGTTTTCCTGCTGCTCTACGCCGGCGCGCTGGCCGCCCGCCACCCGGCCACGGCGCTGCGCCTCACCGTGGGGGCGGCGATCTTCGCGCTCTCGCTCACCTTCCGCTCGGCCGACGGGCCGGTGTGCAGCGCCTTCCCGCCGGGCACGCATTTCATGTGGCACATCCTCAACGCGGTGATGCTGGCCTGGATGATCCGCACGCTGATGCTGGCGCGCGCGCCCCGGGTTGCACGGGGCCACGGCTCCGTCTAATACGTCGCTGATCGCTGAGAGGGAGACCGAATGGCCATCGACAGGGATACGGCGCGAAAGGTCGCGCATCTCGCAAGGATCCGGGTGGACGAGGCCGGGCTCGACGCGCTGGCCGCCGAGCTCTCGGGCATCCTGGGCTTCGTGGAGGAGCTCGACGAGCTCGATGTCACCGGCGTCGAGCCGATGACCTCCGTTACGCCCATGGCGCTCAAGCGCCGGGCGGACGTGGTGACCGAGGGCGAGAACGCCGCCCGCATCCTCGCCAACGCGCCCGACGCGCGCGAGGGCTTCTTTGCCGTGCCGAAGGTGGTGGAATGACCGAGCTGACCGCCCTCACCATCGCCGAGGCCCGCAAGGGCCTGCGCGCGAAGCAGTTCACCGCCCGCGAGCTCGCGGAGGCGTTCAACGCCGCCGCCGCGGCCTCGGCCCCGCTCAACGCCTATTCCGCCCTCACGCCCGAGAAGGCGCTGGAGATGGCCGATGCCGCCGATGCCCGCCTCGCCGCGGGCGACGCGCCGGACATGTGCGGCATCCCGCTGGGCATCAAGGACCTGTTCTGCACCGAGGGCGTGCCCTCCCAGGCGGCGAGCGGCATCCTGGAAAACTTCCTGCCCACCTACGAGAGCACCATCACCTCGAAGCTCTGGGAACAGGGCGCGGTGATGCTGGGCAAGCTGAACATGGACGAGTTCGCCATGGGCTCGTCGAACGAGACCTCGGTCTACGGCCCGGCCGTCAGCCCCTGGCGCCGCGCGGGCTCGAACACCGCGCTCACGCCCGGCGGCTCCTCCGGCGGCTCGGCGGCGGCGGTCTCGGCCTCGATCTGCATGGCCGCCACCGGCACCGACACCGGCGGCTCCATCCGCCAGCCCGCGGCCTTCACCGGCATCGTGGGGCTCAAGCCCACCTACGGGCGCTGCTCGCGCTGGGGCGTGGTGGCCTTCGCCTCCTCGCTCGACCAGGCCGGCCCGATGACCAGGACCGTGCGCGACGCGGCCATCATGCTCGGCGCCATGGCCGGGCACGACCCGAAGGACAGCACCTCCGCCGATATCGCGGTGCCCGACTTCGAGGCCGCCCTCACCGGCGACATCCGCGGCAAGCGCATTGGCATCCCGCGCGAGTACCGCGTGGAGGGCATGTCGGAGGAGATCGACCGGCTGTGGCGCGAGGGCGCGGAGAAGCTGCGTGACGCGGGCGCCGAGATCGTCGACATCTCGCTGCCGCACACGAAATACGCTCTGCCCGCCTATTACATCATCGCGCCGGCGGAGGCCTCCTCCAACCTCGCGCGCTACGACGGCGTGCGCTACGGCCACCGCGCGAAGCTCGGCCACGGCGACGGCATCCTCGACCTCTACGAGAAATCCCGCGCCGAAGGGTTCGGGCGCGAGGTGCAGCGCCGGGTGATGATCGGCGCCTACGTGCTGTCCTCGGGCTTCTACGACGCCTATTACCTGAAGGCACAGAAGGTCCGCACCCTGATCAAGCGCGACTTCGACGCGGCCTTCGACGCCGGCATCGACGCCATCCTCACCCCCGCCACGCCCTCCGCCGCCTTCGGCATCGGCGAGATGGCGGACGCGGACCCGGTGCAGATGTACCTCAACGACGTGTTCACCGTGACGGTGAACCTCGCCGGCCTGCCGGGCATCTCGGTGCCGGCGGGGCTCAACGCCGACGGCCTGCCGCTGGGCCTGCAGCTCATCGGTCGCCCCTGGGGCGAGGCGGAGCTGATCACCGTCGCCGGCGCGCTGGAAGCGGCGGAAAACTTCACCGCAAAGCCCGAGCGCTGGTGGTAAGACCGCCCCGGCGCCCCCGACACCCCGGGGGCGCCGCCGCCGGCCCGCGCACGGCCCGGCCTCCCCGGGGGCGAATAGTTCCGCACCGGCCGAAACCTTCCGACGAGTACTGCCGCCGGCGCGCTGCCGGAGCATCCGGGCGCCACGCGCAGGAAAAGGCCCGCCGCCCGGGGACAACGGGCGACGGGCCGGGAATATCTGGGTCGGGCGCGCCGCGCGCGCAGCGACCGGAAGGGGCGCGAAATCAGGCCCCGAGGCGGGTCAGACCTTGAGGTTGCCCGCGCTCTTGCGCCCGTCGCGGCCGTCAATCAGGTCGAATTCGATCGGCTGATTGTCCTGCAGGCCGCGCAGGCCCGCGGCCTGGACTGCCGAGATATGCACGAAAATGTCTTTCCCGCCGTCCTCGGGCTGAATAAAGCCGTAGCCCTTTTCGGTATTGAACCACTTAACGGTGCCTTTTGCCATTCCTGACAACCCTTTGGTCTGTGTCGCCGGGGCGGTCTTGCCTCGGCCTCTGCGCAGTCGCGTATCCATTTGCGACTGGCAGACCACGAATGATCTACAGGCGTCGGAAACGTAATGCGTAAGAAGAGGCTAGCGCGAATCAGGCCGATTCACAATTGCGACGTTAACAGCCGCGAAATTTCCCGGATATTTCTTGATCGGACGGTCAAGCCCGCTCCGGGCCCGCGCCACTGGCAAGCGGGGCCGCGCGTTCCTATAGTCTGAGGACCACCAACTGCCCCGGGAGCCCCCGCCGCCATGGCCCGACTTGTCCTGATAGCGCTCATTCTGGCAGCAATCGCCGCCGTGGGCTATATGCTGTCTCGTGGGCTGGGCCGGATGCTGACGGCGGCCCGGGCCTCGGCGGAAAGGGAATTCGACTTCATGGGCGGAAACACCGTGCGCTGGCTGGCCTACGTGGTGCTGATCGCGCTCATCGCCGTGGTCTCGGTGAATTCCATCGGCGCGGGGCCGGTCTGATGTCCTCGCGCCGCTACCACGGGCCGCACAGCCCCGACGCGCCGCCCGAGGCGGGCGAGCCGCGCGCCGCCAACCGCTTTCGCAACCGCCCGGCCCGGCAGGTGTCGGGGCGCGCACGGCTGCTCTACCTCGCCTCGCTGCCGATGCTCATCGCCGGCATCGGCGAGATCCGCCGCGGCGACGCGCCGGGCATGCTGGTCGAGCTCGGCGCCTTCGTGCTGTTCCTCGCCGCCGCGGCGCTGGTGAACGAGGGCCAGCGCGCCGAGGAAGCCTACAACGCCCGCTCGGTGGCCAAGCCGCCGGCCATCCCGCGCAAGATCCTCGGCTCGGTGGCGGCCGGGCTGGGCGTGGCGCTCGGCGCCGGTTTCGGCTGGGGGCTGGGCCTCGCCTCCGGGCTGATCTTCGGCGCGGTGGCGGCCGGAGCGGGCATCGTCGCCTTCGGGCCGGACCCGCTGCGCGCCAAGGGCATGAAGGCGGATGACTTCCATGGCGCCCGCGCGGCCGAGGCGCTGGAGCGCGCCGAGACCCTGCTGCGCGAGATGACCGCCGCCGCCGCCCGCTTCGGCGACCGCGCGCTCGAGGGCCGGGTGGAGCGCGTGGTGAGTGCGGCGCGCGACGTCTTCGCCGAGGTGGAGGCCGACCCGCGCGACCTCGACCGGGCGCGCAAGTTCCTCGGCGTCTACCTCACCGGCGCGCGCGACGCGACGGTGCGCTTCGCCGAGCTGTGGTCGCGCAGCCGCGACACGAAGGCGCGGGCCGATTACGAGGCGCTGCTGGGCGACCTGGAGGCCAGTTTCACCGCCCGGCGGCGCGAACTGCTGGCCGAGGATCGCGGCACGCTCGACATCGAGATCGAGGTGCTGCGCAAGCGCCTGGCGCAGGAAGGGCTGGGCTGAGCGCCCGATCGCCCCACATCTGCCGGGAGCGGGCCGCGCATTTCCCGGCCCGCAGCCGAGGCTACCCCGGGGGCCCGAAGCCCCCCGGAGGCTCCGAGAAGAGGACATCCGCATGACCACCGAAGCCGACCCGACCCGCAACCGCCTGCCCGAGATCGCCGGCAGCTCCCTGCCCGACCCGACCGACGCGCCGGTGTCCATCGAGGCCGCCCGCCCCGAGGACCAGGAGCGCATCCGCGCCCTGGCCGGGGAGATCGACATCACCGACACCCAGTCGATCATCCGCTTCGGCTCGAAGGCGCAGGAGAAGCTCACCGCCATCTCCGACCAGATGCTGGGCGGCGTGCGCAACAAGGATTCCGGCCCCGCCGGCGAGAGCCTGCGCGAGATGGTCTCCTCCCTGCGCGGCTTCGACATGGGCGAGCTCGACCCCAACCGCAAGCCGAGCTGGTGGGAGCGGATCTTCTCCTCCTCCAAGCCGCTGGCGAAGTTCTATGCCCGCTACGAGACCGTGCAGGGCCAGATCGACAAGATCACCGACGAGCTGGAGCACCACGAGCACAAGCTTCTGGTGGACATCGAGAGCCTCGACCGGCTCTACGAGGAGAGCCTGGCCTTCTACCACCAGCTCGCCCTGCACATCGCCGCGGGCGAGGAGAAGCTGCGCGGGCTCGACGCCACGGTGATCCCCGCCAAGGAGGCCGAGGTGGCCGCCGCCCCCGAGGACAGCCAGGTGATCCGCGCCCAGGAGCTGCGCGACCTGCGCGCCGCGCGCGACGACCTCGACCGCCGGGTGCATGACCTCAGGCTCACCCGGCAGGTCACCATGCAGTCGCTCCCCTCCATCCGGCTGGTGCAGGAGAACGACAAGAGCCTCGCCACCAAGATCGATTCCACCCTGGTGAACACCGTGCCGCTGTGGAAGGGCCAGCTCGCCCAGGCCATCACCGTGCACCGCTCGCGCGAGGCGGCGCGGGCCGTGCGCGACGCCAACGACCTCACCAACGATCTGCTCACCTCCAACGCGGAGAACCTGCGCCAGGCCAACACCGAGGTGCGCACCCAGGTCGAGCGCGGGGTGTTCGACGTGGAGGCGATCTCCAAGGCCAATGCCGAGCTCATCGCCACCATCGAGGATTCGCTGCGCATCGCCGACGAGGGCAAGGTGAAGCGCGCCCATGCCGAGGAGGAGCTCAAGCGCATGGAGGCCGATCTGCGCCGCAGCCTCGCGGCGGCGAAATCCTCCGGCGAAACCCCGCCGGACGGAGCCGCGCGCTGACCCCCGCTCCGGCATCCGGCCCGCGCCTCGCGGCGCTGGCGCTCCTCGCCGGGCTCGCGGGCTGCGGCGAGGGCGGGCCCGCCTCCGGCGGCCGGGCCGCACCGGAGGAGGACGTGGCCCTGCGCGAGGGCTTCGCGCAATATGACCGCGCGCTCATCGCCGCCGGCGGCCACCGCGTGGAGCGCGCGCCCGCCGACGCGCCCTTCAGCGGCGCCGACCTCGCGCGCAACTTCATCCGCGTGGCGCTGGCGGTGGAGGACATGCCCCGGCAGCCGCGCTCCGCCATGCCGCTGCGGCGCTGGAACGGCCCGATCAACTACGCGCTCTACGGCGAGAGCCTGGGCCCGGAGGACCACGCCCGCGTGGCCGAGATGATGGGCCGGCTCTCGCGGCTCTCCGGCCTCTCCACCCGCGAGGTGCCGGGCGGCGACGGCGCCAACAACATGGTGATCTTCGTGCTCGACGACGGCGAGGTGCGCGCCCTGCGCAGCTACGCCCTGCAGCGCGCCGCCCATGACGGCGACAGCGCCAGCGGCAGCGTGGGGCGCTTCCTCGCCGGGTTCCTCGACCGCTCGGAGGGCGAGGCCCCCTGCCTCGGCGCCTTCTCCGCCACCGAGGACGGCACCATCACCGCCGCCACGGTGGTGATCCGGGCCGAGACGGCCGGGCGCCTGCGCGAGGCCTGCATCGAGGAGGAGCTCACCCAGTCCTTCGGGCTCACCAACGACCACCCCGGCGTGCGCCCCTCGATCTTCAACGACACCCAGGAATTCGCGCATCTCACCACCCATGACGCCTACCTGATGCGCATCCTCTACGACCCGCGCCTGCGCCCGGGCATGGACGAGGCCGCGGTGCGCCGGGCCCTGCCCGAGATCATCGCCGACCTCGGCCTGCCCTCGGCCGACCCCGAGGCGGAGCGGCGCGCGGTGCTCGACGCGGTGGCCGCGCCTGTGGCAGACTCCGACTCCGACGAATGACGGCGGGGGCCTGCCTCCCCTGCCCCGCAGCGCAGGGAGCCCGCCCGCCCCATGATCCTCTCCGCACGCGCGGTTCTTCCGGCGGTTCTGCTGGCGGCTGGGCTGCTGGCCGGCTGCAGCTCCCCTCCCACCTCCGAGGATGACCGGCTGTTCTACTCCGACCTCGAGCAGGCGCTGCGCGATGCCGGGCTGATGCGCACCGAGCCGGCCCCCGCCGACGCGCCCTTCACCGGCGACGACCTGGTGCGCAACTTCGAGCGCATCGCGCTCTACTCCGAGTACGCCAACGAGAACGGCCGCTTCATCACGCGCCGCACGCCGATTCCGCTGTCGCGCTGGGAGGGGCCGGTGCGGGTGCAGGCGGTGTTCGGCGACTCCGTGCCCCCCGGCCGCCAGCGCGAGGACATGGCCGACCTGCGCCGCTTCACCGCCCGGCTGGCGCGGGTGAGCGCCCTCGACATCGCTCTGCTCGAGCCGGACGCGCCGGAGCCGGCGAATTTCTACGTCTTCTACGTCGACCGCGACGAGCGCCGCATCATGGCCGACATGCTCGACGGCTCCGACATCCCCCCCGACCCCGCGGTGATCGACAGCCTGCGCAACAGCCCGGTGAGCGAGATCTGCTACGCCAACACCTTCAACGGGCTCGACACGCCGGGGCTGATCAACTTCGCGCTCATCGTCATCAAGGGCGAGACCAGCGGGCTGATGCGCCTCTCCTGCCTGCACGAGGAGCTCACCCAGGCGCTCGGCCTGGGCAACGACGACCCCCGCGTGCGCCCCTCGATCTTCAACGACGACGAGGAATTCGCCCTGCTCACCCGCCATGACGAGGCGCTGCTGCGCATGCTCTACGACCCCGCCCTGCACACCGGCATGACGCTGGAGGAGGCGCGGCCGCTGCTGCCCGCCGTCGCCGGCCGCGCCATGGCCGCCGGGCAGGACGAGATCGCCCGCGCCGGAGTGCCTGCCGACTGACTGCCCGCCTGTCACCCGCCTGCTGCCCGCCCTCAGCCCCGTTCCGAAGCCGGCCCGCCCGGCTCCGCCGCCACCGGACAGTGCCATGACCCGTTCCGCCTTCCGCCGCCTGCCGCTGGCGCTTCTCCTGGGCCTCGGCGCCTGCGCCGCCCCGCTCGAGACGCATTACCGCGAGCTGGGCAACCTGCTCTCCTCCACCAACCGCATGCGGGTGGACCACGACCCCGCCGACGCCCCGGTGACCCGCGACGGGCTGGTGGAGGACTTCACCCGCGTGGTGTTCTTCACCGAGCACGGCACCGACGCGGAGGGCAGGCCGGCAGATCACCTGCCGATCGCCCTGCAGCGCTGGCCCGGCCCGGTGACCCTCAACGTCACCCACGGCGACAGCACCTCCCCCGACCAGCGCGCCACGGACCTGGAGCAGATCCGCGCGTTCGCCGCGCGGCTGTCGCGCATCAGCGGCGTCCCGATCACCGTGAGCCGGGTCGACAGGCCGGGCGCCCCGCGCCGCGGCGAGATGCGGGTGTACTTCGCCGACCGCGAGGAGCGCACCTGGCTGGCCGACTGGATGGTGGAGGGCGGGGTTCGCCCCACCGCCCGCACCGTGGAGGCCCTGCGCGCCGATCCGCCGCCGCAGATCTGCTTCGTCTCCCCCGGCTCGGACGGGCAGGACAACATCACCCGCGCGCTCGTGGTCATCAACACCGAGACGCGGGACCTGATGCGCCTCGCCTGCATCCACGAGGAACTCACCCAGGCGATGGGCCTCTACAACGACGACGACGCCGTGCGCCCCTCGATCTTCAACGACGACCAGGAATTCGCCCTGCTCACCCGGCACGACGAGCTGCTGCTCGCCATGCTCTACGACCCCGCGCTCACCCCCGGCATGACCGCCGCGGAGGCCCGGCCGCTGCTGCCCGCCGCGGCCGACCGTGCCCTCGCCCTGCCGCGGCAGCCGGACCCCGGCTCCTGAGCGGGGTGGCATGGCGCAGCCCGCCACCCTCGCCTGCGCCCTCGCGCTGCTGCTGGCCGGCTGTGCCGCCCCGCCTGACCCTATCTCGCCTGCCCCTGCCTCGCCTGCCCCTGCCTCGCCGGGCCCGACCTCGCCGGGCCCCGTGCCGCCACCCGGCGGGGCGGCGGAGAGCCCGCTCGCCCGCAGCTACCGCGCCTGGGGCGCGCGGCTGGTGGCCATGGGCCGCCTGCGCACAGAGACCGACCCCGCCGATGCCCCGGTGACGGCCGCGGGTCTGGTGCGGGATTTCGAGCAGGTGGCGCTGCACACCGAGCGCGGCGGGCCCGGCGGCGGCCCGGCCCCCGCCCCGCTCAGCCGCTGGCCCGGCGCGATCGCCCTGCGCGCCACCGGCGCCACGGCGGCC
>NZ_QRGC01000056.1 GCF_003448965.1 Oceanicella sp. SM1341
GCCCGCCCCGCGGCCCGGCAGCACCGCCGACCGCCCGCGCCCCGCTCCAGGCCAGCGGCGCCGCCACGAGGCACAGCGCGGCCGCGGCGGCCAGCACCGCCCCGCGCCAGCCCAGGCCGGTGGCGAGGAAGGTGGCCGAGGGAAAGGCGAGCGTGCCCGCGAACCCCGCGACGAGGGTGATGAGCGTGATCGGCCGGCGCGCCGCCGCGCCGCGCGCCCGGGTGATGATGGCGAAACAGGGGTCGTAGATGCAGAAGGCCATCGCCGCCCCCGCCAGCATCCAGGCGATGTAGAAGCCCGCCAGCCCCTGCACCAGCGCCAGCGCCCCCATCGCGAGCCCGGCGGCGAAGGTGCCGGCGGCGAGCAGCGCCGGGCCGTGGCCGCGGTCGATCATCCGGCCGGCGAGGGGCGAGCACAGCGCGCCCGTGGTCAGCGACAGGGTGAAGGCCCCGGTGACCGCGGTGCGCGACCAGCCCTCCGCCGTGATCCAGAAGGTGAGCAGCGCGGGAAAGATGTAGTAGGCGCAGGCGTAGACCAGCGTCTCGGCGATGGCGAGCTTCCAGATGGCTGCCTCGCCGGGCAGTCGCAGGCGCATGGCGGAACGCTCCTTCGCAGCCCCCCGGGGAGCGGGGGCGGCGGCGCGTGCCCCCGCGGTCACTCCCCGATGTGGAGCGCAGATCCGCTGCGTTGTACAGGGGTTTCCGACGCCTGCGGCGGCGCGTCCTCCGGCGCGGGCGTGCCTTCCCCCTCGCCCGGGCCGGCCGGCACCAGGGCGCGGCGGTCGAAGGAGACGCTCTTGATCAGCGCGAACACGGCACTGCCGGGCGCGATCCCGAGGTCGGAGACCGAGGCGCGGGTGAGGCGGGCGCGCAGCCGCACGCCGCCCACCGAGAGCAGGATCTCGGCGAAGGCGGTCTGCGGCTCGGGCAGGATCTCGAGCACCTCCGCCGCGAGGATGTTGCGGATCGACACGCCCCGCGGCCGCTCGGTGGCCAGCGACACGTCGCGGGCGCGCACGCGCAGCCGCACCACGGTGCCGGGGGCAAGGTCGACCTCGGGCATCTCCAGCGCCTGGCCGCCCACCTCGAGCCGGGTGAGGTTCCAGGTGCGGTCATGGCCCAGGATGCGCGCCTCGGCCACGGCACCGGCCTCGAAACGCCCGGTGGCGGGCGGCAGGTCGAGCCGGGCGAGCACCTCCTCCACCGGCCCCTCGGCGGTCTTGCGGCCCTCGGAGAGCACCACCATGCGGTCGGCGAGCTGGGTCACCTCGTCGATGGCATGGGTCACGTAGATCACCGGCACGCCGAAGGCCTGCGGCAGCCGGGCGATATGCGGCAGGATGCCGGCCTTGCGGCGCAGGTCGAGCGCCGCCAGCGGCTCGTCCATCAGCATCAGGCGGGGCCGGGCGAGCAGCGTGCGCCCGATCGACACCCGCTGCCGCTCGCCGCCCGAGAGCGCGCCGGTGCGCCGGCCCAGCAAGGGCCCGAGGTCGAGCGCCGCCACCACGTCGTCGAAGCCGAAGGCCCGGCCGGGCACCTGCCGCGCCCGCCGCTCGGCGTAGCGCAGGTTTCCGGCAACATCGAGATGCGGGAACAGCCGCGCCTCCTGGAAGACATAGCCCAGCCCGCGGCGGTGCGGCGCCAGCGCCCGGCGCCCCGGCGCCTGCCAGGCCTCGGCGCCGAGGCGCACCGTGCCGCGCGCCCCGGTCTCGAGCCCCGCGATCACCCGCAGCAGGGTGCTCTTGCCGCAGCCCGAGGGGCCGAAAAGCGCCGTGATCCCCTCCATCGCGAAATCATGCGCCACCTCCAGCGAGAAGCCGGGAAAGTCGCGCCGGATATCCACGCTCAGCATCGCCCCTACCCCCTGTGGCCGGGAAAGCGCCGGTTCACGCCGTAGACGAAGACCAGCACCAGGAAGGAGAACACCAGCAGCCCGGCCGAGAGCAGGTGCGCCGCGGCATAGTCGATGGTCTCGACATGCTCGTAGATGGCGATGGAGATCACCTTGGTCCTCCCGGGGATGGAGCCGCCCACCATCAGCACCACGCCGAACTCGCCGATCGTGTGCGCGAAGGTGAGCACCGCCGCCGTGAGGTAGCCGCGCAGCGCCATGGGCGACATCACGCTGAGGAAGGCGTCGAACGGGCTCGCGCGCAGCATCGCCGCCGCCTCCATCGGCCCGCGCCCGATGGTCTCGAACGTGGCCTGCAGCGGCTGCACCGCGAAGGGCAGCGAGTAGAACACCGAGCCGATCACGATGCCGGCGAAGGAGAAGGTGAGGGTGCTGCCGGTGGCGTCGAGCCAGAGCCGCCCCAGCGGGCCGTTCGGGCTCATCATCACCAGCAGGTAGAAGCCCAGCACCGTGGGCGGCAGCACCAGCGGCAGCGCCGTCACCGCCTCCACCAGCGGCTTGAGGCGCGAGCGCGTGCCCGCCAGCCACCAGGCCAGCGCCGTGCCCAGCACCAGCAGGATCAGCGTGGTGACGGCGGCCAGCCGCAGGCTGAGCCAGAGCGGTCCGGCGTCGGGCAGCTCCATGCGTTACTCGACCGCGTAGCCGTAGGAGCGGATCACCTCCTGCGCCTCCGGGCTCTTCAGGAAGGCGAGGAACCCCTGCGCGGCGGTATTCTGCGCGCCGGCCTCCAGCAGCACCGCGTCCTGGCGGATCGGGGCGTAGAGCTCCTGCGGCACCTCCCAGCGCGAGCCGCCGGCGGGGTTTTCCGGGTCGAGCAGCGCGGAGAGCGCGACGAAGCCCGTCTCCGCCGCGCCGCTCGCCACCATGGAATGGGTCTGGCCGATGTTCTGGCCCATCACGATCTTCGGCTGCAGCGTGTCCCACAGGCCCATGCCCTGAAGCGCCTCGCGCGCCGCGGCGCCGTAGGGGGCGAGCTCGGGGTTGGCGATGGCGACATGGCGCAGGCCGGCGTCGGTCAGCGCCGCCGCGCCGTCCTCGCCGATGCGCCCCTCCTCCGGGCTCCACAGCGCCAGCCGGCCGATGGCATAGGTGAAGCGCGAGCCCTCCACGCCCTGCCCTGCCTCCTCCAGCTTCCGCGGCGTCGCCGCATCGGCCGAGAGCATGGCGTCGAAGGGCGCGCCCTCGCCGATCTGGGCGAAGAGCTTGCCGGTGGAGCCGATGGTGAGCGTCACCTCGTCGCCGCTTGCCGCGCCGTACATCTCCGAGAGCTCCCCCGCCACGCCGGCGAAATTCGCCGCCACCGCCACCAGCGCGGTCTCGGCCCGCGCCGGCAGCGCGGCGCTCAGCGCCAGCAGCGCCGCACCGGCAAGGGCAGTCAGGGAATGCGAGGGGCGGGAATGCGATGCGCGGAAAAGCATGTCGGTCTCCATCTTCGATCGGTTCGGGCGAACATAACGGCGCCCGCGCCGCCCCCGCAACCGTTATTTCCCGCCGGACATATCGCTCAGCACCGACTTCAGCTCCGCCACCTCGGCGCGGGTGGCGGCCTCGGCCTTCTCCTGCAGGCGGCGGTAGAGGCCGAGCACCTTCTCCCCCAGCGGCGTGAGGGCAGCGCCGCCCCGGCTGGCACCGCCCCGGCTGGTCTCCACCACCGGCCCGGCATATTCCGCGTTCATCGCCTCCACCAGCGACCAGGCCCGCTTGTAGCTCATGCCCATGCCCTTGCCCGCGGCCGAGATCGACCCCGTGGCGGCGATGGCCTGCAGCAGGTCCGCCTTGCCCGGCCCGATCATCGCCTCGGGGCCGAACACGAAGCGGATGCGCATGCCCGAGTGCTTCTGTTCCCGTGTCATGCGCGCAGGATCGGTGTTTCGCGCAGCCCGCGCAAGGGGCGGCAGGCCCGAGCAAGGGCCGCGCCCGCGGCCCGTGCGAGACAAGGCAGCGGCCCGCGCCCCGCGGGCCTCCGCCCGGCCCGTGCCAGCGGGCCCCCGGACCACCGGCGCCCCTGCATCCACGGCTTGACGATTCACTGCAACAATGCTTGTAGTGTTGCATGATAAACGACACCGCCACCGCCGTGCCCGCGCTCGCCGCCCTCGCCCATGCCGACCGGCTGGAGGCCTGGCGCCTGCTCGTCACCGCCGGGCCCGACGGCCTGCCCAGCGGCGAGATCGCCCGCCGGCTCGACATCGCCCCCACCCGGATGAGCTTCCACCTCGCCGCCCTCGAGCGCTCCGGCCTCGCCTGCCGCCGCCGCGCCGGGCGCGAGATCCGCTACGCCGCCGACTACGACGCCATGCGCGCCCTGCTCGGCTTCCTCACCCGCGATTGCTGCGCCGGCCACCCGGAGATCTGCGCCGGCATCGCCCTGCCCGCCTGCCCGCCCCCGCAAGACACGGAGCCCGCCGAATGAGCCTCGCCGACACCCCCACCGCCTCCGGCCTCGGCCGGTTCGAGCGCTGGCTCTCGCTCTGGGTGGCGCTCGCCATCCTCGCCGGCATCGGGCTGGGCACGCTCTCGCCCGGCCTGTTCGGCGCCCTCGCCGGGCTGGAATACGCCTCGGTCAACCTCGTGGTCGCCGTGCTGATCTGGGCCATGGTCTGGCCGATGATGATCTCGGTGGATTTCTCCAGCCTCATGGCCACCGCCCGCGCGCCGAAGGGCCTCCTCCTCACCCTCGCGGTGAACTGGTTGGTCAAACCCTTCACCATGGCGGCCCTCGGCGTGCTGTTCTTCCGCGTCGTCTTCGCGCCCTTCATCCCGGCGGCGGAGGCCGACGGCTACATCGCCGGCCTCATCCTGCTCGGCGCGGCCCCCTGCACGGCGATGGTCTTCGTGTGGTCCCAGCTGGTGCGCGGCGACCCCGCCTGGACCCTGTTCCAGGTCTCGCTCAACGACGTGGTGATGGTCTTCGCCTTCGCCCCCATCGTCGCCCTGCTCCTCGGCCTCACCGAGCTCGCGGTGCCGTGGGAGACCCTGCTGCTCTCGGTGGCGCTCTACATCCTCGTGCCGCTGGGCGCCGGCGTGCTCACCCGCCGCCGGCTGGGCGGGCCGGGGGCGGAAGCCTTCGCCGCCCGGCTGAAGCCGCTCTCGGTCGCGGGCCTGCTGGGCATGGTGGTGCTGCTCTTCGGCTTCCAGGGCGAGGTGATCGTCTCCCGCCCCCTCGTGATCGCGATGATCGCGGTGCCGCTGCTGGTGCAGTCCTGGGGCATCTTCCTCATCGCCTTCTGGGCCGCGCGCCGGCTGCGCCTGCCCTTCGCGGTCGCCGCCCCCTGCGCGCTGATCGGCACGTCGAACTTCTTCGAGCTCGCGGTCGCCGTGGCGGTGAGCCTGTTCGGCGTCTCCTCCGGCGCCGCCCTCGCCACCGTGGTGGGCGTGCTGGTGGAGGTGCCGGTGATGCTCTCCCTCGTCGCCTACGCAAACCGCCGCCGCCACCTCTTCCCCGAAGGCACCGCCGCATGACCGCCCCCGCGATCCCCGACCTGCACCACCTCCCCGCCCTGCGCGACACGCTCCTGCAGCCCATCCGCCCCGAGGACTGGGCCGGGCCCGGAGACCCCGGCCACCCGCCGCGCATCCTGCTGCTCACCGGCTCGCTGCGCGCCCGCTCCTACTCGCGCTTCCTCGGGCACGAGGCCGGCCGCCTGCTCACCCGCATGGGCGCCGAGGTCCGCCTCTACGATCCCGCCGGCCTCCCCCTGCCGGACGGCACGCCCGACAGCCATCCCAAGGTGGCCGAGCTGCGCGAGGCCGCGCTCTGGTCCGAGGGCATGTTCTGGGTCTCGCCCGAGCGCCACGGCGCCATGACCGCGGTGATGAAGGCGCAGATCGACTGGCTGCCGCTGTCGCTCGGCAGCGTGCGCCCCACCCAGGGCCGCACCCTCGCGCTCGCCCAGGTCTCCGGCGGCTCGCAGAGCTTCAACGCGCTCAACCAGATGCGCGTGCTCGGCCGCTGGATGCGCATGATCACCATCCCCAACCAGTCCTCCGTGCCCAAGGCCTGGACCGAGTTCGACGAGGCCGGCCGCATGCGCGAGAGCGCGCTCTACTGGCGCCTCGTGGACGTGGCCGAGGAGCTCATCCGCTTCACCCTGCTCACCCGCGGCCGCTTCCCTGCCGATTCGCACCCGATTCGCAGTTGACTCCCGCAGTGCAACACGCGAGGGATGGGGTGAATCTGGACCCGTCTCCGCACGGGTGGCTATGCCGGGCGCCTATCCCTCGGCCAATCCGCTGACGCACCCGGGCCCTTCCCGCCTGCATTCCCGCCGCGGTGCTCCCCGAACGAACCGACATGACCCGACACGATTGAGAAACCGTGCCCGTTCCTGCCGCCGCCCCGCCGCGCGCGGCGCGCGCAGGCCGTTTCCCGATCCCGCTGAAAGACGGAACCGACATGAGCTTCACTGCCACGTTGAAACGTGACTGGCTGGGCAATGTGCGCAACGACCTGCTCGCCGGGCTGGTCGTCGCCCTCGCCCTCATCCCCGAGGCGATCGCCTTCTCCATCATCGCCGGGGTCGACCCCAAGGTCGGCCTCTTCGCCTCCGTGTCCATCGCCATCATCATCTCCATCGTCGGCGGCCGGCCGGGCATGATCTCCGCCGCCACCGCCGCCACGGCGGTGCTGATGGGCACGCTGGTGCGCGAGCACGGGCTCGAGTACCTGCTCGCGGCCACCGTGCTCGCCGGCGTGCTGCAGATGGCGGCCGGCGCGCTGCGCCTCGCGGAGGTGATGCGCTTCGTCTCCCGCTCGGTGATGACCGGCTTCGTGAACGCGCTCGCCATCCTCATCTTCATGGCCCAGCTGCCCGAGCTGACCGACGTGCCGCCCCTTACCTACGTGCTCGTGGCCCTCGGCCTCGCCATCATCTACCTGGTGCCGCGGGTGTTCACCGCCGTGCCCTCGCCGCTGATCTGCATCATCGTGATCACCGCGCTCGCCATGTCCTTCGGCTGGGACCTGCGCACGGTGGGCGACATGGGCGAGCTACCCGATGCGCTGCCGGTGCTCGCCATCCCCGACGTGCCCTTCACCCTCGAGACCCTGCTCATCATCCTGCCCTACTCGGCGGGCGTGGCGGCGGTGGGCCTGCTCGAATCGCTGATGACCGCCCAGCTCGTCGACGAGCTCACCGACACGCCCTCGGACAAGAACCGCGAATGCGTGGGCCAGGGCATCGCCAATTTCTTCACCGCCTTCATCGGCGGCATGGCCGGCTGCGCGATGATCGGCCAGTCGATGATCAACGTGAAATCCGGCGGCCGCGGCCGGCTGTCGACCTTCGTGGCCGGCGTGTTCCTGTTCATCCTGCTGATGCTGCTGGGCGATCTCGTGGCCCGCATCCCCATGGCCGCCCTCGTCGCCATCATGATCATGGTCTCGATCGGCACCTTCTCCTGGTCCTCGATCCGGGCACTGAAAACCCACCCGCGCTCCTCCTCCGTGGTGATGCTCACCGTGGTGGTTCTGGTGGTGCTCACCCACAACCTCGCCATCGGCGTGCTGGCGGGCGTGCTGCTCTCGGGCATCTTCTTCGCCGCCAAGATCGCGCAGATCTTCCGCGTCTCCTCCACCCTCTCGGCCGACGGGCGCGAGCGGGTCTACACCGTGGAGGGGCAGCTGTTCTTCGCCTCGGTCGACCGCTTCTCCGCCGCCTTCGACTTCCGCTCCGCGCCCGACCGCGTGGTGATCGACGTGAGCCGCGCCCATATCTGGGACATTTCCAGCGTTGCGGCCATCGACTCGGTCGTGCTGAAATTCCGCCGCGAAGGCGCCGATGTCACGCTCAGGGGCATGAACGAGGCGTCGGAAACCATCGTCGACCGGCTGGCGATCCACGACAAGCCCGGCGCCATGGACCAGTTGACGGGGCATTAGGCCCGCGGCGCGACACTCGCCCGCTGCCTGTCCCGAAGGGAGGAAGAAATGCAGAAGATCGTCGCCTTCATCGACGGCTCCGCCTATGGCGAGAGCGTGTGCGACCATGCCGCCTGGCTCGCCGCCTCGGGCAACCTGCCGGTGGACCTGGTGCATGTGCTCGGCCGGCGCGAGGCCGGCAGCGTGCCGGCCGACCTGAGCGGAAACCTCGCACTCGGCGCCCGCTCGGCCCTGCTCGAGGAACTCGCCCGGCATGACGAGGCCCGCGCCCGCCTCGCCCGCGCCCGCGGCCACGCCATCCTCGAGGACGCCCGATCCCGCCTCGCCGCCGCGGGCGTGAGCGCGGGCCAGGACCTGCTGCGCTCCGGCGACATCATCGAGACGGTGGAGGAGTTCGGCACCAGCGCCTCCGTGCTCGTCATCGGCAAGCGCGGCGAGGGCGCGGATTTCGCCAAGGGCCACCTCGGCTCCAACCTCGAGCGCATCCTGCGCGAGGCGAGCCGCCCCGTGCTGGTGGCCTCGCGCGCCCACCGCACCATCGGCACCGCCGTCATCGCCTGGGACAACGGGCCGAGCGCGCGCAAGGCGGTGGAGTTCATGGCGCTGAACGCGCCCTTCTCCGGCCTCGCCTGCCACCTGCTGCAGGCCGGGCGCGAGACGCCGGAGATGCACGCCGCCATCGAGGCCGCCACCGCCCGCCTCTCCCGCGCCGGGCTGCGCGCCAGCCACGAGATCCGCGAGGGCGAACCGGAGGAGGTGATCGCCGCCGCCGTCACCGCGCGCGACGCCGGCCTGCTGGTGATGGGCGCCTATGGCCACAGCCGCATCCGCAGCCTGTTCATCGGCTCCACCACCTCGGAGATGGTGCGCTCGTGCAAGGTGCCGGTGATGCTGTTCCGCTGAGCCTCACGGCCCCCCGGCGCCGCCCGCGCCGGGGATTGGCGCCGGTTCGTGGACAATGTGTGGAGCAGCCCTGTCCTAGACACCATCCGGGAACCTATTAAGTCTCTGCGCAGTCGGAAACGGCACGCCGCGTGCCGCACAAGGGATTGCCTCAGATGACCAAGGTTCTCGTTCTCTACTACTCCTCCTACGGCCATATCGAAACGATGGCCGAAGCCGTCGCCGAGGGCGTGCGCTCCACCGGCGCGGAAGCCGTGGTGAAGCGCGTGCCGGAAACCGTTCCGGAAGAAATCGCCAAGGGCGCGCATTTCAAGCTCGACCAGGCCGCCCCGGTGGCCACCGTCGACGAGCTGCCCGAGTATGACGCGATCATCTTCGGCACGCCGACCCGCTTCGGCAACATGGCCGCGCAGATGAAGGCCTTCCTCGATTCCGCCGGCGGTCTCTGGGCCCAGGGCAAGCTGGTCGGCAAGGTGGGCGGCGCGTTCACCTCCACCGCCACCCAGCACGGCGGCCAGGAATCGACCCTGCTGTCGTTCCACACCGTGCTGCTGCACTTCGGCTTCCTCGTCGCCGGCCTGCCCTATTCCTTCGGCGCCCAGATGGGGCTCGACGAGATCAAGGGCGGCACCCCCTACGGCGCCTCCACCATCGCCGACGGCGACGGCTCCCGCCAGCCCAGCGCGGTCGAGCTCGACGGCGCGAAGTTCCAGGGCGCGCATATCGCCGGCATCGCCGCGAAGCTCTCCGCCTGATCCGCACCGGGGCACCGCCCCGGGCCCGCGAGACGACAAGGGCCGCTCCCCCGGGGCGGCCCTTCTTCATTGCGCGGCCTTTCACTGCGGGACGCGGCTCAGCCCGCCGGCAGCGCCGCGAGATGGGCGGCGAGCTTGTCGAGCGTCTGCGCGCCGAGCTCCACCGCGCCGAATCCGATGACCGTCCCGCGGCGCTCGGCCGTGGGGTGCATCTGGCGCAGGGTGACCACGGTCCTGCCCGCGCCCTGCGCATCGAAGGTCACCAGCATCCGGAAGCGGTCGGGGTCCTCGTCGGCGTCGAGCCCGTGTTCCACCTCCAGCAGCGCCGGCGCCTCGATGCGCAGGAAGCGCATGCGATTGGGGTAGACCGTGCCATCCGGCGCGATCATGTCGAAGCGCCAGCGCCCGCCGGGGCGGATGTCTGCCTCGTGCGACACGATGCGGAACCCCTCCGGCCCGAACCATTGCACGATCTGCGCCGGCTCGACCCAGGCCCGGAACGCGGCCTCCGCCGGCGCGTTCACCACCCGGGCGATGACGATTTCCCGGTCGAGCGGCCAGCCCGACCAGGGCGAGCCGGGGCTTGCCGTGGTGTCAGTCATCCTGTCCATCCTTTCGCGATGTCTCGAGATGTGCGGCGAAGCGGTCCATGCGGCTTTCCCATTGCCTGCGGTGGGCCGCCATCCAGTCTTCGGAGGCCTTCAGCGGCGCCGGGCGCAGCGAGCACACCCGGCTGCGCCCCTCGCGGTGCGACCCGATCAGGCCGGCGCGCTCCAGCACGCCGAGGTGCTGCGTGAAGGACGGCAGCGCCATGGCAAACGGCGCGGCGAGCTCCGACACCGTGGCCGGCCCCCGGCTGAGCGCCTCCACCACCGCCCGCCGGGTGGGATCGGCAAGGGCGGCGAAAACCTGTTCGAGCTGTGGTTCATCGTTAGGCATGTGCCTAAGTTAGGTAGTGCAGAAAATAAGGTCAACACCTAAGCGTTCCGGAGTGTGAAACCCCGCCCTCCCGCCGCCGGATCGACGGACGCGGGTCGGGGACAGCCGCAACGGATGGCGGCCGCCCGTTCCTGTTGGCAGGCATGTGGGATGTGCGCCGACTTCGGCAGGGCGCGCGCCCGCGGTGGCGGGCGGCGCTTGCGTGGACGTGCTTCGGCGCGGAGCGGTCAGCGCCCCCGGCGCGGCGGGCGTTTCGGCCCGCCAGGGGCATCGCGCTCACCCCGGCCGGCGAGGGCGCCCTTCGGCGGGGCGCCGCGGCCCGCGGGCTTGGGGCC
>NZ_QRGC01000057.1 GCF_003448965.1 Oceanicella sp. SM1341
CCGGGCCCGCGCCATCCACGCCCGCGCCGGCCCGGCCCGCGGGGCAGATGGCCGACCCGCGCCCCGGCGCGCCGCGGGCCGAGCACCGGCCGGAGTGAGGGCGACGCCCGCCGCCCCGGCTTTGCATCGATTTACATCGGCAAACTTGTGCCCCGCCCCTGCCCCCGGCACCATCCGGGCGAACGGGAGCGAAACCATGCCGCGTGCGCAGCCCACGGGCCTCCGGCCCACACGTCTTGTGCCCATACGCCTTCTGATCGTCCTGGCCGACGAGACGGCGCAGGAGGAGGCGGGCGGCCCGGAGCTCTCCTGCCTCGCCCCGGTCTACTACCTGTTCCGCGATGCCGGCGCCGAGGTGGTGCTGGCCAGCCCCTCGGGCGGCCACCCTGCCCTGCGGCTCCGGCCCGCCGCGGAGGGCGCGGCGGCGCCCGCGGTGGCGCGCTTTCTCGCCGACCGCGCCGCGCGAGACGCGCTGGCCGACACGCTGAGCCTCTCGCAGATCGTGCCGGAGGATTTCGACGCCGCCTTCTGCCTCGGCCACCACGGCACGCTGCAGGCGACAGGAGCAGGGGTGGGGGCGCAGGACGCGGCCGCGCCGGGCGCCCTGCTGGCCACCCTGCTCGCGGCCGGAGTGCCGGTGGGCCTGCTGCCCGGCGCCGGGGCGCGGCCGGGCCCCCGGGGGGCCGGGGAGGGACTGCTCATCCTCGGCGAGACCCCGCGCGCCGCGCGGCAGGCGGGCTGGCTGCTTCTCGCCCTCGCACGGGGCGATGCCGGTGCCTGAGCCCCGGACGGGCCGTCTTTGCATCGATTTACTTCGCTTGACTCGCCGCGGCGCCGCCGCGGTCCGCATGCTTCCTCCCGGGGCAGCCCCGCCCCCAGGCCAGAGGAGAGCGAGATGACCCGGCACGACACCCCCGAGGGCCCGCGGCCCTCACGCCGCGAGGTGCTGCAGGCCGGTGGCCTCGGGCTCGCCGCGCTGGCCCTGCCCGCCGCGGCGCTCGCCGCATCCGAACGTTCCACCAGCCCCGAAGGACCCCGGACCATGTCATTCGTCGAAACCCAGGACGGCACAGCGATCTTCTACAAGGACTGGGGCCCGCGCGACGCGCAACCCCTCGTGTTCCACCACGGCTGGCCGCTCACCGCCGATGACTGGGACGCCCAGATGATGTTCTTCCTCGGCCAGGGCTTCCGGGTGATCGCCCATGACCGCCGGGGCCACGGCCGCTCCTCCCAGACATGGGAGGGCAACGAGATGGACACCTACGCCGCCGACGTGGCCGCGCTCACCGATCATCTCGACCTGCGGGACGCGGTGCACATAGGCCATTCCACCGGCGGCGGCGAGGTGGCGCATTACGTGGCGCGGGCGAAATCCGGCTGGGTGGCGAAGGCGGTGCTGATCGGCGCCGTGCCGCCGATCATGCTGAAGACGCCGAAGAACCCCGGCGGCCTGCCGCTCGAGGTGTTCGACGGGTTCCGCGCAGCCCTGGTGGCCAACCGCGCGCAGTTCTTCCTCGACGTGCCGGCCGGCCCCTTCTACGGCTTCAACCGCGAGGGCGCCGCGGTGAGCGAGGGCGTGATCCGCAACTGGTGGCGCCAGGGCATGATGGGCGGCGCGAAGGCGCATTACGACTGCATCAAGGCCTTCTCGGAAACCGATTTCACCGAGGACCTGCAGAGCATCGCCCAGCCCGTTCTGGTGATGCACGGCGACGACGACCAGATCGTGCCCTATGCCGACAGCGCGCCGCTCTCGGCCGAACTGCTGTCGAAGGGCACGCTGAAGACCTATCCCGACCTGCCGCACGGCATGTGCACCACCCATCCCGACATCATCAACGCCGACCTTCTCGCCTTCATCCGCGGCTGAAGGCGCCTCACACAGGAAAGGACAGTTCCATGAGCAGCACGGCCCTGATCGTCATCGACATCCAGAACGACTACTTCCCCGGGGGCGACTGGCCGCTCTCGGGGGTGGAGCCCGCGGCCGCCAATGCCGCGCGGCTGATCGGGAAGGCCCGCGGGGCCGGCGACCTCGTGGTGCATGTCCGGCACGAGTTTCCCACCGACGCGGCGCCGTTCTTCCGCCCCGGCACCGCCGGCGCGGCCATCCACGAGAGCGTGGCGCCCGCGCCGGGCGAGCATGTGGTGCTCAAGCAGCAGATCAACTCCTACCGCGACACCGACCTGAAGGCGCATCTCGACGCGCATGGCGTGGACAGCGTGGTGATCTGCGGGAACATGAGCCACATGTGCGTGGACGCCGCCACCCGCGCCTCGGCCGATTTCGGCTACGACGTGACGGTGATCCACGACGCCTGCGCCTCCCGCCCGCTCGAATTCGGCGGCACCACCGTGCCGGCCGAGCACGCCCATGCCGCCTTCCTGTCGGCGCTCGGCTTCGCCTATGCCCGGATGATGTCGACGGAAGAGTATGTCGCGGCGGGCCATGTCGCGGCCTGAAACCCCGCGCCACCGCGCCGCGCCCGCGGGAGGGGGCGGCCGGGGGCGCGCCTTGCGAAGGAACTGCGGAATGCCCCGGACCGAACTCACGCGCCGCGAGCTGGTGGCCGGCGGCCTCTCCCTTGCCGCCGCGGCGGCCCTGCCCGGCGGCGGCCGGGCGGCGGAGGTGCGTCGCCTCTCCCATGGCGGCTTCGACATCGCCGTGCTCAGCGACGGTTTCCTCACCCTGCCCGCCGAGGTGCTGCTGCCCGACGCGCGGCAGGACGAGCGTGCGGAGATCCTCGCGCGTCTCGGCGGCGACGCGGCAGGTGCCCCGGTGCAGGTCAATATCCCGCTGCTGCGGCGCGGGGCCGAGGTGATCCTCGTCGACACCGGCTCCGGCAGCCATTTCCAGCCCAGCGCCGGGCGGCTCGTGGCCAATCTCCGCGCCCTCGGCCTCACCCCGGAAGACGTGACGGCCGTGCTCTGCACCCATGCGCATCCCGACCATTCCGGCGCCACCACCGACGCCGCGGGCGTGCCCCTCTTCCCCCGCGCGCGCTATGTCGCCGCCCGTGCCGAGTGGGAGTTCTGGACCGACAGCGGCTTCGAGCAGCGCTGGCCGGAGGCGCTGCACGGGTTTGCCCGCGGTGCCCGGCGCGACCTGCTCGCGGTTCAGGACCGGCTGACGCTGGTGGAGCCGGGCGACGAGGTGCTGCCCGGCATCACGGCGATCGGCACGCCGGGTCATACCCCCGGCCATCTCTCCTTCGAGATCGCCGACAGCACGCCGCTGCTCGTCACCGGCGATGCCTGCACCAGCGACGTGATCTTCTTCGAGCATCCGGAGTGGCATTTCGGCTTCGACACCGAGCCCGACCGCGCGCTGCACAGCCGCCGGCAGCTTCTGGACCGCGCGGCCACGCAACAGATGCTGATGCTCGGCTACCACTGGGCCTACCCCGGCCTCGGCCGTGCCGAGCGGCGGGGCGCGGCCTATCGCTTCGTGCCTGGCTAGACAGCCCCGGCACCAAGGCCCGGGCCCGGCCTGCCTCACGCCTGCCGCGGCCTTCACGCCGTCGGACACCCGCACCGGAGGGGGAAGGCGATGGGGTGCCGCTGCGCTCGCGCCTGCCCCGAAACGGGCCCGGTGCGCGGCACCCGCCCCGGCGCTCCCCGGCCGACAGGGGCGGGAGACAGCGCGGGCGAAGATGCAGGTCCCGCCGGCGCCGCGCGACAGCACATTCGCCCGGCCGCGCGAAAGCGCCCCTGTGCGGGATCCGCGCCGTCGGACGAGCCGCGATGCGACGACAAGATGATGTGGTGATACGTGGTCGGAGTGAGAGGATTCGAACCTCCGGCCCCTGCCTCCCGAAGACAGTGCTCTACCAAGCTGAGCTACACTCCGTACCGTGTGCAGCCTGATAGCGAAGTGCCGGAGCAAGTGCAAGCGGCAAAAAACGGCGCGGCGAAATCATCGCCCGGTGGCGACGAGGAAGCCGATCACCGCAGCCACCGCGAGGCCCGCGGCCACCGCCGCGGCGATCTTCCAGCCCGACCAGGGGCGCTGGCCGCGCACCTGCCCCGTGCGCCCGTTCACCACGAAACGGTAGGACTTGCCGCGGTAGCGATAGGCCGCCGTCCAGACCGGAAGGAGCACGTGCTTGAAGGTGATTCCGTCGATCCGGGTCTCGATCGAGCCGATGCGCTGCTCGTCGCCGCCGATGTCGAAGCGCACGTCGCGGCGGATGGTGCGGTCGATGATCTCGCGCGCCTCGGTGAAACCCTCCTCAAGCGGCACGGTATAGGCCTCGGCGCGGAAACCGGCGAGGAACTCGGGGCGGTAGGGCTCCAGCGCCGAGAGGTCCCAGGGGGCGAGGCCTTCGGCCTCGTCCTTCTCCAGGCTGCGCGAGGCAAGGATGAGCACGTCGTCGAAGAAGCGGTTCACCCGGCCGGAGGCGGGGCGCCAGCGGATGCGGCGCTCCTGGCGCATCACCGTCACCGGCTTGCCGTCGCGCATCACGGTCATCGGGCGGGTGACGTAATAGGCGTCGCCGCGCTGGCCGGTGTAGGAGCTGTCGGTGCGGGCGTCGTAGGTCCAGTAGGGGGTGTAGATGCCCTGCATGGCGCGGCCGGCGCGGGCGTATTGCGCAAGGCCCGAGGGCGCGAACCACAGCTTGCCCAGCCAGCGGTTCATCGCGGCGCGGGCCTGGGCCTCGTCGAGCAGGAAGGGCA
Organism: Oceanicella sp. SM1341; assembly: GCF_003448965.1. Classification (GTDB taxonomy): domain Bacteria; phylum Pseudomonadota; class Alphaproteobacteria; order Rhodobacterales; family Rhodobacteraceae; genus Paroceanicella. The sequence goes on from NZ_QRGC01000057.1 coordinate 4,681, forward strand.
GCACGCCGCGCGGCTTGATGTGGCGGTTCGCCCCGGTGTCGGTGACGACCGGGCTGGCGCAGAACGGGCATTCGGCGGCATGCGTGTCGGGGGCGAACTCGAACTCGGCACCGCAGCTCGCGCAGGTGACGGTGCGGGTCTCCTCCATCTCCTGCGCCTCGAGGACGCCGGCCACGGCGGCGCGGAAGTCGAGCTCGGCGATGACCGGGCCGCCCCAGGGGCCGCCCTCGGAATGCATGTCCTCGGTGTGGCCGCAATGGTCGCAGGTGAGCAGGTCCTGCGCCGGGGCATAGCGCATGTCCGACCCGCAGGTGGGACAGGGGAAGCGGTGTTCGGCGGATCCGTCCATGGGGCTGCGCTCAGCCCTCCGGCGCCGGCGGGGGCGGCGGGGGTGGCGGCGGCATCACGGTGAAGAGCCGGGCGAGCTCGTCGATCTCTCCCGCCGCGGTCCAGCCGTCGAGCCCGGGGGACCAGACGAGGGTCTCGCGGGTGAGCGCGCCGGTGCCGGCCATGCGGCCGAGCGAGGCCTTCGAGAACGGGCCCTTCGTCTCGCCGTTCTCGGCGATGTGCCAGACGCGCTCGGGCTCGGGGGGCGGCGGCGGTGCGGCGGCGCCGGGCGCGGTGGAGGCGGCCATGCGGCGCGACATCTCCATGCCCATGCCGATGCCGAGGCCCGCGCCCATGTCCGAGCCGGGGGTGCGGGCGGCGTCGCGCATCGCCTCGGCGGCGTTGAACTCGGTCCAGCGCGAGAGATCGCCCGCGACACCCATGGAGGTGCGCCGGTCGAGCGCCTTCTCCACCTCCTCGGGCAGCGAGATGTTCTCGACGAAGAGGGCCGGCATCTCCAGCCCGAAGGCCTCCAGCTCTGGCGCGATGCGGTCGCGCAGCAGGCGGCCGAGCTCGTCGGTGTTGGCCGCCATGTCGAGCACGGGGATGCCGCAGGAGGCGATCTTGGCCGAGAAGCGCGAGACGATGATGTTGCGCAGCTGGTTGGTCACCTCGTCGGTGGTGAACTCGCCGTCGGTGCCGACGATCTCGCGCAGGAACAGCGCGGGGTCCTTCACCCGGGTGGTGTAGGTGCCGAAGGCGCGCAGGCGCACCGCGCCGAACTCCGGGTCGCGGCAGATGATCGGGTTGCGCGTGCCCCACTTGAGGTCCTGGAAGCGGACGGTGGAGACGAAGTAGACCTCGGACTTGAAGGGCGAGCGGAAGCCGTGGTCCCAGTGCTGGAGCGAGGTCATCACCGGCATGTTGTTGGTCTCGAGCATGTAGAGACCGGGCGTGAAGACATCCGCGAGCTTGCCCTCGTGCACGAAGACGGCGGCCTGGCCCTCGCGCACGGTGAGCTTGGCGCCGTACTTGATCTCGTGGCCGTAGCGGGGGAAGCGCCAGACCATGGTGTCGCGGGTGTCGTCGGTCCATTCGATGACATCGATGAACTGGCCGGACAGGAAATCGAACAGGCCCATCGGCGGTTTCTCCCTTCTCAGCGGCGCGCGCTCCTTACGTAGTGTCAGGGCGGCGCGAGACAATATTGGCCTGGCCCCGGAGGGGACCGGATCGGCTGGCCTCGCAGGGGCCGCGGGCCGGGCGCGGGACGCGGCGCGCTACTCGTCGTCCACCCGGCCGCGCAGGGCCTTCACCTGGCCGCGCTGGGTCTTGGCGGCGAGGCGGCGGCGCTGGGAGCCGAGCGTGGGGCGGGTGGGCACGCGCTTCTTCGGCCGCTCGGCGGCGGCGGCGAGAAGGGCGACAAGCTTCTCCATCGCGTCCTCGCGGTTGCGCGACTGCAGGCGGTGGCGGTCGGAGGTGATGAGAATGGCGCCCTCGGTGGTCCAGCGCCGGCCGGCGAGACGGCGCAGCCGGGCCTTCACGTCACCCGGCAGGTTGGGCGAGCGGGCGGCCTCGAAGCGCAGCTCCACGGCGGTGGAGACCTTGTTCACGTTCTGCCCGCCGGGGCCGGAGGCGCGGGTGAAGGTCTCGGTGATCTCCCAGGGGGCGATCGAGATCTGGTCGGTGATGCGGATCATCGCCCTTCCCTGCCACAGGGCGGCGGCGCTGGAAAGGCTGCGCGCATGAAACGGGCCGGGTATCGGGCCGGGGGGCGCACGGGGCTCAGACCGGCACGAGCCGGCCGATCTCGGCGGCGAGGGCGCGGATCTCCTCGGCGGCACGGGTGCGGGCGGCGATCTCGGTCGCGCCCGCGCCCTGCATGAAGGCATCGGCGAAGGCGGCGCGGGTGCCCACCCGGGTTTCGGCCAGCGGCGCGCCCGCCTCCTCCAGTGCGGCGACGGCGGCATCTGCGGTGCGGCCGCGCGGCGGCATCCGGTTGAGCACCACGGCGAAGGGCAGCCGGCCGGAGCGCATGGTCTGAAGCGTCGCGGCGGTGGCCCAGACATCGGCCATCGAGGGCTGACAGGGCACGATGGCCGCATCGGCGCCCGACATCACCGTGAGCCGCAGCGCCTCGGCGTGGCCGGCGGTGTCGACCAGCACCACGTCGGCCTTGGCCTGCGCCTCGCGCAGGTCGGAGGAGGCGCGCCAGTCGGCACTCTCGATCAGCACGGAGAGCGGGCGCGCGTCGGGGTCGGCGGCGCGCATCGCCGCCCAGCCGGAGGCGGAGCGCTGCGGGTCGAGGTCGACGATGCCCACCCGGCGCCCCTGCCCCAGCCAGAGGGCCGCAAGCTGGGTGAGCAGCATGGTCTTGCCGGCGCCGCCCTTCGCCTGGGTGAACAACAGTGTCGTGGCCATGCCCGTCCCTCCTCGTCGCTTTGCCCCAGTAACGCCGGGCGGGGCCGCCAAGGCAACTCCCCTTGTGGCCCCGGGAGCAGGCGGCGTTTCGCGCCCGCGGGGGTGGGCCGCGCTGCCGCCGCCGGCCCGCGCGCCCCTCGCATGGGCGGGAGCGGGCGCGAAACGGCGCCGGGGGGCCGGGCGGTCACGGGAGGATGGCGCGCGGGCATGGCCCGGCGGAGGTTCAGGCGCCGGGGTCGCGGGTGTAGAGGTCCTGGGCCCGGCCCACGCCGCGCAGCGCGAAACGGCCGGTGGAGACGAGGCCCGCCCGCTCGGCCGGGCCGAGCAGGTCGCGCAGCGTGTCGGAGACCAGCAGGTCGCGGTCCACCGAGCGGCACATGGCGGCGATGCGGCTCACCTCGTTCACCGCCGGGCCCACCACGGTGAAGTCCAGCCGGTCGCGCGCGCCGATGTTGCCGTAGAACACTTCGCCCACATGCAGCCCGACATAGGCCGTGGCCACCGGCTCGCCCCGGCTCGCGCGCCGCTCGGCCAGCGCCTCGAGCCGGGCGCGGAAATCCGCCTCCGCCGCCAGCGCCTGGCGGCCGCGCTCCTGGGCCGAGCCCTGCCGGAACACCGCGAGGACCCCGTCGCCGACCAGTTTCAGCGTCTCGCCGCCGGCCCCGTGGATGGCGGTGATCGCCGCCTCGGCGTAGTCATTGAGGAAGGGGATGATCTCGGCCGGGCTCGCGCGCTCGGCGATGCTGGTGAAGCCGCGCAGGTCGGAGAACCACAGCACGGCCTCGATACGCTCGGCCATGCCGCGCAGGATGCGGCCGCGCAGCACCGTGTCGGCCGCGCCATGGCCGAGGTAGACCCGCGCCAGGGTGCGCAGCACACGGCCCACCGCGACGCTCTTCACCGCCGCGGCAAGCGCGCGCGCGACATGCTCCAGCCGGGCCACGTCGGCATCGGTGAAGCCGCCGGGCGCCCGGGTGGCATAGCTGGAATAGACACAGTCCATCTCGCCGATCGCGTCCTCGGCGGCGATGCGGTGCACGAAGCACAGGTAGTCGGTCATGCCGTCGGCGGCGAGTTCGGCCACCATGAGCGAGCGCCCCACTTCGCCCCGGTCCAGCCGCAGGCGCAGCATCGTCTGGCCCGAGACCACCAGCTCGTGGAACGGCGTGCGGGCCCAGGCCTCGGCCGCCTCCCCCTCGCCGGTGCTGCCGTACTCGAAGTCCACCCCCTCGGGCTCGTCCACGGTCCAGCGCGCGCCGCGGCCCTCCAGCGTGGGGTGGAGCATGTCGGCGAACACCAGCGCGCGCGCAAGCGGCAACCCGCTCGCCACGCAGGCCGAGCAGAGCCCGCCGAGCAGCGCGCGCTCCTCGAGCCCCTCCAGCACGCCCTGGGACAGCCAGTCCAGAACCGGGTCAGTCTGCATCTCTCGTCTCCGCGCCTGGCGCCGGATATCCGAGTGAGGATCCGGCCGGATTGCAGTGGAAGGCATGCATGCCTCCGGGCGGGAAGGCCGCGTTCGGCGTGCTCCCGAGGAGGTCCGTTCGACGGCCGCTCGGGAAGGCGCGGCCACGCGCCGGCCGCTTGCGCCTGCGCCTGTCCCCGCCGGGTCTGCGCCTCGCCCGGGCGGGGCAGGCCCGAGGCTGTCGCCGCCATCGCCATCGACAGCCGCCCGCACGGCCCGACAGGGCCCGGCGGCCTCCTCTGCGCGCCTACAGATGGCCCGGAGCGGGGCGCGAGGGCAACGGCGAATTGCCGGGCGCCCCCGGGCCGCGCGCCCGTGTCGCGCTGCGCGCGGGCGCCGGCATGTCCGCGAAAGCGGGCAAGAGAGAGAGGGGCACGACCCGGCCGGCGGTCGGGGCCGCGCGGGCCCTCATGGTCGGACAGGTGACGCCGCCGCCCCGCCGCGGTGTTCCGCTCCCTGCAGCACCGCCCGGACGGGGCGGAGGCGGTGCCGCCGGCCGGCGCGCCCCTCCTCGCGGGCTACTCCGGCTCCGGCCCCGGGCCGGGCCTGACGGAGGGCTCGACGGCATGTGCCGCGCGCCCGCCCAGACCCGCCGCGGGATCGGGCGGCACGGCGGGGTCGACGGCCTCGGAGCCCGCGATGAAGAAGGTCACCAGCCCCAGCGTGCGGGCCAGCCGCATCGCCTCCGCCGCGTCCGCGACCCGCCACCAGCGGCCGGTCTTGTCACAGGAGAGGATCATCGCCCGTTCCGGCGCCCCGGGGCGCGGACCTCGCCGGATTGTTGCGAAAACAGCGCAGGATCCTTTCTTAATTCAGATTTCAGCAAGAATTTTCCCGTCAGCCTTGTCTTGCTAGAACGATATTCTATCTAGGGATGTATTCCTTGTTGGACTCGGGGCGCGGCCTCCTCCTCAGATGAGTGCCGCGCCCGCCTTTTTCCACCCTCCCCCCGCCGTTCGTCACCGGTCGCCGCAGATGCGCCGGGGCCGGAGGCTTGCGTGGCAAGCTCCGGCGGGCCGGAACTCTGGCCATGGCGCGGCCCGGAAAGCCGCCCCGCATGCTGTGGCCGGGCCAGAGTGACGTTGCGGCGCACAGGTGAGAGGGGCGAGCGCGTGGCCCCCCAGCCCTCATGCCGCAGTGACACGCCCGGCAATACGCGGCAGAGGCTGGGCATGACCCGCTCCGCCCGCCATGCCGCGAGGATGCGCCGCACCGCCCGGGGGTGGCCGGCGCGGCTGTTGCACATGCTGAGCATCCTCGCCCTTCTGGTGGCCCAGGCCACGGGCGGCACGATGCTGCCCGGAATGGCCCACGGCATGGCGCCGGGTATGGCAACCGGCAGCGCCTCCGGCTCGACACCGGATGGACGCGCCTCCGGCACGATCCCGGATGAACGCGCCTCCGGCACGATCCCGGATGAACGCGCCTCCGGCACGATCCCGGATGAACGCGCCTCCGGCACGATCCCGGATGAACGCGCCTCCGGCACGATCCCGGATGAACGCGCCTCCGGCACGATCCCGGATGAACGCGCCTCCGGCACGATCCCGGATGAACGCGCCTCCGGCACGATCCCGG
>NZ_QRGC01000058.1 GCF_003448965.1 Oceanicella sp. SM1341
CGCGGGGTGGAGCAGCCCGGTAGCTCGTCAGGCTCATAACCTGAAGGCCGCAGGTTCAAATCCTGCCCCCGCAACCAGAAATACAGAAAGCGCCGCCCCAAAAGGGCGGCGCTTCTGCGTCGGGCATCATGCCGGGCGGGTGATTGCGATGCGGCGAAGGTTTGTATAGCCTTCGGATGTATTGGTGTATTTCCGAATTACTTTGACGGGGCGACCCGATGGGGCCGGGACCATGGGTCCGGGTGCCCGGTGTCGTGGCGTTGAGCGGCCGCCCCCGGATCCATGGCATCACACGTCCGGGATGAGGATGGCGCATTGGTCAAGGCACGCCGCATGGCGGGGGCGGGACCCCGCGCCGGGCTGCTGAAGGGCAGGCTCGAAGAGCTGCTTGGAGTGCTGCCCGCCGAGGCGCGCGACGCGCTGCACGGAATGTGGCGCCGCGAGATGGTCGCCGAAGGGCGGGTGCTGGCCGAGGAGGGCGCGGTCCCCGCGCGCGTCGGCTTCCTGGTGAGCGGCATGCTGGGCATGGTGAAGCGGCTGCCGGACGGCCGCCGCCACATCATCGGCCTGCTCGTGCCGGGCGACATGTATGGTTTCCCCCCAGAGGGCAGGCCCGGCTACCGGCTCGAGGCTCTGGCCGCATCGCAGGTCATGAGCTGCGGCAGGGCCGGGTTCGAGGCCCTGCTGGCCGGTGCGCCCCAGGCCGAACAGCGGTTCATCGCCAACATGCTGGACGAGCTCGACGCCGCGCGGGAGTGGATGCTGCTGCTCGGCGGGCAGAAGGTGACACAGCGCCTGGCCGGGTTGCTGCTGATCCTCGCGCGGGGAGCATCCCGCGGCAGCGGCGGGGCGCTTAACCTGCGCCTGGCACTGCGCCGCGCCGAACTCGCGCAGTATCTCGGCACGCGGCCCGAAACCCTCAGCCGCGCCTTCCGCGACCTCGAGAGCCGGGGGCTGGTCCGCAGGAACGACCCCTATGATCTGGACATCCTCGACCTCGCCGGTCTTGCCGGGGCGTGCGGGCAGGATATTGCCCTCGCGCGGCGGGGCCGGGGAACGGAAGAGGCGGGGGCGTCATCCGGAAGACGTATGCCGGATCATCCATAAGGGCAGGTTGCATCGGCCCGACCGTGCTATCATGGAGCGCAATGCGCGGCGTGACGGGCGAGAGCCCGGGCCGCGCTGCGGGCCGGCCTCCGCGCCTCGCGGCCCGGGCCCCCCCGGGCCGGCTCCGGGGGGAGGCGGGCCGTGACCGGTGCGGTCGTATCCGGCGTTTCGTGTTCAGCCTGTGTGTGGCCGGCCTGCCGGGGGGGGTGCGCGTGCCCGGCCCCGCGCCCGGCCGGCGAACCCCGCGAAGATCAGAGATGGGCCCTGCAGCATGATGACGTCTCCTTGCAAGACGCCGGCCGTCGGCGACCGACAGCTTCACCTGGTTCAGGCCGGCGCCGGGCCGGGCTGTGCGGAGTGCCCCGCCCGCCACCTCGGGCTGTGCGACGCGCTCTCCGACGCCGCGCTCGCCCGGCTCGCGGCCTCGGTGCAGCCCGGCAGCTTTGCCGCCGGTCACAGTTTCTGGCAGGAGGACGGGCAGGCGTCGTTCGTGGCCGTGCTGCGCAGCGGCTACCTGCGCATGCTGCGGTATTCGGCCGAGGGGCGGCGCGAGATCGTCGGGCTCGCCGGGCCGGGGGCGCTGGTCGGCGAGGCGGAGGGCGGGCATGGCGGCTACGCGCTGGAAGCGGTCACCGGCGCCAGTCTCTGCCGCGTCGAGCGCTCGCGGTTCCGCGAGCTGATGGCCGCCGATCGGGAGCTGCGCCGCGGGGTCTGCCTGCGCTATGCGGAACGGCTGGAGGCGCTGAGGCGGCATATCTGGTCGCGCGGCCTGCTCACGCCCGAGGAACGGCTGTGCGGCTTTCTCGTGCTCGCCAGTGCCTTCCTGCCCTACCAGCCCCTGGCCGGAGGCGGAGGTGTGCTCACCATCGAGTTCCGCCGGGCGGATATCGCCGACCTTCTGGGCACAACGAAGGAGACCGTCAGCCGCTCGCTGCAGCACCTGCAGGCCCAGGGGCTCATCCGGCTGAGGGATGCGCGGCATGTGCTGATCCCCGAGCCGGCCCGGCTGGCGCGGCGGGGCGGGCTCGACGGTGCGGCGCCCGCCGGCGCCCCGGCGCAGTATCTCTGAGCTCAGCCGCGGGCCAGCGAGGGGTCGCGGGCCCCGGCCACGTGTTCGAGATACCAGGCGTAGGTCTGGGCCAGCCCGTCGCGGAAGCGGGTGGGCGCGTGCCAGCCCAGCGCGCCCAGCCGGCTCACGTCCACCACCTTGCGGGGCATGCCATCGGGGCGGGTCGGGTCGCAGACGAGCGCGCCGTGGAAGCCGATCACCCCGGCGATGGTCCGGGCGAGCTCGAGTATGGTGCTGTCCTGCCCGGTGCCGATGTTGACGATCTCGGGCGAGCTGTAGCGCTCCATGAGGAAGACGCAGGCATCGGCCATGTCGTCGCAATGCAGGAACTCGCGGCGCGCGCTGCCGGTGCCCCAGATTTCCACCCGGGGCAGGCCCGCCTCGCGGGCGCGGTGGATGCGGTCGATCAGCGCCGCCACCACATGGCTGTTCTGCGGGGTGAACTTGTCTCCGGGGCCGTAGAGATTGGCCGGCATCACCGAGATGAAGTCGCAGCCGTGCTGGCGGGCGAAGCCGTCCACCAGCATCAGCCCGGCGATCTTGGCCACCGCGTACCAGATGTTGTGCGGATCGAGCGGCCCGGTCAGCAGCGCCTCCTCGCGCATCGGCTGGGGGGCGAGGCGGGGATAGATGCAGGAGGAGCCGAGAAAGCACAGTTTCGCCACGCCGCCCAGATGCGCCGCCCGGATCACCGCGGTCTGGATGGCGAGATTGTCGTAGATGAAATCCGCCGGGCGCTCGTGGTTGGCGTGGATGCCGCCCGCCGTGGCCGCGGCGAGATAGACCACCTCGGGGCGGTTGCGGGCAAACCAGCGCTCCACCTGCTCCTGCCGGGTGAGGTCGAGCTCGGCATGGTCGGCGGTGAGCAGGGTGCAGTCCTCGCGCGCGAGCCGGCGCAGCAGCGCGGCGCCGGCGAGGCCCCGGTGCCCGGCGACGAACACCCGCCGCCCGCGATGGGAAAACAGCCGCGGCGCGCTCATTGCGCCCGCTCCCCGAGATGCCGGCGCAGGGCCTCGGCAAAGCCGATCACCTCGTCGGCCGCGGGGGCCCGGGCGGGGGCGTCGGGAAACTCCTGGTGGTCTTCGGCGCCGCGAAACCCGGAGGCGGAGCCGAGGGCCGCGGCCAGCTCGTCCAGCCGCAGCGCGCCCCGGGCGCCGATCTCGATCACCCCGCTCTCGCCGCAGCGGCGCAGCATCTCGGCCGCCGCCCAGGCAGCCGGCGTGAAGGCGTAGCGGCTCCCCGCGGCCGCGTGCACCGTGTCGCCGCGCAGGATGTCGAGGATCACGCCCTTGGAGAGCGTCTCGTGGTAGAGCGGCCCGAGCCGCACCACCAGGTTGCGCCCGTCGTCCACCAGCGCCTCGGCGGCCCGCTTGTGCCGGCCGTACACCCTGTCGCGCTGGCAGCGGGCCGAGACCGAGCTCACCTGCAGCAGGCGCGCGGGCGCGAAGTCCCGGCGGATGCGGAAGGTCTTCTCCACCGTCTCGCGAAAATCCTCTTCCGGGTTGCACTCGGCGCGGAAGCGGCCCGAGGGCATGGCGGCGTTCACCACGAGGTCGTAGCCCCCCGCGGCACTGGCCGCCGCATAGCCCGCGCGGGTGACCGGGGTCACGTCATGCCCCGCCTCCGTCGCCACCTGGGCCATCACCGCGCCGAAGAAGCCCGACGCGCCTGTCACCGCGATCCTCATCCGATTGCTCCGGGTTTCGGCACGATGCCGACCTGCACGATGGGCGGGTCGCTCTCGTCCCAGCGGCGGGAGAGGGAGGCGACCATGGTGAGCTCGGAGACCGAGTAGATCGTGTGCACCACGCCCACGGGGATGCGCACGCAAAAGCCGCGGGAGACGAAGAACGAGCGTTCCGAGCCGCCGTCATCGGGGTCTTCGCGGTAGACGAACATGCCTTCGCCCGCCACGGCCAGCGAGTATTCCACGAAATGCTCGTGGTAATGCATGCCGCGCACGCAGCCGGGGCGGAAATGCACGATGTTAAATTCCTGCAGCGGCTCCTCGGGCAGGAAGGTGAGGATCACGCCGCGCCCGTCGCGCACGGTGTCGAGGTTGCAGCCCGGCCGCAGGATGCGCAGCCCGGTGCGGGGGCATTCGTATTGCGCTGCTGAGCCCACCTGGCGCTCCCTTGCCATGCCGTGGCCGCCGCGGGGGGCGGGGCGGGTTCAGGCTAGGGGCCACGGCCGGGGGCCGGCAATCGCGCAAAACGGGCAGGGCCTACTCCGAACGGGCGGCGCGGGCGGCCGGCTACGCCCAAAGGCTGCCCCGGCCGGCCCGGGCGGCGGGTTGTCCGGCGGGGGGGCGGAAAACAGCATGGGGCGCGTCCGCCCCGCACTCCCGCCCGAGAGGCCCGCGATGAACAGCATGCCCCCACCGCCCCCCGAGAGGCACCGCCCGGCCGCCCCGCGCACCGCGCTCATCACCGGCATCACCGGGCAGGACGGCTCCTACCTCGCCGAGTTCCTGCTGGCGAAGGGCTACGCGGTACATGGCATCAAGCGCCGCGCCTCGCTGTTCAACACCCAGCGCATCGACCACATCTACGAGGACCGCCACGCGCCCGACCCGCGCCTCACCCTGCATTACGGCGATCTCTGCGACGCCTCCAACCTCATCCGCATCCTGCGCGAGGTCGAACCCGACGAGGTCTACAACCTCGGCGCCCAGAGCCATGTCGCGGTGAGCTTCGAGGCCCCCGAATACACCGCCGACGTGAACGGGCTCGGCACCCTGCGGCTGCTCGAGGCGATCCGCTTTCTCGGGCTCGAGGGGCGCACGCGCTTCTACCAGGCCTCCACCTCCGAGCTCTACGGGCTGGTGCGCGAGATGCCCCAGCGCGAGACCACGCCCTTCCACCCGCGCTCGCCCTATGCCGTGGCCAAGCTCTTCGCCTACTGGATCACGGTGAACTACCGCGAGGCCTACGGGCTGCACGCCTGCAACGGCATCCTGTTCAACCACGAGAGCCCGCGGCGGGGCGAGACCTTCGTGACCCGGAAGATCACCCGCGGCCTCGCGAACATCGCGCTCGGGCTCGAGCCCTGCCTCTACATGGGCAACATCGACGCGCTGCGCGACTGGGGCCATGCGCGCGACTACGTGCGCATGCAGTGGCTGATGCTGCAGCAGGAGCGGCCGGAGGATTTCGTCATCGCCACCGGGCAGCAGCACTCGGTGCGCGAATTCATCACCTGGGCGGCGGAGGAAATGGGCATGGTGCTGGCCTTCGAGGGAAGCGGCACGGCCGAGCGCGCCGTGGTCGAGCAGGTGCGCGGCCCGCTCGCGCCCGCGGTGCGCCCGGGCCAGGTGGTGATGCGCATCGACCCGCGCTACTTCCGCCCCGCCGAGGTCGAGACCCTGCTGGGCGATGCCACCCGCGCCCGCGAGCGTCTCGGCTGGGTGCCCGAGGTGCCGGCGCGCGCGCTCTGCGCCGAGATGGTGGCCGAAGATTATCGCTGCGCCCGCCGCCAGGCGCTGCTGCGCGAGCACGGGCTGCAGCTTCCGGTGGCGCTGGAGGGCTGAGCGCCGGCGCGGTCCCGGCCGGCGGGCAGGGGCAGGGGAGCGGCCGGTCTCCGGCTGGCGGCGGGGCGGTCCCCGCCGTCAGTCGGTCACGCCGGCGGCGCTGTCGGGGCCGTTGCCGAAGGGCGGCGGCAGGCGCGAGAGCACGGCGCGCAGCTCTTCCGCCGCGGGGGCGGGCGAGCCGGGGCGCAGGCTGAAATCGCGCGGCGGATCGACGAAGAGCGGGTCGCGGCCGAGCAGGTTGATCGGCATGCCGCGCGGCGCCGCGTTGCCGCCGTCGGTGCGCAGCGAGGCATGGCCGGGCCTGCCGTCGAAGCTGAGGTTGCCCCGCCACGCCACCCGCCGGTTGCGATAGCCGTCGTAGGAGGTCGAGACGATCGCCCGGTTCTGCGGATGCGCCTGCGGGTCTGCCACGGCGATGTTGCCGACCCATGTGTTGTCGCCCGACTGCGCGTTCGAGAGCTCGCCGCGCCAGGGGCTGGGGTTGAGCCCGTCGAGGTTGTTGTGCCAGGAGATGTTGTGGCGCAGGGTGATATTGTCGCTCCAGGTCACCTGTATCCCCTTGCCGCCGTTGAGAAACACCAGGTTCCCCTCCACCAGGGCGGGAAAGCGGTAGGCCGGGTGCTCCGGGCTCTGGGTGCTGCGGAAATCGTCGATGATGATGCCGTTGCCATCGGTATGCGGGTCGGTCACGACGGCGGTCTCGGCATTGGCGTAGCTCACGTTGCCGCGGATCACCACGCGGTAGCCGGGGGTGGTGGTGTCGCCGGTGATGTTGCGCGGCTGGTACACCGAGATCCCGCTGGTCTGGTAGCCGTTGCTGCCGGCGTTCCCGGAGGTGATGTTGCCCTCGGCCACCGAGAATTCCGAGTAGTTGAACTGGATGCCCGCCCCGCCGCTGCCATGCACCCGGTTGCCGCGCAGGGTGACGTGGTGGGAGGATTCCACGTCGATGCCATGGCCGGTGCCGCCGGAGATGTCGAGATCCTCCACCCGCACGTGGTTGGCGCGGATGTTGAGCGTGCTGTAGGCGCCCGGCGGCGGGCGCAGCAGGGCCGCCTGCGGGGTTTCGGCCCGCAGCACCAGCGGGGCCCCGGCCGCGCCGCTGCGCGTGAGCCAGACCTGCTCGGTATAGACCCCCGCGCGCAGGATAACGGTGCTGCCCGGGGGCAGCGGTGCCTGCACCGCGCGGTTGATGCTGGCCCAGGGCGCGGCGGCGGTGCCCGGCCCCGCGTCGTCGCCCAGCGGCGAGACATGGACCGTGGCGGGCGGGCCGGCGGCGAAGCCGGTCTCCTGCGGCGCGGCCGCTTCCCCCGGGTCCACCGTGCCGGCCGGGCCGGCGGCCAGCGCGGCGAGCAGCGCGAGCCAGGGCAGGGCGGCGGATGCCCTCATGTCGGCGGCACCGGGGCGAAAGCCACCTCGATCACGTCGCCGGGCTCCACCGGGGTGTCGAGCCCGCCGGCGATCCGCTCGGTGCCGGCGCCTGCTCCGCCGTAGCCCGCCTCCCGGTAAATGGTGATCAGCGGCGCAGGGAGCTCGGCCGGCCCCTGCGGCGGCGGCAGGCCGGCGGCCAGCAGCCGGGCGGTGAGCGCCTGCAGCTCGGCCGCGAGCGCGTCGCGCTGCGCCAGCGCCTCGACCAGCGAGCTCTGAACCGTGACACGGCGCTCGATCTCGGCGCGCTCCCGGTCGTAGCGCACGGTCACCGAGGTCTGGCGGGCGCGCGCGGCATAGGCCTGGGTGTCGAGCATGTCGCTCGCCAGCAGGCGCGACTGGCGCTCCAGCTCCTTCACCCGGGTGATCGAGATGACCCCGCGCGCCTGCAGGTCGCGGGCCGAGCGCAGATCTTCGGCCAGGGCGGCCTGTTCGCTGCGCTGCAGGGCGGACTGGCGCTCCAGCAGGCGCAGCTCCTGGCGCACGAGCTCCTGCAGGCTGTCGCTGTGTGCCTGCAGCGCGGCGGAGCGCGCGCGGCTGTCGGACAGCAGTTCCCGCTCGAGCGCGAGGATCTCGCCCTCCGCCGCGGGGCCGGCGAGCCCCGGTGCGATGCCGGCGGTGTCGAGCGTGCCGGTGTCGCGCAGCTCGGCCCGCAGCCGGGCGATGCGGCTCTCCGCCTGCAGCAGCCGGTAGGAGACCGAGCGCGTCTCGGCCGAGAGGCGCACCGCCTCCTCGGTGCCCGGGGCGAGCGGCGCGCTGCCGCGCTCCAGCCCGCCGGCCAGCACGATGCCCTGGCGCACCGTCATGCCGGGGGCGAACGGAAACCCGCCCGACTGCGCCACCGCGCCCGCGACGTAGACCGGCCGGTAGGCGGCGAATTCCACCGTCACCTCCGGATCGCGCACCAGCGCGCCATCGATGAGCGCCCGGCGCAGCCGCTCGCGCACGCCGTCGAGATCGAGCCCGGCCACCTCGAGACTGCCGAGCATCGGCAGCATGATCCGGCCACCGGCATCGACCTTCGCCTCGCGCGCCAGCGCCGGCGCCTGCAACACGCTCACCGCCAGCACGTCTCCGGGCGAGACGGTGAGCGCGGCCGCCGCCCCGGGCCAGAGCAGCGCGAGGCAGGCGGCCAGCAGGGGCCGGGCCGGGCGGGGCGGGGATCGTTTCTCGGCGGAGCGGGGCATGGGCGCACCGTGATCGCGGCGGGGCGTGCGGCCCCGGCCGGGGTGAAGGTTCCTGCGCCCGAGGCTAACGGCCGCCCCGGCCCGCCGGCGAGGCCTGCATCGGGTGGCGGACCCCGGCCGAAGGGCGGCCCGCCCCGCGCCATCCGGTGGGTGCCCGCCCCCTTCCGGCCGGCCCGGAGCCTCCTTTCGGGCGGAGCGTGCGGCGGGTCGGCCGAAAGGGGGCCGGCGCCACCCTCCCCGCGGCCGATAGGAGGCATGGGCCGCCGCTCCGGCCCGCGGCTAGGCTGGGGACGGTCGGCCGAGGGCCGGCGACAGCGCATGGAGCGGGCAGGTGTCCGGACGCAAGGAAGATCGGGCGGGCGGGCATGGCGCCCCCGCGGGCCGGGCCCCGGGCGGCCCCCACGGGGCAGCGGAGCGCCCGGCCCGGCCCCGGCTGGTGTTCTTCCAGTGGAATCACCAGCCCAACGCCGAGGCCGCGCGCTACCTGCTGCTGCATATGCAGCACCATGTGCGGTGCCTGGCCGAGAGCTTCGACGTGACCGTGGTGAACGAGGATTGCGACTACGACGCGGTCTGCGACCGGCTGCAGCCGGACCTCGCGCTCTTCGAGGCCGGCTATCGCAGCCATGGCTCGCGCCGTATCACCATCCGGAACACCTCCGCCCATCCCGCGGTGCCCAGGCTCGGCCTGCACAACGGCGACCCCTGGTGCGACCGCCGGGCGGGCTTCCTCTCCGACATGGCGCACTGGGGGGTAGAGAGCTTCTTCTCCATCGGCACCTGCATGCCGGATTACACGCCCGCCGCAGCCGGGCAGGCCTTCGTCTGGCCGAATTTCATCGACCCGGCCCTGTTCCACGACCGCCGCCTGCCCAGGGTCATCCCGGTGATGCTGAGCGGGCATGTCTACGGGCTCTACCCCTGGCGGGCGGTGGCGTTCGATGCGCTGGCGCGGCGCTGGCCCTGCCTCACCTCGCCGCAGGTGGCCTACGAGGACGCGGGCTCGGCGCGCCTGCTCACCGGCGAGGCCTATGCGAGGGCGCTGAGCGCGAGCCTGGTGGTGCCGAGCTGCGGCACCATGGGGCACGAGCTGGTGCGCAAGCATCTCGAGATCCCCGGGGCCGGGGCGCTGCTCGTGGCGGAGCCGAGCGCCGCCCTCGCCGCCGCGGGCTTCGAGGACGGGGTGAACTGCGTGCTGGCCGCCGGCGCCGACGTGGCGGAGCGCGTCGACCGGCTGATGGCCGAGCCGGAGCGGCTGCGCGCCATCGCCCTGGCCGGGCACCGGCTGGTGCACGCGCGGCATACGCTGCGCCACCGCCCGCAGATCCGGCAGTGGTACGAGCTGAACCGGCGGCGGCGGCCGGGGCAGCGCATCGTCCAGCCCGGACCCTTCCTGTCGCTCGAGCTGGCGGAGGCGGGGGAGGCGCGGCAGAGCGGCCATGTCCCGAGCGGGGGGCTCGACCGCGCGCTGCTTCTGGGCGCGGCGGCACAGCTCGCGCGCGGGCGCACCGCGGCGGCAAGGGCCGCCTACACCGCCGCGCTCGGCTACGTGGCCTACCTGCCGGAGGCGCGCTTCGGCCTCGCCCTCTGCGCGCTCGAGGAGGGCGCGCCCGCCGAGGCGGCGGAGCGCCTCGCCGCGATGATCGAGGTCACGCTCGAGGAATACGGCGCGGCCGACCCCGACCCGCTGGAATGGGCGCTCTACCTCGCGGCGCTGCTCTGTGCCGGGCGGAGGGCCGAGGCGCTGGCCCTGCGCGGCTGGTATCCCGCGCTCCTGCACCCCGGGCTCCGCGGGGTGCGCGCGCTGCTCGGCGCGCTGGCGGGCGAGGGGGAGGACGCGCCGGGCCCGGCCGCCCCGCTCCGGCCGCGGCCGAGCCTGCACCGCCTGCCGCAGGCGGAAAGCGCACCGGCCCTGCGCGCCTGGCTCGCGCGCTGCGCCAC
>NZ_QRGC01000059.1 GCF_003448965.1 Oceanicella sp. SM1341
GCCGGGGCGCGACGCATCCTCGGCGGCGGCAGGGCCCGCGGCGGGATCGGCGGCAGGCGCCTGCGCCGGGGGAGGCGGCAGGGGGCCGGGCTCACGTACGGGGCGACGCGGCGCGTCGGGGGCCTGCGCGAGGGAAGGGCCCGGCGCGCGCGGGGCGACGGGGTCGTCCCCGGGGGCTGTGGCCTCCGGCGGCGCGGCCGGGGACTGCGGCTCGGAGATCGGGTCGAGCAGCAGCAGCGGTTCCGCTTCCTGAGCCGCGGCACCGGCATCCGGTGCGGGCGCGCCGGAGGATCGGTGCTGAAGCCAGCGGGCGAGCAGCGCCTGCATGGCCTGCCTGCGGATCGGCTTGGTGGCGTAGTCCTGCATGCCGGCGGCGAGGCAGGCTTCACGGTCGCCCTTCATCGCGTTCGCGGTGAGCGCCACGATCGGCACGCGCGGCAGCGCGCCGCTCTCCATGCGGGCGGAGAGCTCCCGCGCGGCGGTGAACCCGTCCATCACCGGCATCTGGCAGTCCATCAGGATGAGGTCGAACGGCGCCTCGGCGGCGCGTTCCAGGCTCTCGGCCCCGTTCACCGCCTCGACCACCTCGCATTGCATCTCGCTCAGCAGCGTCTCGGCATACATGCGGTTTACCGCGTCGTCCTCCACCAGCAGCACCCGCGCGCCGGGGAAGGACAGCTCGCGCTGCTCCCCCGGTTCGGCCACCGGGCGCGAGACGACCTGCCGCGACAGGGCATGGGAGATCTGCTGGCTGAGCCGCTCCACGGTGAAGGGCTGATCGAGGAAGAAATCCACCCCCGCCGGCCGCGCCCCGGTGAGCTCGCCGGCACTGCGCCAGCTTTCGCGCAGCAGCGCCACCTTCGGGATCACCCCGCTGTCCTGCCCGGCGGCGACCAGCGCGGAGATGACCGACGGTGTCGCGTGGGCGGCGTCGATCACGATGATGTCGTAGGGATCGGTGAGCGCCTGTTCGCCGGTGAGCACCTCGCGCGCGACCGCCTCGGAGGCGACGCGGGAGACCATGCCGCCGAGAGAGCTCAGCGCCTCCTCCAGCATGTCGGCGGAAAGGTCGTCATCCACGAGAAGCAGCACCTTCTGCGCCGCGGCGAGCGCGCGCTGCCGGCGCAGGTTGCCGGAGCGGCGCAGGGCCTGCAGCTCCACCTCCAGGGTGAAGACGGAGCCTTCGCCGGGCCGGCTCTCGACCGTGAGGCTGCCGCCCATCAGACGGGCGAGATGGCGCGAGATCGACAAGCCGAGCCCGGTGCCGCCGTAAAGGCGGGTGGTGGAGGAATCCACCTGCCGGAACTCGCCGAAGACATGCTCGAGCCGGTCGTTCTCGATGCCGATGCCGGTGTCGAGGACCCGGAAGCGCACCCAGGCGCGCCCCTCGGCGGCGATGCGGTGCGGGCTCAGGTCGACCCGGAGGGCGACATGGCCGCGGGCGGTGAACTTGATCGCGTTCGACAGCAGGTTGAGCAGGATCTGGCGCAGGCGCAGGGCATCGACCTCGACCGTGCGGGGCACCTCGGCGGGCACGCTCATCAGCAGCGAGAGCTTCTTCTCGGCCGCGATCACGTTCACGGCGTTGAACACCTCGGCGAGAAGTTCGTCGAGCCGCACCTCGGAAGCGTCGAGCTCGATCATCTCCGCCTCGGCCTTGGAGAGGTCGAGGATCTGGCTGATGAGGGCGAGCAGCGATTCGGCCGAACGGTCGAGGGTGCGCATCTGCATCACCTGCCTCTCGGTGAGCGGGCCGCTCATCACCAGGTCGCTCATGCCCAGGATGGCGTTGAGCGGGGTGCGCATCTCGTGGCTCATGGTGGCGAGGAAACGCGCCTTCTGCGCGGTTGCCGCCTGTGCATCGCGGGCGGCGCGGCGGGCCAGCGAGGCCTGGCGCAACAGGAAGAACAGCATGGCACCGATCAGCAGCCCCACCCCGCCGGTGACGAAGATCGATTCCAGGCGCTCGCGCAGGAAGAATTCGTAGAGCGTCGGCACGGTGTAGCGGTAGCTGATGTCGAACCGGCCGTTGCCGAGGATCTGCGACGCCTCGCCGGTCCGGACTTCGGAACCGTTGGCGGGCGTGCGCGGCGGAGGCACCTGGGAGACGAGGTCGAGGAAGGTGGTGCTCGATTCGGAGTTGCGCAGCCTCAGGTTCGTGACCTCGACGCCGCTGCGGTCCTGCACCTCGCCGATGAGATGGGCAATGCCGATGTTGGTGTAGATCCAGCCCGACTGCTCCGGCGCGTCGCCGCCGATCTCGATCGGGCGCATCACGGTGATGACGGACTGCGGCTCCGCCTCCTCGCGCGCGCGGTCGAGGTAGCCGGGGATGAGGCTGGCATAGGAGCGCTCGCTGCCGGCGGCCACCAGTTCGGCCGCCTGGTCGGAGAGGGCAGGCATCTCGCTGCTGGCCTGGCCGGTGACGAAATCGAAGTAGTTCGGCGGGTTGGCCGTGTTGCCGGAAACGGCGGGGGCCCAGCCGGCGCCGGTGGTGACACTGCCGGCGGGGCGGGCGTAGGAGAGGCCGTTGCGGCTTTGCGAGAACAGCAGGAACTCCTCGCGGGTCACGCTGTCGGTGGCGAGATAGAAGCGGGCGAGCGCGTTCACCTGGTCGAGGCTGCGATTGGACTGCAGGCGCAGCGCGGCATGCAGGGCGGCGCGCTTTTCCGCCGCGAGCTGGCGCAGCTCGTTGCGATGCGCCTCGAAGCCCGACCACAGGTCGATCAGCATCACCGAGAACACGACGCCGAAGAACAGGAAGATGCCGGCCTGCCAGGTGCCCCTGCGGCGGCGCGCGCGATCAGGCGTTGCGGGGTCTTGCTTTACCATTCGATGCTGCTCCGCGTGGTGACGCTGGCGATGGCCTGGTTGCCGGCCTCGTTGAACACGAGCTTGTCGAAGCCGGAGATCTTGGCCTCGATGATGCCGCGGCCGTGGGTCATCATCGGCTTCACCCGTTCGAATTCCATGAACTCGCGCCAGTCGAAGCCCGGCCCGGGGTCGGTCACGGAGAGGGCGACATCGGCGGCGCGGCGCACCACGGTCACCTCCACCGGCCGCCCGCCGGCCCGCGCGGCGCAGCGGCGCTCGATCTCCTCGGCCAGCGTGCCGTTGCGGATCAGCTCGCCCTTGAGCGCGAAGCCGATGCCGCAGATGCCGTGCTCGACCGCGTTGACCATCAGCGCGGCGATACCGCCGATGCTGCGCTCCGGATCGGGGAAGAAATTGGCGCAGAACCCGGCCAGCTTCTCGGCCTCGGCGAGGCTGGAATAGGCGAATTTCGCCGCTGTCGCGAGGCGGAAGCCCGTGTCGTCCTCCGTCCCGGCGGTGAGGCGGGCGCGCTGCCCTGCCTGGCGCAGCGCGGCGCCGACGACGGAGGCGAGCAGCCCCGCCTCCACGGGCTTTGGCAGGTAGTAGAACACCCCGGCCTCGATCGCCTCGCGCACCTCCTCCGGGGCGTTCGAGCCGGTGACCATGATCACCGGCACGTGCCGGGCGCCGGGCAGGAAGGCGAGCCGGGCGAGCACCTCCATGCCGGACATTCCGGTCATCACCCGGTCGAGCAGGATGACGCCGTAGCCCTGCCCCTGTCCGGCCTCGAAGCGGGCCAGGGCCGCGAGCGCCTCCTCGCCGCTCCTCGCGCAGTCGACGTCGTAGCCCAGGTCGGCGAGCAGGCCCTCGAGGTAGAAGCGGGTCAGCTCGTCATCGTCGACCACGAGGATGCGCTTGCCCGCGCCGGCCGCCCGGCCGGTGAGGCCGCCTGCCCCGCTGCCGCTCGCTCCTCCCATTCCGTCCGCTCCGGCTCCGTCCATTCTGCTCGTCCTCTGCTCGCGAGCCGGCCCGGTGGGGGGTGGCTCTGGCTGCTGCGGTCAGGCTCAGTGCTCGCCGAAGGCCTCCGCCAGGGCCAGTCGCACCGGCTTGAAGAGATAGGCGAGAAAGGTTCGCTCTCCGTTTATGATGTTGGCGCGCACCGTCATGCCCGGCGAGATCGGGTTCATCGCCGGGTCGGGGCCCACATGGTCCTGCGCGAGGCGGATCTCGCCGGCGAAATAGGCCCGGCCCTCGGGGCTGGTGAAGCTGCTCGCCGAGACGAACACCAGCTCGCCGTTCACCGAGCCGAAGCGCACGAAATCATAGGCCGTCACGTTCACCTGGGCCTTCATGCCGTGGCCCAGGCGGCCGACGTCGCGCGGGTCGATGCGCACGCGCACCACCATGCGCTCGCCGCGCGGCACGATCTGCAGCAGGGTGGCGCCGGGCTGCAGGATCATGCCGGCGGTCAGGCTCTCCACCCCCTTCACCACCCCGTCGAGCGGGGCGCGGATGTCGAGCTCCTCGAGCTCGTCGGTGAGCTTGGCCTCGAGGATGCGGGCGTCCTCGAGCTCGTCGCGCACCTCCACGAGCTGCTGCAGTGCCGCGGAGAGATCGCCCGAATCCACCGTCTCGCGCCGGGAGGTGAACTCGTCGAGCGAGCTGCGCGCCTGCACCAGCCGCTCCTCCAGCACCTCCAGCTCGCTGCGCAGGCGGTCGACCCGGCCCTCCGCCTCCTCCAGCCGGCCGAAGGTGATCACGCCCTTGTCGAACAGCTCGCGCCGGCGGACGAGCAGGTTCTCCGCCCGCGCGAGATCGCGCTCGAAGCCGGCGCGCTGCGCCGAGATCACGGCGATCTCCTGCTCGACCCTGTCGCGCTCGAAGCCCGCCACCTGCTGCTGGTCGCCCAGAGCGCGGCGCATGGCGTCGAGCGTGGCGCGGGCCTCGCGGATCTCCGGCGCGTCCTCGGGCGCGATGCCGGCGAAATCGGCCGGCCGGCCCTCGGTGTAGGCGGCGAGCCGCTCGGCCTTGATCGACAGGAAGCGGATGCGCTGGCGCGTGCGGTCGAGCTCCTTGCGCAGCGGATCGCCGTCAAGCCGGGCGAGGAGCTGGCCGCGCGACACCGCCTCGCCCGGGCGCACGAGGATGGCGTCGAGCGTGCCGCCGGTGCGGTGCTGGATGCGGCGCTCGTAGCCGTAGGGCTCGACCTGGCCGGAGGCGACGGCGACCTCGGGGATGCGCGTGGCACCGGCCCACCACAGCAGCGCGGCGCAGACGGCCGCCACGGTCCAGATCACCAGCCGGGTGAGGCCGGGATCGGTGGTCTCCTCCAGCCGCACCGACTTGGAGAGGTGGCGCAGCTGCACCTCGGCCGCGCCGGCGCCGCGCGGCAGCAGGCGGGCGAGCAGCGACCGGCGTCGCGGGCGGCCGCGCAGCGCCGGCGGCGGGGCGGCTGCAGGCGGGACGGCGGGCGGCGGGGCACTCATGACAGCTCCATGATCTTGTCGGGCGATCCGGTGACCGGCCGCTGGCCCGGGCGCAGGGCGATCACCCTGTCGGCGAGGCGCATCATGTCGCGGCGATAGGTCACGAAGAGGATGGTGCGGCGGCCGCGCTGGCGCTCGATCACGCCGCGGAGGCTGGCGTCGAGCCCGCCGATCAGCGTGGCGTTGGGCTGCTCGTCGATCAGCAGGATGCGCGCGGGCTTGAGCAGGGCGCGCGCGAGGCCGATGCGCTGGCGCAGGATCGGGCCGCAGACCTGCTGGCCGGTGGCCGAGATCACCGTGTCGAGCCCCTCCGGCAGCTCGGCGATGCGCGCGGTGGCGCCCACCTCGTCGAGCACGGCGCGCAGGGTGTCTTCGTCCGACAGCGGCATGACCATGCGCAGGTTGTCGGCGATGGAGCCGGTGAAGAGATCGACGGTCTGGGGCACGTAGGCGATGTTCTGGCGCAGGTCGCGCGGGTTGAGCTGGCGGATGTCGAAACCCGAGATGCGCACGCCGCCGAAGGCCGGCGGGGTCATGCCCAGCACCAGTTTCAGCACGC
Organism: Oceanicella sp. SM1341; assembly: GCF_003448965.1. GTDB lineage: Bacteria > Pseudomonadota > Alphaproteobacteria > Rhodobacterales > Rhodobacteraceae > Paroceanicella. Next base: position 5,860 of record NZ_QRGC01000059.1, read on the forward strand.
TGCTCTTGCCCGAGCCGTTGGGCCCGGTGACGGCCACCACCTCGCCGGGGCGGATCTCCATGTCGAGCCCGGTGAAGACCGGGCCCATGGCCGCGTCGTAGCGCACCGCGACATTGGCGAGGCTCACCGAGGGGGTGAGGCGCATGGCCGACTGGCTGCCGCGGGCGGCGTCGCTCTCCTCCTCCGCGTCCATCAGCAGGTCGATCTGCTGGATCGAGTTGCGCATCTGCTCGAGCCGCGGGATCATGGCGCAGAGGTTGTGGAACGGGGCGAGCGCGCGCCACAGCAGCATCATCACCGCGATGAGCGCGCCGGTGCCCATGCCGCCCGACCAGATCTGCGAGACACCGGCCCAGAGCGTGGCGAGCGAGGCGAGGCCGATGAGCACGTGGCCGCCGATCTCGCCCAGCATGCCGAGGCGGAACAGGCGGAACTGCTCGGTGAGCTCGCGGCCCGAGATCTCGCGGTATTTCCGGGTCCACTCCCCGGCGAGACCGTCGATCTGGATGGCCTCGAGCTTGGCGAAGGTGTCGATGCTGAACTGCTGCATCACCGAGCTCTCGATGGCGGCGCGGCGGATCTGCACCTGAACCCTGCGCCAGATCAGCAGGAACACCAGCACGAAGGCGGCGATGGCGACCAGCGGCACCGGCAGCACCCCCGGGGCCAGCAGCCCGATCGCGAGCAGCGAGACGAGGGCGGCCGGCAGCTCCAGCGCGGTGAGCAGCACCGGGCCGCAGAAGAAGTCGCGGATCGCCTCGAAGGTCTTCACCCGGGCGATCTGGTCCGACACCGCGGCGCGCTGCACCAACGTGGCGGGAAGCTGCAGCAGCTTGCCGAAGATGGCGATGCCGACGATGTAGTCGAGCCGGGTGGTGATCCAGATCAGCGAGAGCGAGCGCGCCCGGCGCAGCAGGAACTCGGAGACCAGCACGATGACGATGCCGGCGACGAGATGCGGCATCGGCCCGGGCGCCTTCGGCCCGATCACCCGGTCGTAGATCAGCAGGATGAACAGCGGCCCGGCCAGCGCCAGCAGGTTGATCAGCACGCCGAGCAGCAGCACCGTGCGCAGCCGCGGCGCGAAGCGGCCGAGGATGGTGCGGAACCAGCCGTGCCCGGACTGCCGGCGCCGGGCGGCGGAGGCCTCCAGCCGGTCCTCCTCGATGCGGGTGAAGAGGATGGCGTCGCCCTCCCCCTCCTCCGGCGGGCGGACGCATTCCTGCGCGCCGGAGAATTCCGACAGCGCCTCCCCCTCGCCGTGCCCGGCCCAGAGCACGCAGGGGTCGAGCGGCACCGCGCGCACGGCATCCTCGCCGCGCAGGTAGAGGCAGGGGCTGAGCCGGCGGTCCAGCAGGTCCGGCGCCATGGCGATGCGGGTGTAGCGATAGCCCAGGTTGGCCAGCGCGTTCACGCAATCGGTGAACTGGAAGCGGCCCTGGCTGGCCGGCAGCGCCTCGGCGATCCGGCGGGCGTCGATCAGCGGGTCGAGGCGCAGCACCAGCGCGCAGAAGGCAAGCGCCAGCGGCTCGCCCTCGGGCTCGACGTTCCAGCAGGTGCTGCGCAGGCGCGTGTAGAGGGTGAAGATCTCCCCCTCGCGCGCCTCGACATCCCGGACCTGCGCCGCAAGCGGCAGTGTCATATCCTGAGCTCTCTGTACCTCGTGACCGACACGTTGCGCGGCGCGACCAGGGGCGCCTCCGCGAAACGGCCTTCCTCGTGTCGCACGGTTCTGGTTGCGAGAGCCTGAAGACGCGGGTCTTCGGAGGCAAGAACGATGCCCACCCGGCCGCGCAGCCGCCCGAGCAGCTCGCAGACGGCGGTGTAGGACTGCCGGTCGAGCCCGGTATCGGCGCTGTCGAACAGGATGAGGCGCGGGCGCGGCGCAAGCTGGCGGGCCAGGGCGATGCGCTGGCGCAGGCCCGGGGGGATGGGATCGGCCGAATCGCCGCGCAGCCTGGTGTCGAGCCCCGAGGGCAATGCCGCGATGTCCGCCTCCATGTCGAGCAGCCGGGCGATGTAGAGCGCGTCGCTGCGCGAGGTGGCGCCGAAGCGGGTGAGATTGTCGATGATCGAGCCGCGGTAGAGCGTGGGCTCGGGCTGCAGGTAGGCGACCTGGCGCGACAGCACCTCCGGCGACAGGCTGCTGGTGGGGCAGCCGTTGACCAGCACCGTGCCCTCGTCGGGCATCCACAGCCCGCAGATCAGCTTCATGATCGCCGTCTGCTCGCGCGCGGTGCGGGTGACGAGCGAGACGACGTCGCCGGGTGCCACGCTCAGCGAGGCGCCGTCGAGCAGCAGGCTCTCGTCGGGGTTTCGCGCCACCACGTCGCGCAGCTCGAGCCGGCCCTCGTTCTCCGGCGGCTCGGCCACGAGCGCGCCGCGCAGCGCCGGCGTGCCGAGCACGCGCCGGGCCTTCTGCCGGTCGAGCTCGATGTCCTTGCGCCGGGCATAGAGCGCGAGGGCGCGCTGCAGCGGCTGCAGGATGCGGCCCGAGAGCAGCACCGAGGCGATCATCGCCCCCACCGAGATCCAGCCGCGCAGCACCATGAAGGCGCCGATCGACAGGATGGCGAAGATCATGATGCTGCTGAAGGTGGTGGAGGTGTCGAAGGTGCGGGTGAGCGCGCGGGACACGCCGCGGTTCGCCAGGCTCGAGTCGAGCTTCAGCCGCTCGTAGGTCCGCGTGGCGCGCTCCTCCAGCGCCAGGCCCTTCACGCTGTGGATGGAGCGCAGGATCTCGATCATGAAGTTGAAGCGTGTGTCGTCGGTGGTGGCGCGGGCGCGCGCCGCCTCGCCCAGCCGGCGGCCGTTGTGCAGGCTGGCCAGCACGAAGCCGATGAACAGCGTGGCCGGCACCAGCGCGAGCGGCCCCGCGATGACAGCGATCAGCCCGATGATGGCGGGGATGATGAGGAACTCCACCATCATCACCAGCGTGGAGCCGTTCTCGAACTCCCGCATGGACTTCACCGCGGCGAGATCGGAGAGGTTCTCGCTGGGGCCGCGACGGCTCTGCTCCCGCCCGTCGCCGGCCATGATCCCCTCCACCGCACGCCGGGCCATGCGATGGCTGTAGACCATGCCCGAATAGGCCATGAGCGCGCCGCGGGCATAGCGCAGGATGCCGTCGAGCAGCATCAGCCCGGCGGCGCAGATCAGCAGCACCGTGAGCGTGTGCTCGCTGTGGTTCGGGATCACCCGGTCGTAGACCTGCAGCATGGTGATGGGCAGGACCATCTCCAGGAGGCCGATGGTGAGCGTCGCGACCACGAGGGTCGCGACGCTCGGCCGGTAGCCGGCCAGATGTGCCTGGTCACCGGCCGAAGACACCTCAGAACAGTCCGCCGAACGAGAACTTGCTCAGCGTGGTAGAGGGCTGGACGAGCGAGCCGAGCCCCGACGCGATATTGCCCACCGGCTCCGACAGGGTACTGGTTGTGTCGGTGACGGCACCGGTGAGCAGCGGCTCGCTGTCGGCAAGCTGCGATCCGTCCAGCCCGGTCAGCAGGCTTTCGTCGGCCCCGCTGACCCCGCCATCGCCGGAGCCGTCGAGCAACGCGAAGATCGTATCCGCCTCGATCACCGCCTCCAACCCGTCACCGGAAAGATCTGCCACCAGATCGATGTCGCCCACGAGCTCCTCCACCGGGTCGAGGCCCACTTCCACATCGAGGTCGCCCAGCGCGAGGTCGATGTCCGGGTCGCCAGGCTCACCCTCGGGCAGGAGAGAGAGCGGGTCGCCCAGGTCGGCCACGACGTCGATGTCGCCCACGAGTTCCTCCACAGGGTCGAGGCCCACTTCCACCTCGAGGTCGCCCAGCGCGAGGTCGATGTCCGGGTCGCCCGGCTCACCCTCCGGCAGGAGAGAGAGCGGGTCGCCGAGGTCGGCCACGACGTCGATGTCGCCCACGAGCTCTTCCACAGGGTCGAGGCCCACCTCCACATCGAGGTCGCCCAGCGCGAGGTCGATGTCCGGGTCGCCCGG
>NZ_QRGC01000006.1 GCF_003448965.1 Oceanicella sp. SM1341
CGATATGCGAAGTTCCTCTCGTCGAAACGAGCCGAACACCCCGCATATCCCTTCTTCTTCCAATCATTTCAAAGAGCTGCGAACCGTCCCAGATCCGCTCCCGTTCCCGCCGGCGTCGCCGCCTCGTCTCCGGTGACGCGGCTTATAGGCAGAATCAAAACACCCCGCAACAGCGAAATACGCCTTCGTGACACTTTTTTGCCAAACGGTCAGGAACGCCCTTTTCCGGTGGCTGCGGAGGTGGCGAGGGCCAGGCCCGCGCCCAATGCCAGCACCGCCGCGAGGGCGCACATGGCGATGGGGAACATGGTGAAGAGGTTGTAGTCGAACCCCTCGTACATGCCCCAGGCAGAGGCGCCGAGCAGCAGGGCGCCGAGCAGGCTGTGGCCGGGGGTCATCGCGCCGCCGGCAATGGCGAGGATGGGGGCGAGCAGGCCGGCGAGGCGCCAGCGCTCGGTGTCGGCCAGGGTTTCGGGGAACTGCGCCGCGAGGGCCGGCACACCGCCCAGCATGTCGAGGATCTCGGTGAAGGCGTAGCCGAAGAAGCCCACCATCATCCCGACGATCCCGCCGATGATGCCGAGTACCATGGCCGCGTTGCGCATCTCGTCTCCCCGGAAATCCGTATACAGGACACGGGAGATGGGCAGCCCGGGGGCTGCCCGCAAGGGTTCAGGCCCCCAGGGCGGCCCGCACGGCAGGGGTCCAGCCGGCGTGAACAGTGTCTCCGGCGAGGATCACCGGGCGCTTCATCAGCGTCGGGTGGTCGGCCAGCAGACCGGCGGGGTCGGTGCTCAGCCGGGCGCGCGTCGCGTCGTCGAGCCCCCGCCAGGTGGTGGAGCGGGTGTTGACCAGCACCTCCGGCCCGAGCGCCTCCAGCCAGCCGGGCAGGGCCTCGCGCGGCAGGCCCTCGGCCCGGATGTCGTGGTTGGTGACCTCGTGGCCCGCGGCCTCGAGCGCCTTCAGCGCCTTGCGGCAGGTGTCGCAGGTCTTCAGCGTGTAGGTGGTGAGCTGCATGGCGGGCCTCAGAGCTGCAGCAGGGCGACGAACTCGCGCCACTCGCCCTTGCTCATGCCGGAGGTTTCCTGCGTGACCTCCTCGCCGCGGATCATCCGGCGCACCGCGTCGAGCCCGCGGCCGGAGAGCTGCGCCGCCTCCAGCCGGTAATCCTCGAAGGCCGCGTAGGCGGCGGGCACCCAGTCCGCCACCATGGCGCAGATCGCATCGGCGTAGACGCGGATCTCGTATTGGGCGTGGGCGTCGGCGCGCAGGCGGAGGAAGTGGAAGAGGTTGTGCAGGTCCACCTTCCAGTACCATTGGGTGTAGATGTTGGCCGGCAGGTTCATCCGCGCGAGCTCGCGCGCGAGGCCCTGCTGGCCCTCCTGGCTCAGCATGCCCTCGTAATGGTCGTAGGAGCGGTTGGCGTCGGACTTCAGCATCTCGAGCACGCGGGCGGCCTCCTCGCCCTCCAGCACCGCGCCGCGGCCCTGGTTGTTCGAGGTGGACTGCGCGGCGAGCTGCTCGGGCGCGGGGATGTAGAACTCCCGGTCAAGGATGGAGTAGCGGGCGGAATACTCGTTCACGTTCGCCGTGCGGTGGCGGATCCACTGCCGGGCCACGAAGACCGGCAGCTTCACGTGCAGCTTCAGCTCGCACATCTCGAAGGGCGTGGAGTGCCAGTGGCGCATCAGGTAGCGGATGAGCCCGGCATCGTCGCGCGCCTTCTTCGTGCCCTGCCCGTAGGAGACGCGGGCGGCCTGCACGATGGCGGCATCGTCGCCCATGTAGTCCACTACGCGCACGAACCCGTGGTCGAGCACCGGCACCGCCTTGTAGAGATGCTGCTCCATGCCCGGCGCGGTGGCGCGCAGGGTGGGGCGGGTCTCGGCGCGTGCGGCCTCGATTTCGGCCTGTTGCTCGGGCGTGATCGACATATGTAGGTCTCCTGGCGGCACGGAGCGGTGCTGATTGAAGGCTCGCCGGCCCGCCGCAGCTCAGCGACCGATGGGCCGGGAAACGGGTTGAACCGTGCCGGACCGCATATGTAACCTGCTTGAGGACTCCTGTCTTCCACGTATGCCCGACCTGGGCGCGACAGAACGACGATCCCCAAACACACTACGAGAGGGACCCCCATGACGATAAAATATCTCCACACGATGGTCCGCGTGCGCGACCTCGAGGCGTCGAAAAAATTCTACTGTGACCTGCTGGGCCTCGTGGAGACCAAGCGCATCGACCGGCCGGAGGGCAAGTACACGCTCGTCTTCCTCGCGCCTCCGGGCGGCGGGCCGGGCGACGAGGTCGAGCTCACCTTCAACTACGAGGACGAGGGCGACCTGGGCGAGGCGCGCAACTTCGGCCATCTCGCCTACCGCGTGGGCAACATCTACGAGGTCTGCCAGCGCATGATGGATGGCGGCGTGACCATCAACCGCCCGCCGCGCGACGGCCACATGGCCTTCGTCCGCTCGCCCGACAACATCTCCATCGAGCTGCTGCAGGAAGGCGACCCCCTGCCCCCGCAGGAGCCCTGGGCCTCGATGCCCAACACCGGAAAGTGGTGAAATCCCCGCGGATTCCCCCTTCAAAAGCGGGGGGATTCGCCCTATATCAGCCCTGTTCCCGGCAACGGGGACTATGGCGATAAACGCGCACGTAATAAGCGGATCGGACCCGGGGGCGGTACCCGGCGGCTCCACCAACACCCCGTTCATTGGCGGGCGATGGGGCCGAAACAGGATCGACGGACGTCTAAAGGTGTTTGCTTTCGCTCGGTGAGGTACCACCGTTATCGGTCCGATATGTACAGTTGCCAATGACAACCGTGCTCCGGTGGCGCTCGCAGCGTAAGCTGCGCGCAATACCGAAATTAAGCCCTGGCCTCTAGCAAGGTCAGGCGGGGTTCGCAGGCACCTGGCAACAGAAGCCTGCACTTTCCCCCTTCCGGCACGCTGAATCGCAAGCGCCTGCGGCGACATGCCTTTCCCCGTGCGCATCCATGGCCGGCGCGGCGCGGCTCGGGACCTGCATTCTTCGCCGTCCGTGCGCCGAATTTCCGCGAGGCGGGAAATCTCGCCGCGCCTTCCGCCGCTCCCCCTCTTTCCTCCGTCCGAAAATCGTCTATGGTCGGGGCAACCCGAAGGGGAGATGACGATGGCCTCTCGTGGCTTCAATTACGGCCAACTCATGCAGCGCGCCCTGCGCGGCCTGCTCGTGGAAGTGCTCACGGAAGTGGCCCAGAACGGGCTGCCCGGCGAACACCACTTCTTCATCACGTTCGACACGTCGCACCCCGGCGTGGACGTCTCGCCTGCGCTGCTGCAGCGCTATCCCAGCGAGATGACCATCGTGCTGCAGGACTGGTTCGACGATCTCGCCGTGGCCGGCGACCGGTTTTCCGTGACGCTGAACTTCGGCGACGTGCCGGAGCGGCTGGTGATTCCCTTCGACGCGGTGCGCGTGTTCGTAGACCCCTCGGTGGAGTTCGGCCTGCGCTTCGACCACCACGAGGGCCCGGACGACGACGACCCCGACGAGGCGCCCGAGCCGCCGGAGACCGACGGCGAGGACGACACCCCCGAAAGCCACGCCGGCGGCGACGTGGTGCGGCTCGACCGCTTCCGCCGCAACTGACCGCCGCCGCGCCGGCCGAGGCGGCCCCTTCCGCGGGCCGCCTTTGGCATGCATGCGCTAACTGCCCGGATATCATGACGAATTCGTGACATCCGCCTCGGGATGATTCCTGAGTTTCGTCGGATTGCGCCCCGCCTCCCGGCTGCCTAGCTCTCCTTGCACCACACCGGATCAACCGGCGGACGGAGCAAGATGACATTCCAGACAGACCCGGCCCGATCGAACCCGGCCCTGCCGGCAAGCACCAATCACCTGCGCCTGTTCCTCACCCAGTTCCTGCGCAGGCCGGGCCGCATCGTGGCCCTCTCGCCCTCCTCCCGCAGCCTCGCCCGCGCGATGACCGTGGGCCTCGGCCCCGAGACTGGCCCGGTGGTCGAGCTCGGCAGCGGCACCGGCAAGATCACCGAGGCGATCCTGGCCCGGGGCGTGGCCGAGCGCGACCTCACCCTGTTCGAGATCGACGAGGCCTTCGCCACCCTGCTCGAGCGCAGCTACCCCCGCGCGCGGCTGCTGCGCATCTCGGCCACCGCGGTGGCCGAGGCCGCCACCACGCTTGACCGCCCGGTTGGCGCGGTGATCAGCGGGCTGCCGCTGCTCTCCATGCCCACGGCGGTGCAGCGCGACATCCTCACCGGTGCCTTCGACATCATGGGCCCCGGGGGCGTGTTCGTGCAGTTCACCTACGGCTACCGCCCGCCGGTGGACCGCGCGGTGCGCGAGGAGCTCGGACTGCGCTGGACCCGCTCGCCCCGGGTGTGGAACAATCTGCCTCCGGCGCGGGTGTACACCTTCCGCCGCACGGGCTGATGCCCGGCCCGCAAATGCGTCGGAAGATACGCATTTGCGGTTTCCCTGTGCCGGTGTGCCGCAGTATACCGTGCAGGATCGCATCCGAGGAGGAGAGTGCAGATGACTGATACGAGCAAGGGCACCCGGACGGAAACGGACAGCTTCGGCCCGCTCGAGGTTCCGGCGGACAAGTACTGGGGCGCGCAGACCCAGCGCTCGGTGATGAATTTCCCCATCGGCTGGGAAAAGCAGCCGGTGGCCATCGTCCGCGCCCTCGGGGTGATCAAGCAGGCCGCGGCCGAGACCAACATGTCGCTCGGCAAGCTCTCGCCGGAGCTGGGCAAGGCCATCGTCGCGGCGGCGTCCGAGGTTGTCGCCGGCAAGCTGGATGACAACTTCCCCCTCGTCGTGTGGCAGACCGGCTCGGGCACCCAGTCGAACATGAACGCGAACGAGGTGGTCTCGAACCGCGCCATCGAGATCCTCGGCGGCGAGATGGGCTCGAAGAAGCCGGTGCACCCGAACGACCACTGCAACATGTCGCAGAGCTCGAACGACACCTTCCCCACCGCGATGCACATCGCCTCGGCGGTCACCGCCACGCAGGTCACCATCCCGGGGCTGGAGAAGCTGCACGCGGCCCTCGCCGCGAAGGCCGAGGCCTTCAAGGACATCATCAAGATCGGCCGCACCCACACCCAGGACGCGACCCCCCTCACCCTCGGCCAGGAGTTCGGCGGCTACGCCTTCCAGGTCGAGCAGGGCATCGCCCGGGTGAAGGCCGCACTCACCAACCTCTACCCGCTCGCGCAGGGCGGCACCGCGGTGGGCACCGGGCTCAACACCCACCCCGAGTTCGCCGAGCGCGTGGCGGCCGAGATCGCGAAGATCACCGGCCTGCCCTTCATCACCGCCCCGAACAAGTTCGAGGCGCTGGCCGCGCATGACGCGATGGTCGAGATGTCCGGCGCGCTGAAGGTTGTTGCGGCCTCGCTGTTCAAGATCGCCAACGACATCCGCCTGCTGGGCTCCGGCCCGCGCTGCGGCCTCGGCGAGCTGATGCTGCCGGAGAACGAGCCCGGCTCCTCCATCATGCCCGGCAAGGTGAACCCCACCCAGTGCGAGGCGCTCACCCAGGTCTGCGCCCATGTGCTGGGCAATGACGCGGCCATCGGCTTTGCCGGCACGCAGGGCCATTTCGAGCTCAACGTCTACAAGCCGATGATGGCCTACAACCTGCTGCAGTCCATGCAGCTGCTCGGCGACGCCGCCTCCGCCTTCACCGACAATTGCGTGGTGGGCATCGAGGCCGACGAGGAGCGCATCTCGCAGCTGATGTGGGAAAGCCTGATGCTGGTCACCGCGCTGGCGCCCGAGATCGGCTACGACAACGCCACCAAGGTGGCCAAGACCGCGCACAAGAACCGCACCACCCTGAAGGAAGAGGCGATCGCGCTCGGCTTCGTCGATGCCGAGACCTTCGACCGCGTGGTGCAGCCCAAGGACATGCTCGGCCCCAAGGCCTGAGCCCCCTCGCGGCGCATGACACGGCCCGGCGGCACCCCCGCCGGGCCGTTTTCATGTCTGCTTGACTCGCGGCGCGCGTTTACGGAATGTTCTGCGCAAAGCAGGAGGAGAGCGATGCACCGAACCGTCCGCTGGGCGAATGCCGCCGGCACCGGGCTGGAGCACCTCGCGCTCGGCCCCTCCCCGGGCGGTTTCACCGCCGAGAGCATGGTGATCGGCGAGGACGAGGGCGTGCGCTTCGCCCTGCGCTACCGGCTGGAGGTGGATGCGGGCTGGCGGGTGCGCAGCCTCGCCGCCGCCTGCCCCGGCGGGCCGGAGCTGCGCCTCACCGCCGATGGCGAAGGCCACTGGCAGCAGGACGGCGCCGCCCTGCCGGAGCTCGACGGCTGCATCGACGTGGACATCTCCGCCACGCCCTTCACCAACACCCTGCCGGTGCGCCGCCTCGCCCTCGCCGAGGGCGCCGCGCAGGCGATCCGCGTAGCCTACATCCCCGTGCCCGGCCTGCGCCCGCACGCGATGCGCCAGCGCTACACCCGGCTGGGCGCGGCGCGATACCTCTACGAGAGCGTGGAGAGCGGCTTCCGCGCCGAGCTGCCGCTCGATGCGGACGGGCTGGTGGAGGATTACCCCGGCCTGTTCCGGCGGCTGGCGGGCTGAGCCCCGCCGCCGGCCCGGCTCAGACCTGCTCGACCGTGGCGCTTTCGGGGTAGAAGGCGATGTAGCCCGTCACCCGCTCGGCGGCCGGCAGCGGCGCCTCGTAGCTCCAGGCCGCGTTGCGGATCACGCCGTTGCTCCCCACCAGGTCGTAATGCGTGGCCTCGCCCTTCCAGGGGCAGGTGGTCACGCGGTCGGACTTCTCGAGGAAGGCCATCCCCGCATCCTCGCGCGGGAAGTAGATCACCGGCGGGTAATCCCCCTCGATGAGCTGCAGGGCCTCGCGGGTTTCGGCGATCACGGCGCCGCCGGCGCGCACCACCCAGGTGCCCGGGCTGCGGATGATGGTAATCTTGCGCTCTGTAAGCATGTCGGTATCTCCCCGTACTGGGTCCGGTCTAGCGCGCAGGAATGACGAAACCGTCACACCTCGCGCGCCGGGCGCGGGCCCGTCCCCTCGAATGGCCGGCCCGCTCAGAGCGGAGCGCAGGCCGTCTCCAGCCACTCGGCCGTGTCGGTGTCGAGATGCGGGCGCACCCGGGCCAGCACCTCGGCGTGATAGGCGTCGAGCCAGTCGCGCTCGGCCGCATCCAGCATATCGGCACGGATGAGCCGTCGATCAATCGGCACGAAGGTCAATGTCTCGAATCCGAGCATCTTCCGCTCGCCGCCCTCGGGCACCTCCGGGCCGGTGACGGCCAGCAGGTTCTCGATGCGGATGCCGAAGGCGCCCTCGCGGTAATAGCCCGGCTCGTTGGACAGCACCATGCCGGGCTCCAGCGGCACCATGTTGCGCCGCGAGATCGCCTGCGGCCCCTCGTGCACCCCGAGGCAGGCGCCCACGCCATGGCCGGTGCCGTGGTCATAGTCGAGCCCGGCCTGCCAGAGGGCGATGCGCGCCAGCGCGTCGAGGTCGCGACCCGCCACGCCCTGCGGAAAGCGCGCGCGGGAGAGGGCGATCATGCCCTTCAGCACCAGGGTGAAGGCGCGGGCCTCCTCCTCCCCCACCGGGCCGGTGGCCATGGTGCGGGTGATGTCGGTGGTGCCCTCGGCATATTGCGCGCCGCTGTCGACCAGCAGCAGCTCGCCCGGCACGATGGTGCGGTTGGTGGCCTCGTTCACCCGGTAATGCACGATGGCGCCGTTGGGCCCCGCGCCGGAGATGGTCTCGAAGGAGATGTCCTGCAGCCCGCCCGCCTCGGCGCGGAAGGCCTCGAGCCGGGTCACCACGTCGATCTCGGTGAGCCCGCCCTGCGGCGCGGCGCCCTCCAGCCAGCACAGGAACCGCGCGAGGGCGACCGAATCCCGCTCATGGGCGCTGCGCATGCCGCCGAGCTCGGCCGCGGTCTTGCGCGCCTTGGGGGCCACGCAGGGGTCGGGCTGCCAGCGGATGGTGGCGCCGGCCTCCTCCAGCAGGTCGGCCACCCGGGCCGGCGCGGTGGCGCGGTCGAGCGTGACGGTGCGGCCGGCCAGCCGGGCCAGTGCCGGCTCCAGCGCCGCCCAGGGCTGCACGTCGACCTCGTTGCCGAGATGGGCGGCCACCTCGGCGCCCACCTTGGCGGGGTCGGTGAACAGGCTCACCCGGCCGTCGGCGCCCAGCAGGCCGAAGGCATGGGCATAGGGGCTGCGGGCGATGTCGCCGCCGCGGATGTTCAGCAGCCAGGCGATGCTGTCGGGCAGGGTGATGACGGCCGCATCGGCCCCGGCCTCGGCCAGCACCGCGCCCAGCCGGGCGCGCTTCTCGCCATGCGTCTCGCCGGCCAGCGCCTCGGGGTGCACGCGCATCGGGGCGGCGGGCGGGGCCGGCTGGTCCTCCCACACGGCATCGATCAGGTTGGGCACCGCGCGCAGGGTCACCCCCGCCGGGGCGAGCCTGTCGGTGAGCCGGCCCAGTTCCTCGCGCCCGTGCAGCCAGGGGTCGTAGGCCAGCACCTGGCCCTGCGCCATCGCGCCGGCCAGCCACTCGGCCGGGGCGGTCTCGGCGCTGGCGACGGGGGTGAAGACAGCGGTGTCGACCTGGTCGCGCACCTGCAGCGTGTAACGCCCGTCCACGAACACCGCCGCGCGCTCCGCCAGCGCGGCGCAGAGCCCGGCCGAGCCGGTGAAACCGGTGAGCCAGGCGAGGCGTTCATCGCGCGGGGCCACGTTCTCGCCCTGGAAAGCATCGGCACGCGGCACCAGGAACCCGTCGACCCCGGCCGCGCGCATCGCGTCGCGCAGGGCGGCAAGGCGGGGGGCGCCGGTGGCCGGCGTGGTCTTCGCATCGAAGGTCTGGAACATGGGCGGGCCTCCTTGGCGGCTTTCGGGCGGATGGTCCGGGCGGCTGCCCCGGAGCCCCGTCAGATGACATGTTGCGGGGCAGGTCAATCCCCGTTAGCGTTTTCGCAACTGCAGCAGGAGGACAATCTTGGCCCGGGCTCTCGGACTGGTGCTCATCCTCGCGGCGCTCGGGCTGGGCCTGCTGGACTGGCGGGAGAGCGGCGGGCAGTTCGCGACGCTGCACCTGCGAAGCATCGACACCCTGTGGCGCGACGTGAACTCCGCGAGCGTGGCCGACGCCCGCGCCTGGGTGGAGGCGATGTTCCCCGACTGGATCTGGGACCCGGCGATCACCACCGCGCTGCGCATCCCCCTCGCCCCGCTGCTGCTGGTGCTCGGGCTGCTGCTGGCAGTGCGCAGGAAGAAGCGGCGGCGGCCGTATCGGTGAGGGGGCAGCCTCGCGGCCCCGTGCTTTCGGAGGAAGATGTCCGGAGCCTCGCTCGGCTCCGGACCTGATCTCAGCCCGCCCGCCGTGCCCCGGCAGTGATCTGCTGGCGCATGGCGCGGCCGGCGGCGCGGGGGTCGATGTCGAACAGGGCGGCGAGCTGCTCGGTCATCGCGCCGGCGAGCTGGTCGACATCGGTGATCGTCACCGCGCGCTGGTAGTAGCGCGTCACGTCATGGCCGATGCCCACCGCGATCAGCTCCACCGCCTTGCGCTTCTCGATCATCGCGATCACGTCGCGCAGGTGCTTCTCGAGGTAGTTGGCCGAGTTCACCGAGAGGGTGGAATCGTCCACCGGCGCGCCGTCGGAGATCACCATCATGATGCGGCGCGCCTCGGGGCGGCCGGCGAGCCGGCGATGCGCCCATTCCAGCGCCTCGCCGTCGATGTTCTCCTTCAGAAGGCCTTCCTTCATCATCAGCCCGAGGTTGGCGCGCACCCGGCGCCAGGGGCTGTCGGCGCCCTTGTAGATGATGTGGCGCAGGTCGTTCAGGCGGCCCGGCGTCGGCACGCGGCCGGCCTGCAGCCAGGCCTCGCGGCTCTGCCCGCCCTTCCAGGCCCGGGTGGTGAAGCCGAGGATCTCGACCTTCACCTGGCAGCGCTCCAGCGTGCGGGCGAGCACGTCGGCGCAGATCGCGGCGATGGAGATCGGGCGGCCGCGCATCGAGCCGGAATTGTCGAGCAGCAGGGTCACCACCGTGTCGCGGAACTCGGTGTCCTTCTCCACCTTGAAGGAGAGCGGCGTGGTGGGCTGGGCCACGACGCGGGCCAGGCGCCCGGCGTCGAGGATGCCCTCCTCGCGGTCGAACTCCCACGAGCGGTTCTGCTGCGCCTGCAGCCGGCGCTGCAGCCGGTTGGCGAGGCGCGAGACCGCGCCCTTCAGCGGCTCGAGCTGCTGGTCGAGATAGGCGCGCAGGCGCTCCAGCTCGGCCGGGTCGGCGAGGTCCTCGGCGCGGACAACCTCGTCGAAGGCGGTGGTGAACACCTTGTAGAGCGGGTCGGCGTCGGAGGCGGGCCTCGGCGGCGGCAGCTCCGAGGGGGGCTCGCCGTCGATCTCCTCGGCCTCGGCGGCCTCGGCATCCTCGCTCTCCTCCATGGCCACCTGGGCCTGGGCCTGCTCGGATTCGTCCTCGGCGGTGTCGTCCTGGGCGGCGTTCTGGTCGTCGGAGTCCTGCTCCTGCTCGCCGCCGCCCTCGGTCTCCTCCTCCTCGGACTGGTCCTCGCTCTCCTCGGGGTCCTCGTCGTTCTCCAGCTCGTCGGGGTCCTCGCCGAGCTGCTCGCCGTAGCCGAGCTCCTCGATCACCTTGCGGGTGAGGCGGGCGAAGGCCTGCTGGTCGGAGAGGCAGCCGTCGATGCGCTCGAGCGAGCCGGAGGCCTGGGATTCGATGAAGCCGCGCCACAGCTCCATCACGTTGGCCGCACCGGCGGGCAGCGGCCGGCCGGTGGCGAGATGGCGCACGAGATAGCCCGCGGCCTCGGCCAGCGGCGCCTTGGCGGCCTCGGTGATGCCCTCGTAGCCGTAGCGCTTGGCCTCGGCGGCGATCTTGGCGTCGATGTTGTCGGCGGTTCCGGGCATGGCGCGGGCACCCATCGCCTCGCAGCGCGCGGTCTCCATCGCCTCGTAGAGCGCCTGGGCCACCTCGCCCTGCGGGGCGTAGCGGCGGTGGGTGGCGGCGTTGTGGAACCGGGTGCGCAGGGCATAGGCATCCGCCGTGCCGCGGGCGAGCATCACCTCGTCACGCGTCATCCGCCGCGAGATCTGCGGCAGCCGGGCGGCATCGTTGGTCAGTCCCGGCGGGTCGACCGAATAGGTCACCGTCAGCTCGGGCTCGTTCGCGAGGGCGCGCGTCGCGTCGGTGAGCGCCTTCTTGAACGGCTCCGCCGGGTTGTCGGGCTTGTTGCTCATCAGGGACCCTCCGGGGTCGGGTCGGGATGCGCCCTCCCGCACGGGGAGGGCGGCAGGCCTCAGCCGAGGCTCAGCGAGGCGGCGCTCTCCGGCAGTTCCTCGCCGAAGCAGCGCTGGTAGAATTCCGCCACGGTGGAGCGCTCCAGCTCGTCGCACTTGTTGAGGAAGGTGAGCCGGAAGGCGAAGCCCACGGAGCCGAAGATCTCCGCGTTCTGCGCCCAGGCGATCACGGTGCGCGGGCTCATCACGGTGGAGAGGTCGCCGTTCATGAAGGCCGAGCGCGAGAGATCCGCCACCGTGACCATGCGCGAGATGGTCTTGCGGCCGGCCTCGGTCTGGTAGCCGGGGTTCTTCGACAGCACGATCTCGGTCTCGGCGTCATGCGGCAGGTAGTTCAGCGTGGCCACCAGCGACCAGCGGTCCATCTGGCCCTGGTTGATCTGCTGGGTGCCGTGGTAGAGGCCCGTGGTGTCGCCCAGGCCCACGGTGTTGGCCGTGGCGAACAGGCGGAAATACGGGTGCGGGGTGAGCACCTGGTTCTGGTCGAGCAGGGTGAGCTTGCCGTCCACCTCCAGCACGCGCTGGATCACGAACATCACGTCCGGGCGGCCGGCGTCATACTCGTCGAACACGATGGCGACGGGGTTGCGCAGCGCCCAGGGCAGGATGCCCTCGTGGAACTCGGTCACCTGCACGCCGTCCTTGAGCTTGATGGCGTCCTTGCCGATCAGGTCGATGCGCGAGATGTGGCTGTCGAGGTTCACGCGCACGCAGGGCCAGTTCAGCCGCGAGGCCACCTGCTCGATATGGGTGGACTTGCCGGTGCCGTGGTAGCCCTGGATCATCACGCGGCGGTTGTGGTTGAAGCCGGCGAGGATCGAGAGCGTGGTGTCGTGGTCGAACCGGTAGGTGGGGTCCTTCGCCGGCACACGGTCGGTGGGCTCCGCGAAGCCCTTCACGATCATGTCGCTGTCGATGCCGAACACCTCGCGCACCGACAGTTCCACCGTCGGTTCCATCGCCATTTCCATCGCTCCATCCGCCATGTCTGTCCCGTTTCCCTGGTCTCGAGTCCTGTCGGGCCCGGTCTTTGACCCTCTGCATACGATCTATGTCGCAAGGCAGCAAGTGAAAGACAGGCCCGCGCCTGCTCCCCGCGCCGGCGGCCCGGAGCGGGGTGTTTTCCGGCCCGCCGCGGCGGCGGAGCCTCAGTCGGGGAAGCTGCGCGAGGCGCGGATCTGCTCCCACGCCCAGAACACCTCCTGGAGGCGCTCCTCGTCCTCGCGGCTTCCGCCGTTCATGTCCGGGTGAAGGTTCTTCACCAGGTCCTTGTAGAGCCGCCGGATCTCGCGCTTGGCCATGTCGTCGCGCGCGTCGAGGATCTCGAGCGCGCGCAGCTCGGTTTTCGGCAGCATGCGGCGGCGCGGGGCCTCCGGCGCCCGCTCGGCCCGCGCGCCGGGGTTGATGGTCGCGTTGTCGCCCAGCACGTCCATCGGGTCGGAGAAGCCGAAGCGCCGCCAGGCCTGGCCGTCGGTATGCTGGTTCACCGGCTTGCGCCCGGCCGCCCGCCCGAACGACCAGGTGGGCCGGCCCCACAGCCGGTCCGCCTCGATCTGCTGCTCCAGCTCGTCGCCCGACAGGTCCTGGAAGAAGTTCCAGCGGCGGTTGTACTCCCGCACGTGGTCGATGCAGAACCAGTAGTAGTCGTTGAGCTGCTCGGGGCTGCGCGGGGCACGGTAGGTGCCGCGGGCCTCGCAGCCCGGGTGGTCGCAGCCGCGCGAGGAGGATTCGAAGGCACCCGACATCCCGCGCTGCCGGGTGCGGCGCGCCTTGTCTGCAGAAACCGAGATGTCGTAATCGAGGGGCGAACGGCGAGTCATTGCTTCATGTCTGTGAGGTGAGGGCAGGCCCGCCCTGGCGGGAACTCCCCTTAGTTTAGGGTGTCGGGGCGGGCTGTAAAACACATCAGCACGAAAATGAGGTGAAAAAGATGACGATGGCAGACACGATCCGCACGAAACTGGAGGCGGCCTTCGCCCCCGAGCGGCTCGACGTGATCGACGAGAGCCACCAGCACCACGGCCATTCCGGCTGGCGCGAGGGCGGCGAGACTCACTTCCGGGTGGTGATCCGCGCGGCCGCGTTCAACGGCCTCGGCCGTGTCGCCCGCCAGCGCGCGGTGAACAGCGCCCTGCGGGAGGAACTGGCCGGAAGCGTGCACGCGCTGGCGCTCGACGTGGACGGAACCGCCGCCGCCTGAGGCACCGGGCCCGGCTTGCCGCGGGCCTGCCCGCTTCCGCCCTGCCCGCCGGGCAGGGCCGGGCCGCCCGTCCTCGCGGCGCATCACGTTTCCGCGTTCCAGCCCGCAACGCGGCGCTCAGTGCCCGGAACGGGCCGTCACTCACGCCCCGGCAGGGGCGTCAGCCGGCGGCGCCGGGCCGCCGGGCGGGGCTCATTCGTCGTCGCGGGCCCGGATCTGCGGGCGCAGCGAGGGCAGGTCGTCCACGGCCTCGGACACGGCCGCGGCGCCGAGCACCGAGATATCCGGCGAGCCGGCGCTCACCCCCTCGCCGATCGCGCGGCGGAAGACCAGCAGGCTCTGCCGGTGTTCCTGCCGGGTGCGGAACCAGCCGGGGCGCACCTCCTCCACCAGCGTGTCTGACCGGAAATATTCCCAGCCGCCGCTGGCCTCGGCATTCACGAGGTCGGCGACGGTGGCCGCGAAGCGTTCCGCGCCGTTGCGCCCGCGCAGGCGCTGCGCCCGGCGCGGCGCGGCCACGATCTTGTATTCGTACTGCGTCATCGGCTGTCGCCCTCCTCGATCCCGCGCACCGGCGCCCGTCCGGCGCGCCCCGCAGGCGATCCCGGCCGCGAACCTATCCCAGCCCGACCATCGCCGCCAAGCTGTTAACCCTAAATTAACGTGAATGGATCCATGCTGACACATCCGGCGGCATCCGTGCTGGCCGCGCTGAGTGCGCTCCCCCCGGTCGGCTGATGCCGGGTTCCGCGGGGCACCGGGCCTGCAGAACATCGCCGGGCAACAAAGCTGGTTCGTGGTCATGCCGAATTCGACAAGTCTTCACCGGAGCAAGACCGTGCCGGGGCGCGGCTCTCCCGAACGGGAGGCGCTCCTGCACCTCGCTCCGCAGCCCGCCCGCGAGCCGCCGCGCATCGTGCCCGGCGGGCGCGACGCCACCGCCCCGCCCGCCGCCGGGCAGGGCAACGGCCCGGGGCGCTCGGCGGAGGAACGGGAAGCCGCCTCCGCCGGCCGCATGCATCCGCTCGCCCTCGCCCCCCGCGCCGCGGCGGAGGAGGGCGCCGTGGCGGAGGAGATGCCCGCGCCCCTCGCCGACACGCTCGCCGCCCTGCTCGCGGAACAGGCGGAGGGAGAACAGAGCGCGGCGCTGATGCCCGCCGGCAGTCTTCCCGACCTGGCGCGCGAGGGCGACGGCGCGCGGGACTACCTCGCCTGGAGCAACATCGCCTGGCTGGCAGACAGCCACCTGCTGGAGAACGGCAGCCTGCTGCCCCCCGGCACCCGCTCCATGCTCGCCCAGATGCGCGACCTCGCCGAGGCCATGCGCGACCAGTCCCGCCCCTCGGTGGTCTCTCCCCCTCCCGCACCCGATGCGCAGAAAACCGCCGTGCCGGCCGGTGCGGCACCTGCCTCGGCGCCGGAGGAGACGGAAACCGGCGAGACCGGGGCGGCCGCCGCCGATGGCGAGCCCGCCGCCGCGGAAGCCGCGCCAGCTTTCCCCGGCGCGGCGGGCGTCGGCGCCGGAACAGGCCGCCCACGGGCGCCGGCGCGGCGCCTTCCGGGCATCGTGGCCGCCTGCGCGGGGGTCATCGCCCTCGCCGCCGCGCTGCGCGAACCGCTGCCGGCGCCGGCGCCCGAGGTGACGGAAGCCGTGGTCGACGTGGCCCTGGCCCCCTCGCCCTCCGAGCCGGTGCTGCGCCAGATGCTCGCCACGCGGCTCCACCATGCCACCGCCCGGGCCGACCGCATCGACCCGCTTCTGCTCGAGGACGCCACCCGCCTGCCGCCGGGCCTCTGGCCGCTCGACCAGCTCACGGTGGAGGCCGGGCTCACCCGCTCGCACCGCACCCGGGTCGAGCTGCAGCGCCGGCTCGCGCGCGCCACCGGCGCGGCGCTGGTGGCCGACGGGCTGTTCGGCCCCGAAACCCGGCGCGCCCTGCGCGGCTGGCAGGGCGCGAACGGCCTGCTGCCCACCGGCCATTTCGACCTCGCGACCATCGGCCTGCTGCGCGCCCGCACCGACACGCCGCGAAGCGACCGGCAGGGCGCCATCATGTTGGGGGACTCGCGCCAGGACGCGCTGTGTCTCGACGACCGGCCGGACGCGGCAAAGACACGCGATCTCCTGCGCTGCGAGGAGACCGGCGCCCTGCGCGCCGGCGGCAGCTGGCTCAGCGCGGCACTGCATCCGAACTGAGCGCCGGCGGGATCACTCGATCCCGAGCTTCTCGCGCACGAGGGCGTTCACCGCCTGCGGGTTCGCCTTGCCGCCGGTGGCCTTCATCACCTGGCCGACGAACCAGCCGGCCATCGAGGGCTTGGCCTTCGCCTGCTCGGCCTTGTCCGGGTTGGCCGCGATCACATCGACCACCGCCGCCTCGATGGCGCCGGTATCGGTGACCTGCTTCATGCCGCGGTCCTCGACGATGGCGCGCGGGTCGCCGCCCTCGGCCCAGACGATCTCGAACAGGTCCTTGGCGATCTTGCCGGAGATGTCGCCGGCCGCGATCAGGTCGATGATCGCGCCGAGCTGCGCCGCCGAAACCGGCGAGGCCGACACCGCCATCCCCTCCTTGTTCAGCCGGCCGAACAGCTCGTTGATCACCCAGTTCGCCGCCTGCTTGCCGTCGCGCCCCTGCGCCACCTCCTCGAAGAAGGCGGCGTTCACCGTGTCGGCGGTCAGCACGCCGGCATCGTATTCGGTCACGCCGAAATCGAGCACGAAGCGCGCCTTCTTCTCGTCCGGCAGCTCCGGCAGCGTGGCGGCGATACCGTCCACCCAGGCCTGCTCGAAGGTGAGCGGCAGCAGGTCGGGGTCGGGGAAGTAGCGATAGTCATGCGCCTCTTCCTTCGAGCGCATGGAGCGGGTCTCGCCCTTGTTGGGGTCGTAGAGCCGGGTCTCCTGGTCGACCGAACCGCCGTCCTCGATGATGGCGATCTGCCGGCGGGCCTCGTAGTCGATCGCCTGCTGGATGAAGCGCATCGAGTTCATGTTCTTGATCTCGCAGCGCGTGCCGAGATGCGAGAAATCTCCGCTCTCGCGGTATTTCTCGTAGGCGCCGGGCTGGCAGACCGACACGTTCACGTCGGCGCGCAGGGAGCCTTCCTGCATGTTGCCGTCGCAGGTGCCGAGGTAGCGCAGGATCTGGCGCAGCTTGCGCACGTATTCCGCCGCCTCCTCCGGCCCGCGGATGTCGGGCCGCGAGACGATCTCCATCAGCGCCACCCCGGTGCGGTTGAGGTCGACGTAGGAGTTCTCCGGGTCCATGTCGTGGATCGACTTGCCGGCGTCCTGCTCGAGGTGGATACGTTCGATGCGCACGCGCCGCGCCACGCCGGGCTCCATGTCGACCAGCACCTCGCCCTCGCCCACGATCGGGTGGTAGAGCTGCGAGATCTGGTAGCCCTGCGGCAGGTCGGGGTAGAAGTAGTTCTTGCGGTCGAACTGGCTGAACAGGTTGATCTGCGCCTTCAGCCCGAGGCCGGTGCGCACCGCCTGCTCCACGCAGAACTCGTTGATGACGGGCAGCATGCCGGGCATGGCCGCGTCGATCAGGCTCACATGGGTGTTGGGCTCGGCGCCGAAGCCGGTGGAGGCGCCGGAGAAGAGCTTCGCGTTCGAGCGCACCTGCGCATGGACCTCCATGCCGATCACGATCTCCCAGTCGCCCTTGGCGCCGTGGAGGATCTTCGGTTCGGGGTCGCGATAGGCAAGCTCGGTCATCGGAGGCTCCGTGGTTTCCGGCCCGTTCATACCGGCGGGGCGGGCGGCCCGCAAGAACTCAGCCGCCCTTGCGGATCAGGAAGCGCCGCTCCGGCCCCTCCCCGGTCATCTCCACCAGTTCATGGCCCTGTTCGGCGCAGAAATGCGGCACGTCGATCACCGCCGCCGGATCGTCCGCCAGCATGGCGAGCAGCGCCCCGGGCGCCAGCGGTTGCAACCGCTTGCGCGCCTTGAGCACCGGCAGCGGGCAGAGCAGGCCCCGGGCGTCGAGTTCGGTGACATCGTCCATGCGCAAAGGCCTAGCCCGAGGCCGCGCGCCTGTCCACCGGCTTCGCGCGGCAAGGGCAGGCGGGAGCGCGCGCGGCCGCTCGGGGGGGGCGGAGAGCCGTCCCTCTCCGGGCCTCGACCTGCAACCATCGCGCGGCCTGCCCCGAACGCGGCGCCGAGGCGGTGGCGTGCCGACACCGCCTCGGCCACCACCCCTCCCGACGCTTGCCCGGTCGCCACCCCCCGCGCCTTCCGCTGCCCGACCGCCTCTCCATCGCGCACGCGGCCGCAGCTTGCAGGGCAGGAGAGCCCGCACTGACCGCCAGCACCGGCCCGGAAGGCCCTGGCGGGCTGCCGGCGCCCCACCTGCCCGTTCATGCCCGGCAAGTGCCTCCACCGCTCTGCCGCGATGGCCGGCCCGGGCACGCGGCTGGCCGCCTCGGCCGCCGTCCGCCCGCGCACGGACGAAATCCCGGCCGCAGGCGCCCCACCTCGGGGGGTCTTCCCGCGCGCAGCGCCGCGCCGGGGCCGGCCCGCAGGGCGGGCGCCGGCTCGAGGGGAATGCCGCAGGCTCCGCCGGGTCACGTGGCGGCCGGGACACGGCGCATCGCCCCTACGCAAACGTGACGCCCCCGGCGGGTGACTCGCGCTTCCGCCCGCGCTATCACCCGGTGACACGGGAAGGGGGCGACGCATGTTCGGGATAGACTTCATCGAGGCCTCGGCGGGCATCAAGCTCGCCATCGCCCTCGTGGCGGGGATCGTGAGCTTCCTCACCCCCTGCGTGCTGCCCATCGTGCCGCCCTACCTCGCCTTCATGGCCGGCACCTCGCTCGACCGCATCACCGATGACGGCGCGCCCGACCGCCGCCGCGTGGTCACCGCGGCGCTGTTCTTCGTGCTCGGCCTCTCCACCGTCTTCGTGCTGCTCGGCGCGGTGGCCTCCTCGCTCGGCCAGGCCTTCCTGCAGAACCAGATCTGGTTCTCGCGCATCGCCGGCGTGGTGGTGATCGTCTTCGGCCTGCATTTCCTCGGGGTGTTCCGCATCTCGCTGCTCTACCGCGAGGCGCGGTTCGATGCCGGCCGCGCCGCCGGCGGGCCGCTGGGTGCCTTCGTGCTCGGCCTCGCCTTCGCCTTCGGCTGGACGCCGTGCATCGGCCCCATCCTCGGCACCATCCTCAGCCTCGCCGCCCAGGGCGCCTCTGACCAGGCGGTTGTGCTGCTGGGCACCTACGCCATCGGGCTCGGCGTGCCCTTCATCCTAGCCGCGCTGTTCATCGGCCCGTTCACCCGCTTCATGCGCCGCTTCCGCAGCCACATGGGCACGGTGGAGAAGGTGATGGGCGGCATGCTGGTTTTCGTCGGCGCGATGATGGTGACGGACAGTTTCTCCCGCTTCTCCTACTGGCTGCTGGAGACCTTCCCCGCGCTCGGCATGATCGGCTGAGCCGGGGCACGGCCGATCCGCTCCAGCACGAAGGCCACACGCTCCGCCACCGGCCCCCGCGGCAACTCCACCAGCGTGTAGCCGAAGCCGGCCCAGGCCGTGGCCACCGCGTCATGAGTGGCGCAGGCCTCCTCCCAGCCCTGCGCCCGCTCGCCGTCGCCCGCGTAGATCTTCCGCCAGGGCGGGGCGAGGAAGACGGCCGGCGCATAGCGCAGCCCCTCGCAGGCCCGCTCCAGGTGTCCCGGCACCGGCAGCCCGCAGAGCGCGAGATACCCCGCGACATCGGCCAGCCCACGGTCGAAGACCACCGGGCCGCGCCGCTCCGCCGCCTCCGCGTGCGAGCGCAGCTCCCAGCCCAGCATCGCCTCGGCGAATGCCGCGCGGTCGACCTCCGGCCGGGCCTGTCCGCCGATGGCCCGCTGCGCGCGGATGATCGCCCGCCCGCCCTCGGGCATGCAGGTGAGCCCGCGCGCCGCCAGCGCCGCGACCAGGGTCGACTTCCCGGCCCCCGGGCCGCCGGTGATCACGTGAAACTGCTGCCATCGCGCCATGATCCTGTCTCCTGTCGAAAGGGGAAGGCCCGGGCGCACAGACATGCGAAACGGCACGCGCAGCGCGCGTCCGGGCCTCTGTCTGTGGGATGAGGGCGCAGCATCGCGGCGCGGGCGCTGCCTGTCAACCGCGGCGCACCGGCGCCGGAGGCACCGCTCGTGGGGAGCGCCTCGGGGGGCATCGAGCCCCCTCTCGGCGCTGGCCGCAGGGGCGCGGCCGGTTGCGCGGGGCGCGGGGAGGGCCCGCAAGGGGCCCGACGCGCCTGCCGAGGCGGGGGCCTGCCCCCTCCGAGGCAGGCGCCGCCCGGGCGGGACGCAACCGGGCATCGCCCGGCGGGGCCCGCGCGGCGCGGGCCCCACCTGGGCTGGTTACTTCGACACCGGCATGGTGAACTCGGCGCCCTTCTCGATGCTTTCCGGCCAGCGCTGCATGATCGACTTCTGCTTGGTGTAGAAGCGCACGCCCTCCTCGCCATAGGCATGCATGTCGCCGAAGAGCGAGCGCTTCCAGCCGCCGAACCCGTGCCAGGCCATCGGCACCGGGATCGGCACGTTCACGCCCACCATGCCCACCTCGACCCGCCGGCCGAACTCGCGCGCCACGTTGCCGTCACGGGTGAACACGCTCACGCCGTTGCCGAACTCGTGGTCGTTGATCAGCTGCAGCCCCTCGGCGAAATCCTTCACCCGCACGCAGGACAGCACCGGGCCGAAGATCTCCTCGAGGTAGATGGTCATCTCCGGGGTCACGTTGTCGAACAGCGTGCCGCCGAGCCAGAAGCCGCCCTCGTGGCCCTCCACGCTGTTGCCACGGCCGTCGACCAGCAGGTCGGCGCCCTCGGCCACGCCCTTCTCGATGTAGCCGGTGATGCGCTCCAGCGCGGCTTTCGTCACGATCGGGCCCATCTCGGCGTCGAGCTCCAGCCCGTTCTTGATCACCAGCGCCTTCGCCCGCTCCACCAGCTTGGGGATGACCTGCTCGGCCGCGTCGCCCACCAGCAGCGCCACCGAGATCGCCATGCAGCGCTCGCCGGCCGAGCCGAAGGCCGCGCCCACCAGCGCGTCCACCGCCTTGTCCATGTCGGCATCGGGCATCACCAGCATGTGGTTCTTCGCCCCGCCGAGCGCCTGCACCCGCTTGCCGTTGCGCGCGCCGGTCTCGTAGATGTAGTTGGCGATCGGGGTGGAGCCCACGAAGGAGACCGCCTTCACGTCCGGGTGCGCCAGCAGCGCGTCCACCGCCGCCTTGTCGCCCTGCACCACGTTGAACACGCCGTCGGGGAAGCCGGCTTCCTTCATCAGATCGGCGATCATCAGCGAGGCGGAGGGGTCGGTCGGCGAGGGTTTGAGCACGAAGGTGTTGCCGCAGGCGATGGCCACCGGGAACATCCACATCGGCACCATGGCCGGGAAGTTGAACGGCGTGATGCCGGCGCACACCCCGATGGGCTGGCGCAGGGTCCAGTTGTCCATCCCGCGCGAGACCTGCTCGGTGTAGTCGCCCTTCAGCAGCTGCGGGATGCCGCAGGCGAACTCGACGATGTCGATGCCGCGCTCCACCTCGCCGCAGGCATCGGTGAACACCTTGCCATGCTCGTTGGTGATCGCCCGGGCCAGGTCCTCCTTGCGCTCGTTGAGCAGGGCGAGGAAGCGGTTCATGATCCGCGCGCGGCGCAGGGGCGGCGTGTCGGCCCAGTCGGGGAAGGCCGCCTTCGCCGCCGAAACCGCCGCATCCACATCCGCCGCCGAGCCGAGCGCCACGCGGCCGGTCACCTCGCCGGTGGCCGGGCAGGTCACGTCCTGGAAGCGGTCGGTGGTGCCGGGCACCCGGGCGCCGTTGATGTACTGGCCGATGTCGGTGGTCATTGCAGTCTCCTTTTCCTGTGCCTTTCCGGGAGCCGCGGCGCGGGCCGGCGCCGGGCCCCCGGCCCCTGATGCAGTGCGCCCGGCGCGGGGCCCCGGGCGCCCGACGGGCGCTCCGGAACGCACCGTCCAGAAACTCCGGAGCCTGCTTACCCATTCCGCGCCGCCGCTGTCATCAGCGAAGTGACGGTCGCGGCCACACGCCCGCAGGCTTGATTTTTTGCAGTATGGTAGTATGGTACCATACCGGAGGAACGAAAACCGAGTCATGACCAGCCCGCTGAGCTTCACCCCCGCCGCCTCGATCGGCACCACGCTCTACCGGCAGCTGCGCGCCGACATCATCCAGGCGCGTCTGCGCCCGGGGCAGGCCCTGTCGGAGGCCGAGGTGGCGCGCCGCTACGACGTGAGCCGCCAGCCGGTGCGCGAGGCGTTCATCCGGCTGGAGGACGCGGGCCTGGTGCGGGTGATGCCCCATCGCGGCACCTTCGTGCAGAAGATCTCCCAGCAGGCGGTCACCGAGACCCGCTTCGTGCGCGAGGCGCTGGAGATCGCCATCGTCCGCGCCCTGGCCGCAGACCCCGCGCCCCTGCCCGAGCTGCGCGCCCTCGTGGAGCAGCAGAAGGACGTGCACCAGCAGGACAACGCCTCCTTCCTGGTGCTCGACGAGGCCTTCCACGCCGGGCTGGCCCGCGCCGCCGGGCATTCCTTCGCCTGGACCGTGATCGAGACCACCAAGGCCCAGATGGACCGGGTGCGCTACCTCAGCTTCGGCGACGCCACGCCCTTCAGCGTGCTGATCGCGCAGCACACCGCCATCCTCGACGCCGCCGAGGCCGGAGACCCCGACGCGGCGGAGGCGGCGATGCGCGTGCACCTCACCGAGATCCTCAAGACGCTGCCGCGCATCCGCGAAAGCCATACCGATCTCTTCGAACCGGCGACGGAGGTCGTGAACGACACCGGCACCGGCTGACCGCCTTTTCCCGAACGACCCCCTTCGCAACAGGTGCCGGAAGGGCACCATCGAACGGGGTCGCATTGACGCGCCTGAATCACACGCAAGGAGGAAGACCCCATGAAACATTTCACCAGAGCGGCGCTCGCGGCCTCGGCCCTCGCCTTCGGCCTCGGCACGGCCGGCATGGCCCCGGCGCAGGAGACCACCCTGCAGCTCGGCCACCTCGCCAACGAGGACAACATCTGGCACAAGGCCGCGATGAAATTCGCCGAGGAGGTGAGCCGCCTCTCCGAGGGCCGCATCGCGGTGGAGGTCTTCCCCAACGAGACCCTGGGCAAGGAAATGGACCTGATCGCCGGCATGCAGCTCGGCACCGTCGACATGACCATCACCGGCGAGAGCCTGCAGAACTGGGCGCCCAAGGCCGCCCTGCTCGCCCTGCCCTACGCCTATACCTCGCTCGAGGACATGGACGCGGTGGCCTCCGGCGAGATCGGCGACGAGGTCGAGCAGGAGATCATCGAGAAGGCCCAGGTGCGCCCGATCGCCTATTTCGCCCGCGGCCCGCGCAACCTCACCTCGAACCGGCCGATCTCCTCGCCCGACGACCTGCAGGGGCTGAAGATGCGCGTGCCCAACGTGCCGCTGTTCCTCTCCGTGTGGAAGGCGCTCGGCGCAAACCCCACGCCGATGGCCTTCTCCGAGGTGTTCACCTCGCTGCAGAACGGCACCATCGACGCGCAGGAAAACCCGCTGGCGCTGATCAAGACCGCGAGCTTCGCCGAGGTGCAGAGCTACGTGAACCTCACCGAGCACGTGCGCAGCTGGATCTACCTCGTGATCTCCGAGCAGCGCTTCCAGAGCCTGTCGGAGGAAGACCAGCAGGCGGTGCTCGAGGCCGGCCAGATCGCCCAGGAATACGAGCGCTCGCTGTTCCTCGATGACGAGACGCAGCTGCGCGCCGACCTGGAAGCCGCCGGAATGGAGTTCAACGAGGTCGACACCGAGGCCTTCGCCGCCGCGGCCAAGGACGCGGTGCTCAACGGCGTCTCCGACGACATCAAGCCGCTGGTCGAGAAGATCTTCGCCGACTGATCCTGCCCCATCACGGCGCGCCCCCCCGGGGCGCGCCGCACCAACCCCCGGAAGCCAACCGCAAATGCAACGCCTCATCTCCCTGTTGGTCGGCCTGTCGCGCGCAGCGGTCGGCATCGCCTTCGTCGCGCTCATCGCGACGGTTCTCATGCAGGTCTTCGCCCGCACCTTCCTGCCCGGATCGCCGATCTGGACGGAGGAGCTCTCCCGCGCGGCGCTGATGTTCCTCGCCGCCTGCGGCGTGGGCCTCTCCATGCGCAGCGGCGACCTGGTGAACGTCGACCTCGTGGTCTCCATGCTGCCCCGGAACGCGCGCCGCGTGGCACTCGGCATCTCGGCCGCACTCACTGCGGTGCTGGCCGGGCTGATGTTCATGCCGGCGCTGAAATTCATGAACGTGGGCGCGATGCAGACCGCCCCGGCGCTCGGGATCCACATGAACTGGATCTACCTCGCCATGCCGGTCTTCGCCGTGTCGCTCTGCGTCTTCGCCGTGCTGGCCGTGCTCGAGATCATCGCCGGGCGCGACTCCTTCTCCGATATGTCCGAACTGGAAGACTGACCCAATGGACGTGAGCATTCTCTTCGCCGTCTTCGTCATCGGGCTCGTGATCGGCGTGCCGGTGGCGGCCTGCCTGGGGCTGTCCTCGCTGGCCTACATCCTGGTGCGCGGCATGCCGCTCGTCATCCTGCCGCAGAAGATGTACGCGGGCATCGACGTGTTCGTGCTGCTCTGCATCCCGGGCTTCATCCTGGCCGGAAACCTGATGGCCGGCGGCGGCATCACCGAGCGCATCATCCGCTTCGCCTCCGCCCTCGTGGGCTGGATCCGCGGCGGGCTCGGCCTCACCAACATCGCGGGCTCCATGCTCTTCGCCGGCATCTCCGGCACCGCGGTGGCCGACGCGGCCTCCATCGGCGGCGTGATGATCCCCGGCATGAAGAAGGCGGGCTACCCGGGCGGCTTCTCCGCCGCGGTCACCGCCGCCTCCTCCACCGTGGGGCCGATCATCCCGCCCTCGGTGCCGATGATCATCGTGGGCTCGCTCACCGGGGTGTCGGTGGGGCGGATGTTCCTCGCCGGCGCCATCCCCGGCCTGCTACTCGGCCTCGGCATGATGATCACCTGCTACATCATCGCCCGGCGCAACAACTACCCGCGCCAGGAATGGGCCGGCTTCCGCGAGCTGGGCCTCTCCTTCCTCTCGTCCTTCTGGGCCCTCGCGATGACGGCGCTGATCATCGGCGGCCTGCTCTCGGGCGTCGCCACCCCCACGGAAACCTCGATCATCGCCTCGCTCTACGCCTTCGTGGTGGGGGCGTTCATCTACCGTGGCGTGCGGCTGCGCGACGTGCCGAAGATCGTGATCGACAGCGCGGTGAGCTCCGCCGCCATCCTCGCCCTCGTGGGCTTCGCCAACATCTTCGGCTGGATCCTCGCCTCCGAGCGCATCCCCGAGATGATCGCGCAGGCCGTGCTCACCGCCACCGACAACCCGATCCTGGTGATCCTGCTCATCAACGTGCTGCTGCTCTTCGTCGGCATGTTCATGGAGACGATCGCGGCGCTCATCATCCTGTTCGGCCCGCTCTCGGCCGTCGCCATCGGCGTGGGTATCGACCCCGTGCACTTCGCCACCTTCGCGGTGCTGAACCTGATGATCGGCCTCACCACGCCGCCGGTGGGCGTGTGCCTCTTCGTCTGCGCCAACATCGCGCGCCTGCCGCTTGCCGTGGTGGTCCGGGCCATCGGGCCTTTCCTTGTCGGCAACATTCTGGTGCTTCTGTTGGTCTCCTACATCCCGGCGCTGTCGCTGTGGCTGCCCAACCTTGCTTACGGGAACTGAAACCATGACCTCCGAAACCCGCGTCTGCCGTATCCACGCCGCGCGTGACCTGCGCATCGACACGCTCGAACTGGGCGAGCCCGGCCCCGGCCAGGTGCTGCTGAAGATGCGCGCCGGCGGCATCTGCGGCTCCGACCTGCACTACTACCAGGACGGCGGCTTCGGCGCGATCCGCGTGCGCGAGCCGATGGTGCTCGGGCACGAGGTGTCCGGCGAGGTGGTCTCCACCGGCCCCGGGGTGGAGGGGCTCGCCCCCGGCACCCGCGTGGCGGTGAACCCCTCGCACCCCTGCAACGCGTGCGAGTACTGCCTGCAGGGCCTGCAGCAGCATTGCCTCAACATGACCTTCTTCGGCTCGGCCATGCCCTTCCCGCATTCGCAGGGCGCCTTCCGCGAGATGATGGTGGTGGCCGCCACCCAGTGCGAGCCGCTGGGCGACGTGGTGAGCTTCGGCGAGGGCGCCTGCGCCGAGCCGCTGGCCGTGTGCCTGCACGCCGGAAACCGCGCGGGCGACCTGAAGGGCAAGCGCGTCATCGTCACCGGCGCCGGGCCGATCGGCTCGCTCTGCGTCGCGGTGGCGAAGTTCGGCGGCGCGTCCGAGATCGTGGTGACCGACCTGCAGGACGCCACGCTGAAGGTGGCCGAGGCCATGGGCGCCACCCGCGCCGTCAACACCCGCACCAACCCCGACGGCCTGAAGGAATACGAGGCCGGCAAGGGGTATTTCGACGTGGCCTTCGACTGTTCGGCCGCGGCCCCCGCCATCCGCTCGCTCTTCCCCGTGCTGCGGCCGCAGGCGCGCTTCGTGCAGGTGGGCACCGGGGGTGACGCCACCATCGCCCTCGCCATGCTGGTGGCCAAGGAGATCGAGTGGGCCGGCGCGCAGCGCTTCCACGCCGAATACCCGCTGGCGGTGAAGATGATCGCCGAGCGGCGCATCGACGTGCGCCCGATCATCACCGGCACCTTCCCGCTGGCCGATGCCGTGGCCGCCTTCGACGCCGCGGGCGACCGCTCGAAGGCCGTGAAGGTTCAGCTCGAGCTGGCATGAGCATGTCCGGGGCCCCCGACATCCTCGTGCTCGGCGAGCCGCTGATCGAGTACAACCGTGCGGGGGACACCCCCCCCACCTTCCTGCGCGACGTGGGCGGCGACGTGTCGAACTTCGCCATCGCCGCGGCGCGGCAGGGCGCGCGCGCCGGCGTGCTCTCCGCCCTCGGGGCTGACGAGCACGGCGATGCCATCGTCTCGCTCTGGGACGCGGAGGGCATCGACCACACCCACGTGAGCCGCCACGCCACGGCGCCCACCGGGGTGTATTTCGTCAACCACGGGCCCTCGGGCCACGTGTTCAGCTTCCTGCGCGCCGGCTCCGCCGCCAGCCTCGTCGGCCCGGCCGACCTGCCGCGCGAGGCCATTGCCGCGGCGAAGCTGCTGCATTTCACCGGCATCTCGCTGGCGATCTCCGGCAGCTCCTGCGACGCCTGTTTCGAGGCCGCGGCCACGGCCCGCGCCGCCGGCCGCCTCGTGTCCTTCGACACCAACCTGCGCGACAGGCTGTGGAGCCGGCCGCGCGCGAAGGCGCTGATCGAGGCCGCCCTCGCCATGACCGACATCGCCCTGCCCAGCTCCGACGACATGGAGAAGATCTTCGGAGACCCGAGGCCGGAGGCGATGGCAGATCATTGCCTCGCCCTCGGCGCGAAGGTGGTGGCGCTGAAGCTCGGGGCCGAGGGCGCGCTGATCGCCACGCCCGGGGCGCGCCACCGCATCCCGCCGGCGCCCTGCACCCCGGTGGACGCCACCGGCGCGGGCGACACGTTCGGCGGCAGTTTCACCGCCCGGCTGCTGGCCGGCGACACCCCGGCCGAGGCCGGGGCCTACGCGGCGGCGGCGGCAGCGCTCGCCACGCAGGGCTATGGCGCCGTTGCGCCGATCCCCCGGGCGGAGGCCGTGCGCGCCGCCCTCGGGGGCAAGTGATTTCCGCATCCAAGGAGAGACCAGAATGCGACAGACATGGCGGTGGTTCGGCCCGGTCGACAAGGTGACGCTGCGAGACGCGCGCCAGGCCGGGGTCGAGGGGATCGTGACCGCCCTGCACCACGTCCGGACCGGCGAGGTCTGGTCGAAGGAGGAGATCGCGAAGCGCCAGGCCGAGGTGCGCGGCACCGGGGCCGCCCCCACCGGGCTCGACTGGGAGGTGGTGGAGAGCATCCCGATCTCCGAATCGATCAAGACCCAGACGGGTGACTGGCGCACCCATGTGGAGAACTGGAAGCAGTCGCTGCGCCACCTGCACGAGGCCGGCCTGCGCACCATCTGCTACAATTTCATGCCCGTGCTGGACTGGACCCGCACCGACCTCGCCTGGGAAGTGGCGAACGGCGCGAAGGCCATGCGCTTCGATTTGCCGGATTTCGCCGCCTTCGACATCCACGTGCTCAAGCGCAAGGGTGCTGCCGGGAGCTTCCCCGAAGCCGTGGTCGAGGAGGCCGCGCGCCGCTATGCCGGCATGTCCGAGGCGCGGCAGAAGCAGATCGCGCAGAACGTCACCGCCGGCCTGCCCGGCGCGATGGAGAGCTGGTCGCTCGAGGAGCTGCGCGCCCAGCTCGCCACCTATGACGGCATCTCCGAGGAGCAGCTGCGCGGCCATTTCGTCGACTTCCTCTCCGAGGTGGTGCCGGTGGCCGAGGAACTGGGCATGCGCCTGTGCTGCCACCCGGACGATCCCCCCTTCCCGCTGCTGGGCCTGCCGCGCATCATGTCGACCGAGGCGCAGTACCGCGCGGTGCTCGACGCGGTGGACAGCCCGGCCAACGGCGTCACGCTCTGCTCCGGCTCGCTCGGCGCGCGGCCGGACAACGACCTGCCCGGCATGGCCGAGCGCCTCGGCCCGAAGATCCACTTCGTGCACCTGCGCAACGTGCGCCGCGACACCGAGGAGACCCCCTGCTCCTTCTTCGAGGATGACCACCTCGCCGGGCACACCGACATGGTGGCCCTCGTCGCAGCACTCATGAAGGAAGAGGCCCGCCGCCGCGCCGAGGGCCGGGCGGATGCCGAGATCCCGATGCGCCCGGACCACGGCCAGGACATCCTCAACGACGCCGAGCGCGGCTCGCAGCCCGGCTACCCCGCCATCGGGCGCCTCAAGGGCCTTGCCGAGCTGCGCGGCGTGATGGCGGCGCTGAAGGCCACTGCCGCATGACCCGGCTCACCACGCTCTCCGGCCTGCCCGACACGGTCGGGCAGCCGGGCTACGACCGGGGCGCCCTGCGCCCCGGCATCGTGCATTTCGGCCTCGGCGCCTTCCACCGCGCCCACCAGGCCGTGGCCACCGAGGAGGCGCTGGCCGCCGCCGGCGGCGACTGGGGCATCACCGGGGTCAACCTGCGCTCGCGCGATACCGAAGAGCGCATGGCGCCGCAGAACGGGCTCTACACCCTGCTGGTGCGCGGGCCGGAGGGCACCTCGGCCCGGGTGATCGGCTGCATCCTCGGCGTGAAGACCGCGCGCGACGATGCCGCCGCCGTGCTCGCCCTGCTGGAGGACCCCGGCACCCGCATCGTGAGCCTCACGGTCACCGAGAAGGCCTACGGGCGGGATGCCGCCACCGGCGGGCTCGACCTAGCGCACCCCGCCATCGCCCATGACCTCGCACACCCCGAGGCGCCCTCGGGCGTGGTGGGCTTCCTCGTCGAGGGGCTGGCGCGGCGCCGGGCGGCGGGGCTGCCGCCCTTCACCCCGCTGTGCTGCGACAACCTCCCCGACAACGGCCATGTGCTGGAGCGGCTGGTGCTCGATTTCGCCCGCCTGCGCGACCCCGGCCTCGCGGAGTGGATCGCGGAGCACGTGCCCTTCCCCTCCACCATGGTCGACCGCATCACCCCCGCCGCCACCGAGGCGACGCTGGCCGATGCCGCCGCCCTCACCGGCTTCGAGGATGCCGCGGCGATCGAGACCGAGCCCTTCACCCAATGGGTGATCGAGGACCGTTTCGCCGCCGGCCGCCCGGCCTGGGAAGCGGCCGAGGGCGTAATCTTCACCGATGACGTGGCGCCCTTCGAGAAGATGAAGCTGCGCATGCTCAACGGCAGCCATTCGCTCATCGCCTATGCCGGCGCGTTGGCCGGGCTGGAGCATGTCTTCGACGTGATGGAGGACCCGGCGCTCGCCCCCATGGTGCGCGCCCACATGGCGGCCGCCGCCGCCACGCTCGCCCCCCTGCCGGGCATGGATTACGCCGCCTATGCCGATGCGCTGGCGCTGCGTTTCTCCAACCGCGCCATCCGCCACCGCACCCTGCAGATCGCGATGGACGGCACCCAGAAGCTGCCGCAGCGGCTCACCTGGCCGGCGCTGGAAGCCCTGCGGGCCGGGCAGCCGCTGGAGAGCTTCGCCTTCGCCGTGGCGGCATGGATGCATTTCGCCGAGCGCGCCGTGGCCGGCGACCATGCGCTCGACGACCCCCGCGCCGCCGAGATCGCCGCCTGCGTGGCGGCCGCGGCCGACGGATCGGCCGAGGCCATGGTGGCGGCCCTCTCCGCTCTGCCCGGGCTGATGCCCGAGGACCTGCGCACGGAGCCGCGCTGGACCCGGGCCTGCGCCCGCGCCCTTGCCCGCCTGCGCAGCGAAGGGCCGCGCGCCGCCGCCCGGGCCGCGACGGCCTGACCCGCCGGCCGGGGCGACCGCTCCCCGGCCCGATTGCATGCATCCGGCCCAATTCCGGCTTGGGTTCATGTTGTGTGCGCCTGCGGTTGCACCTACCATGCAAGGACAGCCCCGGGCCTGCCCCGCCCGCCATCGCGCGGCCGGGGCAGGCGCCGGACACCCGTTTCCGATCCCGGCGGGCACCGCCCGCGCCGCCGCCATGCCAGACCCCCGCCTGCCTGAACGCCACCTGCCTGAACGCCACCTGCCTGAACGCTTGCCACGCCGGAGCGCCACCGGGGCCCGCCCGGCTCCAGCCAGAGGTTCCAGCACGCCATGACACCCGATCAGATCGCCCTCGTGCAGCAGAGTTTCGAGCGGATCTCGCCGCAGGCCGAGGCCGCCGGCGGAGTGTTCTACGATCGCGTCTTCGAGCTCGCCCCGCAGGTTCGCCCGCTGTTTCCCGATGACATGGCGGGGCAGAAAATGAAGCTGATCCAGATGCTTGCCATTGCGGTGAACGGGCTCACAGACCTGCCGCGCATCCTGCCCGCGGTCACCGCGCTCGGCCGCCGACACGCGGTCTACGGCGTGGAGGAGGCGCATTACGCCGTGGTGGGCCGGGCCCTGCTCGACACCCTGCAGGACATGCTCGGCGACAGCTTCACCCCCGAGACCCGCGCCGCCTGGACCGAGGCCTACGACCTGCTCGCCGGCGTGATGATCGAGGGCCAGCGCACCAGCGCCACCTGACGCCGCAAAACGCCACCGCCCGTTCCCCCGGCAGGCCTGCGCCTGTCCGCGCCCCTGTCCGCACAGGATTCGGGCAGCGACGCGCGGCTGCCTGCGCCTGCGGCAAAATTCTGACTGACATGTCAGAAAGGGGCTGGTCACATCTCAGGCGCGCGGCTAGCGTCGGGGCATGTATGATCGCTCCTCGCCCTTCGTCGCCCGCCCCGCTGCCCCCGGCGCCCTGCCGGCGGCGGCCTCGAAATCCGAGTTCGCGGCCGACCGGCTGCGCGACGCCATCCTCACCTGCGCGCTCGCGCCCTCGGAGACCGTGAGCGAGCAGGAGCTCACCGAGCGCTTCGGGCTGAACCGCGCCGCCACACGCGCCGCGCTGGCCCGGCTGTCCGGCGAGGGGCTGGTGCTGGCCCTGCCGCGCCGCGGCTGGCAGGTGGCACCGGTGACGGCGGAGCTGATCGGCGGGCTGATCGCGGCGCGCCGGGCGCTGGAACCGGCGCTCGCCGCCCTGCCGCGCGACGCCGCGGCGGCTGCCGGGCTGCGCGGGCTCTGGGAAGTGTGCCGCGCACTGGCCGGGCGGGGCGATGCCGGCGCGCCGGAGGCCCTGCGCGGCTACGACCGCGAGCTGATGGGCCATCTCGCCGCCCCCGCCAGCCCGTGGATCCGCAACTGGCTGGCCCAGGCCTGGGACAATTCCGACCGCATGCTGCGCCATCTCGAGGCCGGCTCCGGCCTGCGCCACGCCCCGCCGGACCGCGGCGCGCTGGTGGCCGCGGCCGAGGCGGGAGACGCGGCGGCGCTCGCCTCCGAGCTTTCCGCCGGGCTCGACGCCTTCGAGGCTTTCGCCGGCCGCGCCCTGCTGGCCGGCGCCCTCGACGGCGCCGCGGCACCGGGAAAGAAGACCACCCCCATGACGGACCCCAGCAGAACGGGGGCGCAGGACGCGCAACCCCGCAGGCCGTCACGCACCCAACAGGAAGGGAAGACCAGATGAAGAGACTTCGCAGCTTCGCCCCGCCCGTACTGGCCTCCACCGCGCTCGCGCTCTGCCTCGCCTTCACCCCGGCCGGCAGCGCCGCCGCCAAGGACCTGCTCACCATCGACCTGGTGAACGAGCCCTCCTCGCTCGACCCGCAGGGCCAGTGGAACCCGGACAGCTACTACGTCTACCGCAACATCTTCGACAATCTCGTCACCCGCGACAACGAGGGCACCATCGTGCCCGAGGTCGCCGCCTCCTGGCAGCGCCTGTCGGAGACGGAGATGGAATTCACCCTGCGCGACGACATCACCTTCCATGACGGCACGCCGCTCACCGCCGAGGACGTGGTGTTCACGGTGGAGCGCATCACCGACCCGGCCTTCGGCAGCCCGCAGCTCGGCCAGTTCAACAAGATCGTGAAGGCCGAGGCCACCGGCGAGTACACCGTGGTGCTCACCACCGACGGGCCCTACCCGGTGCTGCTGCCGCAGCTGGTGAAGCTCTCGATCATCCCGAAACACGTGGTGGAGGAGGTCGGCGACGACGCCTTCAACCTCGCCCCCGTCGGCTCCGGCCCCTACAGGTTCGAGGGCTGGGACCGCGGTGTGCAGGTGACCGTGACCCGCAACGACGACTACTGGGGCACCAAGGGCGAATTCCCCACCGTGACCTTCCGCGCCGTGCCCGACGCCGCCACCCGGCTGGCGAACCTGCAGGCCGGCGCCGCCGACCTGGTGGTGACCCTCGATTCCGACCAGGCGATGCAGCTTGAGAACTCCGCCACCGCCAAGCCCCTCATCGTGCAGACCGAGCGCGTGGGCTATTTCGCGCTCAACTCCACCAAGCCGCCGCTGGATGACGTGCGCATGCGCCGCGCCATCGCCGAGGCGATCGACAAGGAGGGCATCGCCGAGGGCATCCTCGCGGGGGGCGAGCGCGTGGTGGGCGAGATGGTCTCGCCGGCGCATTTCGGCTGGGTCGACGGGGTCGACCCCTTCCCCTACGACCCCGAGGCCGCCGAGGCCCTGATCGCCGAGATCGGCGAGCCGGCGAAGACGCCGATGGAACTCGCCACCTCGCCGGTGTTCGACCAGCGCGTGGTGCAGGCCATCCAGCAGATGCTCACCGACGTGGGGCTCAACGTCGAGATCCGGATGACCGACATGGCCACCTGGCTGAAGGACCAGCAGGTGGAGGACGCGGCCGCCCCCATGCTCACCTTCTCGCGCTGGTCCTGCGCCTGCCAGGACGCGGACGGCATCATGTTCCCGCTGCTGCACTCCTCCTCCGGCTGGTCGCGCTGGTCGTCTCCGGAAGTGGACGCGGCGCTGGAGGAAGGCCGCTCGGTGCTCGACGAGGACGCCCGCCTCGCAGCCTATTCGAAGGTGCATGACATCGTGAAGGAAGAGGTGCCGATCATCCCGCTCTACCAGGCCGCCATCATCTACGGCGGCAACGCGAAGCTGGAATGGCAGCCCACCGCCAACGAAAGCATGTTCCTCAACCGCATGAGCTGGGCGGAATGACGCCCCCGGGGCGGCCCCGCGCCGCCCCGCCGACCCCCACACGAGGTATCGCCCGATGAAACGCCTGCTTGCCGCAACCGCCCTGGGCCTGATGGCCGCCCTCTCCTCGCCCGCGCTG
The DNA here is from genome assembly GCF_003448965.1 of Oceanicella sp. SM1341. Lineage (GTDB taxonomy): Bacteria > Pseudomonadota > Alphaproteobacteria > Rhodobacterales > Rhodobacteraceae > Paroceanicella. Next base: position 33,315 of record NZ_QRGC01000006.1, read on the forward strand.
GACGGCGCGCTGGCGAAGGAGCTCATCACCGTGGACCTGGTGAACGAGCCCTCCTCGCTCGACCCCCACAAGCAGTGGAACCCGGACAGCTACTACGTCTACCGCAACATCTTCGACAATCTCGTCACCCGCTCCGACGAGGGCGAGATCATCCCGCAGGTGGCGAGCGCCTGGGAGCAGGTGTCGGACACGCAGGTGAAGTTCACCATCCGCGACGACATCACCTTCCATGACGGCACGAAGCTCACACCCGAGGACGTGGTGTTCTCGGTGAAGCGCATCACCGACCCCGCTTTCGGCAGCCCGCAGCTCGGCCAGTTCAACAAGATCACCGGCGCCGAGGTGACCGGCGAGAACGAGGTGACGCTCACGACAGACGGCCCCTACCCGGTGCTGCTCGCCCAGCTGGTGAAGCTCTCCGTGGTGCCGCAGCACGCGGTGGAGGAGATGGGTGACGACGCGTTCAACGCCGCCCCCGTGGGCTCCGGCCCCTACGCCTTCGAGGCCTGGAACCGCGGCGTGGACGTGACGCTCACCCGCAACGACGCCTACTGGGGCGACCAGGGCGCCTTCGCCGAGGCCCGCTTCCGCGCCGTGCCCGACGCCTCCACCCGCGTGGCCGACCTGCAGGCCGGTGCGGCGGATCTCGCGGTGTCGCTCAACTCCGACCTCGCGATGCAGATCGAGGGCGCGCCCGGCGTGAAGCCGCTCATCGCCCTCACCGAGCGCGTGGCCTACCTGGGCTTCAACACCCGCATCGCGCCGATGGACAATGCCGAGCTGCGCCGCGCCGTGGCCATGAGTGTCGACCGCGAGGGCATCGTGGAAGGCATCCTGGGCGGCAACGGTGCCGTGGTGGGGCAGATGCTCTCGCCCGCGCACGTGGGCTGGGCCGATGACATCGAGCCCATCCCCTACGACCCGGACATGGCGAAGGAGATCGTCGAAAGCCTGGGCGACGCGGCGACCGCCGAGATGAGCTTCGACACCGCTCCGGTGTTCGACCAGCGCATCGTGCAGGCCATCCAGCAGATGCTGGCCGATATCGGCCTCAACGTGTCGATCAACATGATGGACATGGCGAGCTACCTCAAGAAGGCCCAGGGCCCGGAGGAGAGCCGCCCGATGTTCAGCTTCGGCCGCTGGTCCTGTGCCTGCCAGGACGCGGACGGCATCATGTACCCGCTGCTGCAGTCGCAGAGCAACTGGTCGCGCTACGCCAGCCCGGAGATGGACAAGCTGCTGGAAGACGGCCGCTCCACGCTCGACGAGGACGCCCGCCTCGCCGCCTACCACGCGGCCTCCGAGCTGGCGAAATCCGATGTCGCGCTGCTGCCGCTCTACCAGGTGGCCGCGGTCTACGGCGCGTCGGAGAAGCTGGACTGGACCCCCACGGCCAACGAGAGCCTGTTCCTCAACCGCATGGGCTGGACCGAGTAAGGCCGGAGGAGAGAGCATGGGACGCTATCTCGCAAGGCGCCTCGGGCAGGCCCTTGTCGCGCTCTTCGGGGTGATGACGCTGATCTTCTTCGTGCAGCGCCTGACCGGAGACCCGACCTACCTGCTGGTGCCCGAGACGGCGACCCAGGCCGACATCGAGGCCATGCGCGCCAGCCTCGGCCTCGACCGGCCGCTTCTGGTGCAATACGGCGCCTTCCTCGCCGACATGGCGCGGCTCGATTTCGGCCGCTCCTACATCCAGAACGTGCCGGTGATCGACATCATCGCCTCGCGGCTGCCCTACACGCTGCAGCTCGCCGGCGGCGCGCTGCTGGTGGCCTTCTTCATCGGGGTGCCGCTGGGGGTGTGGATGGCGGTGCGTCGCGGCCATGCCGAGGCGAAGGGCTTCATGGGGCTCGTCCTTGCCGCGCAGTCGATGCCCACCTTCTGGTCGGGCATCCTGATGATCATGGTCTTCGCGGTGTGGAACCAGTGGCTGCCGCCCTCCGGGGCCGGGGGCTGGAAGAACCTCATCATGCCCTCGGTGGCGCTGGGGCTGCTGAGCATGGCCACCTTCGCCCGCGTGGCGCGCACCTCGGTGCTCGACGAACTGTCGAAGGATTACGTGCGCTCGGCCCGGGCGCGCGGGGTCACCACCGGACGGCTGGTGCGCCGGCACCTGCTGCGCAACGCCTCGATCCCGGTGATCTCCATCGCGGCGATGGAGGTCTCGCAGCTCCTCGCCGGGGCGGTGATCGTCGAGACGGTCTTCGCCTGGCCCGGGCTGGGGCTGCTCACCGTGCAATCCATCGTCAGCCGCGATTTCCTCGTGGTGCAGGGCGTGGTGCTGCTCGGTGCCTTCGTGACCATCCTGCTCAACTTCGCCGCCGACCTGCTCTACAGCCTGGTCGACCCGCGCATCCGCCTCGGGGGCACGTCATGAGCGCCGCCGCACAGGGGCTGCGCGAGCGGCTCACCGGACGGCGCCGCGGCCCGGGCAGCCGCGCCGTGCTGCCCTTCCTCGCCATCTTCGCGGCCTTCGTGCTGATCGCGCTCCTCGCGCCGCTCATCGCCCCGAACGACCCCAACAGCCAGAACCTGATGGGCCGGCTGAAGGCGCCCGGGGTCACCGCGCGCAACATCACCTACTGGCTCGGCTCCGACGAGCTGGGCCGCGACCTCGTCTCGCGGCTGATCTGGGGGGCGCGCATCTCGCTCTCGGTCGCGGTGCTCTCGGTGGCGCTGTCGGGCGTGGTGGGCACGGTGCTGGGCATGGCGGCGGCCACCGCGCGCGGCTGGGTGGAGACCGTGATCATGCGGCTGGTGGACGTGTTCCTCTCCATCCCCGCCGTGCTGCTCGCCATCATCACAGTCGCGGTGCTGGGCCCCGGCTTCACCAACGTGGTGATCGTGCTCGCCCTCACCCGCTGGCCGCGCTATGCCCGCGTGGCCTACGGCCAGACCCTCTCGGTCGCCAACATGCCCTACGTGCGGCTGGCGCGCTTCATGGGGGCATCGATGCCGCGCATCCTGTTCATCCACATCCTGCCCAACATCATCGGCGCCATCACCGTGGTCGCCACGCTGGAATTCGGGCTGATGGTGCTGTTCGAGGCCGGGCTCTCCTTCCTCGGGCTCGGCGTGCAGCCGCCCACGGCAAGCTGGGGCGCCATGCTCTCGGTCGGGCGCAACTATGTCGGCTCGGCCTGGTGGATCTCGGCCTTCCCGGGCCTCTGCCTCTTCCTGCTCGTGCTCTCGGTGAACCTGATCGGCGACCACCTGCGCGACAGGCTCGACCCCAAGTCAAGATAAGTCCGAAAGGCGTAAACCATGAATTTCGAAGGCGAATTCGCCGGCCGCGGCGTGGTCATCACCGGCGCCTGCGGCATCTACGGCCGCGGCCTCGCCCGCACCTTCGCCGCCGAGGGCGCGAAGCTCTGCCTCACCGACCGTGACGGCCCGGCCCTCGACGCGCTGCTGGCCGAACTCCCCGCCGCCGCCGGCTCCTTCACCCAGGCGGCCGACCTGATGGACGATGCCTCCCTCGCCGCCCTCGCCGCCCGCGTGGGCTCCGAATGGGGCGCGGCGGACATCCTCATCAACAACGCCGGCATCTACCCCAGCGGCTTCCTGCTCGACACCACCAACGAGGCCTGGGACGCCATCCTCGGCATCAACCTGCGCGCGCCCTTCATCCTCACCCGCGACCTCACCACCCAGATGGTGAAGGCCGGCGTGAAGGGCACCGTGATCAACATCTCCTCCGGTGCCGCGCGCAAGATGCGGCGCACCGCGGCACCCTATTCGCTCTCCAAGACCGCGCTCGACCGGCTCACCAAGGGCTTCGCCATCGAGCTCGCGGAGTACGGCATAAGGGTGAACGCGCTGGAGCCGGGCTTTGCCGCCGGCTCCTCGGTGAGCGCGCTCTCCCAGGCGCATGTCGACAAGGTGACCGCGGGCATCCCGCTGGGCCGCGCCAGCTCGGAGGCCGATATCGGCGCCGCGGCGCTCTACCTCGCGAGCTCGGCTGCGGCCTATGTCACCGGCACCTCGCTGGCGGTGGATGGCGGCAACTCCATCGGCTCGCTCGAAGTGCACCAGGACAAGAAGCAGGCGCTGTGATGGCCACCCCGGGATACATCTGGCCCGAGGGCTACCGCTCGGCCGCCTGTTTCAGCGTCGATGTCGACGCGCATGCGCCGCTCCTGTGGCAGACGCGCGAGACCGGGGTGAAGACGCTCGGCCATCTCGAACAGCGCCGCTTCGGCATGCGCCAGGGGCTCGACCGCATCCTCGAGCTGCTCGCCCGCCACGGGATCAGCGGCAGTTTCTTCGTGCCCGGCGTGGTGGCGGAGGAATACCCCGACCTGCTGCCGAAGCTGCTCGACGCCGGCCACGAGATCGGCCTCCACGGCTATTTCCATGAAATCGTGGGGGAAATCACCGACACGCAGTTCACCGAGGCGCTGGAGCGCTCCCTCGCCCTCTTCGCGACGCAGACCGGGCACTACCCCACCGGCTTCCGCTCCCCCGCCTGGGAGATGACGCCGCACATGCTCGCCGAGTGCGCGCGCCTCGGCCTCTACGACAGCTCGCTGATGGGGTTCGACCACCCCTACACCATGGCCGGCGTGCCCGAGATCCCGGTGCAATGGGGCATCGACGACGCGATCTTCTTCAAGTTCCTCGGCGGCGGGGCCGACAAGTGGCCGCCGCAATCGACCCGTGACGTGGGCGAGACCTGGGCCGAGGAATGGCGCCTGCTGCATGGCTACGGCGGGCTCTTCATGCTCACCGTGCATGACTGGATCTCCGGCCGGGCGCGCAACATCGCCATGCTCGACCGGCTGCTCACCGAGATCCGCGCGGCGGACGGCGTGTGGTTCACCACCGCCGCCGCGCTCGCCGCCCATCACGCGGCCACGCAGGCGGAGGTGTTCTCCGTCACGCCCGACCTGCCGGGCCCGCGGGCGGGGAGGCACTGATGCAGCTCTGGAGCGGGATAGAGAAGCACGCGCGCAGCTCGGCCGGCGGGCTCGTCGCCGCCCAGCACGGCGGCGCGGCGGAGGCCGGCGCCCGCGTGCTCGCCTCCGGCGGCAACGCGATGGACGCGGCGGTGGTCACCGCCCTCACCCTCTCCGTCGTCGAGCCCTGGCTGAGCGGCATCGGCGGCGGCGGCTTCCTGCTGCATGCGAGCGGCGAGACCGGCGCGGTCGACACGCTGGATTTCAACGTGCGCGCCCCCGGCGGCATCTCGGCGGCGGATTACCCGCTGCGCGGCGGCAAGGGCGGTGACTGGTTCGACTGGCCGGCGGTGGAGGGCGACCGAAACCTCTCCGGCCCGATGTCGGTCTGCGTGCCCGGCGCCATCGCGGGGCTGGCCGAGGCGCTGGAGCGTTTCGGCACGCTGAGCTGGGAGGCGGCGCTGGCCCCCGCCATCGCCGAGGCCGAGCGCGGGCTGGAGGTGGACTGGTTCACCCGGCTCTGCATCGCCATCGACGCGGGCAACCTCACGGCCGACCCGGCCTCCGCCGCCATCTTCCTGCCCGGCGGCCAGCCGCCTGACCCCGGCCGCACCCCGCGCCTGCCCATGCCCGCCAAGGCCGCCACCCTGCGCCGGCTGGCAAAGCAGGGCGCGCGGGATTTCTACGAGGGCGAGACCGCCGCAATCCTCGCGCGCGAGCTCGCCGAAGCCGGATCGAAGCTCTCCGCCGCCGACCTCGCCGCCTACCGGCCGGAATGGCACGCCCCGCGCACCGCCCGCTACCGCGACCACGAGATCCACGTGATCGACGGGCTCTCCGGCGGCCCGAGCCTGCTCGAGGCGCTCGCCGCCCTCGACATCACGCGCGATACCCCCGAGGCCGAGGCGGCCCTCGCCTACGCGAAGGCGATCCGCGCCGCCACGCACCGCCGCCTCACCACCATGGGCCATGCCTCGGCCGGGGGGGACTGCACCTCGCATGTGAGCGTGGTCGACCGGGCGGGCAACATGGTGTCGCTCACCAACACGCTGCTCTCGCGCTTCGGGGCGAAGGTGACCCTGCCCTCGGCCGGTTTCCTGCTCAACAACGGCATGATGTGGTTCGACCCCCGCCCCGGCGTGCCCAACCGCATCGCCCCCGGTGCGCGGCCGCTGGCCAACATGTCGCCGCTGATCGCCAGCCGCGAGGGGCGGCCGGCGCTGGCCCTCGGCGCGGCCGGCGGGCGGCAGATCTTCCCCGCGCTGGTGCAGATCCTGTCCTACATGATCGACCATGGCATGGACGCGGAGGCGGCCCTGCGCGCCCCCCGGCTCGACGCCAGCACCCCCACCATCAAGGTGAACCGCCGCGCGGCGGCCGACGTGGCGGCGAAGGTGGCCGAGGCCTTCCCGGTCGAACTCGTCACCGATACGCTGCACCCGGTGAACTTCGCCATCCCCTCCGCCGTGGCGCGGGCGGGCGGGCGCAACACCGGCATGGCGCATCCCACCAGCCCCTGGGCGGCCGTGGCCGCCGAGACGGAAGGAGGCCCGGATGAGTGATCCAGCCGCGCCCGTGCTGAGCGTGCGCGACCTCGTCACCCGCATCGGCGGCAACGCGGTGGTGGACGGGGTGAGCTTCGATGTCGCCCCCGGCGAGGTGGTGGCCCTGGTGGGCGAGAGCGGCTCTGGCAAGAGCCTCACCGCGCTCTCGGTCATGGGCCTGCTGCCGGCCGCGGCCCGGGCCGCAGCGGGCTCGGTGCGGCTCGAGGGCGAGGAGCTGCTCTCCGCCCCCGAGCGGCGGTTGCGGCGCATCCGCGGCCAGAGCCTGTCGATGATCTTCCAGGAGCCGGTCGCCTCGCTCAACCCCCTGATGCGGGTGGGCGAGCAGGTGGCCGAGAGCCTCGTCGTGCACGGCCGCGCCGGGAGGGCCGAGGCGCAGGCCCGCGCGGTGGAGATGCTGGCGCGCGTCGGCATCCCCGACCCCGCCGCCCGCGCCCGGCAATACCCCGCCGAGCTCTCGGGCGGCATGTGCCAGCGGGTGATGATCGCCTGCGCGCTGATCTCCGAGCCGCGCCTGCTCATCGCCGACGAGCCCACCACCGCGCTCGACGTCACCATCCAGGCGCAGATCCTCACGCTGATGAAGCGGCTGCGCGCCGATTTCGGCACCGCGATCCTCATCATCACCCATGACATGGGCGTGGTGGCCGACATCGCCGACCGGGTCTGCGTGATGTACGGTGGCCGCATCGTGGAAACCGGCACGGCGGAGGAGATCTTCGCCCGGCCCTCGCACCCCTACACGCGGCTGCTGCTCTCGACCATCCCGCGCCTCAGCGGTGCGCGCAAGGAGCTGCTGCGCTCCATCGAGGGCAGCGTGCCGGACGTGTCGGACTGGCCGGAGGGCTGCCGCTTCCGCTCGCGCTGCCCGCTGGCGCAGGAGGATTGCGCGCAGGTGCCGCCGCATGTGCCGGTGGCGGGCCAGCCCGGCCACACCGCCGCCTGCCTCCACCTCGAGCGGATCGGAGAGATGACATGAGCGCCGCCACACCCTTGCTGCGCGTGGAGGAGCTGCGCGTGCATTTCCCGCTCACCGGCGGCTTCACCGGCCGGCGCACCGGCGCGGTGAAGGCGGTGGACGGCGTGAGCCTCGAGATCGGCCCCGGCGAGACCGTGGCGCTGGTGGGCGAGAGCGGCTGCGGCAAGAGCACGGCGGGCAATGCCATCCTCGGGCTGGTGCGGGCCACCGGCGGGCGCATCCTCTTCGAGGGCGAGGACATCCTCGGCGCCGGCCCCGAGCGCCAGCGCGCCCTGCGGCGCGACATGCAGGTGATCTTCCAGGACCCGGTCTCGGCGCTGAACCCCAAGCTCACCGTGGGCCAGTGCATCGCCGAGCCGCTGGTGATCGCCGGCCGGCCGAAGGCGGCGCGCGCCGCCCGGGTGGCGGAGCTGCTGGAGCTGGTCGGCCTGCTGCCCGGCCATGCCGGCCGCTACCCCAACGAGCTCTCCGGCGGCCAGCGCCAGCGCGTGGTCATCGCCCGGGCGCTGGCGCTGGAGCCGAAGCTGATCATCTGCGACGAGCCGGTCTCCGCACTCGATGTCTCCATCCGCAGCCAGATCGTGAACCTGCTGATGCGGCTGCAGGCGGAGCTGGGCCTGTCCTATCTCTTCATCGCGCACGACCTCTCGGTGGTGCGGCACATCTCGGACCGGGTGGTGGTGATGTATCTCGGCACCGTGGCCGAGGAGGGGCCGACAGACGCGCTCTTCGACCATCCCACGCACCCCTACACCGAGGCGCTGCTGGCCGCGATCCCGCTGCCCGACCCCGCGGCGCAGCGCGCGAAGCCGCCCTTCGCGCTCGAAGGCGACCTGCCGAGCCCGGCAAACCCGCCGGCCGGCTGCCCCTTCGTCACCCGCTGCCCGGAGCGCGGGCCGGACTGCGCCGCCCTGCGCCCCGTGCTGGCCGACACCGGCCACGGCAGCCGCGCCGCCTGCCTCGTCCGCCTCCCCGCCGCCCGACCGGGCTGAGGGGGAGGCGTCGGGCGGAGGACGCTCAGGCAGCGCCCTTCCGGGCTGTGTTCGGGCGCACCCTTCCGGGCGACGCTTGCTCTGCGCCCTTCCCGCAGCGCTCAGGCAGCGCGCTTGCGGGTAGCGCTCAGGCAGCGCCCTTGCGGGCCACGTCAGGCAGCGCCCTTGCGGGCGACGGCGGCCTTGCGGGCGAGGTGGCTGCGCCAGTCCCCGAGGGCGGTGATGTCCTCGGCGCCGCGCGTCGCGATCTCCTCGCAGAGGAAACCGGGCACCGCGCTGCCGTCCTCGAGCACCACCCGGCCGATGCCGAGCGGGCCGGGGATGCCGGCGACGAAGGAGCCGAAGGCCTCCATCGGCATCGCCCAGACCTCCACCGCGATGGCGGCGCCCTCGTCAGGGCCCACGCGCACGAGGCCGGGGCGCACCCCGTCGGGCAGGGCGAAGAACCGGTAGTCCGGCGCGGTGCGGCAGGCGCGCAGGAAGCGGCCCGCGCGCTCGGCGATCTGGTGGTTCAGCCCCAGCCCGGACATGTGCGCGCCGCAGACCGCGACCGCCACCTCGCCCGGCCCCGGCTCCGCCACCGGCAGGGGCGCGGCGGGGCGGGCCCAGGCGGTGGCGCCGAGCGGGCCGGCCTCCACCAGCGTGGCGGTGGCGGCCAGAGCGGCGTCCTGCCCGGCGCGGCCCAGCAGGGTGACGGAGGCCGGGCGCCCGTCCTCGCGCTGCCCGCAGGGCACGGCGAGGCCGCACATGTCGAGCAGGTTGACGAAATTGGTGTAGGTGCCGAGGCGCGAGTTGTGGAGCACGGGGTCTTCCGCGTCCTGCGCGCGGGTGACGAAACAGGGGATGGTGGGCACGCAGAGCATGTCGATGCCGGCCATGGCCGCGGTGCAGTGCCGGCGCAGCTCGGCCAGCCGGTAGATGCCGCGGAAGGCGTCGACCGCCGAAAGCGCGAGCCCCTGCGAGACGATGGCGCGGGTGACCGGGTGGAGCGTCTCCGGCGCCTGCGTGAGCCGCGCGCCCACGGCGGCGGTGCGCTCGGCCACCCAGGCGCCCTCGTAGAGCATGGCCGCCACGTCGTAGAACGGGGTGAAGTCGATCTCGCGGATCTCCACGCCGCGGGTGCGCAGCGCGGTGAGCGTGGCGCGGAACGCGGCCTCCTGCGCCCGGTCGCCGAAGGTGATCAGGCTGGCGGCATCGGGCACGGCGATGGTGAGGTGCGGCGGCACCTGCGGCAGCGGCTGCGCGGGGAAGGCGCGGGAATAGGCATCCTCCGGGTCATGCGCGGCGGCGGCGGTGTGCACCTCCCAGGCATCCGCCACGGTGAGGGCGAAGACCGAGATCGTGTCGAGCGTGCGGCAGGCCGGCACCATGCCGGAGGCGGAGAGGGCGCCGAGGGTGGGCTTCAGCCCCACGATGCCGTTGAGCGCCGCCGGCACCCGGCCGGAGCCCGCGGTATCCGTGCCCAGCGAGAAGGCGACGATGCCGCGCGCCACCACCACGCCGGAGCCGCCGGAGGACCCGCCGGGCACGATCTCGGGGTCGAGCGCGTTCCGCGGCACCGGGTGCGGCGTGCGGGTGCCCACGAGGCCGGTGGCGAACTGGTCGAGGTTGGTCTTGCCGATGACGATGGCGCCCGCGGCGCGCAGCCGGGCCACCACGAAGGCATCGCCCTCCGGCAGGTAGGCGAAATCCGGGCAGGCGGCGGTGGTGGGCATGCCGGCCACGTCGATATTGTCCTTCACCGCGAAGGGGATGCCCCAGAGCGGCCGGCCGTCGGGCTGGCCGAGGGCGCGGGCGGCGGAGAGAGCCGCCTCGCGGTCGGTGTGCAGGAAGATGCCGGGGTCGGCGGCGGCCTCGAGCCGGGCGAAGACCTCTTCGATGACCGCCTCGGGGCGGGTGCCGGCGGCATAGGCGGCGCGCAGCGCGCCGAGGGTGAAGGGCAGGTCGGAAAGCATCTGAGGGGGTCCTTGAGGCTGTCGTGTCAGGCTGCGGGAGGCGTGGCGGCGGAAGGCGCCTGCGGTGTGGAAGTTGCAGGCGCGGGCGCCTGAGACGCAGAAGTTGCAGGCGCGGGCGCCTGCGGGGCGGCGGAGAGCAGGGCGCGCGTGTACTCCGAGGCGGGGTCGTTCATCACCCGCTCGGCGGGGCCGACCTCGACGATCTCGCCGCCCTTCATCACCACCACCCGGTCGCAGAGCAGGCGCACCACGTTCAGGTCATGACTCACGAAGAGGTAGGACATGCCCAGCCGGGCGCGCAGGTCTGCGAGCAGGTTCAGCACCACGGCCTGGATGGAGACGTCGAGCGCCGCGGTGGGCTCGTCGAGGATGAGGAAATCCGGCTCCGGCGCGATGGCCCGGGCGATGCCCACGCGCGCCTTCTGCCCGCCGGAGAGCTGGTGGGGGAACCGGTCGAGCAGGTGGGCGGGCAGGCCGGTGAGCCGGGCGAGCTCCTCCACCCGCGCCGTGAGGGCGGCGCCGGAGAGGCCCGTCATGCGCTTCAGCGGCTCGGCGATGGACTGGCGGGCGGAGTGCCTCGGGTTGAGGCTGTCCGTCGCGTCCTGGAACACCATCTGGATCTTCGGGCGCAGCGGGTGGCGGGCAAATTCGGCGGCCGGGATGGCGGCAAGGTCGGTGCCGCGGAACAGGATCTCGCCGGCGCTCGCATCCATCAGCCGCACCAGCATGGCGGAGGTGGTGGACTTGCCGCAGCCGCTCTCGCCCACCAGCCCCACGCTCTCGCCCTGCCGCACGGTGAGGTCGAAGCGCTTCACCGCGTGCACCGGGCCGGACTTGCCGGCATAGGTCTTGGTGAGGCCGCGCACCTCGAGCAGGGGGTCGTCGGAGACCCGGTGCGGCGCCAGCGCCGTGCGCTCGCCCTCCGGCAGCAGGCTGCGCAGGGTGGCGCCGCGGCGCGGCGTGGCGTCGACCAGCTTGCGGGTGTAGGCGTGGGAGGGCCGCACGAAGAGCGCCCCGGGCGCCCCCGCCTCCACGATGGCGCCGTCCTTCATCACCACGATCCGGTCGCAGTATTGCGCTGCGAGGCCGAGGTCATGGGTGATGAGGATGGAGGACATGCCGCGGGCGCGCACCAGGTCGTCCACCAGGTCCATCACCGCCTTCTGGGTGGTGATGTCGAGCCCGGTGGTGGGCTCGTCGGCGATGAGCAGCTTGGGGTCGCAGGCGAGCGCGATGGCGATGACCACGCGCTGGCACATGCCGCCCGACAGCTCGAACGGATAGGCCTCGTAGCGGGCCTCCGCGTCGCGGATCTTCACCGCCTCCAGCGCGGCGATGGCCTTCTGGCGCGCGTCGGCGCGGGTGGCGCGGGCGTGCTGGCGCAGCACGTCCTCGATCTGGTGGCCCACCTTGCGGATGGGATTGAGCGCTGCACGCGGGTTCTGGAAGATCATCGAGATCTCGCGGCCGCGCAGCGCCTTCATGCTCCGCTCCGAGGCCCGGCGCAGGTCGACCCCGGAATAGACCGCCTCGCCCGCCTTGATGCGGCCGCCCGCGTCGAGGATGCGCATCAGCGCGTAGGAGGTGACGGACTTGCCCGAGCCGCTCTCGCCCACGATGCCGAGGCGCTCGCCCTTCGCCAGCTCGAAGCTGATGCCCTTCACCGCCTCCACCTCGCCGCGGCGGGTGCGGAAACCGACCTTCAGATCCTTGATCGAGAGCATGGTCATGTCCTCCGGCGGGGGTCGACGATGTCGCGCAGACCGTCGCCCATCAGGTTGAAGGTGAAGACGGCGAGCATCAGCCAGAGGCCGGGGAACAGCGCGAGCCACCATTCGCCCGAGACGATGAAATTCGCCCCCTCGGCCACCATGATGCCCCATTCCGGCGTGGGCGGGCGCACGCCGAGCCCGATGAAGCTCAGGCCCGCGGCATTCAGGATGGCCCAGCCGAGGTTGAGCGAGACCTGCACCATCATCGGCGGCAGGGCGTTGGGGAAGATGTGGAAGGCCACCACGCGGGCGTCGGAATTGCCGGCGAGCTTCGCGGCCTGGGTGAAGCCCGCCTCGCGGCGGATGTTCACCTCGGCCCGCACCAGCCTTGCGTAGAAGGGCACGTTGATGATGGCGGTGGCGTAGATGATGTTGGCCACCGAGTTTCCCAGCGCCGCCACGATGCCCATGGCCAGCACGAAGAGCGGGAAGGCCATGATGGTGTCGAGCACGCGGTTGAGGATGATGTCGGTCCAGCCGCCGCGGTAGCCCGCCACGGCGCCCAGCACCGAGCCCACGACGAAGGAAAGCGCCACCGCGGCCACCGAGATCACCAGGTCGAGCCTTGTCGCCACGATCACGCGGGAGAACACGTCGCGCCCCAGGCTGTCGGTGCCGAACCAGTGCGCGGCGGAGGGCGGCTGCAGGGCGATGGCCGCCTCGGTGGCCAGCGGGTCGTAGGGCACCAGCATGGGCCCGAACAGCGCGGAGCCGAGGAAGAAGGCGAAGAGCGCGAAGGACAGCGCCGTCACCGGGTTTTCGCGCAGCACGTAGGCCACGTGGCCCATGGTGCCGGAGCGGGCGGGGGGGTCGGCCTGAACGGTCATTTCGCCTCCGTTCCGAAGCGCGGGTCGATCACCGAATAGGCAAGGTCGATCGCGAGGTTGAGCAGGACGAAGAGCAGGGCCATGCACAGCACGAAGCCCTGCACGGCGGCATAGTCGGACACCACCAGCGCCTCGACGGCGTAGGAGCCGATGCCGGGCCAGGCGAAGACCTTCTCCACCAGCACGTTGGCGCCGAGCACGAAGGAAAACACCATGCCCAGCGTGGTGACCACCGGCAGCAGCGCGTTGCGGAAGGCATAGCCGTAGAGCACCTTGCCCCGGCCCAGCCCCGCCGCGCGGGCGGTGCGGATGTAATCGGCCGATAGCGCCGCGAGCATCGCCGCCCGGGTCATCCGCGCGATGGGGGCGAGGGTGAAGAGCGCCAGCGTGATCGCCGGCAGGATGAGCTGCTTCAGCGTGCCGAGCCATGTCTCCCAGTCGCCCATCAGGGCGGAGTCGACCAGGAAGAAGCCGGTCACCGGGTCGGGCTCGAGGTAGATGAAGTCGAGCCGGCCCAGCGGCGAGGGCGCGATGCCCAGCAGGTAGTAGAAGACGTAGATCAGCACGATGCCGGTGAAGAATGTGGGCAGCGAGACCCCCGCCGTCACCAGCAGCCGGCAGAGCTGGTCGACCCAGCTTCCCGGCCGGGTGGCGGCCAGCACGCCCAGCGGGATGGCGATGGCGCAGGACAGGATCAGCGCCGTGAGCGTGAGCTCGAGCGAGGCCGGCAGGCGGGAGGCGAGCTCCTCCGCCACCGGCCGGCCGGTGGACACCGACTGGCCGAGGTCACCCTGCAGCAGGTCCCCGCAGTAGATGAGGAACTGCTGCAGCAGCGGCTTGTCGAGCCCCAGCGAGGCGCGCACCTGTTCGATCGATTCCGGCGTGGCCGCCGCTCCGGCGAATTGCACTGCCGGGTCTCCCGGCAGCGCGCGGGTGAGGAGGAAGGAGATCACCACCACCCCCAGCACCACGGGCACCGACTGTGCGATGCGCAGTCCGACGGCTGTCCAGCGGCCCGCCATGGCTCAGCTTTCCGCCGCGCCGAGGGTGCGCACGTCGAGCTGGCGGTGGAACCAGAACTCGTAGCCGTCCGCCCCGTTCATCGCCACGTTCAGCGCCGGCTGGTAGAGCGGGATGCGCGGCAGGTCCTCGATGGCGATCTCGAACATCCGCGCGATCTTGGGCGCGTATTCGGGGTCGTCCATGGGCATGTGCAGCGTCTCGCTGGTGAGCTGCTCCACCTCCTCGTTGTAGTAGTTGGAGGAGTTGAACAGGTGGCCCTTCTGGTAGGCCCAGAAGAAGTAGTAGTCCGGCGTGTTCAGCCAGCCGCCGAAATTCTCCAGGTGCATGGCGAGGCGCTTTTCCACCAGGCAGGCGGTGCGCCAGTTCGCGCCGGGGATCTTTTCCACCGTGGCGTTGATGCCGATCTTGCCCACGGCCTCCTGGATCAGCAGCGCCGCCGGCTCCATCCAGGTGGCGAGATCGGTGGAAATGGAGAGGGTGACGTCGAAACCCTCCGCGTAGCCGGAGGCGGCCATGTGCGCCTTCGCCTTCTCGAGGTCGGTCACGTAGGGGAATTTCCGCGGCCAGGCGGTGTCGGTGATCCCGGCCTCGCCGCCCCAGAGCGGCGCGCCGCGCTCATAGGCGGCGGCGCGGAAGATGTCCTCGTAGGGCACCACGCAGGCGATGGCCTTGCGCACCTCGGGGTCGGTGAAGGGGGCGAAATTGGTGTTCAGGCACAGGGCGTGGATGCAGTTCTCGATCGGGGTGGAGAACACGGTGAGGCTGTCAGCGAGCTCGGAGGCGTCCTTGTCGGGGATGTCGAAGGCCACCTGCACGTCGCCGCGCTCGACCAGCGCGCGCTGGGTGGCGGCGGAGGGCACCTCGCGCAGGATGATGCGCTTCACCTTCGGCGCCGGGCCGCCGGCCCAGCCGTCGAACCGCTCGTAGACCACCTGCTGGCCGGGGGTCCAGCGGCTCACGGTATAGGCGCCGGAGCCGATGGTGTTCTGGTGGAGATACTCCATCGCCCAGGGGTCGGCCTCGGTGGCGTGGCTCTTGGCGAGCGCGGAGTTGATGATGAAGGGCACCGGCACCGCGAGGTCGGGCAGCGACAGCTTGGAGGGCTTGTCGAGCTTCACCACGAAGGTCCTGTCATCCACCGCCTCGAACTGGTCCGGGCGCACCAGCCCGCCGGCCTGCATCTGCGTGGTGGGGAAGCCGCCCACGGTGACCGCCCGGTCGAACGACCATTTCACGTCATGGGCGGTCACCTTCGAGCCGTCCTGGAAGGTGGCGTCCTTGAGGGTGAAGGTGAGGGTGAGCCCGTCCTCCGAGATGGTCCAGCTCTCGGCGAGCTCCGGCTCGATGGTGGAGTAGTCGTAGCTCAGCCCGCCGCCCGGGGCCTCCTTCGCACCGAAGGTCACCAGCCGGTCGTAGCAGTTCACCGCGATCTGGTAGCTGGCGCGGTTGGTGCCGGTGCGGTGCAGGTCGAGCGAGTTGATGGTCTGCCCGCTCACCACCACCAGCGTGTCGGTGGCGGCGGCGGCCGGCAGGGCGCGGGCGAAGGGCAGCGCCCCCATCAGGGCGGCACCGGTCTTGAGGAAAGTACGTCGGGTCTGGGTCATGGCGGCCTCGGCGGTGGGTCGGTGGACGGGTCCGGGAACGGATTGGATGAAGCCTGCACGCTTGAGGCGTTCGCGAAAATTGCTACGATTTCACCAATGCGGTGCATTTCCAGCACCACCTGACAGAAAAGCGCGCGATATGAAACACTTGTATACGTTTCAGCTGATCGAATCCGTGGCGCGCATGGGCTCGATGCGCCGCGCGGCGGAGGACATGAACCTCACCGCCTCGGCGTTGAACCGGCGAATCCGCCGCTTCGAGGAGGAGTTCGGCGCCGAGATCTTCGAGCGCCTGCCCGGCGGCGTGCGGCTCAACCCCGCGGGCGAGCTGCTGCTGCACCATTACCGCGCCACGCGCTCCGACCTCTCGCGCGTGCAGGGCCAGGTGGCCGACCTCGCGGGTGAGCGGCGCGGCCATGTCTCCATCGCCTGCTCCCAGGCGCTGGCGCCCTATTTCCTGCCCGAGCAGATCGCCCGCTACCGCGCCGAGCACCCCGGGGTCACCTTCACGGTGAACGTGCGCGACCGGGCCCAGGCCGAGGCGGAGCTGGCGAGCTACTCCTCCGACCTCGCGCTGGTGTTCGAGCCGGTCTACCTGGTGGATTTCGAGGTGATCCAGACCCTGCCGCAACCGGTGCACGCGGTGATGGCGGCCGACCATCCGCTGGTGGGCAAGAAGGAGCTGCGCCTGCGCGACTGCCTCGAGCATGCCCATGTGGCCCCCAGCACGGCCTATGGCGTGCGCCACCTGCTCGACTTCGCGGCCCGGCGGCTGGGCCGGCGCATGGCCCCGGTGGTGGAGACCGAGAGCTTCGATCTCATCCGCCACTACGTGCTGCACGAGCGGGCGCTCGGCTTCCAGATCCCCATCGGGCTGCAGGCCCCGGCGGACGGGGCGCTGCGCTTCCGCGCCATCTCCGAGCGCGACATCCCGCCGGGCAGCCTGATCCTCGGGCAGATGCGCGGCCGCACCCTGCCGGTGGCCTCGGCGCGCTTTGCCATGCAGCTCGCCGCGGCGCTGGTGGAACAGGCCGGCCGGGGCTGAGCGGCCCCGGCCGCCCGTGCCTCAGCCCGGCCTCAGCCCCGCCCGCGCGGCGGCAGGAAGGCCCCCGCGCGGGCGAGGTCGGGCCAGGGCTGCACGGTCTCACCCGTGCAGCGCCACCCTTCCGGCAGCCGGCGCAGGCGCAGCTCGTAGAGCGCCGGCTCCGCCACCGGGCTCATGCGCCGGTAGAGGAGCGCGGTGGCGAAATCGCCCTGCTGTTCCACGTGAAGCAGCCGGTACTCGGTGGAGAGCGGCGGCTCGCCCGCCGCGCGCCGGGCGGCGAACTCGGCGATGAACTGCGCCTTCGGGCTGCGCGCCACGCCCCCGTCGGCGGTGAGGAACAGGATGGCCTGGTCCTCGGTGTAGAGCGCCTGCATGCCCTCGGTGTCATAGGCGCTGCCGATCCGCACGATACGGTCGATGAAGGCGGGGATCTCGGGGTCGATGTCCATCATGATGGTCTCCGGTTTCAAAGGATGGCCATGCCGCCGTCGACCCTGAGGTCGATGCCGGTCACGAAGCTGCTGGCGTCCGAGGCGAGGAACAGCGCCGCATCGGCGAGTTCCTCGGGCCGGCCGAGGCGGCCGAGCGGGATGGCGGCGGCCATCGCGGCCTCGAAGCTCGGCCGGTCCTGCGGCGCCACGCCGAGCTTCTCGAGGATGGCGGTGTCCACCGGGCCGGGGCTGAGCAGGTTCACCCGGATGCGCCGCGCGCTCATCTCCGCCGCCCAGGCCTTCACGAAGGCGCCGAGCGCGGCCTTGGAGCCGGCATAGACCGCGTGGCCATCCAGCCGCTTTTCCGATGCCAGCGAGCCGGTGACGATCACCGAGGCGCCGTCGCGCAGCACCGGGCGGATGGCCTGCACGCCGAAGAAGGTGCCGCGGGTGTTGGTGTCGAACTGGGCGTCGTACTCCGCCTCGTCCACCGCCTCGGAGGGGGTGATGGTGTTCACCCCGGCATTGGCGAAGTAGATGTCGCAGCCGCCGAACCGGCTGTGCACCAGTTCCGCCACCGCGCGGTGATGGGCCGTGTCCGCCACGTCGCCGCGCAGGGCGAGGGCTCCATGGCCGATATCGGCCAGGGCGGCGTCGAGCGCCGCCTGCCTGCGCCCGGTGATCACCACCTGCGCGCCCTCCCGGGCGAAGGCCCGGGCCGCGGCGAGGCCGATGCCGCTGTTGCCGCCGGTCACCACGGCCGTCTTTCCCTCGAGTCTGCTCATCGAACTGCTCCTGTTTCGGGGTCCGGCACCGAAATGGCCGTGACATCGCGGCGATGAAAGATCACAGTCCGGCACATCATCTGTGTCATGAGGGAATGAATGGACCCGCTGCTGAACCATGCCGCTGGATTGCTGGCCTTCGTGCGCACGGTGGAGACCGGCAGCTTCAGCGCCGCCGCACGGGCCACCGGCACCTCGCCTTCGGCGGTCTCGCGCAGCGTGGCCCGGCTGGAGCGGCGGCTGGGCACCCGGCTGTTCAACCGCTCCACCCGCGCGCTGGCCCCCACGGCGGAGGGGCGGGCCTGGTTCGAGCGCGTCGCGCCGCTGTTGCGCGCGCTGGCCGACTCGGCCGAGGCCGCCGGCCCGCCGGGCGAGATTTCCGGCACGCTGCGCGTGAGCCTGCCGGGCGACCTGGCGCGGCTGCTCATCGGGCCGCTCACCTCCGGGCTGATGCGCGCGCACCCCGGCCTGGGGCTGGAGCTGAGCTTCGCCGACCGCAGGGTGGACGTGGTGCGCGAGGGCTTCGACCTCGCGGTGCGGGTGGGCCGGCCGGAGGACAGCGAGCTCACCGCCCGGCCGCTGGGCCGGCTGCGCATGGTGCTGGTGGCCGCCCCTGCCCTGCTGGCGCGCCACGGCCGACCGGCCGATCGCGCCGCCCTCGCCGCCCTGCCCTTCGTGCGCTACATGCGCGGCGGCCGCACCCAGCCGGTGAGCTTTGCCACCGGCCCGACGCTGGAGCCCCGCGGGCCGCTGGCGCTGGACGCCGGCCATGCCATCCGCTCCGCGGCGCTGCACGGGGCGGGCGCCGCCCTGCTGATGCGCTGCGTGGTGGCCGAGGACATCGCCGCCGGCACGCTCGAGCCGCTGTTGCCGGACGACCCGCTGCCCGACATGCCGGTGACCGGCCTGCACGCCTTCGGCCGCCTCGCCCCGCGCCGGCTGCGCGCCTTCTGCGATGTCCTGGAGGCCGAGTTCGCCCGGCTCGATCCGCCCGGCGGCGGCGCCTGAGCGGGCCGCCGACTCGGCGCCGCCCGCCCCCCTCGCTCCGGGCTCCGCACCGGCCGGCCGCCGACGTTGGGCGCAGTCCGGCCGGCGGAATTCATACCGCCCGGTGAGGCGCTTACACCATCGTATAGGCCCGGAATGCCGGAGGCATAGATGATGGCCGTTCCGGCCACATGCTACTCCTTTCCCCGAAGAAACGCCTGAACGATCGGAGACCGCTCGCGGATGCTCGACCGGGGCCCCGGGGGCCTGCCCGCACTGCCACCGGCCGTGAGCCGCACCGTCAGCGTCGCGCCGGGGCCGGCTCTTCGCGCCACCTTCCCGCCCCCGGAGGCCCCGGGCCGGGTCACGGGCTCCACGCCCGCAAACGCCAGCACATGACACAAGGCCAGGAGATCGACATGCCAGATCCGGACACCGATGGCTTCAACAGACGGGAGGTCGTCCTGGGCGGGGCGAGCATCGCCATGCTCGCCTCCGTGTCGGGCGCCTTCGCCCAGACCACCCCTCCCGCTTTCCCTACCGACAACCAAGGAGCCGAAGAGATGAACTTCGTAACCACTTCCGACGGCGTTTCGATCTTCTACAAGGACTGGGGCCCGCGTGACGGCAAGCCGCTGGTCTTCCATCATGGCTGGCCGCTGACCGCCGACGAATGGGACCCGCAGCTGCTGTTCTTCATCGCCCAGGGCTATCGCGTGATCGCGCATGACCGCCGCGGCCACGGCCGCTCCTCGCAGACCGACACCGGCAACGAGATGGACACCTACGCCGCCGACGTGGCCGCGCTGACCGACGCGCTGGACCTCAGGGGCGCGGTGCACATCGGCCACTCCACCGGGGGCGGCGAGGCGGCGCATTACGTGGCGCGCGCCGCGGAAGGCCGTGTCTCCGGCCTCGTGCTCATCGCCGCGGTGCCCCCGGTGATGGTGAAGAAGGAGAGCAACCCCGGCGGCCTGCCCATCGAGGTGTTCGACGGCTTCCGCACCGCGCTGGCCGCAGACCGCTCGCAATTCTACATCGACATCCCCACCGGCCCGTTCTACGGCTTCAACCGCGAGGGCGCGAAGGTGAGCGAGGGCCTGATCCGCAACTGGTGGCGGCAGGGCATGGTCGGCTCGGCCAAGGCGCATTACGACTGCATCAAGGCCTTCTCGGAGACCGATTTCACCGAGGACCTGAAGAAGATCACCGTGCCCGCGCTGGTGATGCACGGCACCGACGACCAGGTTGTGCCCTACGACGATTCCGGCCCGCTCTCGGCCAAGCTGCTGCAGAACGGCACGCTCAAGACCTACGAGGGCTACCCGCACGGCATGGCCGGGGTGCATGCCGACGTGATCAACGCCGACCTGCTGGCCTGGCTCGAGAGCTGATCCGGCCCGGGCGGGGGGCCGGCCGGCCCCCTGCCCCCGCCCGCCGCTCCCGCCTGTGCGGGCGCCCGCCTCAGGGCGCCCGGCGCAGGTTCTCGCGCACGAATTCGCCGAAGCTGCGCACCACGGCCGAGGGCCGCGCCACGCCGTAGGCCAGGCTGATGCCGATCTCGGGCAGGGCCGGCAACGGCCCGTCGAGCAGGCACAGGTCGGCCGGCACCGCGGCGCGGGTCACCACGCTCACCGCCTGGCCCGAGCGGGTGATGGCCAGCAGTCCTGCCAGGCTGCTGGAGGCGAAGGCGATGCGGTAGGCCCGGCCCGCCGCCTCCATCGCGCTGCAGGCGGCGCGGTGGTCGAGCGTGTCGGGCGCGCCGAGCGCCAGCGGCACCACGGGCCCGCGCAGTGCCGCGGGCTCGGGCGCGTTCCCCACCCACACGAAGCGCTCGCGGCGGATGATCTCCTCCTCCCCGCCGCCGCTGGCCGGCACCGAGACCAGCGCCGCGTCGATGCGGCGGCGGCGCAGCAGGCCGCGCAGCTCCACCGTGGGCGCGCAGACCACCTCGATCTCCACCCCGCCGTGCCGCGCGCCGAAGCCCCGCAGCAGCTCGGGCAGGAAGGCGGTGAGGTAATCCTCCGGGCAGCCGAAGCTGATCGCCCCGCGCAGCCCGCTGCCCGAGAGGCTCTCCAGCGCCTCGTCATGCGCGCCGAGGATGCGCTCGGCATGGATGAGCAGCCGCTCGCCCGTGGCGGTGAGGGCGACGCCCGCGCCGGTGCGGTGCAGGACCGGCTGGCCCACCACCGCCTCGAGCCGCTGCATCTGCATGCTCACCGCCGATTGCGTGCGCCCCACCTGCTGGGCGGCGGCACTGATCGAGCCGCTCCGCGCGACGGAGAGGAAACTGCGCAGCAGGAGGATGTCGAGCGAGGCCATGCGGTATCAATAATACTTATTCCGGCGCCCGGCATTATGAATTTGGCTGACCACGGCGCGCTGGCTAGGCTTTGCACACGGAACCCCACGAGAGAGGCTCGCGCCATGAACAAGACCGCCCCCGCCACCGGGCCCGACGCCGGGTTCTGGACCTCCGTCTCGCGCCACGTGATGCGCTATGGCCCGAGCTTCGAGCAGCGGGTGATCGAGCGCGCCGAGGGCAGCTATGTCTATGACAGCGCGGGCCGACCGATCCTCGACTTCACCTCCGGCCAGATGAGCGCCCTGCTCGGCCATGCCCACCCGGACATCGTGCGCACGGTGCGCGACCAGGTGGGGCGGCTCGACCACCTGTTCAGCGGCATGCTCTCGCGCCCGGTGGTGGAGCTGAGCGAGCGGCTCGGCAGCCTGGTGCCGGGGCTGGAGAAGGTGCTGCTGCTCTCCACGGGGGGCGAGTCGAACGAGGCCGCCATCCGCCTCGCGAAGCTCGTCACCGGCCGGCACGAGATCGTGGCCTTCTCGCGCTCCTGGCATGGCGTGACCGGGGCCGCCGCCTCGGCCACCTACAGCAATGCCCGGCGCGGCTATGGCCCGGCCCATGTCGGGGCCTATGCCATCCCGGCGCCGCATGCCTACCGGCCGCGCTTCACCCATGCCGATGGCAGCCTCGACTGGCAGACCGAGCTCGACGACGCCTTCGAGCTGGTCGACGCCCAGTCCACCGGCTCGCTCGCCGCCTTCATCGCCGAGCCGATCCTCTCCTCCGGCGGCATCATCGAGCTGCCCGTGGGCTACCCCGCCGCGCTGAAGCGCAAGTGCGAGGAGCGCGGCATGCTGCTCATCCTCGACGAGGCGCAGACCGGCATGGGCCGCACCGGCCAGATGTTCGCCTTCCAGCGCGACGGCGTGACCCCGGACATCCTCACCCTGTCCAAGACCCTCGGCGCCGGGCTGCCGCTGGCCGCCGTGCTCACCAGCACCGACATCGAGGAGACGGCGCACCACCGCGGCTTCACCTTCCTCACCACCCATGTCTCCGACCCGCTGCCGGCGGCGGTGGGCCTCACCGTGATGGACGTGCTGGAGCGCGACGGCCTCACCGAGCGGGCCCGGGTGGCGGGCGCCCGGCTGCGCGCGGGGCTGGAGGCGCTGAAACAGCGTTTCGACTGCGTGGGCGACGTGCGGGGCGCCGGCCTGCTGCTGGGCCTCGAGATCGTGACCGACCGCGCCAGCCGGCGCCCCGACCTCGTGACGGGCGACCGCATCGGCGCGGAGGCGATGGCCCGGGGCCTGAGCATGAACATCGTGAAGCTGCCGGCCATGGGCGCGGTGTTCCGCATCGCCCCGCCGCTCACCGCCAGCGACGCGGAGATCGACGAGGGCCTGCACATCATGGCCGAGGCGATCGAGGCCGCCCGCGGCTGAACGCCCGGCGCGGCGCACCCTGCCTCGCCGCACCGGGGCGCCGCTCCATGGCCCCCCATGAGCGAAATTCATCCTGAATTCACCCGCCGGCGGATTTCGGGTTGAGGATCGGCCGCCGCGATGCCATGCGATGATGCCAGCGGCCCCGCCGCTCCGGGCCCCGCCGGCGCATTCGGGGCGTGTCGCGATGGAGCCGGGCATGGACCGTGAACTGCTGGGAGACCTGGCCACCTTCCTCACCGTGGCCGAGGAGGGGAACTTCACCCGCGCCGGCGTGCGCCTCGGCGTGTCGCAATCCGCCGTGAGCCACACCATCCGCCGGCTGGAAGACCGCATCGGCGTGCGGCTGCTCAACCGCAATTCCCGCCGGGTGACCGCGACGGACGCGGGCGAGCAGCTCCTCGCCTCGCTGCAGCCGAGCTTCCGGCATGTCGGCGCCCGGATCGAGGAGATCCGCACCCTGGGCGAGCGCCCCTCCGGGCTGGTCCGGGTGACCGCGAGCGCGCCGGCCGCGCGGCAGATTCTCTGGCCCGTGGCCCGCGCCCTCGTGCGGGACTACCCGCAGGTGCGCATCGAGATCAGCACGGACGGCCGGCTGACCGACCTCGCGGAGGACCGGTTCGACTGCGCCATCCGCCTCGGCGAGCACCTGAGCCCGGACATGATCGCCGTGCCGGTGGGCCCGCCGCTGGAGATGGCGGCCTTCGCCAGCCCCGACTACCTCGCCCGGCACGGCACCCCCGAGCACCCCGACGATCTCGACGGCCATGCCTGCCTGGTGATGCGGCATCGCATCGACGGCCCGGTCTACGACTGGGAGTTCGAGGCAGAGGGACGGGAGATGGTGAAGAAGCTCACCGGCCCCTTCATCCTCAACGATCCGCTGATGGTGCAGACCGCGGCGCTGGCGGGATGCGGCATCGGCTATCTCACCCTGCCCGAAGTGCAGCCGGAGCTGGAGGACGGCCGGCTGGTGCGGCTGCTCGCCGCCTGGTGCCCGCCCTTCGACGGCTACCACCTGTGCTACTCCGGCCGGCGCAACCTCAGCTCGGCCCTGCGCCTGCTCATCGACCGGCTGCGCTACCGGCCAGCATGAACCTCTCTCATGCTGCCAATGCACGGCGCGGGGCTGATGCCGGGCCGCCTCCTGCCCTAGTCTGGCCCGGCACCCCGACACTGGCTGTCGGAAACCCACCTCTCCCCGCCCGGCGCTGAGCCGCGGCGGGGCGCATCCTTTCGAGATACCAGCATGACATCACATCCCGACCTCGCGCGGGGCGACGCGCCGCCCGCGGCCTGGGGCGCCGTTCTCGCCCTTTCGCTGGGGGCCTTCGCCCTCGTGGCCTCCGAGTTCATGCCCGTGAGCCTGCTCACCCCCATCGCCTCCGACCTCG
Organism: Oceanicella sp. SM1341; assembly: GCF_003448965.1. Taxonomy (GTDB): domain Bacteria; phylum Pseudomonadota; class Alphaproteobacteria; order Rhodobacterales; family Rhodobacteraceae; genus Paroceanicella. The sequence continues at coordinate 57,322 of NZ_QRGC01000006.1, forward strand.
CGATCAGCGAAGGCCAGGCCGGGCAGGCGCTCGCGGTCTCCGGCGCCTTCGCGGTGCTGAGCAGCCTCTCGCTCGGCGCGGTGACCGGCGGGCTCGATCGCCGGCACGTGCTGCTGGCGCTCATCGCCCTCATGGTGGGCTCGGGCACCGCGGCCGCGCTCGCGCCCGACTTCGGCGTGTTCCTGCTCGGCCGCGCGCTCATCGGGGTGGCCATCGGCGGGTTCTGGTCCCTCTCCGCGGCGGTGGCCATGCGGCTGGTGCCGGCGTCCGACGTGCCGCGCGCCCTGGCCATCTTCAACGGCGGCAACGCGCTCGCCACCGTCATCGCCGCGCCGCTGGGCAGCTTCCTCGGCGGGCTCTTCGGCTGGCGCGCCGCCTTCCTGTGCCTGGTGCCGGTGGCGGCGCTGGCGCTGGCCTGGCTCTGGGCCAGCCTGCCGCGCATGGCGCCGGTGCCGCGCCCCGAGGGCCGCAACCCCTTCGGCCTGCTGCGCCACCCCGTGGTGGCGCTGGGAATGGCGGCAACGGCGCTGTTCTTCATGGGGCAGTTCACGCTGTTCACCTACCTGCGCCCCTTCCTCGAAACCGTGACCGGGCTGGACGTGTCCACCCTCACCGCGATGCTGCTGATGCTGGGCGTGGCGGGCTTCCTGGGCACCGCGCTGATCGGCCGGCCGCTCGCCCGCGGGCTCTACCGCACGCTGGTGCTGCTGCCAGCCCTGCTCGCCGCGGTCGGGCTCGGGTTTCTCGCGCTCGGCCACGACATGGCGGGCACCGGGGCGCTCATGGCCTGCTGGGGGTTCATCGCCACCTCCGCGCCGGTGGGCTACTGGACCTGGCTGGCGAAGACCCTGCCCGGCGATGCCGAGGCCGGGGGCGGGCTCATGGTGGCGATCATCCAGCTCTCTATCACTCTCGGCGCCACGCTGGGCGGGGTGCTCTACGATGCCGGGGGCCCTGTGCCGACCTTCCTTGCCAGCGCCGCCATCCTGCTCGCCTCCGCCGTCGCGGCGGCCCTGGCCGGCACGCGACCGGCCACGCCCGGCTGACGACCCGATGTCCACGCGCCCGGCTGCGGCAGCGCGGCAGCCGGGCGCATGCCCGGCACCGCGAGAGGTGCAACACCGGCCGGACGCCGGGCCTGACAGGATGATGTGGGAAATGTGGTGGGCGAGGAGGGGATCGAACCCTCGGCCAAGTGATTAAGAGTCACCTGCTCTACCGCTGAGCTACCCGCCCCACCGTGGCACCCGCGGTCTCAAACCGGGGAGGGTGCCGACCCCCGGAACTCCGAAATGGCTTCTACGGCGCAACAACCGGTCTCCCGGCGCGCCGCTCACCTGCGGAACGTGTGGGTGTTTACAGGCCGCCAGAGGGAATGTAAAGCCGAAAGCTGCGGCATTTTTTTCCCCTTTATTACAGCAAGATAGGCGAAACCGGGGCAGCCCGGCCCGCCGCGCGCGCCGGCAGCCGGCGAGAATCCCGGGCAGGAGCGCCCTGCGCGCGCCTCCGGTGCGTTGCAGCGATGTCACGATGTGCGCTTGCGGCAGACAGGATGGAACGATGTGACGTCCGTTACAGTTTTCCCTCCGTGCCCGGCGCAGAATGCCCGGGAGAGACACGAACCGACAACCGAAGGTTGGGAGAAAATGTGCAAGATCTCTGACGCCGCAGCGGAACTGACCGACGAGGAAAGAGCCGCGTTGCAGAAGCTGGAAACCGGCAACAGCCTGTCCGCAGCACGGGCATTCGCCCTGCTGGAAAAGGGCATTGCCGACCTCACGCTGGGTGAGCTGCACCTGACCTGGTTCGGCCGACGCGTGGCCGCCCTGCTCGCGTCAGGAACCGGCGCCGCAGCCCCTGCGGCGGCCTGACACCGCGCCGCCGCCGTTCCGGCCGGCCCGTCAGCCCCGGGAGGCCTTCTCCGCAATGCCGGAGGTGCCCTCGCGGCGCTCGAGCTCGGCCAGGACCGCGGAGAGCGGGATATCGCGGGCGGCGAGCATCACCAGCAGGTGATAGAGCACGTCGGCCGCCTCGTAGGTGAGGTTGTCGCGGTCATCCGCCGCGGCGGCAACGATGGCCTCCACCGCTTCCTCGCCGAATTTCTCGGCGCATTTCAGCGGGCCCTTGGCGAAGAGCTTCGCCGTGTGCGAGCTCGCGGGGTCCGCGCCGCGCCGGGCCTCGATGGTGGCGGATAGCCGCTCCAGAACGCTCATCGACATCTCCCTCAGACCAGGCGCACGGGAATGCCCGCCGCCTTCATGTGCGCCTTCGCCTCGCCGATGGTCGCCTCGCCGAAATGGAAGATCGAGGCGGCGAGCACGGCGGAGGCATGGCCGTCGCGCACCCCCTCGACCAGGTGGTCGAGGTTGCCCACGCCGCCCGAGGCGATGACCGGGATCGACACCGCGTCGGCGATGGTGCGGGTGAGCGGGATGTTGAAGCCCGCCCGCGTGCCGTCACGGTCCATCGAGGTGAGCAGGATCTCGCCCGCGCCCTTGGCCTCCATCAGCCTGGCGAATTCCAGCGCGTCGATGCCGGTGCCCTTCGTGCCGCCATGGGTGAAGATCTCCCACTTGCCGGGCGCGACGGTGCGCGCGTCGATGGCCACCACGATGCACTGGCTGCCGAATTTCTCCGCCGAGCGGGCGATCACCTCGGGGTCGGCCACGGCGGCGGAGTTGAAGCTCACCTTGTCCGCGCCGGCCAGCAGCAGGGCGCGCACGTCTTCCGGGCTGCGCACCCCGCCGCCCACTGTGAGCGGCATGAAGCATTGCTGCGCGGTGCGGTGGGCGAGGTCGTAGATGGTGCCGCGGTTTTCGCGCGTGGCGGCGATGTCGAGGAAGCACAGCTCGTCGGCGCCGGCGGCGTCATAGGCGCGGGCCGCCTCCACCGGGTCGCCGGCGTCGATCAGGTCGACGAAGTTGACGCCCTTGACGACACGGCCGTCCTTCACGTCGAGACAGGGGATGATCCGGGTCTTGAGCATCGCGCGCCCTCCAGCAATGACGCCTTCCTCCTAGCGCCTTTCCCGCAGCGCTTCAACGCGCCCCTACCATCCGGCCGCGATCCGTGCTTTCTGAGCCCTGACCGACCGGAGGACCCCGACCATGACCTGCATCTTCGTTCAGCTTCGCTGCCAGCCCGGCAAGACCTACGAGGTCGCCGACGAGATCTACCGCCGCGAGATCGTCTCCGAGCTCTACTCGACCAGCGGCGATTTCGACCTGCTGATGAAGGTCTATCTCGAGGAGAGCGTCGATGTCGGCAAGTGGATCAGCGACAACATCGCCAACATCCCCGGCATCACCCGCTCGCTCACCACGCTGACCTTCCGCGCCTTCTGAGCCTCAGCCGGCCGGGGTGCCGGCGAGGCTGCGCACTTCCCTTTCCAGCGCTTCCAGCTCGGGGTCGGCGATGCCGATGCCGCGCAGGTGCTCGAGGGTGGAGAAGAGATAGTCACGGTTGAGCCCCGCGGGCCCTTCCGAGATCGCGATGATGCGCGCCTGCTCGGCGAGGCTGAGGCCGCCGGCGTATTGCGGGTGGTCGGGCGCGACGGAATAGGCCAGCCCCTCCACGTCGCGGCCATCATGCAGGCGCAGGGGGTGGAGCGATTCGAGATAGGCGCCGGTGACCATCTCGCGCTGGCGCAGGTAGCGGTAGACCTCGGAGGCCACCGAGGCCGACACCCGGTAGGCCATGCCGGTGCACACCGCGTGCTCGTCATGGTCGAGCGCGAGCACAAGGCCCGGGGCCTCCGGCGTGCCGCGGTAGCGGATGGAGCGCAGGCAGAAGCGGCGCTGGTAGCCGTGCAGGTCGGCCACGACACGTTCGACATATTCGAACTCCGGCTTCCACATCAGCGAGCCATAGCCGAAAACCCAGAATTCATCGCGCATCTTCTCGATCCTTTCCCCGGCAGCCTATATGTCGGACAGACGTCATATGTAGAGGCCGGGCATGAAATTTCCCACACCGAGACTGCGCACGCTCCTTGTTGTGATCCTGCTCGTGGCGCTCGGCTGGTCGGGCTGGTGGTTCTTCGCCGCCGGGGCACAGCAAAAGGCCTACGAGGGCTGGCTGGAAGACCGGCGCTCCGAGGGCTGGCTGGCGGAGGCCGGGCGCATTTCCGTCACCGGCTTCCCGTTCCGCTTCGACACTCTGGTGGAGGACCTCTCGCTGGCCGAGCCGCAGGAGGGCTGGGCCTGGCACGCGCCGGAGTTCCAGGTGATGGCGCTGGCCTACCGGCCCAACCACATCATCGCCGCCTGGCCCGGCGAGCAGCGCATCTCCACGCCCGAGCAGACCGTGACGGTGAGCGGCGAGACCCTGCGCGGCTCGGTGCGCTTCCGGCCCTCGACCGACCTCGACCTGGAGGGCAGCACCATCGAGATGGACGGGGTGTCGGCCCGCTCCTCCCTCGGCTGGGAGGCGCGGCTGCAGCACGGGGTGCTGGCGGTGCGCCGCGCGGCCGACGGCAGTGCGCCGGAGAATTCCTACGATGTCTCGCTGGAGGCCCGGCGGCTGGAGGTGCCGGACATGCTGCGCGGGCTGATCGAGGGGCAGGGGGTGCTCGCCCCGCTGCTGGACCATGTCTCGCTCGACACCACGCTCGCCTTCGACAGCCCGTGGAACCGCCGCTCGGTGGAGGGGCGCAAGCCGGTGCTGAGCGCGATGGCGCTGCGCAAGGCCGACATCCTGTGGGGAGACCTGCGCTTCTCGGCCCGCGGCCGGCTGCGGGTGAACCAGCTCGGCCAGCCGGAGGGCGAGCTGGAGATCACCGCGCAGAACTGGAAGCGCATGCTGCAGACCGCGGTGGAGGCCGGGCTGGTGCCGCGCGACCTCTACGGCACGCTGGAAGCCGGCCTCGGCGTGGTCGCCATGCTCTCGGGCGACCCCGACACGCTGCGCGCGCCGCTCACCTTCTCCGGCGGGCAGGTGCGCATCGGCCCGGTGCCACTGGGCGAGACACCGGTGCTCGACGTGCCGAACGCCGGCTGAGCCTCAGCAAAGATCGGTCAGCAAAGATCGGGGGGCGTCTTCCCGGCAAAGAAGGCGTCGAGATTGTCGACCACCTTCATGCCCATGGCGTGGCGCGTCTCGTCGGTGGCCGAGCCGAGATGCGGCAGCAGGCTCACCATCGGCAGGCCGGCGAGCTCGGGGTGCAGCTTCGGCTCGTTCTCGAACACGTCGAGCCCGGCCCCGGCCAGCGCGCCCGCCTTCAGCGCCGCCACCAGCGCCGCCTCGTCCACCACCTCGCCGCGGGCGGTGTTGATGAGATGCGCGGTGGGCTTCATCTTCGAGAGCGCCGCGGCGTCGATCAGGTGGCGGTTTTCCGCGCCGCCGGGCAGGTGGAGCGAGAGGAAATCGGCCGCGGCCAGCACCTCCTCCAGCGGCAGCTGCCGCGCGCCGGGAATGCCGGTCTCCGCCACTTTCGAGCGGTTGTGGAACACCACGTCCATGCCGAAGCCGTAATGCGCCCGCCGGGCCATGGCGATGCCGATGCGCCCCATGCCGACGATGCCGATGGTCTTGCCCGTCACGTGGCTGCCGATGAGCTGGGTGGGGGTCCAGCCCTGCCACTTGCCGGCCCGCACCAGCGCCTCGCCCTCCGAGGCGCGGCGGGCGGACATCAGCAGCAGGGTCATGCCGATATCGGCGGTGGCATCGGTGAGCACGCCGGGGGTGTTGACCACCGAAAGCCCGGCCGCCTTCGCCGCCGCGAGGTCGATATGCGAGATGCCGACGCCGAAATTCCCGAGGATCTTCGCGCGGATGCCGGGCTTGAGCACCCCGGCGTCGAGCTTGTCGGTCACCGTGGTGAGGACGGCGTCGGCCCCCTCCAGCGCGGCGCGCAGCTCGGGCGCGGAGAGCGGCCGGTCATCGGGGTTGAGGACGGCGTCGTAGCGCTCGGAGAGAACGGCTTCGACGGTGGCGGGCCAGCGGCGGGTGAGGACGATGCGTTTCATGCCCGCCACTCTTCCCCGGCCGCCCCGCACCCGTCAAGCGCGCGCCGGCGTGACGGTGCCCGAGCCCGGGGGCCCGGGGGTGTCCGCCGGGCCGGCACCGCGCCAGGGCCCGGGCGCCTCAGGCCTTCCAGGAGGGCTTGCGCCGCGCGAGGAAGGCGCCCACGCCCTCCTGCGCCTCGGCACCTTCCCAGGTGTCGGCCAGGCGGCGGATGGTATCGTCGATCACCGCGTCGTCGATCACCGGGCCCAGCGAGCGGGCCAGCGCCTTGGAGGCGGCCACCGCCTCGGGCGCCACGGAGAGATAGGGCGCCACCTCGGCCTCGATCGCGGCGTCCAGATCGGGGGCGGGCACCACGCGGCCCACCAGCCCCAGCGCCACCGCCTCCTCCGGGCCGAAGATGCGCGAGGACATGAACACCTGCCGCGCCCGGCCCTCGCCCATGCGGGCGATCACGTAGGGCGAGATGGTGGCCGGGATCAGCCCCAGCCGGGTCTCGGTGAAGCCGAAGCGCGCCTCCTCGGCCGCCACCACCATGTCGCAGACCGAGATCAGCCCCAGCCCGCCGCCATAGGCCGCGCCGTGCACCCGGGCGATGAGCGGCTTGGGCAGGTCGTTGAACGCGCCGAAGGTGCGGGCGAGGCGCCGGCCCTCCTTCTCGCGCTGCTTGCGCGAGGCGGCGAACTGCTCCTTCATCCAGGTGAGGTCGCCGCCGGCGCAGAAGCTCGCGCCCTCGCCGGCCAGCACCACCACGCGCACCGCGCTGTCCATGCCGAGGCTCTCGGCGGCGGAGGCGAGATCGGACATCATTTCCGCCGAGATGGCGTTGTGCTTGTCGGGCCGGGTGAGGGTGAGGGTGGCGACCCCGCGCGCATCGGTCTCGATGCGGATCGTGCTCATGCGCGCGCCTCCTCGCTGCGCAGGGAGCGGGCGAATTGCGCCGCTTCCCCAAGCCGTTGCGCGTCGAGCCCGGTGGAGAGGCCGAGGCTTTCCATCAGGCCCTGCACCGCCTCGGTGGCCACATTGCCGCGCGCGCCGGGGGCATAGGGGCAGCCGCCCAGGCCACCCACCGCGGCGTCGAACACGCGCAGGCCGCGCTCCAGGCTCACGCGGATGTTGTCGAGCGCGCGGCCCTTGGTGTCATGGTAATGGCCGGCGAGGCGCTCGGCCGGCAGCACGGCGAGCACGGCGTCGAGCATGGCGCCGATGCTCTCGGGCGTGCCGTGGCCGATGGTATCGCCCAGGCTCACCTCGTAGCAGCCCATCTCGGCCAGCGCTCCGGCCACGCGGGCCACGGCGGCGGGGGCCACCGGGCCGTCATAGGGGCAGTCGGTCACGCAGGAGACATAGCCGCGCACCGGCACGCCGGCGGCCAGTGCTGCCTCGGCCACCGGGCGGAAGCGCTCCAGGCTTTCCTCGACCGAGCAGTTGATGTTGGCGCGCGAGAACCCCTCGGAGGCGGCGCCGAACACCGCCACCTCGTCGGCCTTCGCCGCGAGCGCGCCCTCGAGCCCGCGCAGGTTGGGGGTGAGCACGGTGTAGGCCACGCCGGGGCGGCGGGCGATGGCGGCCATCACCTCGGCCGCGTCGGCCATCTGCGGCACCCATTTCGGCGAGACGAAGCTGGTGACCTCGATCTTGGCGAAGCCGCAGGCGCTCAGCATGTCGACCAGCGCCACCTTGTCGGCGGTGGCGATGGGGCGTTTCTCGTTCTGCAGCCCGTCGCGCGGGCCCATCTCGAACAGGGTGACGTCGCGGCTCATGCCTCGGGCTCCAGCCGCATCAGCAGGGCGCCGTCGGCCACCTGCGCGCCTTCGGCGACCAGCACCTCGGCGATGATGCCGTCGCGCGGCGCGGTGAGGGTGTGTTCCATCTTCATTGCCTCCAGAATGGCGAGCGGCCGGCCCTTCTCGACCGTGGCGCCGGCGCGCACGCCCACATGTTTCACAAGGCCGGGCATCGGGGCCAGCACGGAATCGCCTCCCGCGCCGGCCTCCGCCGCGGCGGTGAGCGGGTCGGGCAGGGCAGCGTAGCAGGCGCGCCCGCCGCTCCACACGCTCACGCCCCCGGCATGGCGCAGGATGCGCACCGCCCGGCGGTGGCCGTCGATCTCGGCCTGGTCCGGGCCGGGCAGGGCGATGGCAAGGCGGTGGCCCGCCACCTCTGCCGTGAAGCGTCCCGGGCCCTCCACCTCGATGATGACCTCCACGGGCTCCGCGTCAACTATCAGCGCGACGCTGCGGCGCAGCGGCCCCCAGAGGGTGAAGCCCTGCCGGGGGGCGGGCGCCTCGAGCCCGGCGGCGCCGATGGCGGCGAGGGCGAGCAGCCAGGCCGGCGGCGGCCCCTCGGGCGGCAGCAGGGCGGCGAGATCGCGCTCGATGAGCCCGGTGTCGACCGCGCCGCGCCCGAAGCCTTCGTGGCGGGCGAGGGCGGCGAGGAAGGCGATGTTGGTCACCGTGCCGGCCACTTCCGTGGCGTCGAGCGCGCGGGCGAGGGCGGTGAGCGCGGTTTCCCGCGTCGGGCCGTGCACCACCAGCTTGGCGATCATCGGGTCATACCAGGGGCTGATCTCGTCGCCCGCGCGCACCCCGGTGTCGGCGCGCACGCCGGGCGGGAAGCGCAGGTGGGCGAGGCGGCCGGTGGCGGGCAGGAAGCCGCGGCCCGCGTCCTCGGCATAGAGCCGGGCCTCGAAGGCATGGCCGGTGAGGGTGATCTCGCCTTGCTCACGCGGCAGCGCCTCGCCGGAGGCGACGCGGATCTGCCATTCCACCAGGTCGAGCCCGGTCACCGCCTCGGTCACCGGGTGTTCCACCTGCAGGCGGGTGTTCATCTCCATGAACCAGAACCGGTCCGGGCGCAGGCCCTCGGAGCCGTCGACGATGAACTCGATGGTGCCGGCGCCGGAATAGCCGATGGCCTGTGCGGCGCGCACGGCGGCGGCGCCCATCGCCTCGCGCATCTCGGGGGTCATGCCGGGGGCGGGGGCCTCCTCGATCACCTTCTGGTGGCGGCGCTGCAGCGAACAGTCCCGCTCGCCGAGGTGCACCGCGTTGCCATGGCTGTCGCCGAAGACCTGGATCTCGATGTGCCGCGGGGCGGTGACGTATTTCTCTATCAGCACCGCGGGGTCGCCGAAGGCGGCACTCGCCTCGCGCTGCGCGCCCTCGAGCGCGGCGGCGAAACCCTCGGGCGCGTCGACGCGGCGCATGCCCTTGCCGCCACCGCCGGCGCGCGCCTTCACCAGCACCGGGAAGCCGATGCGGGCGGCCTCGGCGGCGAGGAACTCCGGCTCCTGCCGTTCGCCGTGATAGCCGGGAACCACGGGCACGCCCGCCTCCTCCATCAGCCGCTTGGCGGCGTCCTTCAGCCCCATGGCGCGGATGGCCGCCGCCGAGGGGCCGATGAAGGTGAGGCCGGCCGCCTCCACCGCCTCCACGAAGCCGGGGTTTTCCGAGAGGAAGCCGTAGCCGGGGTGGATGGCATCCGCCCCCGCCGCCCGCGCCGCGGCGATCACGAGGTCGCCGCGCAGGTAGCTCTCGGCGGCGGGCGCGGGCCCGAGGCGCAGCGCCTCGTCGGCCATCTCCACGTGCAGGGCGGCCGCGTCGGCGTCCGAGTAGACCGCCACGGTGGCGATGCCGAGCCGGCGGGCGGTGGCGATGACACGGGTGGCAATCTCGCCGCGGTTGGCGATGAGGATCTTGCGGATCATGACGGCAACCTCACATGCGGAACACGCCGAAGCGCGTCTCTTCGATGGGGGCGTTCAGCGCGGCGGAGAGCGAGAGGGCCAGCACGTCGCGGCTGCGGCGCGGGTCGATGATGCCATCGTCCCAGAGCCGAGCCGAGGCGTAGAGCGGGTGGGACTGGCGGGCGAACATCTCCAGCGTCGGGGCCTTGAAGGCGGCCTCCTCCTCGGCCGACCAGGTGCCGCCCTTGCGCTCGATCCCCTCGCGGCGGACGGTGGCGAGCACGCCGGCCGCCTGCTCGCCGCCCATCACCGAGATGCGGCTGGTGGGCCAGGTCCACAGGAAGCGCGGCTGGTAGGCCCGGCCGGCCATGCCGTAGTTTCCCGCACCGAAGGAGCCGCCGACCAGCAGGGTGATCTTCGGCACCGCGGTGGTGGCGACGGCGGTGACCAGCTTGGCGCCGTGGCGGGCGATGCCCTCGGCCTCGTATTTCCGGCCCACCATGAAGCCGGTGATGTTCTGCAGGAACACCAGCGGGACATGCCGCTGCGAGCAGAGTTCGACGAAATGCGCCCCCTTCACCGCGCTCTCGGAGAACAGCACGCCGTTGTTGGCGATGATGCCCACCGGGCAGCCCTCGACATGGGCGAAACCGCAGACCAGCGTGGTGCCGAAGCGCGCCTTGAACTCGTCGAAGCGCGAGCCGTCGACCAGCCGGGCGATCACCTCGCGGATGTCGTAGGGGGTGCGCAGGTCGGCGGGCACCACGTCGAAGATCTCCGCCGGGTCGTAGAGCGGCGGCTCGGGCGCCTGCAGGGCGATGCGCGCGCCGGCCCCGGCGCCGAGGTTCGACACCGCCTGCCGGGCGAGGGCGAGGGCATGGGCATCGTCCTCGGCGAGGTAGTCGGCCACGCCGGAGAGCCGGGTGTGCACGTCGCCGCCGCCGAGATCCTCGGCGGTCACCACCTCTCCCGTTGCGGCCTTCACCAGCGGCGGGCCGGCGAGGAAGATGGTGCCCTGCTCGCGCACGATGATTGTGACGTCGGACATGGCGGGCACATAGGCGCCGCCGGCGGTGCAGGAGCCCATGACCACGGCGATCTGGGCGATGCCGGCGGCCGACATGCGGGCCTGGTTGTAGAAGATGCGGCCGAAATGGTCGCGGTCGGGGAAGACCTCGTCCTGGTTGGGCAGGTTGGCGCCGCCGGAATCCACCAGGTAGACGCAGGGCAGGCGGTTCTCGGCGGCGATCTCCTGCGCGCGCAGGTGTTTCTTCACCGAGAGCGGGTAGTAGGTGCCGCCCTTCACCGTGGCGTCGTTGCACAGCACCATCACCTCGCGGCCCGAGACCCGGCCGATGCCGGCGATGAGCCCGGCGCAGGGGGCGGCGCCGTCGTAGAGCCCGTGCGCCGCGGTGGCGCCGATCTCGAGGAAAGGGGAGCCGGGGTCGAGCAGGTTTGCCACGCGCTCGCGCGGGGGCATCTTGCCGCGCGCGACATGGCGGGCGCGCGGGCCCTCGCCGCCGCCCTCGGCCGCGAGGCGGGCGGCCTCGGCCACCTCGGCCAGCGCGGCCTCATGGGCGGCGCGGTTGGCCCGGGCGGCTTCCGAGCCCGGGGCAAAGGCGCTCTGCAGGACCGCCATCAGGAGGTGATCCGCATCAGCTCGCGGCCGCAGAGCATGCGGCGGATCTCCGAGGTGCCGGCGCCGATCTCCATCAGCTTCGCGTCGCGCATCAGCCGCGAGACCGGGCTTTCGTTCATGAAGCCGGCGCCGCCCATGGCCTGCACCGCCTGCACGGCCTGTTCCATCGCTCGCTCGGAGGCGTAGAGCACGCAGGCGGCGGCGTCCTGCCGGGTCACCTGCCCGCGGTCGCAGGCGCCGGCCACGGCATAGACATAGGCGCGGGAGGTGTTCATGGCGGTGTACATGTCGGCGATCTTGGCTTGCATGAGCTGGAAATCGCCGATCTTCTGGCCGAACTGCTTGCGCTCATGCATGTAGGGCATCACGTGGTCCATGCAGGCGGCCATGATCCCGCAGCCGATGCCCGAGAGCACCACGCGCTCGTAGTCGAGCCCGGACATCAGCACGTTCACGCCGCGCCCCTCCTCGCCCAGCACGTTCTCGAAGGGGATCTCCACATCCTCGAAGATCAGCTCGGCGGTGTTGGAGCCGCGCATGCCCAGCTTGTCGAAATGCGGGCTGGTGGAGAAACCCTTCATGGTCTTCTCGACGATGAAGGCGGTGAGGCCGCGGGCGCCGGCCTCGGGGTCGGTCTTGGCGTAGACCACGAGCGTGTCGGCGTCCGGGCCGTTGGTGATCCAGTATTTCGTGCCGTTGAGCACGTAGCGGTCGTTCCGGCGCTCGGCGCGCAGGCGCATGGAGACCACGTCGGAGCCGGCACCGGCCTCGGACATCGCCAGCGCGCCCACGTGCTCGCCCGAGATCAGCCCCGGCAGGTATTTCCGCTTCTGCTCCTCCGAGCCGTTGAGGCGGATCTGGTTCACGCAGAGGTTGGAGTGCGCGCCGTAGGAGAGCGAGACCGAGGCCGAGGCGCGGGCGATCTCCTCCACCACCACCGTGTGGGCGAGATAGCCCATGCCGGCGCCGCCGTAGGCCTCGTCCACCGTCACGCCGAGGATGCCGAGCGCGCCCATCTCCTCCCACAGCTCGGGGGGAAAGGCGTTCGAGCGGTCGATCTCGGCGGCCATCGGCGCCACGCGCTCCTGCGCCCAGCGGTGCACGAGTTCGCGCAGGGCGGCGATGTCCTCGCCGAGGTCGAAGCTCATCGATGCGGTGAACACGGCATTCCTCCCCATGATTCGTTTTGTGTAAAAGTGAACGCGTGTTCAGTTATACGCAAACGAAAACCGCCCTCAGCCCACCACGCGGCAGGTGAGGTTGATGCGCCCCGGGGCGGGCAGGAGGGTGGAGCTGCCGGGCAGGATGCGCGAGATGCCGTGATGGGCGAGGCGCGAGGGGCCGGTGAGCAGCAGCGCGTCGCCGCTGGCGAGGTCGATACGGTCGGTCCGGCCACCGCGGGTCTCGGCGCCGATGCGGAACACGCCGGTGTCGCCGAGCGAGAGCGACAGCACGGGGGCGGAGAAATCCGCCTCGTCGCGGTCCTGGTGCAGGCCCATGCGGGCGCCGGGGTCGTACCAGTTCACCAGGCAGCAGTCCGGCGGGGCGGGCCAGCCGGAGATCGCCTCCCAGGCGGCGGCGACGGTGGGGGGCAGCGGCGGCCAGGGCATGCCGTCGGGGTGGCGGGGCTCGTAGCGGTAGCCGCGCCGGTCCGACACCCAGCCGCAGCGGCCGGCCGAGGTCATGCGCACCGACAGCGGCAGGCCCCGGCGGGTGACCGGGGTGAACAGCGGCGCCGCGGCCACCACGGCGCGGATCTCCTCCACCAGCCGCTCCTGCGCCTCGCGGCTGAGGAAGCCGCGGAACCAGAGCGCGCCGCGGACGGAGATCGGGCTCACAACTCCAGCTCCATCCCGTCGCGCGCGAACTGCCAGCGCACCGGTGCGGCGGCGAGGGCGAGGGCGGCGGCATCCAGCATCTCGTCGGTGGAATGGGGGGAGTGGTGGACGAGCAGGGTCTGCTTCACGGCGGCGGCCTCGGCCACCTTCAGCCCGACTTCCCAGGTGGAATGGCCCCAGCCGCGGCGCAGCGGGTACTCGGCGTTGGAATAGGCGGCATCGTAGAGCATCAGGTCGGCGCCGCGGGCCATGGCGATGACCTGGGCGTCGATCTCCGGCACGCCGTGCTCATGGTCGGTGACCGAGACGATCACCCGCCCGCCGAGCTCGATGCGGAAGCCGGTGCAGCCGCCGGGGTGGTTGAGCGGGAAGGTCTGCACCCGGGCGCCGCCGATCTCGGAGCGCGGCTCGAGCTGGCACAGCGGCAGGCGGTACTTGTCGGGGATGCGGATGGGCCAGAGCGGCGGGCCATAGAGCCGCTCCAGCGCCTCGCGCACCGTGCCGGGCTCCTGGCCGGTCCAGATGGTCACCTCGGACTGGCCGGTGACCAGCGGCATGAAGAAGCCCAGGCCGATCAGGTGGTCGAAATGGCTGTGGCTTAGCAGGATGTCGGTGCGCGCCTTCGGGGCGGAAAGCATGGACTGGCCGAGCCCGCGCAGGCCCGAGCCGCAGTCGATCACCAGTCCCTTGCCCTCCGGCCCGACGAGCTCGAAGCAGGTCGTGTCGCCGCCGTAGCGGCGCATCGCGGGGTCGGGCACGGGCAGGGAGCCGCGGCAACCCCAGACCCGCAGGCGCACCGGGCCCGGCTTCGACTGTCCGCTGGTTCCGGCGCTTTCCTGGCTCATGCCGGAGACCCGGAGCTGCCCGAGGCGGCGCAGGCGAGGGCGGCGCGGGCGTTGGCGAGCTCGGCCGTGGTGTGTTCCAGCCGGTCTGTCATCACCCGCAGCAGCTCCAGCCCCATTTCCGGGAACTGCTTGAGCAGCTTGAGGAAGGTGGTGCGGTCGATGCGCAGGGCCTGCACGGTGCCGAGCGCGCGCACCGTGGCGCTGCGCGGCCCCTCGGTGAGCAGGGCCATCTCGCCCACCACCTCATGGGCGCCCACCCGGGCCACGGCCGTGTCCTTGCCATGCGCCTCGACCAGGATCTCGGCGTCGCCGTTGAGCAGCACGAAGGCGGCGTTGCCGTCCTCGCCCTGGCGCATCAGGCACTCGCCGTCATGGAAGGTGCGGTTCTCCGCCATGAGCACCAGCAGCTTGAGCTGGGCAAGGTCCACCCCGGCGAAGAGGGGTGAGTGCCGCAGTATCTCGCATTCCCGGGACAGGCTCATGCTGAACAACCTCCTGTACTCATGCCGCGTCGTCCGACGCGAAGATTTCCGACGGTGGCCCGGAGGCCACGACCTTGCCCCGGGACAGGCGGACCACAAGGTCCGCCTCGCGCGCCAGGGCCTCGTTCTGGGTGCCGAAGACACGGGTGCCCCCGGGCTGGATCTTCTCCATCGCCTCGCGCAGGGCGCGATGGTTGTCCGAACTGTCGTCCGCCACGCCGTCGAGCACCAGCAGGGCCGGCTTGGCCGCCAGCGCCCGGGCCAGCGCCACCCGGCGCGCCTGCGAGGGCGAGAGCGTGCTGCCCGCCAGCCCAACTTCCGTGCGCAGCCCGGCCGCGATCACGAACTGGTGGATGTCATGGCTCAGCATCGCCTGGCCCAGCCGCTGCTCCACGGGCGGCTGCGCGTCGCGGCGGTCGATGCGGGGGCGGCCGCCGAGCACGTTCTCGATCAGCGGCAGGCCGGGCAGGTAGCCCGTGTCGTCGAAGTAGTGCAGCCAGCCCTCGGCGTCGATGCGCGCGCGCAGCGGCCGGCGGGCCTTCACGATGCGCTCGCGCCGCTCCGGGCTGTCGAGCACGCCGAGCCGGTGGCGCAGCGGCACGATCTCGAAGGCGAGGCGCATCAGCATCACCTTGTCGCCCCGCGACAGCCAGCGCAGCGAGCGCCGGCGCTGCGCGGCCACGATGCGGGCGTAATCCTCGATCTCGGCGTGCTCGATGAGCCCGAGCTGCTCGACCAGCGCACCGTCGCGCCCGAGCGAGCCCAGCAGCTCGACCAGCATTTCCGCCGCCTCGAGGCCGATGCGCAGCACCTCCTCCTCCATGCCCGTCGCCACCAGCGCCTTGCGGACATCGGTCCGCCGGGCCAGGGTCGCCGAGCGCATCTTCGGGGAATCCGGAACCCCGAAGAACAGGTTTTCGGCCAGCGTCGCATTTTCCAGATAGGCATCGCGCTGCCAGCGTTCAACGAGCCCGCTGAGGCCGGCATCCGCGTCCCGCGTCACGAGCTGGCGCGCCGCCATCGCCTGCTCGGCGAGCTGCGGCTCGCGCCGGGGGTCGAGCCGGGTCCAGAGCCCGCGGATGAACAGCTCGCGGGTGAGGCCGAGCGCGCCGAGGATCTCGAGCACGTAGGCGTCGAAGGCCTCGGCGTCGCGGATGCCGATGCGCTCGTAGTCCACCCAGTCCATCTCGGGGTTCTCCGGCGTGGCGCCGGTGAGCCGCGCCTCGCGCTCGCGGCGGGCCCAGTCCTCCGGCTTCTCGCCATGGCCCTGCTGGCCGAGCAGCGAATAGGCCACGTTCTCGCGGAAGGTGCCGGAGAGGATGTGCGGCGCCCGGGTGACATGCGCGAGGTCGCGGTAGGCGCGGGTGAGCACGTCGCGCCCGCGCTCCGAGCCCACGCGCACCGTGCCGCGCGCCGGCAG
Source organism: Oceanicella sp. SM1341 (assembly GCF_003448965.1). Taxonomy (GTDB): domain Bacteria; phylum Pseudomonadota; class Alphaproteobacteria; order Rhodobacterales; family Rhodobacteraceae; genus Paroceanicella. The sequence continues at coordinate 73,198 of NZ_QRGC01000006.1, forward strand.
GGCCAGCCCGGCGATGAGCTTGAGCAGCACGGTGCGGCCGCCCTCCTCCTCGCCCAGCACCACCACGGTCTGGCCCGGGCGGATGGTGAGGGAGACCTCCTCCACCCCGCCGGCCTCCAGCGGCACGTCGGAGCCGATGTTGTCCAGCACGATCTCCTCGCCCTGCAGCCGCACCGGCTCGGGCCGGCCCACCAGGCGCTCGCGGCCGTAGGCGTCGTAGACGGCGTCGTAGCGGGCGGAGATATCGGAGTAGGACTGGTAGTAGTTCAGCAGCTCGCGCCAGGGCGAGGCGATGTCCTTGTAGGCGGCGAGGATGGCCACCAGCGCGCCCAGCTCCATCCGGCCCTGGATCACCAGGTAGCCGCCGAAGGAGTAGAAGAAGAACGGCGTGATGTTGTTGATCACGTTGTTCGCGAACTTGATGGCGTATTTGAGCAGGAAGATGCGGTAGCGGATGCGGAAGTTGGTGTAGAGCCGCTCCGACATGCGCGCCAGGTGCCATTCCCGGGCGTCGTTGATGCGCATCGCCTCCATGCCGCCGACGGCCTCGTTGATCTCGGCGGTCATCGAGCGCACGTTGCGGATGCGCTTCTGCACCAGCCGCACCACGATGCGCTGCACCTTGGGCACCACGTAGGCCTGCACGGGGAAGAGGAAGATGGCAGCAAGGCCGAGGAACGGGTCCTGCGCCAGGATGAAGCCGATGTAGACCAGCAGCTGGCCACCCTGGTAGACCGGTGTCGCCACCATCTCGCCGGCGAAACCGCCGATGGGCTCCACCTCGGCGGCGACGATCTGCACCACCTCGCCGGGCGAGGTGTTGCGCAGCCGGGGCAGGGGGAAGAGCGTCACCCGCTCGAACACCACGTAGCGCAGCCGGCGCAGCAGGCGCTCGCCCGTGAGCCCCTTCTGCACGTTGATGAAGTACTTCACCCCGTTGTTGACGATGATCAGCGCCAGCAGCGAGGCGCAGAGCGCGATCAGGAAATCGAGCTGTTCCAGCTCCATGCCCAGGTAGGACTTGGGGAAGTTCTCGCCGCGCAGGGCCTCGTCGACGATCAGCTTCGGGATGTAGAGCGTCGCGAGGATGATCGGGAAGGAGACGAGCGAGGCGATGACGATGATCAGCTGATCCCGCCAGGAGCTCTTCCACACGAATTGCAGCAGGGTGCGGTCCATTCACTCCCGTCCGGTTTGCGCCACCTCGGTGGGGGATCGTAGACCGGCGCATGCGCGCTGTGCAAACGCCCTTTCCGATACGAGTGTGATCCGCGTCACAGACAGCGGTGCCGAAATCGGGCAGACCGCCTGCCGCGGCACGATCAGAGACCGGGTTTCAGAGGCCCGGGCCGTCGGCGCCGGGGCGCAGGTCGAGGGCGAAGCAGATCACGTTGCCGTCGCGGTCGGTCACCTCGACCTCGCGGGTGCCGTAGGGGCGGGCCTCGGGGCCGGACACGGCGAAACCGCCGGCGCGGCCGAGATCGGCGATCGCCTCCACGTCATCGACATAGACATAGGCGGCCCAGCCCGGCGCGGGGGCCACCGCCTCGACCCGGCGCAGGCCCAGCGTCACCAGCCCGAGCCGCAGGATGGAGAACTGCGCCGCGCCGTCATCCCCGCGCCAGAACCCGGCCGCCTCGAAGCCGAAGCCGCGGGCAAGCGCATCGGCACTGGCCTCGACATCGGTGACCGAGAGCATCGGCATGGCGCGCAGGCCTGTGGGCATGGCAAGTCTCCCTTCGCAACGGAACGCCCTGCGCATAGCACGGGCCGCCCGCGGGGCGGGAGTTATTTCTCGGTGCGAGAGAGTCCGGCCCCGGCCGGTTCAGGTTCAGGTTCAGCTTTCGGGGGGCGTCGCGCGGGAGCGGACCTGTCCCGGGCGGGGAACCCGGATCACCCCCGGCCGGCGTGGGCCGCCCGGAGATGCACCGCCCGGGGGCGCGGGATCACGCCTCCGGCGGGGCAGGCGCCGGCCCCGGGGTGCTCCGCCGCGGCCGGTCGCTCGGGATGGCGCCGCCCGGGCGGGGCGGCGCCGGAGGGGCTCAGCCCTCGGCCCGGGCCTCGGCGGGCAGGGCGGCGGCGACACCCACCTGGGCGGGGCGCAGCAGGCGGTCGGAGATGGTGAAGCCCTCGACCATCACCTGGATGACCGAGCCGGGCTCGGCGCCGGGCACCGGGGCCTCGAACATCGCCTGGTGCAGCTTGGGATCGAACTTCTCGCCCACGGCGGGGCTGATCTTCTCGATCTTGTGCTTGGCGAAGGTGGAGACCAGCTCGCGCTGGGTGAGCTCGAGCCCCTCGACCACGGCGCTGAGCTTCTCGCGCATCTCGTCGTCGATCATGCCGAGGGCACGGCCGAGGTTGTCATGCACCGAGAGCAGGTCGCGGGCGAGCTTGGTGCCGCCGTAGGCCTCGGCGTCGCGGCGGTCACGCTCGGCGCGCTTGCGGATGTTCTCGTTCTCGGCGAGCGCGCGCAGCAGCCGGTCCTTCAGCTCGTCACGCTCGGTGGTCACGGCGAGGAGCTCTGCCTCGCGCGGGTCGAGCGCGTCTTCCTGCTCGGCCGCAGTCGCTTCGGCGGGCTGCTGCTCGACGTCGTCGCGCATGTCGTCCTGAGGATTGGTCGTCATGTTTGCGTTCATCCCGTGTTTGTCCGACCGGACATCAGCCGGCCCACGAGCCGGGCCGTATAATCCACGATCGGAACGATCCGTCCATAGTTGAGCCGGGTGGGGCCGATCACGCCGACGGCCCCGATGATCCGGCGGTCGGCGTTCATATAAGGAGAAATAACCAGAGAGGAACCGGAAAGTGAGAAGAGTTTGTTCTCCGATCCGATGAAAACCCGCACACCGTCGCCCTCCTGCGCGAGGTCGAGCAGCTGGGTGATGTCCTGCTTGCGCTCCAGATCGTCGAAGAGCTGGCGGATGCGGTCGAGGTCGCCGGCGGCGACATTGTCGAGCAGGTTGGAGCGGCCGCGCACGATCAGCCGGTCGGGCGTGGGGCTGCCCTGGCCGTCCCAGATCGCGAGGCCCTGCTCGACGAGGCTCTGGGCCAGGGTGTCGAGCTCCTGCCGGCGCTCGGCGATCTGCCGGGCGATGACGGTCTTGACCTCGGCCAGCGTGTGGCCGCGCAGCACGGCGTTGAGGAAGTTCGACGCCGCCTGCATCGCCGAGGGGGTCATGCCCGGCGGCGGGTTCATCAGCCGGTTCTCGACATGCCCGTCCTCCATCACCAGCACGGCGAGCGCGTTGTCCCCCGAGAGGGGCACGAACTCGATATGCTTGATCGGCGCCTCGTATTTAGGCGCCAGCACCAGGCTCGCGCCATGGGTGAGGCCGGAGAGCAGGGCGCCGGCACGGTCGAGCACGCCGGCCATGTCGGGCTCGGGCTGGCCGAGGTTGCGCTCGATCTCGCTGCGCTCCTCGCCGGTCACGTCGCCGATCTCGAGCAGGCCGTCGACGAAGAGGCGCAGGCCGGAATGGGTGGGGATGCGCCCGGCCGAGACATGCGGGCTGTCGAGCAGGCCGAGTTCCTCCAGGTCCTGCATCACGTTGCGGATCGAGGCGGGGGAGAGCGACTCCGCCAGGCTGCGCGACAGGGTGCGCGAGCCCACGGGCTCGCCGGTCTCGAGGTAGGTCTCCACGAGCTGGCGGAACACCGCGCGGCTGCGCTCGTTGAGGCTGGCGAGAGTGGAATTGTCCTTGTTCATCCGATCCGTCCGAGGGTGGGCCCCAAGGATACCGTGCGGGCACGTGCGGTCAATGGCGGCTGGTGGCCTTTCCGGGCGTTTCGCCGGCCTCCATGCGCCGCACCATGCCGTCGTAATCCGGGTGGACGGTGCCCAGCAGCCGGTCCCAGATGGAGAAGATGTTGCCGAAATTGTAGCGGAACTGCGAGTGGTGCAGGTCGTGGAAGGTGGAGCAGATCATCGGCGAGGGCGCGCGGGAGGAGGAGCCGGCGAAATACTCGAACCCGGCGTGGCCGATCATCCCCGAGATCTGGTCGAACAGCCGCAGCGCGAACACCGAGAGCGCGGGCACCGGCAGCACGAACCACACCACGAGGTAGAACCCGTGCTCGATGAGCGTGTCGACGAGGCCCGAGCTGTCGTTGCTCCACACCGTGGGCGCCACCGATTTGTGGTGCAGGGCGTGGAACCGGTAGAAGGGCTTCCAGTGCAGCAGGCGGTGGCCGAAGTAGAACCAGGCGTCGAAGATCACCAGCGACACCACGAAGCCCAGCGGGAAGGACCACCAGGACAGCTCCAGCGGCGCCGGTGTCCAGCCCTGGCCTTGCGCGAAATACCCGGTGGCGAGCAGCAGCGAGGACAGCGCGAGCGCGGCGAGTGAATGGCGGATCTCCTCCACCATGCGCTTCTCGCCGCGGCGGTTTTCCTGGATGCGCCGGTCGGGGTGGCGGGCGTTCCACCAGGTGAGCGCGAGGCCGGTGGCGAAATAGACCGCCACCATGGCGATGTAGGCGACACCCCATGTGGCGAGGAACTCGAGCAGCATACGTGATCTCCTGTGCCCTGCGGGCCTGTGGCGAACATGGGCCCGTGCGGGCCCGGGGGCAATGGTGCATCGGGCCGCGGACCCCCCGCGGCTGGACGCGGGCACGGCCGCTCTGATATGCGGAACCCGAGAAAACACAGGAGTTCCCATGCGCCCTTCCGGCAGAGCGGCCGACGCTCTTCGTCCCGTCAGCATCGAGACCGGCGTCTCGCTTCACGCGGAAGGCTCCTGCCTGATCCGCTGCGGCAACACGCAGGTGCTGTGCACCGCCTCGCTGGAGCCCCGGGTGCCGCCCTTCCTGCGCAACACCGGGCTGGGCTGGGTGACGGCCGAATACGGCATGTTGCCCCGGGCCACCACCAGCCGCAACCAGCGCGAGGCGAAAAAGGGCCAGACCGGCCGCACGCAGGAGATCCAGCGGCTGATCGGCCGCGCCCTGCGCGCCGGGCTCGACCGCGCCGCCCTCGGCGAGCGGCAGATCACCATCGACTGCGACGTGCTGCAGGCCGACGGCGGCACCCGCTGCGCCTCGATCACCGGCGGCTGGGTGGCGCTGCGCCTCGCGGTGAACCGGCTGATGAAGTCCGGCGAGGTGAAGATGGACCCGCTGACCGACCATGTCGCGGCCGTGTCCTGCGGCATCTTCGGCGGCATGCCGCTGCTCGACCTCGACTATGCCGAGGACAGCGAGGCCGGCACCGACGCGAACTTCGTGATGACCGGCCGCGGTGGGCTGGTGGAGATCCAGGCCTCGGCCGAGGGCGCCACCTTCAGCCGCGCCGAGCTCGACGCCATGATGGCGCTGGCCGAGGCCGGCACCGCGCAGCTGGTGGAGGCCCAGAAGGCCGCCATCGCCGGCTGAACCCTTCCTGAAGGGCCCCCGCGCCCGACCCTTCCGGGCCCCGCGACGGCGGCCCGGAGCCCCCCTTCCGGGCCGCCCCCGCTCTCCCCGAGTTGCCGCGCGGCCGCATGCCCCCCACATTCCCGGTAACGCAGAGCCACACGAGGACAGGATGCGGAAATTCACTGAGACACGGCTGGTCATCGCCTCGCACAACGCCGGCAAGGTGGACGAGATCGGCGCGCTGCTCGCCCCCTTCGGCGTGGAGGTGGTCTCGGCCGGCGCGCTCGGCCTGCCCGAGCCCGAGGAGACCGAGGACAATTTCGCCGGCAACGCCCGGCTGAAGGCGCATGCGGCGGCGAAGGCCACCGGCCTGCCCGCGCTCTCCGACGATTCCGGCATGGAGGTCGACGTGCTCGACGGCGCGCCGGGTGTCTATACCGCCAACTGGGCCGAAACGCCGGAGGGCCGCGACTTCACCATGGCGATGCACAAGGTGCACGACGAGATCGCCGCCCGCGGCGCCGCGGAGCCTGCCACCGGGCGCTTCGTGTGCACGCTCTGCCTCGCCTGGCCCGACGGGCATGACGAGATCTTCCGCGGCGAGGCCGAGGGCCATGTCATCTGGCCGATGCGCGGCCACATGGGCCACGGCTTCGACCCCGTGTTCCGCCCGCTCGGCCAGGACCTGACCTTCGCGGAGATGGACCCGGTGCGCAAGAACGCCATCAGCCACCGCGCCGACGCTTTCGCAAAGCTCGTCGCCGGCCCCTTCGCGAAGGAATGACCATGGCCTCCGAACGCCGCCTGATCTCCACCGGCTCGCCCATGGAGCGCGACATCGGCTATTCCCGCGCCGTGGTGCAGGGCGACTGGTGCTTCGTCTCCGGTGTCACCGGCTACGACTATGCCACGATGACCATGCCCGAGGGCGTGGCCGCACAGGCGCGCAACTGCATGGCCACCATCGCCTCGGTGCTGGCCGAGGCGGGCTTCGGGATGGAGAACATCGCCCGGGTGCAGTACACGGTGACCGACCGCGCGCTGGTGCCCGAACTTACCCCGGTGCTTGGCGAGGCGCTGGGGGAGATCCGCCCCGCGGCCACCATGGTGATCGCGGAGCTGATCCGGCCGGAAATGCTGGTGGAGATCGAAGTCACGGCGTTCCGGGGGTGAGCATGGACTGGCAGCAGGGCGGCTTCGGCGTCTACGTGCACTGGCCGTTCTGCCTGGCCAAGTGCCCCTATTGCGACTTCAACAGCCATGTGCGCGCGGGCGTCGACCAGGCCGCCTGGCGCAGGGCCCTCACCGCCGAGATCGCCCGCGTGGCGGCCGAAACTCCCGACCGGCAGGTCGACACGGTGTTCTTCGGCGGCGGCACCCCGAGCCTGATGGAGCCGGAGACCGTGGCAGCGGTGATCGAGGCCATCGGCACGCACTGGCGCCTCGCCTCCGGGGCGGAGATCAGCCTCGAGGCCAACCCCACCTCGGTGGAGGCCGGGCGCTTCCGCGGCTACCGCGACGCGGGCGTGAACCGCATCTCGATGGGCATCCAGTCGCTCGACGACCGGGCGCTGAAGGCACTCGGCCGCATGCACTCCGCCGCCGAAGCCCGCGCCGCCTTCGACGTGGCCCGTGGCCTGTTCGACCGCGTGAGCTTCGACCTGATCCACGCCCGGCAGGGCCAGGAGCTCGACGCCTGGCGCGCCGAACTCTCCGAGGCGCTCTCCATGGCGGTGGACCACCTGTCGCTCTACCAGCTCACCATCGAGCCGGGCACGCGCTTTCACGACCTGTTCGAGCGCGGCCGCCTGAAGGGCCTGCCCGAGCCCGACCTCGCCGCCGACATGTACGAGCTCACCCAGGAACTCTGCGAGGCCGCGGGCTATCCCGGCTACGAGATCTCCAACCACGCCCGCCCCGGCGCCGAGAGCCGCCACAACCGGATCTACTGGCGCTACGGCGACTATGCCGGCATCGGCCCCGGCGCGCATGGCCGCCTCACGCTGCAGGACGGCCGCACAGCCACGGAGACGCTCCGTGAGCCCATGTCCTGGCTTTCCGCGGTCACGGAGCAGGGCAGCGGCGAAAGCCTGCGAGAGAGCGTCTCCGCCGCCGACCAGGCCACCGAATACATGCTGATGTCGCTTCGGCTCGCCGAGGGCAGCGACCTCGCCCGCTACGCCGCGCTCGGCGGCACGGCGGTGAGCCCCGACACCGTGGCGGGGCTGGAGGAGGCCGGGCTGTTGTGGCAGCGCGGCAGCCGCATCGGCGCCACCCGCACCGGCCGTCCGCTGCTCAACGCCATCCTGCGCGAACTGCTGGCCTGAGCCCCGGTCGAGGAGACCCCCATGCGCCTGTTCTGGCTGTCACTCGGATTGCTGAGCTTGCTCGCGGGCATCGCCGGCGCGGTGCTGCCGCTGCTGCCCACCGTGCCCTTCCTGCTGCTGGCGGCCTTCTGCTTCAGCCGCTCCTCCGAGCGGCTGCACGTCTGGCTCACCACGCATCCGCGCCTCGGCCCGCCGATCACCGACTGGCAGCGCCACGGCGCCATCCGGCGGCGGGTGAAGCTGATCGCGACGGCCACCATCGCGGCCGCCTTCCTGCTGTCCCTCGCGCTCGGCGTGCCCGGCTACGTGCTGGGCATCCAGGCGGTGGTGCTGTCGCTGGTGCTGGTGTTCCTCTGGACCCGGCCGGAAGGGCCGCGGACACCCGGCTGAGCGCCCGCGTACCCGGGCCTCAGTCGGCCCGGGAGAGGAGCTGGCAGAGCCCGTCGAGCTCCTCGAGATTGCGATAGGCGATCTTCACCTCGCCACCACCCGCCTCGGACTTGTGCGCGATGCTCACCTTGAGTCCGATCTGGGCGGTGAGATCGGACTCGAGCAGGCGCGTGTCGGCGTCCTTCTCCAGCCCGGCGGGCTTCTTCGGCCGCTCCGGCACGGGGTTCGCGGCGGCCTTGGCCAGCCGCTCGGTCTCGCGCACCGACAGACCCTTGCGGATCACCTCCGCCGCCAGGGCGGAGGGGTCGGGGCAGGGGATCAGCGCCCGCGCATGGCCGGCGGAGAGCTTGCCCTCGCGCAGCCAGCGCAGCACGTCCTCGGGCAGGTTGAGCAGGCGCAGCAGGTTCGCGATATGGCTGCGGCTCTTGCCCATCGCCTCGGACAGCTTCTCCTGCGTGTGGCCGAACCGGTCCATCAGCTGGCGATAGCCCATGGCCTCTTCGACCGGGTTCAGGTCTGCCCGCTGGATGTTCTCGATGATGCCGAACTCGAGCACCTCATTGTCCGACAGCGGCCGGACGAGGGCGGGGATCTCGTGGATCTGCGCCCGCTGCGCCGCCCGCCAGCGCCGCTCGCCGGCCACGATCTGGAAATGTCCGTCCTTCTCCGGGTCGGGCCGGACGATGATGGGCTGCAGAACGCCCTTCTCGCGGATGGAGGCGGCGAGCTCGGCAAGCTCGGTCTCGCCGAAATCGCGGCGCGGCTGATCCGGGTTCGGCCGGATACGGTCCACCGGCAGGCTCGCCTCGGCAGACTTCGGCGCCGCGGGCGAGGGCGTGCCCTCGGTCGCATTCACATCGGCCAGCAGGGCAGACAGGCCGCGCCCAAGCGCTCTCTTTTCCGGCTTCTTCACGATTTCTTCTTTCATATCAATATCTTAAGCTCCAGCGCGGAGGGCATCATGCTCCCGCGTGAGCAGCTCGGCGGCCAATTTCTGATAGGCGATACTGCCGGCGCAGGTGTGGTCGTAGATCAGCGCCGGAATGGCGTGAGAGGGCGCCTCCGACAGGCGCACGTTCCGCGGGATGACCGTATCGTAGATCATGTCCTGCAGGTTTTCCCGCACATCTGCCTCGACCTGGGCGGAGAGATTGTTGCGCCGGTCGTACATCGTGAGAACCACCCCCTGAACGCGCAACTCCGGGTTCTGCGCCTGGCGGATCTCGCGAATGGTGACAAGCAGCTGGCTCAGCCCCTCCAGCGCGAAGAACTCGCACTGCAGCGGCACGAGCACCGAATCCGCCGCCACCATGGCGTTCACCGTAAGCAGGTTGAGCGAGGGCGGGCAGTCGATCAGCACGTAGTCATAGCTCTCGAGCATGCGCCGGTCGTCCGCGCCGCGCAGCGCCTCGCGCAGGCGGCGCGTGCGGTTGGAATCGCGGTACAATTCAACATCGATCGAGCTCAGGTCGGTGGTCGCCGGCGCTATATCGAGATTGGGAATACCGGTAGGCGTGCGCACATCGGCCAGCCCCGCCTCCCCCATCAGCAGATCGAAGGTGTTCATGTCACGCTTCTCGCCCGTGATGCCCAGACCGGTCGAAGCATTGCCCTGCGGATCGAGATCGACCAGCAGCACCTTGCGCCCCACGGCCGCCAACGCCGTCCCCAGATTGATGGTGGTGGTGGTTTTCCCCACGCCTCCCTTCTGGTTGGCAATCGCGATGATCTGGCCGCGGTCGGACCGGTCAGAAGACTCAATGGACACGGTGAACCTCCGAAATGGATAGGATCCGAGCGGCCGGGTCGGTCAGACTCTCGATCTGCTCGACCTCAATATGCCAATCAGCTGCGGCCGAGGTCAATTCCGATTCGACCCTTTCCCCCTTCAGAAAGAGACATTTTCCTCCCGGAGCGAGGTGAGGTGCGGCATATGCGAGCAGGAGCGGCAACGCCGCCAGCGCCCGGGCGGAAACGACATCATGCGGTGCAGGGGGCAGCGCCTCGATACGCATGTTCCGGACATTCACCGAAACGCCGACCTGCCTCGCGACTTCCTGCAGGAACACGCATTTGCGGATGTCGCTTTCCACCATCGTAACCCGCAATCCGGAATTCAGCTCTCGGGCCATGATCGCAACGACCAGGCCGGGCAGGCCCCCGCCGGATCCAAGATCCAGCCAACTTGTCGCCCCTTGCGGCGCATGGGCGAAAACTTGCGCCGAGTCGAGGAAGTGCCGCTCCCAGACGGTAGCAAGCGTGGATCTCGCAACCAGATTGATGCTCGGTGACCACTTCTGGAGCAGAGTCTCGTAGGTCGTCAGCGCGTCCAGTGTTTCACGTGAAACATTGAACCGGGCCGCGAAGCTGTCGCGCAGGGCAGTGGTCATGCCGATCGACGTCCTTCCAGATGCCGGATACGCGCCAGAAGCAAGGTCAGAGCCGCGGGCGTCATACCTTCGATCCGCGCAGCCTGACCCAGTGTCTCGGGCCGAATCGTAGAAAGCTTCACCTTCTGCTCTGTCGTGAGGCCGACGACCTCCGAATAGTCGAGCGCCTCGGGCAATTGCAACGCCTCATCCCTCTGCATACGCGCCACATCACGCTCCTGCCGCGCAACATATTGTGCATAAAGCGCGTCCCGACCCAACTGGATGCGAATCTCCGGCGCGATGCCGTTGAGCTCCGGCCAGATGGCAGCAAGGCTTGCCATGTCGACATCAGGGAAGGTCAGGAGCTCCAGGGCAGTTCTGGTGGGCCCATCCGTATTCACGGGCAGTCCTGCAGCCGCAGCGTCACGCGCCTTGATCCGCAGACCGCCGAGCGTGGCCTTCCCGGTCGCGAGCTGGTCCGACTTATCAGAAAACGCGCGAGCCCGCGCGGGCGAGACACATCCCAGTGCAATCCCCAGTGGGGTGAGGCGCTGATCCGCATTGTCCGCGCGCAGCGACAGCCTGAACTCGGCGCGCGAAGTAAACATCCTGTATGGTTCACTCACCCCGCGAGTGATGAGATCGTCGATCATCACCCCGATATAGCTCCCGGTGCGCTCAAACCGGGCCGGCTCGCGCCCGAGAGCCTCGGCTGCGGCGTTCAATCCGGCCACGAGGCCCTGGGCAGCGGCCTCTTCATAGCCGGTGGTGCCATTGATCTGGCCAGCAAGATAGAGGCCTGGCTGAACTCGGGTTTCGAGCGTGGCGCGCAGAGCGCGGGGGTCGACATAGTCGTATTCGATCGCATAGCCCGGCTGAAGGATCTGAGCCCGCTCCAGCCCGCGGATCGAGCGCACGTATCTCTCCTGCACGTCCGCCGGAAGCGAAGTCGAGATCCCGTTCGGGTAGACCGTGTTGTCGTCAAGTCCTTCAGGTTCAAGGAAAATCTGGTGCGATTCCTTGTCGGCAAACCTCACGATCTTGTCTTCGATGGAGGGGCAATAGCGCGGCCCGACTCCCCGGATATGCCCACCGTACATCGCTGAACGGTCGAGGTTCTCGCGGATGATCTCGTGGGTACGTTCGTTGGTATGGGTGATACCGCAGGCAATCTGCCGCGCGCTTGGCGCGGTCGACAGGAAGGAGAACAGGACGGGTTCCTCGTCTGCCTCCTGCATCTCGAGCACAGACCAGTCGATGCTGCGCGAGTCGAGTCGGGGAGGGGTGCCGGTCTTGAGGCGGCCGAGCGGCAACTCCATGGCTTCGATCCGCTGCGCCAGTGCCACTGACGACGCATCCCCCCAACGCCCGCCCTCGCGCCGGACGTCACCGATGTGAATCACCCCGCGCAGGAAGGTTCCGGCCGTGAGAATCGCGGATCGGCAGGGGATGACGCTGCCGTCGGCCAGGACCACGCCGGAAACCCGGCCCTCACTCACTCGAATATCAGCAACTTCGGCCTCGAGCACGCTGAGCCCGCACTGTTCCGTGGTCACACGCTGCATCGCCTTGCGGTAGAGCGCTCGGTCTGCCTGGGTGCGAGGCCCCTGAACTGCCGGACCCTTGCGACGGTTGAGCAAGCGGAACTGAATGCCCGCCTCATCCGCAATGCGCCCCATAACCCCGTCCAGGGCATCGATCTCGCGCACCAGATGACCCTTGCCGAGCCCGCCAATGGCCGGATTGCACGACATTTCGCCAATGCGCGCGGCATTCTGGGTTACCAGCAGGGTAGGCACCCCCATGCGCGCGGAAGCGTGGGCGGCCTCCGTGCCGGCGTGGCCGCCACCGATGACGACGACGTCGAAGTGGTCATGTTTCACGTGAAACATTTCTCATTTCCCAAGGCAGAAGTTCGCGAAGATATCGTCGAGCACATGCTCAATATCTACCTTTCCGACCAGAAGGTCCACCGCGTGTGTGGCTGCGCGGATCTCCTCCGCCGCAAGATCATCGCTGCCCGCCTCTACATGAGAACGAGCGGTAAGCAGGCCTGTGACAGCGGCCTCAAGCGCCAGCCTGTGCCGCTGCCGGATGAGCGTGGAGGCGGAAGCGTAGCGGCCGGAGAGATCCGCGGCGAGCAGGTCCAGAAGCTGCGGAACGCCGGCGCCAGTTCTGGCCGAGATCGCATTGGCCGCCTCGGTGTCCAGAAGATCGGATTTCGTCGCGAGCACGATATCTCCGGGAGCGCGCAATGCTTCCAGGTCGCCGAGACTGTCCCCCGGGGCTACCAGGAACAGTCGCAGGTCGGCGTCCAGGGCGCGCTGGCGTGCGCGCTCGACCCCGATGGCCTCCACCTCGTCGGTGGTCTGCCTTACGCCGGCCATGTCGAGCAACGTCACGGGCAGCCCCTTGAGGTCCATGCGGACCTCGATAACGTCGCGGGTCGTTCCGGCGACGGCGGAGGTAATCGCAGCCTCGCGACCGGCAAGCAAGTTGAGAAGCGTGGACTTTCCCGCATTCGGTCGCCCGACAAGCGCGATCTCGAAGCCCTCGCGTATCCGCTCGGCCATCATGGCGCCGTCAAGCTGGGCTTTCATGCCGGAGATCGTTTCAAGGAGCAGCGCCGAAACCTCCGGAGTCACCTGTTCCGGCACATCCTCATCGGCGAAATCGATGGTTGCTTCGAGAAGGGCGCGCGCTCGGATCAGCTTGCTGCGCCACTCGCCGGAGAGGGTGGAGAGTTCTCCGCGCATCACTCTCATGGCCTGCCGGCGTTGGGCTTCTGTCTCGGAGGCGATCAGGTCGCCGAGCCCCTCGACCTGCGCGAGATCGAGCCGGCCATTGGACAGTGCGCGCCGCGTGAACTCTCCCGGGTCGGCCAGTCGGGCCTCCGGCTGCCGGGTAAGCCAGGCCGTGACAGCATCGACCACCGCCATCGCGCCATGCAGGTGAAGTTCGACGACAGGTTCGCCGGTGAAGCTGGCCTCGGCTTCGAAGGCGAGCACGAGAGCCTCATCGATGATTTCGCCCTCGTCATCGCGAAGCTGTCGCAGGCCGGCGTGGCGCGGCGCGGGCAGGGGGGTGAGACGCGCGGCAACGGGCCAAGCGTCCGGCCCGGATATCCGCATGACCGCGATGCCGGCCTTGCCCCGGGCACTGGCGAGGGCGAATATCGTCTCTGTCATATCAACCTTCTGATATGAAACGGAAAAGCCCGAAACCTCGGTTCCGGGCTCTCCGCGTGACTGTCGGCCTGATCAGGCGTTCATCGAGTCGAAGAACTCTCCGTTGGTCTTCGTCTGCTTCAGCTTGCCCAACAGGAACTCGACGGCATCCGTGGTGCCCATCGGGTTGAGGATGCGGCGCAGCACGAACATCTTCGTGAGGTCGGCCTTCTGAACCAGCAGCTCTTCCTTGCGGGTGCCGGACTTGAGGATGTCGATCGCCGGGAACACGCGCTTGTCGGCCACCTTGCGGTCGAGCACGAGCTCGGAGTTGCCGGTGCCCTTGAACTCTTCGAAGATGACTTCGTCCATACGGGAACCCGTATCGATCAGCGCAGTGGCGATGATGGTGAGCGAGCCGCCTTCCTCGATGTTGCGCGCGGCGCCGAAGAAGCGCTTCGGGCGCTGCAGGGCGTTCGCGTCGACACCGCCTGTCAGCACCTTGCCGGAGGAGGGTACCACGGTGTTGTAGGCGCGCCCGAGGCGGGTGATCGAGTCGAGCAGGATGACTACGTCGCGGCCGTGCTCCACGAGGCGCTTGGCCTTCTCGATGACCATCTCGCTCACGGCGACGTGTCGCGTGGCGGGCTCGTCGAAGGTGGAGGAGACCACCTCGCCGTTCACCGAGCGCTGCATGTCGGTCACCTCTTCGGGGCGCTCGTCGATGAGCAGCACGATGAGATAGCACTCGGGGTGGTTGCGCTCGATGGAATGGGCGATGTTCTGCAGCAGCACCGTCTTTCCGGTGCGGGGAGGCGCGACGATGAGGGCGCGCTGGCCCTTGCCGAGGGGCGCCACCAGGTCGATCACGCGCGCGGAGCGGTCACGGATCGTGGGATCCTCGATCTCCATCTTCAGGCGCTCGTCGGGGTAGAGCGGCGTGAGGTTGTCGAAATGGACCTTGTGGCGGGCCTTGTCGGGCTCCTCGAAGTTGATCTTCGAGACCTTCACGATGGCGAAATAGCGTTCGCCTTCCTTCGGGGCCCGGATCACGCCTTCGACCGTATCGCCGGTGCGCAGGGAGAATTTGCGGATCTGGTTCGGGCTCACGTAGATGTCGTCGGGGCCCGGGAGGTAGTTCGCCTCGGGCGAGCGCAGGAAGCCGAAGCCGTCCTGGAGCACCTCGAGCACCCCGTCGCCGGAGATTTCCACGTCCCGGTCCGCCATCTCCTTGAGAATGGCGAACATCATCTCCTGTTTGCGCATCGATGAGGCGTTTTCGAGCTCGAGCTCCTCTGCCATCTGCAGCAGGTCGGCCGGGCTCTTAGCCTTGAGATCCGCGAGCGAGATCTCGTTGATGTCTTGGAGAGTATCCATTCTGAATCCGGTACAATGGGACTTTTGGGCATGGGGGGAGGCGCCACCGGCCCGCGGCCAGTCAGCTTGAGGTGGCGACTAGATAGGTAAAAACGAGACGCTTGTCAAACAAATCGGCTCAGAATGGGCGTAAGACCACCAGCAGCACGATTCCGATCATCAGCAGGGTCGGGGCTTCGTTCCATATCCGGTAAAATCGCCCGTTGCGGGTGTTCGCGTCACGCGCGAACTGCTTGCGCCAGCGGCCGAGCGCATGGTGGTAGGCGGTCATCAGCACCACGAGCAGCAGTTTCATGTGAAACCAGCCGTCGGAGGCCCAGTCGACGATCCCCGGGGTGAAGGCGAGCAGCGCTCCGAACACCCAGGTGGCGATCATCGCAGGGTTCATGATCAGCCTCAGGAGCTTCCTCTCCATCTCCTGGAAGGTGGAGGACATGTCCGAGCCCGGAGGGGCCTTCTCGGCGTGATACACGAAGAGTCTGGGCAGGTAGAAGATGCCCGCCATCCAGGTGATCAGCGAGATGATGTGGAACGCCTTCGTCCAGGGGTACAGGGCGGTGAGGATGTCGGCGATCATGGCGTGTCTCCGGTTTGCGGGGCCCTCCTATCAAAGAGAAAGACTCTTTTAAAAGGTTGGTGTTGTTGTAGGGCGCTGAATCATGGGGATTAACGCATTCATAAAGCCGTCCACACAGTTATCCACATTGCCCACAGGCGTTTTCGGGGCATTTCGCCGTCTCGTGTGGTTACCCTAACCGTTTGCAAAAATAGGCGAAAATGCGATTCGCAAGCCTCGGTGTGCCGCGGGCAGGCAGAGCAGGGCCGAATAATTTTCAACATCGGTCGATTTTAACCATTAACAGCTGGAAGACTCCCCCGCTTTCCACGGGCAAACGCTTCCTCGCAAAAATCACACACATTGCTCCTCGATTCCCCAACCGGGTTACCCACCCCTTTTTCCACAGGCGCGTTCGTGCACTATGGCGGCAGCATGCAGGAAGACCCGATGGAAGAAGAGCCGATCACGCTTCACATCCACCTCGTCTCGGATTCCACGGGAGAGACGGTCTCGGCGGTTCTGGAGGCGGCCTCGAGCATGTTTCCGGTTCTGGAGCCGCAGACCCATCTGCACCCGTTCGTGCGCACGCGCGCTGCCCTCGACGAGGTGATCGCCGCGCTGGAGGCGGAGCCGGGCCCGGTGTTCTGTTCCATCGCCGACACCTCGGTGAGCTCCGAGCTGTCCGAGCGGGCCGCGCGGCTGCAACTCGAGGTGGTGGACGTGCTCGCGCCGGTCGTCTCGGCGCTGAGCCGGGTCGGCGGATCACGCCGGGTGGAGCGGCCCGGGAGCCAGTATCGCGTGGATGCGGGGTATCTCGAGCGGGTGGCCGCGCTGGATTACGCGATCAGCCATGATGACGGGCTGAGCCCGGATTACCTGCTGCAGGCGGACGTGATTCTCGTCGGGGTGAGTCGGACCTCCAAGACCCCCACCTGCATCTACCTCGCCTACCAGGGCATCCGGGCGGCGAACGTGCCGCTGGTGCATGGCGAGGCGCCGCCCGAGGGGCTGTTCGAGGCGCAGCGCGCCGGGCTGCCGGTGATCGGGCTCACCGCCTCGCCGCAGCGCCTGGCGCAGATCCGCCGGCACCGGCTCTCCAATATGGAGATCATCGGGGAAAACCCCTATGCAGACATTCATCACATTCGCGACGAGGTGACCGATGCACGCCTGTTCTTCGAGAAACACGGTATCCCGATGATCGATGTCACCCGCCGCTCGATCGAGGAAACCGCGGCCGCCGTGCGCGTGCTGCTGCGCAGGAGCAGGGTGCCGAGTTGAGCCAGGTCATTCTTGCCTCCCGTTCGGCGGCGCGCGTGCAGATGCTGCGCGATGCCGGTGTCTCTTTCGAGGCGGTGGGTGCCGCCGTGGACGAGGACGCGATGAAGGCCGCGTTGCGGGCGGAAGACCTGCGGCCGCGTGACATCGCCGATGCCCTGGCCGAGGCGAAGGCGCTGAAGATCTCCCGCCGCCACCCGGAGGCGCTGGTGATCGGCGCCGACCAGGTGCTGGAGCTCGACGGCGAGATGTTCGACAAGCCCGGCACGGTGGCCCAGGCACGCGCGCATCTGCTGGCGCTGCGCGGCAAGGCACACCTGCTGCATTCCGCCGCGGTGATCGCGCGCGGGGGGGCGCCGCTGTGGCGGCATGTCGGGCGCGCGCGCCTCACCGTGCGGCCGTTTTCCGACGCGTTTCTCGACGATTACCTCGACCTCGAGGGCGAGGCGGTGCTCGGCTGTGTCGGGGCCTACCGGCTGGAAGGCCCGGGCGTGCAACTCTTTTCCAGGGTGGAGGGCGACCATTTCACCGTGCTCGGCCTGCCCCTGTTCGAAACACTGGACTATCTCAGGACAACGGGAGCGCTTCTTTCATGACGCATGAGACCCCCGCCCTCGCTGCCGTGATCGGCTGGCCGGTCGGTCACACGAAATCGCCGATGCTGCATGGCTACTGGCTGCGGAAATACGGGATTCGCGGGCACTACATTCCCATCGCCCTGCGGCCGGAGAACTTCGAATCCGGCATCCGCGCGCTGCCCAAGCTGGGCTTCGGCGGGGCGAACATCACCATCCCCTACAAGGAGACGGTGCTGCACATGGCAAGCTCGGTGAGCGACCGCGCGGCGCTGATCGGGGCGGCGAACACCATCTCCTTCCGCCCCGACGGCTCGATCCACGCCGACAACACCGATGGCTACGGCTTCATCGAGAACCTGCGCCAGACCGTGCCGGACTGGGAGCCCCGCTCCGGCCCCGCGCTGGTGGTGGGCGCGGGCGGTGCGGCGAAGGCGGTGATGAGTGCGCTGCTCTCGGCCGGGGTGCCGGAGCTGCGGGTGGCCAACCGCACCCGGGCCCGGGCGCAGAACCTCGCCGACACCTACGGCGCCAAGGTGGTGGTGGTGGACTGGTATCACCTGAGCGAGGCGGTGGCCGGCGCGAAGACCATCGTGAACACCACCTCGCTGGGCATGGTGGGCCAGCCGGCGCTCAACATCAGCCTGAACGCCGCCCCGTCGGACGCGCTGGTGACCGATATCGTCTACGTGCCGCTCATCACCCCGCTGCTGGAGCAGGCCCAGGCGCGCGGGCTGCGCACGGTCGACGGGCTGGGAATGCTGCTGCACCAGGCGGTGCCCGGCTTCCAGCACTGGTTCGGCATCCGCCCCGAGGTGGACGAGGAGCTGCGCCAGTACATGCAGAGCCTCGCCTGAGGCGGCCGCGATGAAGATCCTCGGGCTCACCGGCTCCATCGGCATGGGCAAGTCGACCACGGCGGGGTTTTTCCGCGCCGCCGGCGTGCCGGTGTGGGATGCGGATGAGGCGGTGCACCGGGTCTATGCCCCCGGTGGGGCCGCGGTGGCGGCGGTGACCGCGCTGGTGCCGGCGGCGCTGAAGGACGGCGGGGTGGACCGCGGCGCGCTGCGCGAGGCGATCCTGGCCGACAAGGGCCTGCTGGCGCGCATCGAGGCGGCGGTGCACCCGGTGGTGGGGCGGGACCGGGCTGAGTTTCTCGCGCGCAGCCGCGCGGCGGGCGTGCCGCTGGTGGTGTGCGACATTCCGCTGCTCTACGAGAGCGGCGATGTCTCCTGGCTCGACGCGGTGCTTGTGGTCACCGCGCCGGCCGAGGTACAGCGGGCCCGGGTGATGGAGCGGCCGGGGATGACCGAGGCGGCCTTCGCCGCCATCCTCGCCCGGCAGGTGCCCGACGCCGAGAAGCGCGCGCGGGCGGATTACATCATCGACACCTCGCAGGGGCTGGCGGCGGCAGAGGCCGCGGTGCGCCGGGTGATCGACAGCATGGGAGACGGCGATGCGTGAGATCGTGCTCGATACCGAGACCACCGGCTTCAACCCGTTCGAGGGCGACCGGCTGGTGGAAATCGGCGCGGTGGAACTGCTAAACCACCTGCCCACCGGCAACGTGTATCACCAGTACATCAACCCCGAGCGCGACATGCCGGCGGATGCCTTCGCGGTGCACGGGCTGTCGGAGGAATTCCTCTCCGACAAGCCGGTGTTCGCCGCGGTGGCCGATGCCTTCCTCGAGTTCGTGGGCGACGCGAAACTGGTGATCCACAACGCCAGCTTCGACATGCGCTTCCTCAACGCCGAGCTGGGCTGGGCGAAGCGCCCGGCGCTTCCCAACGATCGGGCGGTGGACACGCTGGAGATAGCGCGGCGGCGCTTTCCCGGCGCGCAGAACTCGCTCGACGCGCTGTGCCGGCGCTTCGGCATCGACAATTCCGCCCGCACGCTGCACGGCGCGCTGCTCGACAGCGAGATCCTGGCGGAAGTGTACCTGGAGCTGATCGGCGGGCGGCAGCCCGACCTGGTGCTCGCGCCCGCGGGGGCCGTGGCCCGCTCCGGCGGCGGCGAGAGCGTCGCGGGGGCCGACTGGCGGCCCCCCGCCCGGCCGCAGCCCCTGCCGCCCCGGATCACCGCGGCGGAGGAGGCGGCCCATGCGGAGTTCGTCGCCGGTCTCGGCGGAACCCCGCTCTGGCAGAAGGCCTGACTCAGGAGAGCGTGGTCGGCGCCTCGCTCTGGGCGGCGGCGCGGCGGCGCTCCACCTCCTGGCGGTACAGGTTCACGAAGTCGATGTTGTCGACGTTCAGAGGCGGGTAGCCGCCGTCACGCGTGACGTCGCCGATGATGCGGCGCACGTAGGGGAAGATCATCCGCGGGCACTCGATGAGCAGGAACGGGTGAAGCTGGGCCTCCGGCACGTTCTGCACCACGAAGCGGCCGGCGTATTCCATCTCCAGCACGAAGATCTTGTTGCCCTCCGCGGTGGCGTCGATGTTCACCTTCATCTTGACCTCGTAGAGGTCGTCGCCGAGCTTCCCGGCGTCGAGCCCGACATTCACGGTGATCTCGGGCTTGGCCTCGCTGGCGTTGAGGCTCTTCTGGGCGGCGACATTCTCGAAGGAGAGGTCGCGGATAAACTGCGAAACAACCTGCAGGCGCGGCTGCACTGGGGTGTCGTTCTCGGCCATTATGCCCTCCGGCAACATGCGTTCAAATTTCGTGTGGGGGTGGTAACACGCATTCCCCGGCCAAACAATCGGCCGGCCGGGAAAGCCGTGCACCCGCATGAGGCGAGGGTTAGCGCAGTGTCCCTCACGCCCGGTTAATCGCGGGAGGGGAGCATGCACGGCTGATCGCGCGCGGCCGGGTGCGCGCGATCGGTCACCGCGCGGTCATTCGCGCTCGGGCGGCAGGCGCGGGTCGTCGCGGCCGGGTCGGGGCTCGTCGGTGTCCTGCACCTCGTACTCGCCGTCGATCACGTCACCGCCCGGGCCGCGCCGCCAGCCGGGGCCGGCGGGCCCGCCGGGGCCGAAGCCGCCGCCGGTGGTGTAGGTGGTGGTGTGCACCCGCCGGGCCAGCGCCGGGCCGAGCTTGCGCAGCAGGCCCGTGCGCACCGCCGGGATCATCAGCAGGATGCCCAGCGTGTCGGTGAAGAAGCCGGGCGTGAGCAGCAGCATGCCGGCAACGAGCACCAGCGCGCCGTGGGCCATGGGGCTGGCCGGGTTCTCGCCGGTGGCGAGGGCGTTCTGGATCTGCATCATCGCCCGCACCCCCTCCGACCGCATGAGCGTGGAGCCGATCACCGCCGTGACGAGCACGATCAGGATCGTCGGCCACAGACCGATGGCCCCGCCCACGGTGACGAAGAGCGAGATTTCGATGACGGGGACGGCGATGAAGAGCAGAAAAAACCACATGCGAGGACGCGGACCTCCCTTTCCGATGGCTCGAGTTTCGCGGGCTGGGCAATGGACTCGCGGCCAGCCCCACCTTACATATGGTTCTGACCGGACCATTGCCATGCGGCAGGGTCACAGGCCGACAAGGTAAGGGATCCATGAACTCGGAGATCATACAGGTTCTCGTTCTCGCGGCAATCGCGCTGTTCCTCGTGCTGAGGCTGCGCAGCGTGCTCGGAACACGCAGCGGATTCGAGAAGCCCGATGGTGCCCCGACCCCGGGGCAGATGCGCCCCGCGCCAAAGAAAGCAGCGCCTTACGAGGTGGTTGAGGGGGGTGACGCCGACATCGCCGCCCATGCCGAGCCGGGCAGCGCCACGGCGAAGGCGCTGATGGCGATGAAGGACGTGGAGCCGAATTTCAACGTGTCCGAGTTCATGGGCGGCGCGCGCCAGGCCTACGAGATGATCGTGACCGGCTTCGAGAAGGGTGACCTTTCCGGGCTCGAGCGACTGCTCTCGCCCGAGGTGCGCGGCGGCTTCGAGGAGGTCATCGCCCAGCGGAAGGCCGCCGGGCTGACCGTGGAAGCCAACTTCGTGGGCGTGCGCTCGGCGCGGCTCGTTGCCGCAGAGTTCGACCCGAAGACCTCCGTGGCGGAGCTCACGCTCGAGCTGGTGGGCGAGCTTTTCGTGGTGGTGCGCAACGAGGCCGGCGAGGTGGTGGAGGGCGACCCCAACCACCCGCACCAGCAGACCGACATGTTCACCTTCGAGCGCCGGCTCGGCCAGTCTGACCCGAACTGGGTGCTCGTCGCCACGGGCGAATGAGGCGGCGCGGGCGCTCTCTCCTCGCGGCCGCGACCGTCGCGGCCGGCTTGGCGGGAGCAGCCGCGGCTCACGACATGCGCACCATCGGTTTCGGCGAACTCAAGGGCTGGATGCATGACGACCATGCCGCCGGGCTCGCCACTTTCCTCACCAGTTGCGATCTGCTGCGCCCCGTCCCGCCGGAAACGGCGGAGGACTGGCAGGCGGTCTGCGCCGAGGCGCGCGGCATAGAACCGGAGGACGCCAAGGCCTTCTTCGAGCGCGCCTTCGTGCCGATGGTGGACGGGCGGCGGCCGGAGAGCCTGTTCACCGGATATTTCGAGCCTGAGCTGGAAGGCGCGCGGGAGCGCAGCGAAAGCTTCGCCTGGCCGCTCTACGCCCTGCCGGAGGACGCGCCGAAATCCGACCCCTGGTTCACCCGCGCCGAGATCGAGGCCGGGGCGCTGGCGGGCCGGGGGCTCGAGCTCGTCTGGCTGCGAGACCCGGTTGCGGCCTTCTTCCTGCATGTGCAGGGCTCGGGCCGGGTGCGGCTGCAAAACGGCCACACCATCCGGCTGGGCTATGCCGGGCGCAACAACCAGCCCTACCGCTCCATCGGCCGCTACCTGCTCGACAACGGGCTGATGAAGCGCGGCTCGATCAGCGCGCAGGGCATTGCCGACTGGGTGAAGGCCGACCCGGACAGCCGGCTGAAGGTGCTCAACGAGAACCCCAGCTTCATTTTCTTCCAGGAGCGCGAGATCGACCCCGCCTTCGGCCCCGTGGGCGCGCTCGGCGTGCCGCTGACGCCCGAGCGCTCGGTGGCGGTGGACCCGGAGCGCGTGGCGCTGGGAAGCCCGGTCTGGGTGGAGACGGCCGGGCGCATGGGCCCGATCCGCAAGCTGATGGTGGCGCAGGACCGCGGCGCGGCGGTGACCGGCGCACAGCGCGCCGACATCTTCTTCGGCTGGGGGCTCGACGCGTTCCGCAGCGCCTCGGTGCAGAATTCGCGCGGGCGGCTGGTGCGGCTGGTGCCGCGCGCCGCCGCCGCCCGGCTGGAGCGCTGAGCCATGGCGCGCAAGCCGCGAAAGCTGGGCGAGGAGGATGCCGCGCTGTGGTCGGCCGTGGCACGCACCACCAACCCGCTGCGCGGCAAGGCTGCCCAGAGCACCGGGCCGGGCGAGGCCGAGGCCGTCACCCCGCGCCCGATGCGCGTGCCCGAGCGCACCGAGCCGATGATGCTGACCCGGCCGATCCTGCCGGCAGCGCCCCGCACGGAATGGGTGGTGGCCGACGAGCCGGTGCGCGAGCTCGGCCCCTCCACCCCCGGGCTCGACCGGCGCACGGCCGAGCGGCTGCGCCGCGGCCGCACCCCGCCCGAGGCGCGCATCGACCTGCATGGCCACACGCTGGAGCGCGCGCATGGCGTTCTGGCGGGGTTCATCGCCGGGTCGCA
The DNA here is from genome assembly GCF_003448965.1 of Oceanicella sp. SM1341. Classification (GTDB taxonomy): domain Bacteria; phylum Pseudomonadota; class Alphaproteobacteria; order Rhodobacterales; family Rhodobacteraceae; genus Paroceanicella. The sequence continues at coordinate 96,213 of NZ_QRGC01000006.1, forward strand.
TGCCCGGGGCCTGCGCTGCGTGCTGGTGATCACCGGAAAGGGTCGCCCGCGCGAGGAGGCCTTCCACCACTCGCGCAACGGCATCCTGAAGGACAGCGTGCCGCGCTGGCTGTCGCTGCCGCCGCTGGGCCCGCTGGTGGTGGGGGTGTACCCCGCGCACCGCAAGCATGGCGGCGGCGGGGCATTCTACGTGTACCTGCGGCGGGCGCGCTGAGGCGCTACAGGATGTAGCGCCCGAGGTCGGCGTTGCGGGCCAGCTCGCCCACGTTGCGTTCCACGAAATCGGCGTCGACGGTGACCGTCTCGCCGCCGCGGTCGGGCGCGGTGAAGCTCAGTTCCTCGAACACCCGTTCCAGCACCGTGTGCAGGCGGCGCGCACCGATGTTCTCCACCGTGCGGTTCACGTCGGCCGCGATGCGGGCGAGGGCGGCGGTGCCTTCCTCGGTGAACTCCACCGTGATGCTCTCGGTCTGCATCAGCGCCATGTACTGGCGGGTGAGGGAATTGTCGGTCTCCGACAGGATGCGGACGAAATCCTCCTCCGACAGCGCGCGCAGCTCCACCCGGATGGGCAGGCGGCCCTGCAACTCGGGCAGCAGGTCGGACGGCTTGGCGATGTGGAAGGCGCCGGAGGCGATGAACAGGATGTGGTCGGTCTTCACCGGCCCGTACTTGGTCGAGACGGTGGTGCCCTCGATAAGCGGCAGCAGGTCGCGCTGCACGCCCTCGCGGGAGACATCGCCGCCGCGTGCCTCGGCACGGGCACAGACCTTGTCGATCTCGTCGATGAAGACGATGCCGCTCTGTTCCACCGTCTCCAGCGCCTCGCGGGTGACGGTTTCCTGGTCGACCAGCTTGTCGGCCTCCTCGGCCAGCAGGATGGCATGGCTCTGGGCCACGGTGAGCTTGCGCTTCTGCTTGCGGCCGCCGCCGAGCGCCTTGCCGAAGATATCGCCGAGATTCATCATGCCGGCGCCGCCGCCGCCCATGCCGGGTTGGCCGGGGATTTCCAGCATCGAGAGCGGGTTGGACGTGTCGGCCACCTCGATCTCGATCTCGGTATCGTCGAGCTCGCCGGAGCGCAGCTTGCGGCGGAACATGTCGCGGGTGCTGTCACGCGCGTCCGCCCCGCAGAGGGCGGCGAGCACGCGCTCCTCGGCGGCGTGATGGGCCTGGGCCTCCACCGTCTCGCGCTTCTGCTCGCGCACCATGATGATGGCGCTTTCCACCAGGTCGCGGATGATCTGCTCCACGTCGCGGCCCACGTAGCCCACCTCGGTGAACTTGGTGGCCTCCACCTTGATGAAGGGCGCGCGGGCGAGCTTTGCCAGCCGGCGGGAGATCTCGGTCTTGCCGACGCCGGTGGGGCCGATCATCAGGATGTTCTTCGGGTAGACCTCCTCGCGGATCTCGTCGGGCAGCTGCTTGCGGCGCCAGCGGTTGCGCAGGGCCACGGCCACGGCGCGCTTGGCCTCCGACTGTCCGATGATGAAACGGTCGAGCTCGGAGACGATCTCCCTCGGGGTCAGGTCCGTCATGTGTCCTCCGTGAGTATGTGGCCGGGGCGGGCGCGCCTGTGCGGGCGCCGCGTGCCCCGGGAAGCCGGGTCAGCCGATGGTCTCGACCGTGAGGTTTCCGTTGGTGTAGACGCAGATGTCCGCCGCGATGGCCATGGCCCGGCGGGCGATCTCCTCCGCGTCGCGGTCGCTGTCCATCATGCCGCGCGCGGCGGCGAGGGCGAAGTTGCCGCCCGAGCCGATGGCGGCCACGTCATGCTCGGGGGCGAGCACGTCTCCCGCGCCGGTGACCACGAGAAGCTCGGTGCCGTCGGTGACGATCAGCATCGCCTCGAGCTTCTGGAGGTACTTGTCGGTGCGCCAGTCCTTCGCGAGCTCGACGCAGGCGCGCAGCAGCTGGCCGGGTGCCGCCTCCAGCTTGGTCTCGAGCCGCTCGAGCAGGGTGAAGGCATCGGCGGTGGAGCCGGCGAAGCCGCAGACCACGTCACGCCCGCCGGGCGACAGCCGGCGCACCTTGCGCGCGGTGCCCTTGATCACGGTCTGCCCGAGGCTGACCTGCCCGTCGCCCGCCACCACGACCTTGCCGCCCTTGCGGACGCCGATGATGGTGGTTCCGTGCCATGCTTCCATTGCCTGCCTCCTTCTTTCAGGGGGCCATATAGGGCGACGAGGTGCTTTGCACCAGCCCGCCCCCCGCGCTATAGGAAGCGCGAGCATGAGGAGAGCCCGATGCGCAAGGCCGAGATCGCCCGCAAGACCGCCGAAACCGATATCCGCGTCGAGATCGAGCTCGACGGCAGCGGCAAGTACGACAATGACACCGGCGTGGGTTTCTTCGACCACATGCTGGACCAGCTTGCCCGCCACGCCCTGATCGACATGCGGGTGCGCGCCAGCGGCGACCAGCATATCGACGACCACCACACGGTGGAGGACGTGGGCATCGCGCTCGGCCGCGCTCTGGCCGAGGCGGTGGGCTCGAAGCGCGGCATCACCCGCTACGGCTCCTGCATGCTGGTGATGGACGAGGCGCTGATCCGCGCGGCGCTCGACATCTCGGGCCGGCCCTTCCTGGTGTGGAAGGTGGAATTCCCGACCGAGAAGATCGGCACCTTCGACACCCAGCTGGTGCGCGAGTTCTTCACCGCCTTCGCGATGAATTCCGGCATCACCCTGCATGTCGAGCGGCTGGACGGGTTCAACAGCCACCATATCGCCGAGGCCGCCTTCAAGGCCGTGGCCCGCGCGCTGCGCATGGCGCTGGAGACCGACCCGCGCCGCGCCGACGCGGTGCCCTCCACCAAGGGGACGCTGAGCGAATGAAGACCGTCATCGTCGATTACGGCTCCGGCAACCTCGCCTCGGCCGAGAAGAGCTTCCAGCGCATGGCGGCCGAGACCGGGGGCGGGCTGGTGCTTGTCTCCGGCAAGGCCGAGGACGTGCTGGCGGCCGACCGCATCGTGCTGCCGGGCGTCGGCGCCTTTGCCGATTGCCGGGCCGGGCTGATGGCCGTGGAGGGGATGTTCGAGGCGATCTCCGAGCGGGTGAAGCAGGGCACGCCCTTCATGGGCATCTGCGTGGGCATGCAGCTCATGGCCACCCGCGGGCTGGAGCATGGCGAGACCCCGGGGTTCGACTGGATCCACGGCGACGTGGTGCGCATGGTGCCCAACGACCCGGAGCTGAAGATCCCGCACATGGGCTGGAACGAGCTGATGATCGACCGGCCGCACCCGGTGTTCGAGGGCGTGGAGCCGGGCGACCACGCCTATTTCGTGCATTCCTACCACCTGACGCCGCGCGAGCCCTCGCACCGCATCGCCCACGTGGCCTACGGCGAGTTCATCACCGCCGCGGTGGCGCGGGGCAATATCGTGGGCACCCAGTTTCACCCGGAGAAGAGCCAGAAGACCGGCCTGCGCGTGATCGCCAATTTCCTGAAGTGGAAGCCCTGAGGCCGGCGCTCAGCCGCTGATGCGCCCCGGCCTGGCGGAGATGAGCCCGACGAGCTCGGGCTCCATGTAGCCATACCTGTCCGGGATATCGAGGCAGACCAGCCGCTTGCCCTTCAGGCAGTGCCCGAGCTGACGCTTCAGCCGGGAGAGCTGCGCGCGCTCCATCACCACCACCACATCGGCCCAGGCGAGGTGCTCGGGCGTCACGCGCTCGTCCGCATCGGCACTCAGCCCGGCGCAATCGGTGGGCAGGCCCAGCCGTTCGGCCGCCACGGCCGCGGCCGTGGGGCTGCGCCGGCGGGCCTTGCCGCAGATGAAGAGCAGGTTGGTCATCGGCGCAGTAGCGCCGTGCAGGCGCGTGGCGTCAAGCCGGGCCGGGATTTTTCATTGCCTGCCGGGGGCGGGCTCGCTAAGGATTTTATAAAATCCAATCGCGGGCCGGGCGGCCCGCCCGAGACGGGGACGACGGGCGATGAAACTGGTGACCTATCGCAGGCATGTGGAGGCGGAGGCGCGGCTGGGCGCGCTGGTCGACGGGCTGGTGGTCGATATCGCGATGCTGGGGGCCGCGGCGGGGGTGGAGCTGCCCGCGCGCATGCTCGACTTCATCGCCGCCGGGCCGGCGGCGCTCAGGGCGGCGAACCGGCTCATCGAGGCAGGCATCGACAGCTGGCCGGTGCCCGGCGTGCTGCCGGCGGCGAACGTGACCCTGCTGGCGCCGATCCCGCGGCCGGCGAAGAACATCTTCGGCATCGGGCTCAACTACGTGGAGCACGTGGAGGAATCGGCCCGCACGCTCGACACGTCGCGCGACCTGCCCAAGCAGCCGGTGATCTTCTCCAAGCCGCCCACGGCGGTGATCGGGCCGGGCGAGCCGGTGCGCCACAATGGCGCGCTGACCCAGCAGCTCGACTGGGAAGTGGAGCTCGCCGCCATCATCGGCACGCGCGCGCACAGGGTGAGCAAGGCCGACGCGATGGCGCATGTCTTCGGCTATTCGGTGATGATCGACATCTCCGCGCGCGACAACCGCCGCTCGGGGCAGTGGATCGTCTCGAAGGGGCAGGACACGTTCGCGCCCTTCGGCCCCTGCATCGTGACGGCCGACGAGATCGGCGACCCGCAGGGGCTCGACCTCTGGCTCACGGTGAACGGGGTGGAGAAGCAGCGCTCCAACACCCGCCACATGCTGTTCAGGATCGACACGCTGGTCTCCGACATCTCGTCGTGCATGACGCTGGAGCCGGGCGACATCATCGCCACCGGCACGCCCGAGGGGGTGGGCGCCGGGCGCGACCCGCAGGAATGGCTCTGGCCGGGCGACGAGATCGAGTGTGGCGTCGAAGGCATCGGCACCCTGCGCCACTCGGTGATCAGGGCGTGACGGTGATCAGGGCGTGACGGGCTCCGGGGCGGCGCGGGCCAGCGCCGCCTCGATGAACTCGCCGGTGCGGGTGTAGTGGCGGGCGAGCAGGTCGCAGGCCAGGCCCGCGTCGCGCGCAAGGGCGGCATCGCGCAGGGCGCCGTGTTCGGCGATCACGGTCTCGGCGCTGTCGGCCATCAGGTGCGGCCGGCGGTAGCGCTCGGTCTGCAGGTAGAGCTGCCGGGCGAGGCGCAGCAGCGAGGGGGAGCCGCAGGCCTCGATGAGCGTGCCGTGAAAGACCGCGTGGTAATGCTCGAAGACGGCGCGGCTCTCCTCGTCGGCCGGGCCGGGGGCGGTGACGCAGTGCGAGAAGGCGGCGAGGGTCGCCTGCACGCGGGCCTCCCAGGCGGCGTCTCCCTTGTCGATCGCGAGGCGCAGGGCCTCGCCTTCGATGAGGATGCGGGTGCGCAGGATGTCCCACATCTCGGCCAGCGAGAACTCGGCCACGCGGAAGCCGCGCAGGCTGGACTGGCTGACGAGACGGTCGGCCGCGAGGCGGGTCAGCGCCTCGCGCAGGGGTGAGAAGCTGTAGCCGTAGCGGGCGCGCAGCGGCTCCAGCCGCAAGGGCTGGCCCGGGGCGAAGCCACCGCCCAGGATGTCCGAGCGGAGCCGGGAATAGGCGCGGTCGGCCAGGCTCTCCGCGGGCTGGGGTTTGCTGATCTGGTTCATGCGTGCGGCCTCTGCCCCCTGCGATCCCTGATGCGGTTTTATAGGATGGTGCGTCGCGGGAAAAGCGTGCGGTTCGACACATCCCGGGATTTTATAAAATCATTGACTGACTCCGCGCAGTGTCTAACCTCGGGTAAGCTTGAGAGCCTGCGACCGGAGGACAGGGCATGGACACCGACTACGACAGCCATCGCGAGGACGTGGCAGGCCGCGCGAACGTGGAAACCACGCCCGAGCTGCGCGCCTATTACGAGGAGCTGGCGGGCGCCGAGGCCGGCGCGCTCTGGACCGTGGCCAACAAGATCGAGCCCTGGGAGCCTGTGTCGGCCTCGCTTCCCGTGCTGTGGCGCTACGAGGCGCTGCGCGACAAGGTGCTGAAATCGCTCGACCTGGTGACGCCGGAGCAGGCGGGGCGGCGGGTGATCTACCTCAGCAACCCCGGGCGGCGCGACGTGGTGGCGGCGGTGGGCTGGCTCTATTCCGGCCTGCAGGTGATGCGGGCGGGGGAGCGGGCCTCGGCGCATATCCACACCGCCTCGGCGCTGCGCTTCATCATCGAGGGGCAGGGCGCCTACACGGTGGTGGACGGCCACAAGATGACCCTCGGGCCCAATGATTTCGTGCTCACCCCCAACGGCACCTGGCACGAGCATGCCGTGGCCGAGGAGGGCACGGACTGCATCTGGCAGGACGGGCTGGACATCCCGCTCACCAACGCGATGGAGGCGAATTCCTACGCGGTGCACGAGGATCTCACCCAGGCGGTGACCTACCCGGTGGATGCTTCTTCCGGGGTGTGGGCGGCGCCGGGGCTGGTGCCCACCGGGCATCGCTGGAACAAGGGCTACTCGCCGCTGCTGAAATACCAGTGGGAGGCGACCTACGAGGCGCTGCAACGCCATGCGAAGGTTTCCGACGGCTCCGAGTTCGACGGCATCATGATGACCTTCGTGAACCCGGCCACCGGCGGCCACGTGATGCAGACCATCGGTGCCAGCATGCAGATGCTGCGGCCGGGCGAGCGCACCAAGGCGCACCGGCACACGGGCAGCTTCCTCTATCACTGCGCGAAGGGCGCGGGACATTCCATCATCAACGGCAAGCGCTTCGACTGGAAGGAGCACGACATCTTCTGCGTGCCCTCCTGGGCCTGGCACGAGCATGCCAATGCCTCCGACACCGAGGATGCCTGCCTGTTCTGCTTCAACGACCTGCCGGTGATGGAGAAGCTGGGCTACTGGCGCGAGGAGGCCTTCGGCGACAATGGCGGCCGCCAGCCCGTGCTGGCCTGAAGGCGCCCGCGCGGCTTTGCATTCGCCGGGCGAACCGGCTATGGGCTGGGGCGCAATCTCACGGGAGCCCCGCCATGATCCTCTACCCCGCGATCGACCTGAAGGACGGCCAGTGCGTGCGCCTCTACAAGGGCGAGATGGACCAGGCCACCGTGTTCAGCGACGACCCGGCGGCGCAGGCGAAGCTGTTCGAGGACGCGGGTTGCGAGTGGCTGCACCTGGTCGATCTCAACGGGGCTTTCGCCGGCGAGCCGGTGAATGCCGCGGCGGTGGAGGGCATCCTCGAGCGCTGCCGCGTGCCGGCGCAACTCGGCGGCGGCATCCGCGACATGGCCACCATCGAGCGCTGGCTCGACAAGGGCCTCGCGCGGGTGATCCTCGGTACCGTGGCGGTGCGCGACCCCGGGCTGGTGAAGCAGGCGGCGAAGGCCTTCCCCGGCAAGGTCGCCGTGGGGATCGACGCGCGTGACGGGCTGGTGGCCGTGCAGGGCTGGGCGGAGGCGACCGACATCCTGGCCGTCGACCTCGCGCGGCAGTTCGAGGACGCGGGCGTGGCGGCGATCATCTACACCGACATCGACCGCGACGGCGCGATGGGCGGCCCGAACGTGGGCGCCACCGCGGCGCTGGCGCAGGCGGTCTCCATCCCGGTGATCGCCTCGGGCGGGGTGTCCTCGCTCGACGACCTGCGGGCGCTGAAGGACTGCGGCGCGCCGCTCGACGGCGCCATCTCGGGCCGCGCGCTCTACGACGGCAAGATCGACCTCGCCGAGGCCGTGGCGCTGCTGAAGGGCTGATCCGCCCCAGCGGGACGCTCCGGGGCCGGCCTGCGCAACGCCCCCCGGCCTTCGTGTATCACCTTCCCGGACGACCGGCTCCGTACCCGCCGGCATTCGTGGAAGGAGATTGTTGTGAAGGACATTTTCGCGAACCAGACCTCGAGCCTCACGTCCCCCTTCGGATATGCCGAAGTGGTGATCACGAGCGACTCGCTGGACCTGCCCTACGCCTCGCGCGCGCTCTACATCGGCGTGACCGGCGACATCAAGGTGACGACGCTCGGCGGAACGGTGGTGACCTTCCGCAACCACCCGGTGGGCTACCTGCCGGCGCGCGTCTCGCGGGTGCACAGCACCGGTACCACCGCGGCCGAAATCATCGCCGTCTGGTAAGACATGATCTCGCTCGGTCTCGACCCCATCGCGCTTGCCGTGCTCTACGGCAGCCGCGAACCGCCGCTGCCGCCGGTGAACACGGCTGCGCCGACGATCGCGGGCACGCCGCAGATCGGCAGCAGCCTCACCGGCACGACGGGCAGCTGGGACAACATCACCGACCAGAACCTCGTCTGGTCCTGGCAGCTCAACAACGCCGACATCCCGGCGCAGAACGGCACCGGCGCGCTGGTGGAGCCGCTGCTGCTGGAGGCATCCTACCTGCTGGGTGCCGTGCGGCTGCGCGTGACGGCCACCACCGGCGGCGGGCGCGTGACCAGCGTCTCGGCGCCGCTCACCGTGGTGCACGTGCCGCCGGTGGCCAAGACCGGCACGCCGGTGATCTCGTTCCGGATCGACGATCCGGGGCTGACGCAATCCGTGAGCTCGGGTTTCACCGGCGAGGGGCTGAGCTATGCGCTGGCGCCCGGCTCGCCCGCGCTGCCGGCCGGTCTCTCGCTCTCGGCCTCGGGGGCGATCACCGGCACGGCCACGGGGCCTGCGGGAGACACCACGATCACGGTGCGGGCCACCAACACCGGCGGCTTTGCCGACCGGAACTGGGTGGTGCGCATCGCGACGCCGGCGTTTCTCGCGGATTACGAGACCGGCAGCTACTCGGCCACCGGCATTCCCGGCGCCGGGTTCGACGACCTGCACGCCTTCTCCCGGGCCTCGACCGCGTCCTACACCAACGCGAGCGGGCTGGTGGCCTTCGCGGCGGCAAACGAGCCACGCCTGCAGCACAACGCAGCCGGCGCGCCGCTGGGGCTGCTGGTGGAACCGGCGGCGACGAACATCTTCGTGCATTCCGAGGATTTCACCCATTCCGGCCTGCAGCTCGGCGGGTTCACCGCGACGGCAGATGCCGCCGTGGCGCCCGACGGCACCATGACGGCGGATTTCCTGGACGCCACCGGCAGCTATCCCGCGGTGCGACGGCAGGTGTCCTGCATTCCGGGAGTGACCTATCGCTTCTCGATCTGGATGCGGCTGCCGTCCGGGTCCTTCGCCATTCCGCTGCGGCTGCGCAGGGCGGCGGGGGGCATCTTCGCCGAGAAGTTCGTGCAGGTCACCACGAGCTGGCAACGCTTCGAGGTGACCGGAACCGTGCCGAGCGGGGAGACCGCGATGAAGGCCGCCATCGGCGGCGAGGCGTCCTTCCCGCCGGGTGAGTCGATCTACCTGTGGGGCGCGCAGGTGGAGGAGGTCGCCGGGCCCTCCAGCACCTACGTGCGTGCCGGCGCCTCGCCGGGCATGCGCGCGGCGGACATGATCGCCCTCGACGTGCTCGCCCCCGGCATCCACGACATCACCACCATCGACACCGACAACACCCGGCGCGTGCAGTTCGGCGTCGTGGTGTCCGGCCCCTACTGGCCGGCCCATGTTCAGATGCCGCGGCGCATCTTCGGCTACCCCTCGGCCTTCGAGGGGCTGACCCTGCCGGACGGCAGCTTCCTGCAGACCGAATCCGGACTGGCCCTCACACTGGAGACCCGCTCATGACCACGCTTTCCCAGATCGCCAAACACGTGAGCCAGCCGGAGGCGACCGACAGGCTCTACGTGCTCGACGTGTCCGACACCACCGAAGGCCCGGGCGGCAGCAGCGGCTACACCACGCCGGGCGACCTGCTGGCCCCGGTGCGCTACGGCTTCCAGACCCGCGCGCTGGCCCAGACCACCGCCGTGCCGGCGGGGGCGAATTTCATCAGCGTCGCCGGCCTGCACTACAAGGTGGACAACAACGGCACCGCGCTCACCACGCTCGACGGGCGGAAATGGTCGCCCGACGGCACGGCGACCTACGAGCATTGGGGCGCCACCGCGAGCGATGCCAGCGACGACACGGTGGCCCTGCGCGCCGCGCACGACTGGGCGATGAAGAACAACGTGCCCCTGCGCCCGCAGGCCGGCGTGTACCGCGTGAGCGGCACGATCATCGACTACGACGTCCAGCGCGACGGCACCAACTGCAGCCTCAACCTGGTGGGCGACGGTATCGAGCGCACCAAGATCCGCGTGATCGGCGCGCCCGGCGACTACCTGATCAAGATCGTCGGCGACACCTCGGCCTACGGGCTGCCGCATGCGAAGTTCTTCAACATCGAGAACCTCAGCATCGAGGGCGACGGCGCCTCGACCTGCGACGTGTTCTACATCGTCTGTGCGGGAAAGGTGCACCTGAAACGGATCAACGTGTTCAACTGCCGCGGCTACGTGGTGCGCGCGCTGGAATGGTGGGACAGCGAGTTCGACCTCTCCTGCACCCGCTGCGGCGACGACGGGCTGGGCGCGAACAGCGGCTCCAACGGCGTGCAGGTGCGCCCGGCTTTCCAGAAGCCGGCGGTCTACTTCAACTACTGGTTCGCCTCGGCGGTGGCGAACTCGGCCTGCAACAACATCTACATGCCCAAGACCTTCCAGATCGAGAGCTCGCGGCACACCGCGATGTACTGGGGCCCGGGCACGCGCAAATGCGCGCTCTACGGCAAGATCCACGGCTATCCGCCGCAGGAGATCCACTTTCCGCACCTGATCATGGACGGCGCCCGGCAGAACTTCATCATCGGCGCCAACCTCACCGAGTGCAACGGCATCGCCATCCGGATCATCAACGACAATGCCTACATCCCCACCGAGAACATGATCGTGGGCTCCTACATCGACGCGGATTCGGGCAATTGCGTGGAGATCAACGGCGGGCGGCGCAACATCGTGGTGGGGAACTGCTTCGATACCACCGGCATCGCCGTGAACGTGCTGAGCGGGCTCGACAACGTGGTGCATTCGAACCTGAATTCCGGTGGCGCGGTGGTGGCCTCGGCCACGGACCTCTCGGCGCTCGAGCCGTTCCACGTGCTCACGGATTTCGAGATGACCACGGCGGGGGCTGCCGTGGTGCTCACCGCGGGCAACGGCACCAAGCACCGGCTCACGGTGTCGAACGCCGGCCAGCTGCTGATCAACGGCACCAGGGTGTGACGCGCCGCCCCCGCGGGCGCCGGCCGCTCACCCGGTGAGCCGGTCGGCGCTCGCGGCGAAGAGCTCGCGGGTATACTCCGCCTGCATCGTGCCACCCGCAAGGGCGGCGCGATCGAGCTGTTCCACCGCCCGGCCCTCCTTCATCACCAGCAGGCGGTCACACATGTGGTCGACCACGGCGAGGTCGTGGCTCACCATCAGGAAGGTGAGGCCGCGCTCCTCGCGCAGGCGCGAGAGCAGGTTGAGCGCCTCGGCCTGCACCGAGGCGTCGAGCGCGGAGGTGGGCTCGTCGAGCAGCAGGATCTCGGGCTCGAGCATCAACGCGCGCGCGATGGCCACGCGCTGGCGCTGCCCGCCGGAAAGCTGGTGCGGGAAGCGGAAGCGGAAGCCGCGGCCGAGGCCCACGTCCTCCAGTGCCTGGTTCACCTTCGCGTCACGGTCGCCGATGCCGTGTATGGCCAGCGGCTCGGAGAGCGTGCGGTCGATGGTGTGGCGCGGGTGGAGCGAGGCGAACGGGTCCTGGAACACCATCTGCACCCGGCGGGTGAAGGCGCGGCCGTGGCGCACCCGCTCGCCGGCGATGCGGATGCTGCCGGCGGTGACCGGGGCCATGCCGCAGATGGCGCGCAGGATGGTGCTCTTGCCAGAGCCGCTCTCGCCCACCAGGCCGAAGCTCTCGTGGCGTTCGACCGACAGGCTGACGCCGCGCACGGCATGCACCAGCCGGCCCTTGGCGCGGAAGGTGACCTCGAGGTCGTCTATCTCGATGAAGGACATGGCTTACTCCGCCCAGGCTGCGTCGCGCTGCAGGGTGGGCAGCGGCCCGCGGTCGCCGCCGATGCGCGGCAGGCAGTTGAGCAGGCCGCGGGTGTAGGGATGCCGGGCGGCGTCGAGGCCGGTGGCGTCGAGCTCCTCCACCACCCGGCCGCGGTACATCACCAGCACCCGGTCGCAGAAGCGGCTCACGAGGCGCAGGTCGTGGCTGATGAAGATCAGCCCCATGCCGCGCTCGCGCACCAGCCCGTCGAGGATGCGCAGAACCTCGGCCTGCACGGTGACGTCGAGCGCCGAGGTGGGCTCGTCGGCGATCAGCAGGGCGGGGTCGGGGATCAGCATCATCGCGATCATCACCCGCTGGCCCATGCCGCCGGAGAGCTCGTGCGGGTAGGCGTGGAACACCCGCTCGGGGTCGCGGATCTGCACTGCTTCGAGGGCGGCGAGGGCGCGGCGCTTCGCCTCGGCGCGGCTCACCCGCTCGCGCCGGCGCAGGCCCTCGGTGAGCTGCTCGCCCACCTTCATCACCGGGTTGAGCGAGTATTTCGGGTCCTGCATCACCATGGCGATGCGACTGCCGCGCAGGGCGCGCATGCGCCGCTCGGGCAGGGTGAGCAGGTCCTGCCCGTCGAAGCGCATCGCCTTCGCGGTGATGCGGCCGGGCGGGCGGATGAGGCGCAGCACGGAGCGGCCGGTCATCGTCTTGCCCGAGCCGCTCTCGCCCACGATGCCGAGGCGCTCGCGCCCCAGCGAGAAGCTCACCCCGCGCACCGCCTCCACCACGCCGGCGGCGGTGTGGAAGCTCACGTGCAGGTCGTCGACCTCGAGAAGGGGCGTGGTCATCGGCTGGCACTCCTTGGGTCGAGCACGTCGCGCAGCCCGTCGCCGAGCAGGTTGAACCCGAGCGAGACGATGAAGATGGCGAGGCCCGGCATGGTGGCCACCCACCACTGGTCGAAGAGGAACTTGCGCCCCGACGAGATCATCAGCCCCCATTCCGGCAGCGGCGGCTGCGCGCCGAGCCCGAGGAAGCCGAGCCCGGCGGCGGTGAGGATGATGCCCGCCATGTCGAGCGTGACGCGGATGATGACGGAGGGCAGGCACATCGGCATCACGTGGCCGAGGATGATCCGCCCCGGCCCCGCGCCCTGCAGGCGCACGGCGGCGATGTAGTCCGAGTTGCGCACGGTCAGCGTCTCGGCCCGGGCCACGCGGGCGTAGGGCGGCCAGGCCGTGAGGGCGATGGCGAGCACCGCGTTCTCGATGCCGGGGCCGAGCGCCGCCACGAAGGCCAGCGCCAGGATGAGCCGCGGGAAGGCGAGGAAGATGTCGGTGACCCGCATCAGCACCGTGTCGACCCAGCCGCCGAAATAGCCCGAGACCGTGCCGATGATCAGCCCGAAGACCGGGGCGGTCACCGTGACCAGCGCGACGATGTAGAGGGTGATGCGCGCGCCGAACACCAGGCGGGACCAGATGTCCCGCCCGAACTCGTCGGAGCCGAGCAGGTAGCCGCCGGAGCCGGGCGGCTGCAGGCGGCCGGCGAGCTCCTGCGCCACGGGGTCATGCGTGGCGATCAGGGGCGCCGCGGCGGCGGCGAAGAGCAGGGCGAGAACGATGACGAGCCCGGTCATCGCCAGCGGGTTGCGCGCGAAGCGCAGCCAGCCGAGCCAGGCCTGCCCGGCGCGGGCCTGCAGGCGCGAGCGGGGGTTGGGGTCACGCAGCCAGGTGGTGGCGCTCATGTGCGGGCCCTCGGGTCGATCAGCTTGTAGAGCACGTCGGAGATCATGTTCAGCAACACGAAGGTGGCGCCCACGATCACCGTGCCGCCCATCACCGCGTTCATGTCGGCTGAGAACAGCGCGTTGGTGATGTAGAGGCCGAGACCCGGCCAGGCGAAGACGGTCTCCGTGAGCACGGATCCCTCCAGCAGGTTGGCGTAGGAGAGCGCGATCACCGTGATCAGCGGCACCGAGACGTTGCGCAGCGCGTGCACCCAGACCACGCGCCATTCCGGCATGCCCTTCACCCGGGCGGTGGTGACGTATTCCTGGGAGAGCTCGTTCATCATGAAGCTCCGGGTCATGCGGCTGATGTAGGCCATGGAATAGTAGCCCAGCACGCCGGCGGGCAGGATGATGTGGGTGAGCGCGTTGGCGAACACGTCCCAGGCGCCGGCAAGGGCGCTGTCGATCAGGATCATGCCGGTCACCGGGGTGACATCGAGCTCGAAGGTGAACTGGTAGGAGGTGTCGAGCCGGCCCGGGCCGCCCACCCAGCCGAGATTGCCGTAGAACACCAGCAGCCCGATGAGCCCGAGCCAGAAGATCGGCATCGAGTAGCCCGCGAGGCCGATGAGCCGCACCAGCTGGTCGACCCAGCTTCCCGGCCGGGTGGCGGCCAGCACGCCCGCCGGCACGCCGAGGGCCACGCCGAAGATTGTGGCGATGGTCGAGAGCTCCAGCGTGGCGGGAAACACCCGGGCGATATCGCTCAGCACCGGCTGCGAGGTGAGCAGCGAGCGGCCGAAATCGCCGCGCAGCGCGTCGCCAACGTAGATGAGGAACTGGGTGAGCAGCGGCTCGTTGAGGCCGAGCGCCTCGCGCGCCGCCTCGTATTGCGCCGTGGTGGCGCGCTCGCCGACCACGGCGAGAACGGGGTCGATCGGCACCACGCGGCCGATGACGAAGGTCACGGCCAGCAGGCCGAGCAGGGTCACCGCGAGGGTGACGAGGAAGCCGCCCACCTGCCGCGCGGTGCGCAGCAGCGGCGATGTCTCGATGAGGGTGCTTTCAGCCATGAGGGAAACGGCGGGGGCGCGCCGCGGCGCCCCCGGCCATGATCATTTCGTGACCGACCAGTAGAAGGCGGAGTGGATCGAGCCGCCGGCGTTGAACCCCTCCACGTTGGCGCGCAGCGCGTTCTGCTGGATGACCTGGAACATCGGGATGAAGGGCGACTGCGCCTGATGCTTGCGCTGGATGTCGAGGTACATCTCGGCGCGGGTGTCGGAATCCTTCTCCAGCACGGCGGCGTCCACCTCGTCCTGGATGTCCTTGGGCACGGCCCAGGCGGTGCGCCAGGCCAGCAGGCCGGTGAGCTGCGCCTCGTCCGAGTTGTCGGGGTTGCGGGCGAACGTGTCGGCGTTGGTGTGCGGGTCGGGATAGTCCGGGCCCCAGCCCTCGAGGGCGATCTGGTGCTCGCGGGCGCGGTATTCGCCGAGCACTTCCTTGCCGGTGCCCACCTTCAGCTCCACGTTGATGCCGGCCTGGCCGAGGGTGTTCTGCAGCGACTGGGCCATTTCCATGCGGTCCTGGTTGTTGCGCACGGTGAGGGTGAGCGAGAGGTCGGACACCCCGGCCTCCGCCAGCAGGGCCTTGGCCTTCTCCACGTCCAGCGAATAGGGCGTGTCGGACAGCGCGCCGAGGAAGCCGTTGGGCAGGAAGGCCTGGTGCACCTCGTACTGGCCCTTGAGGAAGGTCGAGGCCATGCCCTCGTAATCCACCAGGTACTTGATCGCCTCGATCACCTTCGGGTCGGCCAGCGGCTCGACCTTCTGGTTGAGGGCGAGATACATGATCTGGCCCTTCTCGGTGTCCTCCACCTTCAGGTCCTCGTTGCCGCCGATGCCCTCGATGTCGACCGGGGTGAGCTTGCGGGCGATGTCGATGTCGCCCTTCTCCAGCAGCAGCCGCTCGGTGGCGGGCTCGGGCACGTGGCGCACGAAGACGCGCTTCATCGCCGGGGTGCCGCGCCAGTATTCCTCCTTGGCCTCCAGCACGTAGCTGTCGGCGGGCTTGTAGGTGCGCAGGTAGTAGGCGCCGGAACCGGCGGTGTTGGTCTTGAGCCACTCGTAGCCCATGTCGCCGTCGGTCTCGTGCTCCATCGCGGTCTGCTTGTCGACGATCGAGCCGATGGTGGCGGTGAGGCAGTTGTAGAAGAACGACGGCGCGTAGGGCTGGTCGGTCACGATGGTGAGCGTGTCGCCCTCGGCGGTGATCTTCTCCTCCACGTTCTCGGGGGTGAAGCCGAACTGGGTGAGGATGAAGGAGGGCGTCTTGTCGAGCTTCACGGCGCGCTGCAGGCTCCAGGCGGCGTCCTCGGCGGTCACCGGGTTGCCGGAGGCGAACTTGGCGTCCGAGCGCATCTTGAACGTGTAGGTCACGCCGTCATCGGCCAGTTCCCAGCTCTCGGCGAGGCCGGGCACCAGCGGGCCGAGGTTGGACGGGTCGAGCTCGACCAGCGTGTCGTAGGTGTTGTTGAGCAGGTCGCTGCCGGACCACTCGAAGGCCTCCGCCGGGTCGAGCGAGACGATGTCGTCGATCGCGTCGGCGATCACCAGCGTGTCCGCCGGCGTTTCCGCCATCATGGCCTGCGGTGCGGCACCAAGCAGGAGCGCGGCCATGACGGCCGGCCCCGCCTTCCTGAGGAGGGGGTTGAAGATCATTGGTAGCTCCCTGTTTTTCAGCGGCGGCCCTGCGGCGCGCCTCGGAGGGGAGTTTGACAAGCCCGGCCCCATGTTGTCCAGATGGTCAGGCAGATTGACTAACGCGGAACGCAACGTCGTTCCGCCTCGGCGGGAGCGATCCGATGACCCAGCCGGTCTTCGACGGCCACAACGACCTTCTTCTCCATCTCTGGCGGGCGGGCGACCGCACGGGGCGTGCCTTCTTCGAGGGCCGCGCCGGGCACATCGACCTGGCGAAATGCCGGGCAGGCGGCCTGCAGGGCGGCTTCTTCGCCGTCTTCGTGCCCAACGGCCCGGCCGAGCCGGAGCCCGATGACGGCGATGACGGCGAGGTGCTGGAGATGCCGCCCATCGGCACCGTGGGCGCCACCCAGGCCCGGCGCGGCACGCTGGAGATGGCCTCCATCCTGATCCGCATGGCCGCCGCCCGGCCCGACGCGCTGCGCCTCTGCCGCTCGGCGGCGGAGATCGGGGCGGCGCAGGCGGCCGGCGCCATCGCCGCCATCCTGCATGTGGAGGGCTGCGAGGGCATCGGCGAGGACCTCGACGAGCTGCAGGTGCTGCATGCCGCCGGCCTGCGCTCGCTCGGGCCGGTGTGGTCGCGGCCCAACATCTTCGGGCATGGCGTGCCCTTCCGCTTCCCCTCCTCGCCCGACACCGGGCCCGGCCTCACCGATGCCGGGCGGCGGCTGGTGGCGGAGTGCAACCGGCTCGGCATCGTCGTCGACCTCTCGCATCTCAACGAGGCCGGCTTCCGGGAGGTGGAGAAGCTCTCCGACGCCCCCCTCGTCGCCACGCATTCCAACGTGCACGCGCTCTCCGCCTCCTCGCGCAACCTCACCGACCGCCAGCTCGACGCCATCGCCGCCTCCGGCGGCGTGGTGGGGCTGAACTACGCGGTGAGCTTCCTGCGCGAGGACGGCCGCAAGCGCGCCGACACGCCGCTTGCCACCTGTGTCGCCCATCTCGCCCACATGGTGGAGCGGCTGGGCGAGGGCGGCGTGGCGCTGGGGTCGGATTTCGACGGGGCGCTGGTGCCCGAGGGCATCGGCTCCGCCGCCGGGCTGCAGAACCTCGTGGGCGCCATGCGCGAGGCGGGCTTCGGCGAGGCGCTCATCGCCCGCATCTGCTGGGGCAACTGGCTCGACCTGGTGAAGCGCACCTGCGGGTGATGCGGGGCTTGCCCCGGGGCCGGCGCCGGGGCTAAGCCTGCGGGGCAGTCGCGGAGCAAGGAGAGACCATGCGCAAGGTGTTCATTCTGGGGGCCCACCGCTCCGGAACCTCGAAGCTCGCCTCCTATTTCTCCGAGGTGCTGGGCTTTCGCGGCTGGGCGGAGGGGCACATCTACCGCCTCGTGCCGCACCTGATGCAGGGCAACCGCGCCATCCAGAAGACCATCCCGGAGAATGCCTTCGAGATAAACCGCATCGGCAAGCGCACCATCATCGACCACCTGGTGCGCAGCCTCGACGCGCTCATCTCCGAGCACCACGAGCACCAGGATTATTACGACAAGACCCCCGGCTTCCAGATGCTCGACGCCGCACCGGTCATCCACCGCGTGCTGCCGGAGGCGCGTTTCATCCACGTGCGCCGCAACGGCATCGACAACGTGGCCTCCAACCTGCGCAACTGGGAGCGCCGCGGCTTCAAGGACGCCTGCGGCATGTGGAAATCGGCGCTCGACGCCTGGTTCCGGGTGCAGGAGCGCATCGCTGACCGCACCTGCGAGATCGAGATGGACGACCTGAAGACCGGGAGCTGGCGCATCCACCAGGAGATCTGCGCCCATCTGGGCCTGGAAAACCGCTGGAGCCGCGAGGAGATCGAGGCCTATTTCGGCCAGGGCAGCCCCACCTCCACCGTGCCGCTCGCCCCCCGGGCCGAGACCACGCTGGAGGCGATGGACTGGACGCCCGAGCAGAAGGCGCTCTTCATCGAGACCTGCGGCGAGAACATGCGCCGCTGCGGCTACTGGCCGGCCGAGGAAACCGCGCCCGGGGCCTGAGCCCCCGGCCTGCTGCCCCCGGCCTCAGTCGAGCATCCAGCCGAAGCCGCCGGCGCGCACCGCCGCCTCGAGTGCGCCGTAGTTTTCCACCAGCTCGGAGACCGGCTCGGGGTTCATCCGGGCGTTGGACGGTTTGGGGTCGAGGTCGGTGCGGCCGAGCACCTGGCCGGCGCCGTTCATCACCACGGGGGCGAAGCCGCCGTCGGGGCGGAACATGCCCTCGTAGATCACCTCGCGGCGGTTCGGCACGTTGGCGAACATCAGCTTCGCCGCCCGGTCGTCCTCGATCATGGTGCGGATGCGCATCACGGTCTGCACCGGGTCCACGCTCACCTTGCCCTTTTCCCTGGGCATGTCGCCCTGGTGGCGGGCCGACCATTTGCCGGTCTTCTTCGCCATTTCCTCGGAGATGTGCATGCGCAGCTTGTTGCGCCGGATCACGTGGAACACCGGGTTGCGGCTCTCCTCCATGAAGCGCACCAGCCAGGGCACCTGCCCGGTGAGCGGGCCCTCGGGCGGGATGGCGTTGAGCGCGAAGTACTTCAGGTCGATCACCACCGGGTTGTCGCCCGCCTTGCCGTGCAGCCCGTCGAGGTATTCGCGGAACAGCCAGCCGTGATGGGCGGGGTTCACCAGCCGCGGCTCCTGCGCCACGCGCTCGGCGAGGAAGCCGTAGAAGCGGTTGGGCCGCTCGATCTCGCCGTGGAAGGCCTCGTCGGCGTTGAAGGCGCCGTATTTCATGAAGAGCTCGCGGAGAACGGTGGTGCCGCTGCGCTGGCGGCCGACGATGAAAACTGTCTTCTGCATGAATGATCTGTCCGGGAAGTGGATCTTGCGCCCCGGGCGGGGCGGCTCGGCGGGTGCTGTCGGGGCCCTTCGGGCTGGCCTCGCGGGGCGCGGGGGAGGTTCGAATTCCCTCCCCTGTTACGGCCTGCGGGGGCGGTTTGTCGAGGAAAAGCCGGCCGGGGCCCGGGCGGCGCGGGGCCGCGGCCGGGCTCAGTCCGGCCCGGCGCCGGCGGGCTGGCGCAGGGGGGCGGTGCCGCCGTCGGCCATGCTCTCGGGGCTCACCGGGGCGCCGGCGGCGGCCGGGACGGGTTTCGCCGCCGGTTTCGCCGGAGCGGAGGGGGGCGCAACGGGGGCCTCGTCGTCCGGGGCGTCGAAGGCGCCGGCGTCGCGCAGGGCGGCGGCGCGTTCCTTGCGCAGCACCTCGCGCAGGGTCTCGAAGCGCAGCCGGCTCTCGTTCACGTAGGAGGTGTTGAGATGCACGGCCACCCGGCGGTCCCAGAAGCCGTAGAGATCCTGCACCGTGCGGGCGTCGTGGCGGGCGAAGGCGGCGGTGAGCCGGTCGGCGGCGCGCTCCTCCTTGCCGAGCGAGAGCAGGGCCTGGCGCGCGGCCTCCAGCGCGGAGTGGAAGGTCTCGCGGATCACCACATCGGCGCCGGCGTCCATCAGTTCGTACTGGTGGATGCGGTCATAGGCCCGCGCCAGCACCCGCACCGAGGGCCAGTTGTGCTTGGCGAGCTGCACCAGCCGCACCGCCTTCTCGCGGTCGTCGATGGCCACCACCAGCACCGCGGCATCGGCGATGCCCGAGGCGCGCAGGATCTCCGGGCGCACCGGGTCGCCATAATAGGCCTTCTGGCCGAAATGCCCCACCGCGCCCACGCGCTCGGCGGCGTTGTCGACCACCACCACGGGCACGCCGATGCCGGTCATCATGCGCTGCACGATCTGCCCGAAGCGGCCGATGCCGGCGATGATCACCGTGCCGGTCTCGTCGATCTCGTCGGCCTCGCGCGTGGCGGCGGTGGCGGCGGGGCGGCGCAGGAAGCGCTCGGCCAGCACGAAGAGCAGCGGGCTCGCCAGCATCGACAGCGCCACCACCAGCGAGAGCGGGCCGCTCATGCTCGCCGGCAGCACGTTGGCGCCGGTGGAGAAGGCGATGAGCACGAAGGCGAATTCGCCCGCCTGCGCCAGCCCCAGCGACACCAGCATCGAATCTCCCGAGCCGAGGCGGAACACCCGGGTGAGCAGCAGCACCACGCCGAATTTCACCGCCATCAGCGCCGCGGTGGCGGCGATGATCGGCAGGGGGTCGGCGAAGAGGGCGAACAGGTCGAACCCCGCGCCCACGGTGATGAAGAACAGCCCCAGCAGCAGGCCCTTGAACGGCTCGATATGCGACTCGATCTCGTGGCGATACTCGCTGCCCGAGAGCGCCACGCCGGCGGTGAAGGCGCCGAGCGCGGGGGTGAGGCCCACGTAGCCCATGGCCCAGGCAATGCCGATGATCATCAGCAGCGTGGCGGCGGCGAAGATCTCGGTGAGCTGGCCGCGGGCGATGAAGCGGAACACCGGCCGGCTGAGGTAGCGCCCGCCCACGATGATGGCGGTCATCTCGGCGAGGATGACGAGGGCGCGCGCCCAGTCCGGCAGCTCCGCCACCAGCGAGCCGGTGGAGATCAGCTCCGCCCCCTCGCCGGGCGCCTGCATGGCGAGCAGCGGCAGGAGCGCGATGATCGGGATCACCGCGATGTCCTGGAACAGCAGGATGGCGAAGGCGGTCTGCCCGCCGGGGCGGCGCATCCAGCCGCGCTCGCGCAGGGTCTGCAGCACGATGGCGGTGGAGGAGAGCGCGAGGATGAGGGCGATGGCCAGCGCGTGCTGCCACAGATTTCCCCAGAACAGCACCAGCGCCCCGGTGATCAGCCCGGCGGTGAGGGTGATCTGCAGCCCGCCCAGCCCCAGCAGCCGCGAGCGCATGCGCCACAGCTTGGCGGGGTCGAGCTCGAGCCCGATGAGGAACAGCATCATCACCACGCCGAACTCGGCGAAATGCTGGATGTCGGTCGCCTCCTCCCCGGCCCAGCCGAGGATCGGCCCGATCACCACGCCGGCGATGAGATAGCCCAGCACCGAGCCGAGGCCCAGACGGTTCGACAGCGGCACCGCCACCACCGCGGCGGCGAGGTAGAGGATGGCCTCGAGCAGGATACCTTCCATCAGTCCCCCGGTCCGGTGAGTGTTGCGAGGGTGATCTCCTCCTCCAGCGCGGTGATGGAGGGCACGACCAGCGTGCGCCCCTCGCGGCGGATGAGCCCGGCCTTGAGCATGCGGCCCATCTCGCGCGCCACCGTCTCGCGGTTGGTGGAGAGGTAGCCGGCGATCTCGAGCTGGGTGGGGGGCGAGACGATGCGCGCGCGGTCGGTGCCGCCCAGCCGGTGGTGGCGGGCGAGGCGCAGCACCTCGCGCGCCGCGCGCTGCGGCGCGGTGAGCGAGGAGATGTCGGTCATCCGCTCGGTCATGCCGCGCAGCTTGCCCACCAGGATGCGGCACAGCGCGAAGGAGAAATCGGGCCGCTCGCGCACCAGGTCGCGGAAGGCGGCGGAGGAGATGCGGGCCGCGATGCACTCGCTCTGCGCCACCACGGAGGAGGAGCGCGGCGCGTGGTCGATGGCCGAGAACTCGCCGAAACAGTCTCCGGGCGCGAGGCTGAGGAAGGCCACCTCGCGGCCGCTCTCGGTGAAGACCGTGGCCTTGGCCGCGCCGGTGAGCAGGAACCACACGTCCTGCTCGGGGTCGTCGGCGTTGATCATCAGGCTGTCGACCGGGTAGCTGCGCGCCCGCCAGCGCACGCCGAGCGCATCGAGCGAGGGCTGCTCGAGCATGCTCAGCAGGCTGCCTTCCCTGAACTTCACGCTCAGGCCCCAGAGTTTGCGCCCCGTCGGCTCGGCCATGGCCCGGCTCCCCGTTCCCGCATGTTGAGATCCGGCCGAGGATATTCCGCCGGGCCGAATTCCCGCAATGCATCAAACGTGCGCTTGCGCACAGTTCTGCCCGCGAACGCGTGCCAGAGTTACCTCATTGGGAGCGGCGAGACCAGTGATGTCGGGATCGGATCGTGCCCCGCCTTGTGGGGTCGGCCGCTGGGTGCGTCAACGAGTAAGAGCAGTGCAAGTAGTGCGTAACGCCGTCTGTATAGCTGCAAGCCATTGACACAACTTCATTTTCCGCATGCCGGCCTGCCTTGCGGGTCGGGCGTCGGGCCGGTGCCCTGCTTCCCCGGGGTGCCGGTTCCGGCGGCGGAAGGCGGCGGGCCGTGCCCGGCACGGTTGGATTCCCGCGCCGGTGGCGTATATTTCCCGGCAAACCTCCCCCCGCGCCGGATCGTGCCCCCCGTGAACCGTGTCATTCCCATTGTCCTGTCCGTGGCGCTCTTCATGGAGAACATGGACAGCACCATCCTCTCCACCGCGCTGCCCACCATCGCCGCCGACATCGGCACCAACCCCATCGCGCTCAAGCTCGCCCTCACCAGCTACTACGTGGCGCTGGCGATCTTCATCCCGATCTCCGGCCGGCTGGCTGACCGGATCGGGCCGCGCAAGGTGTTCCGCGCCGCCCTCGGCGTGTTCATGCTCGGCTCGCTGGCCTGCGCCTTCGCCGGCTCGCTGGAAGGCTTCGTGGCGGCGCGGTTCCTGCAGGGCATGGGCGGGGCGATGATGACGCCGGTGGGCCGGCTCCTGCTGGTGCGCTCGGTGCCCAAGGCCGAGCTGGTGACGGCCATGGCCTGGTTCACCATCCCGGCGCTGATCGGGCCGCTGGTGGGGCCGCCTGTCGGCGGGGCCATCGCCACCTGGGCGCACTGGCAGTGGATCTTCCTCATCAACCTGCCCATCGGGGCCATCGGCATCGTGCTCGCCACGCTCTACCTGCCCAAGGTGGAGCGGATGGAGAACATCACCTTCGACTGGACCGGCTTCCTGCTCTCGGGCCTTGCCTGCGCGGGGATCGTCTTCGGCTCCTCGGTGATCTCGCTGCCGGTGCTGCCGCCGGTGGTGGGCATCGCGCTGATGGCGGGCGGCGTGCTGGCGGTGCTGGCCTACCTGCGCCACGCGCGCCGGGTGGAGGCGCCGCTGCTGCGCCTGTCGATGATCCGCGCGCCGGTGTTCGGCGTGGCGCTGCGCGCGGGGTTTCTCTTCCGCATCGGCACCGGGGCGGTGCCCTTCCTGATGCCGCTGCTGCTGCAGCTGGGGTTCAACTTCTCGCCATTCGTCTCGGGCGTGATCACCTGCATGGGCATCGGCGGGGCGATCGCGATGAAGTTCCTTGCCCGGCCGATCCTGCGCGCGCTCGGCTTCCGCCAGACGCTGATCCTCGCCGCGCTGCTCGGCGGGCTGCTGATCGCGCCGCTCGGCTTCTACCGGCCGGAGCTCTCGGTGGCGCTGCTGGTGGCGATGCTGCTGGGTGGCGGCTTCTTCCGCTCGCTGTTCTTCACCGGGGTGAACGCGCTCGCCTTCTCCGACCTCGACGAGAAGCGCTCGGGCGACGGCACGGCGCTGATGAGCGTGTCGCAGCAGCTCTCCATCGCGCTCGCCGTGGCCATCGCCGGGGCGGTGCTGGAGGTGTGCATGGTGCTCGCCGGGCGCGACGTGCCGGCGGTGGGCGATTTCACCGTGGCCTTCCTGCTGATCGGGGTGATCACCGCCTCGGCCTCCGCCCAGTTCCTGGCGCTGGAGCCGGATGCGGGCGCCGAGGTTTCCGGCCACCGGGCGGGCTGAGGCGGGCCGGCCCCGATGGCGCGAGGCCCCGGCTCTGCGGCCGGGGCAGCGGCGCGCGGGGTGTGTGCGGTCAGTCCCAGGCGCAGGGCAGGGTGAGCGGGCCGCGGAACACCCAGCCGCCGCAGTGTACCGGGCCGGCGAGGCGCAGGCGCGGCAGGCGGGCGAAGAGCCGCGGCAGCGCCACCTCGGCCACCTGGGTGCGCGCCACCCAGGCCCCGGCGCAGAAATGCGGCCCGGCGCCGAAGGCCACGTGCTGGCTCTTCTCGCGGGAGAGGTCGAAGCGCTCGGGGGCCTCGAACTTCGTCTCGTCGCGGTTCGCCGAGCCGAAGAGCAGCGCCACCCGGTCTCCCGCCTTCAGGCGCACGCCGGCAAGCTCTGTCTCGCGCGAGACGGTGCGCGGCACCATGCCGATGGGCGAGATCCAGCGGATGTATTCCTCGAAGGCCCGGCCCCAGAGCCCGGCATCCGCCGCCACGAGCGCGCGTTGCGCGGGGTCGGCCAGCAGGGCCCAGGCGAGGCCGGCGATGGCGTCGCGCGGCTCGTTCTGGCCGCCGCCGATGATCACCTTCACGTTGGCGCGGATCAGCTCTGTCGGCATGCCGGCGGCGAGCAGGACGGAGAGCACGCTGCCATCCGGCTCGGCCCTGAGGCGGGGGGTCATCGCGTCGATCGCCGCGTCGATGCCGGCGGTGGCCTCGGCGCCGCGGCGGGCCAGCTCGGGGTCGCCGTGGTAATTGCCCACCGCGTCCATCATCCACTGGCTCCAGCGCGCCATGTCCTGCCAGGCGATGGTGGCAAGGCCCGTCACCTCCACCAGGCTGCGCGCCGCCATGGGGGCTGCGAAATCGGTGAAGAGATCGGCGGCGCCGCGGGGCTCCAGCCCGTTGAGCAGCGCGTCGGCGATGCTCTCGAAGGCGGTGCGCCAGCGCCTCTTCACCGCGGCGGGCGAGAAGGCCGGCATCACCTGGCGGCGGTCGGCGGCATGGTCGTCGCCGTCCTTGCGGATGAAGGCATGGCCCATCACCCGGTGCACCAGGCTCTCCGGCGCGGTGGAGTTGAAGATCTCGCCGTTGCGCTCGGCATGGACCACGTCGTCGAAGCGGGTGAGGAAGTAGTGGCCGGCCGAGGGCACCCAGGCCACCGGGTTTTCGGCGCGCAGCCGGGCGAAGGTGGGGTAGGGGTCGTCCCAGAGCGCGCCGAGGTCGATGTCCTCGGCGATCAGCGTCTGCGCCATCGCGGTGTCCTCCATGTGTTCGCCGGGCGCTTGCGGCCCGTTTCCGCCAGCCTGCGCGCCGGGCTTGATCGGATCAATCCGATGGGCTCAATGTGACTCATGGAGAAATTCGATACGGAGCCCGGTCCCCTCGCCACCGATTTCGCCGCGCTGCGCCTGCTGGCGACGGTGGCGGAGCTGCGCTCCTTCTCGCGCGCGGCGGAGGCGCTGGGGCTGCACCAGTCGACGGTGAGCTACACGGTGGACCGGCTGCGCCGGGTGTTTGCCGACCCGCTGTTCACCCGCGAGGGCCGCGGCATCCGCCCCACGGCGCGCTGCGAGGCGATCGTGGCCGGGGCCGAGCAGCTGATCGACGGGTTCGAGGCGCTGGTGCGCCCGGCCGCCTTCGACCCCGCCACCGCCCGGGCCGAGGTGACCGTGTCGTGCAACCATTACGAGCAGGTGCTGGTGCTGCCCGGGCTCATCCGCCACCTGCGCGCCCGGGCGCCCGGCGTGCGCCTGCGGGTGATCCCCTCGCAGGCCAGCGGCCACGAGCAGCTGCGCCGCGGCGCCTGCGACCTGCTGATGAGCCCGCTCGCCCGCGACGCGGCGGGGCTCTACGTCACCCGCCTGCTCACCGACCGCTATGTCTGCGTGACCGACCCGGCCCGCCCCGGCGCGCTCGACATGGAAGGCTACCTCGCCGCCGAGCATGTGGTGACCGGCTATGGCGGCGGCTGGAAGCCGCTGTTCCTCGACATGCTGGCGGCGCGGGGGCACGGGCTCGCCATCGCGGTGGACCTGCCGAGCTCGGGCTCCATCGCCGAGACCATCCGCGGCACCGACCTGGTGGCGACCACGCTCTCGCTGCTGGCGGGCGCCACCTGCGCCGGGCTCGTGGTGCGGCCGGCGCCCTTCGAGACCGAGCTGCCCATCCGCCTCTACTGGACCGAGCGCACCCATGCCTCGCCCCTGCACGCCTGGCTGCGCGGCGCGCTCACCGAGGTGGCGCGCGGGCTGGAGACCGGCGCGGGCTGAGAGCCACACCCTTCCCCGGCGCGAGCCGAACAGTCTGCGCCCGATCATCTCCCGCTGGCGCTTGCCGCCCGAGAGCGTGCCGGTGCGCCGGCCGCCCGGGCCCCCAGGTGAGGGTTTCTCTGGAGTTGTACGATACGGTACCGTATCAAGTCACCACATCACGTATCGAATCACCCCGCACGGCGGACCACGACAATCGTCTGAGAGGTCACATGACACTTCCTCCGAAAGCCGCGGCCGCTGCCGCAACGATACTCTGGGGGTTCACCTACATCCTCACCACCTCCATGCTGCCGGCGAACCCCTGGTTCATCGCGGCGGTGCGCGCGCTCGGCGGCGCGCTGCCGCTGCTCCTGCTGGCGCGCGAGACGCTGCCGCGCGCCTGGTGGGGCCGGATGGTGGTGCTCGGCACGCTCAACAACGGGCTGTTCTTCGGTCTGCTCTTCGTCGCGGCCATCCGGCTGCCGGGCGGGGTGGCGGCCACATTCCAGGCGCTGGGGCCGCTGTTCATGGTGTTGCTCGCCCTGCCGGTGCTGGGCGCGATCCCGGGGCGGGGCAAGCTCGCGGCGGTGGCGGCGGGGGCCATCGGCGTGTCGATGGTGGTGCTGCGCGGCGGGGCGCAGCTCGATGTCATCGGCGTGCTCGCGGCGCTCGGCGCGGCCTTCTCGGTGGCCCTCGGCGGCACGCTGGTGCACAAGTGGGGCCGGCCGGCCTCGATCATCGGGCTCGCGGCCTGGCAGATGCTCATCGCGGGGGTCGAGCTCGCGGTGGTGGCGGCGCTGCTGGGCGACGTGCCGGACAGGCTCACGGCGCTCAACTTCGCCGGGCTGGCGATCGTGGCGCTGCTGATCACCGCGCTGCCCTTCGTGCTGTGGTTCACCGGCATCCAGGGCGCCGGGCCCTCGGCGGTGGCGCCGATGCTGCTGCTCACCCCGATCACCGCCTTCGTGCTCGACGCGGTGTTCCGCGGCATGGTGCCCACGCCGGTGCAGGCGCTGGGGGTGGCCATCGTCATCGCTTCGCTGTTGTATGGCCAGCACGTGGACCGCAAGGCCTTCCGCATCGCCCACCACCACGCGCCATCGCCCAGGCAGGAGGCAGCCCGGAAATCGACATGACCGAACGCCCGACCCTTACCGCCCGCGGCCTCGCCCGCCAGCAGGCCCTGATGCTTGAGGCGGCGGAGCTGTTTCTCTCGCGCGGTTTCGCCGCGGTGACGGTGGACGAGATCGTGGCCGCGGCCGGCGGGTCGAAGACCAATGTCTACAAGCAGTTCGGCGGCAAGGAGGGGCTGTTCATCGCCGTGGTCGAGCGGCTGAGCGAGGAGTTCCTCTCGCCGCTCGAGCAGCTCGCGCCCGGGCCGGTCGACAGCGGGACCGCTCTCGCGGCGCTGGGGCGCACCCTGCTGCACCAGCTGCTCGCACCGCGGCACATCGCCTTCCAGCGCATGATCATCGCGAGCTCGGACCAGTTTCCCCAGCTCATGGAGCACTGGTATGCGGTGGGGCCGCGGCGCAGCCAGGCGATCATCGCGCGCCACCTGCCCGGCGTGGACGATGCCCCGCGCCTCGCGATGCTGTTCCACGACATGCTGGTGACCGAGCCGGTGCTGCGCGCGATGATGGGCCGGCCCTGCAGCGCCGCCGAGACCGAGGCGCACCTGCTGGACGCCGTGCGCACCATCGCCGGCCGGCTCTGACGCCCGGGCGGCAGGGCCCGGCGCGGCAGCTCAAGCCTCGCGCCAGCGGCCCGCTTCGGTGCGGCGCAGGAGCGGGGTTTCGAAGGCGCCGCGCAGCGGGCCGTCCCACTCGGCGCGGACGGTTTCCTCCCAGCGGCGGGTCTGGATCATCGCCACGGTGACACCCACGGGGATGCAGCCCGCCTTCGCCAGCACCCGCAGCGTGGCGGCGAGGGAGCGGCCGCTGGAGACCACGTCATCGACCACCACCACCCTGCGCCCGGCGAGCACCGGCAGCATGCGCGGGTCGACGTAGAGGCGTTTCTGCTGCTCGGGGCTGGTGATGGAGGACATCGGCTCGGAGTAGCGCTCCTCGTACCAGAACTTGCGCGAGGTGCCGAGGGCGACGTAGCGCCGGTGGCCGAGGGCGCGGGCCACGCCATGCGCCAGCGGCAGGCCCAGCGTGGGCACGCCGACGATGCGCTCGGCGCCCATGGCGCTGGCATGGCCGGCCATCGCGGCGATGAGCTCTTCCTCCACCGCGAAACTGGCCTGGGTGACGATGAGCGAGGCGACGCCGGTGCCCTGGCCGCCGGGCAGCTCGCGGATCGGCATGGCGATCTGGTGGCCGTCGGGGAGCTGTGCGGGGTAGAGCCCGTCGAAATCGCCTGCCGTCTCGAAATGCCCCGGCGCGTAGATGTGCTGCCAGAACTCGTGGGGGGCGAAGTCGGTCACGGGCGGTCTCCTCGCTTGGTCGGGACCTGTGTACCAGACCCCGACGGGGGGTTCCAGTAACCGCCCGGGGGGATGCCCGCCGCGCCGAGGGGGCCTGCCGGCCCCCGCAGCTTGGGCGGGCATGGCGAAGGCCGCTCCGGGCCTCCGCCGGCGCGGGGTGGCGGCCGGGGCTTGTCATCCGGCCGGGGAGGGGGGATTGTCCGGGCCCGCGCCCAGCCTGCCAGCCCGGAGACAGCCGACGATGACCATCCCTCTTGCCGACGACGAACTCGCCCGCCTCACCGCCCTGCGCCGCGACCTGCACGCCCACCCCGAGCTCGGCTTCGAGGAGGAGCGCACGGCCTCCATCGTGGCCGAGCGCCTCGCCGCTGCCGGCATCGCGGTCACCCGCGGGCTGGGGCGCACGGGCGTGGTGGGCACGCTCACCACCGGGCCGGGCCGCGCGGTGGCGCTGCGCGCCGACATGGACGCGCTGGCGATGCCCGAGGTGGGCACGCCGCCCTGGGCCTCCACCGTGCCGGGCAGGATGCATGCCTGCGGCCATGACGGCCACACCACCATGCTGCTGGGCGCGGCCGAGCGGCTGGCCCGCGCGCGGGATTTCACCGGCACGGTGCATTTCGTCTTCCAGCCGGCGGAGGAGGGGCGCGGCGGCGCGAAGGCGATGGTGGAGGACGGGTTCTTCGAGCGTTTCCCGGTGGATGCGGCTTACGGGCTGCACAACATGCCCGGCCTGCCGGTGGACCGGATCGCCGCGGTGCCCGGCCCGCAGCTCGCCTCCTCCGACAGCTGGGAGGTGGTGTTCACCGGCCGGGGCAGCCATGGCGCGAAACCCCACCAGGGGCGCGACGCGGTGACCGCCGCCGGCCATTTCCTCACCCAGCTTTCCATCGTCACCGCCCGGCGGGTGGACCCGCTGGAGCCCGCGGTGGTGAGCGCCTGCGCGCTGGAGGCCGGCGATTTCGCCGCGCTGAACGTGATCCCCGAGACGGTGCGGGTGGGCGGCACGGCGCGGGCCTATTCCGCCCCGGTGCGCGACCTTCTGGAGGAGGAGATCGGCCGGCTGGCGCAGGGCGTGGCGGCCTCCTTCGGCATCCGGGCCGACTACACGTTCCGCCGCCGCATCCCGCCGGTGGTGAACGAGCCCGCCTGCACCGACATCGCCCGCGCCGCCATCGCTGCGGCGCTGGGGCCCGACGCGGTGGTGCCCGCCTTCCCGCCCTCCACGGCGGGAGACGATTTCGCCGAGTTCTCCGCCCGGGTGCCCGGCGCCTATGTCTGGCTCGGCAACGGCCCGGCGGAGGAGGGCGCGCTGCACCACAACGGCCGCTACGATTTCAACGATGCCGCC
Source organism: Oceanicella sp. SM1341 (assembly GCF_003448965.1). Taxonomy (GTDB): domain Bacteria; phylum Pseudomonadota; class Alphaproteobacteria; order Rhodobacterales; family Rhodobacteraceae; genus Paroceanicella. The sequence continues at coordinate 126,096 of NZ_QRGC01000006.1, forward strand.
ATCCCCGCCGGGGTGCGCTTCTGGGAAGAGGTGGTCCGGGCCGAGCTGGCCCGCTGAGCCGCGCTTGACCGCGCCGGGCGGCCGTGGCCGGGATCATCTCGGCCACTCGGCCACTCGGCCACTCGGCCACTCGGCCACTCGGCCACTCGGCCACTCGGCCACTCGGCCACTCGGCCACTCGGCCACTCGGCCGGCCCTCCCGCGCACCGCTGCTCCGGCCGCAGAGCCGGAGCCTCGCGGGGCCCGGGCGGAAGGGTCGGCACCCGGGCGGGCGCTCAGTCGCTCAGGTGGCCGGCGAGGGCGGCGAGCACGGCCGGGGCGTCGACCTCCATCAGCACCTCGATGGGGCTGTCGGGGTCGGGCTCGGCGGTGAGGGCACCGGTGTCTCCGTCATGCGCGAGGTTGACCGTGAGGCGCATGCGCTCGCCGCGGAACAGCTCGGGCGCGAGGGCGTAGATCGTCACGCAGGGGTCGTGCAGCGGGCGGGTGACGGAGGTGTCCACCCCCGCGCCGCGCTGGAAGAAGGCCGAGACCAGCTCGGCCGAGGCGCGGGCCACCGGCCCGTCGGAGAGCCCCGCCACCCATTCGGCCGAGGCGCGCACCCGGCGGGTCACGTCGAGCGGGATCAGCACGATCGGCACGCCGGAGGCGAAGACCTCGGCGGCGGACTCGGGGTCGGCGGCGATGTTGAACTCCGCCCTCGGCCCGGAATTTCCCGGCTCGCGGATGGCGCCGCCCATGGCGATGATCCGGTCCGGCCGGGCTGCCGGGTGGTCGCGCAGCATCAGCGCGATGTTGGTGAGGGGCCCGAGCGCGAGGATCTGGGCGTCCTCGGTCACCTGGCCGCCCAGCCAGTCGGCGGCGGGGATGTCGAGCGGGGCCTCCACCGGATCGGGCAGCACCACGGCGCCGAGCCCGTCGTTGCCGTGGATCTCGGTCGCGTCGATGCCGGCCCGGGCGAGGGGCCCCGGCGCGCCGGGGACCACCGGCAGGCCCTCCACCCCCGCGAGGGTGACGAGGCTGCCGGCGTTGCGCGTGGTCTGCGGCAGGCCGATGTTGCCCGCCACCGTGGTGATGCCGCGCACGTCGAGCTCGAGCGCGCGCAGGGCCGCGAGGATGGCCAGCGCGTCGTCGAGCCCGGGATCGGTGTCGATGAAGGTTTTCATCCCGCCTTCTCACCCGCCCGGCGGAGCCGGTCAAGCCCGGCTGCCGGCACGTAAGCCTCCCCGCCGGCCGGCCGCTGTATCCGGGGTTGACATTAATCGCTCGCACATATTGCTGTGCAATGAGTTATTGTAGCCGGCGCCGGCCCGTTTCCGGCTCCTGCAAAGGTCTTGAAAGAACATCCGGAGACTAAGTGCGATGAGCACGACAAAGATCGACCCAGTCGATGTGCGCAACCAGGTTTTTCTGCTCGAGAAGGCGATTTCATCGATGCGTCACTCGATGGATATTCGCATTGCAGAAGCACAGGGCGAGTATCTGCGCGAGAGCCCGAGCCGCCACGTGCCCTCCGCGCTGGAGCATTTCGTGACCCGCGACTCCGGCTTCCCGCCGCGAGAGATCCCGCCGAACTTCCGCGCCGACGAAGGGCTCTGGGTGTCCTGGGACAAGGTGGAGGGCAACGGCTGCGTCCTTCGCGGCGTCTCCTTTCCCGGAATGGCCGGCGCCGGCGCGGCCTCCTCCTGCCTGGTGGTGGCGCCGCGCTTCGGGGGCGAGACGCTGTCGCAATGGGTCTCGCTCTCCACCGTTCTCGACCGCAAGGCGCTGCACGGGCTGAGCGCGGTGACCCTGCGCTTCGTCTGCGGCTTCCGTGACACCGACCCCGCCTCCGCCGAGCCGACCGACCAGCTGCGCGACAATTTCGGACTCGCCCTGCGGGTGTTCGACGCCGAGGGCAAGTTCCGCAACATCCGCATGCAGAGCCTGCCCTCGCTCGACGCGCCGCTGCCCTTCGAGGTGAGCCTGCCCGAAACCGCGATGGAGGCCATCGCCGAGGCGGAGGAGGAGGACGAGATCCGGGTGATATTCAACCTTCCGGTGAACCAGAAGCGCGGCTACGAGTTCACCCTGTCCTCCTTCCGGGTGGACGGAACGGCGTCCTGAGCCGATGCGCATCCTCTACGTGACCAACGAGTCGCCGCTGTTCCCGGCCGGGGGCATCGCCACCTACATTGCCTACATGGCCGAGGCGATGCGGGCGCAGGGGCACGAGGTGTTCCTGCTCTCCTGGCATTTCCGCGACCCCGGCCCGGTGGAGGATTTCAGCCCCTTCGAGCCCTCGCATGTGCGCATCCTGCGGCTATCGCTGCCGCGGCTGCACGCCAAGTTCCCGCATTCGCACCACAATATCGCCACCTCGGCGCTGCTGGAGCCGGAGATCGGCCGGCTGGTGCGCGAATGGCAGATCGACGTGGTCGAGGCGCCGGACTTCCTCTCCCCCGCGCTGAGCTTCTTCCAGGGCTGGCAGAGCCGGGCGGACCGGCCCGACCTGCTCTGCGTCTCCTACAACCACGGCTTCATCGAGGATTTCTACGAGGCCGACCAGATCGGCCCGAAGATCGCCACCCAGAACGACCTGAGCGGCGAGCGCCAGCAGCTGCGCGCCTCCGACCTTGTGATCGCGCCCTCGCAGGTGGCGCTGCGCCGGCTCAATTCCTACGGCATCGTCGACAACGTGAGCCTGGTGCGCGAGCCCTACCGCTTCGAGCGCCGCGCCGGGTTCGACGCGCTGCAGAACGCGCTCACCTACATGGGCCGGGTCTCCATCTCCAAGGGGGTGGACAAGCTGGTGCTCTTCGCCAACGTGATCGACGAGGTGATGCCGCTCGAGACGCTGATGCTCATCGGCCGCAAGGTGAACACGCCCTTCCGCGAGCGCGACATCGAGGCCTACGTGCGCAAGCGCCTCTCGCCCCGGCTGGCGGAGCGGGTGCTGCTCACCGGCATGCTGTCACGCCCGCTGGCGCTGGGGCTGCTGCGGCCGGGCGCCATCGCGCCGAGTTTCGGCGCGGCGGAGACCTTTTCCTACGCCTGTATCGAGGGCATCGACCACGGCCAGTTCCCGGTGGTGCGCAAGGGCACCCCGATGGCGGAGTTCTTCCCCGAGAGCCTGCAGCACCACGTGCTGGAGGAGGACCTCTCGGACCCCCACCACCTCGCCCGGCGCTTCGAGGGCATGATCGCCGAGGCCCCCGCCATCACCGCCGAGCTGCAGGAGGTGAATGCCGAGGCGCTCGACCCCGCGCGCATCGCGGCGCGGATGACCGAGGAATACGACACTGCCCTGCGCGCCAAGCGCGGCTATGCCCGGGTGCAGGTGCAGGTGCGCCGCCCGGCCACGCTGGCGGACGTGACCGTGCTGATGCCGGTTTACCGCCCCGATGCCGGGATCGTCGAGACGATCGAGAGCCTCGCGCAGCAGACCGCGGGCGTGCCCCGGCTGCTGATCTGCGATGACGGCACGCCGCCCGAGGCGCGCCACTGGTTCGACTACGCGCGCATGCGCATTCCCGAATGCGAGGTGATCCGTCAGCCCAACGGCGGGCTGATGGCCGCGCGCGCCACGCTGATCGACCGGGCGCCGAGCCGGCTCTCGCTGTTCCTCGACGCCGATGACATCCTCGACCCGCGCTACCTCGCCCGGGTGCTCGAGGCCTACAACGCCAACGCCCACACCCCCAATGCCGTGCTCACCCACCGCTTCAATTTCCAGCAGAGCGACGAGGTGGTGCTGCGCCATTTGCTGCACGATCACGTGCACATGCTGCGCAACGATTACCGCATGACCGCGCTGGTGGAGACCGAGGCCCTGCGCGCCATCGGCTTCGACGTGACCCGGCGCAACGGCGAGGCGGACGACTGGGTGTTCTGGCTCGAGTTCGCCGCCGCCGGCTACCGGGCCGAGATGGTGCCGGAGCCGCTGTTCCGCTACCGTTTCCGCTCCGGCTCCATGTCCTGGCCCTGGTCCACGGGGCAGATGATCGGCAGCCTGAGCATGGTCCGCCAGGCGCTCACCGCCATGGTGGAGCGCCGGCCGGGACAGGCGCGGGCCCTGTCGCGCGCGCTGTTTGCGAGGATGAGCCTCGATGAATGATCCCCTGTTCGCCCCCGCCGGCCACCCGCCCCTCGCCACCGGCCTGCTGCGCGAGAAGCTCGGCCTGCTGCGCCTGCTGCTGGCCGACACCGCGCCCGGTTGCCCCGCCTCGCTGCTGCGCGAGCCGGACCCGCTGGTGTGCAGCCTGCTGCTGGGCGAGGCGCCCGGCCTGCCCGCGCTGGCGGAGGAGGCGGCCGCCGGCATCCCGCCCGCGCGGCTGATGGTGACCGCCGGTGTGGCCGAGGCGATGCTCTCCGCCCGGCCGGAGGCGCTGCCCCTGGCACTGAGCCTGTTCGGGCTGGAGCGGCTGGTGGTGCTGGTCGACGATGGGGCGGAGGCCGTGGCCGGCCCGCTCACCGCCGCCCTCGCCGGGCTGGAGATCCGCGGCCCGCGCATGGTCTGCGGCGGGGCGCTTTCGGCGCTGCGCGGCGGCCATGCGCTGGGCTACACCTATGCCGGCCCGCGATATCCACGACCCGGCGAGGTCTAGGCGCAGGGGAGGGGCGTAGGGCCCGGCCGGGGCCTCAGGCCTCCTCCACGATCGGTTCGGGCAGGGTGCGCCGCCGCTCGCCGGCCGAGACCAGCGCGGTGATCACCAGCAGCAGCGGGATGGAGATGATCCCGCCGATCGGCCCCCAGAGCCAGATCCAGAACACCAGCGAGATGAACACCAGCAGCGGGTTCACCGTCATCGTGCGGCCGATGATGGCGGGGGTGATGAACTGGCCCTCGAGCAGGTTGAGACACAGGAAGCTCGCCGCCGGCAGCAGGGCGTAGAGCCCGGTGAAATGGATCACCCCGCCGATCAGCAGCATGCCGGTGAACAGCGCCGGCCCCACGTAGAGCACGTAGTTCAGCGCCGCCGCCACCAGCCCCCAGACCATGGCGAAGGGCATGCCCAGCACCGCCATGATCAGCGCCACCATGGTGCCGAGGCAGGCGTTGATCACCGAGATCGACAGGAAGTAGCGCGACACCCGCCCCTCCGCATCCGCGAGGATCTCGGCGAGATGCACCCGCTCCTCCTTGGTGCGGCCCATCTGGGCGATGGTGTTGTAGATGGACTTGCGCGTGAGCAGGAAGAAGAACAGCGCGCCGACGAACACCAGCGTCTGCGCCACCAGCGCCGGCGCGTAGGTGAGCGCGAAGCCCACGCCGCCGCCGCCGTCGAGCTGCACGGTCATCTGGTTCTCGTCGTTCATCGCGGCGGTGAGGCGCTCCTGCACCGTCTGAAGCGAGGAGAGGGCCGAGCGCACGTCGATGAGCACGAGCTGCAGCCGGCTCCAGATCGAGGGCCATTGTTCCACCAGTTCGCTGACCGGTGTGGCGAGCGCGGTGATGACGAGGGCGAGGAAGGTGAGCCCGGCGATCAGCAGGATGAGCGCCACGGCCGCGTCCGACAGGTGGCGCTTGCGCAGCCAGTCCGCCAGCGGGCTCAGCACGATGCCCACCATGATGGCGAGCAGCACCGGCGCGAAGACTTCCTGGGCGACCTGTAGCGTGGCGAGAAGAGCGATGATGAACAGCCCGACCGGAGCCAGATCCACGAGCCTCGCCAGATATTTCATCGCCGTCATTCCCCCGTTGCCACCTGGCGTCGCTGCCCGGCGCGTCCGATATCGCGCGCCAGATCCACCAACGCGCCAAGGCGGAAAAAGTTCCGCGAAGAATCCGTGGTCCGCAACGGGAACCGCCCGGCACCTCCGGGCATTGTACCGGCGAATATCCCTCAGCGAAGGAGAACCACGATGAACATGGATCAGATCAAGGGCAACTGGAAGCAGCTCAGCGGCACCCTGCAGCGCGAATGGGGCGAGCTGACCGACGATGATGTCGCCAAGATCGAAGGCGACCAGACCAAGCTCGCCGGCATCCTGCAGGAGAAGTACGGCATCGCCCGCGACGAGGCCGAGAAGCGCATCGACGACTGGGCCAGCCGCAACTGAGCCCGGGTCGCAGCCCGGCGCCATCCCGCCGGACCGCTCTCCACATGGCCCCCCGCGACCTCCGCGGGGGGCCTTGTCGTGTCGGCGGTAGCCCCGTGGCGGGCCCGCGGCGCCCGTGCGGCGCGCCGCGCCGCAGAGCGCGCCGCCGCCGGGGCAGGACCGGCCTGCCCGGAACATCCGGCCGCGGCGCGATCCCGGCCGGCCCGCCGGGGCCCCGGTTCAGCGCGTCACCCGGCCCTCGAGCCCCTGGCCGGCGCCGGGGGTGGAGCCGGGGATGCGCATCTCGAAGACCTCCGTCACCGAGGTGTAGTCGTAGTAGCCCATGCGGGCGAGCGGGCGGATGGCGGGAATGTCGAGCTTGCCCTGCGGGGTCACCACCCGGTCATCCACGTGGATGCGCACCACCTCGCCGTAGACCACGTCGACCGTGCCCATGGCGCTGCGGCCCTCCAGCCGGTGGGTCTGCAGGTAGCGGCACTCGAAATGACAGGGGCTCTCGGCCACGCGCGGCCCCGGGGCGTCGATGCAGGCGGCCTTGGTCACCCCGGCGCGGTCGAACTCGTCCACCCCGCGGGGCAGGTCCTCGGCCGAGCGGTTCACCGCCTCGCGCAGCTCGTATGTCGCCATGTTCCACACGAACCAGCCGGTTTCCTCGGCGTTCAGCACCGTGTCCTTGCGCCGGCCGTCGCCGTAGAGATTGGCGGCGAACATCACCATCGGCGGGTCGAACGTGAGGTTCTGCCACTGCGAATAGGGCGCGAGATTGGCCTGCCCGTCGGCGGAGATCGTCGACAGCCAGCCGATCGGCCGCGGCACCGTGCAGGCCTTGAAGGGAGAGAACGGCAGCGGGCAGGGCTCGGAGGCCGGGGCGTAATGCATGGAGTGTCCTTCCTGTCGGGTGTTCTTCTTCTCCGGCGCCTGCGAGAGGCGTCGCGTTGCCCCGGCCGCAGAGCCGGGGCCTCCGGGGGCCGCGCGGGAGGCTCCGGGTCAGGCCCGGAGCGCCGCGGCGCGGGGCCCCGTCAGGTGCCGAGGATGCCCGGCAGGCGCAGGCCCTTCTCGCGCGCGCAGTCGAGCGCGCTTTCGTAGCCCGCATCGGCATGGCGCATCACGCCGGTCGCCGGGTCGTTCCAGAGCACGCGCTCGAGGCGGGCGGCGGCCTCGGGCGTGCCATCGGCGCAGATCACCACGCCGGAATGCTGCGAGAAGCCCATGCCCACGCCGCCGCCATGGTGCAGGCTCACCCAGGTCGCGCCCGAGGCGGTGTTGAGGAGCGCGTTCAGCAGCGGCCAGTCCGACACCGCGTCCGAGCCGTCGCGCATCGCCTCGGTCTCGCGGTTGGGGCTCGCGACCGAGCCGCTGTCGAGATGGTCGCGGCCGATGACCACGGGGGCCTTCAGCTCGCCCTTCGCCACCATCTCGTTGAAGGCGAGGCCGAGGCGGTGGCGGTCGCCCAGCCCCACCCAGCAGATGCGCGCCGGCAGGCCCTGGAAGGCGATGCGCTCGCGCGCCATGTCGAGCCAGCGGTGCAGGGGGGCGTTGTCGGGCAGGATCTCCTTCACCTTGGCATCGGTGCGGTAGATGTCCTCCGGGTCGCCCGAGAGGGCCGCCCAGCGGAACGGCCCGACGCCGCGGCAGAACAGCGGCCGGATATAGGCGGGCACGAAGCCGGGGAAGTCGAAGGCGTTCTCCAGCCCCTCCTCGAGCGCCATCTGGCGGATGTTGTTGCCGTAATCCACCGTGGGGATGCCGCGGGCGTGGAAGTCGAGCATCGCCTCCACCTGCACGCGCATCGAGGCTTTCGCGGCCTTCGTGACCGCTTTCGGGTCGCTCTCGCGCATCTCGCGCCACTGGCCGAGGGTCCAGCCGGCGGGCAGGTAGCCGTTCACCGGGTCATGCGCCGAGGTCTGGTCGGTGACGATGTCGGGGCGGATGCCGCGGGCCACGAGCTCGGGGAAGATCTCCGCCGCGTTGCCGAGCAGGCCGACCGATTTCGCCTCGCCCGCCTCGGTCCATTTCTCGATCATCGCCAGCGACTCGTCGAGCGAGGTGGCCTTCTCGTCGACGTATCGGGTGCGCAGGCGGAAATCGATGCGGCTCTCGTCGCATTCCACCGCGAGGCAGCAGGCCCCGGCCATCACCGCGGCGAGCGGCTGGGCGCCGCCCATGCCGCCGAGGCCCCCGGTCAGCACCCAGCGGCCGGTGAGGTCGCCGCCGTAATGCTGGCGCCCGGCCTCGGCGAAGGTCTCGAACGTGCCCTGCACGATGCCCTGCGTGCCGATGTAGATCCACGACCCGGCGGTCATCTGGCCGTACATCATCAGCCCCTTGCGATCGAGCTCGTTGAAATGCTCCCAGGTCGCCCAGTGCGGCACGAGGTTGGAATTGGCGATCAGCACCCGCGGCGCATCCGCATGGGTGCGGAAGATGCCGACCGGCTTGCCGGACTGCACCAGCAGGGTCTCGTTCGCCTCGAGGCTCTTCAGGCTCGCCACGATGCGGTCGAAATCCTCCCAGGTGCGCGCGGCGCGGCCGATGCCGCCGTAGACCACCAGCTCATGCGGGTTTTCCGCCACGTCGGGGTGGAGGTTGTTCATCAGCATGCGCATCGGCGCCTCGGTGAGCCAGCTCTTCGCGCTGATCTCGGGGCCGGTGGGGGGGAATATGTCGCGCAGGTTGTGGCGGGGGTTGGTCATGTCGGGTTCTCCGGAAGCGTCAGGCGCCGAGCGGCGGCACGGCGAGGCCGGAGGCGGCGGCAGCCGCCCCGGAGCGGATCAGCACCGCCGCGGCCTCTAGATCGGGGGCGAGGTAGCGGTCCTCCTGCAGGGGCGGCACCTCCTCGCGCAGCCGGGCGATCACGGCGCGCAGCGGCGCCGAGGTTTCCAGCGGCGCGCGGAAGGCGATGCCCTGCGCGCCGCAGATCAGCTCGATGCCGACGATGCGGCCGAGATTGTCGGCCATGTCCATCAGCCGCCGCGCGCCATGGGCGGCCATCGAGACATGGTCCTCCTGGTTGGCGGAGGTGGGGGTACTGTCGGTCGAGCAGGGGTTGGCGCGCTGCTTGTTCTCGCTCATCAGGGCGGCCGAGGTGACCTCGGCGATCATCAGTCCCGAGTTCAGCCCCGGCGCAGGCGTGAGGAAGGGCGGCAGGTCATGGCTCAGCGCGGGGTCGACCATCAGCGCGATGCGCCGCTGGCTGATGGCGCCGATCTCGGCCAGCGCGAGTGCGATCATGTCGGCGGCGAAGGCCACCGGCTCGGCGTGGAAGTTCCCGCCCGAGACGATGGCGCCCGAGATCACCAGCGGGTTGTCGGTGACGGCGTTCGCCTCGATCTCCAGCGTGGCGGCGGCCTGGCGCATCAGGTCCATCGCCGCCCCGGTCACCTGCGGCTGGCAGCGGATGCAATAGGGGTCCTGCACCCGGGCGTCGCCCTCGCGGTGGCTCTCGCGGATCTCCGATCCGTCGAGCAGCGCGCGCAGGAAGGCGGCGGTTTCGAGCTGGCCGCGATGGCCGCGCAGGGCGTGGATCTCCGGCTCCAGCGGCGCGGTGGAGCCCATGATCGCGTCGGTCGAGAGGGCGGAGGCGACGAGTGCGCCTTCCGCGCACCGCCAGCCCTCGAACAGCCCGGCGAGCGCGAAGGCGGTGGAGAACTGGGTGCCGTTGATCAGGCCCAGCCCCTCCTTGGGGCCCAGCTCCACCGGGGCGATGCCGGCCTCGGCCAGCGCCTCGGCCCCGGGCAGCACCCGGCCGCGAAACTCCGCCTCGCCCGCGCCGATCAGCACCGCGGTCATGTGCGCCAGCGGCGCGAGATCGCCCGAGGCGCCCACCGAGCCCTGCGCCGGGATGACGGGTGTCACGCCCTTCGCCAGCAGCGCCTCGATGCACTCGATCACCTTCCAGCGCACGCCGGAGGCGCCGCGGCCGAGCGAGGCGAGCTTGAGCGCCATCATCAGCCGCGCCACGCGCCGCGGGATGGCCGGGCCCACGCCCGAGCAATGCGACAGGATGAGGTTGCGCTGCAGGGTTGCCGTGTCCTCGGGCGCGATCTTCACCGAGGCGAGCTTGCCGAAGCCGGTGTTCACCCCGTAGACCGCCGCCGAGCCCGCCGCGGCCTCCGCCACCCGCGCGACCGCGGCATCGACCGCCGGTTTCGCCGCCGGGTTCACCGCAACGGCGAGCTCCTCGAAATAGATCCGGGCGAGCGCATCGAGGCTCACCGCGCCGGGGGTCAGCTGCATTCCAAACCTCCGAACCAGCGCGCATGCGCCGGGTTGAAGCCGATACGATAGGCCAGTTCCGCCGGATGGGCCACGTTCCAGGCCACGAGGTCGGCGCGCAGTCCCGGCGCGATCATGCCACAATCGGTGGCGCCGAGGGCGCGGGCCGCCTCGCGGGTGATGCCGGCCAGCGCCTCCTCCGGGGTGAGGCGGAACAGGGTGCAGCCCATGTTGAGCGTGAGCAGCAGCGAGGTGAGCGGCGAGGTGCCGGGGTTGCAGTCCGTCGCGAGCGCTATGGGCACGCCGGCTGCGCGCAGGCCGGCCACCGGGGGCAGCTTCGTCTCGCGCAGGGTGTAGAAGGCGCCGGGCAGCAGCACGGCGACGGTGCCGGCGGCGGCCATGGCGGCGATGCCCTCCTCGCCGAGGTATTCGAGATGGTCGGCCGAGAGCGCGCCGTGCCGGGCGGCGAGCGCGGCGCCGCCGAGGTCGGAGAGCTGCTCGGCATGCAGTTTCACCGGCAGGCCGAGGGCGCGGGCGGTGTCGAACACCCGGCCGATCTCCTCCGGGCTGAAGGCGATGCCCTCGCAGAACCCGTCCACCGCGTCGACCAGCGCTTCGGCATGGGCGGCGCGCAGGGCCGGCAGGCAGACCTCGTCGATATAGGCGCCTGAGCGGCCCTTGTACTCGGCCGGCACGGCGTGGGCGCCGAGGAAGCTGGTGAGCACGCGCACCGGGCGCAGCCGCTCGAGCTGCCGTGCGGCGCGCAGCATGCGCAGCTCGGTCTCGATATCGAGCCCGTAGCCGGATTTCACCTCGATCAGCGTCAGCCCCTCGGCCAGCAGCGCGTCGAGCCGGGGCAGGGCGGCGGCGACCAGCGCCTCCTCGGAGGCCTCCCGCGTGGCCCGCACGGAGGAGACGATGCCGCCCCCGGCCCGCGCCACCTCCTCGTAGCTCGCGCCCTCCAGCCGCATCTCGAACTCGCGCGCGCGGTCCCCGCCGAAGACGATATGGGTGTGGCAGTCGATCAGCCCGGGGGTGAGCAGCCGGCCGCCGAGGTCCTGCACCGGCAGCCGGGCATGCTCGGCCGGCAGCGCCGCCGCGGGCCCGGCGAAGGCGATGCGCCCCTCGCGCAGCGCCACGGCGCCGTTCTCCACCAGCCCGTAGGGCGCTCCGCCCTCCTGCATGGTGGCGAGGGTCGCGTTGGTGAGAATCAGGTCCGGCATCGGCGCGCAATCCCTTGCTGTCGTCGCGGTATGGCGGAAAATGTAGGAGAGTACCCTTTTTATGTCTACACATATTTACCGGATGCCGCGCCCGCGCTAAGCTTCCCCCCAACAGCCAGCAGGAGGCCGCCATGACCCAGACCACCACGCTCATCACCGGCACGCATGCGCTCCTGCCCGGGGGCTGGGCCCGCGACGTGGCGCTGGACGTAGGCCCCGACGGCTCCATCGCCGCGGTGCGCACCGGGGTGGAGGGGGCGGCGCCGCGCATCCTGCTGCCCGCGCCCTCGAACCTGCACAGCCACACCTTCCAGCGCGCCATGGCCGGCATGACCGAGGCCCGCGCCCCGGAGCGTGACAGTTTCTGGACCTGGCGGGTGCTGATGTACCGTTTCCTCGACCTGCTGAGCCCGGAGCAGATCGGGGCTATCGCCGCCATGGCCTTCGTGGAGATGCAGGAGGCGGGTTTCGCCGCGGTGGCGGAGTTTCACTACCTGCACCACCAGCCCGGCGGCGCGCCCTATGAGGACATCGCCGAGACCTCGCGGCGCATCTTCGCCGCGGCGCGCGACACCGGCATCGGCCTCACCCACCTGCCGGTGCTCTACAGCCACGGCGGGCCAGGGGCGCAGCCGCTGGAAGGCGGGCAGAAGCGCTTCGGCAACGACATGGAGCGCTTCTCCCGGCTGATGATGGCGCTCGACCTCGAGGGCATGCCGGGCGACACGCGCATCGGGGTTGCGCCGCATTCGCTGCGCGCGGTCACGACGGATGTCTTCGCGCATCTCTCCTCGCCGGGGCCGATCCACATCCACGCCGCCGAGCAGGAGCGCGAGGTGGAGGAGATCGAGGCCTGGCTCGGCGCGCGCCCGGTGCAATGGCTGCTCGACAATGCCGGGCTCTCCGAGCGCTGGTGCCTGATCCACTGCACCCAGATGCAGCCCGGCGAGACCGAGGCGCTGGCCCGCTCCGGCGCCGTGGCGGGCCTCTGCCCGGTGACCGAGGCGAACCTGGGCGACGGGATCTTCGACGGCCCGCGCTTCCTCGGCGCCGGCGGGCGTTTCGGGGTGGGGAGCGATTCCAACATCCGCGTGAGCCTCGCGCAGGAGCTGCGGGCGCTCGAATACAGCCAGCGCCTGCGCGACCGGGCGCGCAACGTGCTGGCGCCCGAGGGCGGCGGCTCGGTGGGGGAAAACCTGTTCCTGCGCGCGGCCTCGGGCGCGGCCCGTGCGCTCGACCGCGAGGCGGGTGCCCTCGCCCCCGGCCTGCTGGCCGACGTGATGGCCCTCGACGCAGGCGCGCTCACCTTCGCCGGGCTCACGCCGCAACAGTTCGTCGACGGCTGGATCTTCGCCGGGGCGGATGGGCCGGTGGCCGATCTCTGGTCGGCCGGGCGGCACCGGGTTGTGGCCGGTCGCCACGTGGCCCGCACGGAGGTGGAGGCGAACTACCGCGCGGCGATCTCGGCGCTCACCGGCGCGCTGTGATGGCGAGCTTCCGCGACATCAAGGAGGACATCCTGGCGCGGATCTCGGCCCGCGAATGGGCCCCGGGAGACCTGATCCCCAACGAGGCCGAGCTGGCGGAGCGTTACGGCTCGGCGCGTTCCACCGTGAACCGCGCCCTGCGCGAGCTGGCCGAGGCCGGGCTGCTGGAGCGCCGCCGCCGCGCCGGCACCCGGGTGGCCCGGCGCAACTGGCGCGGCGCCTTCTTCGAGATCCCGCTGGTGCGCGCCGAGGTCGAGGGCTCGGGCCGCCGCTATGGCTACCACCTGATCGAGCGCCGCGAGGAGGGTGCCGGCCCCGAGGCCGCGGCCCGGCTGGAGCTGCCGGCCGGCGCGCCGGTGCTGTTCCTGCGCTGCCTGCATTTCGCCGACGGGCTGCCCCACCAGCTCGAGACCCGCTGGATCAACCGCTCCGAGGTGCCCGGCGCCGCCGCCATGCCCTTCGAGGCCGAGGGCCCGAACGAATGGCTGGTGCGCGAGGTGCCCTGGTCGAGCTCGGAGCACGTGTTCTCCGCCGCGATGCCCGACGCGGAGGAGCGCCGGCTGCTGGGCATGGAGGCGGGCGAGCCGCTCTTCGTGCTGGAGCGGCGCACCTGGTCGGCCACGGCCACCATCACCTGGGCGCGGCTGGCCCATCCGGGGGCGCGTTTCCGCATGGTTTCGCGCACCGATCCGACCGGCTGACCCTTCCACGATGGTGAATGGCCCCTTCTCATGAGACCGGGGGATTGACCGCCCCTAGCATCCGGTACGAAATTCCCGTTTCCCCATCCAGTGAGGACATGCCATGAATCGCCGCGAATTCAACCACCTGCTGTTCATGTCCGGCGCGGTTGCCGTCAGCGGCGTCGGCCTGGGCCGCCCCGCCTTCGCGCAGGCCGCCGAGGGCGGGCTCACCGCCATCATCCAGCCCGAGCCGCCGATCCTGCAGCTGGCGCTCAACCAGCAGACCCCCACCGGCGTGGTGGGCGGCAAGATCTACGAGAGCCTGCTGAGCTACGACCTGAAGCTCACCCCCGGCCCGCAGCTGGCCGAGAGCTGGGAGATGTCCGAGGACGGGCTCACCTACACCTTCCACCTGGTGAAGAACGCCAAGTGGCATGACGGCGAGCCCTTCACCGCCGCCGACGTGGTGTTCACCTGCGACGATTTCCTCAAGGAAGTGCACCCGCGCGCCCGCGCCACCTTCGACCGCTGCGAGAGCATCACCGCGCCGGATGACTACACCGTGGTGTTCAAGCTCAAGGAGCCCTTCGCGCCCTTCCTGCTGGCCTTCGAGACCTCCTCGGCCCCGATGGTGCCCAAGCATCTCTACGAGGGCGAGGACTATCGCAACTCCGAGCACAACCAGACCCCGATCGGCACCGGCCCGTTCAAGTTCAACGAATGGGTGCGCGGCAGCCACATCCACCTGCAGGCCTTCGACGAGTATTACGGCGAGGGCCAGCCGCATCTCACCGAGATCTACTACCGGGTGATCCCCGACGCCGCCTCGCGCTCGGTGGCGCTGGAGACCGGCGAGGCCCAGCTCGCCCAGTGGGGCGATGTGGAGACTTTCGACGTGGAGCGCCTCTCCGCGCTGCCGCATCTCACCATGACCACCGAGGGCTACGAGTTCTTCTCGCCCGTCTCCTGGCTGGAATTCAACTGCCGCAACAAACCGATGGACGACAAGCGCTTCCGCCAGGCGGTGATGCACCTGATCGACCGCGAGTTCATCCGCGACCGCATCCTCTTCGGTCTCGCCAGGGTGGCGACCGGGCCCATCGCCTCCACCACCCGGTTCTACGACGGCGACGTGAAGCAGTATGAACTCTCCATCGAGAAGGCCACGGCCCTGCTCGACGAGATGGGCCTCACCCCCGGTTCCGACGGCAACCGTGTCACCATCGACTACCCGGTGCCGCCCTATGGCGAGACCTGGGTGCGCACGGCCGAGTTCATCCGCCAGGCGCTGGCGCAGGGCGGCATCAACGTGAACCTGATCTCGACCGACGTGGCCGGCTGGGCCTCCGCCGTGTCGAACTGGGAGTTCGACATCACCACCAACATGCTCTACCAGTTCGGTGATCCGGCGCTGGGCGTGGCCCGCACCTATGTCTCGTCCAACATCCGCAAGGGCGTCATGTTCACCAACACGGCCGGCTACTCCAACCCCGAGGTCGACCGGCTGTTCGCCGAGGCCGCGGTGGCCACCTCCGACGACACGCGCCAGCAGCTCTACTCCGAGGTGCAGAAGCTGCTCGTGGAGGAGGTGCCGGTGGCCTGGCTGACCGAGAACCAGTACCCGACGATCTACGACAATCGCCTGGAGGATCTCATCGTCTCGGCCACGGGCGCGAACGGCAACTTCGCTTCCGCCAAATACGCAGGATAATCAACGCGTGCTTCAGATACGACGCATCGGTGTGCGGCTGGCCGGGCTGGCCGCCACCATCCTCGTCATCGCGACGATCAACTTCATCCTGGTGCATTCCGCGCCGGGTGACCCGGCCTCGGTGATGGCCGGGCAATCGGGCGCCACGGACGAGAAGTTCCTCGCCGAGGTGCGCGCCGAATACGGGCTCGACCAGCCCTACATCGTCCAGCTCGGCACCTACCTGGGCAAGGTGGTGCAGTTCGATCTGGGCTATTCCTTCCGCCAGCGCCGCGACGTGGCGGACCTGATCATGGAGCGGCTCTGGCCCACGCTGCTGCTCACCCTCACCTCCTTCACCCTGGCGCTCGCCGGAGGCATCTTCCTCGGCGCGCTGGCCGGGCGGCGGGCCGGGCGCTGGTCGGACACGCTGATCTCGATGGGCGCTCTCCTGCTCTACGCCACGCCGGTGTTCTGGCTGGGGCTGATGCTGGTGCTGGTGTTCTCCATCCAGCTCGGCTGGCTGCCGGCCTTCGGCTATGCCTCCATCCGGGCCGACAGTTTCACCACCTGGCACTACATCACCGATGTCGCCTCGCACCTGGTGCTGCCTGCGGTCTCGCTCGCGGCGATCTACATGGCGGTCTACACCCGGCTCATGCGCTCCTCCATCATCGAGGTGAGCCACGAGGACCACGTGAAGACCGCCCGCGCCAAGGGCCTCACCGAGGGCCGCATCCTGCGCCGGCACATGCTGCGCAACGCCTCGCTGCCGGTGATCACCTTCGCCGGCCTGCAGGCGGGCGCGATGATCGGCGGCGCCGTGGTGGTGGAGACGGTCTTCGCCTGGCCCGGCCTCGGCCGCCTCACCTACGACGCGGTGCTGCAGCGCGACTACCCGGTGCTGCTGGGCCTCTTCCTGGTGATGTCGGTGCTGGTCATCCTGGTAAACCTGCTCACCGACCTGATCTACCGGATGATCGACCCGCGGCTCGCGGCGCGCTGAGGGACCCGAACAGATGAACGACACGCTCAAGACCTTCCTCACCCGCAAGACCGGTGTCATCGGGCTGGTGCTGCTCGCCCTCGTGGTGGCGCTCGCCGTGCTGGCGCCGGTGCTCTACCCCGCCTCGCCCTGGGAGATCACCGGCGTGCCCTTCGCCGCGCCCGGCGAATACGGCATGCTGCTGGGCTCCGACACGCTGGGCCGCGACATCGCCTCGGGCATCGCCCACGGCGCGCGCGTCTCGCTGCTGATCGGGGTTGCCTCCACCCTCGCGGCGCTGTGCATCGGCGTGGTGCTGGGCTGCCTCGCCGGCTATTTCGGCGGCTGGGTGGACATGCTGGTGATGCGCTTCACCGAGATCTTCCAGACCATCCCGAACTTCGTGCTCGCCATCCTGCTGGTGGCGATCCTGAACCCCTCGCTCTGGACCATCATCCTCGCCATCGGCATCGTGAGCTGGCCGCCGCTGGCCCGCCTCACCCGCGCGCAGGTGATGACCATCTCCACGCGGGAGTTCATCTCCGCCGCGCGCTGCCAGGGCCAGTCCACCGCCTCCATCGTGCTGCGCCACGTGCTGCCGAACGCGATCTCGCCGATCATCGTCACCGGCTCGCTCACCATCGCCACCGCCATCCTCATCGAGGCGGCGCTGAGCTTCATGGGACTGGGCGACCCGAACAACATGTCCTGGGGCTTCATGGTCGGCGCCGGGCGCACGGTCATCCGCCAGGCCTGGTGGATGAGCGTCTTCCCCGGCCTCGCCATCCTGATCACCGTGGTGGCGATCAACCTCGTGGGCGAAGCCCTCAACGATGCCCTCAACCCCCGGATCTCGCGCTCATGACCCTGCTTTCCATCCGAGATCTCGCGCTCGACCTGCCCGCCGGGGCCGACCGGCCCCGGGCGGTGGACGGCGTGTCCTTCGACATCGCGCCGAACGAGATCGTCTGCCTCGTGGGGGAGAGCGGCTCCGGCAAGTCGATGACCGCGCATGCCATCCTCGGCCTGCTGCCGCCCAAGGTGCGCCCGGGCGGCGGCGAGCTGATGTTCGAGGGCCGCGATCTGCTCAAGGTCTCCGAGGCGGAGATGCGCGCCCTGCGCGGCGCCGGCATCTCGATGATCTTCCAGGAGCCGCTCACCGCGCTCAACCCGCTCAAGCGCGTGGGCGAGCAGGTGGCCGAGGCCATCCTCACCCATGACCCCAAGGCGCGCGACGCGAAGGCCCGCGCCGTGGCGCTCTTCGCCGACGTGGGCCTGCCGGACCCGGCCTCGGCCGTGCGGGCCTTTCCCTTCCAGCTCTCCGGCGGCCAGCGCCAGCGCGTGATGATCGCGATGGCGCTCGCCAACAACCCGCGCCTGCTGATCGCCGACGAGCCCACCACCGCGCTCGACGTCACCACCCAGCGCCAGATCCTCGACCTGATCAAGAAGCTGCAGGCCGAGCGCGGCATGGGGGTGCTGTTCATCACCCATGACATCGGCGTGGTGGCCGATATCGCCGACCGCGTGGTGGTGCTGCGCTACGGCCGCGTGGTGGAGCAGGGGCCGGCGGCCGCCGTGCTCCACACGCCGGCGGAGGAGTACACCCGCCACCTGCTCGCCGCCGTGCCGGGCCGCGGCGCCCCCGCCCATGCCGAGGGGCGCGGCGAGGTGCTGCTCGAGGTGGCCGGGCTGATGAAGACCTTCGTGACCAAGCAGGGGTTCTTCGCGCCCGAGCGCCGGGTGATCGCCGCCGGGGGGCTCGACTTCCGCCTGCGCCGCGGCGACACGCTGGCCGTGGTGGGCGAGAGCGGCTCGGGCAAGAGCACGCTCGCGCGCATGGTGCTGCGGCTGATCGAGGCCGATGACGGCGCCATCCGCTACAAGGGCGAGGACGTGCGGCTGATGCGCGGCGAGGCGCTGCGCCAGTTCCGCCGCCGCGCCCAGATCGTGTTCCAGGACCCCTACGCCTCGCTCGACCCCCGGCTGAAGGTGGGCGAGAGCATCGTGCGCGGGCCGATGGCCTTCGGCACCTCGCGCGCCGAGGCGAGCGCCACGGCGAAGCGCTGGCTCGAGCGGGTGGGCCTCGGCGCCGGGGCGTTCGACCGCTACCCGCACGAGTTCTCCGGCGGCCAGCGCCAGCGCGTGTGCATCGCCCGGGCCCTCGCGCTCGACCCCGAGCTGCTGATCGCCGACGAGGCGGTCTCGGCGCTCGATGTCTCGGTGCAGGCGCAGGTGCTCGACCTGCTGGCGGAGCTGAAGGCGGAGTTCGGCCTGTCGATGATGTTCATCACCCATGACCTGAGGGTGGCGCGCGAGATCGCGGACCGTATCATCGTGATGAAGAAGGGCCTGATCGTGGAGCAGAGCGGCGCTGCCGAGCTGTTCGACGCGCCGAAGGCCGAGTACACCGCCGAGCTGCTGGCCGCGGTGCCGGGACGCGATTTCTTCGACGCCCGCGCCGCCGTCTGAGCCCGGCTGACGCGGCCCGCCCGGCCGCCTGGCAGAGGGGAGACGCCGCATGAGTGACGAGCTGTGGAGCTGGAGCGCCAGCGCGCTGGCGGAGGGGATCGCCGCCGGCGCCATCTCCTCGGAGGAGGCGACGGTGAGCGCCCTCGCGCGGATGGAGGCGGTGAACCCCGCCATCAACGCCGTGGTCGACCCGCTGCCCGAGGCGGCGCTGGAGGCGGCCCGCGCCGCCGATGCCGCCCGGGCCTCCGGCGCCGCCCTCGGGCCGCTGCACGGCGTGCCG
Organism: Oceanicella sp. SM1341; assembly: GCF_003448965.1. GTDB lineage: Bacteria > Pseudomonadota > Alphaproteobacteria > Rhodobacterales > Rhodobacteraceae > Paroceanicella. Next base: position 145,173 of record NZ_QRGC01000006.1, read on the forward strand.
GTGACGGTGAAGGTCAACGTCGATTACGGCGGCCGCGCCACCACCAACGGCGTGGTGGCGCTGAAGGACAACATCGCCCCGGATGACGGCACGGTGGTGGCCAACCTGCGCGCCGCCGGCGCGGTGATCATCGGGCGCACCAACACGCCGGCCTTCTCCTACCGCTTCTTCACCGAGAACGACCTGCACGGCGCCACGCGCAACCCCTGGGACGCGGGCGTCACCCCCGGCGGCTCCTCCGGCGGCGCCTCGGCCGCCACCGCCGCCGGCATCGGCGCGATGGGGCACGGCAACGACATCGGCGGCTCCATCCGCTACCCGGCCTATTGCTGCGGGCTGGTGGGGCTCAGGCCCACCTCCGGCGTGGTGCCGGCCTTCAACCCCGGCCAGGCGGCCGAGCGGCCGATGGTGAGCACCATGTCCTCGGTGCAGGGGCCGCTGGCCCGCTCGGTGGCCGACATCCGCCGCAGCATGACCGCGCTCGCGCGGCGCGACGCGCGCGACCCCTGGTGGACCCCCTCCGAGCCGTTCGACGCCACGGCGGTGCGCCGGCCCTGCCGGGTGGCGGTGCTGGCCGAGGCTGAAAGCGGGCCGACCGACCCGGTGGTCTCCGCCGCCATCCGCCGCGCGGCAGGCTGGCTTTCGGACGCGGGCTACGAGGTGGAGGAGGTGGCCCCGCCCTCGCTCGACGAGGCGACCGAGCTGTGGATCCAGGTTCTGGGCAACGAGATGCTGGGCGGCATGCTCGACGCCATCCACGCCCAGGGCGACGACCGGCTGCGCAATTTCGTCGGGCTGATGACCGACCGGGTGAAGCCGCTGGAGCGGGCGGAGTTCATCACCGCCTTCTCCTCGCGCAACACCCTGCTGCGCCGCTGGCTGGGTTTCTTCGAGGAGTGGCCGCTGCTGCTCACCGCCTGTTCCTGGCAGCGCCCCTACCCCCTGGGGCATGACCAGAAGCCGCATGCCGAGCTCGGCACGCTCTTCTCCGAGATGGCGCCGATGACGGCGCCGCCCATCCTCGGCCTGCCCGGGCTCGCCGTGCCGACCGGGGCGGAGGGCGGGCTGCCGACGGGCGTGCAGATCCTCGGCGCGCGCTTCGCGGAAAACCTGATGCTCTCGGCCGGCGCGGTGATCGAGGCCCGCGCCCCGGCCATCCGGCCCGTCGACCCGCGCTGAGCCGTCCTCCCCCGCCGGCCCCGGACCCCCACCGGGGCAGCGCGCGCCTGCACGATATCGTGTGCCTGGCCCGCCGCCGCGCGAACCTTTTGCACTGCAGCGCAGGTTATGCGACCTTGTCGTGGCAAGTATACGACAGGACGGGGTTACGGCAGTGGGAATTCACGAGACGCATATCGGTCCGGCGGCAGGCAGGCCCATGGAGCGGCGTGCCCGGCCGCCCCTGCCCGCGCCGGCTCCGGACGCGGCAGGGTTTCCGGCGGGGGCCACGGTCTCCGAGGGGCGGTTCCGTGCCGGCGGTCCGGAGGAAGCCTGCGCGCTGGTGAGCCGCATCCACGCGCTGCCCGAGCCCTTCATCGGCATCGGGACCCGCTATTCGGGGGCCGCGCTCTCCTCGCGCCACAAGCATGCCCGCGGCCAGCTCACCTGCCCGCTCACCGGCATGATCACCGTGGTGACGGACCGCGGCAGCCAGGTGGTGCCGCCCGGCCATGCGCTGTGGATCCCGCCGGGCACCATGCACCAGGTGCGGGTGCACGGGCCGGTGGAGCTGCGCAGCATCTACGTAGGCGCCGACGCGGCGCTGGAGCGCGCGGCGGACTGTGTGGTGTTCCGCGCCTCGGAGCTGCTGAAGGTGCTGATGGAGGAGGTCGTGCGCCTGCAGGAAACCGGCGCCGGGGCGGAGCATTTCGCCGCCGTGGTGACGCTGGTGAAGCAGGAGATGCGCAGCGCCGGGCGGCGCGAGCTGGCGATGCCGATGCCGAAGGACCGGCGGCTCTACCGCATCTGCCAGGCGATCCTCGCCGAGCCCGGCATCGCGCTGGGCAAGGACGATCTCGCCCGCATCGGCAACGTGAGCCGGCGCACCCTCACCCGGCTGTTCCGCAGCGAGCTGGGGATGACCTGCTCCGAGTGGCGCCAGCAGGCGCTGCTGCACGAGGCGATGGGCCGGCTCGCCACCGGCGCCTCCGTGACCACCGTTGCGCTCGACCTCGGCTACGAGAGCCCGAGCGCCTTCTCGGCGATGTTCCGCCGCGAACTGGGCTTCTGCCCGCGCGACTTCTGCCAGCGCGACGCCTGACGCCCCTGCCGGGCGCCCGGCCCGTGCCGGTGCGCAACGGCGGGGGAAGCGTCTCCGCGCGGGGCTGCGCCCCGCACCCGGGTGCGTGCGCAGCACGCCCCCGGCGATTGCGGCCACGCCGCAATCGGGAGACGCCCGGCGCTCCGCTCCGCAACGCCCGTGCCGGGGGCCGCCGGGCGGGGGGGAGTGCTCCGACCCGCCCGGGGTGCCTTCACTCGGCGGCGATCCAGCCGGCCACCGATTTCACCTCGAGGAAATCCTCCACGCCCCAGGTGCCGCCCTCGCGCCCGTTGCCGGACTGCTTGTAGCCGCCGAAGGGCGCGCCGGAGGCCCGGGTGGCGCCGTTCACGTGCACCATGCCGGCCCGCAGCCGCCGCGCCACGCGCCGGGCGCGCTCGGCGTCGCCGGTCTGCACATAGGCGGAGAGGCCGTAGACCGTGTCGTTCGCGATCGCGATCGCCTCCTCCTCGCTCTCGAACGGGATGAGGGAAAGCACCGGGCCGAAGATCTCCTCGCGCGCGATGGTCATCTCGTTGGTCACGTCGGCGAACACCGTGGGGCGCACGTAGTAGCCGCGGTTGAAGCCCTCGGGCCGGCCCGGGCCGCCGGCGACCAGCCGCGCGCCCTCGGCGATGCCCGTCTCGATCAGCCCCTGGATCTTGCCGAACTGCGCCTCGCTCACCACCGGGCCGATGTGCTTGCCGTCTTCCTTCGGGTCGCCCACCACGGTGTCGCGCGCGGTGGCGGCGGCGATCTCGACAGCCTGCTCGTAGATGCCGCGCTCCACCAGCATGCGCGAGGGCGCGTTGCAGGACTGGCCGGTATTGTTGAAGCACTGCACCACGCCGCGGCGCACGGCGGCGGCCACGTCCGAATCGGCGAAGACCAGGTTCGGGCTCTTGCCGCCCAGCTCCAGCGACACGCGCTTCACCGTGTCGGCGGCGGTCTTCGTGACCGCGATGCCGGCGCGGGTGGAGCCGGTGAGGGACATCATGTCGACGTCCGGGTGGGCGGAGAGCGCGGTGCCCACGCCCGGGCCGTCACCGTTCACCAGGTTGAACACGCCGGCGGGGAAGCCCGCCTCGTGCACCATCTCGGCCACCAGCATGGAGGAGAGCGGCGCCACCTCGGAGGGTTTCAGCACCACGGTGCAGCCGGCGCCGAGCGCCGGGGCGATCTTCAGGATCACCTGGTTCATCGGCCAGTTCCACGGCGTGATGAGCCCGCAGACCCCGATCGGCTCGAGCAGGATATGCTCGCCCATCGCGTCGTCGCGCAGCGGGCGCTCCCACTCGAACTCGGCCAGCACGCGCAGGAACGCGTCGAGATGCGCGAGGCCGGCACCGGCCTGGGCCTGGGTGGCGAGGCGGATGGGCGCGCCCATCTCGGCGCTGATCGCGGCGGCGACATCGTCGATGCGGCTGGCGTAGATCTCGCGCAGGCGGCGCAGCAGGGCGAGGCGCTCGGCCGGCGGGGTTTCGGCCCAGGCCGGGAAGGCGCGCTTCGCCGCGGCCACCGCGCGGTCCACGTCGGCGGCGGAGCCGAGCGAGATCACCGCGCAGGGCTCCTCGGTGGCGGGGTTGATCACGTCCAGCGTGGCGGGAACGGCCGGGGAAACCCAGGCGCCGTCGATGTAGAAATCGGTCTTGCTGAGCATCTCGATGCCCTCCTTCGTCTGGTCTTTCGGGCGGGATCCGGGCCGGTGCTCCGGGGCGGCGGCGCGGGCCGGCCGCGCCCTCCCGGGCATGCGGGCGAACGGATCGGCTCTCTGGCTTCGCTCTGCGCTGCGCTGGAGGACCGGGGCGGCAGACGCCCCGGGACGGACGTTAGGTAGCCCGCAAACAAGTGTCAAACGCGCGATGGCGGGGGCCGGCGTTGCCGCCCGGCGGGGCCTCGGCTAGGGTGCCCCCCGCATCCGAGGAGACCCCGCCATGCCCGACCTGCCAGAGCGCATCCCCGTCACCATCGTCACCGGCTTTCTCGGCGCGGGCAAGACCACGCTGCTCAACCGGCTGATAGCCGCCCCCGGCTTCGGCGATACCGCGGTGATCGTGAACGAGTTCGGCGAGGTGGGGCTCGACGGCGCGCTCATAGCCCGCGCGCCGGAGGACGACCCGCGCGCGATGGCGATGACCACCGGCTGCCTGTGCTGCACGGTTTCGGGCGACGTGCGCGCCACACTGCTGCGCCTGCGCCACGAGGCGGAAACCGGCGCCGGCCCCGCCTTTTCCCGCGTGGTGATCGAGACCACCGGCCTCGCCGACCCCGCGCCTGTGCTGGCCGGCTTCATGATCGACGACGCCATCCTCAACCGCTTCGTGCTTAACGGCGTGGTGACCGTGGTGGACGCGGTGAACGGCGACACGGTGCTCGACCGCTTCGAGGAGGCCCGCCGCCAGGCCGGGGTGGCCGACCTCGTCCTGGTCTCCAAGACCGAGCTCGCCGCCGACCCCGCCTCCCGCGCCGAGCTCACCCGGCTGGAGGCGCGGCTCGCCGGCCTGAACGCCAACGCGCGGCTGATGCGCGCCGGCGAGGTGACCCCGCAGGACCTCTTCTCCCTCGCCGCCTTCGACCCCGCCGGAAAACCCCCCGACGTGGCCGCCTGGCTGCGCGATGCCCGCGACGGGCATGGCCATGACCATCACCACGAGCACGGGCACGGCCATGACCACGCTCATGGGCACGGGCACGCGCATCATCACCACCACGACACTTCCGCGCATGGCGACGACATCACCGCCTTCGGCTTCCGCGCCCGCGCGCCGCTGTCGCCCGGCGCGATCGAGATGACGGTGGACATCCTGCAGCGCAGCCTCGGGCGCGACCTGCTGCGCCTCAAGGGGCTGGTGGCGCTCGACGACGCGCCGGACCAGCCGGTGGTGGTGCACGCGGTGCAGCACCTCAGCCACCCGCCCACGCGCCTGCCGGCCTGGCCCGGGGGGCTCGCCCCGGAGAGCCGGCTGGTGGTGATCGTGGCCGGCCCCGGCCGCGCCGGCGTGGTGCAGCAGGTGCGCGCCTGCCTGCCGCAGTTCGAACCCGCCTGAGCGGCGCGCATGCGGACGGCGCTGTCCTGAGGGGTATGGCCAGGCGGCCGTGTGACCGGGCGCACGCGGGCCGCGCCGGCTCTCTTGCCGCCGGGCCTTGCCCCGGCCTATCCTCGCCGCCCGACTACCCGCCGAGGAGACTGACCGTGGCGCTTTCCGACTGGTTCCGTGACGAGCCCGCCCCCGTGGCCCCCCGGCGCTCCGGCCCCGTGCAGGTGGGCTGGCTGCTGGCCGATGCGAAGGGCGGTGTGGTCTACGACCCGCCGGAGCGCGTGCGCTCGGCCGAGATGAACCGCACCCATGCGAAATCCGCCTCGCGCTGCCCGGCGGTGATCAACATGGAGAGCCGCTACTTCATGATCCGCTGCCCCTTCGACCTGCACCTGCGCTTCGTGCGCTCGAAGGAGGGCAAGCCCGCCATCCGCAACATGCTGGGCGAGGCGAGCCCGGTGCGCTCCTCCAAGCTCGCGCAGCTCATCCATGTCACCGGCGAGGCGGAGTGGCGCTACCGCGACCGCCCCACCATCCAGGTGACCCTGCCCTACATGTTCCTGGCCGACGAGCCGGTGTACATGACCCAGCTCTCGGCCTTCATGCATTACCGAAAGGAGCAGCTGCCGGGCACCATCTTCGGCGGGCGCTTCCCCATCCACCTCTGGCCGCGGCCGCTGATGTGGGCCTTCGAGTGGCACGAGCCGGAAAAGGACATCGTGCTGCGCCGCGGCGAGCCCTGGTTCTACTGCAGCTTCGAGACCGAGCCGCAGGACCGCGCGGTGCAGCTCGTCGAGGCGCAGCGCACCCCGGAGCTGGAGGCGCATATCGACCATGTCTCCGGCGCGGTGAACTACGTGAACCAGACCTTCTCGCTGTTCCGCGCGGCCGCCGCCCACCGCCCCGAGACGCTGCTGGTGCCGGTGAAGCGCTGAGCCTCACTCCTCGGCGCGGCGGGCCAGCGTGTCGAGGCTGCCGGCGCGCCAGTAGTGCAGCTCGCGCACCAGCCGGATCGTGGGCTTGAGCGCGAAGCACACCGAGCCGATGACGAAGAGCCAGGTGCCGGCGGTCTGGGTGGCCTCGCGGAAGAACAGGAAGCTGCCGGCGAGAAACAGCAGCGCCGCGGAAAAATCCACCGCGGTGTAGGCTATCTCGTAGGCGGCGTAGATCTTCTGGTTGCGCTGGCCGGAGAAGCGGGTCTTCGGGTCGAAGAGTTTCACGGGGCGTGGTCCTCCTGTCTGGTGCGGTGCCGGGGCGACGGGCCCATGATAGCGGCCCGGGAGAGTGCGGCAACCCGCGCTCCCGCCCCTCCCGGCGCTTGACATCCTGCCGGTTTGCAACAGCAATACCCAGTTGAATCCGTTGTGCATTGCGGCAGGCGCTTCGGCACCGCCGCATGGCGACAGAAACAAGAACAAGGGGATAGGAAGACGATGCGCAGCTTCAGGAAGATCCTGGTCGCCAACCGGGGCGAGATCGCCATCCGCGTGATGCGGGCAGCCAACGAGCTCGGCAAGCGGACCGTCGCGGTCTACGCGGAAGAGGACAAGCTGGGCCTGCACCGCTTCAAGGCCGACGAGGCCTACCGCATCGGCGAGGGGCTGGGGCCGGTTGCGGCCTATCTCTCCATCCCCGAGATCATCCGCGTGGCGCGCATGTCGGGCGCCGACGCGATCCACCCCGGCTATGGCCTGCTCTCGGAGAACCCCGAGTTCGTGGACGCCTGCGAGGCTGCCGGCATCGCCTTCATCGGCCCGAAGGCCGAGACCATGCGCATGCTGGGCGACAAGGCCTCGGCCCGCCGCGCGGCGGTGGAGGCCGGCGTGCCGGTGATCCCCGCCACAGAGGTGCTGCCCGACGACATGGCCGAGGTGCGCCGCATGGCCGACGAGGTGGGCTACCCGTTCATGCTCAAGGCGAGCTGGGGCGGCGGCGGGCGCGGCATGCGCCCGATCATGGGCCCGGACGAGCTGGAGGAGAAGGTGCTCGCCGGCCGGCGCGAGGCCGAGGCCGCCTTCGGCAACGGCGAGGGCTACCTCGAGAAGATGATCCGCCGCGCCCGCCACGTGGAGGTGCAGATCCTCGGCGACCAGCACGGCGACATCTACCATCTCTACGAGCGGGACTGCTCGGTGCAGCGGCGCAACCAGAAGGTGGTGGAGCGCGCGCCGGCCCCCTACCTCACGCCCGAGCAGCGCGAGGAGATCTGCGGGCTGGGCCTGAAGATCGCCCGCCACGCCGATTACCAGTGTGCCGGCACGGTCGAGTTCCTGATGGACATGGACACGGGCGCCTTCTACTTCATCGAGGTGAACCCGCGCGTGCAGGTGGAGCACACGGTGACCGAGGAGGTGACCGGCATCGACATCGTGCGCGCCCAGATCCTCGTCACCGAGGGCCGCACCCTGGCCGAGGCCACCGGTGTCACCCGGCAGGAAGACGTGGTGCTGCGCGGCCATGCCCTGCAGTGCCGCATCACCACCGAGGACCCGCGCAACAATTTCATCCCCGATTACGGCCGCATCACCGCCTATCGCGGCGCCACCGGCTTCGGCATCCGGCTCGACGGCGGCACGGCCTATTCCGGCGCGGTGATCACCCGCTACTACGACAGTCTGCTGGAGAAGGTCACCGCCTGGGCCCCGACGCCCGAGGGCGCCATCGCCCGCATGGACCGCGCCCTGCGCGAGTTCCGCATCCGCGGCGTCTCCACCAACATCGCCTTCGTGGAGAACCTGCTCAAGCACCCGAAATTCCTGGATTATTCCTACCACACCAAGTTCATCGACGAGACACCGGAGCTCTTCGAGTTTTCCACGCGCCAGGACCGGGCGACCAAGATCCTCACCTTCATCGGCGACATCACGGTGAACGGAAACCCCGAGGTGGCCGGCCTGCCGAAGCCCCCGGCCGACATCCGCGTGCCCAAGCCCCCCGCATTGCGCACCGACATCACCCCCCGCGGCGCGCGCACCCTGCTGCAGGAGGCGGGCCCCAGGGCGGTGGCGGACTGGATGCTGCGCGAGCAGAAGCTGCTCATCACCGACACCACCATGCGCGACGGCCACCAGAGCCTGCTCGCCACCCGCATGCGCTCCATCGACATGCTCAACGTGGCGGAGGCCTATTCCCACAACCTCCCCCAGCTCTTCTCCATGGAGTGCTGGGGCGGTGCCACCTTCGATGTCGCCTACCGCTTCCTGCAGGAATGCCCCTGGCAGCGGCTGCGCGACCTCGACCAGAAGATGCCCAACCTGCTCAAGCAGATGCTGCTGCGCGCCTCCAACGGCGTGGGCTACACCAACTACCCCGACAACGTGGTGCAGGCCTTCATCGCCCGCGCCGCGAAGAGCGGGGTGGACGTGTTCCGCGTGTTCGACCCGCTGAACTGGGTGGAGAACATGCGCGTGGCCATGGACGCGGTGCTGGAGAGCGGCAAGATCCTCGAGGCCACCTTCTGCTACACCGGCGACATCAACGACCCCTCGCGGCCGAAATACTCGCTCGACTATTACGTGAAGCTCGCGCGCGAGCTGGAGGCCGCCGGTGCCCATGTGCTGGGCGTGAAGGACATGGCCGGGCTGATGAAACCCGCGGCGGCGAAGCGGCTCATCACCGCGCTGAAGCAGGAAGTCTCCATCCCGATCCATTTCCACACCCATGACACCTCGGGCATCGCGGCGGCGACCATCCTCGCCGCCGCCGATGCCGGGGTCGACGCGGTGGACGCGGCGATGGACAGTTTCTCCGGCCTCACCTCGCAGCCCTGCCTGGGCTCCATCGTCGAGGCGCTGCGCGGAGAGGCGCGCGACACCGGGCTCGACATCGAGGCGGTGCGCGAGATCTCCGACTACTGGGAGGCCACGCGCCGGCTCTACACCGCCTTCGAGTCCGACATGAAATCCGGCGCCTCGGAGGTCTATCTCCACGAGATGCCCGGCGGCCAGTTCACCAACCTCAAGGCCCAGGCCCGCTCCATGGGCCTCGCCGAGCGCTGGCACGAGGTGGCCAAGACCTACTCGGACGTGAACAAGATGTTCGGCGACATCATCAAGGTGACCCCCACCTCCAAGGTGGTGGGCGACATGGCGCTGTCGATGGTCTCCGCCGGGCTCACCCGCGCCGATGTGGAGAACCCGGACAAGGACGTGGCCTTCCCGGATTCGGTCGTCGGGCTGATGCGCGGCGAGATGGGCCAGCCGGTGGGCGGCTTCCCCGAGGGCATCCAGAAGAAGGTGCTCAAGGGCGAGGCCCCGATGACCGAGCGCCCCGGCGCCACCCTGCCCCCGGTCGACATCGAGGCCGAGCGGGCGAAGGTGGCCGCCGAGCTCGACATGAAGATCGACGACGAGGACCTCTGCGGTTACCTCATGTATCCCAAGGTGTTCACCGACTACATGAAGCGCCATGCCGATTACGGCCCGGTGCGCACGCTGCCCTCGCCGGTGTTCTTCTACGGCATGGAGCCGGGCGACGAGGTGGAGGCCGAGATCGACCCCGGCAAGCGCCTCGTCATCCGCCTGCAGGCGGTGTCGGACACCGACGACAAGGGCGAGGTGCGGGTGTTCTTCGAGCTCAACGGCCAGCCCCGCGTGGTGCGGGTGCCCGACCGCAAGGTGCAGGCCTCCACCATGCGCCGGCCGAAGGCCGAGCCGGGCAATGCCTCGCATGTGGCGGCCCCGATGCCGGGGGTGATTTCCTCGGTCACGGTAAGCCCGGGGCAGGAGGTGAAGCCGGGCGACATGCTGCTCACGATCGAGGCGATGAAGATGGAGACCGCCCTGCACGCCGAGACGGGGGGCAAGGTGAAGGCCATCCACGCCCCGGCCGGCTCCGCCGTCGACGCGAAGGACCTGCTCGTCGAATTCGAGGCCTGAGCCTCAGGGCCGACGCTCCCGGCCCCATGCCTTCCGCCCGGGCGACCAGCCCGGGCCGCGCCCGACCCTCCCCCCGGGAGGGCGCGATGGCGATGCTCTGAGCCGCACAGCCGTCGTCCGGGGCTTTTACGATAAACCGCTCCCCACAAGCGTGATTGCACCCACCCAGGGTCGGGCGCGGCCCTCCGTTCCTGGCAGCGGCGTGGCAGGGGGCGGAGGATGTCGTTGTTTCGGCGGCCCGGCGTCTGCGCTGCAAGGTCCGAACAGACAGTCGCCTCCCGCCACCCTTCCGCCCGGGCGACCAGCCCGGGCCGCGCCCGACCCTCCCCGCGGGAGGGCGCGATGGCGATGCCGCTTACCGCTCAGCCCGCGTCCGGGGCTTCACGATAAACCGCCCCCCACGGGCGGAGCCGCGCCCACCCAGGGTCGGGCGCGGCCCTCTGCGCGGGGCTCGGGCGGTGCGGCTCTTCAGGCCGCGCGGCGGGTGAAGGCGGCCGCCACTCCGGCGGCGATGAGCATCCCCGCGGCGCCGCGGGTGGCGCCGCGCAGCACCGCGGGGCGGCGAATCAGGTCGCGCGCCCGGTTGGCCAGCGCCGCGTAGGCCCAGCTGTTGAGCATGCCGAGCACGGCGAAGGTGACCACCAGAACCGCCGCCTGCGGCACGAAGGGCGCGTCGTGCCGGATGAACTGCGGCACGAAGGCGACGAAGAACAGGATGCCCTTGGGGTTGAACAGCGTCACCAGCGCCGCGTCGCGGAACATCACCCACCGCCGCGCCGGCGCCACCGCGACGCTCAGCGCCCCCTCCGGCGGATGCCGCCACATCTTCACGCCGAGCCAGACGAGATAGGCCGCGCCGGCGAGCTTCATCACCTCGAAGGCCGTGGCCGAGGCCGCCAGCAGCGTGCCGACCCCCAGCAACGACAGCGTGCCGGCGCAGAGATCGCCCAGCCCCACGCCGAGCACGCTCGGCAGCGCGGTGCGCCGGCCATGCGCGAGCGACTGCGAGATGACGGTGAGCACCGTCGGCCCCGGCAGCAGCAGCAGCAGGATGCTCGCGCCCACGAAGGCGAGGAAGGTTCCCGACTCGACCGGCATGTGTTCTCCTGTGCCGCAAGGGTTTCGATACGCCCGGCCGGGTATTCCCGGCGGGGCTTCGGGGCAGGGATTCGTGGCGGGGGCCGCTCCGGGCACTGGTCGCGGCACGAATGTGACTGTATGAGCAATTCCATGACCGATCTAGACCGACTGGTGCTTCCCGTGGCCGATGGCACGGTGGCCCTGCCCGATGGCCCGATGCTGTTCCTCAACGCCCGCTCCGGGCCGGGCCTCGCCGCGCTGGGGCCCGAGCGCCTGCGCTGCGAGCAGGGCTTCCGCCCCGAACATGACGCGCTCGCCGGCGTGAGCGTGGCGCCGCGGGTGGAGGGGGGCGATTTCGCCTCCGCCGCCGTGCTGGTGACCCGCAACCGCGCCGAGACGCTCGGCCTCGTCGCCCGCGCGCTGGGCGCGCTGCCCGAGGGCGGGCTGCTCATCGTCTCCGGCGCCAAGACCGACGGGGTGGACAGCATCCTCTCGCGGGTGAAATCCGCCCTGCCGGTGGAGGGCGGGCTCTCCAAGGGCCACGGCCGCACCTTCTGGCTCACCCGCCCGGCCGACCTGCCCGAGGCGGTCTCCGCCTGGGCCGCGGAAGCCGCGCCGCGCCGCAACGGCGGTGATTTCCTCACCGCGCCGGGCATGTTCAGCCATGACCACCCCGACGCCGGCTCGGAGCTGCTTGCCGCCACGCTGGCCGAGCAGAAGAAGGGGCTGAAGGGCCGGGTGGCCGACCTCGGCGCCGGCTATGGCTGGCTCTCGGCCGCGGTGCTCGCCGCCCATCCGGACATCCGCTCCCTCGCGCTCTACGAGGCCGACCACGCGGCGCTGGAAGCCGCGCGCACCAACGTGACCGACCCGCGCGCCAGCTTCCACTGGGCCGATGCCACCGGGCTGGGCAAGCGCGACGGGCCCTTCGATGTCGTGATCACGAACCCGCCGTTCCACACCGGCCGCGCGGCCGAGCCGGCGCTGGGCCAGGCCTTCATCGCCGCCGCGGCGCGGGTGCTCACCCCCGGCGGGCGGCTGTGGCTGGTGGCGAACCGGCAGCTCCCCTACGAGGCAGCGCTCGACCAGGTGTTCGTGGAGCGCGAGACCGTGGCCAACGCCGGCGGCTTCAAGGTGATGACCGGATTCCGCCCGAGGAAGCGATGAGCAACCGCCAGCCCACCTCCTGGCCGCACGTGGCCGCCGGCCTGTTCGCCGGCGTCTGCATCGCGCTGCTGGTGGGCAAGATGTCCGCCTCGGTGCCGCTGCTGCGCGAGAGCTTCGGCACCGGGCTCACGGCGATGGGCTTCTACATCTCGCTCCTCAGCCTCGCCTTCGCGGTGGGGGGCCTGGGCTTCGGCCTGCTGGTGCGGCGCATCGGGGCGCGGCGCGCGGCGGTGGCGGGGCTGGCGCTGGGGGCGATCGGCTCCGGCCTGGGCGCGCTGGCGCCGAACTTCCCGCTGCTGTTCCTCACCCGGGGCGCCGAGGCGCTGGGCTACTCGCTCACCGTCACCGCCATTCCCTCGCTCATCCAGTCGAAAACCGCCCCGCCGGACCGCTCCTTCGCCATGGCGCTCTGGGGCACCTGGCTGCCCATCGGGGTGAGCGTGATGCTCGCCGTCGCGGCGGTGGCGATCGGGGTGCTGGGCTGGCGCGGCATCTTCCTCGTGGTCGCGGCGGCCAATCTCGCCGCCTGCCTGCTCATCGCCCGGCTCTACCACCGCGACCCGCCGCTGGTGGCCGGGCGCGTGCACCTGCGCGGCACCCTGCGGCGCGACCCGATCCGCCACGTGGTGGCCTTCGTGTGCTTCTCGGCGCCGAGCCTGGTGGTGATGTCCTTCCTGCCCACCCTGCTGCACGACGATTACGGCGTGAGCGTGCGCACCGCCAACGCGGTGGTGACCGGGGCGGTGCTGGCCATGGTGCCGGCCACGCTCTCGGCCGGGCTGCTGCTGGGGCGCGGCATGCGGCCGGGCTACGTGGCGGCGGCAGGGTTCGTGGCCGGCGGGCTGCTGAGCATCCCGCTCTTCGGCGGCTTCCTGCCGCTCTGGGCCGTGGTGGTCTGTGCCGCGGCCTACAACCTCGTGGGCGGGCTGGTTGCGGCGGTGATGTGGAGCGCCGTGCCCCGGATGATGCGCGGCATGGACGAGGCGCCGGTGCTCAACGGCCTGCTGTTCCAGGGCGCGGGCATCGGCCAGCTGATCGGCCCGCCGCTCGCCGGTATCTGCGTGGGCGCGGTGGAGGCCTGGTCTGGCGTGTGGATGTTCATGATCCCCTTCGCGGCCATCGGCTGCTGGCTGTCGCTGAACTTCGGCCGCCGCTGAGGCCGCGGGGCTGGCGGCGCTGCCGCCGCCGCCCTATCCTGCGCCGCAAGGCCGGCCCGGACCGGCTGCGACCAGCGGAGGACACCCCATGCAGCCCAACCCCCACGACCCGCGCCAGCGCACCGACCTCACCCCCAACGAGCGCACGGTGCTGCGCTTCATGGACGAGTGCCTGCACGGCGACAATCTCGAGCTGATCGACGAGCTGGTGGCGGAGGACTACATCCAGCACACGCCGGGCATCGGCCAGGGCCGCGACGGCATCCGCCGCTACTTCCACGAGGTGGCGAGCAAGCGCCCCGGCCGGCGGGACTGGCGCCCGGTGCATCTCTTCGCCTGCGGGGATTTCGTGATCCTGCACAAGCTGCTGCCCACGACGGTGATCGTCGACATCCTGCGCTTCAACGCCGAAGGCAAGCTCGCCGAGCACTGGGACGTGGTGCAGCGCCACCCGGAGCCGGGCTACGACCCGATGAAACGCTCCGAGGAAGACCTCTCCCGCTTCGCGGCGCTTTTCGCCGCCGGTGCCTGATCCCCGGCCGCGGAGCAGGGCGGGACAGGCGCGCCGGCATGCGTGCCGCATGCCGCTTTCCGGCAGGGCCGGAAAGATGATCCGGTGCCCGGATCATGCGCGCCCCGGCGCTCCGCCCCGGCGACCGCGCGGGATGTGTGATCACGCCCGGCGGGGGCGTGTGATCACAACTGGCGCGCCTTCTCCCGCAGCGCGAATTTCTGGATCTTGCCGGTCGAGGTCTTCGGCAGTTCGCCGAACACCACGAAGCGCGGGCACTTGAAGCCGGCGAGCCCGGCGCGGGCATGGGCGATGATCTCCTCCGCCGTCGCCTCGCGGCCCGGGCGCAGCTCGACGAAGGCGCAGGGCGTCTCGCCCCACTTGTCGTCGGGCTTGGCCACCACGGCGCAGAGCGCCACGGCGGGGTGTTTGAAGATCACCTCCTCCACTTCTATCGAGGATATGTTCTCGCCGCCGGAGATGATGATGTCCTTCGAGCGGTCCTTGAGCTGCACGTAACCGTCCGGGTGCTTCACCGCGAGGTCGCCCGACCAGAACCAGCCGTCCTTCAGCGCCTTGTCGGTGGCGGAGGGGTTCTTGAAGTAGCCCTTCATCACCACGTTGCCGCGAAACACCACCTCGCCGAGGGTGGCGCCGTCGGCCGGAACCGGCGCGCCGGTTTCCATGTCGAACACGTCGAGCCCCTCGAGGGCGGCGTAGCGCACGCCCTGGCGGGATTTCAGCCGTGCCTGGGCCTCCGGGTCGAGCGCATCCCACTCGCGCTTCCACTCGTTGATCACCGCGGGGCCGTAGACCTCGGTGAGCCCGTAGACATGAGTGACGCGGAAGCCCGCCTCGGCCATCGCGGCCAGCACGCTCTCCGGCGGCGGGGCGGCGGCGGTGAGGAATTCCACCTGCTGGGGCACCTCGCGCCGCTCGCCCTCGCCCGCGCCGAGCAGGGTAGACATGACGATGGGCGCACCACACATATGCGTCACGCCGTGCTCGACGATCGCGTCATACATCGCCCCCGCCCGCACGGCGCGCAGGCAGACATGGGTGCCAGCCACCGCCGAGAGCGTCCAGGGGAAGCACCATCCGTTGCAGTGAAACATCGGCAGGGTCCAGAGATAGACCGGATGCTGGCCCATGCCGGCATGCAGCGCGTTGCCGGTGGCGAGCAGCGTGGCGCCGCGGTGATGGTAGACGACACCCTTCGGGTCGCCCGTGGTACCGGAGGTGTAGTTGAGCGCGATGGCGTCCCACTCGTCGCGCGGCATGGCCCAGGGGTACTCCGGGTCGCCGCCCTCGAGGAAGGCCTCGTAGCCGGTGCCGCCGAGGCTGTCGGTGCCCGGGGCGGTGGGGTCGTCGTACTCGATGATCACCGGCGAGACGCTGGCGAGGGCCAGCGCCTCTCGCGCCAGCGGCACCAGCTCGCGGTCGAGGATCAGCACCTTCGCCTCGGCATGGTCGAGGATGAAGGCGATGCCGGCGGGATCCAGCCGGGTGTTGATGGCGTTGAGCACGGCGTCGCACATCGGCACGCCGTAATGCGCCTCCAGCATCGGCGGCGTGTTGAACAGCAGGGCCGACACGGTGTCGCCGCGCGCGATGCCGAGCCGGGCCAGAGCCGAGCCCAGCCGGCGGGCGCGGGCGTAGAAGTCGCGGTAGGTCACCCGCTCGGCGCCATGGATGATGGCGCAATGGTCGGGGAACACATGGGCCGCGCGTTCGAGGAGCGTGAGTGGTGTCAGGGGCTGGAAATTGGCCGGCGTGCGCGGCAGGTCCGTGTTGTATGCGGCGTTTGTCATGGGCTCCCTCCGGTATTCGTTGCCGCCATCTTGCCCCGGGCACGGACGGGGTAAAGAAAAGATTGCGGTTTGTGTCATCCCGGCGCTTGGCCTAAGGTCGCGCCGGTGGGGATAAGGGGAAATTCACATGAGCCTGCTCAGTGGCAAGACCGCGATCATCACCGGGGCCGTGACCGGCGTCGGGCTGGCGGTGACGCGGAAGTTCGCGGCGGCCGGCGCACGCCTGGTGCTGACCGACACCAATGACGCCAAGCTGGCGGAGGAGGCGCGCGACCTGCGCGAGGATGGCGCCGAGATCGTCACCTTCTCCTGCGAGCTGAAGGAGAAGCTCTCGGTCAACAACCTCATCGCGCTGGCGCTGGGGAATTACGACGAGATCGACATCCTGGTGAACGCCTCGCGGGTGATGCGCTACGGCGACCCGCTGGAGAACGCCGACGAGGATCTCGACGCGATGATGGACACCAACCTCAAGGGCGCCCTGCGCCTGAGCCAGGCGGTGGCGCGGCGGATGATCGCCCAGGCCGAGGAGCGGACGGACACGCCCGCCGGCGGCAACGGTTCCATCGTCAACATCAGCTCCATCGCCGGGCAGCGCACCCTGCCGGACCTGCTGTCCTACTCGGTGACCTGCGCGGCGCTCGACCAGATGACCCGCAACCTCGCCGTGGCGCTGGCGCCGAGCGGCATCCGGGTGAACGGCGTGGCGCTGGGCGGCGTGATGACCGCGAACCTGCGCGATTCGCTCAAGGCCCAGGAGGAGCTGCGCGCCAAGATGCTGGCCGTGACGCCGCTGGGCCGTGTGGGCGAGGCCAACGAGGCGGCCGACGCGGTGGCCTGGCTCGCCTCCTCGGCGGCGAGCTTCGTGACCGGGCAGATCCTCGCCGTCGACGGCGGGCGCACGGTGCTCGACCCGCTGAGCGTGCCCGCTCACTGACCCACTGGCGACCGGCCGGGGCAGGGCGCCGGGGCGCGCGCGCTCTGCCTGCGG
Source organism: Oceanicella sp. SM1341 (assembly GCF_003448965.1). Classification (GTDB taxonomy): domain Bacteria; phylum Pseudomonadota; class Alphaproteobacteria; order Rhodobacterales; family Rhodobacteraceae; genus Paroceanicella. Next base: position 162,062 of record NZ_QRGC01000006.1, read on the forward strand.
CAGATCGCCTTTCCGGCCCTGCCGGAAAGCGGCATGCGGCACGCATGCCGGCGCGCCGTCCCGCACCGCTCCGGCGCCGGCCGCGGGGTGTCACGCGCCGCATGGACAATGCCCCCGCGAAGGCCATAATGCCGGGCCATGAAACCCGATACGGACGTGCTGATCGCCGGCGGCGGAATCGCCGGCTGCCTCATGGCCCTCGCGCTGGCGCGCGGCGGCCTCTCCAGCGTGCTGTGCGACAGCCTGCCCGCGCAGGCCCGCGGCGCCGCCGGTTTCGACGGCCGCGCCTATGCCATCGCCGCCTCCTGCGCCCGGCTGCTCGACGGCCTCGGCCTGTGGGAGCGGCTGCAGACCTTCGCCGAGCCGATGCGCGACATCGTGGTCTCCGACGGGCGGATCGGCGCCGCGCCCTCGCCGTTCTTCCTGCATTTCGACCACCGCGAGGGCGATGCCGGCCCCTTCGCCTGGATGCTGGAGGACCGCATCCTGCGCCGTGCGGCACTGGAGGCGGTGGCCGAGGAGCCGCTCATCGACCACCGCGCGCCGGTGCGCGTGACCGACCATGAAACCGGCCCCGCCGGCGCCAGCCTCACGCTCGAGGACGGCACCCGCCTCACCGGCCGGCTGATCATCGCCTGCGACGGCCGGCAGAGCGCCATCGCCGCGCGCGCCGGCATCCGCCACATGCGCCGCGACTACGGCCAGACCGGCCTTGTCTGCGCCGTGGCGCATGACCGCCCGCACGAGGGCGTGGCGCACGAGTATTTCCTGCCCGCCGGCCCCTTCGCCATCCTGCCGCTGCCGCGCAACCGCGTCTCGCTGGTCTGGACCGAGACGCCAGCGAACGCGCGGCGGATCATCGGCCTGCCCGACGCTGACTTCCACGACGAGCTGCGCGCCCGTTTCGGCGATTTCCTCGGCGAGACGCGGCTGGAGGGCAAGCGCTACAGCTACCCGCTCACCCTGTCGCTGGCCGAGGAATACGTGCGCCCGCGCCTCGCGCTGCTGGGGGATGCCGCGCATGGCATCCATCCGCTGGCCGGGCAGGGGCTCAACCTCGCGCTGAAGGACGTGGGGGCGCTGGCGGAGGTGCTGGTCGACGCCACGCGCATCGGCGAGGACATCGGCAGCCCGCTCACGCTCGAGCGCTACCAGTCCTGGCGGCGTTTCGACGCCACCGCCGTGGCGCTGGCCTGCGACGGTCTCAACCGGCTGTTTTCCAACGACAATCCGCTGCTGCGCCCGCTGCGCGACATCGGCCTCGGCCTCGTCGGCCGGCTGCCCGCGGCGCGGCGCTTCTTCATGCGCGAGGCGGCGGGCGGCATGGGCGACCTGCCGCGGCTGCTGCGCGGCCGGCCGCTCTGAGCCGCCGGTGACCGGCGCGCTCACCCGGTTCGAGACCGAGCGCCTGCGCATCCGCCCCTATCGGGCGACGGACCTCCCCGCCCACCGCCGCCTGCGCGCCGACCCCGACATCGCCCGTTTCATGCAGTGGAGCGCCGATGCGGAGGCTTTCGAGCGCCATCTCCTCGCCCCCGCGCGCCCCGGCACCGGCCGGGGCTGGGTGAACCTCGCCGTGGCGGACCGCGGCTCCGACGCGCTGCTGGGCGACCACGCGCTGCGGCTCGACGGCGACCTCGCCACGCTGGGCCTCGCCCTCGCGCCCGGGGCGCGGGGCCGCGGCCTCGGGCGCGAGCTGATCATGGCCCGCCTCGCCCGTCTGCCGGCGCAGGTGGCCCGGGTGCGCGCCGAGATCGACACCGACAACCCGCGCAGCCGCGCCCTGTTCGAGGCCTGCGGCTTCACCCTCGAGGCCGAGGAGGAGGACGAGGCCGGGCCCTACCAGGTGTTTTCGCGCGCGCCGCTCAGCGGCGGGGCCTGAGGCCGGGATCTTCCGGCGGTCCTGAAAAGCTTCATGCGATCATCGGGGGCATGCAACGGGTGATGTCCGTGCCACTCCCGCACCTTGCACTCCAGATCGCCGCGACTTCCCTGTTTTCGCAGGACGCAGGACGCAGGACGCAGGACGCAGGACGCAGGACGCAGGACGCAGGACGCAGGACGCAGGACGCAGGACGCAGGACGCAGGACGCAGGACGCAGGACGCAGGACGCAGGACGCAGGACGCAGGACGCAGGACGCAGGGCGCAGGGCGCAGGGCGCAGGGCGCAGGGCGCAGGGCGCAGGGCGCAGGGCGCAGGGCGCAGGGTCCAACGTGCAGGGCTGACAGATGATGTGGGTGTGCGGCTGGCCGCTGTGCCGGGGCCGCCGGACCGCGCAGCGGGCCGGCACGGCCCAACGCGGAGGCGGCTTCCGCGCGCAGCGCGGCTGTCCGCCGGAGGGGCGGGAGGCCTCCGTGCCCCCCCCCGCGCCCGGTCAGCAGCGTTCGAGGCGGCTGTCGAGCAGCGCGGGCGAGCAGCGCGGGCGAGCCGCTCCGCCTGCCTCAGTCCTCGAGCTGGCGGGCCTCGTCGAGCAGCATGATCGGGATGCCCTGGCGCACGGGGAAGGCATAGCCGGCGGCTTTCGAGATCAGCTCCTGCGCCTCCGCGTCCCAGGCGAGGGGGCCGCGGGTGACCGGGCAGACCAGCGCCTCGAGCATCCGGCGGTCGAAGCCGGGCGGCCGGGGGGCGTCGGTGTCGGTCCCGGGCGTGTCGGGCGTATCGGTCATTGCAGGTTTCCGTCGGTGCCGCCGCGCAGGGCGAATTCCATGAGGGTGACAAGGGTCTCGCGCCGGGTCTCGAGGCTGGGGGCCTCCAGCAGCGCCTGTTTCTCCTCCGCCTCGAAGGGGCAGAGGATGGAGAGCGAGTTGATCAGCAGTTCCTCGTCGGCGGATTTCAGGGCGTCCCAGTCCGAGCTGAGCTGGGTGACCTCGAAATAGCGCGAGAGCACCTTGAGGAAGGCCTCGCGGTCGAAGCTCGCGTCGCTCTCCGGCGGGCCGAGGTCGCGCTCGAAGCTGCCCCAGTCCACCTGGAAGCGGCGGTAGGGGGTGAAGCCGTCATGCTCCGCCCCCACCCGGAAGCGGCAGAGCCCGCCGAGGGTGATGATGTAGCGCCCGTCATCGGTCTCGTTGAAGGAGGTGACGCGCCCCACGCAGCCGATCTGGTGCAGGCGCTTGCCGCCCTCCATCGGCTGGATCATCCCGATCAGTCGCTCGGGTGTCTTCAGCGCGTCCTCCAGCATGGCGAGGTAGCGCGGCTCGAAGATGTTGAGCGGCAGCCGCGCCCGGGGCAGCAGAAGCGCCCCGGGCAGCGGGAAGACCGGGATGGTGTCGGGCAGGTCGGCCAGCGTGAACCGCCGCATGCCACCCCCTCAGCTGAAGATGATGGAGGAAAGGCGGCGGCGGCCCTTCTGGGCCAGCGGGTCCTTCGGGCCGAGCAGGTCGAAGAGCTTGAAGAGCTGCTCCTTGGCGGCGCTCTCGTTCCACTCGCGGTCGCGGCGGAAGCTCTCGAGCAGCTGGTCCATCGCCTCCTCGAACTTGCGCTCGGCGATCAGCGCGGTGGCGAGGTCGAGCCGGGCCTGGTGGTCGGCGGGGTTCGCCTCCACCGCGGCGCGCAGGGCTGCGGTCTCGCCCGCATCGGCCGAGGCGCCGGCGAGGTCGATCTCGGCCCGGGCGGCGGCGACGGCGGGATCCCCCGCCTTGTCGGCCGGCACCATGGCGAGGATCTCGGCGGCACGCGCGAGGTCGCCCATCGCGACATGGGTGCGCGCGAAGCCGGCGATGGCGCGGATGTTCTCCGGCTCCTCGCCGAGGATGGCGGCGAAGGTCTGGGCGGCGTCGGTGACGGCGCCCTCGGCCAGCATCTCCTCCGCAGCGGCGATGGCTTCCTCGAGGCCGGCGGCCTCGGAGCCCATCGAGGCGATGCGGGCGACGAATTCCTTGATCTGCGCCGGGCCCTGGGCTCCCATGAACCCGTCCACCGGCCGGCCGTCGACGAAGGCGTAGACCGCGGGGATCGACTGGATGCGCATCTGCTGGGCCAGCATCTGGTTCTGGTCCACGTCGATCTTGACCATGCGGACCTTGCCACGCTGCGCCTTCACCTCGGCTTCCAGCGCCGGGCCGAGGGTCTTGCAGGGGCCGCACCAGGGGGCCCAGAAATCGACGATCACCGGGGTCTCGCGCGAGCCCTCGACGACGTCCGCCATGAAGGTGGCCTCGGAGCCTTCGGAGATCAGATCCGCCGCGGCACCGCTGTCCTGTCCGAGTTCGAGCATGTTCGTCCCTCCGGTTTCGGCCAGCAGTCCCGCCGGCTCCCCCTATCTAGAGCCCCGCGGCCCGGGTGCCAAGGGCGGCCGCTTCCAGAGCGTCGAAATCCACCGTCTCGGGGGCATGGCCGGTGTCCGCGAGAAAGCGCAGCAGGTCGGCGGGGGAGAGCGCCACGCTCGCCTCGTTGTGCAGCGGGTGGCAGCAGATGAGATCGGCCGCGGTCACCGCGTTGTCGAGCACCACGCGCACCGCGCCGGCGGCGTCGTTCATCGCGGCGAGCGGGGTGACCGCGCCGGGGATGACGCCCAGGTGCTCCATCAGCCGCTCCGGGCTGGCGAAGCTCAGCCGTTTCGTGCCCAGCACCTTCTCGAGGTCGGAGATGCGGATGTCGCGGTTTTCCCGGCAGGTCACCAGCACCAGCGTGGTGCCCTTCTTGTCCTTCAGGAACATGTTCTTCACGTGCAGGCCCGGCAGCTCGCCGCGCAGTTCCTTGCTCTCGGCCACGGTGCGCAGCGGCGGGTGGGTGTGGTGGCTGTAGGCGATGCCGAGCGCGTCGAGCCGCGCGCGAAGCTGTTCCTCGGTTGCGGGCATGGCTGTCCTCCTGCGCTGCGGCCTGCTGAGACCGGCACGATGGCCCGGGGGGAAGGGGGCTGCAAGAGGCGTGGGCGGGCCCGGGAAATTCTTTTCCATCCGGTCTGAAAAAGGCGCTTGCGTTCCCCCGGCGAATCTCCTAAATCCCCCTCACGCAAGACGGAAGCGGGCGTAGCTCAGGGGTAGAGCATAACCTTGCCAAGGTTAGGGTCGTGAGTTCGAATCTCATCGCCCGCTCCAATTTGCGAAGAAAATCAAAGGCTTTGCACGGCGACCCCAGGGTCGCCGCCTTTGTTTCTGCGGCAGGCAACCACCGGACAACCACCGCTGCGCCCCGGGCGCGAGGCACGCGGCACCCCTGATCGCTTCGCATCGGGAAGGTCCGGGCCGGGCCGCCGCGAAACCGCCCGCGCCGCCTTCCCGCAGCCATCGGTTCAGACCACACGACGGGCCTCTCCGCGCTTCGGTGGCGAGGCGCGGCCTCGGGGTGGCGCCGGGCTCCGTCCGCCTCTGCCCGCCCCGCTTGCGCGGGTGCGCCGCGCGTCTCCGCCGGCCAGCGCAACGGTTCGTCCGCACCCTCCGGAGGCCGACAGGGGCACTCCGCCTTCCCACTCGTTGAGATTATCGGGCCGGTATCTGATCGGACCTGCATATCGGCATGTCGCCGCTGCGTGTCTGATGGCAGGCACAGGAGATGGCGATGCAGCGCCGGTCGGGGCCACGGCCCCCGGAGTGTCGGCAGCATTCCCGGCGGAACTCCCCGCCCTCCTGATCCGGCGGTCCGCGCCCGTCATCGCGAACCGCGCCGCGCAACACATGTCAGGATACGAGATGGCTGAAGAGAACGACCATGAAGTCAGGATCCATGAAAGTCGGCGACGGTTTCTCATCGGGTCGGCACTTGCCGGCGCGGCCCCCCTGTTGCCCGGGGATGCCGGCGCGCAGGCTGACCGCTCCACGCCGGTACCGGAGGCTGCCGGCCCTGCCGGGATCGCCCTGCAGGTGAACGGGCGCACGCACAGGCTGGAGATGGACGCCCGGACCACGCTGCTCGACGCGCTGCGCGAGCATATCGGGCTCACCGGGGCGAAGAAGGGGTGTGATCACGGCCAGTGCGGCGCCTGTACGGTGCTCGTGGACGGGCGCCGTGAGCTCTCCTGTCTCACGCTCGCCGTATCGGTCGGGGAGCGGGAGGTGACGACGATAGAGGGCCTCGCCGAACCGGGTGGCGATCTTCACCCGATGCAGCAGGCCTTCATCGATCGCGATGCCTTCCAGTGCGGCTACTGCACGCCCGGCCAGATCCTCTCCGCGATCGGCTGCGTGCGCGAGGGCCATGCCGCAACGCCGGAAGCCATCCGCGAATACATGAGCGGCAACATCTGCCGGTGCGCCGCCTATCCCAACATCGTGGCCGCGGTGATGCAGGCCCGCGATCAGGTCGAAGGGGGCTGACCATGCGTCCATTCCACTATTCGCGCCCGTCCTCCCTGGCCGAGGCCCTCATCGACATGCGGGATGCCCTTGCCGCGGAACCGAATTCCTCCGCCGCCTTCCTTGCCGGCGGCACGACCCAGCTCGATCTCATGAAGCTGGAGGTGAGCCGCCCCGACCGGCTGGTCGATCTGAACGCGCTGCGCGGGGAGGCAGGCCACATCCGATGGGACGGCACGAGCCTGCGGCTCGGCGCGTTCGCCCGGATGGCGGAAGCCGCCGACCATCCGGATGTGCGCGCCCGGGCGCCGATGATCGCGCAGAGCCTGTCGCTTGCCGCCAGCGCACAGCTGCGCAACATGGCGACCCTCGGCGGCAATGTGCTGCAGCGGACACGCTGCGCCTACTTCCGCGACACGTCCTGGAGCGCGTGCAACAAGCGTGTGCCCGGCAGCGGCTGCGCGGCGCTCGACGGGGTGAACCGCGCGCACGCCGTGCTCGGCACCAGTGACCACTGCATCGCGACCTATCCGGGGGATTTCGCGCAGGCGCTGCTCGCCCTCGACGCCTCCGTCGTCATCGCCGGCCCGGGTGGCGGCCGCACCATCCCCTTCGCGCGGCTGCATCGGGCGCCGGGCACGACACCGCATCTCGAGACCAGCCTGCGGCCCGGCGAGATCATCGCCGAGTTCATCGTTCCGGCCGGCGGCTGGTTCCGTCGCTCGCTCTATCTGAAGGTCCGTGACCGGCAGTCCTACGAATTCGCGGTCGCTTCCGCCGCCGTGGCCCTGGACCTCGAGGGCGACACGGTGCGCGAGGCGCGGGTCGCACTCGGCGGTGTCGCCACCGTCCCCTGGCGCGCGCGGGAGGCCGAAGCCCTGCTGCGCGGCCGGAAGCTGACCGAAGAGGCCGCGCGCGCCGCCGCGCAGGCCGCCTTCACGGAAGCGGCGCCCCACGCCCACAACGCGTTCAAGGTCGAGCTCGGCCAGGAGACGCTGGTGCGCGCGCTGCTGCAACTCGCCACCATGGAGACGCCCCGATGAACCAGCCGTTGTTCCCCGCGCCGGACGTGAAGCCCGGCCAGACGCCACCGCGCTACGAGGGCCGCGCCAAGGTGACGGGCGAGGCCCGCTACCCGAGCGATGTCCGGCTTCCCCGGACCGCCCACGCGTATCTCCACACCAGTCGCATCGGCCGGGGCACGATCCGGTCCTTCGACCTGGCAGCGGCGCGCGCGGTTCCCGGCGTCATCGACATCCTGACCCACGAGACGATCGGCGACGACCCCCGACACATGCCGGCCATCTACCAGGGCGGCTACATCTCGGATTCCGTCCGCCCGCTCGGCTCGGCCGATATCGTGTACTGGGGCCAGCCGGTCGCCATGGTGGTCGCGGAGACGTTCGAGGCCGCCCGGGAGGCCGCGCGTCGGATCGTCGTCGCCTATGCGCCTCACCCGACGCTTGCCGCCGACATCCGGTCAGCCGATGCGGTCACGCAGGCGGTGGAGCCGATGACGATCGACACCGGCGATTTCGCCGCCGCCTACGCGGCCGCGCCGGTCAGGGTGGATGCCGGCTACACCACCCCCGCCCAGCACCAGAACCCGATGGAACTGTTCGCCACGCAATGTGCGTGGGAGGGCGACCGGCTGACGGTTCACGAGCCCAGCCAGTACGTGAACAACGTCAGGTTCGGGCTTGCCGAGCAGCTCGGCATCGACCCCGGGCGCATCCGCGTCGTCAGCCCCTATGTCGGCGGCGCGTTCGGCGCGAAGGGCTTCCTCACCCAGCGCACGGCGCTGGTGGCGATCGCCGCGCGCCGGCTCGGCCGGCCGGTGAAGCTGGTGGCGACGCGCGAGCAGGGCTTCACCGTCTCCGGCTATCGCGCCGAGACACGGCATCGCGTGCAGCTCGCCGCGGACCGCGACGGGCGCCTGCTCGCGCTCCGGCAGGAGGGGTGGGAGCTCACCTCGCGCGCGGATGCCGTTGCCATGGGCGCGGCGTCGATGACCGCAAGGCTCTATGCCTGCCCGAACATCTCGGTGCGCATCAATACCGTCGCCGCCGACCGGTCGACCCCCGGCTTCATGCGCGCACCGGGCGAGATGCCCTATGGCTTCGCGCTGGAAACCGCGCTCGACGAACTCGCCGTGGCGCTGGACATGGACCCGGTCGAACTGCGGCGCGTCAACGACACGCAGACCGAGCCGGTTGCCGGGCTGCCCTATACCAGCCGTTCGCTGATGCGCTGTTTCGACGACGCGGCCGCGCGCTTCGGCTGGAAGGACCGAAGCAGGGAGGCGGGGTCGATGCGCGATGGCGACTGGCTGGTCGGCTGGGGCTGCGCCACCGCCTTCTACCCCACCTATGCCGGAAATTCGGCGGCGCGGGTGCGTCTCTCGGCAGACGGGCGCGTGCATGTGTCGAGCGCCGGCCACGAGCTGGGGCAGGGCATGTACACGATGATGGCGCAGGTGGCCGCCGAGGAGCTGGGCGTGCCCTTCGACCAGGTGACCGCCTCGCTCGGCGATACCGACCTGCCGCCGGCGATCGTGGCGGGCGGCTCCTCCTCCACCGCCAGCGTCGCGCCGGCGATCATGGCGGCCTGCGAGGCCATCCGTCGCCGGCTGGGCGTGGAGGGAGGCTCCCCGGCCGAGGTCATGCCCGCGCTGCAGGCGTCGGGCATGTGGGTCGTGGAGGAGTTCGCCGAAGTCCGCGCGCACGGCCTGCCGGCGGAGAGCATGGCAAGCCTCTACCGCGGCAGGGCGACGCCGGCGGGCGGCGTGCATCTGGCCGACCGCGTGCAGTTCGCGCTCGGCGCGCAGTTCGTCGAGGTCCGCATCCATGCGCGGACCCGCGAAATCCGCGTGCCGCGTGCCGTGGGCGCCTTTGCCGCGGGGCGGATCATCAACCCGCGCACGGCCCACGGCCAGCTCATCGGCGGCATGATCTGGGGCATCAGCTCCGCGATCCACGAGCGCAGCGAGATCGACCACCGCAACGGCAGCTACATCAACGCGAACCTCGCCGAATACCTGCTGCCGGTGAACGCCGACATCGTCGATGTCGAGGCGATGATGGTCGCGGAAGAGGACCATCAGGTGAACCGCGCGGGTGTGAAGGGCGTGGGCGAAATCGGCGTGGTCGGCGTGGCCGCCGCGATCTCCAACGCGGTGTTCCACGCCACCGGCCGGCGGCTGCGCGATCTGCCGATCCGCCTCGAGGATCTCATGTGACCCCCCGGGCCGCCTGGGTGCGGAGTTCGCCGACACCGCGCGGCGGCCGGTGGACGGGCACACGACCCGACCCCGCGCGCGCCGGCCCCCGGGCTCGGCGCGCAGCGGGAGCGGCCCGTCCTCCGCCCCGGCGGCGACCGGCCGGTGTTCCCGGGGATGCCGGGGAGGCGGCCATCGCGCCTCCGGCCCCCGGTTCGCGGCGGGCGCGGGGCCGGGTGCGAGCCGGCCGCCGCGGGCTTCGCGTTCAGCGCGCCTTCTGGCCGAAGAGCACCGACTGCGCCTTGCGATCGTCCTGGATCTGGTTGCGCTTCTCCGCCGCCAGGGCGCGGCCGGCCTGCACGCCGGGGCGGCTGCCCACGCGCTCCAGCCAGGCCTGCAGGTTCTTCAGCCCGGAGATGTCCTGCTGCTGGCCCTCCCAGAGCGAGGCCCAGGGCCAGATCGCCATGTCGGCGATGGAATAGGCGCCGGCCACGAAGTCGCGCCCCTCGAGCCTGCGGTCGAGCACGCCGTAGAGCCGGCCCACCTCATTGCGGTAGCGGTCCTTGGCGTAGGGCAGGTCGTTGGGCGGGTCCATCGCCGGGGCGTACTTGAGGAAGTGATGCGCCTGGCCGGCCATGGGGCCCACGCCGCCCATCTGCCACATCAGCCATTCCTCGACTTCCACCTGCTCGCGCGGGGTGCTGCCGTAGAAGCGGCCGGTCTTGCGGGCGAGGTACTGCAGGATGGCGCCGCTCTCGAACACCGAGATCGGCTTGCCGTCCGGCCCCTCGGGGTCGACGATGGCGGGCATGCGGTTGTTCGGCGCGATCTTCAGGAACCCGGGCTCGAACTGTTCGCCGGCGCCGATGTTCACCAGGTGCAGTTCGTAGGGCAGGCCCATCTCTTCCAGCGCGATGGATATCTTCCAGCCGTTCGGTGTCGGCCAGTAATGCAGCTCAATCGGTGCGGGCATGCGTCTCTCCCCTGCTTCGGAAGAGGTTAATGTGGGCCTGCGATGCCCTGCTGCGCAACCCCGCGCGCGTCACGATGGGCGCGGGCCGCCGAACCGCGGGCGGAAGGCGCCGCGGCCGAGCCCCGCGCCGGGCATCGGCGGCAGCGGGCCGAAGCGCGCCCAGCGGGGCTCGTGCTCGGCCAGCGCCGGGCTGCCGCGCAGGGCGGCGACGGAGAAGATCTCGCGCTCGCGCAGGATGCCGGCATAGAGCGCCATCGCGCCGGGCAGGGTGTAGAAGCCGTTGTGCGCCACCCGGGCCGAGGGGGCGGCGAGGGCGATGCCGCGCGAGCGCGCCCAGCGGCGGGTGGCCGGCCCGTCGATCTGCAGGGCGAGCCAGTTGCGCAGGCGCGGCAGGCGGCGGGAGAGCGCGTGGTCCGCCCCCGGGCCGCGCGGGGCGAAGAGCTCGAACAGCGCGTCGAACGGGTCGTTGAGCCGGGCGACTATGGAATAGACCTCGGGGCGTGCCTGCTCCGGTGCCGCGGCGAAGGCGGCCTCGGCCCGGCCGGCGAACTCGGCGCCGCCGAGCAGGATCATCCGCCCCAGCGCCGCGGCGCCCGGGCCGTCGAGATGCGGCAGGGCCGAGAGGGCCACCCGCGCGCCGAGCGAATGGGCGAGGATGTCCACCGGCCTTCCCGGCAGGGCCGCGCCCAGCCGGTTGAGCAGGCCGGCGAGGGCGGCGCCGGTCTCGCCCGCGCGGTCGTAGACCCGGGCGAAGCCGGTGCGGCCCGAGCGCAGCAGTTCCGGCAGGTGCGGGGCGCGGGCGGTCCAGCCGAAGCCGATGCACAGGCCGCTGCCCGCCGGGCCGAAGCCGAGCTGCGCCGGCCAGCCGCCGGCCGAGTAGAGCGAGCCGTGCGGGCAGGCGCCGGGGCTGGCGGGGTCGTAGCGATATCCGTGAACGAGCACGAGCAGCGGCGCGCCCGGCGGCAGGGCCCGGGCTGCACGGAGCAAGCCCGCGAGGGGAGCGTCATCGGACCCGCCGGGCAACAGCCCCTGCGGCCCGGCGGTGACCCGGAACTGAGCCATGTCTGCGAACCTGCCTCGTCGAACGCCTCGCCCCCTGTCTATGCCGCAGCTGCGAAGACCTCGTGTCCCCGGGGTGACGGCACCGTGACACCTCCGCCCTGCAAGCCACGCCCGACAGCCGCCTCGCCGCCGATCCGGCCAGGTGCACGGCGCCCGGCACGGCCCTGACGGCCGGACACCCGCAGGTGGGCGGCACGCGTGAGCCCTGCCGTCGACCATGGCAGCCGGAGCCCTCCCGTCCTGCGTCGACCCGCCCCTCGCGGGGCGCGTCTCCTGCGGTTTGGGCCGGGCCGCGCGTGCCGCGCGGCGGGGGGCCGCGGAACCGGCCCGGCGGGTGGTCATGCGCCGCGGGAGAGTGCGGGGCCTGCCGGGTGCGCAGCGTCCGGCCCGGCCCTGACGGCCGGACACCCGCAGGTTGGCGGCACGCGTGAACCCCTGCCGTCGACCATGGCAGCCGGAGCCCTCCCGTCCTGCGACGACCCGCCCCCGCGGGGCGCGTCTCCTGCGGTTTGGGCCGGGCCGCGCGTGCCGCGCGGCGGGACGTCGTGCGGAAGCCGGCCCGGCGGGTGGTCATGCGCCGCGGGAGAGTGCGGGGCCTGCCGGGTGCGCAGCACCCGGCCCGGCCCAAAGGGCCGGACACCGTCAGGTGGCCGGCACACGGGAGGGGTCCCGGCCGACAGGCCCTCCGGAGTGAGCGTGGGTCGGGCGCGAGGTCCGGACCGCAGGGTTCTGTCGTGTCAGAGGCGCGCGGGGTCGCGGCCGGTGAGGTTGCCCACCGGTTGCCAGACGCGGGGCTTTCCGAGGCGGGTGGCGGAGAAATCCTTCCAGCCGAGGTGGATGTCGAGCTGGCGGCCGCGGATGCCGGGGAGGGACTGGTAGTCCGCCTCGTTCCAGGGCGTGAACGGGTTGCGCCGCAGGTAGCCGTGCAGCTCGACCCGGGTGGTGGCGTGGTCGGAGGGCGCGCGGCTGTGGAAGCCGAAGGTGTCGGCCACCACCAGCGTGTTCGCCTTCACCGCCATGCGCCGCGGCGCGGCGTAGCCGAGCGCCTCGAGATCGGCCGGCAGGATGCGGAACGAACCGAAGGAATGGTGGGCGCGGGCGTCCGCCCGGGCGGTGAGGCTCTGGCGGTACTCCCAGTCCAGCCGCTCCGGGGTGAGCCGGTGCGAGCCGGGGGAGAAGATGAACGGCCCGTCCTCTTCGCCCACGTCATGCAGGAACAGCCAGAACTTCGCGGTGGAGTGGAAGGTGTCGGCGTGCAGGGCGGTCTGCGGGTCGGCCTCGCCGCCCGAGGGCTCGGCGATCACCGTCTGGATGAAGTGGATCGGCTCGCCCGAGCGGCCGGCCACGTAGCCGGTGAGGGCGCGCAGCGCCGGGTCGCGCACCGCGGCGACGGAGGCGGGCGCGCGGTCGCGGCGCGACAGGGTGAGCGGGGTCATCCGCGTGACGGTGTGGCCCTGGCGCATCTCCCATGCGGGCAGCGGCGTCTCGAAGGCCTCGCGGCAGACGGCCTCGAACACCTCCGGCGGCAGGTAGTTCTCCTTCACCACGAAACCGTCGCGGTCATAGGCGGCGCGGTCGGCTTCGGGCACGGCGTGCATCCGGGCGCGGCGCGCGGCCGCCATGCGCTCGGCGAAGCGCACGCGGGCGCGGTGCAGGCCCATGCGGTTGAGCCGTGCCGAGCCGATGATCGGGTTGGCGATGAAGGACTTCTCCTGCCCCATCACTCCGAGCCCCCAGGACACGGCCTTCACGGGCAGCATCACGTCGAGCTTCATGTTGATCTTCCTCCGCCATGCAGGCCCCCGGGGGGCCGGTTTTCCCTCAGGCTAGCGCCAAATCGCGCCGGTGCAATGCCCGGCGGCGCATCCCGCGCGGCCGGGCCGCGCGCGCCCCCGGGGTGGCAGCCGTGGAGCCCCCGCGCCTCGCACCCCTCGGCCGCGGCCCGCACCCGGTCCCGGGCGGGATGTGCCGCGCAGGGGGGGCTCCCTCCCGCGGGCCACGGGCCGCGTGACGCGGCGGCGCGATGCGGGTACATCTGGGCGCATGTCCTCGGCCCGTCCCGTCAAACGCTCGCTCACCCTGCGCGGCCATCGCACCTCGGTGTCGCTGGAGGATGCCTTCTGGGCGGCCTTCCGCCGCATCGCGGCGCGGGAAGACCTGGCGCTCAACGAACTCGCCGCCCGCATCGATGCCGAGCGCGACCCCGAGACCGGGCTCGCCTCCGCCATCCGTGTCTATGTGCTGGAGAAGGTCCTGGAGGGCCTGCCGCCGCAGGGCTGAGCGCGTCACGCCCCGCCCGGCATGAAGCTGCGCGGCTCCGGCAGGCGGGCGAGCCGCCGGTAGCCGGGCTGCAGCCGGCGGGCGAACCAGGGCGAGAAGGCGGGGTCTTCCGCCCGGCCGGTGTCGTGCAGGGCGCGCAGGGCGGCCTTCTCGGCGCGGAACTGGCGCAGGGCGGCGCCGCTGCGCCGCCGCCGGGTGGCGGATTCGTGGTGGGTGAGCAGGGCCAGCGGGCTCCATGTCACGCCGAAGCCGAGCGCCCGGGCGCGCAGGCAGAAATCCACGTCGTTGTAGGCGATGCCGAAGCGCTGTGCGTCGAAGGGCCCGGTGGCCTCGAGGCAGGCGCGCGAGATCAGCATCGCCGCCCCGGTGACGGCGGAGAGCGATCGGCGCTGCAGCAGGCGGCCGCCGGGCCCGGGTGCCCCGGCCGGGCTGCCGGTGTCGGGGTGGCCGGCGTAGCCCGCGCCGAGCCCGATGGTGACACCCGCGTGCTGCACCGTGCCGTCGGGGAAGAGCAGCTTCGCCCCCACCACCCCGGTGCCCGGCCGCGCGAGGCAGGCGCACATCTCCGCCAGCCAGCGCGGGTCGGTGACCTCGATGTCGTTGTTCAGGAGCAGGAAGGCCTCGCCCGTGGCCGCCTCCAGCCCGTGGTTCACCATGGCGGAGAAGTTGAACGGCGCGTCATGCGCCAGCACCCGGATGCGCCCGGCGAGGCGGGCATAGAGGGCCGCCACCTCCGGGTCGGTCGAGCCGTTGTCGACCACGATGATCTCCGGCGGGGTGCCGTGATGCGCGGTGTCCTCGATGAGGCCGCGCAGCACGGTGGAGATCAGCGCCGGCCGGTCGCGGCTGGGGATGATCACCGAGACCTTTGGCATCGGCGCGGGCGGGGCCAGCGGCGCGGAGGCGGGCCAGGGCGCGGCCGGGCCGATCACGGCCGGGTAGGGCAGGTGCAGGATCGCCTCCGCGCCGAGGCCGCGGGCGGCGGCGGAGACGGTGGCGGCCTCGGAGCCCTGCCAGCCGGTCTCTTCCAGCAGGTCGCGGCGGAAGAGGGCGAGGCGCCCGGCATAGCCGGTTTCGGCCTGCAGCACGGGGTCGAAGCCGGGCTTCAGCCAGGGCGCGGGGCCGGCGGGGCCTTCGAGGCCGGCATGGCCGGCGGGGCCTTCCAGCGCGGTGTCGGTGTAGAGCAGGCGGGCGGCGGGCCGGTCCGCCAGCGCGGCGGAGATCACCGCCGCGGCATGGGGCGCGAGCCGGTCTCCCGGTGCGAGAAAGCCGATCCAGGCGCCGGGGGCTGCGCGCCAGTCGGCACCCTCGGGGAGGATGGAGAGCCTTGGGCCGCCGCGCGCGGCGGCGCCCAGCCACCAGGCCCGCTCCAGCATCGCGGCACCGTCGGCGCGGCTGGCGGGGAGGAGCCGGCGCAGTGCGCCCGGGATCACTGGTCCGCGCCGCGCATGTTGCGCAGGTGCACCTCGATGGCTTCCTCGATGTCCTCGTAATAGGTGAGCTCGCCGTTCTCCAGCACAGCGCCGGTCTGGCAGTAGGAGCGCAGGGTGGAGGTGGAATGCGAGGCCATCACCACGTCCGAGCTCTGCAGGCGCTGGTCGAACACCGCGCGGCACTTGCGCTTGAAATTGTCGTCGCCCACGGCGGTGAGCTCGTCGACGAGGTAGTAGTCGAAGGCGATGCCCATCGACACGCCGAAGGCGAGGCGGGCGCGCATGCCGGAGGAGTAGTTCTGCATCGGCTCGTGCAGGAAGGCGCCGAGCTCGGCGAATTCCTGCACGTATTCCACCAGCTGCTCGGTGTCCACGCCGTAGACCCGGGCGACGAAGCGCACGTTCTGCGCCCCGCTCAGCCCGGGGTGGAAGCTGCCGGAGAAGCCGAGCGGGAAGGAGATGCGGCCGTGCCGGTCGATGCGGCCCTCGTCGGGGTCGAGCGAGCCGGAGATCATCTTCAGCAGGGTGGACTTGCCGGCGCCGTTGCGCCCCAGCAGGCCGATGCTGCGCCCGCGCGGGATGGTGAGGTCGAGGTTGCGCACGATCCATTTCTCGCCCACGCGGGTGGAGAAGTACTTGGTGACGTTGTTGAAGACGATCATCGGCTCACCTGCGGTCGCGCACGTTGTAGTAGATGAACACCGTCACCGCCCAGGTGACCAGGATCAGGAAGCTCACCAGCAGCCCGAGGATGAGGCGCTGCGGGTAGGTGGGCGTTTCGGCCAGCGTGGGCCGGATATGGGTGGCGAGGTAGCGGGTCTGGCGCCGGGCGTCGCTGCGCGCCAGCAGGTAGGAGGCCTGGGCGTTGAGATAGGCCTGGCCGGAGAACTCGAGATCGGTGCGCAGCTCCTCCCAGCGGTAGAGCAGCGCGGAGAGGGCCTGGTTCTGCGGCGCGTCGGGCGAGCCGAGGCGCGCGCGCTCCGCCGTGATCTGCTCGCCGATGGCGGCGATGCGCCGGTCGACCGTGGCGAGGCGCGGGTCGTTCGGCCGGGTGGTGTCGAGCAGCTCGGCCCGGTCGATGATCGCCTGCGACTGCATCTGCTGCAGCTCGGTGAGCAGGGCGAACTGCACCGTGGCCTCGATCTCCGGCGCGATGAGCCGGTTGTCGATGCGGAACTCGCGGATCTCGCCGCGCAGGTCCGTCAGCCGGTCGCGCGCTTCCTGCAGGTCGTTGCGGGCATAGCGCACCGCGTCTTCCTGCGCGGCCTCCGAGAGCCGGTTCACCAGCAGGGTGGAGTAGTGCAGCACCGAGTCGGCGATCGCCTTGGCGTCTTCCGCGGTGAAGGCGCGCACCTGCAGGCCGATGATGCCCTGGCTCTGCTCGTAGGTGAGGTTGACCATCGAGTGCCAGTAGTCCTGCAGCGTCTCGATGCTCGGGTCGTCGCCGAGGGTGAAGAACCAGTCCCGGTCGGCGGGGCGGTTCCAGATGGCGCGCAGGTCGAGCTCGCGGCCCACCTTCTCCACCATCTCCTGGCTCAGGATGTAGCTGTAGAGGATGGTCGCGTCCGAGGCCTCCACCGTGGTGGAGGAGGTGACGAGCTGGCTCAGCAGGTCGGTCGTCGCCATGGGGTCGTTGTTGCGCACGCTGAAGGAGGCGTTGGAGACGTACTGGTCCGCCGCGCGGGTTTCGAGATACCAGTTCCACAGCAGCGAGGGCAGCAGCACGCACAGGAGGAAGCTCGCCAGGATCACCCAGTGGCGCAGCCGCGGCCGGGCGCGCAGTTCCTCCGCCTCGGGCAGGGGCGGCACCTCGATGACCGGAAGCGGTTCCTTCGGCTTTCTCGCCGCTTTCTGGCGCTCTTCCCGGGCCCGCTCCTGTTCTGCGAGCCGCGCCGCCTTGCGCTCCGCGCGCCGGGCCTCGACCACGGCGCGGTTCCTGGAGACCTGCAAGGATTTGTCGTCTGCGCCGGATTGCGTCATTCGGCCTGTCTCTGATCCCTTCGCGACCCATGCGGGGCCCGCCCGGCGGGGCGCCCCGGAAAGCCGGATATCCTCATACGCGCGCAAAGGGCCAGTTGCAAATGCGCAGGTGCGGCAACCGGGGGCCGGGCCGCGCGGGCGCGGCCCCCGGAAGGTGGGCGCCGGCCGGGGCCGGCGCTCCGGATTACTTCAGCAGCACCGAGCTGAAGGTGCCGTCGGCCTGCGGGGTATTCAGGCTGTAGACACCCGCCACGTCGCCCGCGTCGTCGAACTCGATCTCGCCCGAGGCGCCCTGGTAGTTGATGTCCGTGCCCTCGGCGATGAGTTTCTTCGCCTTTTCCCATTCGCCGGGCAGGATCACCTCGCCGGGGGCGTTCGCCACCTCGCGCAGGGCGGCGGCGATGAGGCCGCGGTCGGCGGCGCCGGCCTTCTCGATGGCGAGCGCCATGAGGAAGGTGGCATCGTAGCCGTTGGGCACGAAGGGGCCGGTGGGGTTGGCGAGCCCGGCTTCCTCCGCCGCGGCGATATAGGCCGCCCAGGCGGGCGAGCTGTCATCCGCGCCGGCGGCGGTGAAGGCCGCCTCGGTGAGGTTCTCCGCCCCGATCTGGTTGATCACTTCATCGTCAACCATGCCGTCGGCGCCGAAGAAGCGTGCGAAGGCGGCGGTCTCGAGCGCGTTGCGGATCAGGGTGATTCCGGAGGAGCCGTAATAGGCGAACATCACCAGCGCATCGGCCCCGGCGCCGCCCAGCGTGGCCATCTCGGCGCGGTAGGAGGCCTTGTTGGGCTCGTGCACCTGGCTGGCGGCCACGGTGCCGCCCTTTTCCTCGAAGGCCTGCACGAACACCTCGCCGAGGCCGGCGTTGTAATCGTCGTTCGCCCAGGTGACGGCGACGGTGCTCACCCCGCTGTCGAGCACGTATTGCGCCAGCGCCACGCCCTGGTAGGCGTCCGAGGGCGCCACGCGGAACACGAGGTCATTGTCCTCGAGCGCGGTGATGGAGGGGGCGGTGGCGGATTCGGAGATGTTCACCACCCCGGCGGGGATGGTGACCGACTGCACGAGCGCGTTGGTGGCGCCCGAGCAGTTGGGGCCCACGATGCCCACCACCTGGTCGATGTTCACCACCTTGGAGCCGGCGTCCACCGCGGCCTTGGGGTCGCAGGCGCTGTCGGCCAGCACGAGGGACAGCGTGTCGCCCGCCAGCAGCCCGCCCTGGGCGTTCACCTGCTGCGCGGCGAGGGCGCGGCCCTCCATGATCTCGGCCACGATGTCGGCGATGGGGCCGGTGACCCCGCCGACCGAGCCGACCTTGATTTCCGCGGCCCCGGCCGCTGCCCCGGTGAGGCAGATGGCGGCCGTTCCGGCCAGGAGAAGTTTCTTCATGCTGGTCTCCCTGTTCTTCGCCCCCGGGCCGGCGGCCCGGGATGTCTCGGTTCAGCCCCTCTCCCGCGCGGCGGCGGGAGGCGGGGCGGCGGCAACGGCGGGGCGCGTTTCCGGCAGTATGCCACGCGCGTATCTCTGCAGCACCACCTGCAGCACCAGCCCGATGAGGAACACCCGCAGGTAGGCCGAGCGCACCACCGTCTCGGCCTTCAGCTCGGCCGCGAGATCGGCCGGCAGCAGCCCGGCCAGCAGGCCCAGCAGGCGCGGGGTGAAGATCTCGGTGGCCGACCAGACGGTCCAGATCAGGAAGGCGCCGAGGATGGCGCCGCGGTTGTTGCCCGAGCCCCCCGCGATCAGCATCACCCAGACGAGGAAGGTGGCGGTGAGCGGGTCGGTCGCGTCGGGGCCGATGAACTTGATGTACTGGGCGTAATAGGCCCCGGCGAGGCCCATCACCGCGGCGCCGAGCACGAAGGCCTGCACGCGGAAGCGCTCGACGTTCTTGCCCGCGGCGCGGGCGGCGGCCTCCGAGTCGCGGATCGCGGTCATCACCCGGCCCCAGGGCGAGCGCCAGGCCCGCTCCAGCAGGAGGTAGAGCGCCAGCACCGTGAGCAGCACCATGGCGAGGAAGCCGAGCTGGGCCCAGGGCTCGGGCAGGCCCTCGAAGGCCTTGGGGATGCGGTTGATGCCGCGCGGCCCGTTGGTGGCCCAGCCCTCGTTCTTGAGCACGAGGCGCAGGATCTCGGCGATGCCGATGGTGGCGATGGCGAGGTAGTCCGAGCGCAGCCGGATGCAGATGCGCCCGATCCCCCAGGCGATGAGCGCCGAAACCGCCATCGCCGCCACCGCGCCGAGGGCGAGCGGCAGGCCGAAACCGCCCAGGTGCTCGGGCGTGGCGGCGGTGGTGAGGATGGCCGAGGCATAGGCGCCCACGGCGAAGAACCCGGCGATGCCGGCGTTGAACAGCCCGCCGAAGCCCCATTGCACGTTGAGCCCCAGCGCGAGGATGGCATAGATCCCCCCCGCCGAGAGCAGGGTGACGAGGTAGAGCCCGTAGCCGTAGGCCTCCATCAGAACACCCTCCCCTTGAACAGGCCCGAGGGCCGCCAGATCAGCATCGCCACCATGATGGCGAAGGCGATGCCGGACTTGTAGGCGGGGTTGAGCAGCGCCTCCGTGCCGCCGAAGGGGAAGGAGGACACCTCCTCGGCGATGCCGATCACCAGCCCCCCGGCCACCGCGCCGAAGGGACGGCCGATGCCGCCGAGGATGGCGGCGGCGAACATCGGCAGCAGCATCTTGAAGCCCATCATCGATTCCACGTGGGTGTCGAGCGCGAGCAGCACGCCGGCGGCCACCGCCGTGACTGCCGCCACGGCCCAGGTGGCGCGGATCACCGCCTCCACGTCGATGCCGGTGAGGCGGGCGAGCCCGGGGCTGTCGGAGACCGCGCGCATCGCCTTGCCGATGCGGGTGCGGCTGAGCAGCAGGTGCACGAGCACCATCAGCACCAGCGCCGAGCCGATGATGACGATATGCTTGGGCGGCAGCAGGATGGCGCCGTCGAGGAAGCTCTCGGGCCGCTGGATGCCGCGCAGCAGCGGCCGCGGCTGCACGCCCCAGAAGAACTGCACGGCGGAGCGGATCATCAGCATCAGCCCGAAGCTCGCGATCACCGAGATGATGGCCGGCGCGCCGCGGAAGGGCCGGAACGCCGCCCGGTCGAGCGCCAGTGTCACCGCCACGGTGAGCGCCATGGCCGGCAGCGCCGCGGCCAGCGGCGGCAGCCCGGTGAGCGCGGTGAGGCTGAGGGTGAAATAGGCGCCCAGCATCATGATCTCGCCATGGGCGAAATTGGCGAAGCGCAGGATGCCGAAGGTGAGCGAGATGCCGAGCGCGCCGAGGGCGTAGATGCAGCCCAGCACCACGCCGGGCAGGAAGTAGAAGTTGACGAATTCCCACATCAGCGCTGTTCCTTCCTGCCCGCGCCACGCGGCGTCGAGCCCCGACCCCGGTCCGCAGGCACGGCAATTGCGGGCCGGCGGAGACACCCGCCGCGAGCCCTCGCCAGCCTCCCCGCGCCCCGCTGCCCCGGCCCCCGAGCCGGGGCCTCGCCGGCAGGGCCTGGCGCACCGGCCAGGAGGCTCCGTGTGAGGCCCGGAGCAGGGCGGCAGCAGACCGCCGCCAGCCGCCCCGCGCCCCGCTGCCCCGGCCCCCGAGCCGGGGCCTCGCCGGCAGAGCCAGGCACACCGGCCGGGAGGCTCCGGGTCAGGCCCGGAGCTGGGCAGCGCGGGGGCCGTGCCGTGGCGCGGCGGGGGCGCGGGCCGCTCATGCCCCGCCCCCGAGGAACATCCGCGCCACCTCCGCGTCGGCCGCCAGCGCTGCGCCGGTGCCCTCGTGGCGGTTGGCGCCGTCGACCAGAACGTAGGCGCGGTCGGCGATGCCGAGGGCCTGGCGGGCGTTCTGCTCGACCATCAGCACCGGCACGCCGGTCTCGTTGATGCGCTTCACCGTGGCGAAGATCTCGCCGCGGTATTTCGGCGACAGGCCGGCCGTGGGCTCGTCGAGCAGCAGCACCTTCGGCTCCAGCATCAGCGCCTTGCCCATCGCCACCATCTGCCGCTGCCCGCCCGAGAGGCTGCCCGCCGGCTGGCGGCGCTTCTCCGCGAGGTCGGGGAACATGGCGTAGATTTCGGCAAGGCGCGGCCGCCAGTCGTCGCGGCGCACATAGGCGCCCATCTCGAGGTTTTCCTCCACCGTGAGGTTCACGAAGACATTGCCGGTCTGGGGCACGTAGGCGATGCCGCGGGTCACCACCCGCTCCGGCGCGGTGCCGGTGATCTCGTCGCCCCCCAGCATCACCCGCCCGGCGGTGACGTTGAGCAGGCCGAACACCGCCTTCAGCGCGGTGGACTTGCCGGCGCCGTTCGGCCCGATCACCACCACCACCTCGCCAGCGTCCACATGCAGCGACACGCCGCGCAGCACGGTCGAATCGCCGTAGCCGGCGTCGAGCGCCTCGAGGGCCAGCACCGGGCTCATTCCGCGCCCCCGCCGAAATAGGCCTCGATCACCCGGGCGTCCTCGCGGATCTCCGCCATCGCGCCCTTCGTGAGCACCCGCCCCTCGGCCAGCACGATCACCGGGTCGCAGAGCGCGGCGATCAGGTCCATGTCGTGCTCGATGATGCAGAAGGTGTAGCCGCGCTCGGCGTTGAGCCTGCGGATCATGTCGGCGATGCGCAGCATCAGCGTGGGGTTCACCCCGGCGCCCGGCTCGTCGAGCAGCACCAGCTGCGCGTCGGTCATCATGGTGCGGCCGAGCTCGAGCAGCTTGCGCTGCCCGCCGGAGAGGTTTCCCGCCGGGATGTCGCGGACGTGGGAAAGGCCGAGGAAGGCCAGCGCCTCCTCCGCCCGGGCCAGCACCTCGGCCTCGCGGGCGCGCACGCGGGCGGGGGCGAGCCAGTTGAGCAGGATGCTCTCGCCCGGCTGGTCGGGGGCGGCGGCCATCAGGTTTTCCAGCGCGGTGAGCCGGGCGAATTCCTGCGGAAGCTGGAAGGTGCGCACGATGCCTAGGTGGAAGAGCTCGTGCGTGGGCCGGCCGGTGATGTCCTCGCCGCGGAACAGGATGCGCCCGGCGCTCGGCGCCTCGGCCCCGGCGATCATGTTGAACGTGGTGGTCTTGCCGGCGCCGTTCGGCCCGATCAGCCCGGTGATCGACCCCTCGGGGATCTCGAAACTCGCCCCGTTCACCGCCCGAAGCCCGCCATACCGCTTGGCCAGCCCCTCGACCTGCAATGCCGTCCCGCTCAAGCCGCCCCCTGCTCACGCCCGTGTCACTTGCCCGTGAGCAGAACACAGGCCGGCGGCTTTGCCAAACACTCCGTGAAGGGCGGCGGCACCACCGGCGCAACGTCACCCGCCGCGGGGCGCGCGCAGCGCCCGGCCCGCCGGGGCGGTATCGCCCTGCGGCAAAGCGGCAAAAAGTTGCCGAAAGGGCAAATTCGCTCTTAGATTCTCCCGCCGGATTGGGTATTCCTCGGGTCGGCCAGAGCCGGAGCCCGGAAGACCAATGCCGCTGAACATCGTCCGCCACGACCTGCAAGGTGTGCTGACCGTCACCCCGGTGCGGCACGCGGACCCGCGCGGCTTCTTCTCCGAGACATGGAACGCGGCCGAGTTCGCCGCCCATGGCATCCGCACCGATTTCGTGCAGGACAACCAGTCGCTCTCGCGCGATGCCGGGGTGCTGCGCGGCCTGCACTACCAGGCGCCGCCCGCCGCCCAGGCCAAGCTGGTGCGCGTGCTGCGCGGCGCGGTGCTCGACGTGGTGGTGGACATCCGCCGCGGCTCGCCCACCTTCGGCCAGCACGTGAAGGTGGAGCTCTCCGCCGCCAACTGGGCGCAGATCTACGTGCCCGAGGGCTTTGCCCACGGCCTGCTCTCGCTCGAGCCGGACACCGAGGTGCTCTACAAGGTCTCCGCCCATTACGCCCCCGCGCAGGACGCCGGCATCGCCTGGGACGACCCGGATCTCGGCATCGACTGGGGCTGGCCGCATGACCGGCTGATCCTGTCCGAGAAGGACCGCAAGCACCCGCGGCTGGCCGACATCACCTCCCCCTTCGCGTATGACCCGGAGCCCGTGGGGTGAAGGTTCTCGTCGTCGGGCGCAGCGGCCAGCTCGGCCGGGCCCTTGCCGAGGCGCGCCCCGCCGGCATCGACCTCGCCGTGCTGGGCCGTGAGGAGGCCGATCTCGCCCGCCCCGACACCCTGGCCGACGCCGTCGCCCGCCACGCCCCCGCGCTGGTGGTGAACGCCGGGGCCTACACCGCCGTCGACCGGGCCGAGGCCGAGCCCCGCGCCGCCTGGGCGGTGAACGCCACCGGCACCGGCGCGCTTGCCCGGGCCGCGGCCCGCGCCGGCGCGCCCTTCGTGCATGTCTCCACCGATTACGTCTACGACGGCAGCGGCGAGGCGCCCTGGACCGAGGCCGACGCCCCCGGCCCGCTCGGCGCCTACGGGGCTTCCAAGCTCGCCGGCGAATATCTCGCCGCGGCGCAGAACGCGGCGCATGTGGTGCTGCGCACCTCCTGGGTGTTCTCGTCCGAGGGGCCCGGCTTCGTGCAGTCCATGCTGCGCCTCGGGGCCGAGCGCGACACGCTTTCCGTGGTGGCCGACCAGGTGGGCCGGCCCACCTCGGCCCGCCAGCTCGCCGCCGCGATCTGGCAGATCGGCCCGCGGCTGGTGGCCGGCCGCGGCGCGCCCGGCACCTACAATTTCTCCGGCGGCGGGCCCTTCGTCTCGCGGCTCGAGTTCGCGGCCGAGATCTTCGCCCGCGCCGGCATGAAGGCCCCCGCCCTCACCCCCGCGCGCACCGAGGATTTCCCCTCTCCCGCCCGCCGCCCGCTGAACTCCCGCCTCGACCTCTCGGCCCTCGCGAACGCATGGGGCATCGAGCCGGCCGACTGGCGCGACGAGCTCTCCGCCGCCCTCTCCGCCTGAGGTTCAGCCACCGCTTTCCGCGCAGTCCCGCGGCAGATTGCGCGCCACCCCGTCACCGTCGCGCCACCCGGCATCGGCACCGCCGCTGACGTTGGCCCGCGCGGCACGCGCGGCGCCGGCCGAGGCGGGGGCCTGCCCCCTCCGAGGCCGGCGCTCCTCCCCGCTCGCCGCCCCGCGCTTCGCCGGGAACAGGGCCGCGCCCGGCCCCGGAGGGAGCGCGCCACGCCATCGCCTGCGTTGCCGCCCCGCGCTCTGCCGGGGACACGGCCGCGGGAGGGTGCGCGCCACGCCGTTGCCTGCGTTGCCACCCCGCGCTGCGCCGGGGACAGGGCCGCGTCCGGCCCTCGGGTGGGCGCAGCACCGCTTGTGGTCAGTGCTTTATCCCGAAAGCTCCGGACGACGGCTGAGCGGCGCGCGACATCGCCAGAGCGCCCTCCCGGGGGGAGGGTCGGGCGCGGCCCGGGCTGGGCGCCCGGGCCAGTGCCTGCGGCACGAAAGGGGAATTGGGGGAGGAGGTGGGCGGCCGGGAGGCCGCGCCGGGGGCAGGGCGGCCGGGGGCGGCCGCCCGCAGGTATCAGCGTTCGGCGATGAGCACGTCGCGCTTGCCCACCTGGTTGGCGCCGCTCACCACGCCCTCGTCTTCCATCTGCTCCACCAGGCGCGCGGCCTTGTTGTAGCCGATGCCGAGCTTGCGCTGGATGTAGGAGGTCGAGCACTTGCGGTCGCGCGCGACGATCGCCACCGCCTGGTCGTAGAGCGCGTCCTCGGAGTTGGTGTTGCCGCCGAGGCCGAGCACCGCGTCGATGTTGTTCTCCACCGCCTCGTCCGGCCCCTCCACCACGCCCGACACGTAGTCCGGCGCGCCGATGGACTTGAGGTGGTTCACCACCGCCTCCACCTCCTCGTCGGAGCAGAACGGCCCGTGCACGCGGCTGATGCGCCCGCCACCGGCCATGTAGAGCATGTCGCCCATGCCCAGCAGCTGCTCGGCGCCCTGTTCGCCCAGGATGGTGCGGCTGTCGATCTTCGAGGTCACCTGGAAGGAGATCCGGGTCGGGAAGTTCGCCTTGATCGTGCCGGTGATGACATCGACCGAGGGCCGCTGCGTCGCCATGATCAGGTGGATGCCGGAGGCACGCGCCATCTGCGCAAGGCGCTGGATGCAGGCCTCGATCTCCTTGCCCGCCACCATCATCAGGTCGGCCATCTCGTCGACGATGACCACGATGAAGGGCATCGCCTCGGGCTCGAACTCCTCGTTCTCGTAGATCGCCTCGCCGGTATCGTCGTCGAACCCGGTCTGGACCACGCGGGAGAAGGCCTCGCCGCGGGCCAGCGCGTCCGCCACGCGGGCGTTGTAGCCCTCGATGTTGCGCACGCCCATCTTCGACATCTTGCGGTAGCGCTCCTCCATCTCCGCCACGACCCATTTCAGCGCCACCACGGCCTTCTTGGGGTCGGTGACGACGGGGGAGAGCAGGTGGGGGATGCCGTCGTAGACCGAGAGCTCGAGCATCTTCGGGTCGATCATGATGAGCCGGCATTCCTTGGGCGAGAGCCGGTAGAGCAGCGACAGGATCATGGTGTTGATCGCCACCGACTTGCCCGAGCCGGTGGTGCCGGCGATGAGCAGGTGGGGCATGCGCGCGAGGTTGGCCACGATCGGCTCGCCGCCGATGTCCTTGCCGAGCGCGAGCGGCAGGCGGTGGGTGCTCTCGCCGAACACCTTGTCGGCCAGGATTTCGCGCAGCAGCACCTTCTCGCGCTGGTCGTTCGGCAGCTCGATGCCGATCACCGAGCGGCCCGGCACGGTGGAGACACGCGCGGCCAGCGCCGACATCGAGCGGGCGATGTCATCGGCGAGGCCGATCACCCGGGAGGCCTTCAGGCCCGGCGCCGGCTCGAGCTCGTACATGGTCACGACAGGGCCCGGGCGCACCGAGACGATCTCGCCGCGGATGCCGTAATCGTCGAGCACGTTCTCCAGCATGCGGGCGTTCTGCTCCAGCGCCTCGTCGGACAGCTCCAGCCGCTCGATGTCGCGCGGGTTGGAGAGCAGGCCGAGCGGCGGGGCGTCGTAGGGCGCCTCCTCCTCCTCGTCCTCCTCGGCCATGGCGTGGCGCGGGGCGGTCTCGGGCAGGGCGCGGCCGGGCACCGGCTGGGGCTTGTGCGGCTCGGGGCGCGGGCCGGCGGCCATGGGGCGGGCCGGGGGTTCGGCGTGCAGCCGGTCGTCCGCCTCGTCCTCGTCCTCCGCATCGAAGGCGGAACGGGGGGTGAGGGGGCCTTCGTCGTCCTCGTCCTCGTCATCCTCGGGCAGGGCGAGGTCGATGCCCATCGGCTCGCCCTTCACGATGCGGCGGGTGAGCGGCACGCTCTCCTCCTCCGGCGCCTCGGCGGCCGGGCGGGCGGAGAGGCGCGGGCCCTCCTCCTCCTCGTCATCCTCCGGGCCGGCTGCCCAGGCATCGGGCGCGCGCGGCTCCGGCGCGGCCTCCCGGCTGCCGGCGCGGGAGCGGGCGAGGGCGGCGCGCAGGGCGGCGAAGCCCTGGGGCGCGGCCTCCTCCTCGTCCGCGGAGCGAGGGGGCGTGACGGCGGGCTCGGCCTTCGGTTCGGCTTTCGGCTCGGGGCGCGCGGGGGCGCGGGGCGCCGGGCGCTCCTCGTGGCGGTCGTCCGCGCCGTCGAGGCGGGGCAGGGGGGTGTCGTCCTCCTCCTCGTCCTCGTCTTCCTCGAACACCCGGCCCCGCAGGGTGGGGATGCGGCGCTGCGGCGCCTCGGCGGCCTCGCGGCGCAGGGGCGGCGAGGTGTAGTCGTCCTCGTCGTCGTCGAAGGGCGCGTCGAAGCTGTCCGGCTCCTCCTCGGAGGCGGGCGCGCGCAGCGGCGGCTCGGCGGAGGCGCGCAGAACGCGGGGGCCGGCATTGCGGCGCGCGGCCACGGCCTCGGCCACCGCGCGGTCATAGGGGCTTTCCACCACGGGGGCGGGGGCCTCCTCGATCTCCTCGGGCTCGGTGAGCACGGGCTCGCGGCGGGTGGTGCGGGCCTGCACGGCGGCGGAGATGCGGGCCATCAGCCGGTCGTCGTCGCGGTTGTCGGCCACCTCGGTGCGGGCGGGGGCGACGGCGCGCAGGGCGGCGGCCTCCTCGCGGGCTTCCGAGCGGGCGGCATCGCGGGCGCGGGCCCGGGCGGCAACGCGCTCCTGCAGCCGGCCTTTCTGCTTCGCGCCCAGCGAGGCGGTGCCCGAGAGCGCCTTCACCCCCATCGCTCCGAGGCCGCGGGCAAAGACCGAGACGATGGCGAGCAGCCCGGAGCCGCAGAGCCCGGCGAGGGCGCGGAACTCGCCCCAGTTCATCCCCAGCCCGAGCGCGCTCACCGCCACCACGGCCGGTGCCATGGCGAGCGTGGCGAGCTTCAGCCCGGTGCCGGTTTCCGCCGGCACCAGCGAGAGCACGTTGAGCAGCAGGCTGTCGCCGATGCGCCCGCCGAGGCCGAAGCGGTGCTCCCAGCTGTCGAGCGGCACATGGGCGGCGAGGAAGGCGGAGCTGGCGAGGATGGCGACGAGCCCGATCACGCAGCGGGTGAGCACGCGCTCCTCGCCCCGGTGCACCACCAGCCGCGCGCCCCAGGTGACCAGCATGGCCGGGATGCCCCAGGCCGCCCAGCCGAGCGCGAAGACCAGCGCGCCGGCGATGTTGGCGCCGATGCTGCCGAGCAGGTTCTGCGGCGCCTCGCCGGTGGCGTTGAAGGGCGAGGGGTCGTCGGGCGAATAGGTGGCGAGCACCGCGGCAAAGGCGATGCCGAGGGCGAAGAGCGCCACGCCCAGCAGCTCGGTGCCGCGCTTGCGCAGCATCTCGCGGGTTTCGTCGTCGACCAGTTTTTCAGACCGGGGGGCTGCCATGCTCATGCCTCGTTCCTTTCCCGCCGCGGTTTCTTCTGCCGTTCGCGTTATCTCAGCGTGTCGCGCAGGGCGGTGAGGCCGCGTGCCACCTCCGCCTCCTGTGCGACGAGGGCGACGCGGATGTAGCCCGCCCCGGGGTTTCCGCCACCCAGCCGGGCATCGCTCTCACGCGAGAGGTAGGAGCCCGGCAGCACGCGCACCCCGGTCTCCGCCCAGAGGCGCCGCGTGGTGGCCACGTCGTCCTCCACCCCGACCCAGAGGAAGAACCCGCCCTCGGGGGCGTGGTATCCGGGCAGGTTGCCCAGCAGCTCGTCGGCCAGCGCGAACTTGCGCTGGTAGAGCGCGCGGCTTGCTTCCACATGCGCCTCGTCGTTCCAGCAGGCCGCGGCGGCGCGCTGGGCGGGCAGGGGCAGGGGGGCGCCGGCATAGGCGCGCAGCTGCCGCATGGCGGCGATGTTGCGCGGCCCGCTCACCGCGAAGCCGGAGCGCAGGCCGGGCAGGCTGGAGCGCTTGGAGAGCGAATGGAAGGCGACGATGCGCTCGGGGTCGGCATCGGCCTGCAGGGCGCCCGGCGGCGGGGCCGTGCGCCAGATGTCGGAGTAGCACTCGTCGGCGAAGACGCGGAAGTCGTATTGCTCGGCGAGGTTGGCGAGGCGCTGCCAGTAGGCGGCATCGGCCACCGCGCCCTGCGGGTTTGCCGGCGAGCACATGTAGGCCACGGCGGTGCGGCGCAGCAGCTCGGCGGGAAGGGAGGCGAAATCGGGCAGGAAGCCGGTTTCCGCCGTGGCGGGCACGTAGACCGGCTCGGCCCCGGCGGTGATCGCGGCCACCGCGTAGCACTGGTAGAACGGGTTGGGCAGCAGCACCACCGGCCGTTCGCCGGCCTTCTGCTCCGGGCACATGGCGAGGCAGGCGGCGAACAGCCCCTCGCGCGTGCCGTTGAGCGGGAACACCTCGGTGCCGGGGTCGCGGCTCACGCCGTAGCGGCGGGCGAGCCAGCCGGCAAAGGCCTCGCGCAGCTCCGGGTGGCCGTCGTTGGGCGGGTAGATGCTGTACTCGTGCACATGCGCCGCCAGCACCTCGCCGAGAAACGGCGGGGCCGGGTGCTTGGGTTCACCCAGGGACATGGCGATGGGCTCTCCGCCCGGCTCCACGCCGTCGAGAAGGGCGCGCAACCGCGGAAAGGCGTATTCCGGCAGGCTGGAATACCGCTCGGGAAACTGCATGTGTGCCTCATGTGCAGGCGTCTGTCGCGCCAACTTGAGGCTGCAATCTACAGGCTGGGGGGCTTCAGGTCCAGTCTCCCCCGGCCGGCCGGAGAAGGGGCGCCCCGCCGTGGCCGCAGCGCAACCGCCGGGCAGGCTTGCCCTTGCGGTGACGTCTGAGAAGCCGCGCGGGCTTGCCGGCGCGGCCGGGCCCAAACCGCAGGAGACGCGCGGCCCCCAAGGGGCTGCGGGTCGACGGAGGACGGGAGGGCCCCGTCCGCCGGGCGCCGTGGCGGGGTCGGGAGGCCGGTTGAGCCCGGCAGGCGACAGGGGCGGGCTGCGCGAACCCTCACACTACGGCTCCACAATCGCGGCTCCTGCCTCCCCGCCCGCCGTGCCAGGCGCCAGTAAGGCCGTGCCGCAGTCAGCCGGCGCCGATGAGGATGCCGGCGGCCAGCACGAGGGCGCCGCCGAGCACCACCTGGAAGATCGCCCGCAGGTATGGCGTCTCCATGTAGCGGTTCTGGATCCAGGCGATGGCCCAGAGCTCGACGAAGACCACGGCGAAGGCGATGCCGGTGGCCAGCCAGAACTGCGGCAGCAGGTAGGGCAGCGCGTGGCCCAGCCCGCCGAGCGCCGTCATCACCCCCGAGGCGATGCCGCGCTTCCAGGGCGCGCCGCGGCCCGAGATCACCCCGTCGTCATGTGCGGCCTCGGTGAAGCCCATCGAGATGCCCGCACCCACCGAGGCCGCGAGGCCGACGAGGAAGGTCGTCCAGCTGTCCTGCGTGGCGAAGGCGGTGGCGAAGATCGGCGCCAGGGTGGAGACCGAGCCGTCCATCAGCCCCGCCAGCCCCGGCTGCACCCAGGTGAGCACGAACTGCCGGCGCTCGGCGCCCAGCTCGGCGGAGCCTTCCGGCCCCTCCAGCTGCTCGGCCACGTCATGCGCCTTCTGCTCGTGCCGGCCCTCGGCGGCGGCGAGGTCGCCGAGCAGGCGGCGGGTGTCGGGGTCGGTGGAGCGCTGGGCGGCGGCGATGTAGAAGTCGCGCGCCTGGGCCTCCATGCGCCCGGCCTCGGCGCGGATGGTCTCCAGCCCGAGGTTGTTGACCAGCCACACCGGGCGGCGGGAGTAGTAGCCCGCCACGTGCTCGCGCCGGATCAGCGGGATAGGCCCGTCGAAGCGCGCCTGCCAGAGGTCGATCAGCCGGCGGCGATGGCTGTCCTCCTCGGCGGCCATCTCGTCGAACGCGGCGGCGGTCTGCGGAAATTCCGCCCGCAGCTCATGGGCATAGGTGGCGTAGATGCGGGCGTCGTCCTCTTCCGAGGAAATGGCCAGCGCCAGCACCTCCGCCTCGCTGAGGTCGCTGAAATGCCGGCGGCCGGCGAGGGCGTTGAACATGGCGGATCCTCTTTAGAATAATTCTAAAAACATGTAGCCGATGCCCCCGTGCCTTACAAGTCATTCCACCCCACCGGGCTGCATGCTAGGCAGGGGCGAACCCGAACCGGACGAGTACCCGATGCCCGACGCACCTGCCGCCCCTGCTCCCGACACCGCGCCCGAGGCCACCACCGCGGTGACGCCGATGATGGCCCAGTACCTCGAGCTGAAGGCCCAGTACCCCGACGCGCTGCTGTTCTACCGGATGGGCGATTTCTACGAGATGTTCTTCGACGATGCCCGGGCGGCGGCGGCGGCGCTCGACATCGCGCTCACCAAACGCGGCAAGCACGCGGGCGACGATATTCCCATGTGCGGCGTGCCGGTGCATGCGGCCGAGGGCTATTTGCTCACGCTGATCCGCAAGGGCTTCCGTGTCGCGGTCTGCGAGCAGATGGAGGACCCGGCGGAGGCGAAGAAGCGCGGCTCGAAGTCGGTGGTGAAGCGCGACGTGGTGCGGCTCGTCACCCCCGGCACGCTCACCGAGGACACGCTGCTCGACGCGCGGCGGCACAATTACCTCGCCGCCTGGGCCGAGATCCGCGGCGAGGGCGCGCTGGCCTGGCTCGACATCTCCACCGGCGATTTCGCCGCCACCGCCTGCCCGCGCACGCTGCTCGGGCCGATGCTGGCCCGGCTCTCCCCGCGTGAGGTGCTGGCCGCCCAGGGGGCGGAGGCGTCCCTGCGCGCGATGGTGGAGGAGGGCGGCGGCGTGCTCACCGAGCTTGCCGGCGCGAGCTTCGACAGCCAGTCCGCCGAGCACCGGCTGAAGGGGCTCTACGGCGTCTCCACGCTCGAGGCCTTCGGCGGCTTCGGCCGGGCCGAGGTGGCGGCGCTGGGCGCGGTGGTCGATTACGTGGAGGTGACCCAGAAGGGCAAGCTGCCGATGATCCGCCCGCCGCAGCACGAGGAAGCCGGCGGCACCATGCAGATCGACGCCGCCACGAGGCGCAACCTCGAGATCACCCGCAGCCTCTCGGGCGGGCGCGACGGCGCGCTGCTGCAGGCGGTGGACCGCACGGTGACCGGCGGCGGCGCGCGGCTGCTCGAGGCCCGGCTCTCCAGCCCCTCGACCGACCTCTCCACCATCCGCGCCCGGCACGATGCCGTGGCGGCCCTGCTGGAGGACAGCGCGCTTGCCAGCGCCCTGCGCAGCCGGCTGCGCGGCGTGCCGGACATGGAGCGCGCCCTCACCCGGCTGAGCCTGGAGCGTGGCGGCCCGCGCGACCTCGCCGCCCTGCGCGACGGGCTGGCCGAGGGTGCGGAGATCGCCGGCCTTCTGGCGGGGGACCTGCCCGCCGAGCTCACCGAGGCCGCCGCCGCCCTCACCGGGCTCGAGGACATTTCCGCCCCGCTCGACGCCGCGCTGGTGGCCGAGCCGCCGCTACTGGCGCGGGACGGCGGCTTCATCGCCGCCGGCCACCATGAGGAGCTCGACGACTGCCGCCGCCTGCGCGACGAGGGCCGGGCCGTGATCGCCTCCATGCAGGCGCAATACGCGGCCGAAACCGGCATTTCCTCGCTGAAGATCAAGCACAACAACGTGCTGGGCTATTTCATCGAGACCACGGCCACCCACGCCGAGAAGATGCGCAGCGCCCCGCTGTCGGAGACCTTCATCCACCGCCAGACCACGGCGAACCAGGTGCGCTTCACCACCGTGGAGCTCTCGGGGCTGGAAACCCGCATTCTCAACGCCGGCGGCCGGGCGCTGGAGCTGGAGCGCCAGCTGTTCGAGGCGCTGGCGGCGGGCGTGCGGGCCGGGGCGGCGCGCATTGCCGCCGCGGCGCGGGCGCTGGCGGAGATCGACCTCGCCGCCGCCTTCGCCGAGCTCGCCGACACCGAGGAGTGGGTGCGCCCGCTCATGCAGCTCGGCGGCGCCTTCCGCATCGAGGGCGGCCGCCACCCGGTGGTGGAACAGGCGCTGCGCAGGGCGGGGGACAAGCCCTTCGTGGCCAATGACGTCGACCTCTCCCTCGGGCAGAAGCCGGTCTGGCTGGTGACCGGGCCGAACATGGCCGGTAAATCGACCTTCCTGCGCCAGAACGCGCTCATCGCCCTCCTGGCACAGGCCGGGGCCTTCGTGCCGGCGCGGGCGGCGGAGATCGGGGTGGTGACGCAGCTCTTCTCCCGCGTCGGCGCGGCGGACGACCTTGCCCGCGGCCGCTCCACCTTCATGGTCGAGATGGTCGAGACCGCGGCCATCCTCAACCAGGCCGGGCCCGGCGCGCTCGTCATCCTCGACGAGATCGGCCGCGGCACCGCCACCTGGGACGGGCTCTCCATCGCCTGGGCCACGCTCGAGCACCTGCATGACGCGAACCGCTGCCGCACGCTCTTCGCCACGCATTATCACGAGCTCACCACGCTCTCGGCCCGGCTCGACGGCATGATGAACGCCACCGTGGCGGTGCGCGAATGGGAGGGCGACGTGATCTTCCTGCACGAGGTGCGCCCGGGCGCGGCCGACCGCTCCTACGGCGTGCAGGTGGCCCGGCTCGCCGGCCTGCCCGCGGCGGTGATCGAGCGCGCGCGCCATGTGCTCGAAACCCTCGAGGAGGGCGACCGGGAGGGCGGCGGCTCACGCGCGGCGACGCTGATCGACGACCTGCCGCTGTTCTCCGCCCGCCCTCCGGCGCCCGCGCCCGCCCCGGCGAAAGCCTCCGCCGTGGAGGCGCGCCTGCGCGAGGTGCTGCCCGACGGGCTCTCCCCGCGCGCGGCACTCGACCTCGTCTACGAGTTGCGCGGCATGCTCGACGGCGAGGGCTGAGCGAGAGGCGGAGTGACCCCGGCGTGAGGGGGGGGGCCGGGGCCACTCCTTCGGGAGGCGCGCGGAGCCGGCATCCGGGAGTGCCGGTCCGAACACCGCGATGCAGCCGGAGAGACAGGGGATCGTCCGGCAGGACCGCAGCGCCTGAGATGGAACGCCCCCCGATGTCCCGCACCCCGGCAACCCGGTGCACGGGGTGTTGGTGTGCTCCACCCGCACCCCCCCTATGCCCGGATTCGCCGTGGCCGACTGTGCGCGGGCGCACATATCGAAGGATCTGCGCGAGGGCATGCCGTGCAGGAGTCGCACTGGCGCAGAGGCCGTGAGCTTCGCGCTCCCGCCCGCCGCCTCGGGATCGCCCGGGGTGTACTCGGCGGCCGCCGCGCGCCGGGCCCGCACAGCCTGCGCCCCCGGCTCCGAGGGGGCATCGGCGGGGCCGGGGGGCGGACGCTCTGCCCGGGCCGGGAGGCACCCGCGTTGCGCGGGTGCGCGGTCCGCGAGCTTCAGGGTCGCGCGCCGTGCCGGCGTGCTCCGGGGCGGCTTCCGCGCCGCCGGCCACGGCCTTATCCTGTGGGGGATCGGAGCGATCGGCGGAGCACGCGATGGAGATACTCACCGAGTTCGAGCCCGGTGCCCTGGGGGAGGTGGTGTCGCTGCACGCGCGCCATTATGCCCGGCATTGGGGCTTCGGCACCGTCTTTGAATGCAAGGTGGCCCGTGAGATGGCCGATTTCGCCGCGCGCCGCGCCGCGGATGACCTGGTGCTGCTGGCGCGCGACGAGGCCGGCATCGCCGCCTCGCTGATCCTCGATGCGGGTGACCCCGCCTCCGGCCCGCGCGGCGCGCACCTGCGCTGGTTCATCGTGGCGGGACGGGCGCGGGGCAGCGGGCTGGGCCGGCGGCTGCTCGCCCGCGCCGTGGCCCGTGCGGAAGCGGTGAGCGGCGGGCGCGCCTGGCTCACCACCTTCGCCGGGCTGGCACCGGCCCGGCACCTCTACGAGGCGCACGGCTTCGTGCTGGCCCGCGAGGAGGAAGGCGCGGCCTGGGGCACCCGGGTGATCGAGCAGGAGTTCCGCCGCCCGGCCGATCCCCCCGCCTGAGCACAAAAAGCCCCCGGAGCACGCGGGCCCCGGGGGGAAGGCATTCCTGCCCCGGAGGGGCGGTTGGTGGCTCGCCCCGGAGGGGCGGTTGGTGGCCTGCCCCGGAGGGGCCGCTGTTGGCCCGCCCCGGAGGGGCCGTTACTCGGCGGCGGTGCCGATCACGCCGCGGTCGATCTGGTCCTGCTCGATCGACTCGAACAGGGCGCGGAAATTGCCCTCGCCGAAGCCGTCATCCCCCTTGCGCTGGATGAACTCGAAGAAGATCGGCCCGATGACGGTCTTGGAAAAGATCTGCAGCAGGATGCGGGTTTCGCCGCCGTCCACCACGCCCTCGCCGTCGATCAGGATGCCGTGCTTCTTCAGCTTCTCGAGCGGCTCCTCGTGGTCCTTCACCCGCGCGTGGCTCATGGCGTAATAGGCCGGCGGCGGCGGCGGCATGAAGCTCAGGCCGCGGGCGTGGATCTCGTCGGTCGCCTTGTAGATGTCGTTGGTGGCCACCGCGATGTGCTGGATGCCCTCGCCCTTGTACTCGCGCAGGTATTCCTCGATCTGGCTGTGCTCGTCGGCGCTCTCGTTGATCGGGATGCGGATGCGCCCGCAGGGCGAGGTGAGCGCCCGCGAGAACAGGCCGGTCATCTTGCCCTCGATGTCGAAGTAGCGGATCTGCCGGAAGTTGAAGATATCGGCGTAGAAGTTGAACCAGGTGTCCATGTTGCCGCGGTTCACGTTATGCGTCAGGTGGTCGAGGTAGAAGAAGCCCACGCCTTCCGGCTTCTCGGCCACGCCGGGCAGGCGCTCGTACTCGGCCGCATAGGGCGAGCCCTTCTCGCCGTAGGTCTCGACGAAATAGATCAGGCTGCCGCCGATGCCCTCGATGGCCGGCACGTCGAGCACCTTGCCGCCGCCCTCATAGGGCTTCGCGCCCTTCTCGATGGCGCGCTCGTAGGCGTGCTGCGCGTCGACCACGCGCCAGGCCATGGAGGGGGCGCAGGGGCCGTGCTGCTCCACGAAGCGCATGCCGAAGGAGCCGGGCTCGGCGTTCAGCACATAGGTGATGTCGCCCTGCTGCCAGAGGGTGATGTCCTTCTCGCGGTGCTTCGCGGTGCACTCGAAGCCCATCTTCGCAAACAGGCTGCGCAGGGCCTCCGGGTCCGGATGGGCGAATTCGACGAACTCGAACCCGTCGGTACCGGCGGGGTTGTGCTTGCTGATCTCGGCTGGCGGCGCGTCATGCGGGAAGGGGCCCATGAAATTCCTCCGGTTGGCTGTTGTCTTTGCGCGATGGTGGGGCGGAGTACATGCGCTGAGTGCGCATTCTGCCCGCCTGGGCGCAGCTGGATGCGCAGATTTCGCATGGAACGCGCCTGTCATGCGCGCTATCCTCGATCCATGGCAGAACTCGACCGAATCGATGCCGAACTGCTGCATCACCTGCAGCTCGATGCCCGCCTCACGGCGCAGGACCTGGCGGAGCGGGTGAACCTCTCTCCCAGCCAGTGCGCGCGCCGCCGCCAGCGGCTGGAGGAGGCGGGGATGATCCGCTCCTACCGCGCGGTGGTGAACGCCGCGAAGGTGGGCGCCACGGTGGAGGCCTTCATCCAGGTGGTGATGGCCGCGCACAACCGCGAGAACGCGCGCGATTTCGTCGCCCGCATGCAGGTGACGGCGGAGGTCGTCGCGGTCTGGACCCTCACCGGCTCCACCGACTACCTGCTGCGGGTGTTCTGCGCCGACCTGCCGGCGCTGAACCGGCTGGTGCAGGACGTGCTGCTGCCCCATCCCGCCGTGGCCCGGGTGCAGAGCCAGATCGTGATGGAGCGGCTGAAGGACAACGCCCCGGTTTCCGTCCACCCCGGCTGAGCCGGGCCGTTTACCCTTTCGCAAGCCGGCGGGCGGATAAGCGGGCTCGTGCGGGGTGGATACCGGGCCGCGGGGGCATGCCTGCCGCGCGGGGCCGGTCGGCACGGGCGGGGGCCCGGCCGGGTGAGCAGGGAGGCTTGCACTTGGACAACACTGCCGGGCCGGGGCGGGAGCGCGCGGATCGCTCCCTTCCGGGAGAAGACCCTCTGCCGGATGGCCCGCGGCCAGGCGGCGCCGCTCTCCGCGCGATGGAGATCCTCGTCGCCGAGGACACGCCGACACTGCAATTCGTCATCCGGGGGTTTCTGGCGAAGGCGGGGCACCGCGTGGCGCTGGCCGCCACGGGGGCGGAGGCCTGTGCGGCGCTGGGCCGCGCGCGCTTCGACCTCGCCATCATCGACCTGCTGATGCCGGACATGGATGGCGACGAGGTGGTGCGCCGCCTGCGCCGGGGCCGCTCGGGGCAGCCGGACCTGCCGGTCCTGATGCTCACCGCCGCCATCGACGCCGAGAGCCTCGGCCGCGTGGAGGGCTGCGGCGCCGACATGATGCTGCCCAAGCCCTTCCGGCGCGACGAGCTGCTCGGCGCCATCGACTGCCTGATGGCCGGGCGCTGAGCCCGGCCGGGTCAGGCGATGGTGTCGACCACGCCGCCATCCACCCGCAGCGCCGCGCCAGTGGTGGCGGAGGCCTGCGGCGAGGCGGCGTAGACCGCGAGATGCGCCACCTCCTCCACCGAGGCGGCGCGTCGGATGATCGAGCTCGGCCGGTTGGCCTGCACGAACTCCGCCGCCACGTCCTCCAGCGCGCGGCCGGATTTCTCCGCCTCCGGGCGCAGCATGTCGGCCAGCCCCTCGGACAGCGTGGGCCCGGGCAGGATGGCGTTCACCGTGACCCCGGTGCCGGCCATGCGCTTGGCGAGCCCGCGCGAGAGCGACAGCAGGGCGGTCTTGGTGACGCCGTAATGGATCATGTCCGCCGGGATGTTGAGCGCGGATTCGGAGGAGAGGAACAGCACCCGCCCCCAGCCGCGCGCCTGCATGCCGGGCAGCCAGGCGCGCGAGAGGCGCACGCCGGAGGTGATGTTCACGTCGAAATAGCGCTGCCAGGTGGCGTCGTCGGTCTCGAAGAAATCCTGCGGGCCGAAGATGCCGACATTGTTCACCAGGATGTCGCAGTCCGGGCAGGCGGCGACGAGGCTCTCGCAGCCCTCCGCGGTGCCGAGATCGGCCGCGACGCCGGAGACGGCCTCCGGGCCGCGGGTCTCGCCGAGTTCGGTGCGCAGGGCGGACACCGCCTGGTCCACCGCCGGCTGCTTCCGCCCGTTCACCACCACGCGCGCACCCGCTCCCGCCAGGCCGCGGGCGATGGCGAGGCCGATGCCGCCGGTAGAGCCGGTGACGATGGCGGTCTTTCCGGAAAGGTCGATGCGCATGGGCATGGCTCCTGAAACTGGGCCCCGGAGGGCAGGGTTTGCCGGGCGGCGCCCGGCGGTGGTGTCGGGGCCGCGCGGGACAGGTAGTCCCCTCGCCCGGGCGCGCAAGCCCGGGCCGCCGGATCAGGCCGGTTGCAGGGGCAGAAGCGGGACGATCGCATCACGAACATGCTGCCAGACGCGCGCATTCGCGGCGGCGATCAGCGTCTCTGTCGTGGGATGGCCGGGCCGCCAGCGGCTGCCGTCGGAGAGTGCGGCATGTCCGCCGCTCTCCGCGAGGATGAGCAGACCGGCGCAATGATCCCAGGGCTTCAGCCCGGCCGCGAGCGAGAACTGCGCCCCGCCCTCCGCCAGCATGCGATAGTCGTAGGCCGAGCACTGCAGGTTCATCAGCCGGGTTTCCGGCGCGAGGCTGTGCAGGACGCCGACATGGCTGCGCAGGTCGAACAGCGTGTGGGGAAACAGGCCGGTGAGCCGCTCCGGCGTCCGGCCGCCCGACTGCAGGCGGCGGGCCGGGCCGCCCGGGCGCTGGCGCCAGGCGCCGCCCCCGGCCCGGGCGTGGAGGAAATCCCCCTCGAGGGGATAGTGGATCAGCCCGGCGACGGTCTCGCCCCGCGAGAGCACCGACACCATGCAGCCGAACAGGGGCAGGCCGTTGGCGAAGTTCCAGGTTCCGTCCACCGGGTCGATGACGAAGAGCAGCGGGTCGGCGGCATAGTCGAACCCGTCGCGCGCCGTTTCCTCGCCCGTGACGCGCGCGCCGGGGAAGCGCTGCTGCAATTCGGTGGTGAGCCGGGCCTCCGCCGTGATGTCTGCCACGGTGACGAGGTCGGCCGGGCCGGATTTCTCGCCGATCTCGCCGTCGCCGAGGCTGCGGAAGCGCGGAGTGATCTCCTCGGCGGCGATGCGGGCCATGATCTGCATCACCGCTTCGGTGTCGGCGGCGGAGAACCCGCTCATGCCGCTGCCCGCGCGAAAGCAAGCGGTGCGGGAGACAGGTGGCGCCGGGCGGGTCGGCGGGGCAGAGGGTGCGGGGGCATGTGGCATGTTCCGTGTTCGGGGAGGGTGGCTGGCGCCATCATGCCCGCGCGACGGCGGATCTCAATGGCGGATGCCCTCCGGCCACACCCGGAGCAGGGCGGCAGCACGCGGGGCGCGGGCGACGGCCGGCCCGCCCCGGGGTGCCGAAGCCGCGCCGGGCTGCGGGTCACGCCGCCGGCGCGCGTGCAGCCGGATGACGCCCGGGCCGGCGGCCCGGCTCGCCGGCGGCTCGCCTCGGCCCCCGCCGGCGGGTTACATCAGTCCCAGGCCCTGCCGGCGGGCCAGTTCGCCGAGGTTTATGTCGAAGGTGATGGCGCCGATGCTCCTTCCCTCGGCATCGGTGAGGGTGAGGCTCACCTGGCCGATCCACACCCCCCATTCCGGGATCCATTCCACCTCCCCCATGTCGATCGCGTCGGGGCCGACAAGGAAGGTGTTGGTGAATTTCGCCTCGTCCCCCTGCCAGAAATCGCTGGTGGGCGCCGACTGGCCCACGTTGAGCCCGTTGCGGTCCATCGCGAAGATGGCGGTGAGCAGGCCGACCCGGTCCGACTGCAGGCGGATGAAGTAGATCGACAGCGGGCGCGACAGGGTCATCGCGATGAGCGGCTTCTCGACCGACTTGTGCTCGGTGCGCCACTGCAGGTCCAGCCGGTCGATCTCGGCCTGGGGCAGGCTACCGTAGCGTTCGTTCTGGCTGGAAACGGAGAGCCGCACGATATCCGCCTTGCCCAGGTCCCGCAGGTAGGCGACGACACGCGGGGTGATGAGTGCCTCAAGATCCGGCGGAGTGGTCTCGCCCGCGCTGGCGGGCCGCAGCGCCGGCAGGCCGAGAACGGCCAGAAGGCAGAGGATTCGAAGCATCGAGCGGTCTCCCTGAAAACCCGTGAGGCGCCATCACACCCCATCCGGACTGACATGCGGTTAACGCCACGCGCCGCGGAGTGTCATGATAACGTCGCGCCGGCGAGGCAGAAGGGCCCCGCCCTCCCCAGAGTTCCGGAAGACACGATGACCCGTTTCCTGCACCTCACCGACCTGCATTTCTCGGCCAGCCCCGCCGACGACCCGGACCTGCGCTCCGACACGCCGGCCACGCTGGAGGCGGTGCTCGACAGTCTCGAGGGGCTGGAGCCGGCACCGGATTTCGTGCTGGTGACCGGCGATCTCACCAACCACGGCGAGGCGGAGAGCTATGCCGGGCTGCGGCGGCGGCTCAAGCGCCTGCCGGCGCCGGTGATCGCGGTGCCGGGCAACCATGACGCGCGCTCCGCCTTCCGCTCGGCCTTCCTGCGCGAGGCGCCCTCCGAGGCGCCCTGCCTGAGCGAGACGGTGCTGGCCGGCGCGCATGTGATCGGGCTCGACACCTCCTGGCACGGGCACGTGGGCGGCCGGCTGGAGCCCGAGCAGCTCGAGTTCCTCGACGCGGCGCTCGACCGCCACCCCGACCTGCCGAAGCTCATCGCCATGCACCACGGCCCCTCGCTCTCCGACGCGCCGGAGGCGGAGTGGGAGAGCCTGACGCGCGCCGACACGGCGCGGCTGGGGCAGGTGATCGGCAACCGCGCGGTGGCCGGCATCTTCACCGGGCACATCCACCTCGACCGGCTGGCGCTGTGGCTGGGCATCCCCGTGGTCACCACCACGGGCCTGCACTGCACGCACGACCCGCGGCCGGGGCCTGATCTCGTGGCGCTCACCGGTGCCTCGGTGGCGCTCTGCGCGCTCTCGCCCGAGCTGGCGGTGACCTGGATGCAGCTCCCCTCCGACCGGCGGGAGATCGGCCGCATCCCGCGCGCGATGATCGCCGGGCACGACGCGGAGGCCTGAGACGGTCATCGAACTGTCATCGCCCTGTCGTGGGCGGGCCACGGGCCGGGGGTAGGCGGCGGGGGAGAGGGGCCGCGCGGCCCTGCCCTGCCCTGAAACATCCTCACCGGAGCGCCCGATGAAGACCCTGCTTTCCGCCGCCGCCCTCAGCCTCGCCCTCGCATCCGCCGCCGCCGCGGCCGAGGGCAGGCTGGTGCTCTACACCTCGCAGCCCAATGCCGATGCCCAGGCCACGGTCGATGCCTTCACCGCCGCCAACCCCGGCGTGGAGGTGGAGTGGTTCCGCGACGGCACGACCAAGGTGATGGCCAAGCTCGCCGCCGAGTTCGAGGCCGGAGACCCGCGCCCCGACGTGCTGCTGATCGCCGATTCCGTCACCATGGCGGGGCTGGCGGCCGAGAACCGGCTGATGGCCTACCCGGAGGCCGATACCGCCGCCTACGAGGACGGGCTGATGGACCCCGGGCACATGTGGTTCGCCACCAAGCTCATCACCACCGGCATCGTCTACAACA
This sequence comes from Oceanicella sp. SM1341, assembly GCF_003448965.1. GTDB lineage: Bacteria > Pseudomonadota > Alphaproteobacteria > Rhodobacterales > Rhodobacteraceae > Paroceanicella. Next base: position 203,216 of record NZ_QRGC01000006.1, read on the forward strand.
CTTCCGCCGAAATGGTGCCCGCCACGCTCACCGACCTGCTGAAGCCCGAGGCCGAGGACCAGATCGCCATGCCCTCGCCGCTCACCTCCGGCGCCGCGGCCATCCACATGGCGGCGATCACCGGCGCGGAGGGCCTCGGCTGGGAGTATTATCAGGGCCTTGCCGGCCAGGGCACCCGCCCCACGGGCGGCAACGGCGCCACCTACAAGGCCGTGGCCGGCGGCGAGAAGCTCTACGGGTTCCTGGTCGACTACCTCGCCATCCGTGAGGCGGCCAAGGGCGCGCCGGTGAAGTTCGTCTTCCCCGAGGAGGGTGTCTCGGCGGTGACCGAGCCGGTCGCCATCCTCTCCACCGCGCAGAACCCGGAGGCGGCGAAGGCCTTCGTCGACTTCCTGATCTCGCGCGAGGGGCAGGAGCTGGCGGCCCGGCAGGGCTACCTGCCGGCGCTGGCCGATGTCACCCCGCCCGAGGGCTTCCCCGCGCGTGACACCATCCGCCTGCTGCCCTTCGACGCCGCGCAGGCGCTCGAGAACGACCAGGCCGACAAGCTGCGCTTCGTCGAGATCTTCGGCGAGTGATCCGCCGCCTGACGGGCGAGGGCGCCGCCCTCGCCCTGCTCGCCTGCCTCGGCGTGCTGCTGCTGGTGGTGCCGCTGGGGCGGCTTGCGCTCACCGGCCTCGCGCCCGGCGGCGTGCCCGACCCCGGCGCTTTTGTGGCGGCGCTGGGCGCGGGCTCCACGCTGCGGGCGCTCGCCAACAGCCTCGTCTCCGCCGGCGGCTCGGCGCTGCTCGCCACGCTGGCGGGCGGGCTGATCGCGCTCGGGCTCGGCCTCACCGACATCCGCGGCCGCGGGGTGCTCACCTTCCTCGTGCTCCTGCCGATGATGATCCCGCCGCATGTCACCGCCATTGCCTGGATCCAGGCCACCGGCCCCGCGAGCCCGCTCCTGCTGCTGCTCGGCCTCGCGCCGGCGCCGGGCTCGGAAAACCCGCTCTACTCGGCCGGGGGGGTGATCGCGCTCCTTTCGGTGCAGAACACCGGCCTTGCCTTCCTCGTGGTGCGCACCGGGCTGCGCGCCCTGCCGCGCGACGTGTCGGAGGCGGCGCGGGTGTTCGGCGCCGGGCCGGGGCGGATGCTGCGCCGCGTGGTGCTGCCGCTGGTGGCCCCCTCGCTGATCGCGGCGCTGGCGCTGGCCTTCGTCTCGGCGCTGGGGAATTTCGGCATCCCGGCGCTGCTCGGCATCCCGGCGCGCTTCACCACCCTGCCGGTGCTGATCTGGCGGCGGCTCACCAGCTTCGGGCCGGGCATGCTGCCCGACGTGGCGGTGCTGGCGGTGATCGTGGGCGCGGTGGCGCTGCTGGCGGTGGCCGCACAGCGCCGCGCGCAGGCCCGGGCCGGCGCCGCCCTCACCGGCGCGCCGCAGCCGGCGCTGGCGCTGCGGCTGGGCCGGGCGCGGCCCTTCGCCGAGGCCGCTCTCTGGGCTTGGGTGGCGGCCACGCTGGCGCTGCCGCTCGCGGCCCTCATCTCCACCGCGCTGGTGCCGGCCTACGGCGTGCGGCTCAGCGCCGAGACCGCCACGCTGGAGAGCTTCCGCGAGGTGCTCTTCGTGCAGGAGGCGCCCTTGCGCGCCTTCGCCAATTCCACCCTGCTGGCCGGGCTCGCGGCGGCGCTGCTCGCCGCCCTCGCGGTGCTCACCGGCTATTTCGCCGGCCGGCGGGCGCGGCTGCCGCGGTCGGTGGCGGGGGCTGTCGCCACCCTCGCGGACCTCGCCTACGCCATCCCGGGGCTCGTGGTCTCGATCGCGATGATCCTCGTCTTCCTGCGGCCGCTGCCGGGGCTGGGCGTGTCGCTCTACGGCACCGGGGGGATCATCCTCGCCGCCTATCTCACCGGGTTCATGGCCATCGCGCTGAAGCCGGTGGCGGCGGCCTATGCCCGGCTCGACCCCGCGCTCGACGATGCCGCCCGCACCTCCGGCGCCGGGTTCTGGCGGCGGATGCGGCGCATCCTCGGCCCGCTCACCGCGCCGGCGGCGGCCTCGGGCGCGATCCTCGTCTTCCTCACGGCCTATAACGAGGTGACCGTCTCCGCCCTGCTCTGGTCCACCGGCAACGAGACCATCGGCACCGCGATCTTCAACTACGAGGACAGCGGCGCCACCCCGCTCGCCGCCGCGATGTCGGTGATCACCGTGCTCGCCACCCTGTGCCTGATGCTGCTGCTCGACCGGCTGGGCCGCCGCGCCCCGCCCGGCGTGGTGCCCTGGCGCGACTGAGCCGGCCGCTTCCCGCGCGACATCCCGCACCACGCCACGGACAGGTCCCCTCCCGGCCCCGGAGCGCGCCGCAACGCCCGTCGCCCGCACCACACTCTGCCACGCCTCCGCCCGGCACGAAGGGCCGCGCCCGACCCTGGGTGGGCGCGGCGTCGCTCGTGGTCTGCGGTTTATCCCTGAAACCCCGGACGAGGGCTGAGCCCCGTCTGACATCGCCATCGCGCCCTCCCGGGGGGAGGGTCGGGCGCGGCCCGGGCTGGTCGCCCGGGCGAGCGGGTGGAGCAGTCACGCACAAAATATTGGCAGGACGCAGCGGCGGGTGGAGGAGCGAGCGCGACAGTCCGGCCCGTGCCGCCGCGCCGCAGGCGCGGCCCGGCCCAAACCGCAGGAGACGCGCCCGCGAGGGCGGGTCGACGGAGGGCGGGAGGTCTCCGACTCCGCTCGCCCGGCCTCAGCCCTCGGGCAGCAGCCAGCCGCCGGTGACCCGCAGCGGCACGGTCTCGCCGGGTGTCAGGCGGGCAGGGGTGGCGACCGGGAGGGCATTCTCCCAGCCCTCCGGCCGGGCCCGGCCTTCCCACACACCGCCGCGATAGCGCACGCTCTCCAGCCGCGCCGGCAACCCGCCCCCGGCGATGGCCACCTGGCCCGGGCGCAGCAGCACGGCGCCGGTGCCGCGGGTGGTGCCGGGGCGGCAGCTCACCTCGGCCGCGAGCCCGTTGCCCAGCCGCACCTGCGCCCGCGCGCCCTCGGCCGCGAGCACTTCGGCCGGAACCACCGCGCCGGTGCCCACGAAGCCCGCCACCCGGGCCGAGACCGGCCGGTCATGCAGCTCCTCTGGCGGGGCGACCTGCAGGAAACGCCCCTCCTCCATCACCGCCACGAGGTCGGAGAGCGCCATCGCCTCGCGCTGGTCGTGGGTGATGTAGAGCAGCGTCGCGCCGGAGGCGCGGTGGAAGGCGGTGAGCTCCTCCTCCATCGCGCCGCGCAGGTGGGGGTCGAGATTGGCGAGCGGCTCGTCCATCAGCACCGTGCCGGCCCGGCTGGCGAGGCAGCGCGCCAGGGCCACGCGCTGGCGCTGCCCGCCCGAGAGCTCGGCCGGCTTGCGCCCGGCGAGCGGGGTGAGCGCGACGGTTTCGAGGTGACGTTCCGCCTCTTCACCCGCGCGGGCGCGCGAGGCGCCGGCGGTCTCGATGGGGAAGGCCACGTTCTCGCGCACGCTCATGTGCGGCCAGAGCGCGTAGGACTGGAACACCACCGCCACGCCGCGCGCCTCGGGCGCCACGTGCAGCCCCGGCCCGGCCATGGCCCGGCCGCCGAGGGCGATCTCGCCGCCGTCGAGCTCCTCGAGCCCGGCGACCAGCCGCAGCAGGGTGGATTTCCCGCAGCCCGAGGGCCCGAGCACGGTGAAGAACGCGCCCTCCGGGATATCGGCCGTGAGGCCGCGCAGCGCCGGGCTTCCCGAGAAGCTCTTGCGCAGGTCGTTCAGATGGATGGACATCTCGCCTCCCCCCTCGCTCCGGGGCAGGCATAGCGCCCCCGGGGGCCGGGGGGCAAGCGCCGGGGCCGCGGCAGGGCGCGGCGCCCCGTCACGCCTGCCGGCAGGCGTGTTTATACCGCGTCACGCCTGCGTGCAGGCGGCCTGATGCCGGTCACGCAGGCGCAGGCGCTTCAGTGGATGCGATGCTGGCGCAGCTGCACCACGTTCGGGGCGGAGAACGGATCCTCCTCCGCCTCTTCCTCCGCGCGTTCGCCGTCCGGCGGGGCGGCGAAGCTGGTGGCCATGCGCAGCGCGGCCGCGATCACCACCGGCAGCACGGCGGGGGCGACGAACAGCGCCGCCACGAGCCCCGCATCCTCGGTGTGCCCGTCCCGGGCGTAGGCGACCATCTGGGCGAAGGCCGCCTCGTCGCCGCCGAAACAGGTGCAGTTCACCCCGTGGCGCTGCAGCGGCCGGCGGGCGTTGCGCAGCACGAGGCCCATCAGGCTCTCGAAATCCCGCAGCGCCCGGGCGGCGCGCACCGTGCCGAGCCGGTTGGCGAGATCCTGCCAGACCTCGGCCTGGCTCTCCGGCCCGTCGCACCACAGGCGCAGGTAGCGCACCACCTGCATCTCCAGCGGGGGAAGCTCGGAGACCACCCCCACCGGTGCCGCGCCGCGCGCTCTCTGCGCAGGCGTCATTTCGTGAGGATCAGCTTGCCCTGGCGGGTGATGCGCAGGGTGTAGATGTTGCCGTTGAGGGTGATGCGCGCCTCGCGGCCGCCGTCGGTGAGCACCCGCGCGTCATGCACGCAGGGGCCGCTGGCGGCGACATGGGTGGCGGAGGCGTCTGCGATGGAAGCAACAACATTCATTCCCGATTCTCCCGTGATGGCGGCGTTTCGCCGCGAACTTGCCTGGACCGGAAGGACCAGCCGCGGCCGTGCGGACAACGGACGGCGCAAATCTTGGGTGGGCAGGTCCTGGGCGGATGCATTGACAGAAGATGTGGACTGCATGGATCTGATCCCGGTCTGAGCGTGGTCCGGGCTGCCCCGGGGTCGGGGTGGCTAGGCGATGAGGAAAGTCTTACAAAAACGCTCAGGTTGGTCAATCCCGATTTTTTTGCTAAGTTTCTTTGGCGGAGAAAAATGCTCGGGAATCGGCGTGATTATCATGCAATTCAATCGCTTAGGCCGCAAGGGGCCCGTGCTGCGGCCGCGAACACCCACGGCGCTGTGTCTTGACAGTTTTTATCGGATTTGCGTAACCGGCGAAAGACGGGCCGCGAACCGGGCCGGAGGGGAAACACGGATGCGCCGCATGGCGGATCCGTCTTCCGCTCCCGCGACGGTCGGGCCTGTGCGGCGGGAAAGCCCCGCTGCCAGGAAGGAGCCGAGATTGGTCATGGCAGGACATCCCACCGGGCCGCAGGCAGGCCGGACGTCTTCCGCAGCGTCGGAAGCCGCCCGCAGGCATGCCCGCTGTCCGGATCCGTTCCGCCGTGCCGTGCCGCGCTCCGTGCCCCCCATACTCCATCCGTTCCGGGAGATCCGCCATGGAGCCTGAAACCACCCCCTCGACCCTGCCCCAGGCTCCGGCCGCCGATTCCGCCGCCGAGGCGCCCTCCGGCGCCGCCGCGCCCGCGCAGGCCCCGGAGAGCGGCGCCGCCCCGGCCGGGGGCGCCGCTCCCGCGCC
>NZ_QRGC01000060.1 GCF_003448965.1 Oceanicella sp. SM1341
TCCAGGCCTGGGAATACGCCCCCCTCGGCCCCTGCCAGGGCAAGGCTGCCGGCAGTGCGTCGGGACCGTGCGGCCCGCCGGCGCGGGGAGGGCGGCCGGGCTGCAGGCCCCGCGCCGGTGCTCCGCGTGCGGCGTGCGCGGTACGGAAGTTTCGGGGAGGACCTCGGCTGGCACCGCGGGGGGAGGCGCCTTGCGCCCCGTGGGGATCGCGCCGCCCCGGGGTCGCGCGCGGCGCGGACGACGGCCGGGCCGGACGCATCTTCGCCGACAGGCCGCGGTCCGGGCACCGGAGGCCGGGCGGGGCCGCACCGCTGCGTGTGCCTCCGAGGCCCGGTCCGCCGTGGGGCCTCGATGCATGCACCGAGGCCGCTTCAGGCGCCCGGGCGGCAGAGCAGGCCGTGACCCATGCGGGCGTCCCAGCCCGTGCCCCGCGGCCGCAGGGCGTGGTCGCGCAGGCGGGCGAACAGCTCGGCCGAAGGCATGGTGCGCTCGGTGGTGCGCAGGGCGGCCACGAGCCCGGCCGCCACGGCCGCGGCGGCCGAGGTTCCGGTGCTGAGCTGCCCCCGGTCGTCCGGCTCGCTGAACCAGGAGGGGGCGCAGAGGTCGGGCTTGCGGTTTTCCGCTCCGCCCGCCAGTGCCGCGGGGCCCGGCCCCATCGAGGAGGCCCCCACCCAGTCGCCCTGCACCGTCGTCGCGCCGACGCAGAGCACCTCTGGCAGCGCATTCGCCCCCTTGATGCTGCGCCCGGGCCCGCAGTCGTAGAGCCCGGCGAAACTGTCCGGGGCGAAGGTGCCGAAATTCCCGGCGGCGAACACGAAGTCGAAGCGCGCCGCCATGCCGGCCACCTGCTCGTTGAACTCGTTCTGCCGCCCGTCGGTGTAGCGCCGCCCCGGCGGCAGCGGCAGGTCGCGCTCCATGATGCTGTCGGCCACGGCCCAGGCGTTTACCACCACCCAGGGTTCCGCCGCCCCGCCGCGTGCGTCCACCGCCGCCTCCAGCCCTTCGAGCAGGTCGTCGGCATCGTCGGTGAAGGCGGGGATGTCGGCCACGCGGTCGGGCAGCAGCGGGGCGTCCCACAGCTTCACCCGCGGCGCGATCCGCAGGATGTTCCGCGCGATCATGTTGCCGTGCCAGGAATGCGCGGCGCCACGGGCGCGCGAGAAGCGGCCGGGGTCGGCGCGGCCGGCAGTGAGGTCGACCAGCCCGCCCATGAAGTTGAGCCCCGGCACCAGGCTGCGCAGGTAGCTCTCGGTGAGGCCCTCGTCGACGATCACCACGTTCACCCCCTCGCCGTCGAGACCGGGCTCGGGGCGGAAGGGCGCCGCGGCCGCCCAGGGAGCGCCGATGGCGCGCATCGCCTCGCGCGCGGTGCCGAAGGCGCTCTGGCCGGCCTTGGCGCTGCTCCAGTGCGCGGCGTGGGCCATGCTGTCCATGCTCAGGATCGGCAGGGCCGCGGAGCCGTCGGCGATCTCCCCGGGGGCAAGCGCGCGCTGCGGCAGGCCGGTGGCGCTGCGCCGGATCTGCGGGGTGACGAGGTCGGTGCGCCGCTCGGCCCGCCGGGCGAGCCCGGCGCGGGCGGCCTCCGCGCTCTCGCCCGGCCCGACGAGCGTCCAGGCCTGCGGGGACGCAGGGGCGCCGTCGGCGGTCGTGGCGGGGGCCGCGCGGGGCGGGCGGGGCGTGTTGCGAAGGGTGATGCGCGCGGTCTTCATGCTCGGGTGTCTCCTGGTCCTGGCCGGTGCGCCGGGGGCGCGCAGGGTGCCGATACAGCGGGGTGGGCGGCGGGCGCGGCCAGTCTGGGCGCGGGGCAGGGCCGAATCTGTGCAATCGCGCACATGAAGCCGTGACGCAGGTCATTTCGCCCGCGGGCAGAAGAGTGTCCCAATCCGTCGAATGGATGCATGAATCGAACCCGTTTCCATGGTTTCGGGCAATTATTACACCGGAATGTGCGCGTTCTCACCATCTTCCGGTTCGTTTGCATACACAGGGCATGCCCGATCACGCTACGGTGAGAGTATACTCCTGCTCAGGGAGAGAAGGAATCGCATGTCGCAGGGCATCGGACATCTCGGGGCCACGAAAGGCGCGGGGGACACAGGGGCCGTGAGCACCGTGCCCGTCCGCCGCCTGCGCTGCGTCGTGTTCGCCGACATGGCGGGGTATTCGGCCCTCACCTCGCGCGACGAGACCGGCACCCACGCGATGTGGATGCATTTCATCTCCGTCGTGCTCACGCCCTGCGCGCTCAGCCATGGCGGCACCATCATCCGCCTGCTCGGCGACGGGGTGCTGCTCACCTTCGACAGCGCCACCGCGGCGCTGGAATGGGCGATGAAGATCCAGGACACGATCCGCGAGAATCGCGGCGGCGCGACGCGGCCCTATCCCGGCCTGTCGCTGCGCATCGGCGTGCATATCTGCGAAGCCATCGTGCAGGACGGCGACATCTACGGCGACGGGGTGAACATCACCAAGCGCCTGCAGGAGGTCACCCAGCCCGACGGGATCATCATCTCCGAGGAGCTCTACAACGCCGTCCACCACAGCGTGGAGGCGGAGTACCGCAACCTCGGCTTCCTCACGCTCAAGAACATCGGCAGTGCCGTGCGCGCCTACGAGGTGGGCCGCCGCTTCGCGCCGCCGGCCATTCCGCGCGGCGACGCCGACCGCCCCTCCATCGCCGTGCTGCCGCTGCAGAACCTCGGCGGCGACGAGGAGTTCAAGTATTTCGCCGACGGGGTGGTGGAGGACATCATCGTCTCGCTCGCCAGCCTGCGCGAGCTGGTGGTGGTCTCGCGCGCCTCGGCGCTGAGCTTCGGCGCCGGCACCGACCCGCGTGACGCCGGGCGCGCCCTTGGCGTGCGCTACGTGCTGCAGGGCACCCTGCGCCGCTCGCCCAGCCGCATCCGCGTCTCCACCGCGCTGGTGGACGCGCTCTCCGGCGAGACGCTTTTTTCCGAGAGATGTGAATTTGAGCACAGCGACCTGTTCGAGGTTCAGGACAGGATAGTCGAACGCGTGGTCTCCCGCATCGCGCCCAACGTTCGAGCATCGGAAAGGGCGCGCGCCTTGCGCAAACCGCCAGACAATTTCACCGCCTACGACAACACGCTGAAGGCCCTCGACCTCATGTCGCATCTCGATCGCGGAAAATACGACGAGGCCATGGGCTACCTCGAGAAGGCCATGGCGATCGACCCGGACTTCGCCATGCCGGCGGCCTATGCCGCGCGCTGGCACTGCATCTACGTGGGGCAGGGCTGGGCGGCGGACCGGGAGGCCGCGGCGGCGAGGGCGCGCGATCTCGCCTCGCGCGCCGTGCATCTCGACCGGCAGAACGCCCTCGCGCTCGCCGCCTACGGCCACGTGAAATCCTACCTCGAGCGCGACTACGACAGCGCGCTCATCTTCCTCGACCGCGCCCGCGACATGGGCCCCAGCCAGGCGCTCGGCTGGATCCTGTCCTCGGCCACGCTGTGCTACGTGGGCCGGGCGGAGGAGGCGGTGAGCCATGCCGAGTACGGGCTGCGCCTGTCGCCCCATGACCCCGACCTGTTCCAGTACTACGATTTCATCTGCCTCGGCCTGTATTTCTCCGGCCGCTACGAGGAGGCGATGAGCTTCGCGCGGCGCTCGCATGCCGAGCGGGCCAACTACACCTCGAACCTGCGCCAGCTCACCGTCTGCGCCAGCGCCATCGGCGATACGCAGGGCGCGCGGCGCTACGGGCAGGCGCTGCTCTCGGTGGAGCCGGGTTTCAACATCGAGACCTATGCCGCGCACTGCCCGTTCCGCCACAAGGAATATCGCGACCGATATCTCGCACATCTCGAAAAGGCCGGCCTGCCGCTCAGCTGAGGGCGCCGGAAAGGGGGTTTCATGACGATCCTGCTCAGCAACGCATCCAACGCCAGCAATGCGTCCAATGCCTCGAACGCGTCCAACGCGTCGAACGCCTCGAACGCGAAGGGCAACAGCACCGGCACTCGCATGATCGGCGGCGTGCCCTCCGCGGTGCCGGCAAACCCCGCCGACCCGGTGCAGGACTGGTACTGGCGGGTGAACGAATGGCCGCACACCGACCCGATGGCCTTCGAGGACGCGACCGAGGGCGCCACCCCGATGCGCCTGCACGCGATCTATTCCCAGACCGTGGCGCCCGCCTTCACCGAGCGCTTCTGGTCGCCGGTGAACTTCGCCAGCTCCTACGTGGCCGATTTCTGCCGCATCTTCGACTGGACCATCGAGCTGCGCCCGGACTGGGCGATCGACCCCAATGATTCCGGCCGCTCGCTGTGGCACGGGCCCGAGACGGACGCCGAGCTGATCGAGCTCACCCGGCTCATCGAGTACCGCCCCGCCGCCATCACCGAGGGCATCGCCCAGATCGCCAACATCGAGGACCATTTCCGCGGCATCCTCACCTACAGCCGGTTCACCCACCCGGTGACCACCAAGCTGGTGGGCATCGCCCTGCGCATGGCCACGGCGGCGGTGATGAAGTTCAAGCGCGAGTATGCCCGGCCGCGGCCCTCGCAGATCTCCCCGGCGATCATGCCGGCGATCGATCCGCCGGAGCATGCCTCCTTCCCCAGCGGCCATGCCACCGAATCCGCCCTCGTCGCCCTCGTGCTCGCCCGGGTGATGCCCGACCTCACCGCCACGCATTCCGGCGCCTGGAACGGCACCGACCGCCCGGGCCTGGAGCGCAACCCGCTGCGCGAGATGGCCGAGCGCATCGCGCGCAACCGCGAGGTGATGGGCGTGCACTACCGCTCCGACAGCGTGGCGGGCCAGGTGCTGGCCCAGGCGATCTTCGAGACGCTCGACGGCTGGCCCGAGCTCGACCAGCTCTGGACCGCCGCCGAGCGGGAATGGCAGGTGGACTGAACGCGGGCCGGCATCGGGGCTTCTCCGCCGCGCAAGGCCGCGGGCCCTTGACGCGGGCGGCGCCGTGGGGTCGTGTGTGGACACCTGATTTCCCCCGGAGTTTCCGCACCGATGCAGACCGTCTTCCACCCCGCCCAGAGGGCGCATGACCCGAAGAACTTCCTCTCCTCCGGCATGCGCAAGCCGAACCCCGAGCAGCCGGCGCGCATCTACGCGCTGATGGGGGCGGTGGAGCGGCTGGGCCACGAGGTGGTGACCCCGGCCGACCACGGGCTGGGCCCGATCGCGGCCATCCACACGGCGGAATACATCTCCTTCCTGCGCCGCATCCACGGGCTCTGGGCCGCGGTGCCCGGCGCCTCGGAGGAGGTGATCCCCAACATCCACCCCGGCCGGCAGGAGGCGAGCTACCCGTCCTCCGCCGTGGGGCTGGCGGGCTACCACATGGCCGACACGGCCTGCCCGATCTCCGCCGACACCTTCGGCTCGGCCTACTGGTCGGCGCAGACGGCACTCACCGGGGCGGACCTGGTGCTGGGCGGGGCGAAGCACGCCTACGCCCTGTCGCGCCCGCCGGGACACCACGCCTTCGCCGATCTCGCGGGCGGCTTCTGCTTCTTCAACAACTCCGCCATCGCGGCGCAGGCGGCCCTTGCCGCCGGCCGCCGCCCGGCCATCCTCGACGTCGACCTGCACCACGGCAACGGCACCCAGGGCATCTTCTACGCCCGCGGCGACGTGCTCACCGTTTCGATCCATGCCGACCCCTCGGGCTTCTACCCGTTCTTCTGGGGCCATGCGCAGGAGCGCGGCACCGGGGCGGGGCTGGGCGCCAACCTCAACCTGCCGCTGCCGCGCGGCACCTCGGATGAGGGCTTCCTCGCCGGGCTGGAGCCGGGGCTGCAGCGGGTGACGGATTTCGGCGCCGACTTCCTCGTCGTCGCCCTCGGGCTCGACCCGTTCGAAGGCGATCCGCTGGCCGGGCTGGGGGTGACCACCCCCGGCTTCGCGCGCATCGCCGCCGCCATTGCCGGGCTCGGCCTGCCGACGCTGATCGTGCAGGAGGGCGGCTATCTCTGCCCCGAGCTCGGCGCCAATCTCGAGAGCTTCCTCGGCAGCTTCGAGACCGCCCACCGCTGAGCTGCCGCGCAGCATCAAGAGACTGAAAACGAAAAGGAAAGACCCATATGTCCGACATCAAGCGCCTGCATTCGGGCCCGCGCATGAGCCAGGCCGTGATCCACAACGGCACCGTCTACCTCGCCGGCCAGGTCGCGGCCCCGGGCGAGAGCGTCACCGTCCAGGCCAAGGGCGCGCTCGCCCAGGTCGAGGCGCTGCTGGCCGAGGCCGGCTCCGACAAGTCGAAGCTGCTCTCCGCGGTGATCTGGCTCGCCTCCATGGATGATTTCGCCGAGATGAACGCGGTCTGGGACGCCTGGGTCGACCCCGCGAACCCGCCGGCCCGCGCCTGCGGCGAGGCGAAGCTCGCCACGCCCGAATACCTCTTCGAGGTGATCGTCACCGCGGCGCTCTGAGCGGCCTTCCCCCCGGGGAGCGTTCGCGCCCCGGGGGCACGCCCTGCCTGCGGCGCCGGAGAGTTTCGTACTTCGCACTGCGGCACGCCCGCGCCCGGCGCCGCGGCGCGGGCGCGCCACGCGGGGCGCCGGGGGCGGGCCCGGGAGCGCATGAGATCCCGCCGAAATCGTACACGTTTGTCGCGATCTCTGGTCGAACCCGTTGTTTCGGTGAAGGTTTCGGTGGTCCGGGCAGCGGTGCCCGGCCTTGCGGCCCGGGCGCGGATGGGTCATGCTGCGCCGCGGAAGCCCGGGTTTTCGGGCAGCGCGATTAACCCGCTATTAAGCTTAAGATATGATGATCTCCGTGACTCACCGTCCAATCATAAGCGAGCATGTCCGGCCATGAAGGTTCTCATCGTTGAGCACAATGCAGATCTCGGCCGGATATGGGCCCGGTTCCTTGAGCGCTGCGGGCTCAAGGTCGATGTGGCGACCAGCCAGGCGGAGGCGGTGAAGCTGCTGCGCTTCGGCAGCTACGAGGTGCTGGTCCTGCAGCTGGTGATGCCGGATGGCGGCGCCATCGCCATCTCGGATTTCGCCACCTACCGCAATCCGGAGGTGGCGATCATCGCGGTGAGCGGCGAGCGCTTCTTCTCCGACGGTTCGATCTTCGACATCATGCCCAACGTGCGCAGCATGCTCACCACGCCCTTCCGGCCTTCCGACCTCGCCGCGCTCGTCGAGCACGTGGGCCGCGCGAGCCAGCAGGGCCGCGAGCAGCCCCACCGCGCCCGCGCCTGAGCCCGGCCGGCCCGCGGGGCGGGAGCGCCTCGGGGGGCATCGAGCCCCCGCTCGGCGCCGGCCCGGC
>NZ_QRGC01000061.1 GCF_003448965.1 Oceanicella sp. SM1341
CGCGAGGCCGCCACCGAGGAGCGCCGCCGCCTGCAGGTGATCTCCGAGCGCCTCGCCGCCGGCCAGGTGCTCACCCCCGACGAAGCCGCCTTCCGGGCCTCCTGGGAGCGACGTGAACGCGTAGCCGCGCAGCTGGTGCGCGGCGAGATCGAAGCGGAGGGCCTGTGATGGCGAAACCGAGACGCAAGCAGACCGTGGCCGAGATCCGCGCCGGCCTTGAGGGAAGCCCCACCACCCGCTCCCGCCGCATCAGCCCGCGCCGAACCCGGCGCCAGTATGGCGGCGCGCGCGGCGAGTGGGTGCCCATCGAGATCTGGGAGGGCGGCGAGCGGATCACCTTCGCCGGGCATGTGACGCTGGTGCGGCCACTACGGGCGATGAACCTGCCGCCGCATCTGGTGGAGGTGGGGGTGCTCTACGGTGCGCTGAGCGAGCTCGCGTCGGCCTCGCCTACAGTGGATAGCTTGGTGCGGGAGGGGAATGGCGGTACATCCGAAAGCCCTCAGGTGATGCAGCTGCGGGCGGCGCTGCGGCGCATTGCGATCCAGAGGAAGCTCGACCAGGCGCATCGGGCAGTTGGGAGCCTGGAGCGGCTCGCGCCGAAGCGGCGCGTAGCCAGGCGCACTACAGCTGCGAGCATGGCAGACCTCGGCCCGAAGCACCTGGCGCGTTCGCCTGCAGGATTTGCGCGCCGAACCGAGATCACCGCGCTCAGCCTGCTCAACGGCACTTGTGTCGAGGGTCAGAGCGTGCGAGCTGTCCTTCGCTGCCACGGCTGGGCCGAGGGTAGCGCAGCCTGCCGATCCGCCGCAGATATCCTCTGTGCAGCGCTGAGAGCTGTGGATGCTGCGTGGAATGGCACTGTGCAAAAGCAGTAGGCGCCCACTCAGGTTTCGACGCAACGCCATCAATCGCTTTTGGCTCGAATGCGTGCCTGTCTCCCTAGTCGCAGGGCCGGTCGAACCACGTTCGGTCGAGGAGGGCTGCGTTTCCAATGTTTCGCCAGGCGCACGGCAGGACGAACGGCTTTCGCCCATCTTTGAGCAGAAGTTCCGGGCCGAGCCATCCCGTTAAATAGCCGTTGCATCCTCCGCGAATGTCACGGAGGTCGCTGACGTTCATGGCTTCCGAATATTCCATTGGCAGCCTGCCGTCGGTCTTCGCGTCGTACAGTCCATCCATTGCTCCGTCGTAGGATCGCACGAAGATGTAGCGGTCATTGAAGCAGTTGAACTCGACAGTACGTACCAGGGCGCGTTTGCCATCCGTAGCGAGGAGGGTCCATCGTCCATGGCGGCTCCAGTCGAACTCCCGAACCAGTTGCATGCCGTTCGGCAGCGCTACCGAGTCCTGAAATCCGGTCGCCCATCGCGCACCTGCAACCAAGGCCCAGAGCGAAAACAGCCCGACAGCGCCAAGCATGACGCGACGGAATAAAGCGCATAGATGCGTTCGCGTCATTACTGGTCGACGACGCGATACGCGCTGCGCGTTGCGTTCCGGAACGCCCCCGCCGGGAAAATCGCTGTCCATTTGCCGGTGATCTGACAGGGCGTGCCGCCGGGCTCGATGCCGATATCGAGTGAGTCTTCAAAAATGTCGCTGAATTCGAATGAAGTTTCACCTGTTATTCGAAGCATCGGATCGGCGTTCCCCTGCGAAGGTATTCGGCGAAGGCGGTACGATAGGCAACGGTATTGGTTTGGTACATGATGGCGAGCCTCTCTTATGAGCTGCGCCATCTTCCGTGATTCTCCTCAGTATCAAACTAACCGTGCCCTCTGTCCGGGCCTCTGCAGGCTGCGCAACGTCGCGCCGCATTCATGGCCGAGGCCCGACCTGGGCGATCCGAATGATGACGGGAACAGAAATTCGTTGCACCTCGTTGGAATGACTGCCTTGGGGCAACACCGGTCATCCGTTGCGCCTGGCACGAAGGTGGACTCTGGGCGGATTGCAGACTTTCGCTGCGGCGACAGTCCAATCGCCCAACATCATCGGGTAGGCCGTAGCCCAGATCAGCACGGCCACGACAAGGTTCATGCTCGCGACCTCGGTCGGGGCAATGGCTTACACAAGCCAAGGGCCGTCCTGACCCATCAGGATACCTGCAATCATCGCAAGCCCGGCCCAGACGGTCAGGTAGCGTTCGAATATGCTCATGCCGTCACTTGGTTCGTCTGATCGGTCAGGCAACCCGAGGTCAGGGCCGCCAGGACGACCATGACGGCCGCCGTGCCCATAACGAGGGTCAACCCGCCGATTTGGTAGGTCAGGCCGGAGAGGAGCGTGCCGATCAGACGACCGCCCGCATTGGCCATGTAGTAAAAGCCTACATCCATGGTGACCCGCTCGGATTTCGAGAAGGCGAGGATTAGGTAGGAGTGGAGCGAAGAGTTCACGGCAAAGAGCGCACCGAACGCCAGCAGGCCCACGACAAGCGTTACCGTGAGCCAAGTCTGTGGCGCAGGCGAGAGCGCAACGGCCACCGTCAACGCGGCGGGCACGACGAAGAGCGCAAGAGCCCAACCCCGCGCCGCGCGGATCAACTCGCCCTCCGGGCGGCTCGCCGCACGCAGGATCTTCGGTGCGCTGGCCTGCACCAGCCCGTAGAGGATGACCCATACCGCCATGAAACTGCCGATCATGAAGAAAGCAGCGCGGTTTCCTTCCTCGGTGCCGTCCGAGAGCACCGCATAGAAGTAGATCGGGATGCCTACGACGAACCAGACGTCACGCGCTCCGAACAGGAATACGCGGGCCGCAGACAACCAGTTGACGTTGGCCGATTTCGAGAATACCTCGAAAAACTTGGTGCCCTTCTTGCCCTTGGGCAGGCCCGAAGGCATGAACAGCATTACCGCGACGAGGATCACGCCGAGGACGATGGCCATGCCCAGCACGGCCCAGTCGAAGCTAAGCACCGCCAGTATCGCTGCCCCGAGCAGGAAGCCTAAGCCCTTCACTGCATTCTTCGAGCCCGTCAGAACCGCGACCCAGCGAAACAGTCCGCCATCGCCCGAAGGGGCCAGCAGCTTCACCACCGATTTCGAGGACATCTTGGCGAGATCCTTGGCCACGCCTGAAAGCCCCTGTACGCACATGACGAAGGCCACTGAGGCCGCGATGCTCCAGCCCGGATCGAGTTGCGCCAGCGCGAGCAGCGCGACCACCTGTAGCCCGAGCCCGGCATAAAGCGTCGAAGTCAGACCGAACCGCAGGGCAATCCAGCCTGCGGCAAGGTTGGTAATCATCCCCGCGACTTCATAGAGGATGAACAGGTATGCCAGCTGCACCGCACTGAAGCCCAGCGTGTGGAAATGCAACAGAACCAGCATCCTGAGCGCGCCGTCTGTCAGCATGAAGGCCCAATAGGCCGCCGTGACGGCGATATAGGCGGACAGCCCTTCGGGACGGGCGTGCGCAGCGTTACTCACAGTGAAGCCCCGACCATCAGTGCCACGTCGACCAGCCTGTTGGCATAGCCCCATTCGTTGTCATACCAAGCGTAGACCTTCAGCTGCGTGCCATTGATCACCATCGTGGAGGGCGCGTCGATGACCGAGGAGCGCGGATCGTTGGTGTAATCAGTCGATACAAGCGGACGCGTCTCATAGCCGAGGATGCCCTTCAGTGGGCCATCGGCCGCAGCCTCGAAGGCAGCGTTGACCTCTTCCGCCGTGACTTCACGTTCCAGTTCGAAAACGCAATCGGTCAGCGATGCATTGAGCAGAGGCACTCGCACCGCGTGGCCGTTCAGACGGCCCTTCAGTTCCGGATAGATCAAGGTGATGGCGGTGGCCGAGCCGGTCGTCGTCGGGATCAGCGAGTTGAGCGCAGACCGCGCGCGACGCAAGTCCTTTGCCGGACGGTCGACGATAGTCTGGGTATTGGTCACATCATGGATCGTGGTGATCGAGCCATGCTTGATGCCGAAGGTCTCGTGAACCACCTTCACCAACGGCGCGAGGCAGTTGGTGGTGCAGGAAGCCGCGGTGACGATTCGGTGCTCGGCGGGATTATAGGTCTCGTTGTTGACGCCATAGACGATGTTGGCCGCGTTGCCATCCTTGACCGGGGCAGAAACCACGACCTTCTTCACACCCGCATCGAAGTAGGGCGCGATCTTGTCCGGGGTCTTGAAGACGCCGGTGCAGTCGATCACCACATCGACATTTTCGAGCGGCAGGTCGGCAATCGCCTTGGTGCCGATGAACGGCAGACACGTGCCGCCGATCATAACACTTTCGTCGTCGTGCGAGAACGCGGCATCCCAGCGGCCGTGGACCGTATCGAACTCCAGCAGATGCGCGTGCATCTCCGGGTCGCCCACGGCATCGTTGATCCAAGCGATCTTGGCACCGCTTTCAAGAAGAGGCTTCAGGGCGAGCTTGCCCATGCGACCGAGGCCGTTCAGTGCGTAAGTGGTCATGCCAGAGTCTCGGGGCTGGCGCGGCCTATGTCGTCCACGGCTTTTTGCAATGCAATGCGGTCCAGGGTCTCGATCGGTAGGGCGACGAAGGCTTCGATCCGGTGCTTGAGCCCCCCGTAGGCTTGTTGGAAGGCCAGCGCTTTTTCAGCATTGGTTCCTACGACTTTGACCGGGTCCGGCATACCCCAATGACCACTCACTGGCTGCCCCTCCCAAGCGGGGCATTCCTCGTTAGCCGCCTGGTCACAAACCGTGAAGACGAAGTCGAACTGCGGCGCATCGGGGCGAGAAAACTCGGACACGTCCTTCGAGCGCAGGACGGAGGTGTCGTGCCCTTTGTCCTGCAGGAGTTGCACAGCGAAGGGATTGAGTTGGGTCCCCGGTCGGGTTCCTGCAGAATACGCGATGAATCTATCGCCAGCGGCACTGCGCAGGAGAGACTCGGCGAATATGGACCGCGCGGAGTTGCCCACGCAGATGAAGAGGACGCTGAATTTGCGGTCAGGCATTGGGACGGCTCCTGTGCTGGAAGACATGCAGATGTCGGGACGGCCACGGCAACAATCGCTGAACAGGTATCCGAACAGCCGCTGCATCGTGATCATGTTGATCGCGTAGAGAAGCGACGTGCCTGCCCGTTGTTGTTCCACCAGCTGGTCCCGCGTCAGCGCGGACAGATAGGTGGACATGGTGCTCGCCTTTATGCCAAGCGTGGAGGCGATCTCCCCGGCCGGAACACGGTCAGGGTATCGGCGCATCAGCAACCGGAAAATCGCCAGTCGCTGAGGATGGCCGAGGGTGGACAGTTGGCTGGGAATCTCTTTTTCCATATTTCATGGAATAATGAATTACAGATTGCCCGCCAAGTGAAGGTTTTGTAACGGCCCGCTTCCGTCGAGGCAGTCAGCACCGCTGACTTTGACTGGCGAGAGCGGGCTACACGAGACTGCGGAGAACCGGCTTGGGGATTGCACCGCAGCGAGGCCCGACCTGGCGAATGTCCGGAAAGGGCCGAATGCGACAGTGAGTCGAGAGAGACCTCTCCCGCTCGGCAGGTCCGCTTCGTGCGCGCTGCTGACCCGCGCACTACTTCACCGACTGCAACCCTCCTTCCCCCTCTTGACGCTTAATCCGGCTTTAGAGTAGCAGATCGATAACTTCTAGAACCTGCGCCCGGGCGAGAGATCGCGCCGGGCGCTCGCGTTTCCGGGGGGTCGCATGCTCCGCAAGATCTGCTCGGCGCCCGGCTGCCAGTCGCTGGCGGCCGAGGGCTCCGCCCGCTGTGCCGAGCACACCCGCACCGATACCAGCGCCGAGCAGCACCGCAAGGCCCGGGCCGACCAGGCGCGGCGCGGGATGGCCGGGCGCGAGTGGTACGGCACGGCGCGGTGGAAGCGGGCGCGGCTCGGCTTCCTCGCCGTGCACCCGCTCTGCGCCGAGTGTCAGTCGCTCGGGCTGGTCGAGGCGGCAACCGAGGTCGACCATGTGACGCCGCATCGCGGCGATGCCGCCCTGTTCTGGGATCCGCGCAACTGGCAAGGGCTCTGCCGACCCTGCCATTCCCGCAAGACCGCGCGCGAGGTCGGGTTCGCCGGCCCGCGCCGCTGACCACCCGGGGGTGGTCGATTTTCTGGCCCCTGGCCCCTTCTGCC
>NZ_QRGC01000062.1:0-2500 GCF_003448965.1 Oceanicella sp. SM1341
TGGTTGCGGGGGCAGGATTTGAACCTGCGGCCTTCAGGTTATGAGCCTGACGAGCTACCGGGCTGCTCCACCCCGCGGTGTTGGTTTGGTTATCGTGAAGGGAGGGAATGAGTGTGTTTGTATTGGTCTGGCGGCGACCTACTCTCCCACGTCTTGAGACGCAGTACCATTGGCGCGGCGGGTCTTATCGGCCGAGTTCGGGAAGGGATCGGGAGTTTACCTCGCGCTGTGACCACCAGACCTTCGGGGGAGCCGTATGCGGGCTCCTCGGAAGGTCTGGCCGCCCTCTTCTTGCGAAGAGGGCAAGCGACCTGAGTGTCTTTCCAAGTATGTGACTGACCGTGTTGAGGTGTTGGTTGTCTTGCGACTACCGGATCGGTTCAAGCCAATCGGGCGATTAGTACTGGTCAACTGAACGCGTTGCCGCGCTTACATCTCCAGCCTATCGACGTGGTGGTCTTCCACGGCCCTGATAGGGAGACCTTGTTTTGAGGGGGGCTTCCCGCTTAGATGCCTTCAGCGGTTATCCTGTCCGCACATAGCTACCCTGCACTGCCGTTGGCACGACAACAGGTCCACCAGTGGTGCGTCCACCCCGGTCCTCTCGTACTAGGGGCAGCTCCTCTCAAGTCTCCTACACCCACGGCAGATAGGGACCGAACTGTCTCACGACGTTCTAAACCCAGCTCACGTACCTCTTTAAATGGCGAACAGCCATACCCTTGGGACCTGCTCCAGCCCCAGGATGAGATGAGCCGACATCGAGGTGCCAAACGATGCCGTCGATATGGACTCTTGGGCATCATCAGCCTGTTATCCCCAGCGTACCTTTTATCCGTTGAGCGATGGCCCTTCCACTCGGGACCACCGGATCACTATGGCCGACTTTCGTCTCTGCTCGACTTGTCAGTCTCGCAGTCAGGCGGGCTTATGCCATTGCACTCAGCGAACGATTTCCGACCGTTCTGAGCCCACCATCGCGCGCCTCCGTTACTCTTTGGGAGGCGACCGCCCCAGTCAAACTACCCGCCACACAGGGTCCCGGATCCGGATGACGGACCGCGGTTAGACACCAAGCAGGACAAGGGTGGTATCTCAAGGGAGGCTCCACGGGAACTGGCGTCCCCGCTTCGAAGCCTACCACCTATCCTGCACATGACATGCCTGGTGCCAGTGTGAAGCTGTAGTAAAGGTGCATGGGGTCTTTCCGTCTGACCGCGGGAACCCCGCATCTTCACGGGGAATTCAATTTCGCTGAGTCTACGTTGGAGACAGCGGGGAAATCGTTACGCCATTCGTGCAGGTCGGAACTTACCCGACAAGGAATTTCGCTACCTTAGGACCGTTATAGTTACGGCCGCCGTTTACCGGGGCTTCAATTCAGTGCTTGCACACCTCCTTTTAACCTTCCGGCACCGGGCAGGCGTCAGACCCTATACGTCGCCTTGCGGCTTCGCAGAGCCCTGTGTTTTTAGTAAACAGTCGCTACCCCCTGGTCTGTGCCCCCCGCCCCTGGTTGCCCAGAGACGGGGCCTCCTTCTCCCGAAGTTACGGAGGCATTTTGCCGAGTTCCTTCAACGTAGTTCTCTCAAGCGCCTTGGTATACTCTACCAGTCCACCTGTGTCGGTTTAGGGTACGATCTCATGGAGGGCTATTTCCAGGATCCGCTCAGCAGCCATCCCAATCCGATAAGGGATGACTACCTCTGCGAACCGTCACATCCTCCTGGCCCAGGAATATTAACCTGGTTCCCATCGACTACGCCTTTCGGCCTCGCCTTAGGGGTCGGCTCACCCTGCTCAGATTAACTTTAAGCAGGAACCCTTGGACTTTCGGCGAGAGGGTCTCTCACCCTCTTTGTCGCTACTCATGTCAGCATTCTCACTTCTCTGCGCTCCAGGATAGGTCGCCCACACCCTTCGCTGCACAGAGAACGCTCCGCTACCGCGCATTGCTGCGCCCAAAGCTTCGGCTCGTGGCTTGAGCCCCGTTACATCTTCGCCGCAAGACAGCTTATCTAGACCAGTGAGCTGTTACGCTTTCTTTAAATGATGGCTGCTTCTAAGCCAACATCCTGGTTGTTTTGGCCGTCTCACATGCTTTCCCACTTAGCCACGAATTAGGGGCCTTAGCTGTTGGTCAGGGCTGTTTCCCTTTTCACACCGGACCTTAGCACCCGATGTGTGTCTGCCGGATAGTACTCTCTGGTATTCGGAGTTTGGTTAGGATCAGTAAGTCTGTGGGACCCCATTACCCATCCAGTGCTCTACCCCCAGAGGTATTCGTCCGACGCTCTACCTAAATAGATTTCGCGGAGAACCAGCTATATCCGAGTTTGATTGGCCTTTCACCCCTAGGCACAAGTCATCCCGATCCTTTTCAACGGATGTGGGTTCGGTCCTCCAGTGCGTGTTACCGCACCTTCAACCTGCTCATGCCTAGATCACCCGGTTTCGGGTCTGATCCCACGAACTCAAGCGCCCTATTCAGACTCGCTTT
>NZ_QRGC01000063.1 GCF_003448965.1 Oceanicella sp. SM1341
TCCCCGAGGTCAGCCACGACGTCGATGTCGCCCACGAGCTCTTCCACAGGGTCGAGGCCGATCTCGACATCGAGGTCACCGAGCGAGAGGTCGATGTCCGGGTCCGCCTCGCCTTCCGGGAGGGGGTCGCCGGGGCCGAGGACGACATCGATATCGCCCACGATCTCCTCGATCGGGTCGAGGCCGACTTCGATATCGATGTCTCCGAGGTCGATGTCGATGTCGGGATCGATGTCGGGGTCGGGGTCGGCCCCGGGATTGATCGGGCCGGAAACATCGGGGACGGAGATATCGGGAACCTCGACTTCCGGATCGAGGTCCACGACCACTCCGGGCCCGGTGGGCACCTCGGGGGTCACCGGGTCGGTGGGGCCGCCGTCGGGATCGCCATGGTCAACCACGTCCCCGGTCGGCGGCTCGGGATTCGGAGGACCGTCGACAACGGGGGCGACCTCCTCGTCCTGCGGCGCGTCGGGGGTGACGGACGGAAGGTCGGGCATGTCGGGGCCGGTGAGCGGCGTGTCGGGGGCAAGTGCCTCCGGGTCGCGGGCGACGATGTCGGGCCCCGCGGGGCCCGGGACCTGGCCTCCGGTATCGGGGTCGACCTCACCACCCGGCCCGGGCCCAGGGTCTGGCAGCGGGGCGACCGGGGTCGCGCTCCCGCCGTCCGCGGGCTCGGTTGCGGGCGCACGCGCCGTGACCGACGCGGCGGCAGCGCTCGCTGCCGGGGCGGAGAGGATCGCCGCCTCGGGAGAACCGGCCTGATCGAAAGTCGCGCCCGGCGTGCGATCGGTCACGCCGCCGGGCGCGGGACCGGGCGCGAGCACGGCTTCGGGCTGGAGGCCGGGATCCGCCGCGGCGGGATCTTCCCCGGCCGGGCCTTGGGTGTCGACCGGATCGGCGACGGCGGTGCTGAGCGTGCTGTTGAGCAAGGTGCCGGTGCGCGAGGCGGCAAGGGCGTCATCGGTCATGCCGACCGATCCCGCCCCGTCGGCCCCCAGCGCGGACAATGCGCCCACGGCTTCACCCGCATCGCTCAGCCCGGACGCGGACTGCGCGATGGCGTCGAGATCTTCCGCCGTGAACATCTCTGCGTCCAGGACAGCCGGCGCATCGGCTGCCGAAGACGCCGTGGCTCCGCCGGAGCCGGACGATGCGTTGCTCATGCCACTCTCCACTCCCTGTCGTGGTAACCGCCCTCTTGTGCAGCAAAAGTATTTAAGTAATACTTATATAAAAAATTCTACCCAATTCAGATCCGCGCTTCGGATATTTATTCTATTATATTTTTATTTAATGGATAAATATAAATGTAAAATTTTACACCAATACATGGAGATTTGATAACTTCCGGATCAGCCCCCGCCTGTGCGAGGGTCCGCGCCGGGACGATCACCGGGCGACGCCCCGTCCGGCGGACCCGCGGCAGGCTTTCGGCCCTCCGGCGCATCGAGGGGCCAGGGCAGTGCGGCGAGCGGTTCCGCGCCCGGCCGCACCGCGGATTTGCATCTCTTTTCCACGCTTTACTCGCGCTGCGGGGCGGCGATCCACAGGCTGGGGACAGTCGGGTTTCCCGGTCGCCGGGCCCGCCCCTTCCTCCTCTTGCAAAGGACAGAGACGATGACCGCAGGTTCCGCCATCGCAGCGCTGCTGCTCGCCCTCCCCCTCCCCGCCCTGGCCCATCCGGTGCTCAGCCCGCCCTCGGAAGCGGTGACAGCCGCCTTCGACATCGTCGAGACCCGTGTCGTGCTCCGCGACGGGCAGGTGCTGTTCAGCACCCGGGTGCGCGGTGCGGCAGGGCAGGACAGGCCGGAGGCCACGGGCGCCTTCGCCGGCTCCGGCGTGCATGCCTATGTCTGGCCCACCTCGCTCGACAGCGGCGAGATCGGCTTCGAGCCGGGCCGGGGCATCGTGGCGCTTGCCGTCACCTTCCACCCGGATTTCGACGACGCCGCCGGCGGCGGTACCAATCGCGACGTCTGGCACCCGCACTGGGTGGTGCTGGGCCCCGACCCCGCCTGCGGCGGCGGGCTGAAGGTGAGCGACATCCCCGAGGGCGCAACCCCGCGCGTGCCGCCCACCTGGCCCGGCGTGCCGCTGCTGATCGACAGCCCCGACTACCCCCTGCGCCTCGAGACCGACACGGTGGAGGTCGCGGTGCCGCTCGCGGCGGCGGGCGGTCTTGCCGGGGCCTCCTTCGACGGGGTGACCGCCGGGCTGAGGATCAACGCCGACCTGCATGCCCCGCTGCTCTGCGTGGAAGCGGTGTTCAAGGTCGCCTCGGGCGACCTCAGCCTGCCGGGGCGGGTCATGCCCGCCGAGTGACGCCGCCGCGCGCGCCGCCTGCATCTAACTTGCACACCGGAGCGAAATACTCGTGTACAGTTCTGCCCGGCAGACTCCCGGCGGCCGACGCCGGGACTGCCCTCACCGGATGGCGGTTCGAGGCACGGGATGGAAGAGACGCTCCGTTTTGGCCCCTTCGCGCTGGTTCCCGAGCGGCGGAGCCTGCTGCGCGACGGTGAGGTCGTCGCCCTGGGCAGCCGGGCGCTCGACGTGCTGCTGTGCCTCGTCGCCACCCCCGGCGCGGTGCGCTCGCACCAGGAGATCGTCGCCCATGTCTGGCCCGACACGCATGTGGAGGGGGCGAACCTGCGGGTGCATGTCTCCGGCCTGCGCAAGGCCCTGGGCGACACCCGCGCCACCCCGCGCTACATCGCGAACGTGCCCGGCCGGGGCTATGCCTTCATCGCCCCGGTCTCCCGGCAGGGCGGCGGCGCGGCGGCCCCCGGGGGCGACGGCGCGCCCCTCCCCGCGCCCCGCCTGCCCGGCCTGCCCCGGGTGTTCGGGCGGGAGCAGAGCGTGGAGACCGTGCTCGCCCAGCTCGGCAAGGGCCGCCTCGTGACCCTCACCGGGCCCGGCGGCATCGGCAAGTCGACCGTGGCGCGGGTCGTTGCACGCCGGGTGGCGGAGGCGCCGCGGACCGAGTGGATCGATCTCTCCGAGGTCACCTCCGGCGAGCGCGTGGCCGCGACCGTCGCCACGGCATTCGGTGTCGCCACCCGGGCCCGGGACCTGTGCGAGGCCCTCGCCCGGGCGATGGAGGCGGAGCCCACCCTCGTGGTGCTCGACAATTGCGAGCATGTCGTCGAGGGCGTGACCACGCTGGTGGAGGGCGTGCTGGCGCGCAGCGGCCGGGTGTGCTTCCTCGCCACCAGCCGCGAGCCGCTGCGCGCGCTCGGCGAGCGGGTGTACCGCCTGCCGCCGCTCGGGACACCGGAGGCAGGGGCGCCCGCCGACGCCATCGCCGCCGCGCCGGCGGTGCAGCTCTTTCTCGAGCGGGCCGACGCCTCGCTGGGCGGCTACGAGCTCACCGCGACGGACGCGCCGCTGGTGGTGGAGATCTGCAACCGGCTCGACGGTATCGCGCTGGCGATCGAGCTCGCGGCCGGCCGGCTGGAGACGATGGGCCTCGCAGCGCTGGCGGGGTCGCTCACCGACAGTTTCCGGGTGCTCAGCCGCGGCCGGCGCACCGCGCTTGCCCGCCACCAGACGCTGCGGGCCACGCTGGACTGGAGCTACATGCTGCTGGAGCCGGCCGAGAGCCGGGCGCTGCGCGAGCTGTCGGTGTTCCGCGGCCGCTTCACCGGCAGCGCGGCCGAGGCGGTGCTGAGCGAGGACGGGGCGGACCATCTCGCCGCGCTGGTCGCCAAGTCGCTCGTGGTGCTCGACACCGACGGCCCGGACCCGTTCTACCGCCTGCTCGACACCACCCGCCTCTACGCCCACGAGAAGCTGGTGGAGAGCGGCGCGCTGCGCCCGGCCATGCTGCGCCTCGGGCTGCACCTGCGCGGCCTGCTCGCGGCGGCGAACACCCGGCTCTATGCCGGCACCGCCGGGGAGGTGGCCGCCGAGTACGGCCATCTCGTCGCCAGTCTCGGGGCCTGCCTCGACTGGTGCTTCGCGCCGGGCGGCGACATGCTGGGCGGCGCCCGGCTGACGGGCGAGGCCCTGCCGCTCTACTTCAAGCTCTCGCTCTTCGACGAGTGCATCGCCACCGTGACCGCCTCCATCCGCTATCTCGACGCGAACCCGGACCTCGACGAGACCCTGCGGATGAAGCTCTACACCGCGCTCGGCTGGCCGCAGCTCATCTCCGCCGACGCGCCGGACCGCGGCGTGGCGGCCTGGAACGCGCTCGCGCGCATCGCCGGGCGGCTGGGGGACACCGATCACCAGCTCCGCGCCACCTGGGCGCTGTGGGTCGACGCGATAAACCGCGGGCAGCCGCGCCAGGGGCTCGCGCTGGCCGGGCGCTTCGCCGCCCTCGCCCGGGCCTCCGGCACGCCGGGCGACGCGCTGGTGGCGCGGCGGATGCAGGCGGCCACCCTGCACTGGCTGGGCCGGCACGCCGATGCCGCAGCCGGGCTGGAGGCGATGCTGCTCGACTACGAGTACCTGCCCGAGGGCGGCCATTCGGTGCGCTTCCACTTCGACCAGGGGGTGACCGCCCGCATCATCCTCGCACGCTGCCGCTGGTTTCTCGGCGACGAGGCCGGCGGGCTGGAGGAGGCGGCGGCCGCCCTCGAGCGGGCCTGGTCCGTGCGCCATCTCGCCTCGGTGTCCAACGTGCTGGCCGAGGCGGCCTGCCCGCTCGCGCTCATGGCGGGGGATGCGGCGCTGGCCTCGGGCTATCTCGCCCAGCTCCGGGAGCACACGCGCATGGTCTCGCTCGACGTGTGGAACACCTACGCGGAGTGTTTCGAGGCCGGGCTCGTGCAGCGCGCGGGCGACCATGCCGCGGGGCTGCGCCAGCTGCGCCGGAACCTCGAGCCGCTGCGCCGGGCGGGGTTCGTGCTGTTCGAGCCGATGTTCGTGGCGACGGAGGCGCGGGCGCTCTGCGGCCTCGGGCGCCATGCCGAGGGGCTCGCGGCGCTCGACCGGGCGCTGGAGGACGGGCGGCGCAGCGGGGCGTGCTGGTGGGACGCGGAACTGCACCGCGAGAAGGCCGCCATCCACCGCTGCCTGGCGCAGGAGGCGCCCGCGGCGGCAAGCCTCGCCGCGGCCCTGCACGCGGCGGAGGCGACGGGGGCCCGCGCCCTCGCCCGGCGCGCCGAGCGCGATCGAGCCGCCGCCGGGCCCGC
>NZ_QRGC01000064.1 GCF_003448965.1 Oceanicella sp. SM1341
GGCGGCCTGCGCGGCCGCCCGGCGCTCGCCCACCAGCTTGCGGCGCGCGGCGGCACGAGCGTCCTGGCTCACGCCCTGGCGGCCGGCGCCCTGCCCTCCGCCCTGTCCGCGGCCCTGGCGCGCGGGCTTTCCGGCGCGGGGTCCACCGGCGGCAGGGCGCTCAGCGGCGTCTCCGGGCGCCGCCCGGTCCGTGGTGCTGTCCTGCTGCTGTGCATCGGGCCGTGCGCCCTCTGCCGGGCGCCGGGGCGCGTCGTTTCCGGGCTGCGACGCCTTGCGGCGGTCTGCTTCCTCCGGCGCGTCCTTGCGCTTGTCCTCGGTGTCGTTGGCCAATGTGCGGTTGTTCCCATGCGCCGGTTATGTCATATCCGCGAACGCGTCACCGCGCCGGACCACGCCGCGAAACATGCCCTGCTTATGCTATCTTGACCAGGGAATTGCAATTGCGGCTTGCCCGGTGGCATGGTCACAACCGGGTCACGACACGAGGAGTCAGGCCAGATGGCAGATACCGGCGCACCGGGTTCCCCTCCGCTTTCCCCTCCGCTTTCCCCGGCGCCGCAGATCATCGGCCGCCCGCGCTTCCAGTGGCTGAGGGTGCAGTTCGCGCTCATCCTGCGCGAGATGACCACCACCTACAGCAAGTCGACCGGCGGCTATGCCTGGGCCATTCTCGAGCCGCTGGGCGCCATCACCCTGCTGGCGCTGGTGTTCTCGGCGATGATCCGCACGCCCTCGCTGGGCACCAGCTTCATGCTGTTCTACGGCACCGGCTACCTCACCTACCAGATGTACTCCCAGCTCCACGCCAGCGTGAGCGGCGCCGTGGGCTTCAACCGCTCGCTCATGCAATATCCCGCCGTGACGCCGATCGACGCGGTGATCTCCCGCTCGATCCTCAACTTCCTCACCCTGTGCATGACCAGCTTCCTGCTGCTCACCGGCATCATCCTGTTCGACGGGCTGCAGGTGAACCTCGACCTGGTCAACATCCTCTCGGCGCTGGGCATGGCCGCGCTGCTGGGGGTGGGAATCGGCACGCTCAACTGCGTGCTCTTCACCTTCTTCCCCACCTGGCAGCGCATCTGGGGCATCGCCATGCGGCCGCTGTTCATCCTCTCGGGCGTGTTCTACATCCCCGAGGACCTGCCGGCCCAGGCCCGCGCGGTGCTGGAGTGGAACCCGGTGATGCATTGCGTGGCGCGCATGCGCTCGGGGTTCTACGGCGCCTACCGGCCGGATTTCATCGACCCGATCTATGTCTGCGGCATCGGGGCCAGCACGCTGGTGATCGGGCTCTACCTGCTGCGCCGCCACAAGAGCGATATCGTGAACCCGAAGTTCTGAGCCGCCGCAGCGCCGGCCGGAACGCGAAAGGGCGGCCCGCCGGGGCCGCCCTTCTGCTGTGCGGGGGGGGGCGCCTTGCCCCGGCTCAGGGGCGCACCTGGCGCAGGCCGCGCCAGAGGCGGGCGAGCGCTGCGGCAAGGCTCGCGCTCTTCTCCGAGCGCATGGCGATCACCAGCGGCTGCAGCGCGCCCTGCACGCCGCGCGGGCGCGTCTCGGGCACACCGTGGCGCAGGCCCACGTCGACCTCCTCCAGCAGGCCCACCTCCTGGTCGGGGCAGAGCAGGGTGAGCGCGCCCTCCGCGTCGCAGGCGCGGGCGAACATCGCCGCGCGCAGGGCGGTGGCGGCGCGGGTGTCGAGGCCGGCGCGCAGGCGCACGTACTCCGCCCGGCTCTCCTCGAGGAACCGCGCGAGCCGCGCGGCCTCGAACAGCCCGGCGAAGCAGGGTGCCACCGGCGCCTCGGGCAGCCCGCCGCCCAGCCGCTCCAGCGCCTTGCGCGGCAGGTAGCCCGGCCCGCAATCGGGCACCGCGGCGGCAAAGCCCGGCCGGTCGCCCGCCAGCACCGAGCCCACGAAGGCCGCATCGAAGCACCAGGACACCGGCCCCTCCAGCCCCAGGCTCAGGTCGGCATGGCTCACATGCGTGCTGCTGAACGCCTCCATCGCCGCCGCCAGCCCGTCGAACGGGTCGAAACAGGGCTCGGGCAGGGCGCGCACGCCCTCCGGCGCCTCCAGCGCGCCGAGCGGCGAGGTGAGCACCACCAGCGCGTCCTCGGGCAGGAGCTCGGCGGCCACCAGCGCCGCGAGCGCGGCGGCGTTCGGCGCATGCACATGCAGCATCCAGGCGCCAGGCGGCACCGGCGCATCGCGCGGCGGCGCCAGCATCACGTGGCTCGAGGCCGGCACCTCGCGCTCCAGCGGCTCGCCCGGGGCGATGCGCAGCGCACCCACCGGGCCGCCGCCGGCGATCATCGCCGCCACCGTGGCCGCCCGCACCTCGGCGCTGCCGCTGCGGGCCAGATGCGCCCAGTCCGGCACCGTGGCTGCGGCGGAGGCGAGCTCCGCCGGCGGGCGCTCCAGCAGCAGGGTGCGCAGCTGCGCCTGCTCCGCCGCCCGCGCCTTCGCCTCCTCGGCAAAGCCGATCAGCCGGGCCACGTAGGTCTCGAAGGAAAACGCCGTCTCCAGGTCCTCGCGCCGGCGCTGGAACTCGGCGCGCACGCCCGGCAGCCCGGCGCCGAGCGCGGCGATCTCCTCCGCCGCCGCCGCACTGTCGCAGAAGGGCACGGCGCGCACCGCGAAGCCGAAACGGTCGGTGAGCTCGGCAATGCCGGTCGCGCCGCGGAAACACACCACCGGCACGTCGCGCATCAGCGCGTCGAGGGCGATGTTGGGGAAGGGGTCGAGCCGGGAGGACAGGAAGAACACGTCCGCCACCTCCCAGAAGCTCTCCAGGTCCGGCTGCTCCTCGAAGAAGGCGAACCGGTCGGCAAGGCCGCTCTTGGCCACCTGGTCGGCGAGATAGGCCGACACGATCATGTCGTCGTCGGGGCGGTAGTTGCCGCCCACCCAGATGAAGCGCCAGTCCTGCTCGGGGTCGGCCGCCAGCCGGGCTGCGGCCTGCAGGAACAGGTCCACCCCCTTGCGCGGCTGCACCCAGCCGCCGCCGAACAGGATGCGCACGTCCGGCCGCCCCGAGAGGCCCAGCCGCTCGCGGATCGCGCGGGGCGTGAGGGCGGCGGCATCGGAATGGCCCGAGCCGTTGTAGCCCTGGTGGGCGATGCGCATCGTGTCGGGCAGGGTGGCGAGGCCCATGTGGCTCATCTCGTCGGCCACCGCATCGGCCACGATCTGCGCCGGGAACACCGAGACATCCGCGTTCAGCACCATGCGCGAGAGGCTGCCGCGCGGGTAGACGTAGTTGGCGAAGTCATGCACCAGCAGCAGCGCGGGAATGCCGGCGAGCTTCAGCGGCTCCAGCGTGGCGCCGGAGATGGCCGAGTTCACCACGGCAAACTCAATGCCGCCCTCGGCCCGCATCTCCTCGAGCAGCGCCACCCCGTCGAGCACCGGCGGGAACTCCATGATCATCCGGGTCGAGACTTCCTCGAAATCCGCGGTGAGCGGGCCGGTCTTGCCCAGCCAGGTGATCACGTCATGGGTGGCCGAGAGGGCGCGGGCGATGTTCAGCGCCACGATCGGCGCGCCGGTGAAGCTCGCCTCGTGGCTCACCACAATGGCGCGCGGCCGGCCGGAGGTTGGGCGCTTGCCCCCCGGCACCACCAGCTTGCGCCGCGGCAGGGCCTTCGCCGGCGGCACCGCGCGCCGGCCCTCGTGGCGGCCATGGCGCCAGTAGTGCAGCAGCGGGTTCACCCGGGCGGCCTGCAGGTCGCGGTAGGTGGCGAGGTAGAAGCCGGTGTGGAACTCCGGCGAGGTGGGCAGCCCGCGCTGCACCCCGCGCAGGATGTAGTGCAGCAGCGGGTCGATGCGCTCGGGGTCGATGCCGGCAAGGCTCGCGTAGCAGGCCGGGTCGAAGGCCTCGGCCTCGGAGAGCGCGTGGTAGGTGGCGGCCAGCTCGTCGATGTCCTGGAACATCCACTGCCGCTGCCGGTTGCGCAGGAAATAGGCGTAGGGCGCGCAGGACACGCCGGCCCGCCGCATGTAGGTGTCGCGCACGAAATCGCCGTTGAAGCGCAGGCGCGGCTCGGCGCCCAGCGGCGCGCCGTGCAGCACGTAGTCGCGCACCGCGTCGCCGTGCTTCTGCTTCTCGCCCAGCGACCAGGCGTAGTGCCGCCGGTCGATGCCGGCGCGCACCCGGATCAGCCGCGCATCGGCCTCGGCGCGCAGGGCGTTGGGGTAATGGCCCCGGGCCTGGCCGCGCAGCACCCAGTCGGTGAGCGGGTCGGTCTCCGGCGCGTCGGCGAGGTAGGTGCGGCGGTAGAAGGCGGGGTCGAAATCCGGGCTGGTGGCCGGGCGGCGGGCCGGCGGCGTGTCGAGCCAGCGCGCCACCAGCTCGGCCCGGCTGCCGCGCGCGCCGGTCTGGCGGGCGTAGTGGCTGGAGCTGAAGAAGCGGCTGCCCGAGAGCAGGGCCGCGAGGCCCTCGCGGGTCTCGGGCTCGGGGCGCTCGGTCATCTCCGGCGGCACCGCCTCGTGGGCGAGCAGCACCTCGAGCCGCCCGGCGATATGCGCCGAGGCGGTGGTGGACAGGCCGGTGCGCCGCCCCTCGGCATAGCCGTGCTTCACGAAATGCACGAAGGGGTTGATCTCCGCGTCGCGGATGTCCGGGTAGCGCTGCAGGTATTCCGCCGTGCTGAAATGCGCCGAGGGGTCCTTACCCTCGCGCCAGCCCTTCGTCATGTAGTGCGTTTCGGGGTCTTCGCCGGACTCGGCAACCTCCGGATAGTGGGCGAGATAGAATGACGGATCGAATACCCTTGGGTCTACGTCCACTTTTTCCCGCATGGCATTCCCTTGAACCGATCATGTTGTCGCCCGGCGCCGGTGCTCGCGCCGGGCGTGCCGAACACTATCCGCTCCCGCCGGGGATGCCTAGCCCGAGATGGGGCACGCCCGGGGCCGGTCAAGCCCGCCCCCGCCGGCAGCGGCCCGCCCCGGTCCGCAATGCGCGGGAGGGCGCGGGAGGGCGGGGCCGGGCCGCCGGCGCCGCGCCGGGGCCGCG
>NZ_QRGC01000065.1 GCF_003448965.1 Oceanicella sp. SM1341
GCGAAACGCACTCCCCATCATGAGATGGGTATCACCTCGCAACGCCAGAGCTCATCTACAACGTGGGCCCCAGACGCGGCTTACACAGAACCGCGCTCCACCAGAGATCGATGCCATTCTTCGCCATGGTCGCGAGCGCTTGGGTGGGCTGTTGCCAGGTGGGCTGCCGCCCGCCAAGAGTATCGCGGTGGTGGGGGCCGTTGCTTTCTTCGCAGTTGTAGCTTGGTCGTCCTACTATACTGTGCCAAGTGACTCAGTCGCAGTGGTCCAGCGATTTGGAAAATACACCGCTGAGGTTCCGCCGGGGCTTCACTTCAAATTTCCGCTTGGAATCGATGTGGCGACGCTGGTTCCCGTGAAACGTCAGCTGAAACAGGAATTCGGCTTTACAACACCGGGTGCAGGGGATCCGTTTCAAAGCCCGGTCGATGGCCGCCGCGAAACCGAGATGGTAACCGGGGACCTGAACGCCGCTCTCGTGGAATGGGTGGTGCAATACCGGATATCAGAGCCCCTGAAATTCCTCTTCGAGGTGCGTCAGCCGGGCGCGACGCTTCGCTATGTCTCCGAATCGGTGATGCGTGAGGTTGTCGGCGACCGCACGGTCGACGAGGTCATCACCATAGGCCGGCAGGAGATCGAAAGCGAAGCTCTTCTGAAGATGCAGGCACTGACGACCAAGTACGCGATGGGGATCAGCATCGATCAGGTGCAGCTCAAGAACATCAACCCGCCCGAACCGGTTCAGGCCTCTTTCAATGAGGTCAATCAGGCGCAGCAGGAGAAGGAGCGCTTGATCAACGAAGCGCGCCGCGAATACAACAAGGTCATTCCGCTGGCCGAGGGCGAGAAAGACCAGCGCATCCGCGAGGCCGATGGCTATCGCCTAAAACGCATAAACGAGGCTGAAGGTGACGCCGCACGGTTCACCGCGCTTCTGGCCGAATACGTGAAGGCGCCCGAAGTCACGAGGCGGCGCATCTATATCGAGACGCTGCAGGATGTGCTGCCAGGGATAGGGTCGAAGATCATCGTCGATGGCTCGACCGCGAGCATTCTCCCGCTTCTGACGCTCGATCGGGCTCGGGGGGATAAGCCACGAAAATGAAATTTGGAGTTCTTGCAGGACTCGCCGTTGCGGTCGTCGTGACCGCGCCGAGAGCCTTCTATACGGTTGGCGAAGTCGAACAGGCTATCATTACGCAATTCGGCAAGCCCATCGGGGAACCGGTCACGACAGCTGGCCTCAAGTTGAAACTACCCTTCATTCAGGAGGTTAATCGGATCGACAGCCGGGTTCTCGAGTGGGACGGCAATCCTTCGGACATGCCAACCAAGGATAAGCTCTATATATCCGTTGACTTGTTCGCCCGTTGGAAGATCACAGATCCGTTGCAGTATTTTCTGCGATTGCGCGACGAGCGCAGCGCGCAATCGCGGCTCGACGACATTCTCGGCAGCGAGACCCGAAATGCCGTCGCCAAACACGAGCTTATCGAGATCATTCGGACAACGAAAGATCGGGTGCCGCTACGGGACACGCTCCTGACGGATGAAGAACGCGCGCAGGACATCGGTGCGCTGGTTCCCATACAGAAGGGCCGGGCAATGGTGGAGCAGGAGATCTTCACGGCCGCCGCAGAGAAGGTCCGTGTCTTTGGGATCGAACTGCTCGACATCCGCTTCAAGAGGATCAACTACAACGAAAGCGTGCGTCCGAAGATCTATGATCGCATGATTTCGGAGCGACGTCAGATCGCCGAGCGTTTCCTGTCCGAAGGCAATGGCGAAGCCGCGCGTATCCGCGGCAACCGCGTGCGGGACCTGAACAAGATCCAATCCGAAGCCTACCGGGATGTGGAAGAAATCCGGGGTCTGGCAGATGCCTCGGCGGCGGACATCTATGCAAGAGCTTACAACATCACTCCCGAGGCGGCTGAATTCTATGCGTTCACGCGAACGATGCAGGCCTACAAGGATATGATCGCGGGTGGAACGACACTTGTTCTCACGACCGACAGTGATCTCTTCGGATACTTGAGGGCAATGGAAGCCGGAACGTCGGGAGCAGACGCATCGCCTCCTCCCGAAGGGGCTGAAACTGTGGTCGAACGATGATGCCAGGGAGACAACAGCGATGACCGACGATCCGGTTGATCTCGATGCAAGGCGAAGCGCCGAAGGCAGGATTGCGGCCGATATCCGGCGACACCCCCTGAAGGATTTCGAAGCCGATCAAAGAGCGCTCCGCGTGCGGCAGGAGGAACTTGAAGTACAGCTCCTCGCCCAACCTGCCGCCAACTGGCACGAGGCAGCGCTCAAGGCGCAGTATCTGATACGGCGCTACTCGGAAACCGCCGAAGCCAGTGACGCCCGGCGACAGGAACTCATCGAGCGCACGCTTGGTGATCCGGCACGGCTGATCGAAGAGGATGGCGCAGATCGATGACCGAACTCGTGGATCAGGACAATGGGCCTGTGCGGGCCATCGACGATGTCCCGAAAGAGCGTCTTTGTCTCCGTTGCCGCACGCCCTTTCCGAGTGAAGGCTTCGGGGAGCGGATTTGTCGGCGGTGCAAAGCGTCGCACTCATGGCAAACGGCGGTGCAACCTGTCCGCTCGTCAGGGCGCCGGTGACAGCTGTATTGCAGCGCCCTGGCCCAAATCCAAAATCCTGGGCACTCCAGAAGGCTGCAGTCTCTGAGCGTCGTCATGGGTTGCGTATCATGTCCTCGTCTCGAGCCGTGTCAGTTGAAGCAGTATCAGTGTGCCGATTGTCGCAGCGAAGGCCGATCCTGACAGGATTCCTAGTTTGGCAGCGTTAAGCATCGTCGCATCGAAGGCCTGCCCCGCGATGAAGAGCGACATCGTGAACCCAATGCCCGCTAGAAACGAGCCGGCCACGATGAAGGGCCAAGACAGACCCGTCGCAAGCACCGCAATGCCGGAGCGAACTGCAAGCCAGCTGAAACCGAGTATGCCGATCGGTTTTCCCAATACCAATCCGGCAATGATCGCCAGAGTGACTGTTTGTCGGAAATCGGCACCCTGAAACGTGATGCCTGCATTAGCCAGCGCGAAGATCGGCATGATTGCAAAGCCGACCCAAGGGTGCAGTATCATCTCGAGACGCTCGACTGGTGAGACGGATTCGGTAACTGCTGTGCGGGCCTGGAGAAGGTCATGACGTTCTGCGGTATCGCCACTCCAATACTCGCCGGCAGGATGGGCCAGCAAACGCCCCAGGACCCCGCGTAGACGTGCATCGCTGACCCAGACGTCGGTGGGTGTCATGAGGCCCAGAATGACGCCAGCGATGGTCGCATGGATGCCGGATGCGTCAATACACAGCCAGATTCCCGCTCCTATCAATGAATAGACCGGAACACTTCTGATTCCGAGCCGCGAGGCGCTTGCAACGGCACCAATTCCCAGCAGACCTCCCCCGAATGCCGGCCAGTTCAGGGCTTCTCCGTACCCGAGCGCGACCACGAGAATCGCGCCGACATCATCGAATATCGCCAAGGAGAGCAAGAAGAGACGCAGGGTAGGTGGAACCCGGTTTCCGAATAGCGCGAGGCACCCGATTACGAATGCCGTATCGGTTGCCATAACGGTTCCCCAACCATGCAGTCCGGATTCTCCGGACATCAACGCCAAATACACTGCGACTGGAACCACCATGCCGCCCACGGCCCCTGCCAGAGGCAAGGCGACTTGTCGAGGATTTCTCAATTCGCCCAGAACGATTTCCCTCTTGAGCTCGAGCGAGAGCACAAAGAAAAAGAGCGTCATCAACCCGTCATTGACCCAGTGGCGCAGGGAGCGGCTGAAATCCCATGAGCCGAATGTCAGGCCGATACGAGTTTCCCAGAAATCCAGAAAAACGTAAGCGGCGTCTGGGGCCCACGTTGTAGATGAGCTCTGGCGTTGCGAGGTGATACCCATCTCATGATGGGGAGTGCGTTTCGC
>NZ_QRGC01000066.1 GCF_003448965.1 Oceanicella sp. SM1341
TGCGAGGGCGTGGCGCGCTGGCTCGCCGAGGCCTGGCCGCTGGCCGGGGCGCGCAGCCCGGTGCGCGCCCTCACCGCTGGCATCCGCCCCGACGCCTTCCGGCTGGAATGGACCGCGCCGCGGCGCGCGCTGATCGACCCGACCAAGGAGATCCCGGCCATGGCGGCGGAGATCGAGGCGGGATTGACGAGCCGCCAGCGCCAGCAGCGCCGCCTCGGCTACGACCCCGACGTGATCCGCCACGAGCGCGCCGAGGATGCCGCGAAGGACGCGGCGATGCCCGGGGCGGCGCCCGCCGGGCGGGCAGGGGGCACGCGCCCTTCACCCTCTGCGCCCACCGGCGCACCGGACGACGAATCCGACACCGATCCAGACACCGCGGCGGATGACCCCGCCGACAGCGAAGAGGAGGACGCCGATGCACGGGCGTGACCTGGTCTACAACGGCGAGATCGTGCTGAACGGCTCGATCCTCTCCTCGGGCGACGAGGAGTGGTACGAGAGCGGCATCATCACCTCGTCCATGGTGCGCGATGCCCTGGCGCTGGTGCCGGGCGACGTGACGGTGCGGGTGAACTCGCCCGGGGGCGACCCGACCGAGGGCGAGGCGATCCGCGTGCTGCTGGCCGAGCATGACGGCACGGTCACGGTGAAGGTGGCGGGCGACGCGATCTCCGCCGCCTCGCTGATGATCATGGGCGCCGACCGGATCGAGATGTCCGAGGGCTCGATCATGATGATCCACGATCCCGCCACGGTGACCTTCGGCGATGCCGCCGCGCATCGGAAGTCCGCCGGCATGCTCGACGTGCTCGCCGACACCTACGCCGCCGTCTACGCCCGCCGCTCCGGCAAAAGCGCCGCCGAGGTGCGTGCCCTGATGCAGGCGGAGACCTGGTTCGGGCCCGAGGCGGCCGTGGCCGAGGGGTTTGCGGATGCCGTGACCGGCTTCGAGCCCGAGACCGCCGACGTCCCGCCGATCCCTGTGGCCGCCAGCATGTCCCGCACCGTGATCGACGCCGGGCGGGCGCGCTTTGCCGAGGCGGTGAGCATGGCCGGCAAGGCCCTGCGCCGCGACCACAGCGGGGGCGGCACGCCGGCCCCGCAGCCGGCCCCGGCCGGAGATCTTCCCGAGGCCCGCCGGGCCGCAACCAAGGAACCCACCATGAGCAAGCCCACCGACCCGGCCACCACCGCGCCGGAGACCACCACGCCGCCGCAGGCCCAGCAGCCCGCGTCGACCACGCCCGCGCCGCAGGTGGCTGCCACCATGGCCGCGCCCTCCGCCGCCGACGCGATCCGCATGGAGCGTGAGCGGGTGCGCGCCATCCGCGAGATGGGCGCGCCGCATGTCGCCTCCGGCCTGCTGATGCAGGCGGACGTCGACGCGGTGATCGACGACGGCACCGGGGCGGAGGCCGCCGGCCAGCGCTTCCTCGCCTCGATGGCCGCCGCCCAGCCGCCGGCCGGGCGCGCGGGGCGCGACCGCGTCACCATCACCCGCGACGAGACCGACACCCGCATGGAGGGGATGATCGGCGCGCTGATGGGGCAGGCAGAGGGCCCGGCCAGCGAGTACCGCGGCCTGCGGCTGAAGTCGCTCGCCATGCATCTCGCAGGCTCCGCCCGAGGCTTCAACGAGGCGGCGGCGGTGCGCGCCGGCATGCGCGCGACCAGCATGATGGGCGGCGCGCTCGGCGTCTCCGACTTCGCCTACATCACCACCGAGGTGATGGGCCGCACGCTCACCGCCGAGTACCAGCGCCGCGCGGCCAACTGGACGGTGATCACCGGCGCGCCGGTCACCGCCTCGGACTTCCGCGAGCTGCACGCGGTGCGCTTCGGGGGTGACTTCTCGCTGAAGCCGGTGGCCGAGAACGGCGAGTACCAGCAGGCGACGCTCGCCGACGAGGCCGAGGGGCTGAAGGTCGAGCGCCGGGGCCGGACGATCAACCTCACCTTCGAGGCGATCATCAACGACGACATGGGCGCCTTCCAGCGCATCCCGCGCGAGTTCGCCATGGCCGCGCGGGTGATGGAGGCCTCGATGGTCTGGGGGCTGATCCGCGCCAACGCGGCGCTGAAGTCGGACAAGAAGGCGCTGTTCCACGCCGACCACAGGAACCTCGCGGGCGCCGGCGGCGCGCTCTCGACCGCCACCGTGGCCGCGGGCCGCAAGGCGCTGTGGGAACAGACCGCCTTCGGCTCGAAGGACAAGGATGACTTCCTGATGGTCGAGCCGAACCTGCTGCTGGTGCCGCCGGCGCTGGAGATGGCCGCCGGCCAGTTCACCGCCAGCGTGACGCCGGCGAAGGACGCCGACGCGAACCCGTTCAAGGCGAGCGTCACGCCGGTCGTGGCCGCCCATCTCGGCGCCGCGGCGGGCGGCTCCGACACCGCCTGGTATCTCGTGAGCTCCGACCTGCCGCCGGTGACCCACGCCTACCTCGACGGCTACCAGGCGCCCACGGTGCAGACCATCGAGGGCATGAACCCCGACAAGGTGACGATGAACGCCCGCCACATCTTCGGCGCGGCCGTCACCGAGTACCGTGGGGCGTACAAG
Source organism: Oceanicella sp. SM1341 (assembly GCF_003448965.1). GTDB lineage: Bacteria > Pseudomonadota > Alphaproteobacteria > Rhodobacterales > Rhodobacteraceae > Paroceanicella. The sequence continues at coordinate 2,567 of NZ_QRGC01000066.1, forward strand.
AACCCCGGCGCGTAATCGCTGTTACCCGGCAAATGAAAGCGGACTGCTCTCCGGTCTGCTGGCGAGAGAGATTCCCAGGGGAAGTCCCGCGAGCCTGAACGCGTCGATGATCAGTGAGGCCTGGTAGTCGAAGCCAAACTGGAGGAGCGCTCGGACGAACTCGGGCCAGGGGGGAGTGTTCGCACGGAACGGCTTCGCATCGGCCTCGAAGTACAAGCCTCCTCCGGGTCCAGGGTAAAGCCCGCCGCGAGGGCCATTGTACACCATGCCGCCAGGACCGGCGAACAGCCCACCGCCGGGGCCCATGTAGAGCCCGCCGCCGGGGTCGCGGGAGAGCCCCCCTCCGGGCCCCTCGAACAGCCCACCTTTGTGACCGGCGTACAACCCTCCGCCTTGTCCGGTCGACGCGCCACCGCCGGGTCCTGCGTACAGGCCCCCGTCCGGCCCGGTCCCGAGACCACCGCCGGGTCCGGCGAATTGATTCCGAATCCACATACTCACCCCTCCTGATCAGGAGGTCGGCCAAATCGGTATGAGATGTCAATCATCTGATCGACGATTGCGATGTCTCGACATACCGGAACCAGCAAATACCCATCCTCATCGATGAAGGAGATTGCCATGAAGAACTACATCCAGCCGGGCGACAACCTCACCATCCCGGCGCCTGCCGACACCGACGCCGGCGCCGGCGTCGCGGCCGGCCTGCTCTTCGGCGTGGCGCAGCACGATGCGGCCACGGGCGAACCCCTCACCCTCGTCACGCGCGGCGTGTTCGAACTGCCGAAGCCCAACGCGCAGCCCTGGGCGATCGGCGATGCGCTCTACTGGACCGGGAGCCAGGTGACCACCACCTCGGGCACGGGCAACCTGTTCATCGGCGTCGCCGTGGCGGTGGCGAGCAATCCCTCGGCCACCGGCCTCGTCCGTCTCAACGGCGCGGCCCCCGCGGCGGAGACCGCCTGAGCATGGCGCTCTTCGACGGGCTGACGGGCCTGCTCGACGACGTGTTCGGCGCTCAGGTGACCGTCACGCCGCCGGCCGGGGCCGCGCGGCCCGTGCAGGCGGTGTTCCGCGAGGGGCCGGTGACGGTGCTCGGCGCGGAGGGGCAGGAGGTGACCACCGTGCTTCCGACGCTCTCGGGCGCGCGCGACAAGCTCGCCGCCCTGGTGCCCGGCGGCACGGTGCGGCCCGGCAACGGCAAGACCTACCGCTGCATCTCCGCGCTGCCCTCCGGCAGCCCGGCCGATGACGCGCGGATGACGATCGA
>NZ_QRGC01000067.1 GCF_003448965.1 Oceanicella sp. SM1341
CTTCTCTATTCGGACCAACCGGATAGCGGGGAATCCCTCACTCCCCAGCGGCTCATTTACATACTATAGTTGATAAACTTAAAGTATGTAAATCGCGATCTTCCTGCGCATGGATATGCGCAAATTGGTCGGCCGGAACTTCGCCCGCCTGCGTCGGGAGAAGGGCCTGACGCAGGAAGAGGTCGAAGCGCGTTCCGGCTTCAGCCAACAATATCTCAGCAGCCTCGAACGCGGCCGGAGGAACCCAACCGTGATCACGTTGTTTGAACTCGCCCAGGCTCTCGGCGTCAGCCATGTGGATCTGGTCGAGCCCGACGACGAGGTTTGAGCGGCACGCCCGCGAGGATCATGCTTCTCTTCGTGGTCGGTACAAGACCGCCACAGGATGGGATCAGAGGAGCCGGCGGGACAATCTATTTTGCGACGTCACCTCGGCATCGGCCTTGGCGGTCAAGTCGTATTTGCGCGCTCGCCGTTCCCCGTCCCCTCGCGGGGATGTGCCTCGACCGGACTGTGCCCGGTCGAACCTTAAACAGATGACGCAGCGGTTTCCGGCCGCTTGCCCCAGTGGAATTCCGATCCGTCGATCCACATGCGATGAAGGATCACAGCGATCTTGCGCGCCAGCGCGATGATCGCTTTCTTGTGGCCTCGGCGTCGCGAAATCTGTGCGCCCCAAGCCTTGAGCGCTGACCAACGTTTCACCCGTGTCAACAGCACCTGCGCCGCTTCGTAAAGAAGGCTTCGCATCATCTCATCGCCCCATCTCGAGATGCGTCCGTTGCGGTCGACTTCACCGGATTGCTGCTTGCGAGGTGTCAGTCCGAAGTGGGCGCCGACTGTGCGCGAGCGCGTAAAACGCGACGGAACATCGACCGTTGCCCGAAAGGTCAGTGCGACAAGTGGGCCGACGCCGGGAACCGTCATGAAGCGTCGCGTCACCTCGTCATGCTTCGCCAATCGAACGAGCATATCGTCCAACCGGCCGAATTGCTCTCGCAAGGAGCGTCTTGCCAACAGGAGAGCGTCGGCCACGGCGTGCAGGTCGGTATCGGCGATCAGTTCCCGCACCCGTGGTTCGAAGTCGCGCGGCGTCACCTTTCCGAGGTGATAGCCGAAGTTGCGGATGAGGCCGCGGATTTCGTTCTCGACATCCTGAAGCTTGTTCCGCAGAAGTTGCCGTGCGGTCAGGATCGTGCGCAGGCGTTGGCTGTTCGGCGTCTTGACGTGGACCGGTTTGAACAATCCGACGCGCATCATCTGGGCGATGCCGCGCGCGTCGTGCCGGTCGGTCTTGTTGAGCTGAGCGGCGAGCGCCGCTTTCATGTGCCGGGTCTCGACGCAGACGACCGGGATACCGGCTTCAGCCAACCGCCCATAGATGTGTTGCGATAGCATTCCGGCCTCGAGGCCGACACGAACAATCGGAAACCGAAGTGACAGGATATGCTGTGCAATCTCCTCCGGATCCGAGGAGAGCTTGCGTTCGTGTACCACCTGGCCATCGTGATCGACGATGCAGAGATTGACGGTGCGGGCCGAGACATCCAGCCCTATATAGTGCCTTTGGGACATGCCGATTCCCCTTTCGAATTAAGGACCGGCACTTCTCCTAACCAATCTTCAAACGGTTTTGTAAACTACGACTATTTCAGTCGTTCTTTGCTGAGAGGCAGCAGCGCGGCGGACAAATCATTTCTTCCCGGTAGTAATTAGAGCTTAGCTGTTCAGACCCTGTCGCTGCCGCAGCGGCAAATTTCAATGAAGGCGCGGAGCGGCGCGGTTGTAAAACGGCTTGGATAGTAGAGACGCGGGCCGTTCCGAGAAGGCCACATATTCGGCAGAACGGGAACGAGCGTTCCGGCGGCGAAGTCTTCCTCCAACCAATTACGGAAAGTCCCAATGATGCCGATCCCGGTCCTGGCGTAGCGAAGTCCCGTGTCGAGAGCGTTCACGCTCAGGATCAGGCGTGTCGCAGGCTGGACGGTGACCGTTCGAAAATCATCGACGAGGCTCCACGGCAGCAGAGGACCATCCGGCAGGCGATAGCGGATCGCATCGTGCCGGGTCAGTTCTTCGGGGCTCCGGGGCGTACCTCGTGCCTCCAGGTAAGCCGGTGACGCTGCAAGGGCACTCTGCTGGGTCCGGGGGCCGATCGGGATAGACACCATGTCCTTTTCGAGGGCGTCGTCATAGCGGATGCCCGCATCGCAGCCCGCCTTGACGATATCGACGAGACCGTTCTCGACCACGATTTCGACCTCGACGTCGGGATGACGGGCGTGGAATTTCGACAGGAGCGGCGGAAGGATGTCCGGCATCACTGCCCCGGGTACGTTAAGCGTCAGCCGGCCCCGCACGCGGCCCGCCGTGTCGGCGGCCTCGGCGCAGGCTTCCTCGAGCCCGGCGAACAAAGGGGCGATCCGGTCCGCCAGTGCCTGACCTGCGTCTGTCGTGGCCACGCTGCGGGTCGTGCGACGCAGGAGTGGCACGCCGAGGCTAGCCTCCATCCGCGAGATCGTCGTGCTGACCTTCGAAGGAGCGATCCCGAGGCGTCTGGACGCTGCCCTGAACCCGCCTTCGCGAACCACCACGAGAAAAATGGCCAGATCATCATTCGAGACATTGTTCTGCATAGAGAACAAGGTATTCGAAAATACGCGAACTGTCTCAGGGAAAGAGAACAATCAATCTCTCTCCATCAGCCCGCGATCACTTACCGCGCAGCGGACCCACCGAGGAGATTGAGACATGCTTATTGTGACAGGCGCGACCGGCCAACTCGGCCGCAGGATCGTCGAACACCTTCTGCAACATGTGCCTGCCGAACGCATCGGCGTCAGCGTTCGCGACCCGGATCGCGCGGGCGACCTCATGCGGGCCGGCGTGCGGGTGCGCCGGGGCGATTACGACGATCCCGACAGCCTGCGTCATGCGTGGAACGGGGCCGAGCGGATTTTATTGGTCTCGTCGAATGCGGCGGCAAAGGGGGGAGATCCGTTGAAGCAGCATAGGGCCGCGATCGGAGTGGCGCGCGAACTGGGTGTCGGCCGCGTGCTTTATACCAGCCAGGTCTCCTGCGCGCTCGACTCGCACTTCCCGCCAGGGCGGGATCACGCTGCGACCGAGAAGATGTTGGCGGACTCGGGCCTGCCCTGGACGTCCTTACGCCACGGCTTCTACGCGGCGAGCGCCGTTGCTATGAACGCGAACGGACTCGAGGCTGGGACGCTGACCGGCCCCGAGGACGGAAAGGTAGCCTGGACGACCCACGACGATCTTGCCGCCGCCGATGCCATCCTGCTGGCGCGCGGCGAGACGTTCGACGGTCCGACACCGCCGCTGACTGGCAGCGAGGCCCTCGACCTCGCCGACCTCGCGCGGCTGGCAACGGACGTCCTGGGACGGCCCATCGCGCGAGAAATCGTCGAGGAAGATTCCATGGAACGCCATGCTCGGGAGAATGGCATACCTGAGGGTGCTATCGCCGTCATGCTGGGATACTTCCGTGCAGCCCGAGCGGGCGAGTTTGATCGGGTCGATCCGACGCTCGCTCAGTTGCTGGGACGTGCGCCGACGCGGATGCGAGAGTTTCTGGCGACGGTGCAGGGATGACCACTGCGCTAGCGTTAGCGAGCCAAGACCATCGCGTTTTCGCGTGGCGAGTAAGGGCTCGAAGCCGTCGCGCGGGAACGACCGAATACTCCATCTATT
>NZ_QRGC01000068.1 GCF_003448965.1 Oceanicella sp. SM1341
CGCGAGGCCGCCACCGAGGAGCGCCGCCGCCTGCAGGTGATCTCCGAGCGCCTCGCCGCCGGCCAGGTGCTCACCCCTGACGAAGCCGCCTTCCGGGCCTCCTGGGAGCGACGCGAACGCATAGCCGCGCAGCTGGTGCGCGGCGAGATCGAAGCGGAGGGCCTGTGATGGCAAAACCGAGACGCAAGCAGACCGTGGCCGAGATCCGCGCCCGCCTCGAGGGCGGCCCCGCCACCCGCTCCCGTCGCATCAGCCCGCGCCGCACCCGGCGCCAGGATGGCGGCGCGCGGGGCGAGTGGGTGCCCATCGAGATCTGGGAGGGCGGAGAGCGGATCACCTTCGCCGGGCATGTGACGCTGGTGCGGCCGCTGAGGGCGATGAACCTGCCGCCGTATCTGGTGGAGGTGGGGGTGCTCTATGGCGCGCTGAGCGAGCTCGCGTCGGCCTCGCCTACGGTGGACAGCCTGGTGCGGGAGGGGAATGGCGGCACGTCTGAGAGCCCCCAGGTGATGCAGCTTCGAGCGGCGCTGCGGCGCATTGCGATCCAGAGGAAGCTCGACCAGGCGCATCGGGCGATTGGAGAGCTCGCGGGGCTGATGCCCCGACGGCACCTCGCTCGACGGGGCAACCCTCAGGCGGCGGCCGAACTCGGCGCGAAACATCAGGGCTTCACATCCGAGACGTCTGCGATGTTGCGCCCCACCCCCGTCACGGCGCGCGCGCTGCTCGACCTGGTGTGCATGGAGGGACACAGTTTGAGCGCCGCTCTACAGCAGCATGGCTGGGTCGACGGAGGCGGCATACGAGCGAAGGCGGGTGCCGCTCTACTCGAGGCGCTTGAAGCGGTGGCAGCTGCTTGGGACGGCCGTGTCGCGAGAGGAACAGCCGGTTGATCGGAGCCATGCCTTCAGCCTGACCGCCCCAACTGAAGGCATGGCGCTTTTCTGGACTTGTCGGCCTCTCCGGATCGAAAAATCTCCGGCCGCGGCTCTTCGGAAATGTTCATGCAGTCGCTGCATCTGGTTGACAGAAGCTTATTTTCGCTCGATAGGGATTTGGTAACGCTTTGTTTAGAGGTTTGTGATTTGCGCCTTTCCACCATGATCGCCTCAGAGAGGCCGTTCTCTCTTATTCCCCGTCCAAAGGCCGTTTCCGCGCTCGCGATAGTTGCCGTGTCCCTCTCCCTTTCTGCCTGTGCAGACCCCGATTGGGCAAACAAGACAGCTCTCGTGGTGGGCGCGCCTCGAGCCGACGCGGCTGCCATCCGCGAACGGCAGACAGCCGTCTTCCACGATGTGACGGAGCAGCAGCTACTCATTGAAACCACGCAGGTTCTTCAGGATCTCGGCTTCACGATTGAGGAAAGCGTGGCACAGTACGGCGTACTCGCGGGCTCCAAGGATCGCGATGCGGTCGAGACCGGAGAGGTGGCCGGGCAGATTGCGCTCACTGTTGCCTTTGCGTTGATGGGAGCTTCCTACAACGCCACCTGGGATAAGGATCAGGTGATTCGAGCGACGGTGACATCCAGACCGGTAAGCACTTCCGATGTGCAGCTCCGCATTTCCTTCGAGCGGATCGTGACCCGCAACAACGGCCTCTCCCGGGCCGAAGATCTGACGGCACCGGAGTTCTCGTCGGGCTTCTTCGAGAAGGTCCGCGCCGGCCTGGCAATGGGAGAACGCTGATGCGTTGGCGAGTTTTTGGAATTGTCGCGGCGCTGGCCCTGAGCGCGTGTGCCCAGCCTGCCCTGCAGTATGTTCCGAGCAAGAAGAGCGCAGTGGAGCTGCGCACGATCCAGACGCGGGTCGTGCCTGGGGACTTCGACAACACAATGCGCTCGGTGATCGAGACCATGCACGATCTGGGGTACCGCATCACACGCGTGGCACCGGAAGCTGGTGTGGTTAGCGGAACGCGCTCATCCTCCCTTCGTCTCGCCGTGGTCGTGCAGAGCCGGGGGGAGGAGGAGAGCGCAGTGCGTGCAAACGCGTCTGTCATCTCTCAAATCCAAGAGGCGCAGGTCGACAGTCCGGAGTTCTATCAGAGGGACTTCTTTGTCCCGCTCGGGGACACGATGGGGCGGTCACTGACCACTCTCTCGGAAACCGATGACGCGCCCGACGCCGCAAGACCGGTCGCCGAGCTCAACACTCTGGCCGAGCGCGAAGCGCAGGCCAAATCGAACACCACGGAGTGAAAATGTACAGGTTCACCCTTCTCTGCATCACCGCGACCGCCGCTCTGGCCGCATGCACACCCGCCAGCGAACATGCCCGCGATGTGGCTGCCGCGAACAGCGCCGACGACAAGCTCACCGTCGGGGTTGTGCAGCGTGAGATTCATGTCGGCATGACCGGTTCTGACGTTGCCTCCGTTCTCGGCTCGCCGAACGTTGTTACCAGCAACTCCGGCGGGGGCGAGACCTGGATCTACGACAAGATCTCCACGCAGAGCGCCTACTCGGGGTCATCAGGTGGCGTGAACGCGCTGTTTCTGGCAGGTGTCGGAGCGAACGCCGCGGCGTCGGCGACGACGCAGCGCACTCTGACCGTGATCGTCAAGTATGATGCAACTGGCAGGGTGAGCGATTTCAGCTATCGCCAATCGTCGTTCTGATGCTCGGGCGCCGTTCCGTTCTCTGCGGCTTCGCGACTTTGATGGTAGGCTGCGCGGCGACGCCGGAGCAGCAACTGGCATCGTTGAGCCCGAGTTCGAGCGCGGTGTCTGCACGGTCGCAACAGTCGCGCCGGTTCGAGACTGGTGACCAGGAGCTGATGATGCAATCGGCCCTCGGAGCGCTGCAGGATCTTGGCTTTGGCATCGACGAGAGCAGCACCCAAACCGGCGTGATCGTGGGCTCCAAACGCGCCGGAGCGCAACTGCGGGTCCAAGTGTCGGTGCGCGCCCTTCCGGAGGGCGGCGGGACAATCGTGCGAGCGATCTTCCAACGGGTCGTGAACCGACCTGGCGCAATGCTGTCCACGGGCGAGACCCTGAATGATCCGAGCCTGTACCAGCAGTTTTTCGAGCGTGTAGCTCAATCTGCCTTTTTGACGGCCCATTCGATATGAGGAGATCGATTGTGAAAGCTCTCAATTCTCTGTTTCTTTTCGGGGTTACTTTCCTGATCGCCGGTTGCCAGATGAACAGCACGCAACAGGTCCTGCAATCGACGCGCAGCCAAGCGGCACAGCGCGTCATCTCTACCCGCGAGTACGATACGGCTGACCGCGACGCCGTTCTTCAGGCGGTTGTCTCCACGCTTCAGGATCTTGAATACGTCATTGATCGCGTAGACCCAATTCTGGGGACTGTTTCCGCTACACGCTATGGCAGGGACCTGTCGCGCCTGACCGTCTCGATTAGAGAGTCATCCGGCGTCACCATCGTTCGCGCCTCCGGTCAGACGAACCAGACCGAGATTTCCGACCCGCTGGCCTTCGAGAGCTTCTATGACTCTCTGTCCCAGTCCTTGTTCCTGCAGCCGCACAACGTGTGAGCGGTCGGATTTCCCCCTCTTGACCGCTAATCCGGCTTTAGAGTAGCAGATCGATAACTTCTAGAACCTGCGCCCGGGCGAGAGATCGCGCCGGGCGCTCGCGT
>NZ_QRGC01000007.1 GCF_003448965.1 Oceanicella sp. SM1341
GTGCCGCGCGGCGGCAGCGCCGCGGCCGGGGCTCGCGCCGGGCCCCGGGGGCGGAAGAGCCGGGGCCCGGGCGCAAGCCGGCGCGGTGTCTGCCCCCCGCCGGCGAGAGCGGCTCAGGGGGCAGACCGCGGGGTCAGTCCAGCGCCTTGTCGGTGATCGCGTGGGTCCAGGCGCCCTCGGGCTCCTTCGTGATCACCGGGTCGGAGCCGCCGGAGAGCAGGCTTTCCACCGTGCGCTCGTAATCGGCCTCGTCGAGCGCGCCGTTCGAGCCGGCGGTGAGCTTGGCGACCTCCTTCATCATCCGCACCTGGTGCTCCTCGGTCTGGGCGCCGGTGGCGTCATTGTCGAGCACGATGCCGGCGGCCTCCTCCGGGTTCTCCTCGGCCCATTTCCAGCCCTTCATCGAGGCGCGCACGAAGCGGACCATCTTGTCGACGAAGGCGGGGTCCTCGAGCTTGTCCTCCATCACGTAGAGCCCGTCCTCCAGCGTGGCGACGCCGAGGTCCTCGTACTTGAAGACGGTGAGCTCGTCCGGGGTGAGGCCGGCGTCGATCACCTGCCAGTACTCGTTGTAGGTCATGGTGGAGATGCAGGCGGCCTGCTTCTGCAGCAGCGGGTCGACGTTGAAGCCCTGCTTGAGCACGGTGACGCCCTCGGGGCCGCCGTCGGTCGGGAGGCCGAGCTTGGCCATCCAGCTCAGGAACGGGTACTCGTTGCCGAAGAACCACACGCCCAGGGTCTGGCCGGGGAAATCCTCGGGTGAGGTGACGCCGCTGTCGTTGCGGCAGGTGAGCTCCATGCCGGAACTCTTGAACGGCTGGGCGATGTTGACCAGCGGCAGGCCCTTCTCGCGGCTGGCGAGGGCGGAGGGCATCCAGTCGATCACCACGTCGGCGCCGCCGCCGGCGATCACCTGGGCGGGGGCGATGTCCGGCCCGCCGGGCTTGATCTCGACGTCGAGGTCCTCCTCCTCGTAGAAGCCCTGGTCGAGGGCGACGTAGTAGCCGGCGAACTGGGCCTGGGTGACCCACTTGAGCTGGAGCGTCACCTCGTCGGCGGCCTGGGCGCCGAGGGCGGAGACGGCCGCGAGGGCCGCGCCTGCCAGTAGTTTCTTCATGTGTCTCTCCTGTTGAACATCTGCACCCGGAGCCCTTATCCCCTCTGGCTCGGGTGCCAGAACGTGGCCGCCTTCTCGATGAGCGATACCACACCATAGAACGCGGAACCGGCCAAGGCCGCCACCGCGATTTCGGCCCAGACCGTGTCGAGCGCCAGCCGCCCCACCTCGGTGGAAATGCGAAAGCCCATGCCCACGGTGGGCGTGCCGAAGAACTCCGCCACGATGGCGCCGATCAGCGCCAGGGTGGAGCAGATCTTCAGCGCGTTGAAGATGAACGGCGCCGCGGCCGGCAGGCGCAGCTTCACCAGCGTCTGCCACCAGCTCGCGGCATAGGTGCGCATCAGGTCGTGCTGGATACGGTCGGCGGCGCGCAGCCCCTCCACCGTGTTCACCAGCATGGGGAAGAAGGTCATCGCCACCACCACGGCCGCCTTGGACTGCCAGTCGAAGCCGAACCACATCACCATGATGGGCGCGAGCCCGACGATGGGCAGCGCCGCGGCGAGATTGCCCAGCGGCAGCAGGCCGCGCTGCAGGAAGGGCGAGCGGTCGATGGCGATGGCGCAGAGGAAGGCCGCACCGCAGCCGAGCACGTAGCCGGTGAGGGCGGCGCGCAGGAAGGTCTGCACGAAATCGGCCCAGAGCATCGGGCCGGAGGAGATCAGCGCCGCCCAGATGGCCGAGGGCGGCGGCAGGATGACCGGCGGCACGCCGAGGCCGCGTGTCACCCCCTCCCAGAGCATCAGCACCGCGGCGCCGAAGAGCACCGGCACCACCAGCCGAACCGCCCGCGACGGGTGGCGCGCCAGCACCACGTTGAGCGCCCATGCGGCGAGCCAGAAGGCCAGCGCGAAGAGGAGGATGCCGCTCATGCCGGGGCCTCCGTGGGGAAGGGGGGTGCCGGGAGGACGGGTCGGCGCGACGATGTGGGCCTGCGGTCGGGGCGGGCGCAGAGGGCGCGCCCAGTGCCCGCGGGGCCCCGGGGCAGGCCCGGGGCAGCGGAGTGTGGGGCGGGTATGGAGGTGCTTCGGCGCCGGGAGGCGGCGGCGAGGGCACGCTCTGTGCCCGCGAGGTCCCGGGGCAGGCCCGGGACAGCGGGGCGCGGGCGGGGGGCGTGGCGAGGGGTCATGTCGCCATCCCCATGCGCTTGAGCACCAGGCGCTGCACGAGGCCGATGAGGCCGACGAGCGCCCCGGCGCAGACCGCGGCGCCGACGAGCGCCGACCAGATGATCAGCGTCTGCCCGTAGTAGCTGCCCGAGAGCATGCGCGAGCCGAAGCCGCCCTGCGCCCCGGTGGGCAGCTCGCCGATGATCGCGCCCACGAGGGCGATGGCCACCGCCACCTTCAGCGAGGTGAAGAGATAGGGCATGGAGGCGGGCAGGCGCAGCTTGCCGAACACCTGGGTGCGGCTGGCACTCCAGGTGTGGAGCTGGTCGAGCTGCATCCGGTCGGGGCTGCGCAGCCCCTTCACCATGCCCACGACCACGGGGAAGAAGCTCAGGTAGGCCGAGATCGCCGCCTTCGCCACCAGCCCCTGCACGCCGATGTTGTAGAGCACCACGATGATCATCGGCGCCACGGCGAGGATCGGCACGGTCTGCGAGGCGATGATCCAGGGCATCACCGAGAGGTCCATCACCCGGCTGTGCACGATGCCCACCGCGAGCAGGATGCCCAGGGCCGCTCCCATGGCGAAGCCCGCGAAGGTGGCCGAGAGCGTCACCCAGGCGTGCCAGACCAGGCTGCGCTTCGAGGTGATGCGCATCTCGGCGGTGGTGTGCCAGACCTCGGCGGCGATCTGGTGCGGGGCGGGCAGCAGCGGCTTCTCCTGCGCCCAGGTGTCGGCCACGAGCGCGGTGAAGCTGAGCTCGGTGCCCGCGCGCTCGGCCCGGTCGCGCGCCCAGGGGGCGTTGAGCACCACGGCGAAGGCGTACCAGAGCGCGACGAAAACCACGAGCACGGTGAGCACGGGGACGACGCATTTCACAGCAGCACCCAGGTTCGCCCGTCACGAGTCGCCCGGCCCGTGTCCCGCAGAGACTGCGCCGCCCATCGCATGTCGTATTGCCAAGTGTAGAAGAGATCACCGGAGGCACGCAGGTCCTCGCTGTGGTCGCGCCAGATTATCTTCGCCACATCGACTACGCTTCCGCGTCCGCCGAGCTCCGTCAGCGCCTGAGCAACCCATGTCACAAGATCGGTCTTGGTAGCCATGTCCGCCTCCCGTGCGCGCTCAGTCATAGCCGTGCCCCGCGCGCAGCCCGTCGCGCACCCGGCGGGCGAGGGCGAGGAACTCCGGGCTCTCGCGGATGTCGAGCGGGCGCTCGGCCGGCAGGTCGCTCTCGATCACGTCGATGATCCGGCCCGGGCGCGGCGACATCACCACGATCTTCGTGGAGAGATACACCGCCTCGGGGATGGAATGGGTGACGAAGCCGATGGTCTTGCCGGTGCGGCGCCACAGGCCGAGCAGCTCCTCGTTGAGCTTGTCGCGCACGATCTCGTCGAGCGCGCCGAAGGGCTCGTCCATCAGCAGGATGTCGGCGTCGAAGGAGAGCGCGCGCGCGATGGAGGCGCGCTGCTGCATGCCGCCCGAGAGCTGCCAGGGGTATTTCTTCTCGAACCCGGTGAGCTCGACCAGCTCGAGGACGCGGGCCACGCGGGCGGCGTGCTCGGCGCGCGGGATGCCCATGATCTCCAGCGGCAGGCGGATGTTGCCGCCGATGGTCCGCCAGGGGTAGAGGCCGGCGGCCTGGAACACGTAGCCATAGGCGCGGGCGCGGCGGGCCTCGGCCGGGCTCATGCCGTTCACGGTGATCTCGCCGCCGGTGGGCTGCTCGAGGTCGGCCACCACGCGCAGGAAGGTGGTCTTGCCGCAGCCCGAGGGCCCGATGAAGGACACGAAATCGCCGCGCTGCACGGAAAGGTTCACGTCCTTCAGCGCGTGCACCGGGCCGTCGGCGGTCCGGAAGGTGAGGTCGAGGCCCCTGGCCTGGATGACTTGGCTGCTCACGCGGGTCTCTCGCAGGTTGCGGAATGCTCAGGGCCGCGGGCGCGGCCCCGGGGGGCAGAGGGGGCGGTGGGCCGCCCCTTCAGGCACGGGCGCGTGACGCCCGATGCCGGGTTCCGGGCGTCAGACGCCCGAGGGGATGTTCTGCGGGTCGCGCGCGATCTTGCGCGGTGTGGTGAGCTCCTTCCACTTCGACAGCGCCTTGTGGGCGGAGGGGAAGGGCGGCCGCGGGATGAACTTGCCCCGGCCCGGCTGCGGCTGGCTGTTCTGGCCATGTGCCCAGACCACGTCACCGCGCGAGAGGGTGTAGCGCGGCTGCGCGCTCACCTCGAACCCCTCGAAGACGTTGTAGTCGATGATCGATTTCTGGCTCGCCGCGGTGATGGTGCGCGAGAGTTTCGGGTCCCACACCACGATATCGGCGTCGGCGCCCTCCACGATCGCGCCCTTGCGCGGGTAGACGTTGAGGATCTTGGCGATGTTGGTGGAGGTGACGGCGACGAATTCCTCCGGCGTGAGCCGCCCGGTCTCCACGCCTTGCGTCCAGAGCACCGCCAGCCGGTCCTCCACGCCGCCGGTGCCGTTGGGAATCGAGGGGAAGCCAGAGAGCCCGAAGCGCTTCTGCTCGGTGGTGAAGGCGCAATGGTCGGTGGCCACCACCTGCAGCGAGCCGGACTGCAGGCCCGCCCAGAGGCTCTGCTGGTGGTCCTTCGAGCGGAAGGGCGGCGACATCACCCGGCGGGCGGCATAGTCCCAGTCGCGGTTGAAATACTCGCCCTCGTCGAGGGTGAGATGCTGGATGAGCGGCTCGCCGTACACCCGCATGCCCTTCTGGCGCGCGCGGCGGATGGCCTCGTGGCTCTGCTCGCAGCTCACGTGCACCACGTAGAGCGGCACGCCGGCGGCATCGGCGATCATGATGGCGCGGTTGGTCGCCTCGCCCTCCACCTCCGGGGGCCGGGAATAGGCGTGGCCCTCGGGGCCGGTGAGCCCCTCCGCCATGTACTTCTCCTGCAGCGCGGCCACGATGTCGCCGTTCTCCGCATGCACCAGCGGCAGGGCGCCCAGCTCGGCGCAGCGCTTGAAGGAGGCGAACATCTCGTCGTCCTCCACCATCAGCGCGCCCTTGTAGGCCATGAAGTGCTTGAAGGTGTTCACCCCCATCTTCACCGCCTGCTCCATCTCCGCGAAGATGGTCTCGTTCCAGCCGGTGACGGCCATGTGGTAGCCGATGTCGACGCTGATCTGCGGGGCGGACTTGCGGTGCCAGTCGTTGATCGCGTTCACGAGGGAGCCGTCGGGCCCGGGCAGGCAGAAATCCACCAGCATGGTGGTGCCGCCGGCGGCCGCGGCGAAGGTGCCGCTCTCGAAGGTCTCGGCCGCGGTGGTGCCCATGAAGGGCATCTCGAGATGCGTGTGCGGGTCGATGCCGCCGGGGATGACATAGGCGCCCTCGGCGTCGATGTACTCGTCGCCCTTCAGGTCGGGCCCGATCTCGCGGATGGTCTCGCCGTCCACCAGCACGTCCGCCTTGTACGAGCGGTCCGCGGTGACGATGGTGCCGTTCTTGATGACTTTGGTCATGCGTGTCTCCCTGTCGGCGCGGCTCACGCGCCCTCTGCTGGCGGCGGGGTCGGGGCGTCGGTGCGCTGCCAGATGGTTCCGCCGGTGTCGGTGTAGGTGATGATGTCGAGCGGGAACCCGTCTGCCGAGACCGAGCGCCGCTGGGTGGTGTTGACGGCCGGAGCACTTGCCGAGGGCGCCACGGAGATGCGGGCGCGGGTCAAGCCCGCCCAGACGCCGCCCTCCAACCGCCCGGTGGTGCTGGCCTCGAGCGTGAGCGGTGTCCTGCCCCGGAGCATGGAGGCCTTCGAGCTGCAGGGTTCCGTGGTGAAGCTGCAGTCATGCGGCTTGTAGATTTCGAGGTCGCCGGAGAAGTCGCTGAGCGCGAGCAGTCGTCCCTCGCTGTCGACGGTCGAAACCGACCACGCCAGTAGGGCATGTCCGTCGAGCGCTGCAGGGGCGGTGCGGCCGATCCGCATCGCGATCGCGTGCAGGGCCTCTCGCTCGGCCTCGGGCGCGGAGGCCGGATCCTCCCCGATGTCCTTCCAGGCCAGCAGGTTGACGACGCCATCGCCGCCCCCGATCACCTCGAGCCAGACCGGGCCCAGGTCGGTGAGGCTGCCGTCCGGGGCGATGGTCGCAAACCGGTAGCTGGCGAGCTGGCCCTCGCGCAGGTTCGCGACGGCGGCGGAAATGTCGCTCACGCCCGGCCGGGCCTCGGGCAGCACGACAGGGGCCTGCGGCGCCTCCTGCGCGCAGGCGCCGAGCAGCAGCAGCGCGGCAAGGGCCCCGCGCGCGGTGCCAAAGAGGGCGGGCAGGCGGGTCATGGTCCTTCTCTCCGCATCACGAGCTCGTAAGTCCGGGTTTTCTCGGCATAGTCGAGCGGAAAGCCATCCTCGGAGAAGGACACGGCCTCGGCCATGAAAGGGATGAACAGTCCTCCCGTCTCCGGATCGGGATTCATGTTCCCCCGGAAATCCACGTCTTCCCAGAACCCGTGCCAGACGCCCTCCGCGAAGCGCCACTTCGGGTCGATGGTGGCTTGGGCGTCCAGCATGCCGGAATCGCGGAACTCGGCCTGCGTCACGCAACCGAGGTCTTCGAAACGGCAATCATGCGGGCTGAAGAGGCGGTTGAAGTCACCCTCCGGCTGGTGCGTGCGCAGCCGGTGACCCTCGTGGTCGAACACTTCCTCGCGCAGCAGCGAGGACTGACGGCCATCCGGCCAGATCCGCCCATCGGCACCATTCTCGTCCTCGGGGATGTCGAGTAGCCAGAACCGCAGGGTGATCTCGCGGTCGGTGACCTCCGCAACCTCGAGGCGCAAAGTGCCGACGGCATCCACGCCGCCGGCCTCTATCCGGTAGTCCGCCGTCTGCCCCGCGCGCAGGTTCGCCATCGCCGCGCCTGCGTCCCGCACCCCTGGCCGGAGGGCGGGACGTTGGTCCGCCGCCCCGGCAGGCGCAGAGCCGCCCTGCCGGGAGACAGCGGGGCCGGCCCCGCAGGCGGCCAGCAGCAGGAGCGCGGCGAGGCCGGGCTTCACCCCACGATCTCCGCGGTCTCGACCACGGCGTGCATCAGCACGTTGGCGCCGGCGGCGGCCCAGTCCTTGGTGATGTTCTCGTCCTCGTTGTGGGAAAGACCGCCCTCGCAGGGGCAGAACACCATCGCGGTGGGCGCGACGCGGTTGATCCAGCAGGCGTCGTGGCCCGCGCCCGAGACCATGTCGCGGTGGCTGAAGCCCAGCCGCTCGGCCGCGCCGCGCAGGGCGGCGACGCAGGTCTCGTCGAAGGTCACGGGGTCGAAATGGCCCACCGGCTCGATGGCGATGCCGAGGCCCAGCTCGGCCGCGATCTTCGGCGCCTCCGCCTCGAGCCGCGCGCGCATGGCGTCGAGCTTGCCCTGGTCGGGGGAGCGGAAGTCCACCGTGAACACCGCCTTGCCGGGGATCACGTTGCGCGAGTTGGGGTAGACATTCGCCTGGCCGATGGCGCCCACCGCGTCGGGCTGGGCCTCCATCGCGATGGTGTGGACGAGCTCGGTGATGCGCGCCATGCCGAGGCCCGCGTTCACCCGCATGTTCATCGGGGTGGAGCCGGTGTGGGCGTCCTTGCCGGTGAGGGTGACCTCGAGCCACCACAGGCCCTGGCCATGGGTGACGATGCCGATGTCCTTGCCCTCGGCCTCCAGGATCGGGCCCTGCTCGATATGCAGCTCGAAGAAGGCCTTCATCTTGCGCGCGCCCACTTCCTCCTCGCCTTTCCAGCCGATGCGCTCCAGCTCGTCGCCGAAGCGCTTGCCCTCGGCGTCGACCCGGTCATAGGCCCAGTCCTGCGCGTGGAGCCCGGCGAAGACACCGGAGGCGAGCATGGCAGGCGCGAAGCGCGCGCCTTCCTCGTTGGTCCAGTTCGTCACCACGATCGGGTGTTTCGTGCGGATGCCGAGGTCGTTGAGCGAGCGGATCACCTCCAGCGCGCCGAGCACGCCGAGCACGCCGTCATAGCGCCCGCCGGTGGGCTGGGTGTCGAGATGCGAGCCCACGTAGACCGGCAGCGCCTCGGGGTCGGTGCCCTCGCGGCGGGCGAACATGGTGCCCATCTGGTCCACGCCCATGGTCATGCCGGCGGCCTCGCACCACGCCTGGAACAGCGCGCGGCCCTCGGCATCGGCGTCGGTCAGCGTCTGGCGGTTGGAGCCGCCGCGCAGGCCGGGGCCGATCTGCGCCATCGCATCGAGGCTCTCCCACAGGCGGTCGGCGTTCACGGTGAGGTTCTTGCCCGGAGCGGTCATGCCTCTCAGTCCTTCTTCTTCAGTTCGAGCTCGATGAAGCTCATCGGCTCGGTTCCCTCGTTGATCACGTTGTGCTCGGCGCCCTCGCAGCCGCGGTAGACACGGCCGGCCGGGCTGTGGTTCTGGCGGGTGCCGCCGCCCACTTCCTCCACCAGCATCGGGCAGGGGGTCATGGTGGTCACCACGTAGTTCATCCCGTGCACGTGCCAGCCGGTCTCGCCGCCCGGGGGAAAGTCCCAGCGCGTGACGACCATGTCGGCATCGTCGAGAAGCACGGTGGGGGTGGCCTGCGGGCGGTCGGTCATCTGGTATCCTTCGGGAAGGCTGGCTGGGAGGAGGCGCCGCTCGCGCGGCGCGGGAACATCCGCGAGGGAGCCACCGCCCGGGCCGCCGCGGAAGACCGCGCGGCCCCTGGGGCACGCGGGGCGGTCTGGCTGGGCAGGCTGCGGGCGACCATGGCTCTCTCCTGGGGCGGCGCACGGGGGCTCCGCCGGCTGTTGGACGGAAAAAACGCTATCACAGCACCCCGGGGCGTCAAGGAATTGTTGACCATGCGGTCAAACTGGCGGAGTCTGCCCGTAAAGAGTGCAGGGGAGACCAGGTGCATGACTGAATCCGCGCCAGACCCGGCCGTGAGGGCCAAGACACGCATCCAGCGCGAGAACGAGGAGAAAATCCTCGAGGCGGCGCTGGAGGTGTTTTCCGCCGAGGGGTTCCGCGGCAGCACCATCGACAGGATTGCCCAGGAAGCGGGAATGTCCAAGCCCAACCTGCTGTATTATTTCCGCTCGAAGGAGGAAATCTACCGCGCGGTGCTCGATGCCACGCTCGACGGCTGGCTCGACCCGCTGCGCCGCATCGACCCCGCGGGCGAGCCGCTCGACGAGATCCGCGCCTACCTGCGCCGCAAGCTGGAGATGTCGCGGGAGAACCCGCGCGCCTCGCGGCTCTTCGCCAACGAGGTGATCCGCGGCGCGCCGCTGATCATGGAGGAGCTCACCGGCACGCTGCGTGAGCTGGTGGAGGAGAAGGCCGCGGTGCTGGAGGGCTGGATCGCCGAGGGCCGCATGGCGCCGGTCGAGCCCCGCCACCTGCTCTTCGCCATCTGGGCCACCACCCAGCATTACGCCGATTTCCAGGTGCAGGTGCAGGCTGTGCTCTCGGCCGACGAAGGCGCTGCCATCGACGGCGCCCAGGCCTTCCTCGACACGCTGTTCCTGCGCGCCCTCGCGCCGCGCTGAGCGGCGGCGCCTGTCCTCGCGCCTGGGCACGCAGCCCCGGGTCGTGCCATGTCTGCGCCGGCGGGAGGCGCCGAGCCGGCCTCCGTCGGCGGCGGGCCGTGGGGCGATCGCGGGGGGTGCCATCCCCCCATCTCCCGCAGGGCCGCCTTCGGGGTCAGGCGCGCATAAGCACCAGCAGGGCCGCCACGGTGGCCAGCACGCCGGGCAGCACCTGTGGCGCCACCCAGCCGTGGCCGAGGGCGCCCTCCCACACCATCACGAAGCTGGGCACCAGGTAGGTGTAGGCCATCACCTTGGCGCTGGGCAGGCGCAGGGCGGCGAACTGCAGCAGGTAGAAGGTCACGGCTGTGGTGAACACCGCCGTGTAGAGGATCGCCACCCAGACCGTGCCGGGCAGGGCGGTGAAATCGGTCTCTCCGAGGCTCGGCAGCGCATAGGCCCCGATGAGCAGCGCGCCGGCGGCCAGCGTGCCGAAGCTGAAGGCCAGCAGCGGCTCGCCCCGCCCCAGCCTGCGCACCAGCGGCGTGTAGAGCGCGTGCGCGATGCAGCCGATGAAGTAGATCCACTCGCCCCGGCCGATCTCCAGCCGCATCAGCGCGTCCAGATCGCCGCGGAAGATCACCCAGAGCGCGCCGCCCGCCGCAAGCGCCAGCGACAGCGCCATCAGCGGCGTGGTGACCTGGCGCAGCAGCAGCCAGCCGAAGAGGGCCGACATCACCGGCGTGAGGGTGAAGACCGCGCCGGTCGATACCGGGTCGGTGATCTGCAGGGCGCGGAACATCAGCACGAAGTAGAGGCCCAGCAGCCCGCCCAGGATGAGATGCCGCCAGGGAGCGGCGAAGGCCTCGCGCCGCATCGCGCCCGCGCGCAGCGCCAGCCCGCCCATCACCCCGGTGGCGATGGCGAAGCGGATGGCGTTCAGCGCGGCGGGGTCGATGAAGGGCGCGGCCATGCCGCCGAGGCTGAACGAGCCGGAGACGAGCATGGCGAACATCAGCATCGCCGCGTGGCCGCGCAGCGCGTCCCGGGGGAGTGAGGACATGGGAAGCCTTTCGAGCAGGGTCTTGCCCGCCCTTCTGGCACGCCGTGGCGCCGGAGGCAAAGCCTGCGCGCGCCATCCGCCCCGCGGCGCGCGGGCGCGCCCGGTGGCAGGCGGGGGGCGGGGGGCAGGGCATCGCGCCGGAGGCGCGTACCTGCAAGCGCCGGAGGCGCGTACCTGCAAGCGCCGGAGGCGCGTACCTGCAAGTGCCGGAGGCGCGTACCTGCATGCACCGGAGGCGCACAAGTGCAAGCGCCGGAGGCATGTCCGGGCGAGGCAGAGTTGCTGCGGTTGCCGCGGGGGCGGGCGAGCAGGCTGGCGCGCGGGCCCTTGCGCCAGCCCGGCGATCACCCGCGGCCTTAAGGGCCCGTTAACCTGAATCGCGGCCAAGTCCTGCCATGGTGGCTCATTCCTACACAGTGGCCTTCGAAGGCACCGAGGCGCGCGAGGTCGACGTGCAATGCGCGCTCTCCGGCGGGCTGCCGGCCTTTCAGGTCGTCGGCCTGCCGGACAAGGCGGTGGCCGAGAGCCGGGAGCGGGTGCGCGCGGCACTGAGCGGGCTCGGCCTCTCGCTGCCCTCGCGGCGCATCGTGATCAACCTCGCGCCCGCCGACCTGCCCAAGGCGGGCTCGCATTTCGACCTGCCGATCGCGCTCAGCCTGCTCGCGGCGATGGAGGTGATCCCGGCCGATGAATGCGCCCGCTACGTGGCGATGGGCGAGCTCACGCTTGATGCGCGGCTGAACCCGGTGGTGGGCGCGCTGCCCGCGGCGGTGGCGGCGGCGAGCCTCGAGAAGGGCCTGATCTGCCCGGCGCAGAGCGGGCCGGAGGCCGCGCTGGTGGGCGAGCTGGAGATCCTCGCGCCGCCCTGCCTGCTCTCGCTGCTCAACCATTTTTCCGGCAAGGCGCCGCTCACCCCGCCCGAGCCCGCCCGGCCGGAAGACGCACCGCCCGGCCGTGTCGACCTCGCGCAGGTGAAGGGCCACGAGATGGCCCGCCGCGCGCTCGAGGTGGCGGCGGCCGGCGGGCACAACCTCATCATGGTCGGGCCGCCGGGGGCCGGGAAATCGATGCTGGCGAAATGCCTGCCCGGCCTGCTGCCGCCGCTCTCGGCGCGCGAGGCGCTGGAGGTGAGCATGATCGCCTCCGTCGCGGGCGACCTGCGCAGCGGCAAGGTGAGCCGCCAGCGCCCGTTCCGCGACCCCGCGCCGGGCGCCTCGCACGCCGCCCTCACCGGCGGCGGGCGCGGCGCGCTGCCCGGCGAGGTGAGCCGGGCGCACAACGGGGTGCTGTTCCTCGACGAACTGCCCGAGTTCTCCTCCCGCGTGCTCGAGAGCCTGCGCCAGCCGCTGGAGACCGGCGAGGTGACCGTGGCGCGCGCCGACGCGCACGTGACCTACCCCGCGCGCGTGCAGCTCGTGGCCGCGATGAACCCCTGCCGCTGCGGCTGGCTGTCTGACGCGGCCCGCGCCTGCGGCCGGGCGCCCAACTGCGCGCGGGACTACCAGGCCCGTATCTCCGGCCCGCTGCTCGACCGCATCGACATCAGGCTCGACCTGCCGCTGGTCTCCATCGCCGAGATGGCTGCAGCCCCCACTGGCGAAGCTTCCGCCGTGGTGGCGCGCCGCGTGGCCCGTGCCCGCGCCCGGCAGGTGGCCCGCTACGGCCCCGCCGGCCCGCGCTGCAACGCCGAGGCCGGCCCGCAATACCTCGAGGATGTCTCCGAGCTGCCCGAGCCGGCCCGCGCGCTCCTCCAGCTCGCGGCCGACAAGCTCAATCTCACCGGCCGCGGCGTGACCCGGGTGATGCGCGTCGCCCGCACCATAGCCGACCTCGCCGGCGAGGAGCGCATCGCCCGCGGCCATCTCGCCGAGGCGCTGAGCTACCGGCAGTCCATCGGCGCGCGCTGAGGGCCGCGCCGGCGCAGGCCCCTCGGGGCCGCGCTTTCTGTCGGGTGATGCCCTCCTCCCGGGTGCCGCGCTTGCGGTCAGTCAATGCCGCCTCCGGGCTCCTTGCGGCAGTTCAACCGCGCCTGGGGGCGCCAGAGCCCCCCGATGCCTTCCGGGCGTCGCCTCGATGCCAGGATCGGCCCGCCCGCTGCTCAGAGAAATCCTGTGCGTCGGGTGCCTGTGCGGGCCGGGCGGCCCGTCGCGCGGTGAGCCCCTACGCCGGGTGCGGGTCGGAGCCGGACCTCGCCGATCCTCACCTGCCGGCATGTCCCGCCCGCAAACGGGCGTCGCCCCGGGTGGCGGCACTGATATGCCGGATCCCGTCCGCGCACGATGTCGGTCTGCGCGGCGGAACGATGTGCGGCAAGGTCCAATCCTGACGCCGGGCATCGGGAAGGGCAGGGAGCCTGCGCGCGGGGCGTTGCCGGGCAGGGCGCCGCTCGGCGCCAGGACCGCTTCCCCGTCATGCCCCCGGCAGGGCCCGGAGGCGCCCGCGCGCGGCGCAGGGGAAGGTGCCGCGACGGGCCCCCCTCCGCCCGATGCCGGTCGGCAGCAGGGGGAGCCCGTGGCCGCGTTCCCGGCAGGGGCGTTCAGCCGGGGGCGCCGCTCGGGTCGGGGCCGCAGTACATGTCGTAGAGCAGGTGAATGAGCCGGGCGGCGCGGGGGTCCTCGAGCCGGTAGAGGATCGACTTGCCCTCGCGGCGATGCGCCACCATGCCCTCGCGCCGCAGCCGGGCGAGCTGCTGCGAGACCGCGGCCTGCCGCGTGCCGAGCAGGGCCTCCAGCTCGGTCACCGATTTCTCGCCGGCCGCGAGATGGCACAGGATCATCAGCCGGCCCTCGTGGGCCAGCGCCTTCAGCAGCAGTGCCGCCTCGCGGGCGCTGCGGGCCATCTCCTCCTCGGTGATCGCGGGGGGCGCGAGCTGTTGCATGCTGACCTTCCACTGCCGGCGATTGCCGGCCTGATCCCTTCATGTAGGGGGACGGGGGGGGGCGGGGCAAGCGCGCGCCCCTCGCACAGCCCCGCTCGGCGTGCTATCGGGAGGGCGATTGCGAGGAGGCGACGATGCAAAAGACCCCGATTTCCGTTCTCGGCGCGGCCGGCCGCATGGGCCGCATGCTGGTGGCCGCGGTGGACGAGCACCCGGAGGCCGAGCTCTGCGGCGTCACCGCCCGGCCCGGGCACGAATGGGTGGGGCGCGACCTCGGCGAATGCCTCGGCGGCGCGCCGCGCGGGCTCATCGTCTCCGACGACCCGCTGGAGGTGCTGGCCCGCTCGCGCGCCACCATCGATTTCACCAGCCCCACCGCCACGCTGGCCCATGCCGCCCTCGCAGCCCAGGCCCGCGCGGTGCACGTGATCGGCACCACCGGCATCGGGGAGGCCGAGCTGCCGCGCCTCGCCGCCGCCGCGCGCCACGCCACCATCGTGCGCGCCGGCAACATGTCGCTCGGGGTGAACGTGCTCACGCTGCTCACGAAGCGGCTCGCCGCGGCGCTGGACGCGGATTTCGACATCGAGATCGTCGAGATGCACCACCGCCACAAGGTCGACGCCCCCTCCGGCACCGCGCTGATGCTGGGCGAGGCGGCGGCCGAGGGCCGGGGCGTGGAGCTCGGCCAGGTCTCCGACAGCGGGCGCGACGGGCAGACCGGTGCGCGCCGGCGCGGCGACATCGGCTTCGCCGCCCTGCGCGGCGGCGACGTGGTGGGCGAGCACGAGGTGATCTTCGCGGGGCTGGGCGAGCGCATCGCCCTGCGCCACATCGCCTCCGACCGGATGATCTTCGCCCGCGGCGCGGTGAAGGCCGCGCTCTGGGGGCTCGACAAACAGCCCGGCGAGTACACGATGATCGACGTGCTCGGCCTCGCCTGAGCCCGCCCGCCGGCGCCTCAGCTCCAGGCGAGCGCGGTGCCGGCGATCACCAGCAGGCAGCCTGCGAGCTCGCGCCCGCTCACCTGCTCGCCGAAGACGAGGCTGGTGACGGCGGCGATCAGCACCACCTCGATGCCGAGGATGGCGATGTAGATCAGGCCCAGCCGCTCGTGGCGCAGCGCCACGATCTCGAGCGCCACCGCCACCAGCAGCGCCAGCGCGATCACCGGGGCGAGCAGGGCGGGCGGGCCGCTGGACCAGAACTTCATCGCCACCATCGACACGGTATAGGCCACGGCCGAGCCGCAGGCGATCGCGAGCAGCAGGAGGGAGGACGGCGGCGCCGCTTCGGGAGACATCGGGAAACCTCGCACCGGGCGGAATGCCCGTGCTCCTCAGTGCCGGGCTGCGGGCGCCTGCGCAGTGCTGTTGCGCACAGCGCGATGGGCGAGCGTTTCTTATGGAATATTATATTTTCAAATACTTATTTTGAACTCCTGCCACAGATTCTCGGAAACTTAATTCATCCGAGCTGCGCGCTGAGGGCCGCGCCCGACCCTGGGTGGGCGCCGCCACGCCCGTGGTCAGCGGTTTATCGTGAAAGCCCCGGACGACGGCTGATCGGCAAGCGACATCGCCATCGCGCCCTCCCGGGGGGAGGGTCGGGCGCGGCCCGGGCTGGTCGCCCGGGCGGAAGGGGTGAGCGGGGCGCTTTGCGGGACAGGGCCTGCCTGCGCGGCCCCGGCCAACTCACGCAGACAGGCGTCTCGCGGCAGGCGTGGTCTGGCGCGGCGGAAGACCGGGGCGCTCGCCGGTCCTCCGCCGGGAAAGGCGCTTTGGTGGCGAGCCTTCCGGGGGTGGTCCGGGCCGCGGTCTCAGTGGGCGGCGGCCCAGTTCGGGCCTGAGCCGGCGTCGACCACGAGCGGCACGTCGAGATGCACCGCCGGGTGGCTCGCGCCCTCCATCACCGCGCGCACGGTGGAGATCGTGTCTTCCACCGCCGCCTCGGGCACCTCGAAGAGGAGCTCGTCATGCACCTGCAGCAGCATGCGGGCCGGCAGGCGGGCGGCCTCGAGCGCGGCCGGCACGCGGATCATCGCGCGGCGGATCACGTCGGCCGCCGCCCCCTGGATCGGGGCGTTGATCGCGGCGCGTTTCGCGAAGCCGGCGCCGGGGCCCTTGGCGTTGATCTCCGGCGTGTGGATGCGACGGCCGAAGAGGGTCTCGACGTAACCCCTTGCTTTCGCCCCCTCCACGGTGCTGTCCATGTAGTCGCGGATGCCGGGGAACTTCTCGAAATAGCGGTCGATGAAGGCCTGGGCCTCGGCGCGCGGAATGCGCAGGTTGTTCGACAGCCCGAAGGCCGAGATGCCGTAGATGACCCCGAAGTTGATCGCCTTCGCCTGGCGGCGGATCATCGGGTCCATGCCCTCAATGGGCACGCCGAACATCTCGGAGGCGGTCATCGCGTGGATGTCGAGCCCGTCGCGGAACGCCTGTTTCAGCGCCTCGATGCCGGCCACCTCGGCGAGGATGCGCAGCTCGATCTGGCTGTAGTCGAGGCTCACGATCAGGTTGCCCGGCTCGGCGATGAAGGCCTCGCGGATCTGCCGGCCCTCCTCGGAGCGCACGGGGATGTTCTGCAGGTTCGGGTCGGTGGAGGCGAGGCGGCCGGTGGTGGTGGCCGCGAGGCTGAAGGAGGTGTGCACCCGGCCGGTCTCGGCGTTGATATGGGTGGGCAGGGCGTCGGTGTAGGTGGACTTCAGCTTCGACATCTGCCGCCAGTCGAGCACGCGGGCGGGCAGCTCGTGGCCCTCGGCGGCCAGCGTCTCCAGCACGTCGGCGCCGGTGCCCCAGGCGCCGGCCTTGCCCTTCTTGCCGCCGGGCAGCTCCATGCGCTCGAAGAGGATCTCGCCGAGCTGCTTGGGGGAGCCTACGTTGAACGCCCCGCCGGCGAGCTCGTGGATCTCCGCCTCCAGCCCGGCCATGCGCTGGGCGAAGCTGTTGGACATGCGGCTGAGGTGGTCGCGGTCCACCTTGATGCCCTCCATCTCCATGCGCGCCAGCACCGGCACCAGCGGGCGTTCCAGCGTCTCGTAGACGGTGGTGAGCCGGTCCCGCACCAGCCGCGGCTTGAGGTGCTGCCACAGGCGCAGGGTGATGTCGGCGTCCTCCGCCGCGTAGGGGGTCGCGGCGGCGATCGGCACCTGGTCGAAGCTGATGGCGGACTTGCCGGTGCCCAGCAGCGACTTGATCGGGATGGGCTTGTGGCCCAGGTGGCGCTCGGAGAGCGCGTCCATGCCGTGGCCGCCGAGGCCGGAATCGAGCGCGTAGGAGATCAGCATCGTGTCGTCGATGGGGGAGACGTTCACGCCGGCGCGGGCGAGCACCTTCAGGTCATACTTGAGGTTCTGGCCGATCTTCAGGATCGCCTCGTCCTCCAGGATGTCGCGCAGCAGGGCGAGCGCCGCCTCGCGGTCCATCTGGCCGGGGGCGGGGCTGCGCGCGCCCAGCAGGTCGCCCGTGCCCTCCACGTGGCCCAGCGGGATGTAGCAGGCCGAGCCTGCCTCCACGCACAGCGACACGCCCACCAGCTCGGCCACCATCTCGTCGAGCGAGGTGGTCTCGGTGTCCACCGCCACCCGGCCGCGCTCGCGCGCCAGCGCGCACCACTCCTGCAGCGTGGCGGCATCGCTCACGGTCACGTAGCCGGCGGGGTCGATGGGGGGCGGCGCATCGGCCTCGGCCTGCGGGGCGGGGGTGGCGGCGGGGGCCGCGGGCGCCTCGGTGATCACCGGCGCCTCGACGCCCAGCTTGCCCGCGGCGCGGTTCGCCAGCGTGCGGAACTCCATCCGGGCGAGGAAGTCGATGAGCATCTGCGGGTCCGGCTCGCGCAGGGCGAGGGCGCCTATCGGCTCCTCCAGCGGCACGTCGCGCATCAGCGTCACCAGCCGGCGCGACACGCGGATCTGCTCGGCGAAGTCGATCAGCGTCTGGCGGCGCTTGGGCTGCTTGATCTCTTCCGCCCGGGCCAGCAGCGTGTCGAGGTCGCCGTATTCGTTGATCAGCAGCGCCGCGGTCTTGATGCCGATGCCGGGCGCGCCGGGGACATTGTCCACCGAGTCGCCCGCCAGCGCCTGCACGTCGATCACCCGCTCGGGGCCGACACCGAATTTCTCCACCACCTCCTCGGCGGTGATGCGGCGGTTCTTCATGCCGTCGAGCATCGAGACACTGTCATCGACGAGCTGCATCAGGTCCTTGTCCGACGAGATGATCGTCACCTTCGCGCCCGCCGCCGTGGCCTGGGCGGCATAGGTGGCGATGATGTCGTCGGCCTCAAAGCCGTCCATCTCGATGCAGGGCAGGTTGAAGGCGCGCGTCGCGTCGCGGATCAGCGGGAACTGCGGCACCAGGTCTTCCGGCGCGGGCGGGCGCTGGGCCTTGTACTCGGGGTAGATCTCGTTGCGGAAGGTCTTGGAGGAATAGTCGAAGATCACCGCCACATGGGTCGGCGCGTCCTCGCCCTTCGCGTCTTCCACCAGCTTGAAGATCATGTTGCAGAAGCCCGAGACCGCGCCCACCGGCAGCCCGTCGGACTTGCGGGTGAGCGGCGGCAGCGCGTGGTAGGCGCGGAAGATGAAGCCGGAGCCGTCGATCAGGTGCAGGTGGTCGCCGGGGCCGATGCCGAGGCCGGTGCCCCCCGGGGCCGCATCCGTGCTGGTGTCGCTCATTGAGGGGTCTCCGTATTCGGGGGTGCCGCGGGCTCGGGCCTCTCGCGGGCAGTCAGGGCAGTTCGGATGGGCGCAGGGCCCTCTCGCCCTCCCCGGGGGGAGAGGGCGCGGGCAGGCCGCGGTGCGCTCCGGCCGGGGCCGGGGCGGCTCAGTGCTCGTCGACCGAACCGGGCTTGAGCACGAATTTCTTGTCGCAATAGGGGCATTCGACGAACCCGGTCTCCGGCGGGATCGTCAGCCAGACCCGGGGGTGGCCGGTGGCCGGCCCGCCGCCGTCGCAGGCGATGCGGCTCTTGGTGACTTCCTGGGTTTCGGGTGCCTCGATTGTCATGCGCAGGGTCTCCGGGTCTGGTCGCGGCGTTGACCGCTCAAGGTGGCGCATGATAGCGATCCCGCGCCGCGCGGCAAGGCGCGATCGGCCGGCCGGGCCCGGCCGGGCCGCTCCGCGACGCCGCTGCAACAGATGCGAAGGGAACACCATCATGCCGCAGAATGCCATCGAACTGCGCGGCCTGCGCAAGGTCTACCCCGGCACCGGCGGCGCGCCGGACAAGGAGGCGCTGAAAAGCCTCGACCTCGACATTCCCGCGGGCTCGGTCTTCGGCCTGCTGGGGCCGAACGGAGCGGGGAAATCCACCACGATCAACATCATGGCGGGCCTGGTGCGCAAGTCCGCCGGCTCGGTGAAGATCTGGGGCTTCGACCAGGACGTGAACCCGCGCCAGAGCCGGGCCGCCATCGGCGTGGTGCCCCAGGAGCTCAACATCGACCCGTTCTTCAGCCCGCGCGCGGCGCTGGAGCTGCAGGCCGGGCTCTACGGCGTGCCGGCGCGCGAGCGGCGCACCGAGAGCATCCTCAAGTCGGTCGGGCTGCTCGACAAGGCCGATTCCTATGCCCGCACGCTCTCGGGCGGCATGCGGCGCCGGCTGCTGGTGGCCAAGGCGCTGGTGCACGCGCCCCAGGTGCTGGTGCTCGACGAGCCCACCGCGGGCGTGGACATCGAGCTGCGCCAGATGCTGTGGGATTACGTGCGCGAGCTCAACGACGCCGGCACCACCATCATCCTCACCACCCATTATCTCGAGGAAGCCGAGCAGATGTGCGACCGCATCGGCATCATCGCCGACGGGACGCTGGTGGCGAACGAGGAGAAATCGGCGCTGATCGGGCGGATGGACACCAAGACGCTGGTCATCACCCCCGAGCGCCCGGCCGCCGTGCCCGCCGACCTCCCCGAGGGCCTGCGCGCCGCCCTGCGCCCCGACGGCCGCCTCGCGCTGAGCTACTCGCGCACCGCGATGAGTGCCGGCCGCGTGCTCGACACCGTGCGCGCCGCCGGCATCACCATCGCCGACGTGGCGAGCGAGGAGCCCAACCTCGAGGACATCTTCGTGGCGCTCACCTCGACGAAGGCGCCCGAGGGCGGGCCGGCCCCGCTCGGCAAGGCCTCCTGAAGCGGGGGGGTGGAACGGGGCGTCCCGAAACGCGAAGGGGCGGCCGCGGGGCCGCCCCTTTTCGTCTGCGCCGTGCTTCAGTCGAGCGCTTCGAGCATCCGGCCCAGCGAGCGGCCGCCGAGCACGTGGACGTGCAGGTGCGGCACTTCCTGGTGGCCGTGCGCGCCGGTGTTGGAGATCAGCCGGTAGCCCTTGCCCCCGCCTGCGGGGGAGACCTCCATCATCCGGCACACCTCGCCCACGGCGCGGGAGAAATCGAGGATCTCGGCGTCGGAGGCTTCCGCGGTGAAATGGTCGTAGCTCACGTAGGCGCCCTTCGGGATCACCAGCACGTGGCAGGGCGCCTGCGGGCCGATGTCGTGGAAGGCGAGGGAATGCTCGGTTTCCAGCACGGTCTTGTTGGGGATCTCGCCGCGCAGGATGCGGGCGAAGATGTTCTGGTCGTCGTAGGCGTAAGGCATCGGGCCTCCTCCGGGGGGTTGGCGAGTCGGGCGCCAGAATGCCCGCGGCGCCCGGCGGCGTCACGCCCGGAAATGCCCCGCGCGCCGGGGGGGTTGACGCGGCCGCCGCGCTGAGGATGGTGAGCGCGGGGGCCGGCCTGCGCCCCCGCTGGAAACCCGCTGCCGGAGGGCCCGCATGACCGCCACGATCGACGCGCACAGGATCGTCTATTTCCCGATCCCGAAGGTGGCGAGCACCTCGCTCAAGCATGTCTTCCACGTGGCCAACACCGGCCGCGCCCCGGATGAGGGCGAGGAGAAGGTGAAGGCGCATGGCGAGGGCTACCAGTCGACCCGCTTCCACCGGGTGGAGCTGGGCCGGTTCGACGGCTGGACGAAGCTCGCCGTGGTGCGCGACCCGATCAAGCGCATCATCTCCGCCTACACCAACCGGGTGCTGCAGCGGAAGGTGCTCTCGGAGAAGCACGTGAGCCCGGCCGCGGCCGAGGCGCTGGACGTGCCGCTCAACCCCAGCCTGCGCCAGTTCGTGTTCAAGATCGACCAGTACCGCGCGCTCTCCGCCCCGATCCGCAACCACACCGACCCGACGGCGAGCTTCCTCGGCCCCGATCTCGGCTGGTTCGACCGTATCTATCGGCTGGAAGAGCTCGACGAGATGGTGGGCGAGCTCTCCCGTCGCACCGGCATCGCCCTCACCCTGCCCGAACGCATGGTGAGCGAGAAGAAGATCGACTTCGCCGATCTCCCCGCCGGCGTGCAGCGCGGCCTGCGCGAATACTGCGCCGCCGACTACGGCTTCCTGAAGGACTACTATCCCCCGCGCTGAGCCCCGCCCGGCCGGGCCAGGGCGGGAGCGCGCCCCCGCGTGCGGGTGCCCCGCACGCGGCTTCTGCGGGCGAGGCCCGCAGAAGGGCAGCCGGAGACCGGCTGCCGGGCGCGCCGGCGCTCCGCTCCGATGCCGCGGCAGGATGGAGGGCGGGCCGGTCACCGCGGACCGGCGACCGTGGCGCTCGATCGGCAAGGGTTCGTGTGCCTCGCGCTGCCGTGGAGCATGCACCACACCCGGCGCGGTCCGGGCGCCCTCCACGGCCCGGCCCCGGCCCTGACGGGACCGCACAACGGCTCGGCGCATGTGCCGGGCCGAGTACCCGGCAGCTTCACTCGAAAGCGGAAGGGGCGCCACAAGGTCGCGCACCGGCCGGGCGACACCGGCGCAGCCGGTGCTTTTCCGAAGGGGGCTCGATGCCCCCGAGGAAAAGGCCATCGCCCGTCAGGGCCAGTCGGCGCCACGGTCCGGGCCGGCGCCCCGGGGCGCCGGGCCAGGCCAGCGCTCCGCCTGCTCGGCGGGCCCGACAGGGCCGGGCCCCGGACCTCGGGCGTTCATCCGGGATCAGCGCCCCGGGCGCCCGGCCAAGCTCGGCGCCCCAGGCGCCCCGTGAGGGTCCGCGCCTCAGGCGCTGAGGGCACCCCGCTCGGGGAACAGCGCGGCGATGCCGTCGGAGGTCGCGGGGCAGAGGCCGCGTTCGGTGACGAGGGCCGTCACGAGGCGGGCCGGGGTCACGTCGAAGGCGGGGTTGAAGCCCTCGCTGCCGTCGGGGGTGAGCTGCACCTCGGTGGTCTCGCCGTCTGCCGCGCGGCCGGCGATATGGGTCACCTCGCGGCCCGAGCGCTCCTCGATCGGGATCTCGGCGAGGCCGTCCTCCACCGTGAAGTCGATGGTGGGCGAGGGGAGGGCCACGTAGAAGGGCACGCCGTTGTCCGCCGCCGCCAGCGCCTTGAGGTAGGTGCCGATCTTGTTGCACACGTCGCCGCGCGCGGTGGTGCGGTCGGTGCCCACGATCACCATGTCCACCTCGCCGCGCTGCATCAGGTGGCCGCCGGCATTGTCGGTGATCACGTGGTGCGGCACGCCGTGGCGGCCCAGCTCCCAGGCGGTGAGGAAGGCGCCCTGGTTGCGCGGGCGGGTCTCGTCGACCCAGACATGCACCGGAAGGCCCGCGTCATGCGCCTTGTAGATCGGCGCCGTGGCGGTGCCCCAGTCCACCGTCGCCAGCCAGCCGGCGTTGCAATGGGTGAGGATGTTCACCGGCGCGCCGCCCTTGCGCGCGGAAATCTCGCGGATGATCGGCAGCCCGGCCTCGCCGATCGCCTCGTTGATCGCCACGTCCTCGTCGCAGATTTCGGCGGCGAGCCGGTAGGCTGCTCCCGGCCGGTCGCGCTCGGAGAGCGGCGCCAGCCGGGCGCGGCAGCGCTCCAGCGCCCAGCGCAGGTTGATGGCGGTGGGGCGGGTGGCGAGCAGCCGGTCATGGGCGGCGGCGAGGCTCGCGTCCGAGGCGTCGGCGCGCAGGGCCAGCGCCATGCCGTAGGCGGCCGTGGCGCCGATCAGCGGCGCGCCGCGCACCCACATGTCGCGGATCGCGGTGGCGGCGGCGTCGAGGTCGCGCAGGGTCACCACCTCGAAGGCGTGCGGGAAGCGGGTCTGGTCGAGGATGTCGACCCCCTCGCCGTCGGCGTTGAGCCAGATGGTGCGATAGGCGGTACCGTCGATCTTCATGGCGAACTCCCTCGGGCTGGCGGGCGGGGCAGGCGCCCCCTCTGCCGGGCTATGTAGACCCTGCACGCGCGCGGGGAAAGGGCACGGCCCCGGCCGAGGGGGAGGTTGACTCCGCCCCCGATGCGCTTATAAGGCCGCGATCCGCCACCTGTTGGGGTGGTGGCACTGCCGGCGCGCGAGGCCTCCGCAAGGGGGATCCTGTCGCCCCTCATGGGGAGGGGAAAGGAGGGCGCCTCATTTTGAACGTGAAAGGAGCCGCGACGTGACCAAACGTACGTCCGCGAAATACAAGATCGACCGCCGCATGGGCGAGAACATCTGGGGCCGTCCGAAGTCCCCGGTGAACCGCCGCGAGTACGGCCCGGGCCAGCACGGCCAGCGCCGCAAGTCCAAGCTGTCGGATTTCGGCACCCAGCTGCGCGCCAAGCAGAAGCTCAAGGGCTACTACGGCGACCTGACCGAGAAGCAGTTCCGCCGCATCTACGCCGACGCCGCGAAAACCCGTGGCGACACCGGTGAGGCGCTGGTGGGCTTCCTCGAGCGTCGCCTCGACGCCGTGGTCTACCGCGCGAAATTCGTGCCGACCATCTTCGCCGCCCGCCAGTTCGTGAACCACTGCCACGTGCTCGTGAACGGCCAGCGCGTCAACATCCCGTCCTACCGGGTGAAGGAAGGTGACGTCATCGAGGTGAAGCCTGCCTCCAAGCAGCTCGCCCTGGTGCTCGAGGCCGCCGCCTCCGCCGAGCGTGACACCCCCGAGTACCTCGAGGTGGACCACTCCAAGATGACCGCCACCTTCGTGCGCACCCCGGCCCTGTCGGACATCCCGTACCCGGTGCAGATGGAACCGAACCTCGTGGTCGAGTTCTACGCGAAGAACTGATCCGCACCCCGGATCAACCGAGATCAGGAAAGGCCGTGCCCCCCGGGGCGCGGCCTTTTTCGTTGTGGGCCGGGGGCCGGGGCCGGAGCCGGGCAAGCCCTGCGCCTGTACGCCCCGGGCCAGGCGCTGAGGGCCGCGCCCGACCCTGGGTGGGCGCAGCACGGCTTGTGGTCAGCGGTTTATCTCCAAAGCTCCGGACTCGGGCTGTGCGGTGCATGACATCGCCAGCGCGCCCTCCCGGGGGGAGGGTCGGGCGCGGCCCGGGCTGGTCGCCCGGGCGAGAGGGTCGGGCGCGGCGCCTCCGTCGGGGAGCAAGGGCTGGCGGCGGATGATCCCCTTGCTCGCCCGCCGCGCGCGGTGAACCGGCCCCGGAGGGCGAGCCGGACCTCGCGGAACACCGGCCGGGCGCCCGGGCCCGGCTGCCGCCCCACGGCATCGCTGCGGAGCCGCCGCGGCACGGCCGCCGGCTGATACCGCGGCCGCAAGCACCCCGGGGGATCAGGGCCCCGGCCTCGCGGCGCGGTGAGCGGTGCGGGGCTTGCATGTGGGCCGCGCGACGCCACATTAGGCGTTCCCCGTCACGTCAGGAGGCTCGCATGTTCTCGTTTCTGTCCCGCAAGCTCGAGATGCCCGACCCCGACAATGCGCTGCCCGGCCGCCCGGAGCCCATTCCCACCGCCGAGACGCATTTCCTCAACGGGCGCCCGCTGAAGGGCCCGTTCCCGGAAGGCCTCGAGCAGGCGATGTTCGGCATGGGATGTTTCTGGGGCGTGGAGCGCATGTTCTGGGGGCTCGAGGGTGTCTGGGTGACGGCCGTGGGCTACGCCGGCGGCTACACGCCCAACGCCACCTACCAGGAGGTCTGCTCCGGCGCCACGGGCCACAACGAGGTCGTCCTGGTGGTGTTCGACCCCGCCGTGACCTCCTACGAGGACCTCCTGCGGGTGTTCTGGGAGGGCCACGACCCCACGCAGGGCATGCGCCAGGGCAACGACACCGGCACGCAGTACCGCTCCGGCATCTACACCTTCTCCGACACCCAGGCCCAGCTCGCCGAGGCCAGCCGCGCGCAGTTCCAGCCCCGGCTCACCGCCGCCGGCTACGGGCCGATCACCACCGAGGTGCTGCCCGCCCCGGTGTTCTACTACGCCGAGGACTACCACCAGCAGTACCTCGCCAAGAACCCCGGCGGCTACTGCGGCATCGGCGGCACCGGCGTCACCTGCCCGGTGGGCGTGAGCGTCTGACACTCCGCAGCCCCGAAAGCCGCGCCGGCGCCTCCGGCGCGGCTTCTCGTTTCAGCAGCCGCCCGCGGCAAACCGGGCCGGCGGAGCATGTCCCCCGCCCGGCGGCCGCGCCCCCCGCGCGCGGCCGCCGCCCGCCGGCCGAAAGCCGGGGCAGGGCCCGGGCGGGGGCGCGCGGCGGACCCGCAGCCTGCCCCCGCGGGCATTGACCAATCCCCCGCGCTGTCCTATCGGGGAGCCTTCCCGCCGGACGGAGCGCGCCATGACCACCTATACCGCCATCACCACCCTCTCCACCGAGGCCGCGGCCCAGGCCCTGGGCGAGGCCATGGAGGAGCTCGATCCCACGCCGACCGGCATCGGTGTCTTCGAGATCGAGGACGGCTCGGGGCTCTGGGAGGTCGGCGGCTACTTCACCGAGCGGCCCGACGTGGCGGGGCTGGCGCTGCTCTCCTCCATGCATGGCGCGGCGGATTTCGCGGTCTCGAAGCTCGATGACCGGGACTGGGTAGCCCAGGTGCAGCGCGAGCTCACCCCTGTCGTCGCCGGGCCGTTCTTCGTGCACGGTCGCCACGACGCCGACAAGGTGCCGATGAACGCCATCGGCCTGCGCATCGAGGCGGCCATGGCCTTCGGCACCGGCCACCACGGCACCACGCTGGGCTGCCTGCGCTCGCTGCACTGGCTCGACCGGCAGGGCCTGCGCGCCCGCCGCGTGGCCGACGTGGGCTGCGGCACCGGCGTGCTTGCCATGGGGGCGGCCGCCCTCTGGCACGTGCCCTGCGTCGCCACCGACATCGACCAGGTGGCGGTCGAGACCGCCCGCGCCAATGCCGAGGCGAACGGGCTCACGCCCTTCATCCGCACCGGGCTCTCGGCCGGGTTCAACGCGCCGCTGCTGCGCGAGCGGGCACCCTACGACCTCGTGTTCGCCAACATCCTCGCCGCGCCCCTGAAGCGGCTCGCGGGCGACATGGCGGCCCATCTCGCGCCCCGCGGCGTCGCCATCCTCTCCGGCCTGCTCAACCGCCAGGCCCCGGGAGTGGAGGCGGTCTACCGCGGCCACGGGCTGAACGTGATCCGCCGCGAGCGCATCGGCGAGTGGACCACGCTGGTCCTGCGCCGCAGCTGAGCCCCGCCACAGGCTGACGCGGCCCGCGCCCGCGCGGCACGGCACCCGGCCCGCGGAAGGGGCGGGTGACGCCGCGTCCCGGCGCCGCAGGGCGGCGATGCATGCAACCAAACCGCAGTCCGGGGCATTGCCATCGTGCCCCTGTGCACCAGATCTGCCGGACACCCGGCAGGCTGGCGCGCCCCGGGCGGTGCAGGAAAGGTCCGAGAGGTCGTATGTCGAAGATGTCGAGGCGCTCCGTTCTGGCGTCTGTCGCGGGGCTGGTGGCGGCAGGGATGCTGCCGCGCGGCGCGCTGGCCAACGTGCCGCTGGTCGAGGGCGAGCCGGAGCCGTTCGATTTCGACCGGCTGGTGGCGCGGGCCCGCGACATCGCGCAAAGGCCCTATGTCGCGCCGAAGATCGCCGCCGAGGCCGAGATCGACAAGATCGGCTACGACGCCCACTGGCAGATCCGCTTCCGCAACGACGCCTCCGTCACCGTGCCGGGCACCGACGCGCCTATGCAGCTCTTCCACCCCGGCCGCTTCTTCAAGGAGCCGGTGCGCGTGCACCTGGTGGAGAACGGCCAGGCGCGCGAGGTGATCTACGACCGCTCCTACTTCGACATGCCGCAGGACAGCCCGGCGCAGGCCCTGCCGCATGACGTGGGCTTCGCCGGCCTGCGCATCATGCGCCGCGAGCCCGGGCGCGATGCCGGCATCGGCCCGGACTGGATCTCCTTCCTCGGCGCTTCCTACTTCCGCACCGACGGGCCGGAGCGGCAGTACGGGCTCTCCGCGCGCGGCATCGCGATCAACACCGGGCTCGGCGGCTCCGAGGAATTCCCCCGCTTCTCCGCCTTCTGGGTGGGGCCGCCGGAGGCGGAGGGCGACACGGTGACGATCTGGGCGCTGCTCGAGGGCCCCTCCGTCGCCGGCGCGTTCCGCATCGGGGCGCAGGGGCCGGCCGACGGCACGGCCAAGGTCACCCGGGTGAGCAACCGGCTGTTCTTCCGCGAGCGGGTGCAGCGGCTGGGCATCGCCCCGCTCACCTCGATGTACTGGTTTTCCGAGCGCGACCACATCCTGGCCGACGAATGGCGCCCCGAGGTGCATGACAGCGACGGGCTCGCGCTGCACACCGGCAGGGGCGAGCGCATCTGGCGCCCGCTGCGCAACCCCGGCGAGGTGCGCGTCTCGAGCTTTCTCGACCGCAACCCCCGCGGCTTCGGCCTCATCCAGCGCGACCGCGACTTCGAGAACTACCAGGACGACGGCGTGTTCTACGACCGCCGCCCCTCCGCCTGGATCGAGCCGGAGGGAGACTGGGGCCCGGGCCGGGTGCAGCTCGTCGAGATCCCGACGCAGGACGAGGCCTCCGACAACATCGTCGCCTTCTGGTCGCCGCAGGACGGGCCGGGGCCGGGCACCGAGCTTGCCTTCGACTACCGCATCACCTGGGCCGCGCGCGACCCCGAGCCGGCGTCGGTGGCCTGGGTGCAGGCCACGCGGCAGGGGCAGGGCGGGCGGCCCGGCAAGGAGATCCCCGAGGGGGTCGACACCATGGTGATCGACTTCGAGGGCCCGGTGCTGGAGGGGCTGACGCTGGAGGACGGCGTGGAGGCGGTGGTCTCGGTCGACGGCGGCCGGCTGGTGGGTGAGCCCTCGGCCCGCCCGGTGCTGGGCACGCGGCGCTGGCGGCTGGCCTTCGACTTCGCGCCGGACGGCGAGGCGCCCTGCGGCCTGCGCGCCTGGCTGCGCCGCGGCGACGCGGCGCTGAGCGAGACCTGGGTGACCGAGGCCGTGACGGGGCGCGCCCGGAGTTGACAGCTGTCAACAGGGCCCGGGCGGCCGCGATGCACCTCTGCCTCCCGCCGGTCGGCGGGCGGGCGGGCCGTGATGCCGGCCCGGTGCCCGCGCGGGCACCGATGAGCCGGCCCACCGCCGCGCGGACCGCAGCGCTGCCCACAGACGCGCGGGCCGGGGCACTCCCCGCCACCCCGGCCCCGGGGCGGACGGCGAGAGATTGCCTGCCGCCGTCAGGCGGGGCGAGGCATCGGGCGGCCCCGGCGCCGGGCGCGCCGGTTGCACCTGCGCGGGCGGTGAGGGAGCCCGTGCCGCCGGCGGGGGCGGCAGGCGCCTCAGTTCAGCCGCGGGTCGAGCGCGGCGCTGGAGAGGATGGTGGCCGTGAGGTCGCGCGCCAGGCATTCATGCCCGAGCGGGCTCATGTGGAAGGCGTCCTTCGCGAGCAGGGCGTTGATCTGCTCGGGGCCCAGGGTCTCGGCGCGCCGCATGCGCTCGAACCGGCGCACCACCGGCACGCCCTCCGCGTCGCCCAGCCGGTCGATCATCGCCACCACGTCGGCGTAGCGCGGGTTGGTGGAGACGCGGGGGTAGAACTGCGGGTCGATCAGGATCACGCCGATGCCCGCGTCGCGCGCCATGGCGATGCCGCGGGTCACGGTCTGCTCGAGCGCGTCCAGCGTCACGTCGGAGACCGCGTCATTGGTGCCCACCTGCCAGACCAGCAGGTCGGGGCGGGTCTCGTCGATCTCGCGG
Source organism: Oceanicella sp. SM1341 (assembly GCF_003448965.1). Taxonomy (GTDB): domain Bacteria; phylum Pseudomonadota; class Alphaproteobacteria; order Rhodobacterales; family Rhodobacteraceae; genus Paroceanicella. The sequence continues at coordinate 28,590 of NZ_QRGC01000007.1, forward strand.
GCGAGGCGCGAGAGCGCGCCGTCGGCCCGCTCGCCGCCCACGCCGCGCGGCACCACGCGCACCGAGGCCGCGTCGCCGAGGCGCTCGGCCAGCAGATGTCCGGCCACGGCGGGGTAGGCGCGCTCCACGCCGCTGCCCACGCCGGCCGTCGAGGAGGACCCGATCATCAATACGTCGAAAGAGCCGTCGGCCAGCGCCCGCTCGGGCAGGGTGACCGCGCCGCCGGGCCCGGTCACCAGACCGGATCCGCAGCCAAGCTGTGTGAGAAGCGTCTCGGCACGCAGGGCGCTGGACATGCCCGTCAGTGAAGTGGCCGCACAGAGAACCGCGGCGAAAACCCGTTGTTTCATGCTCTTCCTGTCGATTTTCGGCGAAAAACGGGCCGGCCTTCCGGCGGGCCCCGGAGGTCTCCATAGCCCAATCGGGGAACTTTTTCATCCTCGCCGGGCTTCACAACTCGTAGCGCGGCACTTCCGGGCCCGACTGTAGCAGCCGGGCAACGCTGGCCGACACCCATCCAGGGAGCGTTCTGATGAAACGCATCGAGTACATCGATATGATCCGTGGCTATGCACTGGTGTGCATCATGATCAACCATGTCCCCGGGAGCGTGCTTTCGCATGCCACTATCTCGCATCTCGCCTTCAGCGACGCGGCGGAAATCTTCGTCTTCGTGGCCGGCTGGCTGGTGGGGTCGATCTGGATGCGCATCCGCGCGAAGGGCGGCGAGAGTGCCGCGCGCCGGCGCTTCTTCACCCGCGCGGGCGAGCTCTACATCGCCTATCTCGTGGGGGCCGTCGGCATGGTGGGGCTCTCGGTGCTGCTCAGCCGCACGGGCTTCGAGCACACCGTGGTGTTCTCCGGCTTCGCCGACCGCATGGCGGAATCGCCCTTCGCCTTCCTGTTCGACGTGGCGAGCCTGTTCACCCAGCCCAACCTGGCCGATGTGCTGCTGCTCTACGTGGCGGTGATGCTGATGAGCTGCGCGGTGATCCCGGCGCTGATCCGCTGGCCGCTGGCCACGCTCGCCGGCTCGGGCCTGCTGTGGTACTTCGCCGGCCCGCTCAACGCCCTGCTGCCCACCGAGGAAGGCGGCTTCCTGTTCAACCCCTTCGGCTGGCAGCTGCTGTTCTTCACCGGTGCCGCGATCGCGGTGCACGGCCGCGCGCTGATGGAGGCCCTGCGCCCGCATGCGACGGCCGTGACCGGCGCGGCGGCGATGGTCTGTGCGGCCGGCCTCTACTACGGGCTGGGCCGGCAGATCCCCGCCATCGGCGACAGCGCGGTCTACCAGGCCTTCCGCACCACCTTCGGCGACATCGACAAGTGGTCGCTCGACGAGGTGCGCTTCATCGGCCTGCTCGCCATGGCCTGGCTGGCCGCCGTGCCCGGTCGCCGCCTGCTCGACGGCATGGCGACCTCGCGGGCCGGGCGCACCGTCTCGCTCGTCGGCCGGCACGGGCTGCCCTGCTTCATCCTGGGCGTGATGCTCACGGTCACCGGCGACGCGATCAACACCGCGGCCGGCGGCGGGGTTGCGGCGCGGCTCGGAACGGATATCCTGCTCACCGTGTTGCTGATCGGTGCGGCCTGCCTGCTGGAGGCCCGGGCGAGCGCGGCCCAGGCGATGCGCGCCCGGGTGCGCGCGGAGCCGGTGCCGGTTGCCCCGCAGCGCCGCCGCGACGCCGCCTGAGCGGCGCCCGGCAGGGGGGCGCAGGGTTCGGGGGTCCCGCCCGCAAGCTGTCGCGGGCGGGAACTGTGTTGAGAACTTCGTGAAGAGAGCTGTGCAGGGCCGGTGTGGGCGCCATATCCCCCGCCAGCGCGATGGCTGCCATGCAAGCGTATCTGCAAGAGGGCTCTGGCAGTCTTTGCAGGCTTGTCTAATGTGCCGTTTGATCGACTCGCGCATTGGGCGCGACTGTCGGGGAGGGTGGAGAGGCACCCGGTAACCGGATCATGTGCCAAGGATTTTTCGTGGGGCGCTTCCACAGGCCGGGAACTTTTCCGGCCTTGCCACGTTTTCCCGGTCATGCACCCCTCCCGACCACGCCGCCGGCCGGCCAGCAGGGTGCATTTTGGAGGAGCTATTGATGATTGGAACAAACGGCCGCCGTGGGTGTGGCGCTGGCCGCGGGGTGGACGCATGAACCGGCGGAACTTCATTCTCTCGGCGCTCGCCGGCGCCGCCGCCGTCCAGGGAACACACCGAGCCTTCGCCCGTGACGCTGACGAGCTCGCGGGCCTTTCGCCGGACGATGTCTTCGCCCGGGTGGTGGAGCGCGCGCAGCAGCTCTCCGGCGAATCCTACGACGACCGCCGCATGACCTTCAACGGCCCCTTCCAGAATCTGAACATAAACGACTACCAGTCGATCCGCTTCCGCCAGGACGCGAGGATCTGGCGCAACGACGGCCTGCCCTTCCAGATGGACCTGCGCGCCCCCGGCATGGTCTATGACCGGCCGGTGACGATCAACATCGTCAGCCCCGAGGGCGCCACCGCGCTGCCCTTCAACCCCGACCTGCTCGACTTCGACCCCGCGGTCTTCGACGGCTCCAACCGCGGCCGGCCGGACGCCAACGGCTCCTCCGGCCTGTCCTGGACCGGCCTGCGCCTCTGGGCGCCGCTCAACCGGCCGGACGGGTTCGACGATTTCGCCATCTTCCAGGGCGCGAGCTATTTCCGCGCCATCGCGCGCGACACGCGCTACGGCCTCTCCGCCCGGGGGCTCGCCATCGGCACCGGCGACCAGAAGGGCGAGGAGTTCCCCTGGTTCAGCGCCTTCTGGGTGCACCGCCCGCAGCCCGGCGCGCAGGACCTGCGCATCCACGCCCTGCTGGAGAGCGCGTCCGTGACCGGCGCGTATGACTTCATCATCCGTCCCGGCGGCGAGACGACGATGGACATCCGTTCCGTGCTCTTCCCGCGCAACGACATCGAGCAGGTGGGCATCGCGCCGCTGACCTCGATGTACCTGTTCGGCACCGACCGCCGCTCGCGCATCGACGATTTCCGCAACGCGGTGCACGACAGCTCCGGCCTGCAGATGGTGACCGGCCACGAGCGCCGGCTCTGGCGCCCGCTCACCAACCCCACCACCCTGCAGACCTCGGCTTTCCAGGACCTCAACCCCACCGGCTTCGGCCTCACCCAGCGCCAGCGCGCCTTCGACGACTACCAGGATGTGAAGGCGCATTACGAGCGTCGCCCCTCCGCCTGGGTCGAGCCGCTGGGAGACTGGGGCGAGGGCGCGGTGGTGCTGGTCGAGATCCCGCTGCAGAACGAGTTCAATGACAATATCGTCGCCTTCTGGCGCCCGAAGGATCCTCTGCGGGCCGGCGAGCGTTACGAGTACGCGTACCGCCTGTTCTGGTCGGGCGCCACGCGTGACGAGATGGCGCTGGCGCGGGTGATGGCCACGCGCTCCGGCGCCGTCGGGGGCGATGGCAACCGGCTCTACGTGATCGACTTCCGCGGCAGCCCGGCGGCGGCGCGCGACGTGACCCCGAAGCTGGAGATTTCCACCGGCTCCGCGCGGAACGTGTCCGTGCAGCAGCTTCCCAGAGACGGCGACGTGCGGGTGTCCTTCGAATACGTGCCCGGCGACGCGACGAGTGCAGAGTTCAGCCTGTTCCTTGAAACCCCCGACGGCCCCGCGTCGGAAACATGGATGTACCGATGGACGACCTGACACATCACGGTGCCCTCGGCACCACGATGACGGCGACGCCACCAGAACAGCCACTCGTGATGCCCACGCAGTCGCTGCACGAGGCGCCGAAAGTTCGCTTCCGGCAGTCGAGCCTGCTCACGTGGACGGCACGGATCATCACCTTCGGCGGGGCGGTGGCGCTCACCGTCTTCGGCTTCCAGCAGATGATGCTGGTGTTCGGGGGGCAGGTGAACTCCTTCCTGCAGGGCTGCCTGCTGGTGCTGTTCACCGTCACCTTCGGCTGGATCGCGCTCTCGGCGGCGGCGGCGCTCTCCTCGCTGATGCGCTTCTTCCAGCGCCGGCCGAAGCGGGCGGAGGGCGAGCTCACGCTCAGGACCGCGCTGCTCATGCCGGTCTACTCGGAAGACCCCGCCACCACCTGCGGCGCGCTGCTCGCGATGGGCGAGATGATCGCCGAGCGCGGCCATGGCGACGATTTCGAGATCTTCATCCTCTCCGACACGCGCGACCCGGAAACCTGGCTGCAGGAGACCGCGGCCTATTCCGAGCTGCGCGACAAGCTCGCCGGCAAGATCAGCGTCTGGTATCGCCGGCGTGAGAAGAACGTCGCGAAGAAGGCCGGAAACCTTCAGGAATTCGTGGAGCGCTGGGGCGCGCGCTACGACGCGATGCTGGTGTTCGACGCCGACAGCGTGATGGACCCGGACACGATGATCGAGATGGCGCGGCGCATGCAGGCCGAGCCCAACCTCGGCATCCTGCAGACCGTGCCGATGCTCTGCGGCGGACGCACGCTCTTCGCCCGGCTCCAGCAATTCGCCGGCTGCGTCTACGGCGCGGCCATCGCGCGGGGCACCGCCGCCTGGCAGGGCAATGACGGCAACTACTGGGGCCATAACGCGCTCATCCGCGTGCGCGCCTTCGCCGAGAACTGCGGCCTGCCGCTGCTGCCCGGCCGGCTGCCCTTCGGCGGCCACGTGATGAGCCATGATTTCGTCGAGGCCGCCCTCATCCGCCGCGGCGGCTGGGACGTGCGCATGGACCCGGACCTCGAAGGCAGCTGGGAGGGCTCGCCGCCCTCGCTGCTCGACCTCTCGGTGCGTGACCGGCGCTGGGCGCAGGGCAACCTGCAGCACATCAAGGTGATCGGCGCCGCCGGGCTGCGCTGGCCGAACCGGGCGCATTTCGGCATCGGCATCGGCTCCTACCTGATGTCCACCATCTGGCTGGCGATGATCCTGGTGGGCCTCGCGCTCACCGGCCAGGCGCTGATCCTGCAGCCGCAGTACTTCCCGCAGACCTTCCAGATGTTCCCGGAATGGCCGGTGTTTGACGCCGAGCGCATGTGGTACCTCTTCGCGCTCTCGCTGGGCATGCTGCTTCTGCCCAAGGCGCTGGGCCTGCTCTCGAGCCTGCTGAGCACGCGCAAGCGCCGGGCGATGGGCGGGGCGATCCGCCTCACGGTGGGCGCGGTCACCGAGGTGCTGCTCTCCGCGCTCTACGCCCCGGTGCTGATGCTGCTGCAGGTGAGCCAGGTGGCGGAGATCCTGATGGGCAAGGATTCCGGCTGGTCGGCCCAGAGCCGCGAGGGCGCCGCCATGCCCTGGACCGAGGCGCTGGCCCGGCACTGGAAGCACATGGCCATCGCCATCGTGCCGGCGATCGGGCTGGCCTATCTCGCGCCCGAGCAGCTGCTGTGGCTCTCGCCGGTGCTGGTGGGGCTGCTGCTGGCGGCCCCGCTGTCGCGCTGGAGCGGCTCGCCGGAGATCGGGCAGGGGCTGGCGAAGCTGGGCCTGCTCTCCATCCCCGAGGAGCGCCGCACCCCGGAGGTGCTGCAGCGCGCCGAGGCCGCCCGCCGCGCCTTCGCCAAGGTCTGCGCCGTGCGCCTGCCCGACCTGGTGAAGCTGCCGGGGCTGCGCGACCGCCATGCCGCCACGCTGCTGATGCGCCCGCAGCCGCGCGGCGACGAGCACCTCGCCCGGCTCACCGCCCGCGCCAAGATCGACGCGGCGGAGACCATCGAGGAGGCGCTCTCCTGGCTCGACCGGGCCGAGATGACCGCCGTGCTCGGCTCACCCGACCTGCTCGACAGTCTCGGCCGGTTCAGGCCGGCCTGATTCAAGTTGTCGGAAGTGCCTGCCATTCATTTGCCTTAATTAGCGGCGCGTTCACAGGACTGTCGCATAAAAACTGAACAACCTGCCCGGAATCTCGCCGAGATTCTGGGCAGTTTCACTTATTGACGCATAACCAAAGCGTATAAGCTTGATTTGTTTCCTCGCGAGCGTGTGATGAAGGGGTCGTTGCCGGCACGGAAAGTGTCGGTTGCGAAGAAACAGGGTTGCACGCCCGCCCGGCTTCCGCGCGGAGGCAGGCGCGTGGCGCGCGGGGAACAGGAATGCTGCCGATACCGGACCCAGGGAGAACACGCGGCCCGCGCAGCGCGCGGGAGGCGGCGGTTCGGCATGTCCGGCAGCACCATATTCTGGAGACGGTTACATGAAGGTATTCAAGGGGCTGGCAGCGGCCGCCCTCGCTCTGGCAGCGAGCGGGGCGGTGGCGCAGGAAGACACGATCAAGGTGGGCATCCTGCACTCGCTCTCGGGCACGATGGCTATTTCCGAGACGACCCTGAAGGACGTCATGCTGATGCTCATCGACGAGCAGAACAAGAACGGCGGCGTGCTGGGCAAGCAGCTCGAGGCCGTGGTCGTCGACCCCGCCTCCGACTGGCCGCTCTTCGCGGAGAAGGCGCGCGAGCTGATCGAGGGCAACGGCGTGTCGGTGGTGTTCGGCTGCTGGACCTCGGTCTCGCGCAAGTCGGTGCTGCCGGTGTTCGAGGAGCTCAACTCCATCCTGTTCTACCCCGTGCAGTACGAGGGCGAGGAGAGCCAGCGCAACGTGTTCTACACCGGTGCCGCCCCCAACCAGCAGGCCATCCCGGCGGTGGATTACCTGATGGAAAACGAGGGCGTGGAGCGCTGGGTGCTCGCGGGCACCGACTACGTGTACCCCCGCACCACCAACAAGATCCTCGAGGCCTACCTGCAGTCCATGGGCGTGGCGCCCGAGGACATCATGATCAACTACACGCCCTTCGGCCATTCCGACTGGCAGACGATCGTCTCCGACATCAAGAACTTCGGCTCGGCCGGCAAGAAGACCGCCGTGGTCTCGACCATCAACGGCGATGCGAACGTGCCCTTCTACAAGGAACTCGCCAACCAGGGCATCTCGGCGGAGGACATCCCCGTGGTCGCCTTCTCCGTGGGTGAGGAGGAACTCGCCGGGCTCGACACCGCGCCGCTGGTCGGCCATCTCGCGGCATGGAACTACTTCATGTCGGTCGACACCGACGTGAACGCCGATTTCATCGACGCCTGGCACGGCTTCATCGGCAACGAGGACCGCGTGACCAACGACCCGATGGAGGCCCATTACATCGGCTTCAACATGTGGGTGAAGGCGGTGGAGGCGGCCGGCACGGTGGAGCCCGACGCGGTGATCGACAGCCTCGTCGGCGTCTCGGTGCCCAACCTCACCGGCGGCTACTCGGCGATGATGCCCAACCACCACATCACCAAGCCGGTGCTGGTGGGCGAGATCCAGGACGACGGCCAGTTCGACGTGGTCTGGGAAACCCCGGGCCTGGTGCCGGGCGACGCCTGGTCGGACTTCCTGCCCGAATCCGCGGTGCTGATCTCCGACTGGCGCGCGCCGATGTCCTGCGGGAACTTCAACACCAGCACCGGGCAGTGCGGCGGCGCGGCAGCGCAGTAAGCGCCCCGCGGGCCCGGCCGTGCGCCGGGCCGGCTTCGCGGAGCACCCCGCGGGGCTGAGCCCCGGGGGGAGCGGCCGGGCCGGTGCGTGCCTCCCGTGCGGGAGCGCGTCGCGGGTCCGGCGCCGGCCGCGCGCACCGGGGGCAGGGCGCCAGCCGCTGTCCCGCTGTCTCGCCTCACGGGCGTCGCTGCCGACGCGCGCCCGTGACCGCACTCCGCCCGGGGGCCGCAGCCCGCCGCCCGGGCCAAGGCAAAGAACGGATCCGCAGATGCGCCACCTCCTCGCCCCGCTGATCGCCCTGCTTCTCGTCTGTACCGCGGCGCTGGCGCAGCCCGCCCGCGCGCAGGAGTTCGAGCGCCTCGTCAACGCCCTGCCGGAGGGGAACTACGCCGACCGCGGCGAGACCGTGGCCGCCATCGCCGCCACGGGCGACGAGCGGGCGGTCACCGTGCTCACCGCGCTGCTCGACGGCGACCTGGAGCAGATGAACGCCGACGGGCGCATCGTGATCCTCTCCAAGCAGGGGCGCGACACCATCGCCACCGATGCGCTCACCGGCGAGGAGATCGGCGAGGTGGGCCGGCGCGACACCGAGCGCATCAGGGTAAACAACGGCTTGCGGCGCGACATTCGCGCGGCGATCGGCGTGCTCTCGCTCACCAACCCGGACCCGGGCAGGCGGCTCGCGGCCGCCGAGGCCGGTTTCCGCGCCCCGGATGCCGAGCAGATCCCGGCGCTGGAGCAGGCGCTGTCCACCGAGGAGGATGGCGGGGTGCGCCTCGCGATGGAGCAGGCGCTTGCCGCCGCCATCCTGCAGTCGGACCGGCCCACCGAGCAGAAGCTCGGCGCCATCGAGGTGCTGGCGGACCGGGGCGACCGCGATGCGCAGTCCATCCTCTCGCGCTACGCCGCCGACCCCGAGCTGGGCGAGGCGGCGCAGGCGGCCATCGACGAGATCGCCCGCATCCAGCGCCTCTGGGGCTTCGGGCAGGACGTGTGGTACGGGCTGTCGCTCGGCTCGGTGCTGCTGCTGGCGGCGATCGGGCTCGCCATCACCTTCGGGGTGATGGGGGTGATCAACATGGCGCATGGCGAGCTCGTGATGCTGGGCGCCTACACCACCTTCGTGGTGCAGGAGGTGATCCGCACCCACCTGCCGGGGCTGTTCGACTGGTCGCTGCTGATCGCGGCCCCGCTCGCCTTCCTGGTGGCGGGCGCCGTGGGCGTGGCCATCGAGCGCGGCATCGTGCGCTTCCTCTACGGCCGGCCGCTGGAGACGCTGCTCGCCACCTGGGGCGTGTCGCTCATCCTGCAGCAGGCGGTGCGCACGATCTTCGGGCCCAACAACCGCGAGGTGGGCAACCCCGACTTCATGTCCGGCGCCTTCCAGGTGGGGGCGATGACCGTCACCTGGAACCGGATGTGGATCATCGTCTTCGCGCTCGTTGTCTTCGCGGCGCTGATGGCGCTGCTCAACCGCACGCCCATGGGCCTGCAGATGCGCGCCGTCACCCAGAACCGCGCCATGGCCGCCAACATGGGCATCCGCACCGCGCGGGTCGACGCGATGACCTTCGGCCTCGGCGCCGGGGTGGCCGGGCTCGCCGGCGTGGCGCTGAGCCAGATCGACAACGTCTCGCCCAACCTCGGGCAGAGCTACATCGTCGACAGTTTCATGGTGGTGGTCTTCGGGGGGGCGGGCAACCTCTGGGGCGCGCTCGCGGGGGCCTTCTCGCTGGGCGTGGTGAACAAGTTCCTCGAGCCCTACACCGGTGCCGTTCTGGGCAAGATCATCGTCCTGGTCGCCATCATCCTGTTCATCCAGAAACGTCCGCGCGGGCTCTTCGCGCTGCGTGGCCGCTCGGTGGAGGGCTGACATGCTTCGTCGTCTGATCGACTTCCGGATGGGGATCTTCCTCGCGGTCCTCTTCGTCTTCGTGGTGCTGGTGCCGGCGGGCAACCTGGCGGTGGAGGGGCGCATCGTGCCCAGCTACATCGTGGCGCTGCTTGGCAAGTACCTGTGCTACGCGCTGCTCGCGGTGGCGCTGGACCTGTGCTGGGGCTTCTGCGGCATCCTCTCGCTGGGCCACGGCGCCTTCTTCGCGCTGGGCGGCTACGCGATGGGCATGCACCTGATGCGCGAGATCGGGCCGCGCGGCGTCTACGGAAACCCGGTGCTGCCGGATTTCATGGTGTTTCTCAACTGGCAGGAGCTGCCGTGGTTCTGGCTCGGGTTCGACCAGTTCTGGTTCGCCTGCCTGATGGTGCTGGCGGTGCCCGGGGCGCTGGCCTTCGTCTTCGGCTGGTTCGCCTTCCGCAGCCGTGTCACCGGCGTCTACCTCTCCATCATCACCCAGGCGATGACCTATGCGCTGATGCTCGCCTTCTTCCGCAACGAGATGGGCTTCGGCGGCAACAACGGCCTCACCGATTTCAAGGACGTGCTGGGCTTCGACCTCTCGGCCGACAGCACCCGCGCCGGGCTCTTCGTGCTCTCGGCCGTGGCGCTGGCGGGGGGGCTGCTGCTGGGCAAGTGGATCACCACCTCGAAGCTCGGCAAGGTGCTCGTCGCGGTGCGCGACGCGGAGAGCCGCACCCGCTTCATCGGCTACCGGGTGGAGGGCTACAAGCTCTTCGTCTTCGTGGTCTCGGCGATGATGGCGGGCGTTGCGGGCGCGCTCTACGCGCCGCAGGTGGGCATCATCAACCCCGGCGAGTTCTCCCCCGCCAACTCCATCGAGATCGTGATCTGGGTGGCGCTGGGCGGGCGCGGCACGCTGGTGGGCGCGGCCATCGGCGCCATCATCGTGGCGGCGGCCAAGACCCTGCTCACCGGCTGGCTGCCCGAGGCCTGGCTCTACGTGCTGGGCGCGCTCTTCATCATCGTCACCATCTTCCTGCCGCAGGGCGTGCTCGGCGCCATCGAGGGCGGCATGGGCAGGGCACGGCGGCGCACGCCGCCGAAGGAGGCCGAGGCATGAGTGTCCAGCTCTATCTCAACGACGTCCACCGCAGCTTCGACGGGTTCAAGGCCATCAACGGGCTGAGCCTTGCCATCGACAAGGGCGAGCTGCGCGCGGTGATCGGGCCCAACGGTGCGGGCAAGACCACGATGATGGACATCATCACCGGCAAGACCCGCCCCGACACCGGCGAGGTGTTCTGGAACGGCACTGTCGATCTCACCAAGGTCGACGAGGCCGGCTCCGCCCGGCTCGGCATCGGGCGCAAGTTCCAGAAACCCACGGTGATCGAGAGCCTCACGGTGGAGGAGAACATCGCCATCTCGCTGAAGGACGACCGCTCGGTGTTCGGCACGCTGCTGAACCGCCAGTCCGCCGAACAGGCCGCGCGGGTGAGCGAGCTGCTCGAGCTCGTCCGCCTCTCCGCCGACCGCCGCCGCTCCGCCGCCGACCTCAGCCACGGCCAGAAGCAGTGGCTCGAGATCGGCATGCTGCTGGCGCAGGAGCCCGAGCTGCTGCTGGTCGACGAGCCCGCCGCCGGCATGACCGACGACGAGACCATGCGCACCGCCGAGCTCCTGCGCAGCCTCGCCGGCAGCCACACCGTGGTGGTGGTCGAGCATGACATGGAGTTCGTCCGCGCGCTCGACTGCAAGGTGACCGTGCTGCACCAGGGCGCGGTGCTGGCGGAGGGCTCGCTCGACCATGTCTCGGCCAATCCGCAGGTCGTCGAAGTCTATCTGGGGCGCTGAACCATGCTCAACGTGAACCGCATAAACCTGCATTACGGCGCCGCCCAGGCCCTGAAATCGGTCTCCCTCGCCGCCGAGAAGGGCCGGGTCACCACGGTGATGGGGCGCAACGGCGTGGGCAAGACCTCGCTGATGCGCGCCATCGTCGGGCGGCAGGGCATCTCCGCGGGGTCCATCGAGTGGAACGGCCAGGAGATTTCCCGCATGGCGCCGGAGAATCGCGCCCGCGCCGGCATCGCCTCGGTGCCCCAGGGGCGGGAGATATTTCCGCTGCTCACGGTTAAGGAAAACCTCGAGACCGGCTATGCCCGCCTGCCGCGGCGCGACCGCCACGTGCCCGACGAGGTGTTCGAGCTCTTCCCCGTGCTCGGCCAGATGATGGGCCGGCGCGGCGGCGATCTCTCGGGCGGGCAGCAGCAGCAGCTCGCCATCGGCCGCGCCCTCGTCACCCGCCCGGAGCTGCTGGTGCTCGACGAGCCCACGGAGGGGATTCAGCCCTCCATCATCAAGGACATAGGCCGCGCCATAGACTTCCTGCGCGCGCGCGGCGACATGGCCATCGTGCTGGTGGAACAGTTCTTCGAATTCGCCCGCGACCTCGCCGACACCTACGTGGTGATGGACCGCGGCGAGGTGGTGCTCTCGGGCACCCGCGCGGAGATGGAGGAGACCGAGGTGCGCCGCTGGCTCACGGTCTGAGGCCCGGGCGCGGCGGGGGGCGGCCGCGTAATTGTTTCTGAACTTCTGTCGGTCAGTTTGCGCTGGATTTCCACTGCAAACGGAGCGCGGAAGATGATCCTGCACAGACTGCTCGCGGTGCTCGCGGCACTGTTCCTGGCCGCCCGGGCCGTGATGGCCGAGCCCGGTGTGCTGCCCGACCGGGTGATCTTCGGCCAGGTCGCCGCCCTCAGCGGGCCGGCCGCGGCGCTCGGCACCGGCATGCGGGAGGGGATGCTCGCCGCCTTCGGGGAGGCGAACCGCGAGGGCGGGGTGCACGGCCGCCGCATCGAGCTCGAATCGCACGATGACGGCTACGAGCCCGGCCGCTCCGCCGAGACCGTGCGGCAGGTGATCGCCGAAGGGCGTACCTTCGGCCTGCTGGGCAGCGTGGGCACGCCCACCGCCGCCGCCAGCCAGCCCGTGGCCACCGCCGCCGGCATGCCCTACATCGGGCCCTTCACCGGGGCGGGCTTCCTGCGCGGCGCGGCGCTCGACAACGTGATAAACCTGCGCGCCAGCTACGGCGCCGAGACCGAGGCCTGGATCGCCCATCTCGTCGACCGGCTGGGCATGAAGAAGATCGCCATCCTCTACCAGGACGACGGTTTCGGTCGCGTGGGCCTGGCCGGCGTGCGCGCGGCCCTTGCGCGGCGCGACATGACGCTGGCGGGACAGGGCGCCTACGTGCGCAACACCACCGCGGTGAAGGCCGCGCTGCTCGAGCTGCGCCAGCTCCGCCCGCAGGCGGTGGTGATGGTGGGCGCCTATGCCCCCATCGCGAAGTTCATCCAGGTGTCGCGCTCGCTGAAATTCTCGCCGATGTTCGTCACCATCTCCTTCGTGGGGTCCGACGCGCTCGCCGCCGCCCTCGGGCCGGATGGCGAGGGCGTGATCATCAGCCAGGTCGTGCCCTTCCCCTGGGACGAGAGCCTGCCGGTGGTGGCGAGCTACCATGCCGCGCTCGCCGCGCATGACGCACAATCCACCCCGGGCTTCGTGACGCTCGAGGGATATCTCGTCGGCCGGCTGGCACTGCTCGCGCTCGAACGCGCCGGGCCGGAGCCCACCCGGGCCGGGTTCCTCGCGGCGTTCCGCGCGCTGGGGGACATCGACCTCGGCGGGCTGGGCATGCGCTTCGGCCCGGGCGACAACCAGGGGCTCGAGGAGGTCTTCCTCACCCGCATCACCGGCGAAGGCGGCTTCGAGGCGATTTCCGTGGGATCCGGCTCGTGAGCGCGAGCATGCCCGACAAGCGGCCCCCGAACGGGCGGGGAGCCCGAGAATGAGGAACATGAAGATGGGTTTCAGGACGATCCGCAGCCGCGTCACCGTGGCACTGGTTAGCCTCGCTCTGGTGATCGTCGCGGTGATCGGGCTGAGCCTGCTCGCCTTCGGAGCGATCGAACGCGTGTTTGCGCATCTCTCGGACGAACGCCTTCCCCAGATGCGCGCGGCCTCGCAGGTCACCATCAGCACCGGCAAGCTCATCGAGGCCGTGGCCGCCTTCCAGAACCTTCACGACGACGAGAGCCTCGCGGCGGTGCAGGCCGGGTTCGAAGCCCGGTCGGCCGAGCTCGCCGGGCATATCGCCGACCCCAGGCTCGGCGAGGCCGGGGACCTGGCCGCGCTGCTCGCCCGGGTGGAAGGCGAGGTCGAGCAACTGGGCGCGGCCGTCGCGGGCGAGATCGCGGCGCGCCGGGCGGTGACCGGCATCATGGCCGATCTCGCGACCCAGTCCGCCGCGGCGGACCTGTTCATTTCCCCGCGCGTGAACACGGCCAATTTCGACATGATCCGGGGCGGGGAGGCGGCGATATCGCGCATCGGCGGCACGCTCGACCAGCTCGTCCAGCAGGACTTCACCACGGTGCGCCTGCTGCTCAATACCCAGGCGGAGATGAACCTGCTCGCGGGCATGGCGCTGAGCGAGACCTTCTCGCCCGATGCCACGCTGCAGTCGATCCTGCAGGATCTCGGACTCGGTGCCGCCGAGCGGCTGAGCGGCCGGCTCGGGCCGCTCGAGGAGGCCGGCTTTCCAGAGGAGGGCGTGACGGCGTTGCGCAGCCTCCTCGCCGCCTATGAGGAACTGCGCGGCTCCGGCCGCTACACGCAGGCGCAGCGCAGCGCCTTTCTCGATGCCCGGCGCGAGGTCGAGCTGGTGCTCGCCACCGTGCTCGACGACCGCATCTTCGAGCTCACCATGGGGGCCGAGGCCGCCTCGACCGAGAATGCCGACACGATCCACGGGCTGATCCGCGGCCAGGTGGAGCAGATCCGCCGCATGCTCACGCTCAAGGCATCGCTCGAGATCTACGTGGCCTCCGGGCTGCGTGCCGCGGCCGCTGTCACCCGCGCCGATCTCGACGCGGCCGAGGCGGCGCTCAATCTCGCGGCGATGGAGCTCAACAGCCTCAGCATCGCCGCGGGCGCGGAGTTCGTGCCCATTCTCGACGGGCTTCTCGCGGCCGGCGACAGCGCCTCGGGCATCCCGGCCCGCATGCGCGCCGCCTTCGACGCCGAAGAGCGCTCCACCGCCCTGCAGCACACCGCGATCGACGGTATCCGCGCGATGTCCGACAAGGTCAGCGCTCTCAATCTGAACAGCATGGATCTCATCGAGGCCTCGGGCGAGGCCGTCTACTCGGAGATCGCCAAGGCGCGCCTGGGCGCGGGCATCCTCGGTGCGATCGGCGTCATCGCGGCGCTTGCGGCGCTGGTGATGATGTTGCGCACCGTCGTGCGCCCGCTCAACGATCTCACCGCCGCGACCTCGCGTCTCTCGCGCGGCGACATGAGCCCCGTGCCGGACTTCGAACGCAAGGCCGAGGAAATCGCCAGCATGGGCCGCTCCCTGACGGTGTTCCGCGAGAACTCGCTCAAGGTCGAGGAGTTGCACCGCCGCAACGAGGAGAACGAGCGCGCGGCGCGCGAGCAGCGCGCCGCGATGTTCCGCGACCTTGCGCAGGGCATCGGCTCGGTGGTGAGTGCCGCCTCGCGCGGCGATTTCACCACCCGGGTGACCGCAACCTTCGAAGACCCCCAGATCCAGTCGCTGGCGAACGGGGTGAATGCGCTGATGGACAGCACCGAATCCGGTATCGGCGAGATCCGCCAGGTGCTCAGCGCCTTCGCGAACGCCGATCTCACCTTCCGGATGCGCGCCGATCTCGAAGGCGCCTTCGCCGAGCTGCGCGACGACGCGGAGACCACGGCGGACCGCCTTGCCGAACTGGTCGGGCGCATCCGCGACAGTGCGACCGACACGGCCAGCCGGGCGCACGAGATCGCCGAAGGGGCGGGCCAGCTCTCCAGCCGGACCGAGACCCAGGCCGCGGCCCTGCAGGAGACCGCCGCCGCGATGGAGGAGATGGCCTCCACGGTGCGGTCCAATTCGGAGAGCCTGTCGCGGGCCGAGCAGCTGTCGGGCAGTGTTTCGAGCAAGACCGAAGCCGGTGCGCGCGCTGCCGATGTCGCGGTCGAGACCATGGCGCAGGTCGAGAAGAGCTCGGCCCAGATCACCGACATCATATCGGTGATCGAATCGATCTCCTTCCAGACCAACCTCCTCGCCCTGAACGCCGCGGTCGAGGCCGCCCGGGCCGGCGATGCCGGCAAGGGCTTCGCGGTGGTGGCCTCCGAGGTCCGGACCCTGGCGCAGCGGTCCGCTGAGGCGGCGAGCGAGATCAGCAAGCTGATCAAGGAGAGCGGTCAGCAGGTGACGGCCGGTGTCTCGAGCGTGCGGGCCACGAGCGCGGCGCTCACCGATATCTCCGAGTCGATCCGTCCGCTGCTCGCCGCCATCGCCGATGTCGCTTCGGCAGGGCGCGAACAGTCGATCGGCATCGAGGAGGTCAACCAGTCGATCTCCCACATGGACCAGATGACCCAGCAGAATTCGGGTCTGGCGGACCAGTCCGCGTCCACTGCGCTGAGCCTGTCGCAGGAGATCGGTGAGCTCGCCTCGCTCGTCTCGGCCTTCCGCACCAAGACGGATCGCTCCTCGGCGGCCAGCCTCAAGGTGGCCTGAGTGTCCCGCCCGCATCTCCCGCCACCGATCCTCGTGGTGCGGCAGGGGAGCGGCGGGCGCGAGGCCAGCATGTTGCCAAACGGGCCGCGATGCGCAGGCGTGTTCCGCCGCAAGCCGCCGGGGCGAGAGGGCTTGCCGCCCGGGCGCGCCGGGTTGCCGCCGGTCCGGGGCGGCGTGGTGGGTGCCGGCGCGACGGGAACCGCGGGGGGGAAAGACGGCGGGGAGGCAGCGCGCTGTCTGTGCCGACGGGGCCCACGGGCACTTTTGCGCAGCCGGGCATTCTGGTAGGTCTGCCCCGGCGGGGACGCCGAGATCTCCGGTCATCCAGCACATGAGAGACGAATTGAGCAGCGCAACTCCCACCCGTCGGTCCGTTATCCTGAGTGGCATGGCCGCGCTGCTGCCCGCAGCCGCGGCAGGGGCCTCTCCCGTATCCGCGCTGGTGCCGCGGCCTCGGCCCGGGCAGGCGATGGCCACGCCTTCGGCGCGCGCGACGGGCTTCGATACGGCCGAGGAAATCCGGCGCGAGATCGGGCTCGCGGGAAGGACCGGTTTCGCGATGATGGACGTGGAGAGCGGCACGCTGCTCGAGGCCTACGATCCCGAGGGCCTGTTCATTCCCGCCTCGGTGTCGAAGGTGCCGACCACGCTCTACGCGCTCGAGACGCTCGGCGACGACTTCCGCTACGCGACCCGGCTCTGCGCCACGGGGCTGCTGAGCGGCCGCGGGCTGGAAGGCGATCTGGTGCTCTCGGGCAGTGGTGACCCGACACTGGACACGGACGGCCTTGCCGCCCTGGCCGACCAGGCCCTGCGCGCCGGCGTGACCAGCATCACCGGCCGGCTCAATGTCGACGCCTCCGCCCTGCCGCTGCTGCGCGAGATCGACCCGCAGCAGCCGCAATACGTGGCCTACAATCCGTCGATCTCGGGGCTGAACCTGAACTACAACCGGGTGTTCTTCGAATGGGGCAGGAGCGGCGGCGCCCGCGAACTCAGCCTCGAGGCGCGCGCCCGGCGCTACAGCCCGGAGGTGAGCGGCATCGCCATCTCGACCGTTCCCAGCCAGTCGCCGGTGTTCATCTGGAACTGGCAGGCCCCTCAGGAAGTCTGGACCGTCTCGGAACGCGCGCTGGGCAAGGACGGCGGCCGCTGGCTGCCGGTGCGCAACCCGGTGGGCTATGCCTCCGACGTCTTCCGCCACGTGGCCCAGGCGCAGGGCCTGACCCTGCCGCGCGGCACGCCGGGGCTCACCGCCGGCGCCGAGCTCGGCCGCTGGGAGAGCGACCGACTGGACACCATCATCCGCGACATGCTGCGCTATTCCACCAACATCACCGCGGAGGCACTCGGCCTCACCGCGAGCCGAGCCCGGGGGCTCGGCCCGCGGTCGCTGCACGAAAGCGGCGCCGCGATGTCAGCCTGGCTGCGCGACTATGCCGGGCTGAAGGGACCGATGGAGTTTCACAACCACTCCGGCCTCACTGCCGACACCCGCGTCTCGCCGCTGCAGACGGTGCAGCTGCTCTCCGCTGCCGAGCGCCGCTCGCCCGGCCGCCTGATGGGCCTCATGCATGACGTGCCGTTGCAGGCCGGGCCGCGCGAGCGCGACATCCCGTTTACCGGCCTGGCCTCGGCCAAGACCGGCACGCTGAACTTCGTGCGCGGCCTGGCTGGCTATTTCGAGGGGCCGAACGGCCGGCGCTTCGCCTTCGCCATCTACTCGGCCGAGATGGAGGCACGGGCGAAGGCGGATGATTCCATCGAGATCCCGCCGGGCAGCCGGCCCTGGATCGCCCGCGCGCGCTATCAGGAACGCAGGCTGCTGCGCTCCTGGGTTGCGCGGTTCGCCGCCTGAACGAAGGTTCGCCGCCTGCCGCCTGCCGCCTGCCGCCTGCCGCCTGCCGCCTGCCGCCTGCCGCCTGCCGCCTGCCGCCTGCCGCCTGCCGCCTGCCGCCTGCCGCCTGCCGCCTGCCGCCCGGGATGGCTGCGCGGGCTCGGCAAGGCGGAGATGACGCGTGTGCCGAGACCGCCAGCGTGCGGCGTGGACGGGTGGAAGGCGAGGGGCGCGGGCGGAGCCGGCGTGAGAGTCGAAACGCCCCGGACCGAGCGGGGCGTTTCGAATGCTTCGTGCTGATGTCAGGGAGGCTGGGCGGGGCGCGTCTCGCGCCCGGCGATCAGAGCGCTCCGCGGGCCACGAGGGCGATCAGGGCGATGAATCCCGCATGAGCGGCGACGAAGAGCGACACGCGAAGGTAGAGCGACATTGAATTCCCCCAGAGACCGGTTGCATGGGTTTACAGGGGGTAAACGCCGGCGGGAAGAGGAATTGTTCCGCGCCGCATCATTTCGCCGGCGAAACGTTGCCGTTTCGCCGCGCTGGCCGCCGGCTCACTCGGCGGGAAGCCGCTGGAAACGTGCCCGCGCGCCGCGCTCGATGGCTGCCCCTGCCAGCCGGCCCACGCCGAGGTCGTGGCGCAGGATCTGCAGGAACTCGAGCTCGGACATCTTCACGTTGCCGTCGGCCGCGGCGACGTCGCAGGCCAGCGCATAGGCGGTCTCGTTGAAGCCCTCCGGCAGGGCCTCGCGCACCAGGCCGAGCAGGGCCTCGATGCCGTCCTCGACCTCGAACAGGTCGAACACGCTCTGCGAGACGGTCTTCAGCCGGTCGCCGTCATAGCCGGCGAACACCGGCAGCGTGTCGATGATCCGGGTGATCACCAGCAGCTCGGGCGTGGAGAGGTTCTCGTCCGCCGCCGAGGTTGCCACCATCACGGCGACAAGCGCGTCCTGGGGAGAAAAGGAATGTTCCACGTCCATGAGGGCCCTCCGGGGTTTGCAAACAGGCCGGACATTATTGACCATGGACCTGAGGGGCAATAGGAGTCCGCCACCCGGGATGGGCCCGGGCCCGTGAGGATCTCTGACATGACCGGACTGCGCGAAACTGCCCTCAACTCCAAGGCCTGGCCTTTCCAGGAGGCCCTGCGTCTGGTCAAACGCTACGAGAAACGCCCGCCCGAAAAGGGCTACGTGCTGTTCGAGACCGGCTACGGCCCCTCCGGCCTGCCGCATATCGGCACCTTCGGCGAGGTGGCCCGCACCACCATGGTGCGCCACGCCTTCGAGACCCTCTCGGACATCCCCACCCGGCTGCTGTGCTTCTCCGACGACATGGACGGCCTGCGCAAGGTGCCCGGCAACGTGCCCAACCGCGAGGAGCTGGCGCTCGACCTCGACCTGCCGCTCACGAAGGTGCGCGACCCGTTCGGCACGCACCCCTCCTTCGGCGAGCACAACAACGCCCGCCTGCGCGCTTTCCTCGACACCTTCGGCTTCGAGTACGAGTTCGCCTCCGCCACCGAGTACTACCGCTCCGGCCGCTTCGACGAGATGCTGCTCGCCGTGCTCGCGCAATACGACAAGGTGATGGAGATCATGCTCCCCACCCTGGGCGGCGTGAACGAGGAGCGGCGCGACACCTACTCGCCCTTCCTGCCGGTGAGCCCGAAGAGCGGCAAGGTGTTGCAGGTGCCCACGCTGGAGCGCAACCTGGAGAAGGGCACCATCGTCTATGCCGAGCCCGATGGCGAGCGCATCGAGGTGCCGGTCACCGGCGGCCATGTGAAGCTGCAGTGGAAGCCCGACTGGGCGATGCGCTGGGCGGCGCTGGGCGTCGACTACGAGATGCACGGCAAGGACCTGATCCCCTCGGCCGAGCTGGGCACGAAGATCTGCCGTGCGCTCGGCCGCCCGGCGCCCGAGCTCTACAACTACGAGCTCTTCCTCGACGGCACCGGCCAGAAGATCTCCAAGTCCAAGGGCAACGGCCTGTCGATCGAGGAATGGCTCACCTATGCCAGCCCCGAGAGCCTCAGCCTGTTCATGTTCCAGAAGCCCAAGACCGCGAAGCGCCTGCACTGGGACGTGATCCCCAAGGCGGTGGACGAGTACCACGCCCACCTGCGCGCCTTCCCGGGCCAGGACCCCGCCCAGCAGCTGGCAAACCCCGCCTGGCACATCCACTCCGGCAACGTGCCGGAATCGGACATGGTGGTGTCCTACTCCATGCTGCTCAACCTCGCCTCCGCCGCCTCGGCCGAGACCGCGGAGACCATGTGGGGCTTCATCCGCAAATACGCGCCGGATGCGGGCCCGGAGACCCACCCGGGCCTCGACGCCGCCGCCGGCCAGGCCGTGCGCTACTTCAACGACCACGTGAAGCCCACCAAGAGCTTCCGCGCGCCGGACGAGCGCGAGCGCGCCGCCCTCGCCGACCTGCGCGCCCGCCTCGCCGCCTGGACCGGCGGCGCCGATGCCGAGGCCCTGCAGGACGAGGTCTTCGCCGTGGGCAACGCGCATGGGTTCGAGCCGCTGCGCGACTGGTTCAAGGCGATCTACGAAGTGCTGCTGGGCGCCAGCCAGGGCCCGCGCTTCGGCGGTTTCATCGCCCTCTACGGCGTGCCGGAAACCGTGGCGCTGATCGACCGGGCCCTGGAGGGCGCACTCACCGCCTGACATACCGACCCGGCCCGGCACATCCCGGGCCGGTAACGCCGCGCGCCGCCCGGGGGCACCCCGGGCGGTCGGGCGCCGAGCGGGGGCTCGATGCCCCCCGAGGCGCCGGCCAGCCGCCCCGCGGCCCGGCCTCAGTCCCGCGAACAGGCCCCGGCCGCCCCGGCGTCAGTCCCGCGGCCCGGCCTCAGTCCCGCGCCGCCCGCGCGGGCAGCATCTGCCAGCCCAGCATGCCGGCCAGCATCGCGGCCATGAAGATCCAGGCCTCCGTGCGCCCGGTGCCCAGTGCGGCCAGCGCAGGGCCGGGGCAGAAGCCCACCAGCCCCCAGCCCGTGCCGAACAGCACCGCGCCCGCCACCAGCCGCGCATCGATCCGCCCCGCCGCCGGCCCGGGCAGCGCACCGCCCAGCACCGCCGTCTGCCGGCCGCGCGCCAGCCACCAGCCGAGCGCCGCCACGATCACCGCGCCGCCCATCACGAAGGCCAGCGTCGGGTCCCAGTCCCCCGCGATATCGAGGAAGGCCTGTACCCGCGCCGGGTTCACCATGTCCGAGACGATCAGCCCGGCGGAGAACATCAGCCCGCAGGCCAGCGCCATCAACGCCCGCAGCATCACGAACCCCCCCACATCCGCAGCGCGCCCACGGTCGCCACCGCGCAGGCCATGAACACCGCCACCGCCACCATGCTGCGCGGCGAGAGCCGCGACAGCCCGCACACCCCGTGGCCCGAGGTGCAGCCCGAGCCCATGCGCGTGCCGAACCCCACCAGCAGCCCGCCGGCCACCAGCAGCGCCGGCGCGCCGGTCACCTCCAGCGCCACGCCGTCTCCCGCCAGCGCCAGCAGCAGCGGCGCCGCGATCACTCCGGCCACGAACAGCGCGCGCTCCGCCCGCAGGCTGCGCGCGCCGCCCGGTGCCAGCACCCCGCCGAGGATGCCGCTTATCCCCATGATACGCCCGTTCATCAGCAGGTAGAGCGCCGCCGCGAGCCCGATCAGCCCGCCGCCCGCCAGCCCGTTCACCCAGTCCTGTGGCATGTCGATCTCCCGTGCCGCTGCCTCTCTCCTGCTTATATATTCACGAACTTGAATGTAAAACAGCCCCTTCCATCAGGATTTCCGCTTGGGTTCGCGCGCCGCCCGCCGCATGCTGTGGGCGCGCATCCAGCCACAGGAGCCCGGCGATGAGACGACACGGTTTCCCCGCAGCCCTCCGCGCCGGCCCGAAGGCCGCGGCACTCGCCGTCCTTCTGGCCTTCGCCGTGCCCGCGCCCGCCCCGGCCGGCGAGCGCGAGGACCAGATCGCCGCCGTCATCACCCGGCAGATCGAGGCCTTCCGCGCCGAGGACCTGGACGGCGCCTTCGCCCTCGCCTCGCCGATGATCCGGCAGATGTTCCACGACGCGCGAAACTTCGGCGCCATGGTGCGCAACGGCTACCCGATGGTCTGGCGCCCGGAGGAGGTCACCATGGGCCCGGTGGTGATGCGCGACGGCAAGCCGGTGCAGACCGTCTTCCTGCGCGACGCCCGCGGCCTGTCCCACATCGCCGAGTACACGATGGTGGAGACGGACGCCGGCTGGCGCATCGACGGCGTGCGCATCATCGAGGGCACCGGCTCCTCGGTGTGAGGGGGCAGGTCGGCCCGGGGCGCGCGCATGTCGCAAACCGCGCCGCGCCGCGCGGGGGCCGCGCCTAGGCTGGACACCTGTCCGGGGCATCGCGAGGGGGAGGGGACTTCATGAGACAGACGGCGCGCGTGGTGGTGATCGGCGGCGGGGTGGTCGGCTGTTCGGTGCTCTATCACCTCACCCGGCTGGGCTGGTCGGACGTGGTGCTGGTCGAGCGCTCCGAGCTCACCTCCGGCTCCACCTGGCACGCGGCGGGGGGCTTTCACACCCTCAACGCCGACACCAACATGGCGGCCCTGCAGGGCTACACCATCCGCCTCTACCGCGAGCTGGAGGAGATCACCGGCCTCTCCTGCGGGCTGCACCATGTGGGCGGCGTCACCCTCGCCGACAGCCCGGAGCGGCTGGATTACCTCAAGGCCGAGCGCGCCAAGCACCGCTACATGGGGCTGGAGACCGAGATCATCGGCCCGGAGGAGATCCGCGCCCTCTCGCCCATCACCAACACCGAGGGCGTGCTCGGCGCGCTCTACGACCCGCTCGACGGCCATCTCGACCCCTCGGGCACCACGCATGCCTATGCGAAGGCCGCGCGCATGGCCGGCGCCGAGATCATCCTGCGCACCCCGGTGCTCGAGACCAACCCCCGCCCCGACGGCACCTGGGATGTCGTAACCCCCGCCGGCACCATCCATGCCGAGCACGTGGTGAATGCCGCCGGCCTCTGGGCGCGCGAGGTGGGGGCGCTGGCCGGGCTCACCCTGCCGCTGCACCCGATGGAGCACCAGTATCTCGTCACCGAGGAGACCCCGGAAGTATACGAGCGCGGCGCCGAGCTGCCGCATGTGATGGACCCCGGCGGCGAGAGCTACCTGCGCCAGGAGGGCAGGGGCCTGTGCATCGGCTTCTACGAGCAGCCCTGCGACCCCTGGGCGGTGGACGGCACCCCGGCCGACTTCGGCCACGAGCTGCTGGAGAACAAGCTCGACCGCATCTCCGACTCGGTGGAATTCGCCTATCGCCGCTTCCCCGTGCTGCAGCGCGCGGGGATAAAAACGATCATCAACGGCCCCTTCACCTTCGCGCCCGACGGAAACCCCCTCGTGGGCCCGGTGCCGGGCCTGCGCAACTACTGGTCGGCCTGCGCGGTGATGGCGGGTTTCAGCCAGGGCGGCGGCGTGGGCCTGTCGCTGGCGCAATGGATGATCGAGGGCGAGCCGGAGCGCGATGTCTTCGCCATGGATGTCGCCCGTTTCGGCATGCTCCACCGCGACGCGACGGCCGGGCGCTGGATCACCCCCGGCTATACCCGCCTGAAGGTGAAGGAGAATTACCAGCGCCGCTTCTCGGTGAGCTACCCCAACGAGGAGCTGCCCGCCGCGCGGCCCTTCCAGACCACCCCGGTCTATTCCGAATGGAAGGCGCAGGGGGCGGTCTTCGGCGCGCATTCGGGCATGGAGGTGGTCAACTACTTCGCCCGGCCGGGCGAGCTGCCGCACGAGGTGCCCTCCTTCCGCCGCTCCAACGCCTTCGAGGCGGTGGCCGGCGAATGCGCCGCGGTGCGCGGGGCGGTGGGGATCAACGAGATCCACAATTTCGGCAAGTACCTCGTCACCGGCCCGGGGGCCGAGGGCTGGCTGGCGAAGGTGATGGCCGGGCGCCTGCCGAAGCCGGGGCGCATCACCCTCTCGCCCATGCTCAGCCCGCGCGGGCGCATCATCGGCGATTTCACCATCACCTGCCTCGGGCCGCAGCGCTACCAGCTCACCGCCAGTTTCGGCGCCCAGGCCTTCCACATGCGCTGGTTCGAGAGCCATTTGCCGCCCTCCGGCGTGCGGGTGGAGAATGTCTCCACCCGGCGCATCGGCTTCCAGATCGCCGGGCCGAGGGCGCGGGAGTGGCTGGGCCGGGTCGCGCATGGCGACGTGGGCGGGCTGCGCTTCATGGACGCGCGGGAGATGGACATCGGCCCGGTGCGCGCGCTCGTGCAGCGGGTGTCCTATACCGGCGACCTCGGTTACGAGCTGCACGTGGACTGGGAGAGCCAGCTCGCGCTCTACCACGCGCTGATGGCGGCCTCGGAGGGGCTGGGGGCGAAGCCTTTCGGCATGCGGGCGATGATGAGCCTGCGGCTGGAGAAGTTCTTCGGCTCCTGGCTGCGCGAATACGGGCCGGACTACATGCCCGGCGAGACCGGGCTGGGCCGGTTCGTCGACCACGCGCGGGGCGGGTTCATC
The DNA here is from genome assembly GCF_003448965.1 of Oceanicella sp. SM1341. Classification (GTDB taxonomy): domain Bacteria; phylum Pseudomonadota; class Alphaproteobacteria; order Rhodobacterales; family Rhodobacteraceae; genus Paroceanicella. The sequence goes on from NZ_QRGC01000007.1 coordinate 52,888, forward strand.
GGCGCGGAGGCCGCGGCGGCGGAGATGCCCGCGCGCCGGCTCTGCGCCTTCGTGGTGGATGCGGACGAGGCCGACGTGGTGGCCTACGAGCCGATCTGGATCGACGGCGCGGTGCAGGGCTTCGTCACCTCCGGCGGCTATGCGCATCACGCGCAGGCCTCGGTGGCGCTGGGCTTCGTGCCGGTGGAGCGGGCGCGGGAGGGGCTACAGGCGGAGATCGAGATCCTCGGCCGGCTGCGCCCGGCGCGGCTGGTCACCACGCCGCTCTTCGACGCCGACGGGGCGCGCATGCGCGGCTGACGGGCGGGGCTGACAGGGGGGGCTGACAGGGGGGGCGGGGCCCGGGGCGTCAGCGCGGCCCGTAGGCGGCCATGAAGGTGCGCACCGCCCCGCGCGCCACGCGGTCGATCTCCGCCTGTTCCGGCGCGGGCTGGCTGCCCATCGCCACCGCCACCAGCGTGGGGTGGTGGATCATGCCCAGCAGCTGCCAGGCGGCCATGTGCGTGTCCGGAATGGCGAGCGCCCCGCGCGTCACCTGGATGTCGAGCCAGGCCTGCAGCCGCGCCGTTCCCAGCGCCGGGCCGGCCGCGTAGAAGCGCTGGCCCACCTCCGGAAAGCGCTCGGAGGCCGCGATCACCATGCGCACCAGCTTCACGTGCCGCGCCTCGGTCAGCCGCTCGATATGGGTGCGCGACAGCTCCACCAGCGTCGCCTCCACGTCGGTGCATTCCGGGTCGGGCAGCAGCCATTGCTCGGCGGTGCGCTGCTTGTAGCAGGTGACCATCTCGCTGAAGAGCGCTTCCTTGCTGTCGAAATAGACATAGAGCGTGCCCTTGGACACGCCGGCATGCTTCGCGATCTGCCCCATCGAGGTCGCGTCGAACCCCTGGGCGAGGAACATTTCCGCCGCGCCGTTGAGGATCTGCCGGCGCTTGGCCGTGTCGGCGCGGGCCGTGCCGTCGTCTAGCGTCTCGTTCACCTGTGTGGTCCCGCCCTTCAAAACTGCCGTCCGGTTCTATGTGGCATGTTTCGGGGCAGAAGTTCACCCGTCTCGCATGAAATTGACCGAACCGTTCGGTCACCTTGAAATCGGGTCGGCAACCCTCTAAGTCAAGCTCTGACCGAACCGTTCGGTCATGAGGCGACCAGCCACTTCCACCGCAACGCGTACCGGGAACCGTTCCATGGCAAGGGATTACGACAGCGACAAGGATCCGCAGGACCGGCAGGAGGCGCCCGGCGCCCGCCCGCCGGCGCAGCAGGACACCGGCGCCACCGACGCGACCGCCGCGGACGAGGGCGGGGGCAAGGGCGGCCGGAAGCGCATCATTCTCTTCGCGGTGCTTGCCGCGGTGATCGCCGGCGGTGCCTGGTATGGCTACGATTACTGGACCGTGGGCCGTTTCCTCGAGGAGACGGACGACGCCTATGTGCAGGCCGACTACACCATCCTCTCGCCGAAGATCTCCGGCTACGTGGCCTCGGTGCCCGTGATCGACAACCAGGAGGTCCGCAAGGGCGACGCGCTGGTGAACATGGATGACGGCGACTACCGCATCGCCCTGCGCCAGGCCGAGGCGAGCCTCTCCGCGCAGCGCGCCACGGTGGACCGCATCTCCCAGCAGGTGGCCGCGGCGCGGGTGAGCATCGACCAGGCGCAGGCCGAGCTCGAATCGGCCCGCGCCAGCGCCGAGTTCGCGCAGGTCGACTATGACCGCTACGCCAACCTCGCCACCACCCGCGCAGCCTCGGTGCAGCAGGAGCAGGAGGCGCGCACCACGCTGGCCACCGCGAAGGCCGGGGTGAAATCCGCCGAGGCCGGCGTGGCCGCCGCGAAGGCCAACCTCGAGGTGGTGAAGGCCGAGAAGACCGAGGCCGAGGCCTCGCTCGCCGGGCTTGAGGCGCAGCGCGACCAGGCCCAGCGCGACCTCGACGCCACGGTGCTGCGCGCGCCCTTCGACGGGGTGGTGGGCAACACCTCCGTGGTGGCGGGCGATTATATCTCGCCGGGCAAGCGGCTGCTGGCCGTGGTGCCGCTGAGCGAGATCTACATCGAGGCGAATTTCAAGGAAACGCAGATCGGCCGGCTCACCCCCGGCACGCCGGTGGACATCGAGGTGGATGCCTACCCGGACCGCCACGTGACCGGCCATGTGCAGGGGCTCTCGCCGGCCTCGGGCGCGGTGTTCAGCCTGCTGCCGCCGGAAAACGCCACCGGCAATTTCACCAAGGTCGTGCAGCGCCTGCCGGTGCGCATCTCCGTGCCGCGCGACGTGGCGGAGGCCGGCTGGCTGCGCCCGGGCCTCTCGGTCGTGGTGACGGCCGACACGCGGGCCGCCCCGTAAGCGGGCGAGGGGAGGGCTGAGCCATGGCCGGGGCCGAACCGGGCGAGCCGGAAGTCACGCCGCGCAAGATCATCGCCTTCGCGGCGCTGGTGTTCGGCATGTTCATGGCGATCCTGGACATCCAGATCGTCTCCTCCTCGCTCTCCGAGATCCAGGCGGGGCTCTCCGCCTCGCCCGACGAGATCTCCTGGGTGCAGACGAGCTACCTGATCGCCGAGGTGATCATGATCCCGCTCTCGGGGTTCCTGTCGCGGGGGCTGTCGACACGGGTGCTGTTCACCATCTCGGCGGCGGGCTTCACCGCGGCCAGCGTGCTCTGCGCCACGGCGACCTCGATCAACGAGATGATCCTCTACCGCGCCATCCAGGGCTTCATCGGCGGCGGCATGATCCCCACGGCCTTCGCGGCCTCCTACACCATCTTCCCCAGGCGCCTGCAGGGGCCGGTGATGGCGGTGGTGGGGCTCACGGTCACGCTCGCGCCCACGATCGGGCCCACGGTGGGCGGCTATCTCACCGAGATCTTCTCCTGGCACTGGCTGTTCCTGGTCAACGTGGTCCCCGGCATCGCCGCCACGCTGCTGGCCTGGTTCCTGGTCGATTTCGACGAGCCGGACCACGCGCTCTTGAGCCGGTTCGACTACGTCGGCCTCGCCGCCATGGCGGTGTTCCTCGGCGCGCTGGAATACGTGCTGGAGGAGGGCGAGAAGAACGACTGGTTCCAGGACAGCTCGATCTCGCTGCTGGCGGTGGCGAGCGGCATCGGCGCGATCATCTTCTTCTGGCGCGCCTTCACCCGCGACACGCCCATCGTCGATCTCGGCGCCTTCTCGGACCGCAACTTCGCCGTGGGCTCGCTGATGACCTTCGTGCTGGGCGTGGGGCTCTACGGGCTCACCTATCTCTACCCGCTCTACCTCAGCCGGGTGCGGGACTATTCGGCCCTGCAGATCGGCGAGACGGTGTTCGTGAGCGGGCTGTTCATGTTCCTCACCGCGCCCATCGTGGGCAATCTCGCCCGCAAGGTGGACCCGCGCTACATCATCGGGGCCGGGCTCTTCGGCTTCGCCGCCTCGTGCTACGAGCTCACGCCCATCACCAAGGACTGGGCGTTCTGGGAGCTGTTCTTCCCCCAGGCGCTGCGCGGCGTCTCGCTGATGCTGTGCATGATCCCGATCAACGTGCTCGCCCTCGGCACCCTGCCGCCGGACCGCATCAAGAACGCCTCCGGCCTGTTCAACCTCACGCGAAACCTCGGCGGCGCCTTCGGCCTCGCCTGGATCAACACCATGCTCAACTCGCGCACCGACATGCATTACGAGCGGCTGTCGGAGCATGTCTCCTGGGGGTCGCCCTGGGCCGAGCAGCAGGTGGAGAGCATGACCGCCGCCTTCCAGCCGGTGCTGGGCGGCGACGCGGAGCAGGCGGCGCTTTCCCAGGTGGCGGGCATCGTGCAGCAGCAGGCGATGGTGATGTCCTTCGCCGACGTGTTCCTGCTGCTGGGGGTGATGTTCGCGCTGATGCTCTTCATGCTGCCGCTGGTGCGCAAGCCCGGCGCAGAGGCAGGCTCGGCGCCGGCGCACTGAGCGAAGGGGGTGCGGCCCCGCCCGGGCGGGCGGGGCCGGCGCGTCACTCGGTGACTTCGGTGAGCAGCGGCTTGCCGGCGAAATGCGCGGCGAGGTTGTCGACCACGAGCTGGCCCATGGCCGCCCGCGTCTTGTGGGTGGCCGAGCCCTGGTGGGGCGAGAGCACCACGTTGTCGAGCAGGAAGGGCGCGGGGTCGGGCAGGGGCTCTTCCTCGAACACGTCGAGCGCTGCCCCGCCCAGCCCGCCGTTCGCCAGCAGCTCGGCCATCGCCGCCTCGTCGATCAGCGTGCCGCGCGCCACGTTCACGATGGCGCCGTCCGGCCCCAGCGCCTCGAGCACCTTGCGGCTCACGATGCCCTTCGTCTCGGCCGAGCCGGGGGCGATCACCACCAGCCAGTCCACGTCGCGGGCCATCTCCTCGAGATCGGCGTAGTATGTCCACTCCACGCCCTCCTGGGCGCGGCGGCCGTGGTAGACCACCTTCATCTTGAAGGCCTCGCAGCGCCTGGCGATCTCCTTGCCGATGCGGCCCAGCCCGAGGATGCCCACGGTGCGGTCGGTCAGCTCGCCGGTGAGCGGGTAGCCGCCCTTGGCCCATTTGCCCTCGCGCACGAAGACATCGGCCTGCGGGATGCGGCGGCACAGCGCCAGCATCAGCCCCATGGCCATCTCGGCCACGGCGTCGTTCAGCACGTCGGGGGTGTTGGTGATCTTCGCGCCGTGCTCGATGGCGAATTTCACCGGGATCGCATCATAGCCCACGCCGTAGCTGGAGATGATCTCCAGCTTGGGCAGCGCGGTGATGATCGCCTCCGGGCAGCCGAGGTGGCCGTTGGTGGCCACGGCGCGGATGCCGGGGCCGTTCTCCGCCAGGAAGGCGGTCTTGTTGTCCGCTTCCCAGTAGCGGTGGACGGTATAGGCGGCCTCCAGGGCTTCCATGCACAGCGGGTGCATGGGCCCCATCATCAGAATTTCAGGTTTCATGTAGCGGTTCTCCTCCCCGGGTCGGGCAATGGTTAACCGGCCCGGCCCGGCTTGTCGACCATGGGGCCTTCCGCGGGAGGGGGGAAGCCCCTAATCTCGGGGACCCGCCCTGCTGCCCGCCCGCCCTGCTGCCCGCCCGCCCTGCTGCCCGCCGCCCTGCTGCTACCCGGAGGAGAGATGCGCCGCTACCTGCCGTTCTGTCTCATCCTCGCGGCCACGCTGCTGGCCGGGGGGCTCGGCTGGTGGGCCGGGCGCAGCGCCGGGCTCGACAGGCTGGCGGCGCGCGGCGAGAACACGCTGCGCCTCGCGCGCGACCGGCTGGAGGGCCAGATCGACCGCTACCGCGCCCTGCCGAGGCTGGTGGCGGAGATGCCCGCCATCGCCCGCAGCCTCGAGGGGCAGCCGGGCGCCATCGCGGAGGCGAACGAGCTGATGGAGCGGCTCGCGGGCTTCACCGGCGCGCTCGACATCTACCTCATGCGCCCCGACGGCCTCACCATCGCCGCCTCGAACTGGCGGCGCGAGCCCACCTTCATCGGCAACAACTACACCTTCCGCCCCTATTTCCGCGACGCGCTGGCCGGCGGCCTCGGGCGCTACCACGCCCGCGGCTCGATCACCGAGCTGCGCGGCTATTTCTTCGCCAGCCCCGTGCGCGCGCCCGACAATGGCGTGACCGGCGTGGTGGCGGTGAAGGTCGACGTGGAAGTGCTGGAGAACGAGTGGCGCGACGAGCCGGACCTGGTGTGGTTCACCGACCGCAACTCGGTGGTGTTCATCGCCTCGCGCCCCGAGCTGGTGTTCCGCACCACCTCCTGGCTCAGCGACCGCGAGCTCACCGAGATGATCCTGTCGCGCCAGTACGACCGCGCGCCGCTGCGCAACCTGCCGGAATTCGCCCGCGGCAGCATCGAGGGCCACGAGAGCTGGAGGGTGAGCGCGCAATGGGCGCAGTTCGGCCTGCGCGCGGGCGAGGCGCTGCACCTCAGCCAGCCGGTGAACCCGCTGGGCTTCGACGCCCATATCCTCATCGACATGGAGGAGGCGCTGGCGGGCGCCCGGCTGGCCGGGGTCTCGGCCGGGGCGGTGGTGCTGGTGCTGGGGCTGGGCTGGCTGCTGCTGGCCCAGCGCCGCGCCGCCCTCGCCGCCCGGCTGCAGTTCGAGGAGGAGACGCGGGCCGAGCTCTCGCGCCTCGTGGGCGAGCGCACGCGCGAGCTCACCCGCACCAACCACCGCCTCACCGGCGAGGTGGCCGAGCGCCGCGCGGCAGAGGAGGCGCTGCGCCGCGCGCAGGACGACCTGGTGCAGGCGGGCAAGCTCTCGGCGCTGGGCCAGATGTCGGCCGGCATCAGCCACGAGTTGAACCAGCCGCTCGCCGCCATCCGCTCCTTCGCCGAGAACGGCACCATCCTGCTCGACCGCGGCCGCGAGGCGGAGGCGCGCGAGAACCTCACCCAGATCGCCGATCTCACCGCCCGCATGGCCCGCATCATCCGCAACCTGCGCGCCTTCGTGCGCAAGGAGGGGGAGGAGCTGCGCGATGTCGCCCTCGACCGGGTGGTGGAGGACAGTCTCGCGCTCCTCTCCACGCGCTTTGCCGAGGAGGGCGTGGCAGTGAGCTGGCAGCCCTCGGGCCTCGTGGTGCGCGGCGGCGGCGTGCGGCTGCAGCAGGTGCTGGTGAACCTGCTCTCCAACGCCGCCGACGCGATGCGCGGCCACCCCGACCCGCGCATCGAGGTCTCGGCCACGGAAGAGGGTGGCCGCGTTTCCTTAAGCGTGCGCGACCATGGCCCCGGCCTCACCGAGGCCGCCGAGGGCCGGCTGTTCGACCCGTTCTACACCACGAAACAGGTGGGGGAGGGCTACGGGCTCGGCCTCGGCCTGTCGATCTCCTACGGCATCGTGCAGAGCTTCGGCGGCGCGATCCGCGGGGCAAACCATCCCGGCGGCGGCGCGGTGTTCACCGTCACCCTCGCGGCCGGCACACAGGAAGCGGCCGCATGAGCGAAGACCTCCCCCTCGTCCTGCTGGTGGACGACGAGCGCGCGGTGCGCACGGCGCTGGCCCAGACGCTCGACCTCGCGGGCTTCGAGGTGCGCACCGCCTCGGCGCTGATCGAGGCGATGGACCATGTCTCGGAGGGGTTTCCCGGCGCGGTGATCTCGGACGTGCGCATGCCCGGGCGCGACGGGTTCGAGCTGATGGCCCGCATCCGCGCGCTCGACGCCGACCTGCCGGTGGTGCTGCTCACCGGGCATGGCGACATTCCCATGGCTGTGCGGGCGATGGGGGCGGGGGCGTATGATTTCCTCGAGAAACCCTGCCCGCCGGCGCAGCTGGTCGATGTCGCGCGCCGGGCCTGCGAGAAGCGCCGGCTGGTGCTGGAAAACCGCCGGCTGCGCGCGGCGCTTGCGGGGGCCGACCCCGCGGCGCGGCTGATCGGCGGCTCGGAGGCGGCAGAGCGGCTGCGCGCCCGGGTGCGCACCCTCGCCGCCACCCCGGCCGACCTGCTGGTGACCGGCGAGACCGGCACCGGCAAGGAGCTCGCCGCCCGCGTGCTGCACGACCTGCGCCACCCCGGCGCGCCCTTCGTGGCGGTGAACTGCGCGCTGCTCACCGCCGAGCAGGCCCAGCCGGTGCTGTTCGGCGGCGCGGGGCAGGAGGGGGCGGCGCGCCGGGCCGAGGGTGGCACGCTGTTCCTCGACGAGATCGGCTCCATGCCCCCCGCCCAGCAGCCCGCGCTGCTGCGGCTGGTGGAGGCGCGCGAGATCCAGCGCCCCGGCGGCACCGAGGCCTGCACCCTCTCGGTGATCGCGGCCACCAACGCCGACCCGCAGGCGCTCGTGGGCTCGGGCGCGCTGCGCGCCGACCTGTTCTTCCGCCTCGACGTGGGCCGGCTGGAGGTGCCGCCCCTGCGCGCCCGGGCCGAGGACATCCCCATGCTCTACCGGCATTTCTGCGAGGAGGCCGCCACCCGCTTCGCCCGGCCGGTGCCGCCGCCCGAGCCGGGCGAGATGGCGGCGCTGCTGGCCCGCCCCTGGCCGGGAAACCTGCGCGAGCTGCGCAACGTGGCCGAGCGGCGCGTGCTGGGCCTGGGCGAGGCGCCGGCGCCTGAGGAGGAGCCCGGCCTTGCCGGCCAGGTGAACCGCATCGAGCGCACGCTCATCGCCGAGGCGCTGCGCTCGGCGGGGGGCTCGGTGGCGGAGGCCTGCGAGCTGCTCGCCCTGCCGCGCAAGACCCTCTACGACAAGCTCAAGCGCCACGGGCTGCAGCCCGAGCTGTTCCGCGGCGAGGCCGACGCGGGCTGATTCGGCGCGCGGGCCGGGGCCGGGCGGGTTTCCGGAATGCCCCGGGCGGGCCTGTGCAGTTTTCCGCAACGTCGCGCGCCGTGCTGCACTGCGGTATGTGCATGACAATGCAAGGCATTGAAAGAAAATGAAAAACCACCCCGGAGCGGGGTGGGCTCAGCATGCTTGCACACGCCGGTTTCACTCTGCTGTTATCGCTCCACGCGCCGGTCGAAGCTGGCCGGATGCCGGTGCGAGCCGGCCAACGAATTGTCTGGGAGGACACACAGATGCGTTTTGCGACCTTCGCCGCCGCGGCGGCGCTCACCCTCGCGGCAGGCTCCGCCTTCGCCCAGTGCGACTCCGGCGAGACGGTGATCAAGTTCAGCCACGTGACCAATGCCGACAAGCACCCCAAGGGGCTTGCCGCCGCTCTCTTCGCCGAACGGGTGAACGAGGAGATGAACGGCAAGGTCTGCGTCGAGGTCTACCCCAACTCCTCGCTCTACGGCGATGACAAGGAGATGGAGGCGCTGCTGCTGGGCGACGTGCAGATGATCGCGCCCTCGCTGTCGAAATTCGAGCAGTTCACCAAGAAGTTCCGCATCTTCGACCTGCCGTTCATGTTCAAGAACATGGAAGCGGTGGACGAGTTCCAGGGCACGGAGGAGATCCAGGAGCTCAAGTCCAGCATGGTCAAGCGCGGCGTGATGGGGCTGCGCTTCTGGCACAACGGGCTGAAGCAGTTCTCCGCCAACAAGCCGCTGCTGGAGCCGGAGGACGCGAAGGGGCTGAAGTTCCGCGTGCAGTCCTCCGACGTGCTGGTGGCGCAGATGGACGCGCTCGGCGCCAGCCCGCAGAAGATGGCCTTCTCCGAGGTCTACGGCGCGCTGCAGACCGGGGTCGTCGACGGGCAGGAGAACACCTGGTCGAACATCTACGGCCAGAAGTTCTTCGAGGTGCAGGACGGCACCACCGAGACCAACCACGGCCTGCTCGACTACCTGGTGGCGGTGAACGCCCAGTGGTGGATGGGCCTGCCCGAGGACGTGCGCACCCAGATCTCCCAGATCCTCGACGAGGTGTCCGACGAGCGCAACGCCGAGGTGAACGCGGTGGACATGGCGGCGCGCCAGTCGATCCTCGACGCGGGCGGCGTGATCCGCGAGCTCACCCCCGAGCAGCGCCAGGACTGGGTGGACGCGATGAAGCCGGTCTGGGAGCGCTTCGAGGGTGACGTGAGCGCCGAGTTCATCGCCCTCGCCCAGGAGATCAACGACAAGCACTGACACCCGTGACGGGCGGGACGGGGGAGGCGGCCGCGGTGCCGGCTCTCCCGCTGCCCGTCGCCCGAACCCGCGGGGGCGTGCCGCCCGCGGGCGCTGTCCGCGGGCGTCCCGGCCCGCCAGAAGGGAGGACCGGCCATGTCCGGCAAGACAGACGCGCCGGCCGGCCCGGTCGGACGCTTCGTGAACGGGTTCGAGGAGACGGCCATCGCCGTGATCCTCGGGCTCATGACACTCATCACCTTCATCAACGTGCCGATCCGCTACCTGTTCAACGGGGTGATCCTGCCGCGGGTGGAGTTTCTCTGGGCGGTGGAGATGACCGGCTACCTCTTCGCCTGGCTGGTGATCTTCGGCATCAGCTACTGCGTGAAGGTCTCGGCCAATCTCGGGGTGGACGCGCTGATCATGGTGCTGCCGCTGCCCGTGCGCCGGGCGCTGGCGGCGATCGCGGTGGCGGTGTGCGTGGCCTACTCGCTGCTGCTCCTGAAGGGCAGCTGGGACTACTGGGCCCCCTTCGCCAACCTGCCGCCCACCACCGGGCGCTGGCTGCCCACCGGCTTCGTGCCGCAGTTCCTCCCCCAGGGCTGGTACGAGGTGAACGACATCCCCATGCCCGCGGTCCTCGAGTTCCTCTCCGGCTGGTTCAACGACGGCGACGAGTACGAGAAGATCCCCCGGGTGCTGCCCTATCTCATCCTGCCCGTGGGCTTCGTGCTGCTCACCTTCCGCTTCGTGCAGGCCGGGGTGCGGCTGGCGCGCGGCGAGATCGAGAACGTGATCGCGAGCCACGAGGCGGAAGAGCTCGTCGAGGAAGCGGCCGGCCGGGCCGACAGGGAAGGCTGATCACATGGACGTCGCACTGCTCTTCATCATGATCATCGGCCTGCTGCTGATCGGCGTGCCGATCGCGGTGGCCCTCGGCTTCTCCTCGATGGTCTTCCTGCTGGCGCTCTCGGATGCCTCGCTCGGCTCCATCGCGCAGACCTTCTTCAACGCGATGGCCGGGCATTACACGCTCACCGCCATTCCGTTCTTCATCCTCGCCTCCACCTTCATGTCCACCGGGGGCGTGGCGCGGCGCATCATCCGCTTCGCCATCGCCTGCGTGGGGCATGTGCATGGCGGGCTCGCCATCGCCGGCGTGTTCTCCTGCATGATGTTCGCGGCGCTCTCGGGCTCCTCGCCCGCCACCGTGGTCGCCATCGGCACCATCGTGATCACCGCCATGCGCCAGCAGGGCTACTCGAAGGATTTCGCCGCCGGCGTGATCTGCAACGCCGGCACCCTGGGCATCCTGATCCCGCCCTCCATCGTGATGGTGGTCTATGCCGCGGCCACCGATGTCTCGGTGGGGCGGATGTTCCTCGCGGGCGTCATCCCCGGCATCATGGCCGGGCTGATGCTGATGATCGCCATCTACGTGGTCGCCCGCGTGCGTGACCTGCCGCGCGGCGAATGGGCCGGCTGGGGCGAGGTGGGCTCCGGCGCGCGCGACGCCTTCTGGGGCCTGCTGCTGATCGTGGTGATCATGGTGGGCATCTACGGCATCCCCGGGGTGACCAACGCGCTCTTCACCCCCACCGAGGCTGCCGCCGTCGCCGCCGTCTACGCCTTCCTGGTGGCGAATTTCGTCTACCGCGACATGGGGCCGCTCGCCGGGACCGACGGCCGGCCGCTGCCCCTCTACCGCCGGCCGCTGAGCCCGCTCACCGCCTTCTTCCACCCCGACACCCGCAAGGCGCTGTTCGAGAGCGGCAAGCTCACGGTGATGCTGATGTTCATCATCGCCAACGCGCTCATCCTCAAGCACGTGCTCACCGACGAGCAGATCCCCCAGCAGATCGCCACCTCGCTGCTCGACGCGGGCCTGAGCTGGTGGAGCTTCCTCATCGTGGTGAACGTGATCCTGCTCATCGGCGGGCAGTTCATGGAGCCCTCGGGCCTGATCGTGATCGTGGCGCCGCTGATCTTCCCCATCGCCATCGAGCTCGGCATCGACCCCATCCACCTCGGCATCATCATGGTGGTGAACATGGAGATCGGCATGATCACGCCGCCGGTGGGGCTGAACCTGTTCGTCACCTCCGGCGTGGCCGGCATGTCGGTGCTGCGGGTGGTGAAGGCAGCACTGCCCTTCGTCGCCATCCTCTTCGTCTTCCTGATCATGGTCACCTACATCCCCTGGCTCAGCACCTGGCTGCCGACCAGCCTGATGGGCCCGGAGACCATCGTGAAATAGGCGGCCCGCAAACGCGCCGTCACCACGAAGGGCCCGCCCGAAAGGCGGGCCCTTTCGCATGTCACGGGGGGCGCGCGCAGGGGCCGGGCGCCGCCGGCCGCAAGGCCGGCGCTTGCCCGACGGGGCTCGATGCCCCCGAGGGCGAGGGCCCCGTGCGGGGCGATACGGTGGGGAAGGGGCGGGGGGAAGGGGCGGAGGCTTCAGGCGCCCCAGGGGCCGCCGGAGCTTGCGTTGCGCGGCGGTGCCGTGCCCTCGGCGTCGAGCCGGTCCTGCACGTTCTGCCGGGCGATGCCGCTGTCGCGGTCGGCGACGCCGAGCAGGTTCACCACCAGCCGCAGCAGGTTGTTCTCGGCGTTCGAGCGCCGGTCGTCGGCCAGCGCCACCTGCCACAGCGCCTCGACCAGGCCGAGCCGCTGCTCGTAGGGCACCGCGTCCTTCAGCGTGCGGGTGAAGCGCACCGTGTCCGGCGCGTCGGCCTCCACCGCCTCTGCCTCAGTGCGCAGGGCGTCCGTCCCCGCCGCGTCGAGGCCGAAGCGGGTGGCGAGGACGCGGTCGATCTCGGCGCGCTCGGAGGCCTCGTACACGCCGTCGGCGCGGGCCACGCGCACCAGCAGGGCGGCGAGGGCCAGGCGTTCGTCATCGGCGTGGAGACGGCGCTCCCCGCCCGAGGCGGCCCGGAGCGATTCGAAGAAATTGCTGAACATGGCTAAGGATATAACGCCCGACGGCAAAGCCTCAAGCACGCGCCCGCCCGCCCCGCAGGGCGTGATCGCGCGTGATGGGTCCGTGAAGGGTGGCCGGGGGGCGGCTCAGCGCCCCCGGTAGGGCTCGACGTATTGCAGCGCCATGTCCCAAGGGAAGAAGATCCAGGTGTCCTGGCTCACCTCGGTGATGAAGGTGTCGACCATCGGCCGGCCCTTGGGCTTGGCATAGACGGTGGCGAAATGCGCCTTGGGGTAGAGGTTGCGCACCAGCTCCAGCGTCTTGCCCGAATCCACCAGGTCGTCGACCACGAGGATGCCGGTGCCGTCGCCCATCATCGCCGCGTCGGGCGATTTCAGCACATGGGCCTCGGCCTGGGTCTGGTTGTCGTAGCTCTTCACCGAGATCGTGTCGACGGTGCGGATGTCGAGCTCGCGCGCGAGGATCATCGCCGGGGCCATGCCGCCCCGGGTGATGGCGACGACAGCCTTCCAGCTGCCGCCCTCGCCGGGCCCGTGCCCGTCGAGCCGCCAGGCGAGCGCGCGGCTGTCGCGGTGGATCTGGTCCCACGAGACGTGGAACCCTTTCTCGTGCGGCAGCCGGTCGGTCATTCCTTGCGCCCCGAGACGACGTCGATGTCCGGCGCGTCCTCGGCCTTCATGCCCACGACATGGTAGCCCGAGTCCACGTGGTGGTTCTCGCCGGTGACGCCCGAGGAGAGGTCGGAGAGCAGGTAGAGCCCCGCCTTGCCCACGTCCTGGGTGGTCACGTTGCGCCGCAGGGGCGAGTTCAGCTCGTTCCACTTCAGGATGTAGCGGAAATCGCCGATGCCCGAGGCCGCCAGCGTCTTGATCGGCCCGGCGGAGAGCGAGTTCACCCGGATGCCGCGCGGCCCGAGGTCCATCGCCATGTAGCGCACCGAGCATTCCAGCGCCGATTTCGCGATGCCCATCACGTTGTAATGCGGCATCACCCGCTCGGAGCCGGCATAGGTGAGGGTGAGCATCGAGCCCCCGTCGCCCATCAGCTTTTCCGCGCGCTGCGCCACGGCGGTGAAGGAATACACCGACACGTTCATGGTGAGCTCGAAATTCGCGTAGCTCGTGTCCACGTAGCGGCCACGCAGCTCGTTCTTGTCGGAAAAACCGATTGCGTGGACGATGAAGTCCAGCTTGCCCCAGCGGGCCTCGATCTCCGCGAACACGGCGTCGATCGACGCCGGGTCCGTCACGTCGCAGGGCAGGATCATGTCCGACCCGATCGACGTGGCCAGCGGCCGCACCCGTTTCTCAAGCGCTTCGCCCTGGTAGGTGAACGCTATCTCGGCTCCGGCGGCCGCACACTCCCGGGCAATCCCCCAGGCAATGGACTTATCATTGGCAACACCCATGATCAGCCCGCGCTTGCCGCTCATCAAACCCGCCGCACCGACCATTCCGACCTCGCACTTATCTTCTGGTTTCCCTGCCTTTAAGGTGTTTGGCTGGCCGCCGCAAGACATGGGGCATGGACTTGTGCGCCGGGGCATCTATTTTCGCCCCGTCCCGGCCCCGTGGCCGGGGCTCGCCCCGCCTTCCCGAAGGGCCGCGCGCGGGGGGCGGCGCGCGAGAGGACAGGCCATGTCGCAGACAGATGCACCATCGGGCAAATTCGCCGCCGAAGACCCGTTTTCCCTCGCCCGCGCCTGGCTTGCGGAGGCCGGGGCGAGCGAGCTGAACGACCCCAACGCCATCGCGCTCGCCACCGTCTCGCCCGAGGGGCTGCCCAATGTGCGCATGGTGCTGCTCAAGGACATCGAGGACGACGCCTTCGTGTTCTACACCAATTACGAAAGCGTGAAGGCGGGCGAGATCATCGCCACCGGCAAGGCCGCCTTCGTGATGCACTGGAAGAGCCTGCGCCGCCAGGTGCGGGTGCGCGGCCTGGTGGAGAAGGAGGAGGGCCCGGCGGCCGACGCCTATTACGCCTCCCGCTCGCTGCCCAGCCGGCTCGGCGCCTGGGCCTCGAAGCAGTCGCGCCCGCTGAAGTCGCGCGGTGCGCTGATGGCTGAGGTGGCGAAGGTGACGGCGCTCAAGGGCCCCAACCCGCCGCGCCCGCCGTTCTGGGGCGGCTTCCGCATCCGCCCGGTGGAGATCGAGTTCTGGGCCGACGGCGCCCACCGGCTGCACGACCGCTTCCGCTGGACCCGGGCAGACCCCTCCGCGACCGAGTGGGAGATCACCCGGCTGAACCCCTGAGGCGCCGGCTCCCGGGCGCCGGCGATGCCCCCGATGCCGCGCCGCCTGCCGCAGGGGCAGGGCCGCGCCGCCCCTTGCCTTTCTCTCGGGGCGGCACCACTCTCTGCCGCGAACCCCCAAGCACCCGGAGTCCCGATGCCCGACACCAACCAGCGCAAGACCCTGCTCCTGACCGGCGCCAGCCGGGGCATAGGCCATGCCACGGTGAAGCGCTTCTCCTCGGCGGGCTGGCGGGTGATCTCCTGCTCGCGCCACCCGTTCCCGGAGGACTGCCCCTGGGAGATGGGCCCGGAAGACCACATCCAGGTCGACCTCTCCGACCCCAACGCCACCATGCAGGCGGTGGAGGAGATCCGCCGGCGCCTGCCCGAGGGCCGGCTCGACGCGCTGGTCAACAACGCCGGCATCTCGCCCAAGGGCGAGGGCGGCGCGCGGCTCAACACCATCGACACCGACCTGCGCAGCTGGGGCCAGGTCTTCCACGTGAACTTCTTCGCGCCCATCGTGCTCGCGCGCGGGCTGATCGAGGAGCTGAAGGCGGCGAAGGGCGCGGTGGTGAACGTCACCTCCATCGCGGGCTCGCGCGTGCACCCGTTCGCGGGCTCGGCCTATGCCACCTCTAAGGCGGCGCTCGCCGGGCTCACCCGCGAGATGGCGAACGACTTCGGCCCCTTCGGCATCCGGGTGAACGCCATCGCCCCCGGCGAGATCGAGACCGACATCCTCTCGCCCGGCACGGCCGAGCTTGCCGCCGACATCCCCCTGCGCCGGCTCGGCCGGCCGGAGGAGGTGGCGCGCACCATCTACTATCTCTGCACCCCGGAAAGCTCCTATGTCTCGGGCGTGGAGATCGAGATCAACGGCGGCCAGCACGTCTGAGGCCGCTGCCGCGACCACACCATTGACGCGTATCTGGAAACAATGCACGCGGAGGGCGATGCCCCCGCCGGCCCGCCGCGGGGCCGGTTCCGCGCCGGGTCACTGGCCGATGAGCAGGGTGAGGCTGCGGCCGTCGGGCAGGTGCGCGTCGATGCGCTCGGCATAGCGGCCGCGATCGAGCCCGACCCGCCGGCGGCTCGCCTCGATGCGGGTGCCGGCGCTCACCGGGCCATCCACGGCCAGGGCGCGCAGCGTGGCGCGCCCGGCTTCCGGCTCGCCCACTTCCCAGATCGCCCGGCTGCCGGCGTAGAGCACCAGCGCGTGGGCGCCCTGCTGCTCCGCGACCAGGCGCAGCGGCGAGAGGCTTCCATCGAGGGTCTGCCGGGCCGGGATGCCGCGCGCATAGGCGTAGTCCGCCCGGTCGCCGGTGAGCACGTGATCGGCGGCAAGCAGTCGGCAACCGCAGGATTCGGGGGCTTCGGCGGCCCGAAGCGCGTCCCGGCAGGCCTGGGCGCCGTCCTCGAGCGCCGCCCCGAGCGTGGGGCCGGCGCCCGGCACCAGCGCCGGGCACTGCCGCGCCGGAGTGCCGGTGACCAGCACCTTCGGCTCGGTCAGCCCGAGAAAGTCGCGCCCCTCGGGCGCGTTGAACAGCAGGGGCACGAACTCGGGCGAGAGCGCCTCGCCCCGGCCGCCGGGCCCTGCCTGCGCCACGCGCGCGACGATGGCGGCGGCATCCTGCCGCGCCGCGGCATCGTCCACCCCCAGGGGCGGCAGCATGTCCGCGAGGAGATAGCGCTGCGGCGCCGGCCCGCCTGCCAGCGGCGGGGTGGCCGGGCCGGGCGCTCCGGCGCAGGCCATGAGGAGCGGTGCCGCGAGGACGAGCGGAAGGAGCCGGCCCGTGCGGGCCCGGTGCTGGGTCATCGATACGTCTTGCCTGCTGTCGTTTCCGGAAACATTATCTTGCTTTCAGACCCTTGTCGCGCATTATTGCACTCAAGGTCTTTTTGCTGCGGTTTGCGGCGACTGCATTTGGTTTGGAATGGTCGCGGTTGTTTTTGCGCGATGTCCGGTTATGCAATCGGAGGGATGATGCCTGGATTGGGCAAAGTTGTTGTCGGCGTCGTCAAATGGTACGACGCATCGAAGGGTTACGGCTTCGTGGTTGCTGACGATGGAGGGGGCGACATCCTTCTCCATGCGAATGTCCTGCGGGCGCATGGCTACGCGACCGCAGCAGAGGGCAGTACCGTCACGCTCGAGACTCAGACGACGGAACGCGGCCGCCAGGCCGTGAGCATCCTGTCTCTTGAACAGGCGACGCCGGCGGACCCGGCCTCGCAGAGCCGCGAGCCGCGGCCAACCGAGCTGGTCGCGGCCGCCGATGTCGACACACCCCTGCAGCCCGCGCGGGTGAAATGGTTCGACAAGGTCAAGGGCTTCGGTTTCGTGAACGTGTTCGGAAACCCCAGTGACGTCTTCGTTCACATGGAGGTGCTGCGCTGCAGCGCCATCGGCGACCTTGCGCCGGGCGAGGCAGTGGCGGTACGCATCATCGAGGGGCCGCGCGGGCACATGGCCGCCGAGGTCTGCGTCTGGGAACGCGCCATCGGCGAGAACCAGGCAAGGGGCGGCTCCATCGGCTGACGCCGCGGCAGGCCTGCCGGGGCTGCGGCCCGTCGAATGGCCTGTGTGAACGGAGTGTGTCCATGAACGTCTTCAAGCTCGTCGCCGCCGCGGCCCTGTGCACCGGGCTCGCGGGGCCGCTGCTCGCCGCCTGCAACCCCGCCACGGCGGACTTGCGCGGCGGATTCGGCACCGTGCGCTTCTCGGTCGAGCTGGCCGATGACGCCGAGGAGCGGGCGCGCGGGCTGATGTTCCGCGAGAGCATGCCGAAATTCTCCGGCATGCTCTTCGTCTACGACCGCGCGGAGGAGGCGAGCTTCTGGATGAAGAACACGCTGATCCCGCTCGACATGCTGTTTCTCGACGCCACCGGCACGGTGCGCCACATCCACTCCGAGGCGGTGCCGGGCGACCTCACGCCGATTCCCTCCGGGGGCCCGGCGCTGGCGGTGCTGGAGATCAACGGCGGCCTCGCCGCGCGGCTGGGCCTGAAGGAAGGCGACGTGATGCGCCATCCCGCCTTCGATCCCGCCACCGCCGCCTGGCCCTGCGACGCGGAGTGATGCGCTCTTTCCTTCCGTGACGTGCCGCGCTACATCAGCGCAAGTCGGGGCGTGGCGCAGTTTGGTAGCGCGCTGGTTTTGGGTACCAGAGGCCGGAAGTTCGAATCTTCTCGCCCCGACCATCTTCCCCCCGGGACGCCCGATCCGGCGGGGCGCGACCTCCGGCCGTGGCACGCGCTGCGCGCCAGCCGGCGGCCGGTGTCCCCCCCCGGTCCGGGGCTTCAGGCGGTGTCGCCGGCCAGTTTGAGCCCGAGCGCCGCGAAGGAGGCCGCGAAGACCCGGCGCAGCCAGGTCATCGCACGCTCGCTCTGCAGCACACGCTCCCGGCCCGTCGCCGCGACGGCCGCATACCCCATGAAGACGATGAAGGTCATCGCGGTGAAGCCGAGCCCCAGCTCGACCAGCAGCCCGGCCGGGCTGCCCAGCGGCACGAACTGGGGAATGAACGCCACGAAAAACAGCGGGAGCTTCGGGTTCAGGATGTTGAGGAGGATGCCGCGCCGGAGGAGGGTGCCGGCCGGGACCGGCTCCGACGGGCGCACCGACAGCCCGCCGCGGTCCTTCAGGATCGCCCAGGCCATCCAGAGCAGGTAGGCCACGCCCGCGAACTTGATCGCCTGGAACAGCACGGCGCTGGTGTGCAGCACTGCCGCCAGGCCGGCCATCGCGACGAGAAGGTGCAGCACCGTCGCGATGGTGC
This sequence comes from Oceanicella sp. SM1341, assembly GCF_003448965.1. Taxonomy (GTDB): domain Bacteria; phylum Pseudomonadota; class Alphaproteobacteria; order Rhodobacterales; family Rhodobacteraceae; genus Paroceanicella. The sequence continues at coordinate 71,323 of NZ_QRGC01000007.1, forward strand.
AGCCGGCAGCGGCCCAGAAGCCGGCACGCAGACCGCCGCCGAGCGTGGAGGACAGCGTGTAGACGACACCGATGCCGGGCGAGAGGCAGATGATGAAGGCGGTCAGCAGGTATTCGACGCTCATCGGGGGTCTCCGGAAAGGGGCGGGATCGCCGGCAGGCTATCGCTGCGCCGGCGCCGAGTAAACTCCGCGGAGGCGGCGGTCTCCGCGCGCGCCCCGGGGCAGGCCGGTGTGCAATGCGTGGAGACCCGGCGGCGTCCGGGCGGAGATCCGCCGGCCGCCCGGCGCCGCACCCCTGTTCCCGCGCCCGGAGGGCATCGGGCGGCAGGCGGCCCCCCCCCGGCGGAGCGGCGAGGTGGGTTCTGCTGCGTCCGGGCCCGGGTTTCAGCCCCTGTCCGCGGCGCGGCCCGGGCCGGCGAGGATGAAGTCGCGTTGTGCGGGCGTTTCGGGCACCGGCACGCCGCGCGCGCGCGTCACGCGGGCGATCGCCTCCTCCGCCGAGCCGCAGAAGGCGCCGGTGACGCAGGACACCAGCGTGCCCGAGCGGCCGATGCCGCCCCGGCAATGCACCGCCACGCCCCGCCCGCGCCGCAACCGTTCCCCCAGCTCGGCCGCCAGCGCCTCGAAGGGCGCCCGCTCCGGCAGGCCGAAATCGGGCACTGGCAGGTGGAGGAAGTCGAGGCCCGCTGCCCGGCAGGCCTCCGGTTCCGCGGCCAGCGAGAGCTCGGCGATCTCGGAGGGTTCGAGCAACGAGACCACCGTGTCGGCCCCCATGGCGCGGAAATGCGCGATGTCCCCGGCGAGCCTCTCGCCCGAGGGTGCGGGCATGATGAACAGCATGCCCGGCGCGCCGGTCTCGACACGGAAGATCGGGGGGGTCATGCGGGCTTCAGCCGGGCAGCGTGACGACCACGGCACCGCGGTCCGTCGCCACCACGGTGTGCTCGTATTGCACCACCGGGGCACGGGGCTCGGCACAGAGGGTCCAGCCGTCACCGCTCTCGCCGGCCCAGCGGCCGCCGCGCGACAGGAAGGGCTCCACGGTCAGCACCATGCCGCGGGTGATGCGGCGGCGGTCGCCGCGGGTGGCCCAGGTGGCGATCTCCTCGGGGTATTCGTGCAGCGACCGGCCCACGCCGTGGCTCGCGAGGTTGCGGATCAGCGTGTAGCCGCGGGCGGTGGCGAAGCGCTCGATCGCCTGGCCGATGCCGGCCAGCGGCCGGTCCGTCGCCACCCGCGAGATGCCGATCTCCATCGCGCGCCGGCCGTCGCGGCACAGCCGGTCCAGCTCGGGCGAGACCGGACCGGCGCGGAAGCTCGCGCCCGTGTCGGCGAAAAAGCCGTTCTTCGAGGCCGAGACGTCGATGTTCACCAGGTCGCCCGCCGCGATCACCCGCGGGCCGGGGATGCCGTGGGCGATCTCCTCGTTCACGCTGATGCAGGTGGCGCCGGGGAAGCCGTATGTGGCGTGCGGGGCGGAGAGGGCGCCGGCGCGCTCCAGCGCCCGGCGGCCGATCTCGTCGAGTTCCGCCGTGGTCATGCCCGGGGTCATCGCCCGGCCCATTTCCCGCAGCGTGTTGGCGACGATCCGGCCGATCTGCTTCAGCCCGTCGAACTCGTCCTCGTTGGTCAGTGTCATGGCGGCTCCTCTCTCCTGCCTGTGGCGCTGCGGTGCATATGGGGGGCGCGGGGGCCCGGGGGAACCGGCCGGTGCACCCGGCCGGCCCGGCGGCGGTCAGCGCACGCGCATGCCCGCTTCCGCGTCCCAGTGCAGGGGCTTGTCGCTCCTGGGCAGCGGCGCATCCGCGGCGGAGATGCTCACGCCGTATTCCCACTCCGGGGGGCAGATGGCGATGTAGCGCGCATAGCCGCCCACGCCGCCCTTGAATTTCGGGTAGCCGATGGCGACGAGGCAGCCGGTGGGCGGCACCTTGTCGAGATTGGCCACGCCCTCGGCCTGGGCGTAGCCGTTGTGCATCAGCCAGTACTCGCCCTCCAGCGTGGGGGTGGCGTCGGTGTCGAGCGGCTCATGGCCGTGGAACAGGATGTGGCGCTGCTCGTGCAGGAACTTCAGCGCATCGAGGCCCACGCCGGGGAAGGGGGTGCGGGCGGCGAATTCCTTGTCCGGCCAGCCCTTCGACCAGTCGGAGCGCACGAAGACCACCGAGCCCTCGGGGATGGTGCCGTGCTCGGCCTCGAAGGCCTCGATGTCGGAGACCTGCAGCGCGTAGCCGAAATCCTCCGCCACCTTGTCCTGCATCGGGATGACCACGAGCGGGCGCAGGGTGTAGGTGGCGGGCAGCTCGTCGATGGTGGGGTACTCGGGCGCCCAGTGGGCCGGGGGGTCGAGCTGGGTGCCGAGCTGGTCGGTCTTCAGCAGGTAGCCGGTGGCGACGAACCCGTGCTTGTCATAGGTGAAGGTGTCGCCCGCCGCGGCATAGTCGCCGAGGGCGGCGCCGGCTTCCGCCGGGGCGAAGGTCGAATCGCCGAAGCCGGGCCAGACCGGGATGGTCGGCGTGATGACATGGGTGAGGTCGACGTATTTCGCCCCCTTGAAGATGGTCTCGTAGGCGCCCCAGAGCCCGGATGCCGGTGCGGTGTCCTGGGCTGCGGCAGCGCCTGCCCAGCCGAGCGCGAATGCGCCGGCGAGAAGTGCCGAATGCTTCATTGCTGAATCTCCCTGTCTCGTGGGCCGGGGGAAGCGGACGCGGGGAGAGCGGGCGGAGGACAGGCCGGCCCCGGCGGGGCGCACCGCCTCGCCCCCTCCGGCCAATCGTGTGCCCACTGACGAGATCGTGATCGAGCCGGGCGGGGAAAGCAAGGCGCTTGGCCGGAGGCCGGCCGCTCAGAGCCGGCGCTCGAAGAACAGGTCGGGGTAGGGGTCGTCGTTGAAGCGCGGGATCTCGGTCCAGCCTGCGGCGCGGTAGAGGCGGGCGGCCTCGGGCAGGGCGGCGCTGTTGGTGTCGAGGCGCAGCGTGTCGATGCCGAGCGCGCGGGCCGCCTCCTCCACCCCTTCCATGAGCCGGCGGGCGAGGCCGAGGCCGCGGGCCGACGGCGCGACCCAGAGCCGCTTGACCTCGGCCTGCGTGCCGCCGTTGCCCTTGAGCCCCACGCAGCCGAGGGGCAGCCCGTCGGACATCGCCACGAGGAAGGCACCGCGGGGCGGGCACATGTCGGCTGCCTCCGGGTCACGCGAGAGGGCGACGTCGAAGCCCTGTTCGAAGCGCCGTGCCAGCTCGGCGTAGTAGGCGCCGAGACAGTGGCGGGCGGCCGCGCCGCGCGGGTCGGCCTGGCCGAGGGTGATGCGATCGCGCCCCAGCGCCGAGGCCACCAGGTCCATCGCGGCGAGCAGGGCCTCGGGGCGCGGATGGGAGGCGAGCAGGGCGCCGGCGCGGGCGTCCGAGAGCGTCTCGTATTCGCTGAACTCCGCCCGGCCGGCATCGGTGAGCGCGGCCACCCGGCGCCGGGCATCGCCGGGATGCGGCGCGGTGCGCACCAGCCCCTCGGCCTCCAGCCCGCGCAGCAGGCGGCTCATCAGCCCCGAGTCGAGGCCGAGATAGGCGCGGATCTCGCCCACGTCCTCGTGGCCGTTGCCGATGGCGTTGAGCACCCGGGCCGCGCCCAGCGGGCGGCCCCGGCCGAGAAACGAGCTGTCGAGCGCGCCCACCTCGGAGGTGACGGCGCGGCTGAAGCGGCGGAAGCGGGCGACGGGATCGAGCGACATGATGTCTGACTTAAGTCAGATAAATCGCGCCCGTCAAGTCGCAGGTCCCGGGCGGCAGGTTTCGGGCCGCAAGTTTCGGGGCCCGGGGCGGGCCTCAGCGCGGCTTGCGGTGCGGGAAGGAGCAGTGCCCCTCGAGCTGCAGGCCGCAGCTCTGGTCGGAGCAGGTCCGGTCCGGCTGGGCCGGGCTCTCGCAGGCGGCGAGGCTGTCCGGCAGCGCGGGGCCTGCCGGCGCGGCGGCGGGGCGGGAGAGCTGCTCGGAGATCCGCGCGATCAGCGCGGTGCGCCGCGCCCGCATGTCGGCCCCGGCGCCGCGCTGCATGAGCCCGGCGAGCAGGCTGATGTCGCCGGCGACAGTCTCCTCGGCCTCCGCGCGGCGGGGGGCGCGGGCCGGGGGGGCATCGGCCTCCGGCCCGGCGGCTGTCGGAGCGTCGTCGCGAGAGGTGTCCATGGCTGAGGTCGCAGGCTCCTGAACGCAGGCGGTTCTTCCCGCGAGGCCGGGACACAGGCTACATATACCAGTTCCCGGCCCGGCCGTATTGCGATCTCGTCAATGCCGTCAGTCCTCCGGCGGGGCGCTCAGGCCGCGGCGAAGGCGCTTTGGGCACCGGAGATCATCAGCGTGTGGAACGGCCAGCGCGCGTTCGCGAGGTCGAGGGCAAAGCAGCAGGCCCGCCAGCGCCCGTCCGGGCCGCGGCGCAGGGTGGTGGTGCTCTGCAGCGGGTCGAACAGCCGGGTGGCGCCGCGCATGAAATGCGTCTCGTAGCGGCCGACGATGAGGTTGGCACCCAGCGGGCGCACGTCGGAGGCAAGGCGGATGGTGTCGGTGATGCCCTCCCCCGAGAGCATCCGGCACAGGGCGTGGAAGCCGGTGCGCAGCCCCTCCGCCTCCGACACCTGGATGTTGGCGGTGCTGGTGATCATGGTGACCGGCAGCTCGAAAGCCGCCTGGTAGGCGTCGAAATCCGCCGCATTATAGCTGTCGCTGATGTCGTCCAGCCACTTCTGATAATTCAGCATCTGCTGCGCTCCACTGCCCCTCGAATGGTACTGATTCGAAATCTCGTTCGCACACAGGCAAACCCACGGTGAAAGCGCTACCCGATTTCCCGGCGGAAAGTGTTAACGCGGCGGGTCCACCGGCAATGATTTTTCGCGGTGCCCCGGCGGGTCGGTCCGGCCCGGATCTGCCGGGCGCCGCCGTGCGCGGCGGACATGGCGCGGTGCGTGAAGCACGGGGGCGCGCCGCGGCGGTGGCCCGGGACCGGCGCGGGGCTCCCGCTCCGGGCATGGCGCGCCGATGATCGCGCCGGGCCAGGGGCGGCCACGCGCATCGTACGGGGCGGGAAGCGGGCGGCCCGAAGCGGCCGGACCGTCGCCATCCCCCCGCGCCGCAGCCCGTGGCCGCGAATCGCCCGGAGGTCGGCGTCGGGGCGCACGCACCCCCGGGCGGCCCGCAATACGGCCGATCGGAGGATGACACCACGTCGCGGGGGCCCGGCGGCCCCGCACCGCGCGTGCCCCGCCGCCCCTGTCTCTGTCCCGCCCTGCGCGACCGGCCGCCGGCGCAGCGGGGCTTTGTTTCCGGATTTCTGCACGCCTCGCGTGCAATAGGCGGCGATGCGCAAAGCCACCGGCTCGACCGGCAATATTCCGCCTATCCCATTGACGCAGCGTGAAGTCTTGCCCGGAGAGCGGATAAGCAAATTAAATTGACTATCGAAAAATGCCTTCCTACCCTCCATTTTCAGGGGCGCCCCGAGGGGTGCCCGGGCCCGGCATTGTTCCGCGGGCCCTCCCTGGGGGGAACAGGGATGCTGTCATCGAGGTGACACGCTTCGGCGCCGCCGCTGTGCGGGCGGCCCCACGTACGGGTTTGCTTTTTGCATCACGCGTTCGGAACGGCGGTCGGTCGCCGCGCCTGATCCGGGTATTTTCCACGGCGTAGCACCTGGCAGTCTTGCAGGTTTTCCAGCCCTCCACGGCCTTGCCGTGAACCGGGCCGTTGCGTGCCGACGGTGCCGTTGTCCGCCGCCAGTTGCGGCAGGACGCGCGCCGCCCTGTGCCACATCGCAACTATTCGGAAGCGGAACCCATCATGACCCCACCGTCTGCGAAGGCTTCTGGAAGGCCGCGCATGCACCATATCGACTGGATGCGCGCCTTTCTCATGGCGCTCGGGGTGCCCTATCACGCGGCGCTCATCTATTCCCACGGCACCGAGTGGTTCATCCACTCGGAGGAGAAGAGCGCGCTGCTCACCTATTTCGCCTCGCTCACCAACAGTTTCCGCATGCCGGCCTTCTTCATCATCTCCGGGATGCTGGCCGCCATCACCATCGGCACGGGCAGCACCCGGGACTGGACCCTGTCGCGGCTCACGCGGCTGCTCGTTCCGCTGGCGGTGGCGACGCTGCTCATCAGCCCGCTGGTGATGCTCGCCCACCAGGTCTTCCTCGCGGGGGGCGGGGCGGAGGGCGACATCCTGCCCGGCCTGCTGGCGGAGATGGCCCTGATCGACCAGAACTGGGTGGGGCACCTGTGGTTTCTCTACGCGCTGGCCTTCTACTTCCTCATCGCCGCCGGGCTGCACGCGCTGCGCGACACGCGGGCGATACGGAGGCTCCGGGGCGGCGAGGGCGGGCGGCAGATCAGCCTCTACGCCCTCTGCGTGATCATCGTGATCTACACGCTGGCGGTGCGCACCGGCACCTTCGGGGTGGAACGGCTCACCGGCTTCGATTTCCGGCTGTTCGGCATCATGAACCTGGAGGCCTGGGCGCTGTTCCTGCCGTATTTCCTCGTGGGGTTCGCCTTCCGCTCGCTCACCTTCGCGGAGCCGGGCAACGGGCGCTACATCATCATGGCGCTGATGGCCGTCGGCTGCGCCAGCGCGTTCAACCAGCCCGACGAGCTGAACAAGCTGCTGTGGTATTCCACCTCCGCCGTGCTTTCGGTGCTGGTGAGCCACGAGCTGATGCGGCTGTTCCGGCGCTACTGCACCGCTGAGAACCGCGCGGTCTCGCGCATGAGCCGGGCCTCCTACACGATCTACCTGTTCCACATGCCGGTGGTCTGCCTGCTCGGGGCCTGGTTCACCACGGTGGATGCGCCGGTGTTCGCCGAGTTCCTCGCGCTCTGCGCGGTGGGGATCGCGGCGCCGGTGCTGTTCCACGAGCTGATCTCGCGCTCGCGGCTGGCGCTGTTCCTGTTCAACGGCGCGCCCCTGCGCCGGCGCGGCCGGGCCGCGCCTCCGCGGCTGCTGCCGGCCCAGGGCCGGGCGGCAGGACTGCGCGCCGTGCTATCCCCCGGGGCCGACTGAGGGGGAGCCCACCGGCCGGGCCGCGCGCTCCCCCGCATGGTCCGGCCGGACCAGTCCCGGACACAGGGCAAGGCCACCGGGCCCGCTCCCCGCACCGGGGGCGGGCCCGGCGGCCCTTGCGGGGCAGCGCGCCCGCGAGGGCTGGTGAAATCCTCAGGATGGGTTAGTCTCGGCAGGCGTGAGGCGGGCGCGAGGTTGCGCCGCGTCACGCACGGGGCGCTGCCCCCCGGTCTCTGCCCGAGGCCGGTGCGGCCCGGGGGGGAACGGATGCAGCACGGCCGGCGGCCGGGCGCGCGTCCCGTGGCAGAGGTGACGATGGACGCGCTCATTCCGGCTGTGGCCGTACTTGTCTTCCTGCTGCCCGTCTTCGCGCGCACCTCCGGCTGGCTCGCGCTGCTCACCGCCATCGCGCTCGTGCCCTGCGCGGGCTTCCTGCTGGCCAGCGCGGTGAGCGAGGACACCAGCAGCGGGCCGAGCGCGCTCTGGCTCGCCATCGTCTTCGGCACGCTGGCGTTGTGCGGCGGGGTGGGGCGCTACGCCTCCATCCGGGCGCGGCGGCGGGGCACGCCCCGGCTGCGCTCGGCCTGGATGGAGGCGCTGATGCTGCTGATCGGGCTCGGCTTCCTCACCCTGCTCTCCTACCTCGCCACGCCCTGAAGGCACCCGCCTGAAGGCGCGCAGGCTTCAGAGCTGGCGCGCCGCGGCGCTGCGGCCGTCCTCGAGGAAAAGATGCACGTGCCCGGGCGGCAGGGCGTAGCGCAGCTTCGCGCCCGCCTTCGCCTCCACCGCGCCGGAGCCGCGGGCGATGAGGGTGGCGCCGCCGGGCAGCCTCGCGTGCACGAGATGGCTCTCGCCGAGGTTCTCCACCCGCTCGACCGTGACCGCCAGCGCGCCCTCGGGGTGCTCCTCCAGGTGCTCGGGGCGGATGCCGAGGGTCTTCACCCCCTCCGGCGCGCCGCCGATGCCCAGCGGCAGCGTGGTCTCCAGCCCTTCCCCGAAGCGGCAGGCGAGCCCGCCCTCCGCCGCGGCCGACACCTGCACGGCCAGGAAGTTCATGCTCGGCGCGCCGATGAAGCCCGCCACGAAGAGGTTCGCGGGCTGGTGGTAGAGCTCGAGCGGCCGCCCCACCTGCTCCACCCGCCCGTCGCGCAGCACCACGATGCGGTCGGCCAGCGTCATCGCCTCCACCTGGTCGTGGGTGACGTAGATCATCGTCACGTCGGGCAGGCGCTCGTGCAGGTTGGCGATCTCGCCGCGCATCTGGGTGCGCAGGGAGGCATCGAGGTTGGAGAGCGGCTCGTCGAACAGGAACACCTTTGGCTGGCGCACGATGGCCCGGCCGATGGCCACGCGCTGGCGCTGGCCGCCCGAGAGCTCGCGCGGCAGCCGCTCCAGCAGCTCGGTGAGCTCGAGCGTGGCGGCCACCTCGCGCACGCGCCTGTCCACCTCCGCCTTGTCGCGGCGCTTGAGGGTGAGGCCGAAGGCGATGTTCTCGAACACGGTCATGTGCGGGTAGAGCGCGTAGCTCTGGAACACCATCGCCACGCCGCGCTTTGCCGGGGGCAGGGCGTTGACCACCGCGCCGTCGATGGAAAGTTCGCCGGCCGAGATGTCCTCCAGCCCGGCGATGAGCCGCAGCAGCGTGGACTTGCCGCAGCCCGAGGGGCCGACGAACACCACGAACTCGCCGGAGGGGATGTCGAGGTCGACACCGTGGATCGCCTCGTGCCCGCCGAAGGACTTGCGCAGGCCACGCAGGGAAAGCTCGGTCATAGGTCAGTCATCCTTTCACGGCGCCGGCCGTCAGGCCCGCCACGATGCGGCGCTGGAAGATCAGCACCAGCACGATGAGCGGCACGGTCACGATCACCGAGGCCGCCATGATGTTGCCCCAGGGCAGCTCGTATTGCGTGGCCCCGGTGATGAGCGCGATGGCCACGGGCACCGTGCGCATCTCGTTGGAGAGGGTGAAGGTGAGGGCGAAGAGGAACTCGTTCCAGGCCACGATGAAGGCCAGCAGGCCGGTGGCGGCCATGGCCGGGCCCATCAGCGGCAGGAACACCCGGCGCACCACCTGCAACGGCGTGGCGCCGTCCACGAAGGCGGCCTCCTCCAGCTCCTTCGGCAGCTCGGTCATGAAGGTGGTGAGCACCCAGACCGTGAAGGGCAGGGTGAGCACCATGTTGGCCAGGATCAGCCCCGGTAGCGAGTTGAACATGCCGAGCACCCGGATCATCTCGAACATGCCCGAGAGCACCGCCACCTGCGGGAACATCGACACCGCGAGGATGGTGACCAGCAGCAGCCCGCGGCCGCGGAAGCTCACCCGCGCCAGCGCGTAGCTCGCCAGCACCCCCAGCGTGAGCGAGATCGCCACCACCGCGAAGGCCACGATCACCGAGTTGAGGATGTTCCGCCCGAAGGGCTGCTCGGTGAAGATGGAGACGTAGTTCTCCATGTTGAACGTCGGCCAGTAGGTGACCTCGAACAGCTCCGAGCCGGTCTTGAAGCTCGACACCACCGCGTAATAGAACGGGAACACCGAGAACAGCATGATGACGAGGATGAACGCGTAGAAGCCCGCGCGCCCGGCAAGGGTTCTGGGCATCATCGCGCACCTCCCGTCAGCCGCACCCGGCCGAGCGTGAGCACCGCCGCCGTGAGCACGGCCACCATCACGAAGAGCAGGGCCGCGGCGGCCGAGCCGTAGCCCACGTCCTGGAAATCGACGAGTTGCTGGCGGGCGAAGACCGACATGGTCATGGTGCTCTCGTTGTTCGCGGTCATGGCATACATCAGGTCGAAGGCGCGCAGGGCGTCGAGGCCGCGGAAGATCACCGCCACCATCAGCGCCGGGCGGATGAGCGGCAGGGTGACGCGGAAGAACACCCGCACCGGGTGGATGCCGTCGATGCGCGCGGCCTCGTAGATGTCGCGCGGGAGCATCTGCAGGGCGGCGAGCACCAGGAGCGCCATGAAGGGCGTGGTCTTCCAGACGTCCACCGCCACGATCGCGGTGAGGGCGGTGGCGGAATTCGCCATCCAGGCCACCGGCTGGTCGAGCAGGCCGAGGCTCATGCCGAGGTCGTTGATCAGGCCGAACTGGTCATGCAGCATCCAGCCCCACATCTTGGCCGAGACCACGGTGGGGATGGCCCAGGGGATGAGCACGGCGGCGCGCACGATGGCCCGGCCGCGGAAGGGCACGTCGAGGGCGAGCGCGATGCCCACGCCCAGCACCGTCTCCAGCGCCACCGAGACGAAGGTGAAGTAGAGCGTGTTGCCCACCGCCTGCCACCAGTTGCCGTCCTCCAGCAGGCCACCCCACTCGGAGTTCCAGAAGTTCTCGAAGCCGATGAAGGAATAGCCGTTGTCGGTGAGGCTGGCGTCGGTGAAGGCGAACCACAGGGTGCGCCCCAGCGGCCAGCCGGCCGCGAGGGCGAGCGCCAGGAGCATCGGCGCGAGGAAGACCAGCGCCGAGCGCACCTTGGCGCGGGTGAGTTCAGAGCCTTGCATGGGCGTGGCTTACCAGCCGCGCCGCTTCACGGACCCCAGCTCGTCCGCGAGGTCGGACATCGCCGTCTCCGGGTCCTCGTTGCCCTCCAGCGCCTCGTGCACCTTGCCCCAGAAGGCGGCGGAGACGCGGTTGTACTTCTCGCCGGTCACGCCGGAGGGCCGGGCCACGGCATTCTCGAAGGTGGCGTAGAGGTCGCCGAAGAAGGGCACGGCCTCGAGCACCTCCTCGTCCTGGTAGAGGTCGGTGATGGTGGGGTTGTAGGAGCCCTCGATGGCGCGGCGCTTCTGCTCCTCGGGAGAGGTGAGGAACATCACCAGGTCGGCGGCGATCTCGGGGTGGGCGGAGTATTTCGACACCGCGAGGTTCCAGCCGCCGAGCACGCCGGTGTGCTTGCCGTCCTCGCCGCCCCTGGGCAGGGCCACCACCCCGACCTTGCCCCTGATCGGGCTGTCGTCGGACTGGGCCAGCGCCCAGGCGTAGGGCCAGTTGCGCATGAACACCGCGTTGCCGGACTGGAACACGCCGCGGCTCTCCTCCTCGGTGTAGTTGAGCACGCCCGGGGGCACCATGTCCTCCATCCAGGAGGCGGCCTCGGCGACGGCGCTCACCACCTCGGGCGAATCGACCACCACCTCGCCCTCGGCATCGACGATCTCGCCGCCGTAGCTGTCGATCCACTCCAGCGCGTTGCAGGTGAGCCCCTCGTAGGCGCGGGCCTGGAAGACGTAGCCCCAGAGGTCGTCGTCGCCCTCCTCGCGCTCGCCCTTCTGCACGATGCGGGCGGTCTCGGCCATCTCCTCCCAGGTGGTGGGCACCTCGCGGCCGTATTTCTCCAGCAGGTCGGTGCGGTAGAACAGCACGCCCGCATCGGTGAACCAGGGCATGGCCTTCAGCTCGCCGTCGACGGTGTTGTTCTCCACGATGGCCTGGAAGTGGTCGTTCTCCGCGCCCTCGGTGTAGGGCTTGAGGTCGATGAAATGGTTGCCGAGGATGCCGGGCCAGACCACGTCGACCTGCAGCACGTCGATGTCACCGGCGCCGGCGGCGAGGATCTGCTGGTAGAGCGCCAGCCGCTCCGAACTGGAGTTGGGGGTGGAGACGACCTTCACGGTATTGCCGGTCTGCTCCTCCCATTTCTTCACGCCGTCCTTGCAAAGAGTAAGCTCAATACCCAGCGCGCCGCAGGAAATGGAAATCTCTTCGGCACTGGCAGTCGTCACGAAAGTCCCGGCCGCAATACTTGCGGCGCCAACAAATAATCCGAGTTTCATGGCTAAGTTCCTCTCCCATCCGAGATCGCCCTGAGGGCAGGGTTCTGCTTGCCCTGAATGGTAGATGTTTGACGCGGACTGTCAAATTTGGGTGAGAGGGGAACCGGTTGACGCCGCGCAACATAGCGGCGCGGGGGTGAATTCGGCCCGTCGGGCCCCGCCCCGCGTGCTGCGCCGAACGGGGGACCCGCCGCGGCCGTCATCGCGCGGCGGAGTGCGGCGGCCGGGCTGCCGGCGATGCCGCGAGCCGGGCGCTGCCCGGGGGGGCGGTTACTGCGCCAGGGGGGCCATCATCGCGGCGATCTGGCCGGCGAGCCGCGAGAGCGCCTCGCCATGGGCGCGGGCGAGGGCGGCGTAGCTCTCGTCGGCCACGGGCACGGTGATGTCGAAGCCGCGGCTGCGGGTGTCGTCGCCCCGCCCGTAGGCCGAGACGCGGGTCTGACCCGAGAGGCGCAGCGTGCCGCCGAGGCTGCCGGCGAAATAGTCCACCTCCACCTGCACCAGCCGCTCGGGCCGGGTGCCCAGCGGCCAGGGCTCGGTCACCACCGGCTGCCCGAGCCGGTTGGAGAGCTGGCGCGAGAGCAGCACCGTGGCGCCGCGGGCGGGGTCGGAGGCCCAGCGGTTGAGATCGGAGGCGATCATCGTGCCGTCGGGCTGCAGCACCGCGATCTGCGGGCGGCGGGCGTAGAGCGGCAGCCCGACCTCGCGCAGCCCGATGAGCGGGCCGTCGGTGTCCTGCTCGCGGGTCGAGGTTTCCGGCTGCGCGGGCTCCAGCAGGTAGTAGGACGGGCCCGTCGCCTCGGCGCAGCCGGCGAGCGCGAGCAGGGCTGCGGGCAGGAGGAGGCGGCGCAGGCGGGTGCGGCAGGCGGTCAGGAGGTCCGGCATCATGTCTTCCCGGTATGTGTGGCGCGGTGCGGATGATGTTCATGCTTAGCACGAGTGGCGCGCGGGTCGAGCATGGCGATGCACGCGGGCCGGTGGCCGACCTGTGGATAACCCTGTGCACATCCCTGTCGGCAAGCTGTGCGCCGGCTGTGGGACCCGCCCCCGTCCCCCGAGGCCGCAGTGCCGTTAACCGACAGGTAATAAACTGTGGATAACTCTGTGGGCATCCGGGGGAGGGACCGGGGGAAACCCTGTTGGCACCCTGTGGGCCGGGGCGGCGGCCGCGCGGCAACAACGGGTCGGAACCTCCGGAAAAGCCCTGTAAATCCGTGTTTCGTAAAGGGTTTCGGAAGCGGGTGCGCGCGCGGTGCTTTCGCACTGCGGCGTCGTGTGATGCCGCGGCACGGCGGCAGGGCAATGTGGAAAAATCCGCTCGCCCCATGGGAGAGTGCAGCCGCAGGCGCTCCCGCGGGCCCGGCGCAGCCACAAGGCGCGCCCGCCGGAAGACCGGCGCGCGGGGGTGTGGATGGACCAGGAGGGCGCTGTGGAGGGAAAGCCGCGCCGGCCCCGCCCTGGCGGAGGGGGCCGGCGCCGGGCGCTACTTGCCGATGATGATGGCGTTCGGCTGCTGCTGGATCAGGTCGGCGAGATCGGTCACCGCGCGGGCCGCGTCGCGGATCTCGCGGATGGCGCTCACCGCCTGGTAGTTCAGCTCCGAGCCGACGCTGACCGAGGCCAGCACGTCGTCGGCCTGCTGGGAGAGCGAGGCCAGCCGGCGCAGCAGGTTCGGCAGCTCGGAGAGCGACTGGCGCGCCACCACGGTGGTCTCCTGCACGCCGCGCAGCGCGGCGGAGGCGGCCTCGCCCAGCTTCTCGCGCTGCAGGTCGTCGAGCAGGGCGGTGGCCGAGCGCAGCGCGTCGCGCGTGGCGGTGGGCAGCTCCTCCACTCCCGGGGCGCCGAGCACGGCGCGCAGGGCCTCCAGCGTCTGGCTGAGCTGGGTGGAGACCTCGCGCAGCGCCGGGTCGTCGAGCAGGTTGCGCGCCGAGGCGAGCGCCGCGGAGAGGTTCTGCGCCGCCCCCTCGCGCTCGAGCGAGGTGAGCATCTCGCGCGCCGCCTCCAGCGTGTCGGAGAGCTGCTGCGGCGTCTGGCGGGTGCTGTCCTGGTCGAGGATGGCGCGCAGGGAGGCGAGCGTGCTGCCGGCCTCGCCCAGCGCGTCGCGCAGGCCCGCGTCGTCCATCAGCTCGCGCGCGGCGCGCAGGGCCTCGGCGGCCTCGCCGGGCAGCGCCCGGGTGCCGGGGTCGTCGAGGATGCCGCGCAGGCTCGCCAGCAGCGGGTCCGCGTGCTGCGAGAACTGCGAGAGCGTCTCGCGCGCGGCGTCGAGCGTGGGCGGGATGGCGGCCACCGCCTCGGCCAGCTTCGGGTCCGCCAGCCGCGCGCGCAGCGAGGCGAGCGAGGCGTTGATCTCGGCCGGGAGCTGCCGGGTGGAGGGCTCGTCGAGCAGGCCGCGCAGGCTCTCCAGGCTGGCGGATATGCGCCCGGGCAGGGCCCGCGTCTCCGGATCGTCGAGCAGGGCGGTGAGCGCGTCCACGCCGCCGCGCACCGAGGCGGGCAGGGCGGCGAGGTCGGGGTCCTCCGCGATGCCGCGCAGCGCGGAGACGGCGGCGGTGATGTTCTCCACCGTGCCGTTCTGCTGCAGCCGGTTCGCCATGTCCTCGATGGTGTTCAGAAGGGCCGAGAGCGTGGCCGGGCTCGCCTGCAGTTCGGGCGATTCGGCAAACTGGCGCACCGCGGCGAGGGCGGCCTGGGTGTCGGCAAGGCTCTGCTGCAGCGCCGGGTCGGAGACCAGCGCCTCCACCGAGGTGAGGATGCCTGCGATGCGCTCGGGCGCCTCGCGCGCGCCGTCGGAGGCCACGATGGCGTTCACGTTGTCGAGCAGGGTCACCGCGTTGTTGAGCAGCGCCTCGATGGGCAGGCTGTTCACCCGGTCGAGCACGCCCTCGACCGAGCCGGTGATCTCGGTGAGGTCGGAGGGCACGGAGGGCAGCAGCGGGTAGGGGCGCTCGCTCTCGTCGAGGCTGGCCGGCGCGGCCTCGGGCGCATCCACCAGGTTCACGTAGAGGGAGCCGGTGAGCAGGTTGCCCATGGCGAGCTTGGCGCGCAGGCCGTTCTGCACCGCGTTGCGCACGAAGTCGAGCGTGGCCTGCCGGTCGCCGCGCTCCAGCCCGAGGCGCTGGGGCTGCAGGGCGATGGTGGTGCGGGTGCGGAAGCTGCTGTCGGTGGGGTCGACGGAGGCGAAGACATCGACCACCTGTCCCACCTTGATGCCGCGGTACTCCACGTTGGCGCCCGATTGCAGGCCGCGCACCGAGCCGGTGAACAGCACGCTGAGCTGGAGCTGGTCCTCGAGGTCGCCCTCGATCACCAGGTCGCGCGCCTCGGTCTCGGAGTTGAACAGGGTGTAGACATGGCCCTCCTCCACGTCCTCGGCCGCCGCCCCGGTGCCGATCTCGTCGAAGGAGGCGCCGCCCTGGATGAGCGAGGCGAGGCTCGCCACCTGCAGCTGGGCGCCCTGCGGCCCGAGGGTGAACCTCACGCCCGAGACGTTCCAGAAGCGGGTGCTGGTGGACAGGCGCTCGTCGTTGGGCGCGTTGATGAACACGTCGAACTCCACCGCGCGGCCGTCGGCGGTGAGGCGCTTGCTCTCCACCTTGCCCACTTCCACGCCGCGGAACATCACCGGCGCGCCCACGGCGAGCGAGCCGCCGTCGGTGCCGCGCAGCACCACGCGCAGGCCCGGCGTGTCGGCCGGGGTGAGGGGGGTCTCGTCGAGCCCCTTGAAGCGGGACTGCTCCTCGCCGGGCGTGTTGTCCCACGCGCCCTCGATGTAGCTGCCGGAGATCACCGTATCGAGCCCGGTGATGCCCTGCGCGGTGATCTGCGGGCTCACCACCCAGAAGCGGGCGCTGTCGTCGAGGAAGGGCGCCACGGTCTTGTCCATGCGCGCGGTCACCAGCACGCGCTCGAGGTCGGAGGAGAAGCCCACCGTCTCGACATGGCCCACGTCCACGTCGCGGTACTTGATGCGGGTCTGGCCGGGGGTGATGCCGGAGGCCTTGGCGAAGGTGATCTCGATCAGCGGCCCGCGGTCGGCGAAGTTCTGCCACAGCAGGAACAGCGAAACCGCGATGGCCCCGATCGGCACGAGCCAGACGACCGATGGCAGGCGGGTCTTATCCTGGATCGTCGGGCTTTCCGGCTCGGGGCTCTCGTCAGTCACTCTGTTCTCCTATGCGATCCCAGATCATGCGGGTGTCGAAGGCGCGGGCCGAAAGCATGGTGAAGGCCACCGAGGCGGCAAAACACGCCGCCGCCGGCCCGGGCGAGATGGAGGCCACGAAGCCCAGCTGCACCAGGGCGGAGAGCACGGCGACCACGAAGATGTCGATCATCGACCAGCGGCCGATGAACTCCACGATCTCGTAGAGCTGCAGCAGGCGGTGCCGGTCGAGCTTCCAGTGCTTGTCCACCGCGAGGGCGAGCAGGGTGATGGCGATGAACTTGCCGATGGGGATCCCCACGGAGGCGGTGAGCACGATGATGCCCACGCCCCAGTCGCCGTACTCGATCAGCTCCAGCGCGCCGCCGACGATGGTGCTCGCCATCTCCTGGCCCAGCGTGCGGGTGATGAGCATGGGATAGAGGTTTGCCGGGATGTAGAACACCAGCCCCGCCAGCAGCCAGGCCCAGACCTGCTGCGTGCCGCCGGGCGCGCGCGAATGCAGCACCGAGCCGCAGCGCGGGCAATGCGCCGTGCCCCGGTGCGAGACCTGCCCGCAGACGGTGCAGCCCACGAGCCCGGCGCGCCGCGCGGTGAGCACGTGCGCGTCATGCGCCGGGCGCGGCTTCGTGGTGCCGATGATCTCCTCGGGCATGGTGGGGGGCTGGGTGGAGCTCATCCGAGCATGGTCCAGATCGAGCGGCGGCAGAGCGCGATGTCCTCCAGCGTCACCAGCACGCCGAGCAGCACGAAGATCCAGAAGGCGGGCTCGAGCTGCACGGTGGCGAGGCCGGCGATCTTGACCAGCGCCACGGCCACGCCGATCACGAAGATCTCCGCCATCGACCAGGGGCGCAGCTCGATGGCGAGGCGAAAGGCGGCGCGGGCATGCGGGCGCGGCGGGTGGCCGTGGCGCAGCGGCAGCAGCACGTAGCACAGCGCCAGCGCCCGGGTGAGCGGCACGGCGAAGATGAGCGCGCCCACCGCGACGCCCAGCGGCCAGGCCCGGCCCGAGCCGATCGCCTCGGCCGCGTCGAGCACCGTCGCCTCCTGCGCGAGGCCGCCGCCCTCCAGCCCGAGGAAGGGCAGGGCGAGGGCCGTGCCCATCAGCACCAGCACCGCGAGGGAGATCGCCAGCAACTGGTCTATGGCGCGCGCATGCCCGGTGCGCAGCGGCGTGCCGCAGCGCGGACACCGCACGCGCTGGCCCGGCGCGGGGGTCTCGTCCCGGCACAGGGCGTCGCAGATGTGGCAGGCGGTCAGTCCCCGCAGGTCGGACTCCATGAAGGCCGCGCTCCCGGTCTGCATCTCCAGAAGGCCACAGCGCGATGTCGCGCTGCAGCGCCGATTGTCACCGCCCTGATTAGCCGCAGAGCGGCGGTCGCGTCGAGGAATTTTGCGTGATTTGCGCCAGATGATGAAAAATTGATGGCATTTGCCGGCCAGTGAATACATTCTCGTGTGATCTGCAGGTATTCTTTGGTTTTGTACGAGGGGCCGATGGGACTTGTTCGAGGCGCCAGCGAGTTGGACGAAACGCATCTGGGAGCCGGAAACATCCGAAGACTGCACGAAATCGGGCCTGACGGTTCCACGCTCCTGCGTCCGCCGGGAGTGCCGCTCGAGCCGCTCGTGCATCGGGTGGTGCGTGCACGCAGGCCGCATCTCGACGTGACCTGCCTTGCGGGCGCCGGCGCGCCGGAACTGCTGCAGGGCGCGGATGCGGTGGTGGCGCTCATCCTCCTCGGCTGGACCCGGACCATGGACGAGATCGCCCCGGGCGGCCGGGCGGTGCTGAGCTGGGAGGTCGACGGCCCCTGGCTCGACATCGTCTGGCGCGAGACCGGCGAGGCCGACATGCCTGCCGATCGCGCGATGAGCAGCCCCGACCACCTTTCCGCCGGCCTGCTGGGCGCGCGGCTCTGGGAAGACCTCGGGGCGCAGTCCTACCTCGCCGAACTGCGCCTGCCCTCGCGCATCTGGCGGCGCAGCGCCGGGCGCTGAGCGACACCCTTTCTCCGAAACCCATCGCGCAGCGCTGCGGGTCGACGTTTGCGCGCGGCACGGAGGCCTCCCGCCCCTCCGGTGACAGCCGCGCTGCGCGCGGAAGCCCCCTCCGCGTTGGGCCGTGCCGGCCCGCAGGCGGGCCGGCCGGGGCGCGCCGCGCCCCGGGATGCACCCCGACACATGCCGGGAAACGACAAGCGCCTTGCTGCAGGTCTCCGGCCCGGGCGGTAAACGCGCGGGTTTCCAGGGCTGACGGGCTGGCTGGGCATTGGCGTGGGAAGCGCTCGCACTGTAGTGCCGGCATAGGCAGGCGGGGCAAGGCCGCGGCCATGCGGCAAGCGAGGGGACGCGGCTTGAGGCCGGAGTGCCCGGCTCTGCGCGTTTCCTGCAGGCCGATGCCCGACTTGGCTTGAAGGTCGCCGGTGTCCGGCCCCGGTTGCCGGGAAGGGGTGGGATCGCCCCGTGGCTGATCAAGAAGTTCGCGGGCTCGGGCCTCCGCCTGCCCGATCGCTCTCAGGGCTGGTGCCCGTGGCCCGGAGAGGGCTCCCGGCCCGGGCCGGTCTGCCGGATCAGATGTCGAGGTCGCACCAGATCGGCACGTGGTCGGAGGGCTTCTCCTTGTCGCGCTCGTCGCGGTCGATGCCGCAGGCGGTGAGGCGGTCGGCGGCCTGGGGCGTGAGCAGGATGTGGTCGATGCGGATGCCGTTGTTCTTCTGCCAGGCGCCGGCCTGGTAGTCCCAGAACGTGTAGGCGCCCGGTCCGGGGTTGAGTGCGCGGTAGGCGTCGGTGAAGCCAAGGGTCTCGATGCGGCGGAAGGCGGCGCGCGAGGCGGGCAGGAACAGTGCGTCCTCGGCCCAGGCCTCCGGCTTCGCCGCGTCCTCGGCCTGGGGGATGATGTTGTAGTCGCCGGCCATCAGCGCGGGCTCCTCGGCGGCGAGCAGCGCGCGCGCGCGGGTGCGCAGGCGCTCCATCCAGGCGAGCTTGTAGTCGTATTTAGGCCCCGGCGCCGGGTTGCCGTTGGGCAGGTAGAGGCCGCAGACCCGCAGGGCGTCCTTCGGCCCCACCACGGTGGCCTCGATCCAGCGGGCCTGCTCGTCTTCCTCGTCGCCGGGCAGGCCGCGGGTCACGTCCTCCATCGGGCTGCGCGAGAGGATGGCCACGCCGTTGAAGCTCTTCTGGCCATGGGTCTCGACATTGTAGCCGAGGTCCTCGATCGCCTCGCGCGGGAAGGCCTCGTCGACCGACTTGATCTCCTGCAGCACCACGACATCGGGCTTCTCCGCCTCCAGCCAGCGGGTGAGCGCGCCGATCCGGGCCTTCACGCCGTTGATGTTGTAGCTCGCGATGCGCATGCGCCAGGTCCCCCATGTCAGCTTATGTCCCTGCTCTAGAGCAAAAGGCCCACGGATTGAAATGCAAACTCGGCGAGGATCCGGCCCCGGCCCGGGCGGCCGATGCACGCGCCGGGGGTGCGGCCCGGGCCAGGGCGCGCCGCGCCCCGCAAGGGGGGTGGCGGGCGCCGAGCGGGGGCTCGATGCCCCCCGAGGCGCCGGTTCCGCCGGGTGCCCCGCTGCCGCCTTCGCTCAGCCCTTCTGCCCGGGCGACCAACCCGGGCCGCGCCCGACCCTCCCCCCCCCCCGGGAGGGCGCGATGGCGATGTCTTGAGCCGCACAGCCCTCGCCCGGGGCTTTTGACACAGGCGGCACTGCGCCCACCCAGGGTCGGCCGCGTCCCTCCGTGCATTGTGGCGCGCCGGGCAGAGTGCGCCGGCGGAGAGCGGGCCGCGGGGACGGTGATCGGAAGCGGGCCTGCGGAGAATCACGGGCTCAGCCTTCGTCCCGGGTCCGGATCTGCTTCGGCAGGGCGAGGCGCCCGGGCCCGGTCATCCCGCTCCGCCGGGGCTCAGTCGAACATGTCGTCCTGGTCGCGGCGGTTGTCGTCCTCGTCCTCGTCCTCCTCCGGCCCGTCATCCGCGTTGCTGTCGGGGCCGAGGTCGAGCCCGTGGCCGGGGGGCGGGCGGTTGTCGAGCAGGCCCGCGTCGCGCAGCTCGCGGATGCCGGGCAGGTCGCGCGGGCTCTCGAGCCCGAAATGGTCGAGGAACACCGGGGTGACGATGAAGGTCACCGGCCGCCCCGGCGTCATCCGCCGCCGGCCGATGCGCACCCATTCGAGCTCCATCAGCAGATCGAGCGTGCCGCGCGAGACCGACACGCCGCGGATCTCCTCGATCTCGGCCCGGGTCACCGGCTGGTGATAGGCGATGATGGCCAGCGTCTCGATGGCCGCGCGCGAGAGGCGCCGCGTCTCCACCGCCTCCTTGTGCATCAGGAAGCCGAGATCGGGCGCGGTGCGGAAGGCCCAGGCCTCGCCCACTCGCGCCAGCGCCACGCCCCGGTCGCGGTAATGCGCGCGCAGGGCCTCCAGCGCCACGCGCACCTCGCAGCCATGCGGCAGGCGCTCGGCGATCTCGCGCTCGGTGAGCGCCTGGGCGGAGGCGAAGAGGATGGCCTCGACCATGCGCTCCTGCTCGCCCTGCGGGGGCGCCTCGAACAGGCTCGGCGCGGGCTCGTCCGGCGGCAGCTCCTCAGTCATGCTCCACCCGGCGCACGGCCCGGACCATGATGGGGGCGAAGACATCGTCCTGGCGGATCTCGGCGCGGCCGTCCTTCACCAGCTCCAGCATGGCGGCGAAGGTGGCGGCGGTGGCGGTGCGGCGCTTCTCGGGGTCGAGCCGCCAGCCCTCGGGGAGGAAGGCCTCGAGCACACCCCAGTTCACCGCCTGCGGGATGAGCCCGCGCAGCCGCTCCAGCGCCTGCTCCATGGTGTAGACCACGCCGCGCTTCACGTGCAGGGGCTCGTATTCGTCCCGCGTCTTCACCCGGGCATAGGCCTGCAGCAGGTCGATGAGCGAGGCGTCGTAGATCACCCGGCGCTTCATGGTGATGGATTGCGCCATGCCGCGCACGAACCGGTCACGCCCGAGCTGGTCACGCCCCATCAGCCGCGCCGCGGCCCGGCGCATCGCCTCCAGCCGCTCGAGCTGGTAGGCGAGATGGGCGGCCAGCTCCTCGCCCGAGGGGCCCTCGGCCTCCGGGTCGGGCGGGAGCAGCAGGCGCGATTTCAGGAAGGCGAGCCAGGCGGCCATCACCAGGTAATCGGCGGCAAGCTCGATGCGCAGCCGCTTCGCCTCGGCCACGAAGCCCAGGTATTGCTCGGCGAGCCCGAGGATCGACACCCGCCGCAGATCCACCTTCTGGGTGCGCGCGAGGGTGAGGAGCAGGTCGAGCGGGCCCTCGAACCCGTCGACATCGACGAGCAGCGCCTCCGCCGCCATGCGCTCCGCGACACTGGCCGCCTCGGCACCGCCGCCGCCGGCGGAGATGTCGGGGAAGTCCTCAGGCATCGGCGGTGACCCCGGTGAGTTCGGCGAAACGGGCGTCGGCCGCGGCGGCGTCGAAAGCCGCGGGCGCGCGGCGCGCGGCCTCGGCCCGGGCGGCGCGCGCGGCGGCAGGGCCGGAGAGCGCGGGGCACTCGGTCATCACGGCGCGCATTTCCGCCGGATCGCCGTTGCAATGCAGGATCATGTCGCAGCCGGCGGCGAGCGAGAGGCGCGTGCGCTCGCCGAAACTGCCCGAGAGCGCCTTCATCGACAGATCGTCGGTCATCAGAAGGCCGTCGAAGCCGATCTCGCCGCGGATGACCGAGATCACCGCGGGCGAGAGCGTGGCGCAGCGCTCGGGGTCGATGGCCGGGTAGACCATGTGTGCGGTCATGCCCAGCACCTGGTCGCGCATGGCGCGGAAGGGCAGGAAGTCGGTGGCGCGCAGCTCGGTGGCGCTCGCCTCTGCGGAAGGCAGCGAGAGGTGGCTGTCGGCCATGCCGCGGCCGTGGCCGGGGATGTGCTTGATCACCGGCAGCACCCCGCCATCGAGCAGCGCGGTGGCGATCTCGCGGCCGCGCAGGGCGATGCGCGCCGGCTCGTCGCCGATGGCGCGGTTGCCGATCACGTCATGCGAGCCGGGCTGGGGCACGTCGAGCAGCGGGGCGCAGTTCACGTCGATGCCGAGGGCGGCGAGCTCATGCGCGATGAGCCGGTAGCGCAGGTACAGCGCCTCGATCACGTCGGCCTCGGCGGGCAGCGCCCCGATCATGTCGCGCACCGGCTGCCAGTCGCGCCAGTGCGGCGGGCGCAGGCGGGCGACCCGGCCGCCCTCCTGGTCGATGAGCACCGGGGCGTTGCGCCCCACGGTCTCGCGCAGGGCCGAGACGAGGGCCGAAACCTGCGACGGGCTCTCCACGTTGCGGGCGAAGAGGATGAAGCCCCAGGGGTCTGCGTCGCGCAGGAAGGCGGCCTCGCCCGGGGTGAGGGCGGTGCCGAGGCAGCCGAGAATCGCGGCGCGGGCCATGCAGATCAGTCCTGCCGGGCGGGGATGCAGGCCGGCCCGCGCGCGGTGAGCGCCGAGCAGGTGGCCCGGGCGGCGGCGAGATCGTCGAAGCCCGCGGCGCGCAGGCGGTAGAACACCCGGCCGGAGGAGGTGGTGCGCTGGATCACCAGCTGGCGCTTGCCCAGCAGGTCGGCATGGGCGGAGGAAAGGCGCTTCCACTCCGAGCGCGCCACGTCCGGCGAATCGAAGGCGCCGAGCTGGATCATCATCGTGCCGCGCGGCAGCTCGGAGGTGACCTCGGCGGGCTGCGGGGCGGCGGCCGGCGCGGGAGCCGCCGCGGCGGTGGCAACCGTCGCGCTCTCCTGCGGGGTGGCCGCGGCGAGCCGCAGGTCGGCCGGGCGCTGGCGCGGGCTCTGCGAGCGGGCGAGCGCGTACTGGCTGTCGGAGCCGAGCGGCGTGCTCTCGGCCTGCTCGGGTTCGGCCGCGGTTTCCGGGGCGGTCCCGGGGGCGGGTGCGTCGCTGCGCATGCTGGCCTCGGTCACCGCGCGGGCGCTCTCCCCGGCGGGGGCGAAGCCGAGGTCTTCCTCGTCCTCCTCGACCGAGCTCAGCTCCGTGGGCTCGGGCGCGGCCTGCGGGCCTGCCTGGGGGGCGGCGGCCGAGGCGCTGCGGCTGGCCGGCGGCGTGGCGGAGGTGCCGCGCGCGCTCGCCGGCTGGCGGGCGAATTCGGGCAGCAGCTCGGAGACGGCGAGGTCCTGGTCGGTCGGCTCGGCCGGGGAGGGGGCGAGGGTCACGTCATCGGGGCGGGGCGAGGGCGGCTGGCCGCGCATCACCTCGTTGACCGAGAGGCCCTGGTAGGCTGCCTGCAGGCCGCCCGGATCGTCCGGCTGCACTTTCGCCGGGCCTTCCATGGCCAGGATCACCGGCACGGCCGAGGCATCGCGCTCACCGAGCTTGTAGGTCCAGACCCCGACGGCGCCGATCATCGCCACCGATACCACGGCGCCGAGCCATTTGCCGGCCGCGCCGGTGCGGCTGCGGCGGGTGTGATCCGAATCGTCGGGGTGGGAATCGTACGGGTCCTGCATCGGGGTCCATCGCCTGTTCTTGCCACACGTCTCCTGTGGCTTGCCTGCATCAAACCCCGGGAATTCGGGCGCCCGCCCGGCGATCCTGCCCGCGGTCCCGTGCCGTTTCCGGCAATGGGCCGCGGTGTCGCCTGTGTCCGGCCGCCCCCTGCGCTGCCTCTAGCGCATTTCCTGTACCGGGGTGACGCCAAGAATACCAAGACCGGCGGCAATCACAACCGAAACGGCACGAATCAGCGCCAGGCGCGCAAGTGATGCGGGAATGTTGCCTTCCTGCACAAAGCGCAGGGAGGGGTCGTCGGTGCCGCGGTTCCACAGCCCGTGCAGGTCGGAGGCGAGATCGTAGAGGTAGAAGGCGATGCGGTGCGGCTCATGCGCGGCGGCCGCCGCCTCCACGATGCGCGGCCATTCGGCGAGTTTCGCCGCCAGCCCCTGCTCGGCCTCGTGGGCCAGCAGCGTGAGGTCGGCACCGGCGATGGCGGCCGCATCGGTGGGGATGCCGGCCTCGGCCGCGCGGCCCATCACCGAGTGCACGCGGGCATGGGCGTATTGCACGTAGAACACCGGGTTGTCCTTCGACTGTTCCAGCGCCTTGGCGAAGTCGAAGTCGAGTGCGGCGTCGTTCTTGCGGGTGAGCATGGTGAAGCGGGTCACGTCCGGGCCCACCTCGTCGATCACGTCGCGCAGGGTCACGAAGGTGCCGGCGCGCTTGGACATCTTGAACGGCTCGCCGTTCTTGTAGAGCTTCACCAGCTGGCAGAGCTTGATGTCGAGCGGGACGCGGCCCTCGGAGAGGGCGGAGACCGCTGCCTTCATGCGCTTCACGTAGCCGCCATGGTCGGCGCCGAAGACGTCGATCAGCATGTCGAAGCCGCGGCTGACCTTGTCGTAGTGATAGGCGATGTCGGGGGCGAAGTAGGTCCAGGCGCCGTCGGATTTCTTCACCGGGCGGTCGACGTCGTCGCCGTGCAGGGTGGAGCGGAACAGGGTCTGCTCGCGCGGCTCCCAGTCCTCCGGGGTCTTGCCTTTCGGGGGCTCCAGCACGCCCTCGTAGATCAGGCCCTTGGCCTCGAGATCGGCGAGTGCTGCCTCGATGCGGCCGGTGCCGTAGAGGGATTTCTCGGAGAAGAACGTGTCCATCGTCACACCGAGCGCGGCGAGGTCGGCGCGGATCATGTCCATCATCGCCTGCGTTGCGAAGAGGCGGATCTCCTCGAGCCAGTCCTCTTCGGGGCGCTCGAGCAGGCTGTCGCCGTATTTCTCCTTCAGCGCCTGGCCCACGGGCACGAGGTAGTCGCCGGGGTAGAGCCCGTCGGCGATCTTGGGCTCGAGCCCGTTCGCCTCGCGGTAGCGCTCGTAGGCGGAGCGGGCGAGCACGTCGACCTGCGCGCCGCCGTCGTTCACGTAATACTCGCGGGTCACGGCATAGCCGGCGAAGTCGAGCAGGCTGGCGAGCGCGTCGCCGAACACGGCACCCCGAGTGTGGCCCACGTGCAGCGGGCCGGTGGGGTTTGCCGAGACGTATTCCACGTTCACCTTCAGCCCGCCGCCCATGGCGGAGCGGCCGAAATCGGTGCCCGCGGCGAGGGCGGCCGGGATCACCGAGGTCCAGACACCGGGCGCGAGGCGCAGGTTCAGAAAGCCCGGGCCCGCCACTTCGGCAGAGGCGATGCGCGGGTCGTCGGCGAGCAGGGCGGCGAGGGCCTCGGCGATGTCGCGCGGCTTCCGGCCGGCGGGCTTCGCGAGCACCATGGCCGCGTTGGTCGCCATGTCGCCATGCGCCGGGTCTCGCGGCGGCTCGACCGCGACATTGCCCAGGTCCAGCCCGGCGGGCAGGGTGCCCTGCGCGGTGAGCGTGGCGAGACTGTCGAGAACGAGGGTCTTGATATCGGCGAAAAGGTTCATCTGCGGCGTCCGTATTCTGGTTCGAGACGGCGAATACCACATGGCCGCCGGCCCCGCCACAGCGGTTTGGCCGCGGGGGCGGGCGTGCGCCGCGCGGGCTTCCGGGCATCGGCGCCTCTCGGTCCCCTGTCTGGCCGCGTGCCGAGCGCCACGCCCGACCCCGGAGGGCACAGCGCAGGCAATCCCTGCCGCTGCACGCTCCGGGCTTGGTGCGGAGGGACGCGCCCGACCCCGGGTGGGCGCAGCGCCGCCTGTGGTCAGCGTTTGTCGTGAAAGCCCCGGACGAGGGTTGTGCGGCAAGCGGCATCGCCATCGCGCCCTCCCGGGGGGAGGGTCGGGCGCGGCCCGGGCTGGTCGCCCGGGCGGGAGGGTGGGGCCGGGAGCCCGCTGTCGGATCGGTCATGTCAGGCCGCGAACGAGGCGGGCCGACCGACGCCCGCACCGGCGGAGGCCCTTCGGGGCCTTCGCCACGGCCGCGGAGCTGCGGGGCGAAGCCCCTCGGCGAGGCGGACGTTTCCCCCCGGGAGGCGCGGGGACGGGGGCGGCGCTTCTCGCCCGTGGCTCAGCCGCGCTCGCTGGGGTCCATGATCTTGCGGTGTTCCTGCAGGGCGAAACGGTCGGTCATGCCGGCGATGTAGTCGGAGACCACGCGCGCCCGGCCCACGCCCTCGCCGGCGAAATTCGCCTTGCGGCGCCATTCGTCGGGCAGCATGCCGGTGTCCTCGAGGAAGATGTTGAACAGGTCCTTCACCACGATCGCCGCCTTGCGCCGCATGCGTCGCACCTGCCAGTGGCGGTACATGTTGTCGAAGAAGAACTTGCGGATGATCTTCAGGTCCTCCCAGAGCGGGCGCGAGAAGCGCACCACCTGGTAGTCGAGGGCGCGGATGTCCTCCGGGCTCGCGGCGCCGGAGCGGTCGAGGATCTGCTGGCTCTCGCGCAGCACGTCCTCCACCATCACCCCGAAGACGCGGCGCAGCGCCTCGTGCTGGCGGCGCGAGGGCTCGAGCCCCGGCCAGCGCTTGTCCACCACGTCGAAGCAGGCGCCGATCACCGGCAGCTCGCGGATCTCCTCCTCCAGGAAGAGCCCGGCGCGCAGCCCGTCCATCAGGTCGTGGTTGTTGTAGGCGATGTCGTCGGAGAGGGCGGCCACCTGCGCCTCGGCGCTCGCGTGGGTGGCGAGCTCGAGATCGTGGATGGCGTTGTACTCGGCCAGCGCGAAGGAAGGGTTGCCCACCGGGCCGTTGTGCTTGGCGATGCCCTCCAGCGTCTCCCAGGTGAGGTTGAGCCCGTCATGCTCGGCGTAATGCTGCTCCAGCGCCGTGACGATCTTCACCGCCTGGGCGTTGTGGTCGAACCCGCCCCAGGGGGCCATCATCTCGGCCAGCGCGTCCTCGCCGGTGTGGCCGAAGGGGGTGTGGCCGAGGTCATGCGCCAGCGCCACCGCCTCCGTCAGGTCCTCGTTGAGCCTGAGCGTGCGGGCGATGGTGCGCGCCACCTGCGCCACCTCGATGGAATGGGTGAGCCGGGTGCGGAAATAATCCCCCTCGTGCTCCACGAACACCTGCGTCTTGTGCTTGAGGCGCCGGAAGGCGGAGGAGTGGATGATGCGGTCCCGGTCGCGCTGGAAGGGCGAGCGGTGGGCGGAGGGGTCTTCGGCATGAAGCCTGCCGCGGCTCGCGCCGGGGTCGGAGGCATAGGGGGCAGGCATTCGGTGTCCTCACTTGCAGGCAGGGCGGGCAGAAACTAAATTCGGGATACAACATATCATTGAAGGCGCAAAGACATGGACCTTGCCCTGCCTCCGAAAGTCACCGACCGGGCCTTCGCCCGCCTCGAGGAACTCAACGCACCGCTGCTGCGCGTGGCCGTGGAGGGTGGCGGCTGCTCGGGCTTCCAGTATGACTTCCGCCTCGAGGAAGCCCCGGAGACCGACGACCTCGTGCTCGAGCGCGGAAACACCCGCGTGGTGATCGACCCCGCCTCGCTGCCGTTTCTCACCGGAGCGGTGATCGACTTCACCGAAGAGCTCATCGGGGCGCGCTTCACGGTTGAAAACCCCAATGCCACCTCGTCCTGTGGCTGTGGTACCAGTTTTTCAATCTGAGCGGGGCGTTCCGGACGGAAAGGGATTGTTCCTGTCGGAAAGATCGGATTAAACCGAATCCGACTGACAAGACAGGAGCAGTGATCATGTCACAGAAACCGATGACCAAAACCCAGCTCGTCGCTTCGCTTTCCGAAGCGGCCAGCATCGACAAGGCGGTCGCCAACCGGACGCTCGACGCCCTCGCCGCCATTGTCGCGGGTGAGGTCGAAAGCGGTGGCGCGGTGACGCTTCCCGGCCTCGGCAAGTTCGTCTGCCGCGAACGCCCGGCCCGTACCGTCCGCAACCCCTCCACGGGCGAGCAGATCGAGAAGCCGGCCGACCGTGCCGTGAAGGTCGTGATCGCCAAGGCCCTCAAGGACGTGGTCAACGGCTGAGCGCCCTTCCGGCGCCACCCGGCCTTGCCAGAACGACGGACCGGCCCCCCGCGGCCGGTCCTCGCATTTCCGGGGGGTGCCCGGCACCGGCCGCGCCCCCGGCCCAGCCCCACGGACGGACTTCCCCATGACCAGTTCAGCACATGCGCTCCTCGCCTCGGTCTTCGGCTTCGACGCGTTCAGGCCCGGGCAGGGCGAGATCGTCGAGAGCGTGGCCGCGGGGCGCGACGTGCTGGCCATCATGCCCACGGGGGGCGGCAAGTCGCTGTGCTACCAGCTGCCCGCGCTGATGCGCGAGGGCGTCACGGTGGTGATCTCCCCGCTCATCGCGCTGATGCGCGACCAGGTGCGCGCCCTGCGCGAGAACGGGGTGGAGGCGGGCGCCCTCACCTCCGCCAACACGCCGGAGGAAAACGAGGAGGTCTTCGCCGCCCTCGACGAGGGCCGGCTGAAGCTGCTCTACATGGCGCCAGAGCGCCTCTCCGGCGCCGAGCGGCTGCTGCGGCGGATCAACGTGAGCCTGCTCGCGGTGGACGAGGCGCATTGCGTGAGCCAGTGGGGCCATGACTTCCGCCCCGACTACCTGCGCATCGGCGAGCTGCGCCGCGCGCTCGGCGTGCAGACCGCCGCCTTCACCGCCACGGCCGACGAGGACACCCGGGCCGAGATCGTCACCCGCCTGTTCGACGCCGCGCCGGAGGTGTTCCTGCGCGGCTTCGACCGGCCGAACCTCTACCTCGCCTTCGAGCCCAAGCAGAAGCCGCGCGACCAGATCCTCGGCTATGTCGCCGCCCGGCCGGAGCGGGCCGGCATCGTCTACTGTTCCAGCCGCTCCAAGACCGAGCAGCTCGCCGAGGCGCTGCGCGGCGCCGGGCGCGAGGCGCTGGCCTACCACGCCGGGCTCGACCCCGACACCCGGCGCGAGGCGGAGGCCCGCTTCCAGCGCGAGGACGGGCTGATCGTCTGCGCCACGGTGGCCTTCGGCATGGGGGTCGACAAGCCCGACATCCGCTTCGTGGCCCATGCCGACCTGCCCAAGTCGGTGGAGGCCTATTACCAGGAGATCGGCCGCGCGGGCCGTGACGGCGCGCCGGCCGAAACCCTCACCCTGTTCGGCATGGACGACATCCGCCTGCGCCGCACCCAGATCGACGAGGGGCTGGCACCGCCCGAGCGCAAGCAGGCCGACCATGCCCGGCTGAACGCGCTGCTCGCACTGGCCGAGGCCCCGGTCTGCCGCCGCCAGACCCTGCTTGCCTATTTCGGCGAGACCGGCGCCGAGCCCTGCGGCAACTGCGACCTGTGCCGCCGCCCGGGCGAGCTGTTCGACGGCACCGAGGCGGTGCGCAAGGCGCTCTCGGCCATGCTGCGCACCGAGGAGCGCTTCGGCGCCGAGCACCTGATCTCGATCCTGCGCGGCGAGGCGAATGCCAAGATCACCCAGTGGGGGCATGACAAGCTGCCCACCTTCGGCGTGGGGCAGGATTATTCCAAGTCCGCCTGGCGGACGATCTTCCGCCAGATGGCGGCCCTCGACATCGTGCGCGCCAACCCGGCGCGGCACGGCGCGCTCGGCATCACCGAGGCCGGCCGGCCGGTGCTGCGCGGCGAGGTGCCGGTGCAGCTGCGCCGCGATGCGATCACCCGCGCCGACCGGCCCGAGCGCCTGCCGCGCGCCATGGTGGGCGAGGCGGACGAGGCCCTCTTCTCGGCCCTGAAGGCCAAGCGCCGGGCACTGGCCGAGGCGCAGCGGGCCCCCGCCTACGTGGTGTTCCCCGACGCGACGCTGATCGAGATGGCCTCGAAGAAACCCGCCACGCTCGACGAGATGGCCCGCATCTCCGGCGTGGGCGCGAAGAAGCTGGAGCGCTACGGCACCGAGTTCCTCTCCGTCATCGCCGGCGAGGAGATGGAGCGCCCGCATCCCGCCCGGGTGAAGCTGGCCCGGGCCGGCGGCGGCTCGCTCTTCGACGCCCTGCACGAGGCGCAGGTGCGCCTCGCGCGCGGGCCCGAGGGCCTGGGCAAGTTCCTCTCCTGCCAGACCACCACGCTCGCCCGCATCGCCGAGCTGCGCCCGCGCAGCATCACCGAGCTTGCCCGGGTGAACGGCATGACCGAGCAGAAGCTCGAGCGCTTCGGCCCCGCCTTCCTCGAGCTGATCGAGGGCTGGGAAGAGGGCTGAGGGCGGCCTGCCGCAAGCGAAGGCGCATGGGCCACAGGGCGCGCCACTGCCGGATGATGCAGCCCCA
This sequence comes from Oceanicella sp. SM1341, assembly GCF_003448965.1. Classification (GTDB taxonomy): domain Bacteria; phylum Pseudomonadota; class Alphaproteobacteria; order Rhodobacterales; family Rhodobacteraceae; genus Paroceanicella. The sequence goes on from NZ_QRGC01000007.1 coordinate 101,432, forward strand.
CGGCCGTTCACTCCCCGGGCAGGGACAATCTGACCGGCACCGCCTCCCCGGCCTTGCGCAATCGCGGAGGTCCATTGATCGACGGCTCGCTCACCGCTGTGCGCCGAGGGCCGCGCCCGACCCTGGGTGGGCGCTGCTGCGCTTGTGGTCAGCGGTTTATCGTGAAAGCCCCGGACGACAGCCGTGCGGCGGATGACATCGCCATCGCGCCCTCCCGGGGGGAGGGTCGGGCGCGGCCCGGGCTGGTCGCCCGGGCGGGAGCGCCGATCGGTGCGGTGCGCCGTTGCGAGTCCACCCACCGTCCGGCCGCAGGGGTGAGGCGCTGATATTGCGGTGCGCGAGCCGTTGCCATGGGCTACCGTGCCCCGGTGGGCGGGGTTGAGCCCGGCGGTGCACTGGCATCGTTGCGCCGCGCTCGCCAGTGCCCATCCCTTATCTACAGGCTCCGCAAGGTGCGCAGGCCGCGCCTGGCCCCCCGGTGAGCGCTGCCACGCCCGTGGTCAGCGGTTTATCGTGAAAGCTCCGGACGACGGCTGTGCGGCGGATGGCATCGCCATCGCGCCCTCCCATGGGGAGGGTCGGGCGCGGCCCGGGCTGGTCGCCCGGGCGAAGCGGCTGCGCCCGGCTCAGCGCGGGCGGGCGGGGTTTCCGACCACGGTGGCGCCCGGCGCCACGTCGCGGGTGACGACAGCGCCTGCGCCGATCACCGCGCCGTCGCCCACCGTCACGCCGGGCATCAGCAGCGCGCCGCCGCCGATCCAGACATCCGCGCCGATGCGGATCGGGCGGCCGAACTCGAGGAAGCTTGCCCGCTCCGCCGCGCCGCGCGGGTGGTCGGCGGTGAGGATCTGCACCCCGGGGCCGATCTGCGTGCGGTCGCCGATGCGGATCTCCACCACGTCGAGCAGCACGCAGTTGAAGTTCAGGAACACGTCGCGCCCGATGTGGATGTTGTAGCCGTAGTCGCAGAAGAACGGCGGGCGGATGGTGACGCTGTCGCCGACACTGCCGAGCGCCTCGGCGAGCAGGGCGCGGCTTTCCGCGGCAGGGCGGGCCTGGGAGGCGTTGTAGCGGTCCATCCAGCGCGCGATCCGGGCGGCGTCGGCGCGCAGCTCGGGGTCGTCGGCGCGGTAGAGATCGCCGGCCAGCATCTTCTGCTTCTCGCTGCGCGTGTCGCTCATCGCGGGGCTCCGCTTCAGGGGGCGCGGAAGTGCTTCGCGAGCTTCAGCCCCTGGCCCTGGTAGTTGGATCCGAGGCCCGAACCGTAGAGGATTTCCGGCCGCTCGGCCATGCGCTCGTAGACCAGCCGGCCGACGATCTGGCCATGCTCCAGCGCGAAGGGGCTCTCGTGGCAGCGCACCTCCAGCACCCCGCGCGAGCCGGCGCCGCCGGCCGCGGCATGGCCGAAACCGGGGTCGAAGAAGCCTGCGTAATGCACCCGGAACTCCCCCACCATCGCGAGATAGGGCGCCATCTCGGCGGCATGGTCGGGCGGCACGTGCACCGCCTCGCGGCTCACCAGGATGTAGAAGGCGCCGGGGTCGAGGATGATGCCGCCGCCGCGGCGCGGAAACACCGGCTCCCAGAATTCCGAGACCGGGTAATGGCCGATGAGATCGAGGTCGATCAGCCCGGAATGCGGCTTGGCGCGGTAGCCGGCGGGCGTGCCCTCGGGCGGCAGAAGGTCGACCGAGAAGCCGAGCCCGCCGTCGATATGCGGCGTGCCGTCGACCAGCGGTGCGGCGGCGTGCAGCGCGCGCAGCTCGGCGTCGGAGAGCGCGCCGGAGGCGCGGCGGAAGCGGATCTGGTTCAGCCGCTGGCCCGGGCGCACCAGCACCGAGAAGCTGCGCGGCGAGATCTCGGCCCAGAGCGGGCCGGTGTAGCCGGGCTCGATACGGTCGAACTCGGTGCCGTTGTCGCAGATCAGCCGGGTGAAGAGGTCGAGCCGGCCGGTGGAGCTCTTCGCGTTCGCCACCGCCGAGACATCGGCGGGCAGGGCGAGGCTCTCCATCAGCGGCACGAGGTAGACGCAGCCGGTCTCCAGCACCGCGCCCGCGGTGAGGTCGATGCGGTGCATCTGAAACTCTTCCAGCCGCTCGGACACGCAGCGCCCCTCGCCGGCGAGGAAGGAGGCGCGCACCCGGTAGGCCTCGGTGCCGAGGCGCAGATCGAGGCTGGCGGGCTGCACGAGATTGCCGGTGATCGGGGCCGCGGCCCGGATCTCGCCGGAGGCGATCATCGCCTCGATGGCCTGTGACGGCAGTGCGCCGGCTGTCGCGTTCATCGCCATCTCCCCCATGCTCTTCCCGCGGCGGGCCCCGGCTGCGGGGCCGTCAGACAAGCGAAAACGCCGGCACCCGAAGGCGCCGGCGTTTCGAAATGGTCGGGCCGGCGAGATTCGAACTCACGACCTCTTGCGCCCCATGCAAGCGCGCTACCAAGCTGCGCCACGGCCCGACTGACGGGGTTTCTATAAGCCTTCCGCGGGGGGTGCAAGCGGGAAAATCACTCCTCGTCGAGAGCGCGAAGAATGCGGGCGCGGATGGCCTCGAGACGGGTGATCGCCTGGCGCACGGCCGCATCGCGCGCGGTGCGTGCGCCGGTCTCGGGGCCCGAATGCGCGGCGGCTTCGAGGGTGCGGGACACGGGTTTCGCGGCCGGACGTTGCGGCGGCTGCGGCTCGAGCAGGAAGGCGCCCTGTCGACCGGAGTCCTCCTCCTCGTCCTCCTCCGCCTCGGCGGGGCCGAAGCCGTCATCGTCGCCGGTGCGCTCGTCCTCGGCCATGTAGTCGGGCTGATGGCGGCCGGCGAGGGGCGGCGGCGGGGGCGGAGCATCGTCATAGCCGCTGTCGATCGGCTCGATGTCCGAATCGTCCCAGATCGAGCCCTCGTCGTCGAGCCCGTCCTCGGCCTCGGCGGCGGCGGTGAAATCGTCGCCGAGCAGGGCGGGGCTGTCCTCGTCCTCCTCCTCGGGCTCGACCGTGTCCTGGCCGCGCACCATGACGGATTTCACGCCCTGTTCGCGGAAGATCTTCTGCACGCCCTTGATGGTCATCCCGTCATCGTAGAGCAGCTCGCGGATGCCGCGCAGCAGGTCCACGTCCTCGGGGCGATAGTAGCGGCGTCCGCCGTTGCTCTTCATCGGCTTGAGCTGCGGAAAGCGGCTCTCCCAGAAGCGCAGCACGTGCGCGGGGATGTCGAGGACTTCCGACACCTCGCTGATGGTCCGAAACGCCTGGGGCGATTTGCTCATAGTCTGTCCGGTGGCTCGGGAGCTCAGAGGCTCTGGTTGAGCCGGTCTTTCATGATGTGCGAGGCGCGGAAGACCAGCACGCGGCGCGGCTCGATGGGCACTTCCTCGCCGGTCTTGGGGTTGCGGCCCATGCGCTCGCTCTTGGCGCGCACGGTGAAGGTGCCGAAGGACGAGATCTTGACCGTCTCGCCCTTCACCAGCGCGTCGGACATGTGCTCGAGCACGCTCTCCACCAGCACGGCGGATTCGTTGCGCGACAGACCGACCTCACGATACACGGCCTCGCTCAGGTCCATACGGGTCAGGGTCTTGCTGCTCAAAATCTCTCTCCCATGGATGGCCGAGTCCGCTGCCCGGGACCGGATCTGGCCAAAGCGTGGGAGAAACTGCTTTGAGAGTCAATATCAAGGGCTTGAAGGAGCACGGAAAACCCTGCTCCGGGGCCGTTACCAGCGTACCGCGGCAGCGCCCCAGGCAAGCCCGCCGCCGATGGCCTCCATCAGCAGCAGGTCGCCGCGGTTGATCTGGCCGCGCGCCACGCCCACCGAGAGGGCAAGGGGAATCGACGCCGCCGAGGTGTTGCCGTGGTCCTGCACGGTCACCACCACGCGCTCCATGCCCACGCCCATCTTCTCCGCGGTCTTGCGGATGATGCGCAGGTTGGCCTGGTGGGGCACGATCCAGTCCACGTCCGTGGCGGAGAGGCCGGATTTCTCCAGCGCGGCCTCGCCGGAGGCGGCGAGCTTCATCACCGCGTGGCGGAACACCTCGCGGCCCTCCATGCGCAGGAAGCCGGCGGTGCCGGTGCTCGAGGGGCCGCCGTCGACATAGAGCAGGTCGTGGAACTGGCCGTCCGAATTGAGGTCGGTGGAGAGCACGCCGCGGTCTTCCGCGCCGCCGGTGCCCTCGGCCGCCTGCAGGATCACCGCGCCGGCGCCATCGCCGAACAGCACGCAGGTGGCGCGGTCCGACCAGTCCATGATGCGCGAGAAGGTCTCGGCGCCGATCACCATGATGGTCCTGGCCTGGCCCGAGCAGATCAGCGCGTTCGCCGTGGTCATCGCGTAGATGAACCCGGCGCAGACGGCCTGCACGTCGAAGGCGTAGCCGCCCTTCATGCCGATGGCGGTCTGCACCTTGGTGGCGGTGGAGGGGAAGGTCTCGTCGGGCGTGGCGGTGGCGAGGACGATGCCGTCGATGTCCGCCCCGGTCATGCCGGCGTTCTCCAGCGCGGCCTTGGCGGCGCGGATGGCGAGATCGGAGGTGAGCTGGCCCTCGGCGGCGAAATGGCGGCGCTCGATGCCGGTGCGCTCACGGATCCACTGGTCGGAGGTGTCGAGTGTCGCCTCGAATTCGGCGTTCTCGACAACGCGCTCCGGCAGGTAATGTCCGCAGCCCATCGTCACCGCGCGTGTCACGCTCATTTATCTGTTCCTGCTCCGCTTGTCACCCCGGGCGCAGTTATGCCTCCGGGCAGGCCCGATGCAACCCGTGCCGCCACCTTTTCCGCGAATCCGTCCTGCGCCATGTGGAAGGCGAGCTTGATCGCGGCGGAGAAACCGGTCGAATCGGCGCTGCCGTGCGATTTTACCACCGCGCCGTTCAGCCCGAGGAAAACGCCACCGTTCACGCGGCGGGGGTCGATGCGTTTCTTGAGCCTCTGCAAGGCCCTGAAGGCGAAAATTGCAGCGATGCGTGAAAGCAGCGTGGCCCGGAATCCCTCCGACAGGAAGGAGCCGATCAGGCTCGCGGTGCCCTCCGCGGTCTTCAGGGCGATGTTGCCGGTGAAGCCGTCGGTCACGATCACGTCAACCTTGTCGCCGGTGATGTCCCCGCCCTCCACGAAGCCGTGGTAGGAAAAGGCCGCGCCGGGGCCGGAGGCGATGCGGGCGAGGGTGGCATTGGCCTCGTGCCGCTCCGCGCCGCCCTTGTGATCCTCGGTGCCCACGTTGAGCAGGCCGACGCGGGGGGTCTCGAGATGGAGACCCACGCGGGCATACTCGGCGCCCATGATCGCGTACTGGCTGAGGGAGGCGGCGTCGGCGCGCACATCGGCGCCCACGTCGAGCACGATGTTGTAGCCCGCGCGGTTCCGCGAGGGCCAGAGCACCGCGATGGCGGGGCGGTCGATGCCCGGCGCGCGGCGCATGCGCAGCATGGAGAGCGCCATCAGCGCCCCGGTATTTCCGCAGGACACCGCGACCGCCGCTTCGCCGCGTGCGACGGCGTCGACGCAGTTCCACATCGAGCTGCCCTTGCCGTGGCGCACCGCGTGGCTGGGCTTCTCACCCATGGCGATGACGCTGGAGCAGGGGCGCAGCTCGGTGATGCGGTCGAGGTTGGGCCGGCGGCGCAGCAGCGGTTCGAGCTGCTGCGGATCGCCATGCAGAAGAAACCTGATGTCAGGATTCTTGGCGGCGGACTTTGCCATGCCGCTGATGACGACGGAGGGACCGCGGTCCCCGCCCATCGCATCGATCGAAAGCACAATCTGGCGGGTCATATCTCTGGTTCTGCCCCCATTTCAGCCCCGGGTAAACGGGCTGTGCAGACCACTTGTTCCGCCAGGTCGTCTTACGCCGCGTCTTCGTCGAGGTCGACTTCCTCGACCACCGCCACGATTTCCTTGGAATCGTAGTGGCCGCAGGAGCCGCACACGTGGTGCGGGCGCTTCAGCTCGCCGCAGTTCGAGCATTCGTTCGGGTTCGATGCCACAAGAGCGTCATGCGAACGGCGCATGTTGCGCTTGGAGCTGGTCTTGCGGTTCTGTGGGACAGCCATGTCTCAACCTCAGTGTCTGGCCTTGCGGCGCTCGGGTGGGGCCGAACCTGTTCCCGCCGCGCACGGGGCGCGGGCCGGGACTGTGCCAGCCGGAAAAACGAGAGCCGGAAAATACTCGAAAAGTCCGGGTCTGCAAGCGGATTCTTGCGGTGTCAGCTCCCGTCGCCAAGTTTCTGCTTCAGCTCGGCGAGCCGGGCGAAGGGATTGGGCCGGGTTTCCTCCTCCGCCTCGGGCTGCGGTGCGGGCGCCGCATCGGCCGGCAGGCCGGCGCCCGGGGCGCGCGGGTAGGGGTCGAGTGCGAGGGCGGCGGTCTCGATGGCGATTCCGCCCAGGTCGACCACGGATTCGAGCGGCTCGGTCTCGTCCTCGAGCTCGGGGTCCACCGGGGTGCCCTCGGGCAGGAAGCGCCGGCGGATCGGCTCGGAAAGCTTCGCCGGCACGGGCGCGAGGCTCACCACGCAGCTCTGGATGATCGAGGCCTCCAGCGTGCCGTCGAGCGCCCAGCCGTTGCTGCCCAGCGGGCTGAGCGTGACGGTGAAGCGGAACTTGTCCACCGCATGGGCGTCGAACAGGCGCGCGAGCGCCTTGCGCTCCGCGTCGGTGGCGGTTTCGGAATAGGTCCGGGGCTCGGACGCCCCGAGACGGTCGAGCCGCACGGGCCGCGACATTTCCGGAGTTTCGGGGGGCAGGTCAGGGCGCCTGGCGTGTTTCGGCATTGGTGTCCTCCTCACATCACCCTGGGCGGCCGGCCGCGAGAGCGGGGGCCGCGGGAACATCTTGAATTTACACTATCCGCAAGGTACGTCACCAAGGGATTTGGGTTGCCGGGAGAGAGACCATGACGCTGCGCAACGGGCTGTTCGTTCTCACTGTTGCAGGCTGTCTGGCCGTCAGCGGGTGCAGCGCCACCTATCGCGGGCACGGCTATGCGCCGAAACCCGACGAGCTGAGCGGCATCGTCGCCGGGCAGGACACCAAGGGCTCGGTGCGCGAGAAGATCGGCCGCCCCGGCACGCAGGGCCTGGTGAGCAACGACGCCTGGTACTACGTCGGCTCCACCGAGAAGGAATATCTCTTCTACGCTCCCGAGGTGGTCGACCGTACCGTGGTCGTGGTGCTGTTCGACGAGCAGGGCACCGTGCAGGACGTGCGCCAGTTCGGCATGGAGAACGGCCAGGTCATCGACCTCGTCACCCGCACCACCCCGACCTACGGCAAGGAGCTCAACGTGGTCCAGCAGCTGCTGGGCAACATGTTCAACTTCTCCTCCGGCTCGCTGCTGCAGTAAGGCAGCGGGCAGGGCAGGCCCGGCGCTTGCCGGGCCCGCCGTGGCGGCTCGGGGCCTCACACGGGCTCGTGGCGCAGTGCCACGCCGTTGAGGCAGTAGCGCAGGCCGGTGGGCGCGGGGCCGTCGTTGAACACGTGGCCGAGATGGGCGTCGCAGCGCGCGCAGCGGATCTCGGTGCGGGTCATGAACCAGGAATTGTCCTCGTGCTCGATGATCGCCTCGTCGGAGATCGGCTGGAAGAAGCTCGGCCAGCCGCAGCCGGATTCGAACTTCGCATCCGAGGCGAAGAGCGGCGCATCGCAGCACACGCAGCGGAACAGCGCTGTGCCCTTCGGAAAGCCGGGGTGGGAGAAGGCGCGCTCGGTGCCGGCCTGCCGGGTGACCTGGTAGGCAAGATCGCTCAGCTGTTCGCGCCACTCGGCGTCCGACTTGATGAGCTTGTCGGTCGTTTCGGTCATTCGACTCCTCCGGGTATTGATTCTGTGCCTGGGAACGACACGTCCATGTGGCGATGCCGCACGAAAATGCAATAGTCACGCTTGTGACACCAGCCTCGTGCAGGATCGCCGGTGAAGGACAGGAGGGCCAGCCATGACCGGTTTCCGCAAACCCCGATACGCCGCGCGCTTCGCCGCGAGCCCGCAGGACATCCTCGCGGCACAGCGCCTGCGCTTCCGCAGCTTCCGCGCCGCGCCGGGGCCCGAGGGCGAGACCGGGCTCGACGCCGACGATTTCGACGATGTCTGCCGCCACGTGCTGGTGGAGGACACCCGCGACGGCCGGCTGGTGTGCTGCTTCCGCATCCTGCCGCTGCGCGACGGATCGGAGATCGGGCGGTCCTACTCGGCGCAGTACTACGATCTCGGGCCGCTCGCGAGCTACACCGGCCCGATGGTGGAGATGGGGCGGTTCTGCGTCGACCCCGCGGCGCGGCACCCGGACATCCTGCGCGTGGCCTGGGCCGCGGTGACCGAGTTCGTGGAGGAGAACGGGGTGGAGCTGCTCTTCGGCTGCTCGAGCTTCCACGGCACCGAGGCGGAGGAGTATCACGACGCCTTCGCGCTGCTCGCCGAGCGCCATCTCGCGCCGCGGCACTGGCTGCCGCGGGTGAAGGCGCCGCGCGTCTTCCGCTTCGCCGCCCGGCTGCGGCTGCGCAAGCCCGACCTCAAGCTCGCGATGAAGCGCATGCCGCCGTTGCTGCGCACCTACCTGGTGATGGGGGGCTGGGTGTCCGACCACGCGGTGATCGACAAGGATCTCAACACCCTGCACGTGTTCACCGGGGTGGAGGTGCGCGGGGTGCCCAAGGCCCGCGCCCGCCTGCTGCGCGCCCGCAGCGCCTGAGCGCGGGTGCCGCCGGTTCGCTCGCGGCCTCACGGCGCGAGGCCTGCGCCGCGCCTCTGCCAGCCGGGCCGGGCGTGACCGGTGCCGCCCGGGGGGCGGCGATGAGGCATGACACTTCCCCGCCGCCGAATCCCTTGCGCGCGCCGGGCCGCGCACTAGCATGCAGCACATGCACACACATGACATGAAGCCGGTGCTCGACCCGGCGCTCTTCGATGCCGCTGCCGTTTCGGAGGAGACCGCGCGGTTCAATGCCGGGCTGGAGGCGATGCTCGCCGACCTGCCCGCCACCCACGAGGTGCCCGTGGAGGTTACCCGCAAGGCGCGCGAGGAGGGCAAGGGCATCTTCCCCATCCGCGGGCCGCTGGAGGGATCGTCCTGGCGCGAGCTGGCGAACGGCAACCGGGTGCGCATCAGCCCGGTGGCCGAGCCGCGGGGCATCTTCCTGCACATCCACGGCGGCGGCTGGACGCTGGGCAGCCCGGAGCATTTCGACATGCCCAACCAGGAGATCGCCGCCAGCACGGGCATGACCGTGGTCTCGGTGAAGTACCGGCTGGCGCCCGAGCATGTCTGGCCGGCGCAGCTCGAGGATTGCATCGCCGCCTTCGACTGGGTGCGGGCCGAGTGGCCCGACCTGCCGGTGGTGATCGGCGGCGAGTCGGCCGGCGGGCATCTCACCGGGTCGCTGCTGGTGGCGCTGCGCGACGCGGGCCGCATGGCGCGGGTGGCGGGCGCGGTGTTCAACTACGGCTGTTTCGACATGCGCATGACCGCCTCGATGGCGAACTGGGGCGCGCGCAAGCTCGTGCTCTCCACCCCCACGGTGGCCTGGTTCATCGACAACGTGATGCCCGAGGCGGCCACGCGCGCGGGCCCGGTGGCCTCGCCGCTGCTGGCCGACCTCTCGGGCATGCCGCCGGCGCTGTTCCAGGTCGGCACCAACGATCCGCTGATGGACGACACGCTGCAGCTCGCCGCCCGCTGGGCGGGGGCGGGCATCGAGACCGGGCTCGCTGTCTATCCCGGCGGCGTGCATGCGTTCGATGCCTTCGACCTCGACATCGCCCGCGCCTTCCGCGCCCGGCAGATCGGCTTCATCAACGACTGTCTCTGAGGCGAGGCTCGCCCGGGCGCCCGGCCCTCAGCGCTGAACGGGGAGGTTGCCGGCGCCTTCCGGCATCCGGCGCGCTTTTCCGGGCGGTGGGAAGCGGGGCTTCTCCGCTCGCCCCTTTCGCCCGGGCGGCCAGCCCGGGCCGCGCCCGACCCTCCCCCCGGGAGGGCGCGATGGCGATGTCGCCAGCCGCTCGGCCGTCGTCCGGGGCTTTGGGGATAAAGCGCCGATCACGCGCGTGGTGGCGCCCACCCAGGGTCGGACGCGGCCCTCGTCGCTGAATAGGGAGGTGGTGTCGATCAGTGCTGTGAGGGCATTGCCGTGCTTCCATTGATCGTGGGCATGGCCGCTCTCCGCTCTCCGCTCTCCGCTCTCCGCTCTCCGGTCCAAGCTCCGTCCTCCCGCCCGGGCGGCCAGCCCGGGCCGCGCCCGACCCTCCCCACGGGAGGGCGCGATGGCGATGTCGGTTGCCGCTCGGCCGTCGCCCGGGCTTTGGGGATAAAGCGCCCACCACGCGCGTGGTGGCGCCCACCCAAGGTCGGACGCAGCCCTCGTCGCTGAATGGGGAGGTGGTCGGCGCTCTGCGGCGTCCGGCGCGCCTTCATGGGTGTGGGCATGGCTGCTCTCCGCTCGCCCCGTTCGCCCGGGCGACTAGCCCGGGCCGCGCCCGACCCTTCCCACGGGAGGGCGCGATGGCGATGGCCTGAGCCGCTCAGCCTTCGTCCGGGGCTTTCAGGATAAAGCGCCCACCACGGGCGTGGCTGCGCCCACCCAGGGTCGGGCGCGTCCCTCGTCGCTTGAGAGGGATGCTGCCGGGGGCCGGTTCAGGGGGTGGGAGGGGCCTCTCAGCCGCCGGTCACCGACATGTGGCGCGAGACCTCGCCGCGCACCTCGCGGCGGGAATAGTCGAAGTCGTGGCCCTCGGGCTTGCGCGAGATCGCCTCGCGGATCGCGGCCTCGAGGGGCGCGTCGTCGGAGGGGTTGGCGCGCAGCACCGCGCGCAGGTCGGCGTCGTCGTCCTGACCGAGGCACATGTAGAGCTGGCCGGTGCAGGTGAGGCGCACGCGGTTGCAGCTCTCGCAGAAATTATGCGTGAGGGGGGTGATGAAGCCGATGCGCCCGCCGGTCTCCTCCACGCGCATGTAGCGCGCGGGGCCGCCGGTGCGGTGGGAGCTCTCGGAGAGGCGCCAGCGGGTGGCGAGCTCGGCGCGCACCGCGTCGAGCGGCCAGTACTGGTCGAGCCGGTCGGCGTCCATCTCGCCCATCGGCATCACCTCGATGAAGGTGAGGTCGAAGCCGCGCGCGCCGCACCATTCCACCATCCGGTGAATTTCGACGTCGTTGAAACCCTTCAGCGCGACGGCGTTGATCTTGATCTTCAGCCCCGCCTCCTGGGCGGCGTCGATGCCGTCGAGCACCTGGGCGAGGCGGCCCCAGCGGGTGATCTCGGCGAATTTCGCCTCGTCCAGCGTGTCGAGCGAGACATTCACCCGGCGCACGCCGGCGGCGTAGAGGTCGGCCGCGTGGCGGCGCAGCTGGCTGCCGTTGGTGGTGAGGGTGAGTTCCTCGAGCGCGCCGCTCTCGAGGTGCCGGCCCATGGCGTTGAAGAAGCCCATGATGCCGCGGCGCACGAGAGGCTCGCCGCCGGTGATGCGCAGCTTGCGCACCCCGAGGCGCACGAACTGCGAGCACAGCCGGTCCAGCTCCTCGAGGCTCAGCAGCTCCTTCTTGGGCAGGAAGGTCATGTGCTCGGCCATGCAGTACTGGCAGCGGAAGTCGCACCGGTCGGTCACCGAGACGCGCAGGTAGCTGATGTCGCGCTCGAACGGGTCGGTGAGCTTCGGTGCGGTCATCTCGTCCTCCGGCCCGGGGCCCGGGCAAGCTTGCGCACGCCCCGTGCATTCGGGGCGGCTGGCCCCCAAACCTAGTGCCCGGGCGGGCGCTGTGCAAGCGGGGGGCGGGGCTCAGGGCGCCCAGAAGGGCATCACGGCGTCGGTGGTCACCAGCTCCACCTGCTGGTCGAAGCGCGGGTAGACATGGGCGAGGCAGGCGGCATGGGCGGCCGGGTCGCTGCCCGCCACCGCATCGGTGAGCACGAGGCAGCGGTGGCCGAGATCGACCGCCGAGAGCAGGGTGGCGAGCACGCAGACATCGGTCTCGATGCCGGTGAAGAGCAGGGCGGTGGGGGCGGCGGCGGCGATGGCCGTGGCGAAGGGGGCGGCGTCGAAGGCGTCGTAGGTGAGCTTGTCGAACACCCGGTCGGGGGTGGCGAGGGCGGCGAGGGCGGGAACCAGCTCCACCGTCTCCGGCCCGGCGCGCTCCAGCGTCACCGCGTCCCAGTGGCGGTAGTAGCGCGCCCAGGCGCCGGGGGCCTGCGCGGCGCTGGCCGCCGGCACGAAGCGGGTGAAGAGGCTCGCCCCGGGCCGGGCGGCGGCGAGCGCCGCGCAGGCGGGCAGGATGTCGTGCCCGGCCGGCGTGTGCCAGGGCCCGGGCTCGAGGAACAGGCGCTGCATGTCGATGCACACCATCAGCGGCCGGGGCCCCAGCGGGCCGAAGGGCAGGCCGCTCACGGGGTGACCAGCACCGTGTCGCGCGGGGCGAAGGCGAGGCGCACGGTCTCGCCCGCGGCCGCGCCCTCGGCACCGCGGTTGGTGGCGGTCACCTTCAGGCTGCGGCCCTGCCAGTCCACCAGGTAGTGCAGGCTGGTGCCGGCGAAGATCACCTCGCTCACCGTGCCGGTGATCACGTTGCGCGCGCCGGGGTCCTCGGCCGGGGCGAGGATGTCGACGCGCTCGGGGCGCACGGCGCAGGTGGTGTCGGCCGGCGCGGCGGGGCGGTCGGGCGTGAGGAGCGTGCCGTCGGGCAGGGCGAGCCGGCCCTCGGCGGCGGTGCCGGTGAAGAGGTTCGCCTCGCCGAGGAAGGTGGCGGTGAAGGCGGAGGCCGGGCGTTCGTAAAGCTGCTTCGGCGGGCCCTCCTGCACCAGCCGGCCGTCGCGCAGCACGCCCACGCGGTCGGCCAGGGTGAGGGCCTCCTCCTGGTCATGGGTGACGAAGATGGTGGTGATGCCCACGTCGCGCTGGATGCGGCGCAGCTCCACCTGCATGCCGAGCCGCAGCGCCTTGTCGAGCGCGGAGAGCGGCTCGTCGAGCAGCAGCACCCGGGGGCGGAAGACGATGGCGCGCGCAAGCGCCACGCGCTGGCGCTGCCCGCCCGAGAGCTCATGCGGCCTGCGCTTGTCGTAGCCGGTGAGGCGGACGAGCTCGAGCGCCTCCGCCACGCGGGTGCGGATCTCGGCGGCGGGCAGCTTGCGCACCGTGAGGCCGAAGGCCACGTTGTCGAACACGCTCATGTTGGGAAAGAGCGCGTAGGACTGGAACATCATGCCCACGTCGCGCTTCTCGGCCGGCAGGCCCTCCATGTGCTCGCCGTTGAACAGGATGCGGCCGGAGGTGGGAAACTCGAACCCCGCGATCAGCCGCAGCAGCGTGGTCTTGCCCGAGCCGGAGGGCCCGAGCAGGGCGTAGAAGCCGCCGTCGTCGAACTGCACCGAGAGGTCGGTCAGGGCATCGTGGCTGCCGAAGGTCTTGGTGACGCCCTCCACGGAAATGACGGTCATTTGCGCTCTCCCCCGAACTTGTAGAAGCGCGCCACGCCCAGCAGCAGCGCCATCGAGAAGCCGATGACGATGGTGGAGATGGCGTTGATCTCGGGCGTGAAGCCCTTGCGGATGGCGGTGTAGATCTCCACCGGCAGGGTGGACGTGCCCGGCACGGAGAGGAAGTAGGAGATCACGAACTGGTCGAAGGACACGGCGAAGGCGAAGAGCGCCGCCGCGAGGAAGCCGGGGGCCAGGAACGGCAGGGTGACCCGGCGGAACACCATCCAGGGCGGCGCGCCCATGGAGCGGGCGGCGAGCTCGAGATCGGGGTCATAGGCCTTCAGCCGCGCCGAGGTGACGATGATCACGTAAGGCAGCGCGAGGGCCACGTGGCCGAGCAGCATGGCATGCAGGCCGCGCCCGATGCCGATCCAGAAGAAGAACAGCAGCATCGCCGTGCCGGTGATGAGCCAGGGAATGGCGATGGGCGGGAACAGCAGCAGCTGCATCACCTCGCGCCCGCGGAAGCGGTAGCGGAAGAAGGCGAGCGAGGCCGCCGTGCCCAGCACCGAGGCGATGAGGGTGGTGAGCACCGCGATGCCCACCGAGTTTGCCGCAGCCGAGAGGATGCGCTCGTTGCCCGCCAGCGCCCCGTACCACTTGAACGACCATTTCACCGGCAGGGTGTAGAACTGGCTCTCGTTGAACGACATCACCGCCATCACGATGATCGGGCAGTAGAGGAACAGCAGCACGAGGACGAGATAGACCCGCCCCAGCCCGCCGAGGGAGAATGCGCGCATCAGCCCCTCCGCCCCAGTGCGAGGCGGGAGAGGGCAAACACCACCCCCACGCAGCCCAGCATGATGAAGGACAGCGCCGCCCCCAGCGGCCAGTTGAACACGGCGGTGAACTGGTCTTCGATCACCGTGCCGATGAAGGTGCCGTTGCGCCCGCCCAGGATGCGCGGCTCCATGAAGGAGCCGATGACGGGCACGAAGATCAGCACCACGCCGGCGAGGATGCCGGGCAGCGACAGCGGCAGCAGGATGCGGCGCAGGATGGTGAGGCGCGAGGCCCCCATGGAGCGCGCCGCCTCGATGAGATCGTCCTGCACCGCCTGGAGCGAGATGTAGCAGGTGAGGATCATGTAGGGCAGGTAGGAGTGCACCAGCCCGATGACCACCGCCTCGTAGGTAAACATGATGTCGAGGCGGAAGCGGCCGGGCACCACCCAGTCGATCGCCCGCTCGAGGATGCCGTTGCCGCGCAGCATCATCGTCCAGGAGAAGATGCGCACCAGCGCGTTCGACCAGAAGGGCAGGATCACGAGCAGGAACAGCGCCTCGCGCCAGCGCCCCTTCACCGATTTCGCCAGCACCAGCGCGCAGGGAAAGCCGAGCACGAAGCACCAGAACACCACCTCCGCCCCCAGCCGCAGCGAGCGCAGCATCAGCGTGCCGTAGAAGCCCTGCTCGAAGAAGGCGCGGTAGTTGGCCAGCGTCCACTCCCCGGTCTTGCCGGCCAGCGGCGCCTCGGAGAGGAAGGAGAAGTAGAACATCGCCGACAGCGGCAGCAGGATCGCCACCGTGAGCCAGAGATAGGCGGGGCCGGTGAGGGCAAGGATGGCGCCCGCCTGACCGGGCGCTCCCTTCGCGGGGCTGGTCATGCGGGCGCTCATCGGATCAGTTCTGGAACTCGGTCTTCGTGGCCTGCCAGACCTCGAGCATCTTCTGGCGCACGTCGTCCTCGATGGGGCCGAGGAACTTCAGCCGCGCGGCCACGCCCTCGTCGCTGGCCATCACCTTGTTGAAGGCCTTGTCGGGCAGGGCGGCGACCGCATCGGCATTGGCCGAGACCGGGGCGCCCACCTCGGTGTCCCATTTCACGTAGAACTCGGGGTCGATCATGTAGTCGATGAAGGCCTTCGCCGCCTCGGGGTGCGGGGCGTCCTTGACCACGGAGAGCTCGTCGAGCCAGCCGATGGCGCCTTCCTTGGGGATGGCGAAGCCCACGGGCAGGCCGAAGTTGTTGGCCGAGCGCGCGGCCGAGCCCGACCAGTAGACCGAGATGTCGAACTCACCGGAGGAGAAATACTGGTTCCACTCGTTCTCCGAGCTCCAGAAGGTGCGGATCTGCGGCTTCAGCGCCTTGAGCTTGGCGGCGATGGCGTCGAAATCGGTGGGGTTGTTGATGTCCTGGCCCAGCGAGATGGCGGCCATCTGCACCGATTCCACCGCGTCGTCGCGCCAGCCCACCCGGCCCTCGAACTCCGGCGACCACAGCAGCTCGATGCTCTGCGGCGCCTCGCTCACCACCTCGGTGTTGTAGGCGATGGAGGTGACGCCCCAGACCCAGGGAATGCCGTAGAGCTGGCCGTCATGGTAGAGCGCCGCGGTCTCCTTCATCGCGTCGGAGATGCCGTCGGCATGGGGGAAGTCGTCGTAGCTCACCGGCTCGATCAGCCCCTCGGCCGCGGCCTGCCCGGTGTAGGCGGTGTTGATCAGCACCACGTCGTAGGCGCCGGGATTGGTGCGCAGCTTGGTGAGCATCTCCTGCTCGGAGTTGAAATAGTCATGCACCACGGTGTGGCCGGTGGCCTCGGCGAAGGCCTCCAGGGCCCAGTCCTCGTCGGTGCCGTAGCCCTGCCAGTTCAGAACCCGGATCTCGTCGGCCTGCGCGAAACCGGCGGTGAGGGCGAGCGTGGCAGCGGTAGCAAGCAGGGAGCGGGCCGTCCTGGCCGCGGGCAGCTTCGTCATCGTCTCATCTCCATGTTGGTGCCATCTGGCGGGGCCCGCGCAGTCTTACCGCTGGCGGTGCCTTATTGTGAGGGATTTTTCTGCGTTGCGGCGGAAAGGTCAATACAATTCATTTGCCTGCAAACAAGTTTTCGCCGGGCAACCGGCGCCGCCGCACCGGCCGGAAGGTCCCGGGGGCGCGGCCGCCCCGGGGGGTGCGCCGCTCAGGCGTCGTCGCGCAGGTGGCCGCGCAGGGTCTCGGCGCGGTAGGCGGTGCGGAACAGGCCGCGGCGCTGCAGCTCGGGCACCACGGCGCGGGCGAAGGCCTCGTGGCTGGAGGGGTGGGTGACCGGGGTGAGTACGAAACCATCGCAGGCGCCGGAGCGGAACATCTCCTCCATCCGGTCGGCGATGGTGACCGGCGAGCCGACGAGCAGGTTCGGGTGCCGGCGCTTCGCCGCCTCGGCGAGGGAGATCTTCTCGTCGCGCTGGGCCTGCTCGAGGAGCTGCAGGGTGCCGTGCATGCCCTGGTTGCCCATCAGCTTCTCGATCGGCTCGCCGTCGCGGTAGCGGCTCATGTCCACGCCAACCGAGGAGGAGGTGGAGGCGATGGCGAGCTCGTCGTCGATCAGGCTCTCGGCGAAGGCGGCCTTCTCCAGCGCGATGGCATCGGTCTCGCCCACGATGCAGGTGGTCTGCACCAGGATCGCGGTCTCGGACGGCTTGCGGCCGTAGCGGCCCATGCGGGCGTGGATGTCCCGGCGGAAGGCCACCATGTCGGAGATGCCGCGCTGGGCGGCGAAGATCACCTCGGCCCAGCGGGCGGCAAACTCGCGCCCGCGCTCGGAAGCGCCGGCCTGCATCAGCACCGGGTGGCCCTGGGCGCTCTGCGGGATGGAGAGGGGGCCGCGGGTGCGCACGCTCTTCCCCTCGTAATTGGCGTAATGCACCTTCGCGGGGTCGGCGAAGAGGCCGCGCGCCTTGTCGAGCACGAAGGCGTCGGTATCCCAGCTGCGCCAGAGCTTCAGACAGGCCTCCACCACCTCGTCGGCGAGGTCGTAGCGCGCGTCCTTGGGCGGCAGGGCGTCGAGCCCGTAGTTCTGCGCCTCGAGCTCGGTCGCGGAGGTGACCATGTTCCAGGCCACGCGGCCCTTGGAGAACACGTCGAGCGAGAGCAGCGAGCGGGCGATGTGGTAGGGGTTGAGCAGCGTGGTGGAGAGCGTGGCGCCGAGGCCGAGCCGGCTGGTGGCCCGCGCCATCACCGGCAGCACGGTCATCGGGTCGAGGAAGGAGATCTGCCCGCCCTGGGCCACGTAGGTGTCGAACCCGCCCTTGTGGATGTCGTAGAGCCCCTGCAGGTCGGCGAAGAAGCAGCCGTCGAAACAGGCGTCCTCCAGCACCCGGGCGATGTGCTCGTAGCGCGCAGGTTCGAAGATGTCGTCGAGCCGCGCCTCCGGGTGGCGCCAGCCGCCGGGGTGCAGGGCGGTGGGGCCGGTCTTGAGGTAGGCGACGAGGTGCATCTGGCGCTGGGCAGTGGCGGGCATGGGGCTGGTCTCCGGAAGCTCGTGGAGGAGACATATTGCGCCGGACCGCGCGCTGATACATCCTCCACAAGCGCCGAATTGCCCCGCGGAAATTCCGCCGGAACGCAGGAAAAGCCACCATGGTCACACGTCTCGCCGCTTTCGCGACCCTCCTCGATTCGGAGGCCGCCTCCGGCCGCGCGGTGACGGACGCGGCGCTGGAGCGGCTGGCAACCGGGCATGCGCCCTGGTCCTCCTCCGGCCTGCTGGCGGTGGAGCAGGCGGCGGGGCTGGTGCGGCTGGAGGGCAGCCACGGCGCGCAGGGCCCGCTGTTCGAGGGGCTGCCGCGGCGCTGGCCGCTCTCCGAGAGCCCGGCGCGGCTGGCGCTGGAGCGCGGGGCGCCGCTCTTCATCGAGGACATCCGGGCCGAGGCCGGCTGGCCGCTCTACCGCATCGACGCCGAGGTGCAGCGCTACCGGGCCGTGGCGCTGCTGCCGCTGCCCGGCGCGCTGCCGCGGGTGCTCACGCTGCACGCGGTGCCGGTGCACCGGCCCGGGCAGGCGGAGCGCGAGCTGCTCACGGCCCTCGCCGCGGTCTTCGCCGCGGCGCTCAATGCCGAGGCGCGGGCGCAGGCGCCGTCGACGGGCGCCGAGCCGCCGCTGCGCGCCCTCTGCCCGCCGGAATACGCCGCGGCCCTCGACCGGCTGGCCGCGGCGCCCGACGCCCGCACCCGGCGTTTGTCGGAGACGGCGCTGGTGTTCGTGGAGCAGGGCGGGCGCATCCGCCGCACGGCCGCCTCGCTGGGCATCCACCCCTCCACCCTGCGCTACCGGCTCGACCTGCTGCGCGAGCGCCACGGGCTCGACCTGGAGGACGAGACGGTGCGCCGCGCCGTCTACCCCGCCATGGCGCTGGCGCGCAGCGCCTGAAGCCGCCGGCCTCAGGCCGACTGCCTGACAGGCCGGACCCGGCCCGCGGAGCCTGAAGCCGTCGCCCGGACCACTGTGGGCCCGGGCGAAGAGGCCGCGGGCCGTCGCGGGTGTTGCCCCGGGGGGCGCGGCGGTGCAATCTCCCGGAACGGGCGGCTATTCCGTTCGTGTGCGAACGACCTCCCGGCGCCTCTCCCTGGGATCGGCCGCGCCCCGATGACCCCCGCCGGCAGGGAGCCCGCCATGCTGCTCGACACCACCATCCCGCTCTCGCGCGCCTGGAACACCTGGTCTGACCGGCCGGCCGAGATGGTGTTCCTGCCGCTCGGCCTGCGGCTCACGCCGGTGGTGTTCTCCGCGCGGGAGGGCAAGGCGAGCCTCCTCCCGGCCGCCGCCCTGCGCTTTGACGCCCACTCGCCCGACGGCGCGGAGATCTCCTGCACGGCGCGGCACGCGGGCAGCGAGCTCGCCCTCGGCTGGCGGCGCGACGAGCCCTGGTCGGTGCTCGGCACCTGGGCGCGGGGGCGGCTGGCGGAATGGGGCCAGCGCTTCTGGCTCAGCTACTGCATCTCGGCCGAGGACGGCTCGGAAGCGGAGTGGGACGCCGAGGCAGGCGCCGCGGTCATCACTATCGGCACCCGCCACCTCGCCCTCGTGTGCCGCGAGGCGCCGGTGGAGGTGAGCGTGCATGACAGCCCGCAGGCGCTGGCGGAGGATTTCGAGGCGCACGGCTACTGGCACATCGGCAGCCGGGGTGTGCGGGGCAGGGCGCTGGGCCTGCGCTTCAACCTCGAGATGATGCCCGAAGGCGCGCTGGCCGCCGCCGTGGCCGACAGCCGCGAGCGCGCCATCGCCGCCGCCCGCGCCCGCCTCGCCCGCGCCGAGGCGCCCGCGGCGCCGCGCCCCGTGCAGGAGGGCCCCTTCGCCGGCGCGCTCGAGGCGGTGGCCGACGTGATCGGCTGGAACACGGTCTGGGACCCGGTGAACCGCCGCCCCTACACCTCGGTGAGCCGGCTCTGGCCGCTGGGCGCCTTCGCCGTGTGGTTCAACGACCAGACCTACGCCGCGCTGATGAGCGGGCTCTTCGAGCCGGGCCTCGCGGCGGAGAATTTCCGTGCCGCCCTCGCCTCGGCCACGCCGCAGGGCAATTTCGCCACCATCGTCACCTCGCGCGACGCCTGGGTGGACCGCACGCAGACGCCAATGGCGAGCTTCATGCTCTGGCTCATGCACCTGCGCGGCGCGGCCGGCCCGGACCTGCTGGCCGAGGCCTATCCAGCGCTGCTCGCCAACCACATGTGGTGGCGGCGCGAGCGTGACCCGGACGGGCAGGGCCTCGTCTCCTGCGGCACGTCGGACGTGGGCGCGAGCCTCTACAAGGGCACGCATTTCGGCGCGCGCAACGAGACCGGCATGGACAATTCCGCCACCCATGACGAGGCGGTCTACGACCCGCGCACCCGCACCCTGTCCACCCTCGACCTCGGCCTCAACTGCGCGCTCGCGCTCGACGCGGAGATGCTCGCACGCATCGCGGCCCATCTCGGCGAGAGCGCCCGCGCGGCCGAGCTCGAAGCGCTCGCCGCGCAGACCCGCGCGCTGATCCGCACCCGGCTCTGGGACCCCGAGCGGCGCATCTTCGCCAACCGCCAGCGCCATGGCGGCTTCGTGCGCAGCCTCTCGCCCACCAGCTTCTACCCGCTGCTGTGCGGGGCGGCGGACGCGGAGCAGACCGAGGCGCTGCGCGGTCATCTCGCCGACCCCGCGCTCTTCGCCGGCCGCTACGGGCTGCCCAACACCGCGCGCTCGGAGCCCGCCTATGCCGACAACACCTACTGGCGCGGACGCATCTGGCCGAACGTGAACTACATGGTCTGGCAGGGCCTGCGCCGCGCCGGGCTCGCGGCCGAGGCCGATGCGCTCGCCGCCTCCTCCTGGGAGCTGTTCGCGCAGAACTGGGCCGCGCGCGAGGCCGGCGAGAACTACAGCGCCGAGACCGGCGAGGTGCGTGACGCGCCGGACACCGACCCGTTCTACACCTGGGGCGCGATGCTGCCGCTGATGGCCGTGGGCCAGGTGATGGACGTGACCCCCTGGGCCGGCTGGGAGATCCGCCATGACGGCACGCCCCTGCGCCTCGGCCCGGTCACGAGCCCGGCGGGCCAGGTGCTGCTGGAAAGCGCCGCCGGGCGGCTGAGCCTCTCGCGCGGCGAGGCAGGCCTGCTGGAGACCGATTTCCGCGGCCGGCTGGGCGGGATCACCCTCGCGCCCGGTCTGTTCCGCTGCCGGCTCTTCCCCGAGGTGCCCGGCGCTGCCGCCACGCTCACGCTGCCCGGCGTGCGGCCCGGCGCGCTGATCGCGGCCCGGCTCGCCGGTGCCCCGCTCACCCCGCTCACCGGCGAGGCGCTGAGCTTCGACATCTCCGCCGCGGCGGAGGGGGCGATGCTCGAGATCTGCCACGCGCCCGATGCCTGAGCCCGCGCCGGAGTGGTTTCGCGCGCCGGAGCGGCGCTTTCGCACCGCGGCCTTCTGGTTCTGGCACCGGCTGCCGGAGCGGGGGGAGATCGACGCGGGGCTTCAGGACATGGCCCGCGCCGGCATCGGCGCCGTGCTGGTGCAGGGCCGGCTCGCGCTGCCGCGGGCCGACTGGCTCTCCGGCCCCTGGTGCGAAGCCCTCGCGCATGCTTCCGAGCGGGCGAGGCGTGTCGGCATCGGCGTGGAGATCTACGACGATTACAACTGGATCTCGGGGCAGGGCGCCGGCCGCACGGTGGAAGGCGCCGGCCACCTGCGCGAGCGCCTGCTGTTCTGGAGCACCGGCCCGGCCGGCGCGCCGCTGAGCGTCAGCGGCATCCGCTTCCCCTTCCTCGGCTTCCTCGGCCCCGTGGGGCAGGACTGGCTCTACGAGGGCGGCCGGCCGGCCTGGGACGAATGGGAGATCGTCCGCGCCGTCGCCCGCGGGCCTGACGGCACCCCGCGCGACGTGACGGCGGCAGCCCGCCTCACCGCCGCAGGCCCCGAGGGCGCGGAGGCCGTGGTGGAGGGCGATGGCGAGGTGACCGTGTTCCTCGCCGCCCGCTGCGCCACCTCGCGGCTGATCAACTACCTGATGCCCGAGGCGGCGGAGCGCTATGCGCAAGCGGTCTGCGCGCCGATGCTCGCGGCCTCTGGCGGCCGGGCGGAGGCGAGCTTCTTCGACCATCCGCACGCCGGCTTCTACACCTGGGACCAGCAAGCGGGTGCGGCCGGAAACGCGCTCCTGTGGGATGCACGCCTCGGCCCCGCGCTGGAGCGGCTGGCCCCGCTCGCCAGCGTGCTCGCCGCCCTTACCGGTGCGGCGGGCCCGGGCACGGAGGCCCTGCGCGCCCGGGCCTGGGAGGTCTACGGCAACCGGCTGCACGAGGCGTTCTTCGGCACGCTGTCGCGCTGGTGGGCGGCGCGAGGGGTGGCCTTCTCCGGGCACGAGCTGCTGTGCCACGTGGGCGGCTACGGGCTGCGTGACGGGCTCTCGGGCTTCGATGCGCGCGTGATGCCGGGGCTCGATTACTTCGGCATCGACGCCTGGCGCGCCGCCACCACCGCCGACGCGGCCGACTACGCGCCCCAGCTCTCCGCCCGGATGGGCGATTCCGTCGCCCGCGCCTCGGGCCGGTCGCGCTGCACGGTGGAGCAGTATTCCACCGGGCGGGAGAGCGGCATTCCCGGCGGGGCGGGCAACTGGGGCCTCACGCCCGCGCGGCTGCGCGCGCAGATGCTGCGCCATGTGCTCTCCGGCGCGCGGCGCGTCACCCTGCACGCCCTCTGGCTCGACGCGGGGCGCGAGGCCGAGCCGGTGCCCTTCCTCAACCCGCGCTTCGACTTCCCGCCGGGCTTCAACCTGCAGCCCTGGTGGGAGGACATGCCGGCGCTGGGCAGCGAATGCGCCCGGGTCTCGGCCTTCCTCGAGGAGGGGGTGCCGGAGCGGCCGGTGGCGCTGCTCTACCCGCTCTGGACCCTGCGCGCAGCCGGGGCCGCGCCGCCGGCCTGCTGCGATGCCTTCGGGCTCTGGGCCGGGGCGCTCGACCGCGCGGGTGTCGGCTGGCAGGTGATCGACCACCGCGCACTTGCCGCGGCTCGGCTGGAGGGCGACACGCTCGTCACCCCCGCGGGCCGCTTCAGCGCCCTGGTGCTGCCGGGGGCGGAGGTGCTGGAGAGCGCGAAGGAGGCAGCCCTCATCGCCGCCTTCCGCGCCGCGGGCGGCCGGGTGTTGGCCTCCGCGCCCTTGCCGGCCCGCACGCTCGACGGGGCGGAGCCGGGCGACCTCGCGGAGCGCTGCGACACGCCGGAAGAGATCGCGGCCCGTGGCCGCGCCCTCGCCGGGCTCATGGCGCTGCACCCGGGCACGCTGCCCAACTGCGTGCTGCGCGACGGCGCGGGCTGGAAGCTCGTCCTGTTCAACGACACCGACGCGCCGCTGGCGCCGGACATCGCGCTGCCCCCCGGCCCCTGGGCGGTGCGCGACTGGGATGCCCAGACTGGCGACATCGGGCCGGCGCGGCTGCGCGAAGGCCGCCTGCGCCTGCACCTGCCTGCGGGGGCCTGCGCCTGCCTGGCGCTCGCGCCGCGCGAGCAGGCCGGCGCCATGCCCGGGGACGGCATGTCCGCGACGGCGGCGTCCGGCCTCGTGGCAGCCGCATCGGGCGCGGCCGGGCAGCCGCTGTCCGGCGCCGGCCCGGCAGGGGCTCGCGCGGCTGCGGGCCGGGAGGCGGCGCGACCGGTCGGGCCCGCCTGGGCCCGCGGGCCGGACGCGCAGAGGGAAGCCCCGCTCCTTGCCCCGCCGGGGCCGGTGACGGAGAGCCGGGCACTGGAGGAGGGCTGGGAACTGGCGCTGCCCGCGGGGGCGGCGTTCCGCCCGGTCTCGGTGCGCGCGGGCTGGGAGCGGCAGGGCGGGGCGGATTTCGCCGGCACGGGGCTCTACCGGCTCTGGCTGGAGCTGCCCGAGCCCGGGGCCGGGCTGGGCTGGGAGCTGGAACTGCCCGGCTTCCGCCACAGCGGCACGCTGCGCTTTGCCGGCGGCCCGGTGCTGCGGCACCTGGCGGGGGAGGCGCGCTTCCCGCTGCACCCCGGCAGCGGCTGGCTGGAGCTGTCGCTGCGCAACACCGGCGCGAACCGCTACTATGCCGGAACGCCCTGGCAGCCCGCCGGGCCGGAGCCGGGAGGCCTCGCCCGCCCGCCGCT
Source organism: Oceanicella sp. SM1341 (assembly GCF_003448965.1). Classification (GTDB taxonomy): domain Bacteria; phylum Pseudomonadota; class Alphaproteobacteria; order Rhodobacterales; family Rhodobacteraceae; genus Paroceanicella. The sequence continues at coordinate 125,216 of NZ_QRGC01000007.1, forward strand.
GCTGCACCTCAGGCGTGCATGAGCGGCCGGGCCTCGCGCCGGCCTGTCGCGAAATGCGCGCCATGCGCCGCAAACGCGGGCGGCTTGCGGCGGGAATCCGCCGATGCTTGCGCGTACAGGGTTCATCCGCGGCCCGGTGTGTGCTTAGCTGGCAGCACAGCACGAGAGACCGAAGTGCCGGAAGTCGCTCGATTTCCGGGGTGTCGGGCTACCTGAAACCCAGGCCGGGCCTTGCCCCGGGCCCTCCCGCAAGCGCCCGTTCCGATGGCGCAGGCTACACAAGACCCAGGAGGACGACGATGTCTGACGATACGATCAACGGCAAACCCATGCACCCGGCCGTGCCGATGTACGCCCGCGAGGCCCGGGAAGGCCGCATGGAGCGTCGAGAGTTCCTCGCCCTGGCCACGGCGCTGGGTGTCACCGGGGCAGGGGCCTACGGGCTGGCCGGCCTCGTGGCGCCGTCCCCCGCCGCCGCGCAGGGCACCGGCGGCACCCTGCGGGTGCAGATGGAGATCAAGCGTGTCGCCGACCCGCGGATCTTCGACTGGTCGCAGATGTCCAATGTCGCGCGCGGCCTGTGCGAGACGCTGGTGCGCTACACCCGCGACTTCACCTTCGAGCCCTGGCTGCTGGAGAGCTGGGAGGTCTCGGACGACGCGACGGAATACACGCTGCACGTCCGCCAGGGGGTGAAATGGTCGAACGGCGACGATTTCACCGCCGATGACGTGATCTACAACCTCACCCGCTGGTGCGACACCTCGGTAGAGGGCAATTCCATGGCCTCGCGCCTCACCAACATGATCGACCCGGAAACCGGCCAGCTCGCCGAGGGCGCGGTCACGAAGGTGGACGATTTCACCATCGCGGTGAAGCTCGCCAAGCCCGACATCGCGCTCATCCCCAATTTCGCCGACTATCCCTGCCTGATCGTGCACCCGAGCTTCGATGACACCGGCGCCGACCTCACGGCAAACCCCGTGGGCACCGGCCCGTTCATGATCGAGAGCGTCGACGTGGGCGTGGGCGCGGTGCTCACCAAGCGCGGTGAGTGGTGGGGCGGCGATGTCGGGCTCGACCGGATCGAGTACATCGACCTTGGCACCGACCCCTCGGCCTTCGTCGCCGCCATCGAGGCGGAGGAGATCGACATGGTCTACCAGTCCACCGGCGAGTTCGTGGACATCTTCTCCAGCCTCGGGCTGGAGATGTCGGAGGTGGTGACCGCCGCCACGCTCTGCGTGCGGCCCAACCAGGCCGCCGAGGTGGACGGCAAGGCGCCCTATGCCGACGTGAAGGTGCGCCGCGCCATGCAGATGGCGGTGGACAACCAGACCGTGCTCGACCTGGGCTATGCCGGGCTGGGGCAGGTGGCGGAAAACCACCACGTCGGCCCGATGCACCCCGAGTATTACGAGCTGCCGAAGAAGGAGCGCGACATCGAGGGCGCGCAGGCCCTGCTCGAGGAGGCGGGGATGAGCGATTTCGAGTTCGAGCTCATCTCCATCGACGATGACTGGCAGCGCGCCACCTGCGACACCATCGCCGCCCAGATGCGCGAGGCGGGCATGAACGTGAAGCGCACCGTGCTGCCCGGCGCCACCTTCTGGAACGACTGGACCAAGTACCCGTTCTCGGCCACCGAGTGGAACATGCGCCCGCTCGGCGTGCAGGTGCTCTCGCTGGCCTATGTCACCGGCGGCAGCTGGAACGAGACCGCCTATGCCAACCCCGATTTCGACGCGAAGCTCGACGAGGCCCTCGCCATCGCCGATGCCGACAAGCGCCGCGAGGTGATGAAGGACGTCGAGACCATGCTCCAGGAGGACGGGGTGATCATCCAGCCCTACTGGCGCTCGCTCTACCGGCACTTCCGCGAATACGTGAAGGGCGCCGACATGCACCCGACCTTCGAGCATCACCACGACCTGTGGTCGATCGAGAGCTGATGCACCGCCTGCGGGGGGCGGTTCCGCCGCCCCCCGGCCCGCAGGCGCGCCCCGCACGGGCGGGCGCCTGAGCCCGGGGCCCGCCTGCCGCGGGCCTCCAGCCGGAAGGAGACAGATGCTCCTCTTCGTCCTCAAGCGCCTGGGCGTGATGCTGCTCACCGCGCTCTGCCTCACCTTCGTGGTGTTCTGGCTCACCAACCTCGAGCCCAATCTCGAGAAGCTCGCCAAGGAGCAGGCCAACGCCCGCATGACCGACGAACAGGTCGAGAGCTGGCTGGAAGGCCACGGCTACCGCCGCCCGCTGCTGCTGCGCTACGGCGAGTGGGTGGGCGGCGTGGTGCAGGGCGACCTCGGCACCTCCAGCGTGTTCCGCAAGCCGGTGGCGGAGATCGTGGGCGAGCGGCTGGGCTACACCGGCTGGCTGATGTTCTGGGTGATGGTGGTGATGGTGCCCTCGGCGCTGCTGATCGGGGTGCTGGCCGGCATGCGCGAGGGCTCGCGCACCGACCGCACGCTCTCGACCTTCTCCATCGCCTCCACCGCCACGCCGGAATACGTCTCCGGCGTGATCCTGGTGGTGCTCTTCGCCTCCTCGCGCGGCGGGCTCTCGCCGATCTTCCTCGAGCGCGGCACGCTGCTGAAGGGGGTGGCGACCTCGGCCACCGACAGCATCACCTTCGAGAATTTCGCCCTGCCGGTGGCCACGATGGCGCTCTACGGCATGGGCTATATCGCGCGGATGACCCGGGCCTCGATGGCCGAGGTGATGACGGCGCAATACATCCGCACCGCCCGGCTGAAGGGGGTGAGCTTTCCCAGCATCGTCATCCGCCACGCGCTGCGCAACGCGCTGATCGCGCCCTTCACGGTGATCATGCTGCAGTTTCCCTGGCTGCTCACCGGGGTGGTGATCGTGGAGACGCTGTTCAACTACAAGGGCTTCGGCTGGACCCTGGTGCAGGCCGCCTCCAACAACGACATCGAGCTGCTGCTCTCCTGTTCCATCGTGGCGGTGCTGGTGGTGCTGGTGACCCAGCTCATCTCCGACGTGGGCTACGTGTGGCTCAACCCGCGCATCCGCGTGCGCTGAGGGGGGCAGGGCATGGAACCACTTTCCTGGGGCGGCATCCTCTCCGGCATCCTCGTCGCCTTCTGGCCGGTCTGGGCCGGGCTGGCGGTGATCTTCGCGGGCTCATATGCGGCGCGCCGGCACCTCGGCCTCTACGGCAAGCTCTTCAGCTCGCCCATCGGGCTGATCGGCCTCGCGCTGGTGCTGTTCTGGGCGCTCACCGCGCTCTTCGCGCCGCAGATCGCGCCCTTCGCGCCGCTCGAGCAGATCGCGGCACTCAAGAACAAGGTGCCCGGCACCCCGGTGCCGGACAGCGGCGGGCTCTACTACCTGCTGGGCGGCGACAACCTCGCGCGCGACGTGTTCAGCCGCATGGTCTGGGGCTCCCAATCGGTGCTGATCATCGCCCCGGCGGCCACGCTGATCGCCTTCATGGCCGGCATCATCCTGGGCCTGCCGGCGGGCTATTTCGGCGGAAGGCTCGACACCGCGCTGAGCTTCCTCGCGAACCTGGTGCTCGCCTTCCCGGTGATCCTGCTCTTCTACCTGCTGGTGACACCGGAGATCGCGCGCGAGCCGATGGTGAGCCTCGGCGGGCTCGGCCTGTCGCTGCCGCAGATGATGGCGGCGGTGCTGTTCCTGTTCCCGCTCGTGTTCGTGGTGATGCTGCTGCGCACCCGCTTCGGGCGGCGACCGGCGCAGCTCGCGCCGCGGCTCGGCCTCGCGCTGGTGGTGGGGCTCTGGGCCTATTTCGGCCTCGCCTTCAACGCCGACCCGCTGGGCGTCCTCTACATGGACCCGTTCCTGCTCAACATCTTCGTGTCGGTGGTGTTCGTGAACTCGCCCACGGTGTTCCGCATCGTGCGGGGGCTGACCATGGACATCAAGACGCGCGACTATGTCTCCGCCGCCCAGACCCGGGGCGAGGGGCCGTGGTACATCATGCTCTGGGAGATCCTGCCCAACGCGCGCGGGCCGCTGATCGTCGATTTCTGCCTGCGCATCGGCTACACCACCATCCTGTTCGGCACGCTGGGCTTCTTCGGCCTCGGCATCTCCCCCGAGAGCCCCACCTGGGGCATGACCATCAACGAGGGCCGCCGGCTGCTCTCGGTCTACCCCCATGCCGCCATCGCCCCCGCCGTGGCGCTGATGAGCCTGGTGCTGGGGCTCAACCTGCTGGCGGACGGGCTGCGCGAGCAGTCGCTCAAGGACTGATGGCGGCGCGGGCAACCGGCCGGGAGGTCCCGGGGCAGGCCCGGGACGCCGCGGCGCGGGGCGGGGCCGTGGGGCGGGAGACACGGCGCCCCGGCCCCCGAATCCTGGCCGATGCCGGGGCCTGCCCGGCTGCCGCGGGGCGCAACGCAGAGAGGAACAGGCGATGACGGACACGGACGACACCCCGATCCTCGAGATCGACAAGCTCTCGATCAGCTTCTTCACCCAGGGGGGCGAGATCCCGGCGGTGATGGATTTCTCCTGCACCGTGCGCCCCGGCGAGGCGCTGGGCCTCGTGGGCGAGAGCGGCTGCGGCAAGTCCACCGTGGCGCTGGGCGTGATGCAGGACCTGGGGCGCAACGGCCGCATCACCGGCGGCTCCATCCGCTTCAGGGGCCGCGACCTCACCTCCCTCAACGCTGCCGAGCTGCGCCGCATCCGCGGCAACGAGATCGCGATGATCTACCAGGAGCCGATGGCCTCGCTGAACCCGGCGATGAAGATCGGCCGGCAGCTCATGGAAGTGCCGATGATCCACCAGGGCGCCTCTGCGGCCGAGGCGCGGGCGCTGGCGCTCGAGGTGGTGGAGGCCGTGCGCCTGCCGGACCCCGAGCGCATGCTCAGGGCCTATCCGCACCAGCTCTCCGGCGGCCAGCAGCAGCGCATCGTCATTGCCATGGCGCTGATGTCGAAGCCGTCGCTGCTGATCCTCGACGAGCCCACCACCGCGCTCGACGTGACGGTCGAGGCCGGGATCGTCGAGCTGGTGAAGGACCTCGGCGCGCGCTTCGGCACCTCGATGCTGTTCATCTCCCACAACCTCGGCCTGGTGCTGGAGACCTGCGACCGGCTCTGCGTGATGTATTCCGGCGAGGCGGTGGAGCGCGGCTCGATCGCCGACGTGTTCGACCGCATGCGCCACCCCTACACGCAGGGCCTGTTCCGCTCGATCCCCCTGCCGGGGGCCGACAAGAACGCCCGGCCGCTCGTCGCCATCCCCGGCAATTTCCCGCTGCCGCACGAGCGCCCGCCGGGCTGCAACTTCGGGCCGCGCTGCGACTATTTCCAGGCCGGGCGCTGCGACGCCGCCCCGGTGCCGATGGCCGACGTGCCCGGCGACGACCGCCACGAAACCCGCTGCCTGCGCCACGACGAGATCGACTGGCTGGCAGGCCCGGTGGCGAGCGCCGACACCGAGCCGGTCACCCCCGGAGACGTGGTGCTGAGCGTGCGCGAGCTGCGCAAGTACTACGAGGTGGCGGGCTCGGCCTTCGGCACCGGCGAGGCCCGGGTGGTGAAGGCCAACGAGAGCGTGACCCTGGAGGCGCGCGAGGCCGAGACGCTCGCCATCGTGGGCGAGAGCGGCTGCGGCAAGTCCACCCTCGCCAAGCTGCTGCTGGGGCTGGAGACGGCGACCGCCGGCAGCATCACCCTCGCGGGCGAGGAGATCCAGGACATCGCGGTGGAGGCGCGCGACCGCGGCACGGTCTCGAGCATCCAGATGGTGTTCCAGAACCCGTTCGACACGCTCAACCCCTCGCATTCCGTGGGGGCGCAGATCATGCGGGTGCTCGAGCTCTTCGGCGTGGGCAACAGCACCGCGGAGCGGCGCGAGCGCATGCTGGAGCTCCTCGACATGGTGAAGCTGCCGCGCGCCTTCGCCTCCCGCATGCCGCGCCAGCTCTCGGGCGGGCAGAAGCAGCGCATCGGCATCGCCCGGGCCTTCGCCGGCACGCCGAAAGTGGTGGTGGCCGACGAGCCGGTCTCCGCCCTCGATGTCTCGGTGCAGGCGGCGGTGACCGAGCTTCTCACCGAGATCCAGCGGCGCAACCGCACCACGATGCTGTTCATCAGCCACGATCTCTCCATCGTGCGCTACCTCGCGGACCGGGTGATGGTGATGTACCTCGGCCACGTTGTGGAGATCGGCACCACCGACGAGGTGTTCTCGCCGCCCTACCACCCCTACACCGAGGCGCTGCTCTCCGCCGTGCCGATCGCCGACACGAGCGTGGTGAAGAAGCACGTGGTGCTGGAGGGGGACATCCCCTCGGCGATGAACCCGCCCCCGGGCTGTCCGTTCCAGACCCGCTGCCCGCGCAAGGCCGAGGTGCCGGGCGACCGCTGCGAGACCGAGGTGCCGCCGCTGCGCGACCTCGGGCATGGCCACGGGGTGAAATGCCACCTCTCCCGCGAGGTGCTCGACGGCATGGAGCCCGTCATCCGCATCGCCTGAGGCCGGGACACCGGGACCCGCTCACCGCTGCCGGCGGCCCCGGCCGCCGACGACCCGAAGGGGGCTCGATGCCCCCGAGGGGCGTTTTCGCCCCGCACTGCGGCCGGGGTGTTGCGCGCGGGTTGCCGGCCTCTCGCGGGATACGTCCCGTCGGGGGCATCGAGCCCCCTCGGGCCGTGGGCGACCCGGGGGCCGGGGCCGCCGGGCACGTCAGCGTGCGAGCAGGGGCTGGTCTTCGGCGGCGGCGGCGATGGCGGCTTCCTGGTGGGGCTGGAGCTCCTGCTGGCCATAGGCGGCCATGTTGGAGAACCACGGGTCCTCGATGCCGGTGGCGTGGCCCGAGAGCTCCTCGATCACCGCGAGGCCGCAGTAGGGCACGTGGGAGGCGGAGTAGCCGCCCTCGTGGTTCATCGCGATGCGCCCGCCGCAGGCCGCGCCGGCGAAGTCCATCAGCGCCCGGGTGAGGGCGCGGTAGGTGCCCGAGTGCATCATCATGCAGCCCAGCGGGTCGTTCGCCGAGCCGTCGAAGCCGCTCGCCACCACGATGACCTCCGGCCGGAAGGCGGCGAGGGCCGGCAGCACGATGCGCTCGAAGGCCGCGACGTAGGCGCCGTGGCCCGAGCCGGGGGGCAGGGGGATGTTGATGTTCGCCCCCAGCCCCGCGCCCGCCCCGCGCGCGCTCACGGCGCCGGTGGTGAGCGGGAACAGCCGGTCCTGGTGCAGCGAGATCGTGAGGGTCTCGCCGTCCTCCCAGAAGGCCTGCTCGGTGCCGTTGCCGTGGTGCACGTCCCAGTCCACCACCGCCACGCGGCCGAGCCCGTGCAGGGCGCGGGCCTTCTTCACCGCGATGGGGATGTTGGCGAGCAGGCAGAAGCCCATGCCGATGTCCCTCTCGGCGTGGTGGCCGGGCGGGCGGGTGAGGGCGTAGCCGTTCGCCACCTCGCCGCGCAGCACCGCCTCCAGAACCGCATATGTGCCGCCCGCCGCCAGCCGCGCGATCTCGAAGGAGCCGGGGCCGAAGGGGGTGAGGCCGCCGGCGTCACCCCCCTCGGCCTCCGAGAGCGCGCGCAGCTTCGCGATGTAGGGCGCGGTGTGGACACGCAGCATGTCCTCCTCGCTCACCTTCGTGGCGGGGAGCGGCGTGAGGTGCTCCAGCATGCCGGAGACTTCCAGCAGGTTGCGCAGCCGGCGCTTGGTGGCGGGGTTTTCCGCGTGCTCCCCGGGCTCGATGGTGAGCCCGGGCGGGAAGACGGCGGCGTAGTTGCGCGTGTCGTGCCAGAGGTAGAGCTCGTGGAAGTTGAACCCCGTCGCCATCACGCCCCCGCTTCCGCCGCCGCCGGCACCCGGCCTGCGATGGCCCGCGCCGCGCGCTCGGCGATGAGCACCGTGGCGGTGTTGGTGTTGCCCGAGATCATCCGCGGGAAGAGCGAGGCATCGGCCACGTGCAGCCCCTCGATGCCCTTCACGGCGAAGCTCGAAGGGTCCACCGGGGCGGCCGCGTCGGTGCCCATGCGCAGGGTGCCGGCGGGGTGGTAGAGCGTGGTGCAATGGCCGCGGATGTAGGTCTCGAGCTCGGCATCGCTGCGGCACTCGGCGGAGGGCTGCATCTCCTCGCCGAGCAGGCTCGCGAGCGGCTCTGTCGCCGCCACCCGGCGCTGGATGCGGATGGCCTCCACCAGCGTGGCGATGTCGCGGCCCGAGGGGTCGGAGATGAAATACTTCGGGTCGAGGTCCGGGTGGTCGAGCGGGTTTGCCGAGCGCAGGCGGATCTCGCCGCGGCTCTCCGGGCGCTGCAGGGTGCAGTGCATGGTCATGCCGGATTTCGAGGCGAGGAAGCGCGCGTAGTCCCGGTGGGGGGAGGCCGCGCCGTAGAACTGCAGGTCGGGCTCCACGTCGGGGCGCGAGCGCACATGCGCGCCGGCCGCCACCCAGGCCGAGGTGCGCGGCCCGGTCTTCGCGCGCTCCCACTCCTCCTGCGAGGCGGTGAGGAAGGCCTCGTCCCAGGCGCCGATGCCGCCCTCCTCCTTGGCGTAGTAGGAGAAGGGGATGTTGATGTGGTCCTGCAGGTTCTTGCCCACCTGGGGCACGTCGAGCACCGGGGTGACGCCGACGGCGGAGAGCTCGTCCGCCGGGCCCACGCCCGAGAGCATCAGCGTCTGGCACGAGCCGATGGAGCCGGCGGAGAGCACCACCTCCGCCTCGGCGTAGACCTTCTTCGGCACGCCGTTCTCGAGATACTCCACCCCCTTCGCCCGGCCGTTCTCGATGATCACCTTCGTGATCAGCACGCCGGTCTTGAGCGTGAGGTTGGGCCGGGCGAGCGCGCCCTCGAGGAAGGCGCGGGAGGTGCCGGAGCGCGCGCCCTCGCGGATGGTGAACTGGAAGAAGCCGAAGCCCTCCTGCTCGGGGCCGTTGAAGTCGGGGTTCGCGGGGTAGCCGGCGGCGACACCTGCCTCGATCCAGGCGCGCTCCCAGGGGTGGGTCCAGGCCACGTCCTCCACGTGCAGCGGGCCGGAGGTGCCGTGGTAGGCGGGGTCGGTCTGGCCGGTGTTGCCCTCGGTCGCGATGAAATCGGGCAGCACGTCCTTCCAGCCCCAGCCGGGGCAGCCCAGGCTTTCCCAGGTGTCGAAGTCCGAGGGCAGGCCGCGGATGTAGATCATCGCGTTCATCGCGCCCGAGCCGCCCACCATCTTGCCGCGCGGCCAGAAGATGCGCCGGCCGCGGCAGCCGGGCTGGGCCACGGTGTAGTAGCCCCAGTCGGCGGCGGTGTTGAACAGGGTCACCCAGTCGGAGGGGATGCGCGAGTTGATCGGCGGCTCGCCGCCCGCCTCCAGCAGCAGCACGCGCCGGTCGGGGTCGGCCGAGAGGCGGGAGGCGAGCACGCAGCCGGCCGAGCCGGCGCCCACGATGATTGTGTCGTACATGTCAGCGGTCCTTTCAGGGGCGGCGTCGGAAGAGGTCTGCCGCCTTGCCCACCAGCCCGCGGGGCAGGAGCACGGTGACGGCGGCGATGATGAGCCCGAGCCCGAGGGTGCGGAACTCCCCGGCCTCGCGCATGAATTCGTCGGCGAGCATCAGCACGATCGCCCCCACCACCGGGCCCCAGAAGGTGCCCACGCCCCCCACCACAGCGATGGCGATGACGAAGAGCAGCTGGGAGAGCGAGAACAGCCCCGGCCCGATGGCCTGGAAATGCGCGGCATAGAGCCCGCCGGTGAGCCCGGTGAAGAAGGCCGAGAGCGCGAAGACCAGGAGCTGGGTGTGGAAGCGGTTCACCCCGCGCGCCACGGCATAGGCCGGGTTGTCGCGCAGCGCCTTGAAGGCGAGGCCCATGGGCGAGCGGATGATGACCCAGGACATCACCATGGTGAGCACGAAGCCGCAGAGCACGATGGCGTAGTTGCCCATCATCCAGTCGCCGCGCAGCAGCTGGCGCATGCCGAAATCGCCGAAACGGGCAAAGCCGGTGGCCCCGCCGGTGAACTGCCGGCACGAGGTGCCCTCCATGCGGAAGCAGGCCGTGTCGGTGACGATGAGCAGGTAGAGCACCTGCGCGATGGCAAGCGTGAGCAGCGCCACGTAGACCCCCTGCAGCCGCAGGCAGGCGAGCCCCACGATCACCGAGAACACCACCGCGATCAGCGCGCCGAGCGGGATCGCGGCCCAGATCGACAGCTCGAGATACTGTGCGAGCATGGCGGTGGCGTAGCCGCCCACCGCGAAGATGGCCATCTGGGCGAGCGAGAACACCCCGGCATAGCCGAAGAGCAGGTTCCATTGTGCCGCCACCGAGGCCCAGAACAGCGCGAGCACGATCTGGCCCAGCACGTAGCGGCTGTCGATCAGGAAGGGGGCGGCGATGGCGAGGGCGAGCAGGAGTGCCCCCACGGCGAGGTCGGTCGCGATGCCGCGGCGGGGGGCAGGGGCGGCGGCGGGGAGGGATGCGTCGGTCATGGCTCGCTCCTCACATGCGGCGGATCTGGGCGCGGCCGAACAGGCCGGCGGGGCGCCAGATCAGGATGGCGATCACGAGCAGCAGCAGCACCGGGAAGCCCCAGCGCGCCCCTGCGCCGAACTGCACCGCCGCCTCGATGATGGCGAGGCCGAAGGCCGCGGCGATGGCGCCCGGCAGGTTGCCCAGCCCTGCGACCACGCACATGATGAAGGCCTTCAGCATCGGGTCGGCCCCGAGGCCCGGCGTGAGCTGGGTGATCGAGCTCACCAGCACGCCGCAGATGCCGGCAAGCCCGCCGGAGAGCGCCAGCACCTGCAGGTAGACCCGGCCCACCGGCACGCCCATCAGCAGCGCCGCGTCGCGGTTCTGCGCCGTGGCGCGGATGGCCCGGCCCATGCGGGTGCGCGAGATCAGCACCGAGACCGCCACCATCACCGCGACGGCCACCGCCACGATGACGATGTTGAGGAGCGGCACCACGCCCGCCCCCACGCCCACCGCGCCGGAGATGGCGAAGGGCTGGCGCAGCGGCTGGCCGCCATAGACGAGCAGCAGCGCGTTCTGCAGCGCGATGGCGATGCCCACGGTGGCGATCATCACGCTGGTCTCGAAGCCGGGCCCGCCGGATTTCAGCAGGCTGCGCACGATGCCGAGGTAGAGCAGCATGCCGGCAAGCGCGCCGGCCGCCACGGCCGCCAGCATCGCCACCGGAAGCGGCAGGCCGAGGGTCTCGACCACGGTGAAGGTGATGTAGCCGCCGAGTGCGAGCATCGCGCCATGGGCCATGTTGAGCATGCCCATCGAGCCCCAGATGAGCGAGAGCCCCACGGTGGCCAGCGCGTAGAGCGCGCCGTTGGTGAGGCCGGTGACCAGAACGGCGGTGAGGATGTCGAGCATCTCAGCCTCCCAGGTAGGTGGCGAGCAGCTCGTCACGGTCCATCAGCTCCGCGGGCGGGCCGGACCAGACGATCTCGCCATTGTCGAGCAGGTGCATGGTGTCGCAGAGCTCGGCCACCCGGGCCGGGTTCTCCTCCACCAGCAGGATGGTGCGGCCCTGTTCGCGCAGGCGCCCGATCACCTCGTAGATCTGCTCGATCACGAGGGGGGCGAGGCCGAGGGAGGGCTCGTCGAGCATCAGGATGCGCGCGCCCGCCATCAGCCCGCGGCCGATCCCCACCATGCGCCGCTCGCCGCCCGAGAGCGAGGAGGCGAGCTGACGGTGCCGCTCGCGCAGCCGCGGCAGCAGGGCGTGCACCTCGGCGAGCCGCGCCTCGATCACGCCCGCGTCGGCCTCCCTGTAGGCGCCCATCATCAGGTTCTCGTGCACGGTCATCTCGGGGAAGAGCAGATCACCCTGCGGCACGTGGGCGACACCGGCGGCCGCGATGCGGTGCGGGGCGAGGGCCTGCACCTCCGCGCCCCCCACCAGCACGCGGCCGGAGCGCGCCCGCACCAGCCCGGAGACGGTGCGCAAGAGCGTGGACTTGCCGTGGCCGTTGGGGCCGACGACGGTGACGATGCGGCCCCGGGGCACCTCGAGCGAGATGCCGCGCAGCACGTCCGGCCCCTCGTATCCGGCGGTCAGCCCCTCGAGGCTCAGCGCGATGTCGGGCTCAGGCATGGGCGGGCGCTCCGGCGAAATGGCGCTTCAGGCGGCGGGCGGCGCCCTGGCCGAGATAGGTCTCGACCACGGTCTCGTCCTCGGCCACGCGGTCGGGCGGGCCCTCGAAGATGATCTGGCCGTGATGCATGATCAGCACCCGGGTGGAGAGGGTGAGCAGGAAGCGCATCACGTGCTCGATGAGCACGATGGTGATGCCGCGGGCCTGCATGCGGCGCACCAGCTCCTGCACGAGGTCGATCTCGGCGCTGTTGAGCCCGCCCACCGGCTCGTCGAGGAAGATCATCCGCGGCTCGGTGGCCATGGCGCCGGCGATCATCAGCAGCTTGCGGTCGAGCACCGGCAGATCACCCGCGCGCAGGTGCGCCTTGGGCCCGAGGCCGGCGAACTCCAGCGCCTCCGCCGCCGCCGCGCGCGAGGCGGCGGAGAGGCGCAGGCCCGGAAAGCGCCGCGCGTGGCGGCCGAACTGGGCGGCCACCGCCACGTTCTCCGCCACGGTGAGATGCTCGAAGGCGGCGTTGAGCTGGAAGGTGCGCGCGATGCCGGCGTGGCAGATCTCGTCCGCGCCCGCCTCGGTGATGTCGCGGCCCATGAAGTCGATCCGCCCCCCGGAGGGGGCGGTGATGCCGGTCACCACGTCGAAGAAGGTGGTCTTGCCGGCGCCGTTCGGCCCGCCGATGCCCAGCACCTCGCCGGGGGCGACCTGCAGGGACACCGCATCCACCGCGCGCAGCGAGCCGAAGTGGCGGCTCACCGCGTTGCAGGTCAGGATCGGTGCCGCGCCCGGGCTCACGACATCCACGGCGGCATCATGAACGGCGCCTTGGCGTAGGAGCCGGGGGCGACCATCACCGGGTCGGCGGCCACGTCCTGGTGCTGGAGGAACTGGTGCGGCATGCCCAGCGAGGCGTCGGCGATCTGGGTGGGGTAGCAGAAGGCGGACTGGCCCTCGGGGTCGAAGCGGCAGATGCCGTTCACGCCGCGGTAGATCAGCCGGTTCATCGAGGCGGCCACCTTCATCGCCTGCTCGCGGTCGAAGGGCGCGCCGGGCCCGCCGGCAATGGCGGCGGCGAGCGCCCATTTCCACAGCCCGTCATAGGTCTGCGAGCCGGTGAGGTAGGAGGAATTCTCGCCGAAACGCTCGCGGTAGGAGCTGCGGAAGGCTTCGGAGAACTCATCGGGCAGGCAGCCCACCACGGTGGAGTAGAGCACGCCCTTCACCGCGTCGCCGCCGATCTCCTTGAAGGCGGGCAGCGAGGGGCCGTACTGCATGTAGATCAGGCTGTTCATCGGCTGCGGCGCGAACTGCACCATGAACTGCGCGAGGTCCTGGGGCAGGAAATGCGTCACCGCGATCACCGCCGGCGGGTCCTGGCGCAGCTTGGCGAGGGTGGGGCCCCACTGGTTGTTGGGGAACTGCACGGTCTCGTAGAGCGAGATTTCCCAGCCGTATTCCGCCGCCTGGTCGCGCACCGCGTTGGCGATCACGATGGAATACTCGTTGGCCGAGGGGATGAGCGCGAGCTTGCGGTTCGGCGGTGTCCACTGGCCGCTCTCGATCAGCGTGTTGAGATAGGTGAGCAGGCCGGGGCCGTAGTAATATTCCGGCGGGTCGCCCTGGAAGCAGCCGTAGTAGCGCTCGGGGTCTTCCTTGAACTTGTTGTTGTGCGAGATCATCGTGTTGTAGTGGCAGAAGATCACGTCGTTATCCGCCGCCACGTCCATCTCGACCATGTTGGTGCCCGAGTTGTAGCCGTTGATGATCACCGGCGCCTCGTAGCGGTCGATCAGCCGCTGCATGGCCTGGGAGACGAGGTCGGCGCCCATATCGGCGGTGTCCTCGACATGCAGCTCCAGCGGGCGGCCGAGCACGCCGCCGGCGGCGTTGATCTCGTCCACCGCCATGGTGAGCCCGTTCTGGAACTCGATGCCGTCGGCCGCGGCGATGCCCGACATCGGCAGGGCGGCGCCCACGGGGATGGGATCTCCCTCGGCCTGGGCGCGCGCGCCGTTGAGACCGGCGAGCAGGGCGGTGCCCGCGGCACCCGCCGCGGCCGAGCCCCTGAGCAGGGAACGTCTGGTCAGCATCGTCAGCACTCCTTGTTGGATGGCGCCTGCATTCTGGTGCGGGTCGCTTGTTCTGGCAGTCTGGCGCGCCGGCCCCGCGGGGCCGGGCGCCGGGGATCTCAGAGGAACCGCTCCGGGTGGGCGGCGCCGTAGGCCTTCGCGAAGCCGATCACCTCGGCGTCGCGGCCACGGCCGGCAATCACCTGCAGCGCGATGGGCAGCCCGCTTTCCGAACGCCCGGCGGGCAGCGAGGCGGCGGGCTGCTGGCTGAGGTTGATCGGGTAGGAGAAGCCGGCCCACTCGATCCAGCGCGGCAGGCCGGAGCCCGGCGGCACCTCCTCGCCGGCGCGGAAGGGCAGCACCGCGGCACCGGGAGAGACGAGAAAGTCGTACTCGCCCAGCAGCTTGTCCATCGCCGCGCCGTATTCGGCCCGGGCGGTGACGGCGGCGAGATACTGCGGCACCGACCAGCCCTCGGCCACGGCGGCGATCTCGGCCATGCCGGGGTCGACCGCGGCGCGCTGCTCGGGGCTGAGGCCGGAGAGGCGGCTCGCGGCGCCCGCGTACCAGTGGAAGTTGAAGGTCTCGAGCAGGCTCTCGGACATCGGCAGGGCGATCTCCTCGACAATTGCGCCCGCGGCGGCGAGGGCTGCCACCTCCGCGTCGATGCGCGCCGCGATCTCGGGGTCGACAGTGCCGGAGGGCGGGGTTTTCCAGTAGCCGATGCGCAGGCCGGCGAAGGACACCTCCACCGGGTCGAGCCCGGGGAACACCGCCTCGCCCTGCAGCCAGTCCTGCCGGTCACGGCCCGACATCACGTCGAGCATCAGGCCCATGTCGTCGGGCCGGCGGGTCATCGGGCCCACGTGGGCCACGGTGCCGAAGGGGCTGGCGGGATAGGCGGGCACCCGGCCGAAGGTGGGCTTGATGCCGCAGATGCCGGTGAAGCTCGCCGGCACCCGGATCGAGCCGCCGCCGTCGGAGCCGAGGTGGAACACGCCCGCGCCGCAGGCCGCCGCCGCCGCCGCCCCGCCCGAGGAGCCGCCGGGCGTCACCTCCGGGTCCCACGGGTTGCGGGTGATGCCGGTGAGCGCGCAGTCGGTGAGCGCCTTCCAGCCGAATTCCGGCGTGGTGGTCATGCCGAGAAACACCAGCCCCGCCGCGCGCATCCGCGCCACCGAGGGCGCGTCCTCCGCCTTGGGAGCGGCATCGGTGGTGGTGGAGCCGTAGCGCGCCGGCCAGCCCTTCACCGAGACGATGTCCTTGATGGTGGAGGGCACGCCGTCGACCGGCGACAGCGGGTTGCCCGCCTTCCAGCGCGCCTCCGAGGCCCGGGCGGCGGCAAGCGCGCTGTCCGCGTCGATCATCGAGAAGGCGTTGAGCCGCGCCTGCACCGCCTCGGCCCGCGCGAGCGCGGCCTGCGTGACCTCCACCGGCGACAGCCGGCCCTCGGCATAGGCCGCCGCGAGGGCGCGGGCCCCCATGCGGCAGAGTTCCGGGGCATCGGCGATGGGGGTGGTGTCAGGGTCTTGCACGCTGGGCCGTCCGTCGAATTAAGATATGGTTAACGGATGCTGCGGTGCGGTTGGTTCTGGATAAAATGCATTGTTTGTATAAAGTTTATACATCGAATGTAGAAAGGCCGGATAAATGAGCGCGAGCCTTCGACAGTTGCGCTACGTCTGTGCAGTGGCCGAGCACGGCAGCTTCCTGCGTGCGGCCGAGGCGATGCACATCTCCCAGTCCTCCATCCTCGCCGCGGTCGAGGCGGCGGAGAGCGACCTCGGCGCGCGGCTGTTCGAGCGGCGGCGGGCGAAGGGTGTCGTCGTCACCCCGGCGGGGGAGCGCTTCCTGATCGCGGCGCGCCAGCTCCTTGCCGCGGAGCAGGATTTCAACACGCGGGTGAAGGGGCTGAACGACCGGCACGGGCCGCTGCGCATCGGCTGTTTCGAGCCCTTCGGCTCGATGTTCATGGTCGAGGTGCTGGGCCGGCTGAAGGCGCAGGTGGGGCCGTTCAACGTCGAGGTGATGGAGGCGGACCAGCCGCGGCTGAAGCGTTTCCTCGACCGCGGCGAGGTGGACGTGGCACTGGCCTACGACCTCGGGCCGGACTTCGAGGGCACCATCACCGAGATCTGCCGCGCGCCGCCGCACGCGATGGTGCCGCTGTCGAGCCCGCTGGCGCTGAAACCCAGCGTGAGCATCGAGGAACTGGCGCGCGAGCCGCTGGTGCTGCTCAGCCAGCCGCTCACGGTCACCTACCTGCTCACGCTCTTCGACTACGCCGCGCAGCGCCCGGAGGTGAGCTTCCAGAGCCGCAGCTACAACACGGTGATCCGCGCGGTGGCGGCGGGTTTCGGCTGCACGGTGCTGAACCTGCGCCCGCCCCGGCCGCTGGAGGTGGAGAGCGGCTGCCTGCGCCTGCCGATCGACGAGGCGCTGCCGGGGCCCAAGCTCATCGCGGTCGACCGCTACGGCGACCGCAAGCCGCGGCTGCTGAACAGCTTTCTCGAGGCGCTCGCCGCCTATTTCGACGGGCCGCGCCCCGGGGCGCTCGCCGCAGAGTAGGCCGTGGGGGGGAGCCGCCTTGCCCTGCGCGAGGGCGCCCGGCGGGAGGGGGACGGTGCGGGGCCGCCGCGGCGGCCCCGGAAGGGGTCAGGCGCCCTGGCTGAGCGCGGGGTCCGGGCGGACCTGCTCGCACCAGGCGCGGATCGCCTCGTCGAGCGAGTTGGCGGTGGCGGAGGCGCCGAGGATGACGATGGTGCAGCCATCCTCGGCCCAGGCCGTCTCGGCACCGTCTTCCATGCAAAGCGTCTCGAGCAGCTCCTGGCGGTCCTCCGGCGTGAAGCGCCGGCGGAAATCCTCGGAGATGGCGCGGCGGCGCTGCCCTGTGCGGGTGAGCGCGGCATGCGAGATACCGGGGGTCTGGATCGTCATCTGCGTGGTCCTTTCGCATTCGGCCGCCGGTCCCGGCGGGGCCGGACAGCGGTGCGTTGTTCGGGACACTCCCATGCCGGCCCGGGCGGGCGGCAGGAGCGGTCGCGTTCGTTCCGCGCCGGGATCAGCACGGGGCAGGTGCCGCGGAGGGCACTGCCGGGAGCGGGTTGCCAGCCCCGCGGATATGCGGAGAGTTTGGCGTCGGCTCTGGTACGTGGGTCGGACAGGTCACCGGATGGCGGCGTCGCGCGTTGCCTCTATCCGGTTCTGCCCCAGATCATCACGCTCGGAACGAAGACACGAAACATTCTGTAACACAGAACCGGCTCCACCTTTGAGCTAAATTTTCCCCACCCACCCGCGGAGGGCGAAGCCCGCCGGATTCCAGTCGGTTACGCAGGGGTTTCGGCCGCCTCGCGCCGTGCGGCGCGGAGGTCCGCACTCACGCCGGGGGCGAATCGGGCCGAATCGGCCAGGCCGGAACGCAGACGGCCCCGCGCAAGGGCGGGGCCGCTCTGATGGTGTTCACGCCGGAGGGAGCCGGCCCCGCTCAGCTCGGCACGATGTTGCGGCGGTCGAACTGGAAGAGCCAGGTCTCGGTGAGCGGCGCGTCGTCGAGCGAGAGGTACATGCGCAGCTCGGTGGCCTGCTGCTCGGGCTCGAGCTCGAGGTCGATGGTCGCGCGCCAGACATTGCCGTCGGGCACCGGCTCGGCGAAGGTGCGGATCACCCGGCCGTGCGAGCTGCTCACCTCCACTTCGGGGAAGACGCCGTAGGGGATCCTGGTCATCACCGAGGGGCGGTCGAACTCCACCACGAACTTGTACTGGTTGGCCGGGCGCGGCTTGCCCGGCTCGCCGCCGCGGCCGATGCGGGTGGCGACGGTCTGGGCGATGTTCTCGGCCGGGTGCGGCTCGCCGTCCTGCCAGTAGAGCCGGTAGTGCAGCCGGTAGCTGCTGCCCGCGGTGGCCGGCGCCTCGGGCACCCAGAAGGCGCCGATGTTGTCGTGGATCTCGTCGTCGGTGGGGATCTCGAGCAGCTGCACCGCGCCCGCGCCCAGCGGCTCCACCGGCTCCACCCACAGGCTGGGGCGTCGGTCGTAGCGCACACCGTCCTGGAAATGGTCGAACAGCCGGTCGCGCTGCATCAGCCCGAAGCCTTTCGGATCATGGTCCTGGAAGGCGGCGACGGAGGTGAAGGGCGGGTTGTTGAGCGGGCGCCAGATGCGCTCGCCCGCGCCGGTCCACAGCGCGAGCCCGTCGGAATCATGCACCTCGGGGCGCCAGTCGTTGATGCGCTCGCGGCCGTATTCGCCGTACCAGAACATCGAGGTGAGCGGGATGAGGCCGAGCCGGCCGATGTCGGCGCGCAGGAACAGCGCGCACTCCACCTCCATGTTCACGCCGGCCGTGCGGTCGATGCCGCGGGTCATGCGGAAGCGGTAGGCGCCGGTGATGCTGGGCCCGTCGAGCAGGGCGCAGACGGTCACCGGGGCGTCGGGGTCGGTGGTCTCCTCGATGTAGAACTCGGTGAAATCGGGGAATTCCTCCGGCCGGTCGGGCAGGGCGGCATCCACCACCACGCCGCGCGCCGAGAGCCCGTACTGGCCCGAGGCGCCGATGGCGCGGAAGTAGGAGGCGCCGAGGAAGGCCACCCAGTCCTGCGTGGGCCAGTCGGCCTCGCTGTTCCATTCCTGCAGGCGGAAGCCGGCGAAGCCGGAATCGGGCGGCAGCTGCCGGGCCGGGCTGTCCTGAGGCATGTCGAACAGGTCCGGGCTGTAGGCGATCTCGGTGGCGGTGTCGCCCTCGACCATGTGCATCTTCACCGCCTTGGTGAAGAACTGGCCGAGGTGGAAGAAGGTCACCGGGTAGGCGCCGTGACGGTCGGCGAAGGGGGCGCGGTCGGTCTTGAACTTCAGCTTGCCGTGCGCCTCGTAGTCGATCTGCGCGGTGACCTCGGGCATGGGCCGGTAGGGGGGCGTGTAGGGCGCCTTCGCGGCGGCCTCGGCGCGGGAGACGAGCTCCTCGTAGGAGAAGGGCTGCAAGGCGCCCTGTGCGAGTGCGCGCCGGGCGGCGAGCGGCGTGGCAAGAAGAGCGGCGAGGCCGGCAGTGCCGCGCAGCATGTCGCGTCTGTTCAGATGCATCTGATCCCCTTGGTCCCTGTGTCGTGGCGTTGGCCTGTCGCAACGCAACAGACAATAATGGTCAGCTTCGTCAACATTTCCAGAAGCTTCCCGAAAGCGCGAACACTGCGTGAGCGGCTGCACGCGGCGCGGCGGGCCGCTTCATTCCACCGGAAGGTAGTGCAATCAGGAGCTTGGCAGGCCCCGCTCACACCGGGTGCGAAGGTCCGGGCGCAGCCCCGGGCCGTGGCAACGCGCCGCGGCAGGCGCGCCTCAGGCCGCCGCAAGCCGCCGGCGCGCGATGGCGGCGAGCAGCTGTGCGCCGGGCATCAGCGCGCGGTCGTCGAAGTCGTACTCCGGGTTGTGCAGCGGCGCCGAGGCCTCGCCGTTGCCGATGAAGGTGAAGACGCCGGGCACATGGGCGAGGAAGCGGGCGAAGTCCTCCGAGGCGCAGACCGGCTCCGCCGCGGCGCAGACCGTGGCGCCGGGCAGGCTGCGGGCGGCGGCCACCACCTCCTGCGCCAGCGCGGGGTCGTTGAGCAGCGGCACAAACTCGCGCCGGTACTCCACCGTGACGTCGAGCGCATAGGAGGTGGCGGTGCCGGCGGCGAGGCGGCGCATCTCCGCCTCGATGCGGGCCGAGACGGCGGGGGTGAAGCTGCGCGCGTCGCCGAGGAGCCGCACCGTGCCGGGCAGCACGTTGCGCGTGCCGTCGGTGAGGAATTCGGTCACCGAGACCACCGCCGCCTCCGCCGGGCTGAGCCGGCGCGAGACGATGCCCTGCAGGTCGCCCACCAGGGCGCAGCCCGCCACCAGCGCCTCGCGCCCGGTGTCGGGGCGCGCGGCATGGCCGCCGGTGCCGCGCAGGGTGATCTCGAAAATGTCCTCCGCGGCCATGAGCGCGCCGGGCCGGGTGGCGACATGGCCGATCGGCAGGCCCGGCATGTTGTGCAGCCCGTGGATCTCGTCGAAGGGAAAGCGGCTCAGCAGCCCGTCATCGAGCATGGCGAGGGCGCCGCGGCCCCATTCCTCGGCCGGCTGGAAGAGGAAGCGCACCGTGCCGTCGAAACCGCCTTCCGCCGCCAGAAGGTGTGCCGCACCGAGCAGCATGGCCACGTGGCCGTCATGGCCGCAGGCGTGCATCAGCCCGGGGCTGCGCGAGCCGTGCGGGCGGCCGGGGGTCTCCGCGATGCGCAGGGCGTCCATGTCGGCGCGCAGGGCGATGGCGCGGTTGCCCGCGCCGCGGCGCAGGGTGGCGACCACGCCGGTGCCGCCGATGCCGCGCGCCACCTCGAGCCCGAGGGCTTCCAGCGTGTCGGCCACGAAGGCGGCGGTCCCGTGTTCCTCGAAGCCGAACTCGGGGGCCGCGTGCAGCCGGTGGCGCCAGCCGGTCATGCGGGCGAGGAGGGGGGCGTTCATGCGCGCGCTCCGGCCAGCACCGCCTCCGGGCGCAGGCCGGTGAGGCTGTGGTAGAGCGCGGGGTCGGTCGCGCCCTCGGTGTTGATCACCAGCACCCGGGCGGCGGGGCCGAGGCCGAGTGCGTCGCCCAGGCGCCCGTCGTCGAGCGCGTGGAGCAGGCCGGCGAGGCCGGCGGCCCCGCTCTCGCCCGCCACGATGGCGGGGTCTCCCGGCTCGGGCGCGGCGAGCCGGCGCATGGCGGCGGGGGCGCTCTCCTCGTCGAGCGCGAGGAAACCCTCGGCCAGCCGCTCGAGGATGCGCCAGGCCACGCGGGAGGGCTCGTAGCACTCGAGCATCGCCATCACCGTCGGTGCCTCCTCGGGCACGCGCACCGGCGCGCCGGCCCGGGCGGAGGCGAGCAGGCAGGCCGCGCGCTGCGGCTCGACCACGACCACCCGCGGCATGCGCGGCCCGAGCAGCGCCTGCAGGTGCCCGGCCACCGCGGCGGCAAAGCCCCCCACGCCGGCCTGCAGGAAGACATGCGTGGGCGGGGCGGGCAGGGCGGCCAGCGCCTCGGCCACCAGCACGGTGTAGCCCTGCATCACCAGGCCGGGAATGCGCTCGTAGCCGGGCCAGGACGTGTCGGAGACCACGGTCCAGCCCTCGGCCTCCGCCACCCGCGCCGCCTCCTCCACCGAGGCGTCGTAGCTGCCCTGCACCCGGATCATCCGCGCGCCGAAGGCGGCGATGGCGGCGACGCGCGCCTCGCTGACGCCGGAATGCACGAAGATCGCGGCCCGTGCGCCGCACAGCCGCGCGCCCTGGGCCACGGAGCGGCCGTGGTTGCCGTCGGTGGCACAGGCGAAGGTCATTCCGGCGGCGATGGCGCGCACCGGGGCGGAGGCGAGGTCCTGCGGGGCCACGGGCCGGCCGAGCCGGCGGGCCGCCTCCTCCAGCACCAGCACCTGAACCGCGTAGGCGCCGCCGAGCGCCTTGAAGCTGCCCAGCCCCAGCCGCGCGCCCTCGTCCTTCACGTGCAGGGCGCCGAGGCCGAGGCGCGCCGCAAGGCCGGGCAGGGCGGTGAGCGGCGTGGGCCCGTGGTCGGGGCGCAGGGGCAGCAAGGCGGCGGCGCGGGCCACGCCCCCGGGCGCGAAGAGCTCCGCGTCCGCGGGCAAGAGCGGCGCGCCGCGCAGGGCGCTGCGATTGGCGATGTACATGGCTGGTCTCCTCGGCTGACCCGCGCAATGCTATTGCACGGGAGGGGAGTAATCCGCTGTATTTCACCCCGTCCGATGCAAGTTTGCTTCACGAGGGAGGCCCCCGGCGATGCAGGAGCCCGACCGTTTCGACCGCGCGATCCTCGCGATCCTGCAGCGCGACAACCGCACGCCGCAGCGGCGCATCGCCGAGGAGGTGGGGCTCTCGGCCCCGGCCGTGCAGCGGCGCATCCGGCGGATGGAGGCGGAGGGGGTGATCACGGCCAACGTGGCTCTGGTGGCGCCCGAGGCGCTGGGACGCGCGCTCACCATCATCGTGGAAGTGGCGCTGGAGAGCGAGTCGGCCGAGCTGCTGGACGCGGCGAAGCGCGCCTTCTCGGCCGCGCCGGAGGTGCAGCAATGCTACTACGTCACCGGCGAGGTGGATTTCGTGCTGCTGCTCACGCTGCGCAGCATGGCCGAATACGAGGCCTTCACCCGCCGGGTGTTCTTCGCCGACGCGAACCTGCGCTTCTTCCGTACCCTCGTGGTGATGGACAGGGTGCGCGCCGGGCTCGACATGCCGGTGGCGCCCGCCCCCTGAGCGCCGTGGTGCGCGCTCAGCGCCGGTGGGTGGCGGCGACGCGGGCCACCTCCTCGTAGATGCCGGTGAGCACGTTGAGCGTGCGGGTGGCGGCGGCGAGGCGCTCGGCAAAGCCGGGCAGGCCGTGGATCTCCTCGATGAGCAGGCGCCGGCGCAGGGCGCCGTAGGCGTCGGTCACCTGCCGGCCCTCCTCGGTGGCGCGCCAGGTGATGCCGGTGCGGCTGGAGCCCTGCTTCTCCACCAGCCCCGCGCCGAGCAGCTTGCGCAGCGCGTACTGGATGTTGGGGATGTCGTCGCGGTTGGTGAGCCGGGCGAGCTCCTTCACCGATTTCGGCCGGTCGTTCATGCGGATCACGTGCAGCAGCGCGTTCTCCGGCCCGGTGGCGGCGAGATCGGACACCGAGGCGAGGCATTCCGCCTGCCAGCGGTTGAACCCCTCGAAGGCCCGCATCAGGGCGAATTCGAGCTCGCTCGTCGCCACCTCGGGCGGGCTCTCGGAGAGATGCCAGGAAAGGTCGAGATCGCCGCGCCGGGGCTGCGGCTCGTCGCTGTCGGTCATGGGCGCGCTCCTCTGGGCAGGGCCGGGGCCCGGCAGATGACGATAGCGCCACGCTTGACGCAATGCCAAGTTTGGATAGACTTTCAATGCAAAAATTAATTCAAAACATATCCGCCGGGCCCGCCAGGGCTTCCGGCGGCCGACAAGGAGAGACCGCATGGCCGAAAACCTCATGCTGCGCCGCGAGGGCTTCAAGCTCGGCACGTTTTCCTCGAACTGCTCCTCGGGGATGACGGTGACGAAGATCCCCGAGCGCTGGGACGCGAGCTGGGAGAACAACCTGAAGCTGGGCCGGATGCTCGACGAGGCCGGCATCGACTTCATGCTGCCCATCGCGCGCTGGATCGGCTATGGCGGCGAGACCGATTTCCACGGCGGCGTGCTGGAGCCGGTGGTCTGGGCCACGGCGCTGCTCGCCTCCACGCAGCGCATCTCGGTGTTTGCCACGGTGCACACGGCGGCGAACAACCCGGTGGTGACCGCAAAGCAGATCGCCACCATGGACCAGGTGGGGGGCGGGCGCGCCGGGCTCAACATCGTCGCCGGCTGGAACAAGCCGGAATACGAGGCGCTGGGCCTCGACCTGCCGGCCGACCACGAGACCCGCTACGGCTATGCGCAGGAGTGGTTCGACGTGGTGCGCAAGCTCTGGCAGAGCGACACGCATTTCGACTGGGAGGGCGAGTATTTCCATCTGCGCGGGGTGAAGGGCGCGCCGGGGCCGGTGCGCGGCGGCGTGCCGATCCTGAATGCCGCGGGCTCGGGGCAGGGGCGCGAGTTCGCCACTCGCAACGCCGACTACCTGTTCACCCCGGCCATCGACCTCACCCGCTCGGTCGACGAGATCGCGGCGCTGAAGGCGCAGGCGGCGGGCAAGGGGCGCGAGGTGGGGGTGCTCACCTTCTCCCACGTGATCTGCCGCGAGACCGAGGCCGAGGCCCGCGACTGGCTCACCCACACCGCGGAGACGAATGCCGACTGGGAGGCAGTGGACAACCTGGTGAAGCTGCAGTTCGCCCATGCCCAGAGTTTCCCCCATGACCTGCTGGCGCAGATCCGCCACCTGATGGCGGCAGGCCATGGCGGCTACCCGCTCGTCGGCACGCCCGAGCAGGTGGTCGAGGGCATCCTGAGCCTGCACGCGGCGGGCTTTGCCGGCACCACCCTGTCCTTCGTCGATTACGCGGAGGAGTTTCCCTTCTTCCGCGACCGGGTGCTGCCGCTGCTCGCGCAGGCCGGCATCCGCTGAGGCGCCGCCGTCATCGCGCCGCCGTCATCGCGCCGCCCGGGCCGGCCGGGCGGCGAGCAGGGCCTCGATGTGCCCGAGGCCGGTGTCCAGCAACTCCGCCCGGCGCTCGATCACCTCGTGCCGGGCGAAGATGACGTTGAACTGTCCGGGGGCCTCGAAATCCCGCGCCACCGGGAAGAGACCGGCCTGGGCCAGGGCCTCCGTCACCTCGTCGGCGCGGGCGCCCTCCCTCCAGTACCCGAAGCTCTCGAGCTCGATGAACAGGATCGCGGTGTCGGCCAGCACCCGGCCGCCGCCGCGGATCACCTGCATCTGCGCCCCTTCCACGTCGATCCAGAGCGCGTGTGGCGCGGGGATGGCATACATGCGGCGCAGGGCGTTGAGGGGGATGGTGCTCACCGTCACCTCCTCGTAGCGCACCTCGCCCTGGGCGCGGGGGCAGAGGCTGCCGATGGGATTGACCGGAGGCAGGCCGCGCCCGTCGATCGCGCGGGGGATGCGCAGGCGCGCGGTGCCGATGCTGCCCGCCGCCGCGGCATGGATGTAGCGTACCCGGGCGCGGATCGCGTCCCGCGCGAAGCGGGCGTAGACATGGGGGTTCGCCTCCAGCGCGTAGGCGGCGAGGTCGGGGCGCAAGGCGAGGGCGCGACGGCTCATCCCGGCCTCGAAGGCCCCGATCTCGAGCGTGCTGGCCACCGGTTCCTGCTCGAGCAGCGCGGCGAACATGTCCTGCAGCCGCTCGGCCAGGGCGAGGCGCAACGGGCTGTCCACCGGCTCGCCCTCGCGGTCCAGCAGCCGGGCAGCCTCGTGAAGACCGGCGAGGCGCGTGGCCATCTGCCCGGCCATGTCGGCCGGGGCACGCTCCGCACCGCCCTGTCGCATCGTCTCCCCTGTGCCGTGCATCCGCTTGCGCTCCGCCTTGCCGGTGATGCGCATCAGGTAAGGGCAGGGAGGTAAATTTCCGGTTCCCGTGCCCCTTCCCGGGCCCGGCGCACGTGGCGTCTATGCCTGGCGGCGCGCAATGGCCTATGCTGCCCGCAGATCGCCGGCCGCAGAGCGGCGGCGCGGGCATGCATCGGGGGGGAGCGCGGCATGGCACATCCGGCAATCGCAGAGGGGAACGTGGCGGTGGTCACGGGCGGGGCGAGCGGCATCGGCCTTGCCGCCGCGCAGGCCTTCGCCGCGGCCGGCATGCGGGTGGTGATCGCCGATCTGCCGGGCGCTGCGCCGGAGCAGGCGGCGGAGCGGCTCGCCGCCGGCGGGGCGCGGGTGATCGGCCATGCCACCGATGTCACCCGCCCGCAGGAGATCGCCGGGCTCAAGGCCGCGGCAGATGCGCTGGGCCGGGTGAGCGTGCTGATGAACAACGCCGGGCGCGAGGGCGGCGGCAGGATCCTGGCGCCGGAGCCGGTCTGGCGTGACACGCTGGAGACCAACCTGTGGGGCGTGCTGCACGGCATCCGCGCCTTCGTGCCCGACATGATCGCGGCGGGAGGGCCGGCGGCGGTGGTGTGCACCGGCTCGAAGCAGGGCATCACCCTGCCGCCCGGCGACACCGCCTACAACGTGAGCAAGGCGGCACTGAAGGCGCTCACCGAGTCGCTCTCCCACGATCTGGTGCAGGAGACCGGCGGCCGGGTGAGCGCGCACCTGCTGATCCCCGGCTTCACCTGGACCGGCTTCACCCGCCGGCGCGGGGTCGCGGCGCGGCCCGATGCGGCCTGGACCCCGGAGCAGGTGGCGGAGCGGCTTCTGGCCGGGATGGCGGCGGGGGATTTCTACATCCTCTGCCCCGACGGCGAGACCGACCGCGAGACCGACCTGCGCCGCATGCGCTGGAGTTTCGGCGACATCCTGGAGAACCGCCCTGCGCTGTCGCGCTGGCACCCGGAGCATGCCGGGGCGTTCCGCGCCTGGATGGCCGGCGAGGGCTGAGCCCGCCCGCCCGCGCATGACAGCCACCCGAATCCGCCCACCGAGAGGGAATTCCGCATGTCCTACACCCCCGCTGACACACGCTACGACACCATGGTCTACCGCCGCTGCGGCCGCTCCGGGCTGCAGCTTCCGGCGGTATCGCTGGGCCTGTGGCACAATTTCGGCCAGGACCGGCCGCATGCGCTCAAGCGCGAGATCTGCCGGACGGCCTTCGACCTCGGCATCACGCATTTCGACCTTGCCAACAACTACGGCCCCCCGCCCGGGGCGGCGGAGGAGGCCTTCGGCGAGATCCTGCGCAGTGATTTCCGCGGCTACCGCGACGAGCTGGTGATCTCCTCCAAGGCCGGCTACCTGATGTGGCCCGGGCCCTACGGCGCCTGGGGCAGCCGCAAGCAGATCATCGCCTCCTGCGAGCAGTCGCTGAAGCGGCTGGGGGTCGACTATGTCGACATCTTCTACTCCCACCGGGTCGACCCGGACACGCCGCTGGAAGAGACGATGGGTGCCCTCGACACGCTGGTGCGGCAGGGCAAGGCGCTCTATGTCGGCCTCTCCTCCTACAACACCCAGCGCACGCGGGAGGCGGCGGAGATCCTGCGCGGGCTCGGCACGCCCTGCCTCATCCACCAGCCGAGCTACAACATGCTCAACCGCTGGGTGGAGACCGACGGGCTGAAGGACACCCTGGCCGAGCTCGGCATCGGCTCCATCGCCTTCACGCCGCTGGCCCAGGGCATGCTGAGCGCGAAATACCTGCGCGGCATCCCGGAGGGCTCGCGCGCGACGCAGGGCAAGACGCTGCGGCCCGAATTTCTCTCGGCGCGGGCGGTGGAGCACCTGCGCAAGCTCGACGAGATCGCCCGGGCCCGCGGCCAGAGCCTGGCGCAGATGGCCATCGCCTGGGTGCTGCGGGGCGGCGGCATCACCTCGGCGCTCATCGGCGCCTCGCGCCCGGAGCAGGTGACCGATTGCGCCGGCGCGGTGGAAAACCTGGAGTTCACCGGGGAAGAGCTGCGCGAGATCGACACCTACGCCACCGAGGAGGACATCAACCTGTGGGCCGCCTCCTCGAGCGCCTGAGGGGGAGCGCCGGACGCTCCGCCCCCCGCGCGGCTCAGCCGACGGGCTCCGCCTCGCGCACCCCGGCCGGGGCGAAGGCCGCCTGCGCCGCGTGTTTGACGAAATCCACCACCCGGCGCTCGAAGGCCTCGCCCTCGGGGCTGAAGCAGGCGCGCGGGCGGTGCCAGGTGTAGTCCGCGCCGGGCCGGGGGATGGCGAAGGCGGTCACCTGCGGCGCGATCTGCCGCACACCGGCGGCGCGATCGTTGTTGGCGCCGGGCCAGGTGTCGAGCCCCAGCAGGATGCGCCCCTGCGTGCCCCAGCGCCGGCCGATCGCCTCCCAGAGCGCCAGCAAGGGCGCGTCGAGCGCGCGGGCGGGGGTCTTGGTATGGGCGACGAGCACCACCGGCGCCGGGTCGCGCATGATCTCGTCGAGCACCGCCATGCGCCGCGCGTAGGTGCTGCGCAGCAGGCCGAAGTCCTCCGCGGCGAAGCGCTCGTCCGCCTCGTGATTGAACTTCACGTCGTAGCGGGTGTTGACGCAGATGTTGCGCTCGGGGCGGAACGCGAGGTTCGCGGGGTCCATGTAGCCGTCGAAGCCGTTGCCGATCAGCTCGGTGACACTGGCCAGCGGGTGGACGGCAAGGTCGAAGGGGCCGCTGCGGTCGCCGATGCCGGAAAAGCCGCGCACGCCCCAGCGGGCGAGCACCGTGCGGGCGAAGCAGTCCTCGCCGAGCGAGACGAAGCGGATGCCGCAGAACAGGGGGAGGTTGCGGCGCCGCTCCTCCGCGAGGCCGATCATCCGGTCGAAGTAATCGGTGACCAGGGCCGCGGAGGCGTCGCGGGCCTCGCGAAGCGCCGCGATGTCGCGGGCGGACACGCTGAAGCCCTTCTGCGCCGTGTTGAGGAAGATGTCGCTGAGCATGCCGGTCAGGCGGTGGCGGATGTCGGTCTCGTCGAACCTGTCGTTCGCAAGCTGGTCCAGATCCATGGGTCTCACGCAATCACAAAGGTTAATAAATTGTTAAGGTGCACATGCATATTCCGGGTGGAGGGCGGGCGAAAGCGGAATCTCGGATGTCCCGCGGGTCTTCGGGGCCACGATCGCGGCCTGTCCCGTGCCGGAAGGCCGCCGCGCCCCGGCCATCGCGCCGACGTTCACCGGGGGGCAGCCGGGCACGCTGGTCCGGCAGAGGGTCGGCTGGCGCGCCAGGTTCCGGGCCAGGGCGCGGTGGCGCTGGCCGGCATTGCCGCCCTGCGGCCGCGGCCCGCGCCGGCCGGGCTCATGGAACAGGTGCCTTCGGCCTGACCGCGCCGGGCCATGGCGGCTCCTTCACCGTCCTGGCCTCCATCCTGAGGGAGATCACCGGCTTTCCGGCCGGTTCGGTGAGCCTGGTGCTCTGCGGCCCGGCCATCGCGGCCTTCACCCTCGGCCTCGGTGCCGCGCCCCGGGGTGTCTGCGCCGCTGGTGGGTGGAGCGGCGTGCCCGACCGGCGCGGGGCCGGACGGCCGCGGCCATCGCGGGCTTGACCCGGCGCGCGGGGCGGTCAGGGTAGGGGGATCCGGCCCGGCGTCCTGCCGGGCCGCGCCACCCTACCGCCCGCAGCACCCGCGGCGGGCCCCCGGAGCAGGAAAATGACCCAGATCGAGACGAACCCGCGCGGCACCGGAACCGGGCTGCGCCTGCCCTCGCGCCCCGAGCCGCTGCTGATGGACCCCGCCGAGACCGCCATCGTGGTGGTGGACATGCAGAATGCCTATGCCTCGCCCGGCGGCTACCTCGACCATGCGGGCCTTGTCTCGGCCACCACGCCGGGGGTGATCGAAAACTGCGTGCGGGTGATCGAGGCCGGCCGCGCGGCGGGCATGACCATCCTCTACTTCCAGAACGGCTGGGACCCCGACTACGTGGAGGCCGGCGGCCCCGGCTCGCCGAACTGGCACAAGTCGAACGCCCTGCGCACCATGCGCGCCCGCCCCGAGCTGCAGGGCAAGCTGCTGGCGCGCGGCGGCTGGGACCACGCGCTCATCGAGCGCATGCAGCCCGCGCCCGGCGAGATCGTGATGCACAAGCCGCGCTACTCGGGCGTGTTCAACACCGGCTTCGACAGCCAGATGCGCGCCCGCGGCATCCGCAACCTGGTGTTCTGCGGCATCGCGACGAATGTCTGCGTGGAGTCCACCCTGCGCGACTGTTTCCATCTCGAGTATTTCTGCGTGCTGCTCGAGGATGCCGCCGGTGCCTCGGGCCCCGAGTTCATGCAGGCGGCCTCGGTGTTCAACGTCGAGGCCTTCTTCGGCTGGGTGTCGAACACCGCCGATTTCACTGCCGCGGTGGCAGGGCTGGCGGCGGCGCAGGCCGCCGAGTGAGCCCCCGGGGCGGGCGGTTAGCGCCGGCACGGCCCGCCACCGCCTTTCCCTCCTCCTCCTCCTCTGACGCCGCCGCCTCTGCCGCGCCCGGCCGGGCCTGCCGGCAGGTGACACCGACATGGCAAACGGCCCGCCACCGGGCCGCAGCCCGCGGGCCGGGAAGCCTGCGGGCCGAGCCCGGCTGTCTGATGCGCGGGGGTCGGGCGTGCCGGTCGCCGATGGCCTTCGCGGAGGGGCATCCGCGCCTCTCGAATCGCGGCGTTTCGGGCCGGGATGCGAGGCAAGGCGTCACGGGCATACCGGCCATGCTCGAATACCATGGGTATACCGAAATGTGGAACTTAATCTGTTAACCTGTTGGTTTCCGCGCCATTTCAGCGTCTTGTGTGGTATACCTGCGGAATATTCTTGGCGCTCCATGGGGTCGGGAGTGGTTGCGGATCGGGAACGGGGCGCGTAATGCGACCATCCATCTCATGTACGGGATGTCGCATGTTCCACCCATCGGCAGGACAGAGTTGATGACAGATTTGCCCGGCTACCCAAGCCGCCGAGGCTTCCTCAAGGTTTCGGCCGCGGGGCTGGCCCTTTCCGGGGTCGCGCTCGACGCGAAGGCGCAGGACGCCCAGCCCCCGGTTCCCCTCGATCGTTACGAACCCGAATATCTCACCGCGGACGAATGGGCCTTCGTGATGGCCGCCACCGCGCGGCTCATCCCCTCCGAGGGCGACGGGCCGGGCGCCATCGAGGCACGCGTGCCGGTGTTCATCGACCTGCAGCTTGCCGGTGACTACGGCACCGCCGACGACTGGTACATGGTCGGCCCGCACGACGCGGAGGCCGCGCCCGACCGCGGCTGGCAGACGCCGCTCACCCCGGCCGGGCTCTACCGAGAGGCCATCCCGGCCTTCGACGCCTGGTGTGCCGAGACCCATGGCGCCGCCTTCGCCGCGCTCGACGGGCAGGCGCAGGACGCCGCGCTCACCGCGCTGCAGAAGGGCGAGGTGCCGCTGGCGCCGGAGCTCAGCCCGTTCTTCGCCACCCTGCTCGCCAACACCAAGGAAGGCTACTTCGCCGACCCGATGTACGGCGGCAACCACGGCATGCAGTCCTGGGTCTACATCGGCTTCCCGGGTGCGCGCGCCGCCTTCCGCGAGTGGCCCGAGCGCCACAACGTGAAATATCCGCTGGGCCCGGTGTCCATCAAAGGCGAGAGGGCCTGAACATGGCACGTCAGGACAAGAAACGCGACGTGGTGATCGTCGGCCTCGGCTGGACCGGGTCGATCGCCGGTATCGAGCTGGCGCGCGAGGGGCTCGACATCCTCGCCCTCGAGCGCGGCCATGACCAGGCCACGGTGCCGGACTTCAAGTATCCCAACCAGATCGACGAGCTGAAATACGGCGTGCGTCTGAAGATGATGCAGAAGCCGAGCCGGCAGACCGTCACCGTGCGCCGTAGCGGCGACGAGACGGCGCTGCCCTACCGCTCGCTCGGCTCCTTCCTGCCGGGCAACGGCGTGGGCGGTGCGGGCACGCACTGGAACGGCCTCAACTGGCGCCCCCAGCCCGAGGAACTGCGCCTGCGCTCCTACGTGGCCGAGAACTGGGGCGAAGAGATCATCCCCGAGGGCATGAACCTCGGCGACTACCCGGTGAGCTACGACGAGCTCGAGCCCTTCTTCACCCATTTCGAGAAGGTGGCCGGCATCTCCGGCAAGGCGGGCAACCTCAAGGGTGAGATCCGGGAGGGCGGAAACCCCTTCGAGGGCTGGCGCTCCGAGGAGTTCCCCATGCCGCCGCTGCCCACCACCTACGACAGCTCGAAGTTCCGCGACGCCTGCCTCGCGGCCGGCTACCACCCGTTCCAGGCCTCCGCGGGCATCGCCTCGACCGCCTACGTGAACCCGTATGGCATGCAGATGGGCCCGTGCAACTTCTGCGGCTTCTGCGAGCGCTACGGCTGCTACCAGTACTCCAAGTCCTCGCCGCAGACGGCCATCCTCGATGCGCTCAAGCGCATGCCCAACTTCGAGTACCGCACCGAATCCGAGGTGCTGCGCGTGGAGCTGGCCGAGGACGGCAAGACCGCGACCGGTGTCACCTACTGGGACGAGGCCGCACAGGAGGAGGTGTTCCAGCCCGCGGACATCGTCATCCTGTCGAGCTTCTCGCTCAACAACGTGCACCTGATGCTGCTCTCGGGGCTGGGCGAGGCCTATGACCCGCTCACCGGCACCGGCACGCTGGGCAAGAACTACGCCTATCAGATGAACGGCGGCGTCTCGCTGTTCTTCGAGGACGCGGAGTTCAACCCCTTCGTGGGCCACGGCGCGAACGGCGTGTGCATCGACGATTTCTCGGTGAACCAGAACGATTTCGGCGCGCTCGGCTTCATCGGCGGCTCCTACTGGCGCTCGGGCACGTTCAACGGCCAGCCCATCCGCTCGATGCCGCTGCCCAAGGGCACGCCCTCCTGGGGGGCGGGCTGGAAGGAGGGCATCGGCAAGTGGTACGGCCACGCGATGTCCATCGGCTCGCACGGCTCGCACATGGCCTATGCGAACAACCACCTCGACCTCGACCCCACCTACACCGACCGCCACGGCCGGCCGCTGATGCGCATGACGTTCAACTGGCAGGACAACGACCTGAAGATGAACCAGTACCAGAAATCCCGCATGGAGCCGCTCGCCGCCTCCATGAACCCGGATGTCATGCAGTCCAGCTTCAAGGGCATCGGCGCGCAGTACGACGTGCGCCCCTACCAGACCACGCACAACACCGGCGGGCACATCATGTCCGAGACCGCCCGCGAGGGCGCGGTCAACCGCTACTGCCAGACCTGGAAGGCGCACAACGTCTTCGCCATGGGCGCCGGCAACTTCGTGCAGAACACCCAGTACAACCCGACCGGCCTCGTCGGCGGCCTGGCCTACTGGACGGTCCAGGCGATCCGCACCCAGTACCTGTCGAACCCGCGGCCGCTGGTCTGAGGAGCGCGCAGATGAAAACCTTCCTGAAGATCATCGCCGGGCTGGTGGTTCTGGGCGTCGTCGCCCTGCTGGCCTTCATCCTCGTGCCGGTGCAGCGCACCGCGCCCACGGAGCAGCTCGCGGCCGACTGGGCGCCGCAGCCCGGGCAGGGCGAATACGTGATGCGCGCGGGCGACTGTGCCGCCTGCCACACCGCGCCGGGCGGCGAGCCCATGGCCGGTGGCCGCGCCATCGCGAGCCCGATGGGCACGATCTGGGCCACCAACATCACCCCCGATGCCGAGACCGGCATCGGCGGCTGGTCGCTCGACGACTTCCGCGCGGCCCTGGTCGACGGCGTGGCGCCGGACGGCACGCATCTCTACCCCGCGATGCCCTACGAGAACTACCGCTTCATGAGCGAGGAGGACATCCGTGCCCTCTACGACTACCTGATGAACGAGGTGGCGCCGGTGCGCAACGAGGTGGCGGAGACCGAGCTCTCCTTCCCCTTCAACCTGCGCTTCGGCATCCGGGCGTGGAACTGGGTGGCGCTGCGCGGCGAGGCGGGCTTCCACCCCGAAGCCTCCGACGCGCTGCAGGCCCGCGGCCAGTACCTCGTCGAGGGGCCGGGCCATTGTGCCGCCTGCCACAGCCCGCGCAACGCGGTGATGGCACAGGACGGGGTGCATGCCGGCGACGCGGGCTTCCTTGCCGGCGGCGTGGTGGGGGACTGGGGCGCGCCCGCGCTGCACGGGCCCGCCTCCGCGGTGAAGGACTGGAGCGTGGCCGCGCTGGCAGGCTACCTCGCCAGCGGCCGCAACGTGCATTCCGCCGCCAATGGCGAGATGGGGCTCGTGGTGGCGGAATCGCTGCAGCATCTCTCCGATGCCGACAACATCGCCATGGCCGCCTTCCTCAAGGGGCTCGACGGCGCGGTGGGCGAGGTGCCGCAGGAGCTGGCCGCCGCGCCCTCCGGCCATGCCATGCCCCCCGAGCCGGCCGATGCCGCCGGCCGGGAGACCGCCCGGATGCTCACCGAGGCACAGCCCGACATGCCGCTGGGCGCGCGGCTCTACCTCGACAATTGCTCCGGTTGCCACTTCGTGACCGGCAAGGGCGCGCCGGAGATCTTCCCCGAGCTGCAGGGCAACACCCTCGTCACCTCGGCGCAGACCGCGCCGCTGATCTCCGTCATCCTTCACGGGGCGAGCCTGCCCTCCACAGCCAGGCGGCCGCTGCATCTCGCGATGCAGGGCTACGCCGACCGGCTGGGGGATGACGAGATCGCGGCGCTGAGCAGCTTCCTGCGCGAGGCCTGGGGCAATGATGCGGGCCCGGTGAGCGCGGGCGACGTCGCCGCGGTGCGCGCGGCTGCACCCGCGCACTGAGCCGCGCCGCAGCGGCCATGACACGACGGAAGGGGCCGGCCCGCAGCCGGCCCCTCTTGCGTTTGCGGCCCGGCGCTCAGGCCGCCAGCCGCGAGGTGAAGAACCCGTCGAGATGCTCCACCGCCTCGGAGACATGGGCGTCGACGTGGTACATCTCGTAGTGCCCCGCGCCCTCGACCACGTGGAAGGCCTTGTCCGGGCCGGGGGCCATGTCGAACAGCGCCCGGCTCTGCTCATGCGCCCGGGTCTCGCCGCGCCTGCCGTTCGCGATCACCAGCAGCGGCTGCGCGAGCAGCTCCGGCACGAGGTGGAAGCCGTCGAAGGCGAGGATATGCGCGAAGCTGGTGAAATGCAGGCGGTTGGTGGAATTCTCGTGGCGCCAGGGCGGCTCGCGGTAGAAGGCGACGGCCTGCAGCAGGTCGGGGTCGCTCACCCCCTGCGCATGCGCCTCGGCGAGGCTGTCGGGGATCCAGGGCTCCTGCCGCGGCGGGGCGCCGCGCGCCTCGGCCCTGCGCTGACGGGCCACCTCGTCGAGCAGTTCGGACCGGGCCTGCGGGCTCAGCATGGTGCGGAAGGCGGCGCCGATGTTCGAGCCCACCACCGTGGCGAGCGCGCGGAAACGGCGGTCGGTGAGGGCCGCGCGCACCGCGTAGCCGCCGCCCGCGCAGATGCCGAGCAGGCCGATGCGCCCGGCGTCGACGAAGGGCAGGGTGGCGAGATGGTCGGCTGCCGCCAGCAGGTCTGCCACGCGCAGGGCAGGGTCCTCGAGCCCGCGCGGCAGCCCCTCGCTCGCGCCCTGGCAGGAGGGGTCGAACGCCAGCACCACGAAGCCGCGCGCCGCCAGCCGGGCGCCGTAGATCGCGGCCACCTGCTCCTTCACGCTGCTGCCCGGCGTGGCGAGCAGCAGGCAGGGGTGGCGGCGGCTCTCCTCGAAGCCTTCCGGCAGGTGCAGCACCGCGGCAAGGGAATGCTCCCCGCTGCGGAAGCCGGTGTTCCGTGTCGTGGCGGGCATGGGCTATACCTCCTGCAGGCCGATGTGAAGTTTCGAGCGGGAGGTGGTTTCAAAAATGAACTATGTCAAGTCATGAACCATGATCTCTCCTCGGCCGCGCGGGTGTGGCGGCTCAACTTCCTGCTCTCCACCGCCACGCTGAGCGCGATGGCGCCGGACCTCGAGGCGCTGGGGCTCGCGGGCAAGGAATTCTTCGTGCTCGACGGCATAGAGGACCGGCCCTTTCCCGCCGCGCTCGCCCGCTACCTGTCGCTGTCGCGGCCCAATCTCACCCAGCATCTCAAGGCGTTGCAGGCACGCGGCCTGATTTCGCGCAGTGTCGATGCGCGGGACCTGCGCCGCCACCGGCTGGTGCTCACCGATGCGGGGCGCGCATGTCTCGGCCAGGCGCGCGAGGCGCTGTCGCGGCGCTACGAGGAGAAGCTGCAACGGCTGAGTGCGGCCGAGCGGGCGGCCTTCGCCGGCCTGCTGGAAAAGCTGGTGGGCGGAGAGGAGGGGGCCTGAGCGCCCGTCCTGCCCGGCCCCGCTTCCCGCTCAGCTCCGGCGCTGCCAGCCGCGCGCGTGGTCGACCAGGGCGCGCAGCTTCGGCGCCATGTTGCGGCGCTGCGGGAAGTAGAGGAAGAACCCCGGGAACGGCGGCAGGAACTCCTCGAGCAGCGGCACCAGCCGGCCGCTCTCGAACGAGGTGCGCAGGCATTCCTCCGGCGCGAAGGTGATGCCGCCGCCGGCGCGCGCGAGGCGCAGCATCAGCCGCAGGTCGTTCGTGGTGGCCTGCGGGGCGACGGCCACGTCGAAGGGCAGGCCGTTCTCGACGAATTCCCAGCGATGCGGCGCCGTGTCCGGCGCGATGCGCCAGCCGATGCAGCGATGGTGCACGAGGTCGCGCGGGTGGGCGGGTGCGCCGCGTTCCGCGAGGTAGGAGGGCGCGGCGGCCGCCCGCTCGCGCTGCTCCGCGCCGAGCGGCACCGCGATCATGTCCTTCTCGATCACCTCTCCCAGCCGCACCCCGGCATCGAAGCCGCGGGAGACGATGTCGAAGTCCTCGTCGGTCACGGTCACGTCCAGGGTGATGTCGGGATAGCGCGCGAGGAAGGCCGCGAGCAGCGGACCGGAGAGGAAGGGCTCGGCGATCGAGGTGGCGGTGAGGCGCAGGTGGCCGCGCGGACCGGTGGCGGCGCTCGCCTCGTCGAGCGAGGAGCGGATGTCGGAGAGCGGGGCCGCGAGCGCGCCCACGAGCCTCGCGCCCGCCTCGGTGAGGTGGACCGCCCGCGTGGTGCGCAGCACGAGCGCGGTGCCGAGCTGGTCCTCCATCCGGCGGATGGCCTGGCTCACGGCCGAGCGGGTGACGCCCAGCCTGTCGGCCGCGGCGCGGAAGTTGCGCTCCTCCGCGACGGCGACGAGCACGGGCAGCAGGTTCAGGTCCATCGGCATTGTCCAGCGTTGCTAACCGGTTCGTACAGCATCGGGCGGCTACAGGCGACAGGAAACCGCCGCCATCTTCGCCCGGACCCCACCGAAGAAGGAGACGGACATGGACAAGGTCATTCTGATCACCGGCGCCTCGAGCGGTATCGGCGAGGGCATCGCCCGCGCTCTCGCTCCCACCGGCGCGCGGCTGCTGCTCGGCGCGCGGCGCACCGACCGGCTCGAGGCACTCGCGGCCGACATCCGCGCGGAAGGCGGCACGGCGGAAGTCTTCGAGCTCGACGTGACGAGCCGCAGCCAGATGGCGGATTTCGCCCGCACCGCGCTCGACCTCTGGGGCCGCATCGACGTGCTGGTGAACAATGCCGGGCTGATGCCGCTCTCGCCGCTTTCCGCCGGCAAGCACGACGAATGGGAGCGCATGGTCGACGTGAACATCAAGGGCGTGCTCTGGGGCATTGCCGCGGTGCAGCCGGTGATGGACCGGCAGGGCTCCGGGCAGGTGATCAACATCGCCTCCATCGCGGCGCTGCAGGTGGTGCCCACCGCCGCGGTCTACTCGGCGACGAAATTCGCGGTGCGCGCCCTCTCGGACGGGCTGCGGCAGGAGAGCAACCACATCCGGGTCACCTGCGTGAACCCCGGCGTGGTGGAAAGCGAACTCGCCGCCACCATCACCCATGCCGGGACCCGCGACTTGATGGACGGCTACCGCGCCGTGGCGCTGAAGCCGGCCGATATCGGCCGCGCCCTGCGCCAGATCATCGAGGCGCCCGGGACGGTGGACACCACCGAGATCACCATCCGCCCCACCGCCTCGCCGAACTGATCGCCATCGCCCCGGGGAAAGGGCCGGTGGCCCGGCCCGCCCCGCCCCGGGGCACGCGGGAAGGAGCATGCGGCCGGGCCCCGGGTCATGCAGGCTGCGTCCCCGCGGACGCCGCGTTCGGCGGCCCGACGAGGACCCTTCCGGTCGCTCCCCTCCGCGGGGGCGGCGCGTCTCGCGGGCCCTGCGCTGGCGCACCGGGGGCGGCGAACCGGCCGTCGGGGCGGATGCCGGGGGCCGCGGCGGGAACATAGTCCGGCGGGAACTGTTCAGGGGCCGTCATCACTCAACGCAGAGGAGCGGACCATGGCACTGTTCTCGAAAGACATCGAAACCCTCGAACAGCTCTACCTCCACATGGTGCAGGACATCTACTACGCTGAAAAGCAGATCGAGAAGTCGCTGCCCAGGATGATCGAGAAGGCGAGCAACGCCGAGCTCAAGACCGGCTTCGAAGGGCATCTCGGCGAAACCCGCGGCCACGTGGAGCGGCTGGAGGAGGTGTTCCGCCTCATCGGCGAGGAGCCGAAGGGCGCCACCTGCCCGGCGATCGACGGCATCATCAAGGAAGCCAACGAGGTGGCCGGCGACATTGCCGACCAGAACGTGCTCGACGCGGCCCTGGCCGCTGCGGCGCAGGCCGTGGAGCACTACGAGATGACGCGCTACGGCACGCTCATCGCGTGGTCGGAGGAGCTTGGCCGCCCCGAATGCGCCGAGATCCTCAGGAAGACCCTCGAGGAGGAGAAGGCCGCCGACGAGAAGCTCACCAGGGTCGCGAACGCACGGCTCAACCGGGCCGCCTGAGGCAGCTCCCCGGCGGCCGGCAATCGCGACCGGTCGCCGGGGGCGTCGGGCCGCCCGAGGCGACGCGCCTGGGGCCGCGCCCGTGCAGGCCCCGCCGGCAGGACGGCCGGTGGGGCTCCCCTTCGCTTGGCGGGCAAGGTGTCGGGGCCGCCGAGACATCTCGCGGGCGGTGCCTGACCGATCGCGCAGGCCGGTGCCCCGACCGCCGCAAGGATGGGGCTGATCGCTCGCCGTTCCCCCGGACAGTCACTCCACTTCCACCCGGATCAGCAAGGTGCCGCGCAAGTGGCAGCCTCTCCGCGCGGTCCCTCCCGGGCGGGGAGAGCGATCGCCGCCGGTCGGTCGGGCTGCGGGGCCATGCCGCCGTCTCGGGAAGGCCGGCCCGGGAACATTGTCGGCGGATCGCTGTTTCGGTCTTAAACGGAGGTACTCGATGAACAAGCATGAGACTGGACGGCACCGCGGCCTCGGGGGCCGTGACCTCGCCCTGATCCTGGGCACGGGGCTCCTCGCGGCCGGTGCGGTGACATTCTGGCACCATTCGCGACAACCGCGGCCGCCGGTGCCGCCCGACAGCGCGCCGGGGCGGACCAGCCGGCAGGGCCGCTACGGCGACTACGCGGTCTCGGGCCGCAGCGTGACGATCAACCGCCCGAGGGGGGAGGTCTACGCCTTCTGGCGCGACTTCTCGAACCTCTCGCGCTTCATGTCCAACGTCGCGGCGGTGAAGACCGAGGGCGACCTCACCACCTGGACCATCGCCGCCCCCGCGGGGCGCACCGTGACGGTCCGGACCCGCATCGTCTCCGAGCGCGAGAACGAGGAGATCGTCTGGCGCTCGGTCGAGGGCTCGGACATCGACACCGAGGGCAAGGTGTCGTTCCGCGATGCGCCCGGCGGACGCGGCACCGAGGTGGAGGCCGTCATCGCCTATGTCCCCCCCGTCGGTCGCCTCGGGCAGATGATCGCGAAGCTGTTCGGGAGGGAGCCGCGCATCCAGGGCAGGCATGAACTCAAGCGGCTGAAGATGCTGATGGAGACCGGTGAGGTGGCGACGTCGCGGAACCGCGTGACAGATTGAGGAGAGCAATATGCGAGCGCTGACCTATCACGGAACCCACGACGTGCGCGTCGACACCGTGCCCGACCCGCAGATCGTCAACCCGCGCGACGCGGTGATCGAGGTGACGGCCACCGCCATCTGCGGCTCCGACCTGCATCTCTACGACGGGGTGATCCCCGGCGTGATGCGGGGCGACATCCTGGGCCACGAGTTCATGGGCCGCGTGGTCGAGACCGGCCGCGAGAGCACGCTGAAGAAGGGCCAGCGCGTGGTGGTGCCCTTCACCATCTCCTGCGGCAAGTGCTTCCACTGCATGAAACAGCAGTACTCGGCCTGCGACAATTCGAACCCGGCCGAGAAGCAGGACCTCACCGAGCCGCTCTACGGCGAGGCGCTCTCGGGTCTCTTCGGCTATTCCCAGCTCACCGGCGGCTACCCCGGCGGCCAGGCGGAATATGTCCGCGTGCCCTTCTCCGACGTGGGGCCGATCGTGATCCCCGACGGCCCGTCCGACGAGGAGGTGCTGTTTCTCTCCGACATCCTGCCCACCGGATGGATGGCCGCGGAGAACTGCGATATCGAGGAGGGCGATACCGTCGCGGTCTGGGGCTGCGGGCCGGTGGGCCTGTTCGCGGTGCAGAGCGCGCTGCTGATGGGCGCGCACCAGGTCATCGCGATCGATCACTATCCCAACCGTCTCGACCTCGCGCGCAAGCTCGGGGCGAAGGTGATCGACTATCGCCGGACGCATGTGCTGGAGGCCGTGCGCGAGATGACCGGCGGCATCGGCCCCGACGCGGTTATCGACGCGGTCGGCATGGAGAGCCATGGCTTCCAGCCCGACAACGCGATGGACACGGTGAAGCAGAAGATCGGCATCGGTGCCGACCGTGGCCACGTGCTGCGCGAGGCGATCATGGCCGTGCGCAAGGGCGGGCGGGTTTCCATGCCGGGTGTCTACGGCGGCTTTCTCGACAAGTTCCCCACCGGGGCCTTCATGGAGAAGGGCCTGCAATGGCGCACCGGGCAGACCCATGTGCAGAAGTACACCCATGACCTGCTCCGCCGCATCCAGGAGGGCGAGATCGACACGACCTTCCTGATCTCGCACCGCCTGCCGCTCGAAGAGGCACCGCGGGGCTACAGGAACTTCCACTCCAATCAGGACGAGTGGACCAAGGTGGTCCTGACGCCGGGATCCTGAGGAGGGAGCAGCGGCAGAGGGAGGCGGACGCGCCGTGATCCCCGGCGCCCCTGCCGGGCGCGCCCGGGGCTGTGCGGGGGGAACGGGAATTCATCCTTCGCGCGGCGGGGCGCGTTCGGAACCCGACTGGACTGCCTGCGTTCCGGCGCCTGCCGAGGCGGCGCCATCGCGACGGTGACACTCGTTGCTCCAGGCGACTGCACCCATGGCGTTGCACCGGCAGGGTGCGTGGATGCGGCCGAGGAGCCGAAACCTGCCGAGGGATGGGAGCTGGGGCTACGGCCGGGCGGGCCCGCGACCGCCCGGCCGAGCCGGGCCCCGCTCGATGTACGGGCCCGAGGGATCCCGGCCAGGTGGTCCGGCCGGTACGGAGGAGGCGCGACCCTGGCGCTTCCGGCGCGTGCTGATCCGCCCGAGAGTGCATGCCGCGCGGCCTCCGGCGCCCCGCGCCGTGAAGGCAGGCCCGCCGGATCTCCACCGCAAGGACGGTCTCCGCGCTCCGCTCCTGCCGCGCCGACAGGCCGGCGCTGCACCGGGAAGAGGCATCGCTCCTCCCGCGCGGCCAGGACGGTGCCGGGTTCATCGCCGGTGCCGACCTGCGCCGGCGCCGCCATCGGCCAGCCCCGTGGGGGCTGCCCTGACGGCATCGCGAGGCGCGGCGCTCAGATCATCGGAATGCCGCCGGTGACTTCGACCGTCGCGCCGTTCGTGTAGCTCGAGAGCGGATCGGCAAGCATGACGAAGGCGGTGGCGAGCTCGGCGGGCTGGGCGGGGCGGCCCATCGGCTTGTTCTCGCCGAAATGCGCCACGGCCTCCTCGGGCAGCGTGGCGGGGATCAGGGGGGTCCAGACCGGCCCGGGGGCCACGCAGTTCGCGCGGATGCCGCGCGGCGCCAGCATCTGGGCCAGCCCGGCCGTGAAGTTCTGGATCGCCCCCTTGGTGGCGGCATATGCCAGCAGCCCCGGGTTGGGCTTGTCGGAGTTGATCGAGGCGGTGTTGATGATCGCTCCCCCCCTGTCCATGAGCGGCACGGCCGCCTTGCACAGGTAGAACATCGAATGGATGTTGGTGCGGAAGGTCATCTCCCACTCCTCGTCGGGAATGTCCTCCAGCGTGTCGAAATGCATCTGGTGGGCGGCGTTGTTCACGAGGATGTCGAACCGCCCGAAGGCCTCGTGGGTGCCGCGGACGAGCGCGCGGCAGTGATCGGCGCTCTGGATGTCGCCGGGCATGACGAAGGCCCGGCGTCCGGCCTCTTCCACCAGCGCACGCGTGACGTCCGCGTCCTCGTGCTCCTCCAGGCAGGAGATCATCACGTCGGCGCCCTCGCGCGCATAGGCCAGCGCAACGGCGCGGCCGATGCCGCTGTCGCCGCCGGTGACGAGGGCGGCCATGCCTTCGAGCTTGCCGGACCCCTTGTAGCTGTCCTCCCCGTGATCGGGGCGCGGCTCCATGCGGTCGGTGCGGCCGGGCGGGCTCTGGGGCTGTTCGGGGAAGGGGGGCTTGGGATGGTTCATCGCGTCTCTCCGTGTTCGTGTCATTGGGCTAACAGCCACGAACACGCGATGTTCCGGCCCGCGCCGCAGGGATTGCGGCCGGTGCGCCTGGCGTCGGGGCAGGTCGCTCCGCGAAAGCGAGGAGGATCGTCTCGCGGCGGGCCTCGCGCACCGGGGCCGGCGGGTGGGCAGAAAAATGTTCACCACCCACTAGACGACTGGTCTGTTTATTGCTATGTAGCTGCACATGAGAGACGAAACACAAAGCAGCAGCGTTCGGGAGCACATCCTGTCGTCCGCCCAGACCATCATGAGTGGAAAGGGGTTTTCGGCGGTGGGACTGAACGAGATACTGAAAGCGGCAGATGTTCCGAAGGGGTCGTTCTATCACTACTTCGGCTCCAAGGAGGCCTTCGGAGAGGCACTGCTCGAGCGGTATTTCGAAAGATACCTGGCCGCAATGGAGGAGCAGTTTTCCCGGTCGGACAGCACCGGGGCCGAGCGCCTGCTGGCCTATTGGTCGCATTGGGTCGAGACCCAGGCGACCGACGATCCGCAGGACAAATGTCTTGTCGTCAAGCTCGCAGCCGAGGTTTCGGACCTGTCCGAGGCGATGCGGCGCGTGCTCTTGCAGGGGACGGGAAACATCTGCGCCAGGCTGACCGCGATCATCGAGGTCGGCATCGCCGACGGGTCGCTGTCGGTGAGGGAACGTCCCCGCGACCTCGCGGCGGAGCTCTACCAGTACTGGCTCGGGGCCAGCCTGATCGCCAAGATCAGCCAGGGCGACGCACCGCTCAGGGCCGCTCTCGAGGTCACGAAAGCCCGGCTGCTCTGATCGCACGGGTTGACGGGCACCGGAATGACCCTATCTGTGCCAAGGATAGAGACGACTGGTCTACTAGATATGGCCGGTCTGCAGAATTGAAATGAGGACGGGGCCATCCATGGCCCCGGCTCCGGCCCGAAGCAGGGTCCTCCCTGGGGCGCATTGCCCCGCAAACGACTGAAAAGGAATGAAGTGATGAAAGTTCTGATCGTTCTGACCTCGCACGACACCCTCGGAGACACCGGCCGCAAGACCGGCTTCTGGCTCGAGGAACTGGCAGCGCCCTATTTCGCCTTCCGCGACGCGGGCGCCGACATCACCCTGGCCTCGCCCAAGGGCGGCCAGCCGCCGCTGGACCCGGTGAGCAACTCGCCCGACTTCCAGACCGACGACACGCGCCGCTTCGAGGCGGATGCCGGGGCCATCGCGGCGCTCGCCAGCACGGTGAAGCTGTCCGAGGTCGACGCGGGCGACTATGATGCCGTCTTCTATCCGGGCGGCCATGGTCCGCTCTGGGACCTGACGGTCGACCCCGCTTCCATCGCGCTGATCGAAGCCTTCAATGCGGCGGAGAAGCCGATGGGGCTCGTGTGCCACGCGCCCGGCGTGCTGCGTGACGTGAAGGGCGCCGACGGCGCGCCGATCGTGAAGGGCCGCAGGGTCACGGGCTTCAGCAACACGGAGGAAGAAGGCGTGGGCCTGACCAACGTCGTTCCCTACCTCGTCGAGGATGCCCTGAAGGCGAAGGGCGCCGAGTTCGTGAAGGGCGAGGACTGGGGGTCCTTCGTCGTGGAGGACGGGCTGCTGATCACCGGCCAGAACCCCGCGTCCTCCGCCGAAGCCGCGCAGCGCGTGATTGCCGCGCTCGCGGCACGGGGCGCCGCGTGATGCCTGCCTACGTGGTGATGATCCGCGAGAAGACCGGCGACCCTGCCGAGATGGCGCTCTACCGCGAGAAGGCGCCGCTGGCCCGGCAGGGTCATGAGCTTTCTCCCGTTGCCTTCTACGGCGCCCGGGAGGTGCTCGAGGGTCCGGAATTCGAAGGGGCCGCGATCCTGGCCTTTCCGGACATGGACGCCGCGCGCGCCTGGTATCACAGCCCGGCCTATCAGGCCGCCCGCCGGCATCGGCTGGCCGGCAGCGAGACGCGGGTCTTCATGATCGACGGTGTCTGAGCACAGGCTCGCATCCCTCCCCGGGCGGTACGCCGCCCGGGATCTCCATTCCCGCGTCAGCCCCTGTCTCCCCGCCCGCGGCGCGCGGCGGAAGCGGCGCGGCTGTCCACGCCTTGCCCGGAGGACAGGATATGCCCCGCACGATCGAAACACGCACCCGTGAGGAGGTCGGCGCCATGCTCGCCCTGCCAGGGGCGCGGGCCGGGCGCATCGGGCTTGCGTATTGCAGTGCCGTGGTCGGCGCGGCGGCACGGCGCGTCGCGTTCGCCCGCCGGGGCGGCAGCCAGCCGGGCTGCATCAGGCGCGCCACCGACAAGGCCTGGAGTGCCGCGATGGTCCGGCAGCCCACCGATGCGCCCGGCGCGCTCGGCCAGCCGGGTGCCGAGCTCTTCCGCATCCGGCACGGACATGACGGCCGGGTCGTCGTCTTCGGCGGCGGTATCCCGGTGATGCGCGATGGCCGCGTCACGGGCGCCATCGGCACCAGCGCCGGAACGGTGGCCCAGGACGTGCGGGTCGCGCGGCCCGGCATCGGCGCGCTCTGAGCGCTCCGGCCACCAGCCCTCTTTCGAAGGTTTGTCCCATGACCATGAACATGACGCCCGGACGGCATGAGCCCGTCGACACCCGCCGCGGCAAGCCCGCTCTCTCCGCGACAGTCGTGAGTGGTCTGCCGCTCTGGCTCGGCCTTGTCAGCGTGTTCGCCGTAGGGGTGGAGCTT
Source organism: Oceanicella sp. SM1341 (assembly GCF_003448965.1). Classification (GTDB taxonomy): domain Bacteria; phylum Pseudomonadota; class Alphaproteobacteria; order Rhodobacterales; family Rhodobacteraceae; genus Paroceanicella. The sequence continues at coordinate 169,692 of NZ_QRGC01000007.1, forward strand.
CGCCCCGCCATCGCTTCGATCGGCCCTCTGCTGCCGAGCCTGAGCGAGGCATTCGACATCTCCGGCACGCAGGTCGCCGTGCTGACCGCCATTCCGCCTTTCCTGATGGGGGTGCTCGCGCTGCCGTCTCCCTGGCTGGCGCAGCGGTTCGGGCGCAACCCGGTCATCATCGCCGCCATCCTGCTGGTGACCCTCGCCACGGCGGCGCGGGCGTTGATCGAGACCAGCTTGATGCTGTTCGTGACCACCTCGGCCGTCGGCGCGGGCATTGCCGTGGCGGGCGCGCTGATCGGGGGGTTCGTCAAAAGCAACTTTCCGCAGCGCGTGACCCTGTTCATGGGCCTCTACGCCATGTCGCTGGGGCTCGGCGCAACGCTGTCGGCGGCTCTGACCGGGCCCCTGGCCAGCCTGGCGGACACCTGGCGCGTGGGTGCCGGCGTCTGGGTCGTGCCGGGCCTGTCCGCCATCGCGGCCTGGATCATCGTATCGCGCCGCGAACCGGCCCGGCCCGTGTCCGCCGGTCCTGCCAGACGGGCCCGCCTTCCGCTTGCAAACCCGGCGGCCTGGCGCATCGCCATCTACTTCGCGGCCAACAACATCCTGTTCTTCGGCGTCCTGGTCTGGCTCGTCACGCTGATCATTGAACGCGGCCACGATGCGGCCACGGCGGGGCTGGCGCTCACGACCTACACCATCGCCTTCATGATCGCCAATCCGCTGCCCGGGCTCTTCGGGCACAAGGGCGACCGGAGAATCCACATCGGCCTTGCGGCCCTGTTCATCCTGTCGGGCGTCCTGGGGCTGCTTCTGGTGCCCGGAGCGCCGCCCTGCGCCTTTGTCGCGCTGCTGGCCCTGGGGGTGGGAAGCTCGTTCACGCTGGGCATGACCCTGCCACTGGTCCACACGTCGGATTCGGAGGAGGCGACCGCCTGGAACGCGTTCGTGCTGGCCTTCGGCTACGGGGTCGGCGCGCTGGGGCCGCTCATGGTGGGGCTGCTGCACGACCGATCGGGCGACATGCAGCTGCCGCTCTGGATGCTGGCCGGCGTCACGCTCGTGATGGTGCTGCTCGCCCCCTTCCTCGGAGGCGCCGACAAGCTGCGCTCCGCCCGCTAGGATCGGCCGGGACTGCGGGCATGCGCCCCGGCGCGGCCCGAAGTGCCGGCGAAGGCCCGGGGCCGGGGGGGTGACACCGCGGCCCCGTCGGGGTGTCCGTCACGCCCCCCGGGCGTTCGGGCCCCGGCGCGTGGCATGGAGCCTCCGCCCGGTACGGTCAGGGAATGTCGGGTGCAGATACACCGGGGTGCGGCGAGGCGCCGCTCAGCCGGTCGAGAAACGCATCGCGGGTGCGGGTGCTGTCGTACTGGTAGATGTAGACGGCGCCCGGCTGCATGATCGAGATCGCCCGCACCGCGTCTTCGGGGCCGAGGGCATAGGGCGGGTAGAGCGGCAGCAGGGCGAGATCGACATCGCGCAGCTCCAGCATCTCGGGAACGGCCTCTGTCGAGCCGGCGATGAACAGCCGCTGCCCCTCCAAGGACACCAGGTAACTGTTGCCGCGCCCTTGCGGATGCCATTGCGCGGCCTGTCCCCCGAGCCCGTATGCGGCCACGGCCTCGACCGTGAACCGCCCCAGCTCGGCGCTGTCGCCATTGGGGAGCGAGATGGCCCTGTCGCGCAGGGCCGCCGGAAGCCGTTCCATCACGTAGGGAGGGACAATGATGCGCGTGTCCGGCCCGGCGAGATCCTCGAGCGTGTCCGGGTCGAAATGCTCGTCGTGTTCATGCGAGACCAGGATCAGTTCGGGCGTGCCGAACGCCGCGTAGCTGCTGGCGCTCCCGGTGGGATCGGTCACGATCGCTCCCGCTGCGGTCGAGATCCCCACGCTCATCTGCCGGACGGATCTCACCGACACGCTGCCGTTTTGCGACGGAAATTCGATCGTCTCCTGCGCGACCGCGATCGGGCCGGAGTTCAGGCAACCCGCGAGCCCGACAGCGGGCACCAGCACGGCAAGCGAGAGAAGAGCCGGGAGCGATCTCCTCCGCGACGGCCGATCGGCGAAGTTTTTTTCGGGGGCGGACATTGCGATTTCCTCTATCCGTGGGACACGCGTCCTCGTGGAGGGCGCGCGAAACGGGGCGGATGCCGGTTTGCGGGCAGGGCGGGGCAGGGCGCGTTTCCGGCCCCGCCGCGCGGGGTCAGGCGAGGGCGGAGTGGCCGGAGGGCACGAACTCCTGCCCCAGGGTGGCCCGGAGCTGCGCCGAATCCTCGCTCGGCGTCAGATTGAACAGGCGCCGATAGTCGCGATTGAACTGGGACAGGCTCTCGTAGCCGACCTCGTAGGCGACTGCGGAAATCGTGCTGGCGCCGGGCAGGTCGCGGCGGGCCTGCTGCAGGCGCACGCGCTTCTGGAACTGCAGCGGCGACATGGAGGTCACCGCCCTGAAGTGCCGATGAAAGCTGGGGACGCTCATGCCGGTCATTCCGGCCAGGTCGGGGATGCTGAGCGCTTCCGAGAAATTGTCCCGTATCCAGGCGGTCGCGCGCCCGATCCGCGCCGCGTGGCCGTTGGCGAAGGCGAGCTGGCTCAGCTGCAGTGCGTGCTCGGTGTGCAGCAGCCTCCAGGTGATCTCGCGCCGGATCAGCGGCGCCATCACGTCGATGTCGCGCGGCCGGTCGAGCAGGGACAGCAGCCGGATCAGCGGGTCGTGCAGGTCGGGGGAAAGCTCGTGCATGGCTGCGATGGGTGTCGCGTCGGGGTCGGGACGCAGGCCCGAACGGTCGCGCAACAGCTCGACCACGACCTGCGGGTCGAGGTCGAGATGGACCGCCAGGTAAGGCGCGGCCGGACTGGCCTCGGTCACCTGCGAGGTCACCGGAACATCCGCGGCGCAGACCAGCGAACCCCCGGCCCTGTAGTGAAAGGGCTTCTCGGCGAGCATCAGCTGCTTCTCGCCCCGCGCGACCACCCCGAACGACGGCTGATAGAGCCAGTGGCCGATCTCGGTGGGGTAGTCGGACCGCACCACCTTCAGTCCCGGGATCTCCGTTTCGAAATCGTACCGGGCGTGACGTTCGATGACTTCCAGCAGATCGGCAAAACTTGGTGTTTCCACGGCGATTCAACCTCTGACATGTTGCGTGACGGCAAACTCGTCTGCCGGCGGGGGGCGGCGAGGCGCCCATGCGATCGGTACGAGTGTTTCGCCCGGCCGTGATCTGATCACACCATCATCGAGCGTATGGGGCTATGCAAATCCTATCAAGCCCGAGCGCGATCCGATCAGCGTCGGACGTCTCCGCCTCGCGCGGCCCGGGGCCGCGCCGCGTTTCGCATGGCAGTCTCCGCTGTTTGAGAGCAGTGCACCACTCCCTGATCCGATCCGCATAGAAACCGGGCCGCGACAACCGCACCATCTCCGACAGCAGCGCCGATCGGCCCGAAGCATGGACACGAGGAGATGAAAGATGGAACTGCGACAACTCGGGAACAGCGGACTGCATGTCTCGGAGCTGGCCTTCGGCGCCATGACGTTCGGCGGCAGCGATGGCATCTGGGGGCAGGTCGGGCGGCTCGGCCAGGACGATGCCGACGCCCTGGTGAAGGTGGCCCTCGATGCCGGGATCAATCTCTTCGACACGGCGAATGTCTATGCGCAGGGCCGCAGCGAGGAAATCCTCGGCCAATCGCTGCGAAACCTCGGCGTCGCCCGCGATGACGTCGTCATCGCCACCAAGGTGGCCTCGGCGATGGGGGAAGGGCCCAACCGCCGCGGGGCCTCGCGCGGGCACATCCTGTCCGAGGCCCGGGCCAGCCTCAAGCGGCTGGGGCTCGGACACATGGACCTCTACCAGATCCATGCCTTCGATCCGGAAACGCCGGTCGAGGAGACCCTGGATGCCCTGGACACTCTGGTGCGCGCGGGAGACGTGCGCTACATCGGCCTCTCGAACTGGGCCGCCTGGCAGATCATGAAGGCGATCGGCATCACCCGCGCCAGGAATCTCGCTCCGGTCACGTCGCTGCAGGCCTACTATTCGCTGGTCGGCCGCGATCTCGAGCGGGAGCTCGTGCCGCTGCTGGCATCCGAGGGGGTCGGGCTGATGGTCTGGAGCCCGCTTGCCGGCGGATACCTGACCGGGAAATACTCGGGCGGCGGTGACGCGGAAGGCGGGCGGCAGACCGGGCTGGACTTTCCTCCGATCGACCGGGCCCGCGGCGAGCCGCTGATCGCGGAACTGCGCAAGGTGGCGCAGAAGCACGGCAGCGGCCCGGCGCAGGTGGCGATTGCCTGGTTGCTTGCCCAGCCCGTCGTCTCGACCGTGCTCATCGGCGCGAAGCGCGTCGGACAGTTGCACGACAATCTCGAGGCGACCCGGATCAGGCTGGATCGCGAGGACATGCTGCGGCTGGATGCGGCCAGCGCCTTGCCCCGCGAGTATCCGGGCTGGTTGCTGCAGGCGTGACCGGGGCGCCTGGGCGAACGACGGGGCCACACCGCTCTTGTGGCGATCATTGCGGTGCGGGTGCCGTTCGTGCGTCTCTCGGACAAGAGGCCGGCGCGGGGGCGGAGACCCGTGTGTGCTGACAACGGCAGCGCCTCGGGACACGGCCATCCGGACCGCGGAAACAGATGAGACGGAGTGACATGATGAAAGTATTTGTTGTCGGGATCGCGGGCGGTGTCGGTCGCCGGGTTGCAGCGCGCCTCGTGGCGCAGGGCGATCAGGTGGGCGGGCTGGTCCGCAGGCCGGCCCAGGTCGAGGAGCTGGCCGCCGAAGGTGTCGCCGCGACGCTCGGGGATATCGTGAAGCTTTCCGCCGAGGAGCTCGCCGGGATCATACGCGGGCATGATGCGGCCGTCTTCACGGCGGGTGCCGGGGGGGAGGGCGGTCCCGAAACCGTCGACCAGATCGACGGTGCCGGCCCGGGAAAGCTGGCAAGGGCAGCCGCGATCGCCGGCGTCAGCCGGATTGTCCTGGTATCGGTCTTTCCGGAGGCCTGGCGCGAGCGGCGCATGGACGAGGAGTTCGAGCACTACATGGTTGCGAAGAAGCAGGCGGAGGTCGAGCTCGTGCTCACCGATCGGGACTGGGTCATCGTGCGCCCTTCGGCGCTGAGCAACGCCCCCGGTACCGGCCTTGTCGATCTGGGTCTCGCGAAGGTTCACGAGGAGATCACCCGCGATGACGTCGCGGAGACGGTCGTGGAGGTTCTGCGCCAGCCGGACGTCAGCCGCATCATCCTCGAAGTGACCGGCGGCCCGACCCCGATCGCGGATGCCGTCGCGGCCATGGCCCGGACGTGACGCGGGCAGGGCCCCGCCGCCCCCTGCCTCCGCGGAAGCCGTCGCATCGCGACCGGGACAGGCCGGGGGCGGGAGGCCCGCGCCGGCTCCTGCCCGGGGCCCAGCACCCGGGCGCGTCCTGCCGAAGGCGCAATTCGCAAGGCCTGCCGAAGGCGCAATTCGCAAGGGATGTGCCCGGAATGACCGGCCGGGCGGAACCGGCTGCCCGGGCCGGCCGGCTCGGTCCGGCGGCGCTCCGGTCGCGGGAGGGGCGCGCTTTCGGCCCGCTTCAGCCCGCCGGGGATGCCGTGGCGACCTGGCTGTCCCAGCCCGTCAGGGCAACCCGGGCAACAGCCTCCAGCGACGCCCGGCCCACCCGGTCACGCGCCAGGATCGACATGCCATTCTGGACCGTCTGAACGAAGCGGGCCAGGCCCTCGACATCCACGCCGGCGGGCAACTCGCCCTCGTCCACCGCTGTCTCGATGCGGCGCTTCAGCCGCTCATAGGTCAGGTGGCGCGCCTTGCGAACCAGCTCGCCGAGCTGCTCGTTTCCCTCGCTCCCCACGGCAGACAGGGTGACCATGCAGCCGCGCGGGATATCGGCCACCTCGCCGCTCAGCGCTGCGGCGGAGTCCTGCAGAAGGCCCGAAACCGCTTCGCGGGCCGTGGGGGCGGCGAAGAACCTGTCCCAGACGAGTTTCTCGTAGCGGGCCCGATAATGGTCCACGGATTCGGCGTAGAGCGCCTCCTTCGAGCCGAAGGCGGCATAGAGGCTGGGTGACCCGATGCCCAGGGCCGCCGTCAGGTCCGAAATCGAGGTCGCCTCGTACCCGCGCTCCCAGAACAGCCGGGTCGCGGCTTCGAGCGCCGCGTCGCGGTCAAAGTTCCGCGGCCGACCGCGGGGTCTTCGGGAGCCTTTATCTGCCTCGGGAAAATTCTTCATCGATCGATACATAAATCCGTTGACCTCGTCTGGCAAGCTCTCTACCTATTTATGTGTCGAACGATACATAAATACCGGCGCCACCGGGAGCCGGGGGCGCCGGCCCGCCGATCTTCCGTGGTGGCGGAGCCGGCCTGCGCCCGCAGGGCACGTCACGACGGTGCACATCTGAAGAAGGACAAGAGCCATGCTCGACAAAGTCATTTTTCCCGCGGATCACGACCCACGGGTTTCCTCGCTCTACGCGCTCAACGAAATCGACGCCCGGGCACCGATCGAGACGGTATGGAAACTGCTGGTCGAGGCCGGGAGCTGGTTCGAGCACTTTCCGGCCGAGAACCGGATCAGCATCCTCGGAGGCGCGCGGGAGCTGGGCCCCGGCACGCGTTTCACCCGGGTCACCGTCGGTTTTGCGATGAGCTGCCGGGTCACCGAGCATGTTCCCATGCGCCGGCTGGCCTGGTCGACCACGGTCGAGGGCGACGAGACCGGGTCGACCGCCTACCACGGCTGGGTGCTCACGCCCACCGCGACCGGCACCCACATCCTCACGGAAGAGACCCTGCAGGGGCCCTTCTATCTCGAGGAGATCGGCCGCAAGGCACCCGGTGCGCTCTACGACTATCACCAGACCTGGGTCGAAGGCCTCGCGAAACGCGCCGAAGCGCTGGCCGGATACTCCGGCGCCTAGCCCCACCCTCTCCCGACACCGGACCGGATATCACCCCGTGACGCACAGGCGCGGCACGGGACCGGTCCCTGTCATCCGAAAATCACGCATAAGGACCACACGCATGCATCCCACGAAACGCACCATCGCGGCAGCCGCCCTGTCGCTCGCCCTGCCTGTCGCGGCGGCCGCCCAGACCACGGACAAGGGGAGCCCCTACGAGGGGATCGACGTCTCGACCGAAGCGCTGGTCGGCGAACTCGACGGCTTTGCCAGCAGGTTTGCCGAGGTGAACGGCATCCGCATGCACTATGTGACCGGCGGCGAAGGTCCGCCCGTCATCATGATGCCCGGCTGGCCGCAGACCTGGTGGGCCTTCAACAAGATCATGCCCGACCTGGCCGAAGACCACACGGTGATCGCCGTCGACATCCGCGGCATGGGCGAGACCGACAAGCCCGAGGGCGGCTACGACAAGAAGACCATGGCCGCGGATATCCATGCGCTGATCGGCGAACTGGGATACGACGCGGTGCATCTGGTCGGCCACGACATCGGCTCGCAGGTGGCCTATGCCTTCGCCGCGAACTATCCCGAGGCAACGACCTCCGTCAGCTTCCTCGACGTGTCGGCCCAGCCGCAGAGCACGCGGGACATGCGCCTCGTGCCCTCCGCGCCGCTGACCGGGGAGTTCCGTCAGGATTTCTTCCTCTGGTGGTTCGCGTTCAACCAGGTCCATGACATGCCCGAAGAGCTGATCGAAGGCCGCGCGCACATCTACCAGAACTGGTTCTGGGACTCGCTGCTCTACAATCAGGACGCGCTGAGCGAGCGGGACCGCGCGGTCTATGCCGCGGCCTACAACACCAGGGACGGCATCCGGGGCGGCAACGGCTGGTATCAGGCCTATCCGACCGACCTCGACGACCAGCTGACCTACCCGGACAAGCTGGAGGTGCCCTCGCTGGGGATCGGCGGGCTGGGCAACGTCCTGCTCGTCGAGTTCCTGCAGGGGCGGTTCGTGAACCCGCGGCTCGAACACCTGCCCGAGGCCGGTCACTACGTGGCCGAGGAAGCCCCGGAAGAGGTCACCGCCTCCCTGCGCGCGTTCCTCGCCTCTGTCGAGGCAGAGTGATCCTGCGGGCGGCCTCCCTCGAGGGGGCCGCCTCGGGCGCGGGAGCGGCCGGTATCGCGCCGCCGGCGCGTCGGCGTTGCCCGCGATCGGTCCGGCCGGCCCGGATCACGGCAGCAGGCCCGTCGTGCGGTAGCTCTCCACCAGCGTGTCGAACAGCCCGATGTCCGCCCGGCTGCGTGCGAGAAGCTGCGCCCCCGCGATGGCCGCGAAGATCGCCCTGGCCCGATCCTCGCGCGAGGCGGCATCGCCCAGCCCGGCCTCGGTGAGCACCTTGCCAAGCCAGGCGACATTGACGTCGGCAAACGCCTGCACCTGCGTCTTCACCGTGTCCGGGAGATCGTCGTACTCGGCTGACATGAAACTGCCCAGGCACAACCTGTTCTCGTTCTCGAGCGACCTGCGGAAGATCCACGGATACCGAACCAGCGCCGCCCTCGGGTCGGGCGACTGCTCCAGCAGCTCGTCGAGCTCCGCCGCCGTGTCCTCCCAGTACCGCTGCGCGACCGCGGCACCGAGATCGGCCTTGTTCTCGAAATGATAGTAGATGCTGGCTGCCTTGATGCCGACGGCGCTGGCAAGGTCGCGGAAGTTCAGCCCGCCATAGCCATGCGCCTGCGCCATCTGCCTGGCGGCCGCCAGAATCGCTTCCCTTGCATTCCTGCTCATCGCGGACCCTTTCGACCTGCGCTGCGAGTTACCTACCAATTGTTAGATAGTCCTTGACGGCGGGAAGGGGAAGATCTATCTGGCTGTCTACCAAGTGTTAGGTAGGCTTCGGCAGCCACGCGACGGGCACAGTCCTGCGCCTGGCATCCATCAGGAGACGCACCATGAGCGAAGACATCACCTATTCCGACGCCACCGGGCTGGCGGCACGCATTCGAAACAAGGAACTGTCGCCGGTAGAGGTCGTGCAGGCTCACCTTGATCGCATCGAGGCGGTCGACCCCGAAATCAACGCGATCGTCACGCTGGCGGACAATGCCCTCGCCGAGGCGAGAAGGGCGGAGGCGGCGATACAGGCGGGCGAGGATGTCGGGCCGCTGCATGGCGTGCCCTTCACGATCAAGGATTCGATCGACACGGCGGGCGTCCTGACACAGCGTGGCTCGCCGATCTTCAAGGGGCGCGTCCCCGAGGTCGATGCCACCAGCGTCGCGCGGCTGAAGCGGGCAGGGGGCATCCTCCTCGCCAAGACGAACCTCCCCGAGTTCTCCTACTGGATCGAGAGCGACAACCTGCTGACCGGGCGCTCGAACAACCCCTGGGACCTCACGCGCACCCCCGGCGGGTCCAGCGGCGGTGAATCCGCGGCGATCGCGGCGGGCATGTCGCCCCTGGGCCTGGGCACGGACCTGGCCATCTCGGTTCGCGGCCCGGCCGCCCAGACCGGCATCGTCTCGCTCAAGGCCACGCATGGGCGGGTGCCGATGACCGGCATTTACCCCCGTGCGCCGCGCCGCTTCTGGCACGTCGGCCCGATGGCGCGCAGCATCCGCGACCTCGCCCTGGCTTTCTCGCAACTGGCCGGGCCGGATGGCAAGGACGCCTTCGCCACGAGCACCGCGGCGTTCGACGCGGGCATCGGGCGTCAGCCGTACCGCCAGCTCCGTGTCGGCTGGCTGGTCGAGCCCGGCTTCGGCCCGATCGACCCCGAGGTGGCGCGGACAGTCGAAGCCGCGGCCGAAGCCCTCAGGGAGAGCGGCCTCCATGTCGAGCCCGTCCGCATTCCCGCGCTCGAGAAGGACTTCGCCCTCGATGTCTTCAACAAGCTCCACGTGATGGAGATGAAGCCCGAGTTTGCCGCCGTGACGGAGGGGCACGAGGACCAGATGTACAAGATGTCCAGGACGATGCTCTCCCTTCCCGATACGTCGCTGGGGGACTACATCGCCGCCGAGCAGGCCGCAGAGCGTCTTCGCGACGGGTTCGCGGAATACTTCGCGAAGTTCGACGCGCTGATCACGCCGGTGCTGCCGCTGCCCGCGCACAAGCACGGACAGGAGGAATTCGTCATCAACGGCCGGACGGTCGACGCGACCTATCTGCAGGGCGCGACGGTTCCCCTCAACGTCACCGGCCTGCCCGGCATCTCGATGCGGTTCGGCACCAGCACGGAAGGGCTGCCGATCAATGTCCAGATCGTCGGAAGCTGGCTGGCTGAAACCACGATCCTCAACGTGGCCTCGACCCTCGAAAGCGTGAGCCCGGTCCGTGGCCTGCGACCTGCGCTGTGAAGCCTCGCGCGCCCGGCGGCAAAGGCGGCCGGGCGCCGATGCAATGCGGGGCAGGGCGCTCCTTGACAGCCGCCGGGGCGATCCCCACTTATTCGACCAGTCGGCTAGTTTGGAGCAAGCAATGGCCAGGACAAGGACATCTGACAAATCCGGTGACGTGAAGATCCACATCCTGGACAGCGCGAAGGCCCTGGTTGCGGCGCGCGGCTTCTCCGGCGTGGGGCTGAGCGAGATCGTTGCGGCAGCCGGCGTGCCGAAGGGGTCGTTCTACTATTACTTCGAGTCCAAGGAGGCTTTCGGGCGGGCCCTGCTGGAGCACTACTTCGAGGGCTACCTGGCCGAGCTTGAGACCATGCTGGCGGACGAGGGGAAACCCGCGCGCGAGCGGCTTCAGGCCTACTGGCGCTTCTGGAGGACGAACCAGGAAGGCAATGATCCGGAAGGGAAATGCCTGGCGGTCAAGCTGGGTGCCGAAGTGTCGGACATTTCGGAGGACATGCGCCTTGAGCTTCGCAAGGGCACGTCGAGGATCGTCAGCCGCCTGTGCCGAACCCTGAGGGACGGCCTCGAGGACGGTTCGGTCGAGAGCACGCGCAACCCGTTCGACATCGCGGAGACCCTCTATCAGCTTTGGCTCGGTGCAAGCGTGATGGCGAAGATCGAACGCAAACCCGCGCCCTTCGACGCAGCCATGATCGCGACGGACCTGCTGCTGTCGGGAAAATAGCAGCAGCGGGCCCGGGCGGCTTGACAGCCGGTGCTTCGTCACCAAGTAATAGACGACCGGTCAGTTTTAATATCGAGAGCGACCGGAGCATGGCCCGCAACGATGACAGCACCGTACGGCCGCCAATGTAGCGCGCAGGCGGCAGGAGCCGGGCCATGGCCCGATGCCCGAAGGCGGCGCGAGGCGGTCGCTCCGGCAGGCCGCGTCGCCCGGCGCCGGGCCGGAGGAGGAACAGGAGTTTTCATGAGGCCCGCGCGCCCGGGCAAGGCAAAGGACACCGGGGCCGAGGTTGATTGAAGCGAAGCCGGGCCGCCACCGCGCCAACGGTGACGACCCGGTCGGAAGGGGTCGCGGGAAGCGACCTCCGGTCAGGGAAGACCTGAAGGATGTAACGGCCCGAGGGCTTCCCTTACTACCACCAGGAGTAGTATCATGAATGAACGTACCACGATAAACGTTCCGGCAGAAGACAGCAGCTTCTTCTCGGATCCGTACCATCTCTCGATCGCGGGCAGGCTCGTACGGGCGGAGAAGACGTTTGACGTCATCAATCCCGCCACCGGCGAGGTGTTCGCGCAGGCCCCTGCGGCGACCGCCGAACAGCTGGACGAGGCAATCGCCGCGGCCAGGACCGCCTTCCGGAGCTGGTCGGCTCTCGGCTACGACGCGCGCGAGGTCTACCTCAAGAAGTTCGCCGATGCGCTGGAAGAGAAGCGCGACGAGCTCGCCTATCTGCTGACCCTCGAGCAGGGCAAGCCGCTGGTCACCATGGCGATGCCGGAAGTCGACCAGTCGATTTCATACATTCGCCAGATCGCCGAACGCCGTATTCCCGTCGAGATCGTCGAGGACACCGCCGACCACATCGTCGAGCTGCACCATGTCCCGCTCGGCGTGGTCGGGGGCATCACGCCGTGGAACTTCCCGGTGCTGCTCTCGCTGTGGAAGATCGCCCCGGCGCTGATCACCGGCAACACCTTCGTGCTGAAGCCGACACCGTTCACCCCGCTCACGGCCCTGCGCTACGGCGAAATCGCCCAGAGCGTGCTGCCCGCAGGCGTTCTGTCGGTGGTGACGGGGGGCGACGACCTCGGGCCGCAGCTGACCAACCACCCCGATATCGCCAAGATCAGCTTCACCGGCTCGACCGAAACCGGCAAGCACGTGCTGCGCGCCGCGGCCGGCTCGGTCAAGCGCGTGACGCTCGAGCTCGGCGGCAACGACGCCGCCATCGTGATGCCGGATGCGGATTACGAGGCGATCATCCCGCAGCTCTTCTGGGGTGCCCTCGGCCACCAGGGGCAGTGGTGTGTCGGTATCAAGCGGCTCTACGTTCCCCGCAAGATCCACGCCGACTTCGTGAAGGCCTTCGTGGACTACGCCCGGACCGTCAGGGTCGGGAACGGCCTCGATGCCGAGGTCGGTGTCGGTCCGGTCCAGAACAGGATGCAGTTCGAGAAGCTCAAGACCTTCCTGGCCGACATCAAGGCGAACGGGCAGAACATCGTTCTGGGCGGCGAGATCGACGAGACCCGGCCGGGTTACTTCTTCCCGATCACCGTCGTCGACAACCCGCCGGAAGACAGCAAGATCGTCCAGGAGGAGCAGTTCGGCCCCATCGTGCCGATCCTCGTCTACGACGATGTCGACGAGGTCGTGGCGCGCGCCAACGATTCCATCTGGGGTCTGGGTGCTTCGGTCTGGGGGCGTGACACCGGGGCCGCTGTCGCGGTCGCCAACCGGATCGAGGCCGGCATGGTCTGGGTCAACGAGATCCAGACCCAGGGCGTCGACATTCCCTTCGGCGGGGTCAAGCAGTCGGGTCTGGGCACCGAGCATGGCCGCGAAGGCCGTGAGCTCTTCACCAATCCCAAGACCGTGCTGATCCACAAGTGAGCGCCAGCGGGGGCGGCCCGGACGGGGCCGTCCCCGCACCGCCTTCATCACCCACCAGGAGTTCAGGACGCCGCTCCCGGCCACGCCCGGGCGCCGGGTCGTTCTGTGCCTGCCCGAACGGAGACACCCCGATGACACATGCCGATCCCTACTTCACCCCGGTGACGCTTGGCCGTCACACCCTTCGCAACCGCATCGTCCTGCCCCCGCTGACCCGGCAGAGGGCCGCCCGCCCGGGCGACAGCGCAACGTCGCTCATGGCCGAATACTACCGGCAACGCGCCGGCGCCGGCTTCATCGTGACCGAAGGCACGCAGATCGAGCCGCGCGGACAGGGCTATTCCTGGACGCCGGGCATCTACTCGATCGCCCAGATCGAAGGCTGGCGCCAGGTCACCGACGCGGTGCACGCGCAGGGCGGTGTGATCTTTGCACAGCTCTGGCATGTCGGCCGGGTCTCGCACCATGCGCTGCAGCCGAACGGCGATGCGCCGGTCGCCCCTTCCGCGATCGCGCCCGAGAAGGTGAAGGCCTTCATCGAAACCGCGCCCGGTGAGGGGCAACTGGTCGCCCCGCCGACGCCCCGCGCCCTGAGCGTGGCCGAGATCCACGACCTCGTGGACATGTACGCCCGGGCGGCGCGCAACGCGCTCGCGGCGGGTTTCGACGGGGTCGAGCTGCATTCTGCCAACGGCTATCTCATCAACCAGTTCATCTCGGAGCATTCCAACACGCGCACCGACGAATACGGCGGCTCGCTCGGGAACCGCCTGAGGTTTCTCCGCGAGGTGGTCGCCGCGGTGTCCGAAGCCGTGGGCGCCGACCGCGTCGGTGTCAGGTTCACGCCTCTGTTCGAAAGCACGGACCAGGAGCGCGTCTATATCGGCCTCGTCGAGTCAGACCCGCATGCGACCTATATCGAAGCCATCCGGATCCTCGAGCAGGCGGGCGTCGCCTATCTGTCGATCGCCGAGGCCGACTGGGAGGGCGCGCCCGATCTGCCGATCGGTTTCCGCGAGGCGGTGCGCGAGGTGTTCTCGGGTCGCGTGATCTGCGCCGGCAGATATACGGTCGAGCGCGGCGCGAAGCTTCTGGAGAGCGGCCTTGCCGATCTCGTCGCCTTCGGCCGTGCCTTCATCGCCAATCCCGACCTGCCCGAGCGCATCGCCAATGGCTGGCCGCTCAACCCCCTTGATCCGACGACGCTCTACGGCGGCGCGGAGAAAGGCTTCACCGACTACCCGACCTACCGGGCCGGGGCGGTGGCAGCCGCCGGGTAGCGTCTGTCCGGCCGCCCGCCGAGCATCCGAAACGAGCACACCGGCGGAGGCGCGGGAGCGCCCCCGCCAGAGCAAGCAGATGGCGCGAGATGCGCCTTCATGAAACCGGAGCAATGACATGAGCAACAACATCGAAGACAAGGTCGTCCTCATCACCGGCGGCAGCAGCGGCCTGGGCGCCGAAACCGCACGCCTTCTGGCTCGAAAGGGTGCCAGGGTCGCCGTCGCCGCGCGCCGCGCGGACAAGCTGGCCGAGGTCGTGTCCGAGATCGAAGCCGGGGGCGGAACGGCCCGGGCCTACGCCCTCGACGTGACCGACAAGGCCCGGATGGAGGCGGTGGTGGCAGCCGTCGTCGCCGATTTCGGGCGGATCGACGTGCTGGTCAACAATGCCGGGTTGATGCCGATCCGGCCCATGAGCGAGGTGAACACCGATGAATGGGACCAGATGATCGACGTGAACGTGAAGGGTGTCCTCTACGGGATCGCCGCCGTTCTTCCGCGGTTCCTCGATCAGCAGGGCGGACACATCATCAACCTCAGCTCGGTGGCCGGCATCAAGGTGTTCGCGCCGGGCGGAACGGTCTATTCGGGCACGAAGTTTGCGGTCAGCGCCATCTCGGAAGGGCTTCGTCAGGAAGTCGGAGAGCATATCCGCGTCACCTCCATCGAGCCGGGCGCGGTGGAGAGCGAGCTCAAGCTCGGCACGACGGGCACCGCGACGGGGGCGGTGCACGATTTCTACGAGCGCGCGATCCCGGCCGCCAGCGTGGCCCGGGCCATCGCCTTCGCGGTCGAACAGCCGGCGGATGTCGACATCAATGCGATCGTTCTGCGCCCGACCAGCCAGCAGTTCTGACCGGGAACCGGGCGGGAGCGGGCCCCCGCAAGGCAGGCTCGGCTGCCGGGCGGCAAAGCTGTCCGGCCAACGAAAGGCGCGGCGATCCGCTCCCCCCGGATCCCGCGCTCTTTCCGCGCGCTCCCCCGGCGCGTGGATCCTCCGGCGAACGACGCCCGGCCCGAAGCGCCGTTCGGCTTGGCCGGGGTCGGTCCGGTCTGCTTTGCTCGCCCGTCCGGGCGCGGCGGCGGTGCGGCTGCCTCCGGGGCCTCCGGCCCGGCCGCTTCCCGCGCGCGCTTCACGGTGCGGGCGGTCGCGGCCGGGCGTCTGTCCAAAGCGCTTGTCTCGTGATAGACGGTGCCGTCGCCCGTCACTCGTACACGTGCCCTGTACCCGAGATCCTTGCGTTTGCGTGTGGTGATCGCGCCCGTGACGGTGGCCCCGTCCGCTCCGCAGGACCAGACAGGACGCCAGGATCGACGGGTTGGTCCGCAATGAACCGAAAAGTGTCGAACAGCAGGTGCCCGCAAGTGGATGAGAAAAGCATGAAGCACGGCAGATCGACGGCCGCCTGCCTGTCCATCGCCCCGATGATGGATGGGATTGATTTGTGTTTTAGATCAATCACTTGATGACTTATGTGTGCAGTATTTGCACACGAGTTTTCGTGCTTTGTTTCCTTCTCATTCGTGCGCTACGTTGCGATTCAGCGATCGTAACCCCGATCTTCATGTAATCTGCGCAAGCTCCTTCCGAATGAGGTGTCCGTCCCGCCATTAGGCTGGACCGATCGTCATTGCCGATATGGCTTGCGATCCGTGATCCCCAAGTGAGGCTGGTCTGGAAATCGCCGACCTAGCTCGCCCGGTCACCCGACCAGAACGGCCGTCATTGTCCGGACATTGGCGTCGATGCGCTCCAGCACTGCGTTGGGCACGACGGCGCGTTCGGGCAGATCCCACCAATGCGCATCGACCGCCTGAACGGTTTCGACAACCGCCTTCAAAACGGCGGGTTCGGGGAGCTTGGCGCGGTTGGCGAAAGCCTTCCAGCGCGCTGAGGTCAGTGCCTTGAAGGCGCGCTCGCCGCCGAGCGACAGGGCCAGGTTGTCCGCAGGAAGATAAGGGATGGTCGAGAGCAGGTCGTAGACGGGCGCGAGGGCAGGGGCGTTGCCGTCCCCGGGGTAGATCAGCGACCAGTTTTTCAGGTGCATGTCGCCGTTGCCCATGATCACCGAAAGCGCGAGACGCCGGACGAACTCCAGCGCCGCCAGCGGAGAAATGGCGATGCTGAGCGCTGATGCGATATCGTGATAGGCTGCACCTTCGTACTTGCGCGCGGGAGGAATGCCGAACACCTGGGCGAAATCCTCGATATGGATGCGCTGGCCGCCATGCTCGCGATCGAAGCGGCGCAGCAACAGGACCTGCCCCTCGGTTATGGTCTCGAATTCCGCTGGGATGCCGTCGAACTGGTCGCGGGTAACCAGCTCGCGCTCGGGCACCTCCATGCCGATCGCTTCGGCCAGTGCGAGGTTGGCAAATTCGTTCTCCGACACCGCCGGAAAAGCCGTGGAGGGGAACTTGGCGATATATTGTCCGTCGCCGTCGCCAAGCGGTACGGTCAGCCCGCCGCCCTTACCGGTGTTCTTCATCACCGAGAGTTTCATCTGGACGCCGGCCAGAGAGAAGCGGGCTTTCGGCGCCGTCTGCGTGGGCTTCGCCGGGGCCAGGGCAGGGCCGTCGCCCGGCAGGGCGCGCACAGCGCCGGGCAGATCGGCCCCGAGCGCTGCGAGCAGGTCGAAGTCATTCCCGGGACGGACGCGCCCGGCGTGATGCTTTTCCATCGCGTCGCGCAGCTTGTCCTCGGGAAGCAGGTTGGCAAAGAAAGCCGGCAGGGCACCTGCGATCGGCCGCGGATCCTTGCGCAGCCCGCCATTCGCCGCCCGGAAGGACAGACTGAGGATGGGGTATCCGCCTGTCGCGCGATAGGCAGGATCGAAGCTGAAAGCGTTGAAGTCGCCCGGGGTTCGGACGATGGTGCCGATCTTGTGCTGGTTCAGGAAAATGTCGAGCGCCTGAACATTGGCGGCGGTGCGCTCAGCGCTCATCGTCAGGCTCCGGCTGGGGGATGAAGGCCGGGGCATCCTCCCCAGCCTCGGGGTTAAGCAAGGTGTTGACCGCCGGCACCAGGAATTGCGGGATCAACATCATCTCGAGCCCGAGCGCGCGCGCAACATTCATCAGCGTGGTGGCGCGCGCGGCGGCGGCGCCTGTCTCAATGTCGCGGTAGCGCGGGCGGGAAATGCCAGCCAACTCGGCGACCTGTTCCTGGGTCAACTCGGCGGCCAGCCGCGCCCGTCGAAGCTGCGCGCCGATCGTGTGAAGAGAGGTTGTTTCAGGCACGAAGGATACCTTTGCGATTCATACAGTCCTCATTGATCTGAAAACATATCATTCCTCTACCATATTGGCAAGACTGTGATCTGTATTCGTATCTTTGCGTTGCGTGAAGGGCTGTATAGGTCTCATTGGCGCGATGAGCTAAGGACAACGGCATCAAGCCCATGTGTACCAAGTTTCTTGTTGCGCGCCTCTTCTGGCGAGCGGATTGTCTGCCTGCCAAAGTAAGCATTCGACGGGCAGACTGTTGCTCTCGCCTAGGGGGAGACCCTCACTTGAAAGCTCACCGCACCTTGTGCCCCGGCCGGATACAAGCCGGAGCAATTCCAACGAAGGTCACCCGAATAGCCGGGGCTATTTACGGTCGGTGATACGATAGAGCAGGTGACCCCACTTGAAATCGTCACGGGGCTCGGCACCGGACCGGCCAGGACCGTGTAGGGCGGTGTCCTGTCGAATATCTGGATATCGGATGCCGGCAGCGTCCCAGTATTCTCGAGGTAGATCCTGTACTCGAGCACATCTCCAGCGCCCGCGCCGTTGCTGACACCCTCGGGGGTACCTTGCGTCACGTTGCGGATTGTCTTGGACAGGGACAATGTCCCTTGCGAAGCTTCGACAGTGACACGATCACGGTTGCGATCTTCTTCAGTAATGCCGACGCCGTCATAGGTTGTCACCGCCAGCAGGTCGAATGCGTAATAGGAGCCTTGAGAGAGAGCAGCGGATGCCGATACCCTTGCGATGATGCAGATTACCGTATCCGCGTTGACCGAAAGTGCATCTGTGATCGGTTGGTCCGCTGTGCCGTCGCAGGAGAGATCGAGGTAGATCGCGGCCGAAAATCCTGCGCCGACATTGCTGTCCTGGGTGTCGATGGCAAAGGTGACGGAACCAGAAGCGTCCGCAATATACTCATGGCGCAATGCGACGACCTGTCCGGCTCGGATGACGCCTTGTTGATCTTCGTTAAGGCGCGCCTCCGTAATCAGCCCTACGTTGATGCCTTCATAGCTTTTCCCTGCTTCGGGGGTAAACATCACGCTGCCGTCGCGCGGGTCGGGATTAGACAAGCCGGGCAGGGCGGGTTGCGCTTCTGACACCAGATAGGCCCGTTCCCTTGGTTGTACTGTGATAGTCACGGCGTCGGCATATCCTGCGGGCAGGGTCAGGCTCCATCGCCCGTCAGCGGTCAGGGCAGGGGTGTCGATTAGATCTCCGGCCGCGTCGAACACTTGAACGGTAGCCCTGTCCGTTCCGGACTCGCTGCCTTCCTGAAGTCCGTCATAGGCAGTTGCTCCGGCGCCGTTGTCGAAGAATACCGTGCCGGAAAGGGTGGCACCGGTGCCGCTCAGCGCAACCGTCGCGTTGGCCTCATCGTCGTCAGGGATGCCGTCGCCCAGATCGTCGACCAGTATCCCGGTCTGCGGATCGCTGTCCGGGTCCGGCAGGTTGGATGCCGTGATTTCCGCGGTGTTGGTGTGCTCGCCGCTATCGCGCATAGTGACGCGGATAATCAGGCTGTGGCTGCTGCCTGCAGCGACGTCGCCCAGGGTCCAGAGGCCCGTGCCGCTGTCGTAGCTGTCGGATTGTGTCGTTGCATCGTCCGAGACATAGGCGAAGCCATCGGGGATCAGATCGCGCACCGTGACGCCGGTGGCGTTGCCTGGTCCTTCGTTAGTGACGGTAAGGAAGATCCAGCTCCTCGCCGAGGATCGCCTCACTCGCGGGTTGGCCGCTTGCCGCATTCAGAACGGTTTTGCTCAGCGACAGGTCCGCAGAGGCCGGGGCGGCGGCAAAGCCGAAGTCCTGGCTGCCGGTGGTCGAACCTGTCGCAACCGTAACCCCGGTCAAAGGGTTTGCTGTGGAAACGGTCAGACCTGCGGGAATCTCGGGGTCGTTCACGTCGACTTCTACCCGGTAGGTCAGTGTCGCATCCACTGTTTCGAACAGGTAGGTTCCATCGGAAAGGGTTTCCGCGGTAGCGACAAGAGCGTCGTCGGAGATATCGGCAGGGGTACCATTGTCGTTGTAGAGCGTGACGGAAATGCCGGCCGGCAGAGGCGTTTCACCGGCCTCGTAAACACCCGAACCATTGGCGTCCTGATAAAGTGCTCCGGCGACCGAGCCTTCGGCAAAGACGGACGAAGCGAAGGGGCCGGGCGCGCGGCACGACGCGCCGTCGTTACCCTGGTAGGTGAGGGCGGCGACCGTGCCCTGAAGCTCGATGAAGGAGAAGCTTGCCGGACGGCTTCCTTCGGAGCCAACCTCGACCGCGAAGACCTGCCGCGACTGGTTGTCAAAGGCATAGAGGAAACCGGAGCCGTCGAACCAGACCGAGTCCATGTCGATGGAAAAATACCCCGCGGGCAGCGGCACATTGCCCACGAAAGTTACGATGGTGGCGCCGGGCGTGCCGCCCTTTGCATCAATCGCATAGATGTCGCGATTGGGGTCAATGAAATACAGCATGCCATCGCGCGGATTATAGGCGATGTCGCGCCCGTAGATGGTGGGCTGCCCGGTGTCGAGCACGCCCAGGGCAACGGGGGTGGCCGGATCCGAAATGTCGAGCAGCTGATAGCGACCAAAATTTGTACCGGACATGTAGACCAGGATACCGTTGGGCAGGATGTCGCTGCTCGTGTCGGGAGACTCGATGGCAAGTGCCGACAGGTCCGCTACCTCGCGCACCTGACCCGACGCGTTGATACGCACTAGGGACCGTGGGCTTTGACGGACCCCGTAGATGTAGCCGTCGAGCTCATTGTACCCCCATCCGGTGACGAGATAGTTGCCGGTATAGTCGGGTGGCAACAGGGATTGAGACAGCGTGTAAGTTCCGCCACTTTCCGAGATGGTGAGGGCGCTTAGCGCCGGCAGGTTCTGCGAGGTTTCAGTGGCGATCATGTAGAACGTGTCCGAACAGGTCAGGGGCCCGTCGGGATTTGACAGGGTGACCAGATAATCCTCGACTTCGCCATCAAGGTTCAGCCCGTCGAACGGATCGGCGGTCACCGCGCTGGTGGTGGACCAACGCAGGCGAGCGTAGGTCGTGCCGCTTTGGATGTCTGCAGGGACGTCGATATTCAGGGTGATCTGGTTGTTGAAGGTGCCATCGGTGTCGCCTGTGCCGCCATCACGGTAGTCTAGCGCCACCTGTTCATTGGACTCAAAGGTGCCGTTCCGGTCGAAGTCGATCCAGATCTGCAGGTTGGTGATTCCGGGCACGAGTACCGGCAGGCCCAGGTCGTACTGGAGGCTCAGGGTCTCGTGGGTGCGCACGGTCAGCGGCACGGTGGTTCCGGCAACGAGTTCGGGAAAGGAGGCGACCGCGTCCTCGTCGTCGATTCCGTCGATGTCGTCGCCCTGGGCGTCGACGCTGAACTGGCTCGTGGTTTCGGTATCCGGAAGCCCGGCTCCAAGGTAGATCTCGGGCACCACCACATGGCGTGGGTCGCCGTAGCTTGCAGGCGCGTCGCCTCGGTCGACCAGGTCGGCGGCAACGATGACGAAGGAATAGTCTTCGACCTCGCCATCGAGTGTTGGGGCTGAGCTGCCAAGGCCCGCCTGGCTGGCCCAGCGAAAGCGCGCATAGGTCGTGGAGGTCGTGGCGTCGTCGGGTACGGTGACGGACACCTGCACTTCGCCATCGCCGGCGGCGATGTCGTCGCCTGTGCCATCGTCCCGCAAATCGGCTGCCACCCGCTCGACCGCGGTGTTCTCGAACAGTCCGTTGCCGTTGAAGTCTAGCCATGCCTGCAGGTAACCCTCGCCTGCGACATCGACCGTGATCGTGACGATAGTGCCTTGGGTCAGCACCGGAAGCACCACGCCGTCTTCGTCGTCTACACCCGCCAGATCATCGCCAGTCGCAGTGAGATCGGATTGCGTGAAGGGCTCTGCGTCGGGGACCGCGGTGCCAAGATAGACAGTTGGGCTTGAGGCGATGGCGTGCGTAGGCGACAGATAGGTCAGCGGCGCGTCACCGAAGTCGTAACCCAGGCTGTAGATCAGGGTCAGGTTCTCTGGGTTGGACTGAAGCCGGGTATCGAACGTTTGGCCGATCTCGCCCACCCCCGCGACGGCGGTGCCGGTCAGCCCTCCGGCTGAAGCAGAGGCAAACTTCTACGCCGCTCTGGAAACTGAAGACATGGCCGCGTAACTAACCGAAATCAGCCTCCGGAATACCCGGCGCGGTTCAGATCTGAGGTGGTGACTGGGCGCTGCCGGGCTATGCGCTAGCGGTTCGGTGGCGGGTGCCTGTATGTAACCTAACTTGGGCGGCCTTCGGGTCGCCCCTTTTTCTGTCGCAAGCGTCGGAGTACGTTGGGCATATGGACAAGGACAAATCCCAACTAGACCGCTTCAAGGAAGCCGCCCGCCAGCTAGAGACGGACGACGACGAAGAGCGGTTCAACGAACGGCTGAAGAAGCTGGCGAAGCAGAAGCCGGAGTTGAAAGAAGCCGATGCCGACAACGACGATTGAGTGGGTACAGCTTGCGTCGGCCGCTGTCTTTCCCCTTGTGGTTTTGGCCGTCATCATCAACCGGCGGGCATCCGGGAAGGGCATCGGTGTTCGCCTTGTCCAGTTTACGGCAGCAGCGATGGTTGTACCCGGCGTCGTGATCCTTGCTACCGGCGGCTATATCGGCGGAGAGACCAGCGCGGCCCTTATCGGGGCATTCATTGGCTACCTGTTCGCCAACATCGGGAATTTCGACAAGTCCGAGTAGTGGTTTGTCAAATATACAATCGCCAAATTTTTTGCGGCGCAATGCTCCCCTGAAGGCAGGTTGGGCTCTGTTGCCTTCAGAAAACCTAGACCTGATGATCGCGGAGTGAGCTGGCTGGCTCTCTTATCTCTCCCGCGGCTCAGACAACTAGAGTTTGCTGGTGTGACGTGCGGAGCCAGCCACCCGCATCGTTCAGATATGTGGAGGCGCAAAGTGCTTCATAGATGGGCAGATCGGGCTTCTCAGCGGAGGCATGGTAGCTGAGAATGACAATGTCACCACATTGCGTTGCTCTGCGCCCAGTCATCGCCACGGACCGCCAGCCGGTTCTGCGCTTCAGGCCGTGCCAGATCTGCTCACCCTGTAGGATACCCGGAGGGTATGGAAAGATCATGATCGCGTTTTCCGCGGTTGTCGCGCGCGCGTTGTCGGAGCCACTGGTCCAGAAGCGCTCTTCCATATCCCAGAGAATTTCCTGATCCGTTGGAGAGGGCTTGCCGATCTTATTTGCGGCATGCTCGAGAGTAGTCTTTCGCGGCACGGGGAGGGTCATTCGGCTGTCTCCCATGTACCGGAAAGGATTACCTGGATCAGGATCAGTATCACGACCGCCACTGACAGGATTGTTCCCGGCGAGAAGGCGATGCCCTTATGCAACGCATCGCTAAAACTCGTAGCGGCCGGTGCGGCACCCGGAAGGAGAGGGGCAAGGGTGCGGGCCACCTCTCCATTCTCCGTCGCGAGTGCAGGCACGTCTTTGCAGCGTGACAGCAGCGTTCCCAATCGCGAAACCGCGGCTTGACGACCCGAAGACGCAAGCTCGGCGGCCACTTCCCATGGATCGAGCTCTAGCCTGGCAAGCGCAGAGAGCACGGTCACGATGGAGCCATTTCGGTCTTCGCCGACGGAGGCGAAGAGAAACCGTTCCAGTGCGGGGTCATGGGGGTTGAGAATATCGGCTGCTGACATCGTTGTTTCCTCGATATATGTGATATGTGGCTCCGGATCGCGGCAGGTTTAGACGCAGAACGATTTGGTTCGCCAAGACCGACCGAGGATATTTCGGATTGCTTTGATCCTGCCCGAATCCGGCCCTATGCGGGCTGACGCAGATCAGTCTGCCGCCAAGCCGTCGTTCCTGACTGCCATACCGGCCCCGGTCATGTCTGCAAGCTCACCATTACGAGCGAGGCTAACCTGGGTCAGCGCGTGAATTCCTATCACCAGGTAGAAGCATTGATACCAGCAAAGTGAGCCTCCTTCCCGAAGCTAGGGGGACTCGGACTTGGTGCTGGACCCCTGCAGGTAGCACGGAGATCAGGTATGGCCATGCGCTCGACCAATTCGACTGTGACGTTCAAACACCCGTTTTTCTTGTCCGGTTACACGGATGAATTGCCCGCTGGCGATTATGACGTGGTCGTTCAGGAAGAGCTTCTGGAAGGTCTCAGCTTCGCGGCTTACCGAAGGACGGCGACGTATCTGACCGTTCGAGGAAAGGGGCAAAGGGCTGGACGGGTCGAACTGCGATCGACCAGCGAGCGGGATCTGGAAACGGCACTTGGCCTGGACCGGAGATTTCCGACCCGAGATAGCGAGACGGCGCTTTCCCCGTCGGAGGACTTGAAATGAACACTCCCGAATGGCTCAAACCCGGCATCTACGGCGCCGTAATCGGCGCGGTCATTGTCGGTGTCGTCGGATTTACATGGGGCGGCTGGGTGACCGGCGGAACTTCGAGCGACAGAGCCTTGACCATGGCCCACGAGGATGTTGTCGCGGCCATGGTGCCCGTTTGTCTGGAAATGGCCCGGACTGATCCGGAGCGGGCCGCAAAGATGGAAACAATCAAGGCTGCGTCAACTTACCAGAGGCGCGACGCGCTTATCAAGGCGGGATGGGCGACCGTACCCGGCACCGACGCTCCGGACCGCGACATCGCGCAAGCTTGTCTCGCAGAGCTCCAATTTTAGAGCCTCCGAATGCAACAGTCCCCGGATATCGGCAACGAAAAGACCCTGCCCGCGATGGAACAGTCTTCCGCTTCCCGAGCTGAGAGAACCGAGCTCGAACGTCGCGTGCTCGCTCATGAAAGGGTCCTTCAGGCGCTGATCGCATACATGTCCCGAACTGAGCCGCGGTTTGTCGATCATCTGAGAGAACGGTTCGTGGAACCGATGCGCATGGCTCGGCACGAGCACGACTATCGGGGGGCCGACGACTATGCGGAAGAATTCATCCGCGCCGTGATGCTTCTCGGTGAACCGCGCCAGCCGCCGGTCGATCCGTCGAAGGCTGCGAAACGCGCTAGCGCCTCTGAAAACGACAGATTGGAGGGCTCCGATCCGCATGCGCAACGCGACCAGGTTCTCGTCCAACAGAGAAACGGCATATGGCACGTGACGGTCAACGGCGTCTTTCGCGGCGACTACCACCAAGAGGAGCACGCCAACGCAGCTGCGGCATTGTTAAAGCTGTCACTGCCATGATCCTCGGCATTCAACCTACTGGACCGAGCGAGTTTGCGATCCAGGCAGCCGAGAACGAAGGCATGCCGACAAGACCAGATATTGCATCTGTGTTGCCGAATGTCTCGGCGGCGGGGCAGCAAACGGCACACTTCAGCCGATGCGCTCGAAATCCCACAAGCAAGCGAACTGCCCCAGAACTTGAAGGATGGAGCAAATGGCACACGATGCGCATTCACATGGCAGGACCCTCGGGCGCCTTTTTGCGAAACTGACTGCGGTGGCCGGCATGATCGCCTCTCTCGCGTTTCCGGTCTTTGCGCAGGACGGGACTGGACCGATCCCGCAGAACGCGCAGGCCCGCAGCTATGGCGGAGGGTGGAACTGTGTCCTGGGGTATCGGGTGGATGGCGCTGAGTGCCTTGCGATCGAACTGCCGGAGAATGCCTATGCGACGGGTCGTTCCTACGGAACGGGGTGGGAATGTCGCCGCGGATACGAAGAGAGGGGTGAGGCATCGTGCGCCCCCATCCTTGTGCCCGCCCACGCATTCCTGCAATCTTACGGTTCCGACTGGCAGTGCGAACGCGGATATCGGCAGGACCGCGAAACCTGCGTTCCAATCATCCTGCCGGACCACGCATTTCTCACGGAAGATCCCGGAGGCACAGGCTGGACCTGTGATCGCGGCTTTGCAGCGGGCGATGGCGCGTGCGTTCCAATTGCCGTGCCGGATAACGGCTACCTGACCAACACCGATTACGGCGATACATGGCGTTGCGAAAGAGGCTTTTCCGAGGTTGACGGTCGCTGCGATGCCATCGTGTTACCGGCAAATGCCTTTCTGGACACGGATTCGTATGGGCCGGGATGGCGCTGTGAGCGAGGATACGAGCGCAAGGATCGCAACTGCGTCGTGATCGTGCTGCCGGAGAACGCCCATCTCGATCGATCAGGCAATCGCTGGAGTTGTGACCGAGGCTTTCGATTGTCCGATGGGGTCTGTGCTCGTGGACGATGATCTACACGCCTTTGGCCCTTCTCGAGCGTCCGGCATGCGCGTCAGCTTAGGATGCCGCCTGCGCTACGCGTTGACCCAGCCGACGCCATTGATCGCGATGTTGAATGTGCACTACTCGCGCTTCGGTGATCTGGAGCGCGCCGACTATCTCGTGACCTCTCCCAGCGTCCCGCTCGAAAGCTACCGTGACGGATTCGGAAACTGGTGCACGCGCATGGTGGCACCAGCGGGCGATTTCACCTTGTCTTCGGATGGCGTTTTCCGGGATGGCGGGTTGCCCGACCCAGTTGCGCCGGGGGCGGTCCAACACGCGGTTCAGGAGCTGCCTTTCGAGACGCTCGTCTATCTGCTCGGCAGCCGATATTGCGACACGGATCTTCTTTCCGACGAAGCCTGGCGGCTGATTGAGAACACAAAGCCCGGATGGGCCAGGGTCCAGACGATCTGCGATTTCGTCCACGAGGCTGTGGCTTTCGACTATATGCAGGCGAATGCGACCCGCACAGCCTCTCAGACGCTTGCCGGCCGGGCCGGTGTTTGCCGTGATTTTGCGCATCTCGCCATCGCCTTCTGCCGCTGCATGAACATTCCGTCCCGCTATTGCACGGGCTATCTGAGCGATATTGGCGAGCCGGAGCCCTATCCGCCCGGAGATTTCGCTGCCTGGATGGAAGTCTTTCGTAAGCGGCGTCTGGGGCCCACGTTGTAGATGAGCTCTGGCGTTGCGAGGTGATACCCATCTCATGATGGGGAGTGCGTTTCGC
>NZ_QRGC01000069.1 GCF_003448965.1 Oceanicella sp. SM1341
GGGCCCGGGCCGCGCGCAGCCGGGGGCCGAGTCCGGCGCCGAAGCCCCGGCCCCGCGCCGCCAGCAGCAGTGCCAGCGCCGCCCCGCCGAGCCAGAGCCCCAGCGCCGCCCCGCCCCCGGCGAAGCCGGAGCGCCAGTCGGAATTGTCGGTGAAGCCGGCGTAGCCGATCCGCGCCGCCGGCAGGCGCAGGCTGCGGGGCGCGCCGGCCCCGGTGTCGAACCACGGGATGACGACCTCGGGCAGCACGCCCGGCTCGCCGGTGATCGGGCGCATGGTCCAGCGCCAGACCACCGTCGTCACCGGCCCCTGGGGGGTGAGCTGCATGTCGCGCTCTTCCGGCGGGGTGAAGGTGATGAGCCAGGGCGCGCGCAGGGGCGGCTGTTCGGGCAGCATCTCGGGCGTGGCGCCGAGGGCGCGCAGCACCACCCGGCGCTCCACGCTCTCGCCGTCAGTGAGCGCGCCCGCGTCCTTGCTCCAATGGTCGGAGAGCTCGAGCGCGCGGGCCGGCAGCCAGCCTTCGGCCACCGGGGCGGGGCGCACCTCGAGGGTCACCGGGGCGGAGCGCACGATGCCGGTGCGGCGGCTGCCGTCGCGCGCCACGTATTGCAGCTCGTGCGCGACGGGCAGGATGGTGAGCCTGCCGTCGCGTTTCGGGAAGAAGGCGACGCGCCGCTCCATCACCCGCGCGCTCAGCCCGTCCACCAGCTCCTCGTGCCAGGCGTCCTGGCCGAGGCGCATCCACTCCATGTCGGTCATCCGGCGCAGCTTCAGCTCCTCGTGGGCGATGTCGAGCCGGTAGGTGCCGCGCAGGGTGGCGAGCACCATCTGCCCGGCGTAGGGCGTGGCGCCGGGGGCGTCGAGCAGCAGCTCGAGCCGGGCCTGCCGGGGCGGGAAGTCGCTCTCCTGCGCGGCGGCGCTGCCGGCGAGGAGGGCGAGCAGCAGGGCGAGGACCCTCACCACCGCTCCGCCTCCTCCGGGGCGGCCTGCCCGGTGGCGCGCCTGCGCTCCATCTCGGCGGCGAGCCGGCTCCGGAGATAGGCGCCCGGCGCATCCGCGAGCGTGTCGAGCCAGGCGCTCCCGGCGGCCACGGTGCGCGCGCCGTCCACCGGGCGCTTGGGGCTGGCGCGCAGGCGGTCGTCGGCGGCCAGCACGAGGTCGGCATCCGGGCGCTCGGGGTCGAAGGCGGCGGTGGCCACGCCCTCCTCGGCGAGGACGGTGCGGATGCGGCCATGGCCCATCGCCTCGCCCACCACCGGCTCCACCAGCGCGGAGACCGTCTCGCGGTTGTGCCGGGCCTCGGCGTCGAAGCGGTTGGAGAACAGGAACGCGTCGAAATAGTCGAGTGCCAGCCCCGGCTGCCCGGTGGTGGCGAGGGTGAGCCCGCGGTTGTAGGTGGCCGAGCGGCCGACCCGGGCGAAGGCGGCATCGGCCTCGGCATAGCGGCCGAGCTCGTAGAGGGCGGCGCCCCGGGCGGCGTCGTCGGCAAGGAGCGGCAGCGCGAGGCCCGGGGCCCCTGCCCGCCAGGCCAGCCGCGCCCAGGCGTCCGGCCCGGCGGCGAGCGCGAGGGCGAGCGCGGCGCAGGCGATGAGGGCGGCCCCCTTCATGCCGCGCTCCTGCGGCGGAACAGCGGCAGCAGCGCGAGGCAGGCGAGCCCGAGCAGCCAGCGCCCGTGATCGGTGTAGAGCACCGAGCGCCGGGCCCGGGCCGCGCCCGAAACCGCCTGTCGCGCCTCCAGCCGGTCGGCCAGGGCCTCGGGCGCGGTGGCGGGCACCACGATGCCGCCGCCGGCCCCGGCAAGGGCCTCGAGCGCGCCCTCGGCCGGGGGCGCGAGGCCGTAGGGGCGCTCGCGCGGGGTGAGCCGCAGGGCGGAGACGGTGGCGCCGTCGGCGCGCAGCAACCCCGCCTCGTGCAGCGCCTCGGGGCCGAGCCCGCCCCCGTCGGAGACCAGCACCACGTCGGGCCTCTCGGCGCCCGCGTCGGCCAGCGTGCGGCGCGCCAGGGCCAGCGCGCGGTCCGGCCGGCTGCCGGCGAGGGGCATCGTCTCGGGGCCGAGCACGCCGATCACGGTGCCGAGCTGCTCGGTCTCCTCGCTGGGCACGCTCACGAGAAAGCTCTCGCCGGCATAGAGCGCGAGGGCCACCGGCCGTGTGCCGTGCCGGTCCACCAGCCGGGCGACGGCGGCCTGCGCGTCGGCCAGCGCGCCCGTCTCGGTGACGGAGGGCGAGAGGTCGAGCAGGATCATCACCACGTCGAGGTTGCGGAAGGCCGGGGCGTCGCGGTTGCGGGTCGCGGGGCCACTGAGCCCGAGCGCGAGCAGCACCGCCGCCGCGCCGAGAGCCAGGGGGCGAAGGTCGCGCGTCGCCTCGTCCACCCAGCCACGCGTGCGCAGGAAGGCGAGCATCTGCGGCGAGACCACCCGGCGCCAGGGCGCCAGGCCGTCCGCCCGCCGCGCCGCGAGCAGCGCCAGCCCCAGTGCCAGCGGCACGGCCAGCAGCCAGAGCGGGCGCAGGAGCAGCAGGGGGCCGAGCTCGATCATGCCGTCTCCTCCGGGCGCGAGAGCATCGCGGCGCCGAGCAGCAGCAGGGCTGCGGCGGCGGGCCAGGGCCAGAGCGCGTGCCAGCCCCGGATCGGCGGCGCGGCGGCGGCCGAGGGCTCCAGCCGGTCGACCGCATCGGTGACGGCGCGCAGGTCGTCGGTGTTTCGCACGCGGAACATCACCCCGCCGGCGGCCTCGGCGATGGCGCGCAGCGTGGCGGTGTCGACCGCGTCGCGCGCGCCGGGGCTGGTCTCGAGGTCCCGGGGGCCGAGGGCGATGGTGTGGACACGGATGCCGAGGGCCGCCGCCGCCCGCGCCGCCGCCACCGGGTCGACCGCGCCGGTGGTGTCCTGCCCGTCCGAGAGCAGCAGGATGACGCGGCTCTTCGCCTCGCGCCCGCGCAGGCGCCGGATGGCGAGGCCCAGCCCGTCGGCGATGGCGGTGGAGCGGCCGGAGACGCCGATCATCGCGGTGTCGATCACCTGGGCCACGGCGGCCACGTCATGGGTGGGGGCGGCGGCGACATAGGCGCGGTCGCCGAACACGACGAGCCCCACCCGGTCGCCCTCGCGGCCCAGCACGAAGCGCGAGGCCACCGTCTGCACCGCCGCGAGGCGCGAGACGCGGGCGCCGTCGAGGTCGAAATCCTCGCGCTCCATGGAGCCGGAGAGGTCGAGCGCGAGCACGACATCGCGGCCCGAGGCGGGCAGCGCGTCGAGGGTCTCGAGCACGCGCGGGCCGGCAAGGGCGATCACGGCGCAGCCCCAGGCGAGGGCGAGTGCTGCGCAAGTGCCGCCTCACCCTGCTGCTGGTGCGCGACGCGGTCGA
The DNA here is from genome assembly GCF_003448965.1 of Oceanicella sp. SM1341. Taxonomy (GTDB): domain Bacteria; phylum Pseudomonadota; class Alphaproteobacteria; order Rhodobacterales; family Rhodobacteraceae; genus Paroceanicella. The sequence goes on from NZ_QRGC01000069.1 coordinate 3,366, forward strand.
GACCGCCCCGCCGCGCGGGGTCTTCGC
>NZ_QRGC01000071.1 GCF_003448965.1 Oceanicella sp. SM1341
TTTTCCCTCTCGCGCGGGGGGCCGGGGGATTGTGTCATGCCCGCCCCCTCAGATCGCGATGCCGAAGCGCCCCAGCCGGGCGATCACCCGGGCGTGGAAGGCGTCGAGCTCGGCGGGGGTGAGCACGCGGTCGGCGCTGCCGGCGGCGGCCAGGTCCATGCTGCTCGCCGCCCCGCTGTGCGAGGCCCCGATGCGCAGGCGCTGCGCGGTGATCGCCAGCGGGTCGGTGATCGGGGCGCTCGCGCTGGTGCCGGTGGTGAGGTTGCGCAGCACCATCTCGGACGCCGACACGGTGAGGGCAGCGAAGAGCCAGGTGCCGGCAATGTTCGCCCCGGCCGAGACCGGGCCGACCGGCACCGGGCTGCCGTCGTCATCGGCGGTGGTGGTGGCCTGCAGCACCCGGCTGGTCGCACTCGCCGAGGCGAAGATCGAGGTGCCGCGCCCGAGCGTCGCCCCCTGCCCGAAGGTGCCGATGATGTGGCCCAGCACGTTCTCCGCCGGCGCGCGGACCGCGGCGAAGAGGGTGAAGGCGGCGCCGAGCGTCACCTCCGCCTCGAGGAAGGCGCTGCCGTTGCGGAAGGTGGTGAAGCCGGGCCCGTGCTCCGGCGTGCCGGTGAGCGCGGGCGCGGGCCCGCCGGCGAGGTTGCGGCGCAGCACCTCCTCGGCGCCGAAGAAGTTGAAGTAGGTGATGCCGTCGCTCACCGGCATCACGTAGAGGCCGGAGGCGGCGTAGCTCGCCTCGGAGAGGATCAGGCGGGAGTTGTCCATGGGTATTGCCTCACAGGGTCAGGAGAAGATCGCCCAGCGGCACGGCCTTGTGGTAATAGGCCGGGCCGCCGAAGTGCAGGCCGTCGTTGCGCTCGCCGTCCTCGGTGAGCTGGGCGGCGGTGCCGGCGCGCAGGCCGGTGTCGAGGTATGGCAGCGCGTTGTCGACCGCGAGCTGCAGCATCGCGGCGCGGTAGTCCTCCCAGGGCACGGTGCGGCTGCCCTGCTCGGGGGTGAGCGGGCCGAGCAGCACCACGTCGGCCCCGGTGCCGCGCAGGGCGGTGACGAGGGTCTGCATCTGCGCGGTGTAGTTCGCCACCGGAGCGCTGCCGTTGAACTCGTTGAGCCCGAGCTCGATCACGAACAGATCGGCGCCCGAGGCGCGGAGCGCGGCCTGCGGCGCCCAGGGCGTGGCGGTGTCGTTCCAGTGGCTCGCCCGCCAGCCGCCGCGGGCCATGAGCTGGATCTCGACGGCGGGGGCGCGCGTGTCGCGGGTGCCGGCCGCGCCGATGCGCACCGTGCCGGCGACGCGGCGGATCACCAGCGGCTCGGCCCCGCGCGAGGGCGCGGCCCAGGTGAGGCGCACCAGTTCGCCGTCCGCCGGGGCGTACTCGGTGGTCTCGCCGCCGTTGCTCACGGTGAACACGGCGCCGCTGCCGCCGCCCGCCCAGATCTCCGCCTCGTCCCAGGTCGCGCCGAAGTCGAAGGCGAGCGGCTCGGTGGTGGTGGCATTCTCGAGCATCTCGCCGAACATCAGCCCGGGCGAGATCGCCCAGCCCGCGCCGGGCGAGACCACGCCGGGCCAGTAATCGGCGAAGTCGGTGGTGGCGGTGCCCGCTCCCCAGAGCGAGGTGCTGCGCGCCCCGCAGGCCAGCCGCGGGCCGATGATGCGCTCGAGCAGTGCCGGGTAGGACCAGGGCCGGTAGGGCCCGGGGCTGAGCCGGGCGCCCACCCCGAGGGTGTTGCTGTCGCCCACGCAGGCGAGGCGGGCGGGCCGGACCCCCATCTGCGCCTGCGCCAGCGCGTGGCGCCAGCGCCGCAGGATCGGCCGCCCGGGCAGGTAGACGCCCGAGCGCGCCACCTCCGCCAGCGGCAGGGCGGCCGCCACCTGCGCGGGGCTCGGGTCCGGCGCCGGGGCGGGTTCGGGCGCCGGGGTGATCTCCTGCCCCATGAGCAGCAGCCGCCCGGCAGCGGTGAGGCGCAGGCCGACGAAGCCCTCCGCGTCGGCGATGGTGAGATCGCCGCCGGGCTCGACCCCGAGCCGCATGCTGCCGAGGCGCAGGGCGCGGCCGAGCTCCACCTCGCCGCTCGCGCGCGCCCGCATCGCGATGAAGCCCTCGGGGTCCTGCAGGGAGAACTCCGCCCCGAAGCCGAGCTGCACCCAGGCGGTGGAGACGCCCTCCCCGAGCGCGACCGCCGGGGTGCGCAGGGTCTCGCCCAGCTCGAAGAGCGCGGTCTTCAGCCCGCCCTGCGCGGTGGCGATGGTGTTGGCCCAGCCCTCGCCGTCGATCACCGCCCAGGCGATGTCCCCGCCGCCGCTGCCGCCGCGCAGCTCCACCCGCTCTGCGAGCACCGCGCGCATGGCGGCGCGGCCGATGCTGCCGACCTGGTAGCGCGGGGTCTCGCCGCCGATGCCGCGAGGCACGAAGGTGACCATGTCGCCGCGCAGGATCTCGCCCTCGCCCAGCGGCGCGCCGCGCTCGCCTGCCACCGGCACCGGGGCGAAGCCCCCGATGCGCAGCGTGGCGCCGGCCGGCAGCGTCTCGGAGGCGTAGAGCGTGACCTTGGAGATCTCCGGCAGGGCCGCCGGCTGGTAGGCGCCGAGCACCTCGCAGGCCACCTCCGCGCCCGAGA
>NZ_QRGC01000072.1 GCF_003448965.1 Oceanicella sp. SM1341
GCGTCTGGGGCCCACGTTGTAGATGAGCTCTGGCGTTGCGAGGTGATACCCATCTCATGATGGGGAGTGCGTTTCGCAATGTGCGCGACAAATTCGTTTCTCAAATCTCTGGGCGTCGAGATCTACGCGTCGGGTCACCGGCGCTGGCCGGACGATGCTAAGGCTCGCGCTGTGGCAGAGACCCTGGAGCCGGGGGCGACAGTGAATGCGGTGGCCGGTCGGTATGGCGTCCGCCCGAACCAGCTCTCGGCCTGGCGGCGCCTGGCAAAGCACGGACAGCTGGTTCTCCCCGCCGAGGAGATCGGCGAGCCGGTCTTCGCGCCGCTGGTCGTTTGCGATCCGGCCGAGAGGAACGAGCCGACGAGCGCGACGCCCGAGCATATGATCCGGATCATCAGGGGAGCGATGCAGATCGAGCTGTCGCCCGACACGCCGGCAGATCGGATCGCCGCGATCGTGCATGCTCTGGAAGCAGCGACATGCTGATGCCGTCCCAAGGCGTCCGCATCCTGGTGGCGACGAAGCCGGTAGACTTCCGCAAGGGACATGATGGCCTGGCCGCCCTGGTGCAGTCGACCCTGGCCGAGGATCCGTTTACCGGGACGGTCTTTGTCTTCCGGGCGAAGCGTGCGGACCGGATGAAGATCCTGTTCTGGGACGGCAGCGGCCTCGTCATGGGCTACAAGCGGCTGGAAGAGAGCTCCTTCACCTGGCCCGCGATCCGGGATGGGGCGATGACGCTGAACCGCGCCCAGTTCGAGGCGCTGTTCGCCGGGCTGGATTGGCGACGGGTGCGGTCCCTGGAGGCGCGCCGCCCGGCTGTGGCAGAATGACTCGGGGGCGGGAAAGCCTGCCTGCCGAGGACGGGAGCAGGGTATGATCCCGCCATGTCCAACGCCCCATCCCTCGACCTGTCGGCCATTCCGGAAGACCAGCGTGAAGCTGTGCTGGCCGTGCTGCGTGAGCGCGATGCACTCAGGGAAGCCAACAAGCGCCTCGAGCATCTCGTCGCCGAGCTGAACCAGGTCGTGCATGGCAAGAAGTCCGAAAGGCTCAGCGAGGACGAGCGGCAGCTGGCCTTCGAGGACCTGGAAACCGCCGTCGCCGAGGTCGAGGCGCAGCAGGACGAAGAGGCCCCGGCCTCCTCTGGTTCGCGGCAGGCCAAGACCGCCCGGCGTAACCGAGGCAATCTGCCCGAGGGCCTCCCCCGGATCGAGCAGGTGATCGAGCCGGTCAGCCTGGACTGTCCGTGCGGCTGCGGCACGATGCACCGGATCGGCGAGGACCGGAGCGAGCGGCTGGACATCGTGCCGGCCCAGCTCCGCGTCATCGTGACGATCCGGCCCAAGTATGCCTGTCGTACCTGCGCCGAAGGGATCACCCAGGCTCCGGCCCCTGCCCACCTGATCGAGGGCGGGCTGCCAACCGAGGGCGCCATCGCGCATGTGCTCGTCGCCAAGTTCGCCGACCATCTGCCGTTGTATCGCCAGAGCCAGATCCTCGCGCGCTCCGGGATCGATCTTCAGCGCAGCACGCTCGCCGATTGGGTCGGCACCGCGGCCTTCCACCTTGCCCCGGTGGTCGATCGGCTCGCCGAGCATTTGAAGAGCTCGGGCAAGCTCTTCATGGACGAAACCACGGCCCCGGTTCTGGAGCCCGGGCGGGGCCGAACGAAGACCGGCTTCCTCTGGGCGCTGGCCCGAGACGATCGGGGTTGGGGCGGCGATGATCCACCCGGCGTGGTCTTCACTTACCACCCGAGCCGCGCCGGCGTGAACGCGGAGCAGATCCTGCAGGGCTTCGACGGCATCCTGCAGCTGGACGGCTATGCCGGCTACGATCGGCTGACGCGTCCCTCGCGCACGGGCGGCGCGCCGATCACGGTTGCACACTGTTGGGCACATGCGCGCCGAAAGCTGAAGGAAGTCTTTGACCGCGACGGATCGGAGATCGCCGCCGAGGGGCTGCGCCGGATCGCCGAGTTCTACCGTATCGAGGCCGAGATCCGCGGCATGGGTCCGGGACAACGCCTGTCGGCAAGACAGACACGCACCGCGCCGCTGGTGGCCGAGTTCGGCGAATGGTTGCAGCTCCAGCGCCGCCGGGTCTCCGCCAAGTCCCGCCTCGGAGAGAAACTCGCCTACATCCACCGGCAGTGGGGCGGGCTGCAGACCTTCCTGCAGGATGGCCGCGTCGAGATCGACTCCAATGCCGTGGAGAACCTCATCAGGCCGATCGCTCTGACGAGAAAAAACGCCCTCTTCGCCGGGCACGATGAAGGCGGCCGAACTTGGGGCCGTATCGCCTCACTTATCGCGACCGCGAAGATCAACGGCGTCGAGCCCTTCGCCTACCTGAAGGCGACGATGGAGGCCATCGCGGAAGGTCATCCAGCGCACCGGATCGACGAACTCCTGCCGTGGAACTTCAAGCCGTCAAGCTGAACTCCGGTGGGGCGCAGACGCCGCTTAC
>NZ_QRGC01000073.1 GCF_003448965.1 Oceanicella sp. SM1341
TGGCTCTCCGAGCGCGAAAGCGCCCTCCGCCGCATCGGATGAGGCACCCGCGCAGGCACGGCCGGCCCCGCACGGGGGGCGACCTCGCTCTCGGGCGGGGCGGCGGTTTCCGGCGTCTCGAAGGCGGGCTCGGGGGGCGCCGGCGCGTCGGGGCGCTGCGGCTGGTCCGGGCGCGGGGCCACCGGGGCGGTCTCCGAGAGGGCGAGCTCGGGCTCTTCCACCGGGTCCGGCATGCCGGGGGCGGAAGGATCGGCCGAGGGCGGCGGCGGGGCGGCGGCCTCGGCCGCCTCCGGCGGGGCCTCGGCGGGCGGCGGCGGCGGGCTGGCGGCCGGCGGCGCGGGGCGGCTCACCGGCGCGGTCTCGGCCATGGCGAGCTCGGGCGGCGTGTCCGGCACGGCCCCGGGCTCCGGGGTGTCCGGCGTGTCGACCGCCTCGGGCGGGCGGTCCCATTCCTCGACCAGCGCCGCCACCTCGGAGCCGGCCACGGTGGTGACGGAGCTCTCGCCGCCCTCGCCCGCGTCGCGCCGGCTCGCGCCGTCGTCGCGCCACAGCAGCAGCCCGTGCAGCGCCACGGCCGCCACCAGGCAGACGGTGAAATCGATGCGCAGCCTCATCGCGGCACCGTGACCAGCGAGAGGTCGGTGAGCCCGCCGGCCTGCAGCGCGCCGAGCAGCTTCGCCACGCTCTGCGCCGGCGCATCGGCATCGGCGCGGATCAGCCCGGCGCCCTCGGCCACCGCGGCGGCGATGGCGGCGTCGCCGCGCGCCTCGCGGAAGGCGATCTCGCCCTCGTCGGAGAGGAAGACGGCCGGCCTCACCTCGCCCGGCTCGGCGGCATCGGAGCGCGCGGGCTCGATCTCCAGCGGCTCGGGCGGAGTGAGCGTGGCGGTCATCAGGAAGAAGATCAGCAGCAGGAACACCACGTTGATCATCGGCACGATGCTCTCGCGCGGCGGTTCCTTGGGCGGCGTGGCGAGTTTCATTCCGGAGCCTCCGCGAGGGCGAGCGTGGTGATTCCCCCGGCCTGCAGCGCCTCGATCACGTCGACCAGGCCCTGCACGTCGGCGCCGTCACGCGCGCGGAGCACCACGAGGGCGTCCGGCGCGGGCATCAGCGGGCGCAGCGCCTCGACCAGCGCCTCGCGGCTCACCGGCGTGCCGTTGAGCGTGATGCCTCCGGGGCGCAGTTCGACCAGCCGGGGCGCGCCCTGGTAGCCGGAGGCGTCGCGCCCGGCGGCCTTCAGCGAGATCTCGCTGTCGGCGCCGAAGCGGGCGGCGAGCATGAAGAACACCAGCAGCAGGAACACCACGTCGATCATCGGCGTGAGGCTGATGCGCTTTGGCGCGCGCTGGCCGGAGAAATCGAAGGCCACGGCGGGTTACTCCGCCGCGAGCCGGCTCTGCACCGGGGCGCGGGCCGCGTCCTCGGCCGGCTCCGGCCGGTGACGGGTGCAGATCAGCGTGGCGGTGCGCTCCATGTCGCGGCCCATGCGGGCGAGAATCGCCTCGAACCAGCTGCCGGCCGCGGTGGCCGGGATGGCCACGGCCATGCCCGCCGCGGTGGTGAGCAGCGCCTCCCAGATGCCGCCCGCGAGCGCCGAGGGGTCGGCGCGCGCGCCGCTTTCCTGCAGCGCCTGGAAGGCGGAGATCATGCCCAGCACCGTGCCCAGCAGGCCGAGCAGCGGCGCGATGGTGGCGATGAGGTCGAGCGCGCGCAGGCCGGAGCGGGCCTCGTGCAGCAGGTCCATGGCGTGGCTCTCGGTCTGCTCGCGCGCGGCGGCGTCGGGCAGGCTGCGGACACGCTCCATGGTGCCGCGCACGAAACGGCTGAGGATGCCGTGGCCGGAGCGGGCATGGGCGATGGCCTCCTCGTCGCGGCCCTGCTCCCAGAGCGCGAGCGCGACCTCGGCCCGGCGGCGGCGCCAGATGCCGCTCACCGAGAAGCGCAGCAGCTTCCACAGGATCAGCGCCACGGTGAGCACCGAGAGCGCGCCGATCGCCCACATGGCCGGGCCGCCGGCGATGATGAAATCGAGCGATTCGGCCACCGGCGAGATGTCGACACCCCCGGGCAGCACCAGGCTCGGGTCGGCCGCGCCGGCGGCATCGCCGAGCGGCACGTCGCCCACCTGCGGCGCGCCGGAGAGCGCGTCGGCGGCCTGGCCCGCCGCGTCGCCCGCGGACTGCGCCGCATCGCCGGCGGACGGGGGCGCGTCGCCCGTGGCAGGGGCGCCGGTGCCGGCGGAGGGCACCGCGGGAGCGGCGGTCTCGCCGGTGCCGGGACCGGCCTGGGCCGCCGGGGCCTCGCCGGCCTGCGGCGCCGGTGCCGGGCCTTCGGCCGCGGCCGGGGCGTCGGCCGGCGCGGGAGCGG
>NZ_QRGC01000074.1 GCF_003448965.1 Oceanicella sp. SM1341
CACCAAGGCAGGGTGGTCCACCAAGGCAGGGTGGCCCACCAAGGCAGGGTGGCCCGAGAAAGAAAAACATTTATCATCATTCACTCCATCACTGTCTTGCCAGAAGGGTGCTTTACACTACAGTTTTTAAACTGCAACATTAACACCCCTCCTTCAGAGTGCAGGCACTGTACTTCCCATCTCCAGGACTCAAGTCCGGCCTGCCGGTTTCCCTGAACCCCTTCATAAATGTTACTTTGCTCACACTCCAACAGCACGTCAAGTATTAAAAACCATTTGTCTCCATTCACTCCTATCAAACACGCTCACGCATGCCTGCTGGAAGTCCAAGCCCCTCGCACACAAAACCTCCTTTACCCCCTCCCTCCAACCCTTCCTAGGCCGACCCCTACCCCGCCTTCCTTCCACTACAGACTGATACACTCTTGAAGTCATTCTGTTTCGCTCCATTCTCTCTACATGTCCGAACCACCTCAACAACCCTTCCTCAGCCCTCTGGACAACAGTTTTGGTAATCCCGCACCTCCTCCTAACTTCCAAACTACGAATTCTCTGCATTATATTCACACCACACATTGCCCTCAGACATGACATCTCCACTGCCTCCAGCCTTCTCCTCGCTGCAACATTCATCACCCACGCTTCACACCCATATAAGAGCGTTGGTAAAACTATACTCTCATACATTCCCCTCTTTGCCTCCAAGGACAAAGTTCTTTGTCTCCAAGGACAAAGTTCTTTGTCTCCACAGACTCCTAAGTGCACCACTCACTCTTTTTCCCTCATCAATTCTATGATTCACCTCATCTTTCATAGACCCATCCGCTGACACGTCCACTCCCAAATATCTGAATACGTTCACCTCCTCCATACTCTCTCCCTCCAATCTGATATCCAATCTTTCATCACCTAATCTTTTTGTTATCCTCATAACCTTACTCTTTCCTGTATTCACTTTTAATTTTCTTCTTTTGCACACCCTACCAAATTCATCCACCAATCTCTGCAACTTCTCTTCAGAATCTCCCAAGAGCACAGTGTCATCAGCAAAGAGCAGCTGTGACAACTCCCACTTTGTGTGTGATTCTTTATCTTTTAACTCCACGCCTCTTGCCAAGACCCTCGCATTTACTTCTCTTACAACCCCATCTATAAATATATTAAACAACCACGGTGACATCACACATCCTTGTCTAAGGCCTACTTTTACTGGGAAAAAATTTCCCTCTTTCCTACATACTCTAACTTGAGCCTCACTATCCTCGTAAAAACTCTTCACTGCTTTCAGTAACCTACCTCCTACACCATACACTTGCAACATCTGCCACATTGCCCCCCTATCCACCCTGTCATACGCCTTTTCCAAATCCATAAATGCCACAAAGACCTCTTTAGCCTTATCTAAATACTGTTCACTTATATGTTTCACTGTAAACACCTGGTCCACACACCCCCTACCTTTCCTAAAGCCTCCTTGTTCATCTGCTATCCTATTCTCCGTCTTACTCTTAATTCTTTCAATTATAACTCTACCATACACTTTACCAGGTACACTCAACAGACTTATCCCCCTATAATTTTTGCACTCTCTTTTATCCCCTTTGCCTTTATACAAAGGAACTATGCATGCTCTCTGCCAATCCTTAAGTACCTTGCCCTCTTTCATACAGTTATTAAATAAAAGAACCAACCATCCCAAAACTATC
>NZ_QRGC01000075.1 GCF_003448965.1 Oceanicella sp. SM1341
GAGCGTGCGGCCCATCACCTCGGTGGTGATGTAGGCGAAGTCGGAGACGCCGAGCGCGCCGCCCATCATGCTGGTCGACCGCATGCCGGCGCGCACCGCCGCCGCCTCGTTGAAGCCCCGGGCGGAGCCTGCGAGATGCATGGCGAGCGACTTCAGCCGCAGGCCGCGGTACTCGGTGGCCGGGCCCTCGGCCTGCCCCATCAGCGCGCCGATCATCCCCTCCATGCGCGTGTCGGTCTCGTCGCGGGTGATGGTGACGCGGTCGCGCCCCGCCCGGCCCGCCGGCGGCTGCGCGGCGGCCATCGCGGCGAGGAAGCGCTGGCCGGCGGCCTCCGCCCCGGTGCCGTCGTCGATCACCGCGTCGACATCGGCCTGCATCAGCAGGCCCGAGGCGACATGCGGGGCGCCCATCTCGCGGATGGCACGCACCCGCTCGCGCTCCATGCGGATCGCATCGGCGGCAGAGGGTGCTGCCATCTGCGGCGCGGGGGTGGGGGCCGGTGCCGGGGCGGGCGTCGGAGTGGGAGCCGGCGCGGGAGCGGCCGGCGGCGGTGCGGTCTGCACCGGGGCGGCGGGCGGGGTCTGCGGGGTATCGTCGGGCATCTCGGGATCCTCGGTTGCGGCCCGGCGGGCCATGGTGAGAGCCGCGGCGAGGCGGGAGCGCCCGGCCGCGATGGTGGTGTCGGACATCTGCAGGGGGGCGGGCGCGGTGGCCTCGAGCACGGCATCGGCGAAGCCTTCCGCCACCGCCGCCTCGGGGCCGAGCCAGGTCTCGGCGCGCATCAGGGCGCGGGCCGCCTCGCGGGTCTTGCCCGCGCGCCCGGCGTAGACGCTGGCATAGGTGTCGGCGAGCACGTCGAGCATGCCCGCCGATTTGCGGTGCGCCGCGGCATCGCCGAAGGTGAGCGTGGCCGGATCGTGGATCATCATCACCGAGCCCGCCGACATCTCGATGCGATCGGCCCCCATGATCATCAGCGAGGCGGCGGAGAGCGCGTCGCCGGTCACCTGCACCGTGACCCGGCCCGAGTGGCCGGCAAACGCCATGCGGATCGCCTCGCCCTCGGTCGGGTCACCCCCGGGGGAATGCACCCGCACCGTCACGTCGCCGGGCACCAGGGCCAGCGCCTCGCGCACCAGTGCGGCGGTGATGATGCCGGTCTCGTGCCATTGCTCCTCGCCCGAGGCCAGGACCGGACCGGCAAGGTCGATCCCGTCCTCGCGGACAAGGTCACGCGCCTCGATCGGCATCCGCTGTCTCCTCTTCGCTCGTGTCGGGGGTCTCGGTGGCGTCGGTGTCGTCTGCCGGCGTGTCGCCGGGTGCGGCAGGCGCGGAGGGTGAAGGGCGTGCGCCCCCTGCCCCGCCCGTGGGTGCCGCGCCGGGCATCGCCGCGTCCTTCGCGGCATCCTCGGCGCGCTCATGGCGGATCACGTCGGGGTCGTAGCCGAGGCGGCGCTGCTGGCGCTGACGGCTCGTCAGGCCCGCCTCGATCTCCGCCGCCATGGCCGGGATCTCCTTCGTCGGGTCGATCAGCGCGCGGCGCGGTGCGGTCCATTCGAGGCGGAAGGCGTCGGCGCGGATGCCGGCGGTGAGGGCGCGCACCGGGCTGCGCGCCCCGGCCAGCGGCCAGGCCTCGGCGAGCCAGCGCGCCACGCCCTCGCA
>NZ_QRGC01000076.1 GCF_003448965.1 Oceanicella sp. SM1341
ACCCCGGCGATGATCACCGCCGTGGCCTCGGCGACGCCGTTGACGAGCAGGAAGGTGGTGATCGAGGCGGTGACCGGGTCGGCCAGTGCCGGGCCCGCGCCGGCGAGAAGCGCGGCAAGGGCGAGAGGTGCGAGCCGTGCCGTGATGAGAGCGGGGTTACGCATGCCAGTGCCTCTCCACGCCCGGCAGGACGCTCATGCCGCCCTCGGACTTCGCCGCCCAGGCGCCGGGGGCGATGCACACAAGCAGCGCCCGCCCCTGCGGCCCGGTGGCGGTGCCGGGCGCACTCAGGCCGAGCGCACCGGCGGTGCCACCGCCCTGCCCCGGCGCGAGCCCGGCGGTAGATGCGAGGCGTTCGGCCAGCGCTGCGAAGCCGCCCTCTCCCGCGATGATCCGCATGGCGCCCGCGGCGGTGGCGTAGCGGCCGCGCAGCTCGGCCATCGGGTCGATGCCGAACAGGGCCTCGAACACGTCGCAGGCGGCGGTGCAGCAGTCGGCGTGGCCCCAGGCGAAGGGCCGGTCCATCACCCGCAGCGCATGCGCGAGCACGTCCTCGCCCGGCGGCGTGAGGGCGATGTCGCGCCCGCTCTCGCGCGCGGCGCTCAGCTCTCGGGCCATGTCATCACCTCCATGCTGGCGCGGTTGTAGATGCAGTGGCGGCCGGCGGTGTCGCCGGGAAAGGCGGCGGCCTGGTCCTCGGCGGAATGGGTGATCGAGGCGACCGACCGCGCGCCGGGCCCCGAGCCGAGCTCGAGCTGCAGCGCGTGCACGATGCGCGTCTCGCCCGCGTCGTCCTCCACCTCGACGGTGAGGCGCAGGGCGTCCATGTAGCCGGCGAAGATCTCCACCGGGTCGCCCGCGAGCAGGTTGCTGCTCCGCCCGGTGAGGCAGCCCACGAGGATGCGGCCGGGGCGGTTGCGGATCGGGTCGTCGAGCCGGTCGTAGATCTCGGGCGGCAGGCCGGTGAGGCCGAGCAGTGCGGAGGAGGGCACCAGGCTCGGGCTCTCCTCGGGCACCGAGACCGAGCCGAGCTGCCCGACCCCGTCCCACGCGGCATCGTCCCAGTCGATGATGCCGACACCGGTGTGCAGGCGCTGCATGCCGCCGGGCCAGTCGAGCTCGACGAGCACCACCGGGTGGAAGAGCCGGCCGGAGAGGCGGGCGAGCATCGCAGCCCCGATGCCGCGGATCAGCTCCACGGGTCGCGCTCCGCGAAGCCGCCGGCCTCGTCCGCGAACACCTCGCGGAAGGACCAGGTGTAGGACCAGTCGCCGCCCACCGGCTGCACCGCGCGCGGTGTCTCCAGCTGGCGGAAGACGCCGGTGTCGCTCACGCCGATGTTTACCCGGCCGCCGGCAGTGAGGGGAGAGAACAGCCGGATCGTGGCCACGCCCGCCGCATTGGAGACGGCGGGCGCGAGCACCTGCACCACCTCGCCCGTGACGTCGGTGTCATCGGCGTAGACGGCGAGGAACTCGCCCGGCCGGGCGACGCGCGTGGCGGGCGGCAGGCCGGTGACGCGGACCGCGTCCCAGATCCCGTCCATCACCGGCACGCCCTCGAGCACCCGGCCCTCGTAGAGCAGCAGCGGCACGCCGGCGTCGTCCCAGTCCCAGTCGACGCCGTCCGAGGT
>NZ_QRGC01000077.1 GCF_003448965.1 Oceanicella sp. SM1341
ACCTCGGGCGGCGTGGACTGGGACTGGGACGACGCCGGCGTGCCGCTGCTGCTCTACGAGGGCCGGGTGCTCGAGGGTGTGCCGGTGATGGACGGGATCTGGGACGCGGTGCGCGTCACCGGCCTGCCGCCCGCCACGCGCGTCGCGCGCCCGGGCGAGTTCCTCGCCGTCTACGCCGATGACACCGACGTCACGGGCGAGGTGGTGCAGGTGCTCGCGCCGGCCGTCTCCAGTGCGGCGGGCGTCGCCACGATCCGGCTGTTCTCGCCCCTCGGTGCCGGCGGCCGGGTGAACATCGGCGTGAGCGACACCGGCGTGTTCCGCCAGCTGGAGACCCCGCGCGCGGTGCAGCCGCTGGGCGGCGACTGGTCCTACACCTGGTCCTTCCGCGAGGTGTTCGCGGACGAGGCCGGCGGCTTTGCGGAGCGCGACCCGTGGAGCTGATCCGCGGCATCGGGGCTGCGATGCTCGCCCGTCTCTCCGGCCGGCTCTTCCACCCGGTGGTGCTCGTCGAGCTCGACTGGCCCGGCGGCATGCAGCGCCTGCACACCGGGGTGGGGATCATCGACTGGGACGATGCCGCGTGGGACGGGGTGGGCCAGCTCGGCTCGGTCTCGGTGCCCGAGGAGAGCCCGAGCCTGGTGCCCTCCTCCGCGCTGCTCGGCCTCACCGGCCTGCCGCCCGAGATCTACGACCGCCTCGACGACCCGATCCGCAACCGCCCGGGCCGCATCCTCGTGGGCTGCCTGACGGGGCGGAGCAGCAACCTGCTCGCGGGCGACCCGGTGGAGATCTTCGCCGGCTACATGGACGCCCTGCGCCTCAGTGTCGAGGTGGAGGACGACGCGGGCGAGACGCGGATCGTGCACGCGCTGCAGCTCGAGCTCGGCTCCGGCCCCGGCGCGCGCTCGGTCGCCTCGATCACCCATTCCGCCGAGGACCAGGCCGCCGCCTTCCCCGGAGACACCGCCGGCCGCCACTGCATCTACAACCGCGCCAGCATGGAGGTGATGACATGGCCCGAGAGCTGAGCGCCAGCATCGCCATCCCGCCGCCGGGCGAGGACGTGCTCGCCCATGCCCTGCAGGTAATGGATCGGCCCTTCGCCTGGGGCCGCGCGGATTGCTGCACCGCCGCCTGCGACGTGTTCGAGGCCCTGTTCGGCATCGACCCGATGGCCGAGCTGCGCGGGCGCTACACCACCGCCGCCGGCGCCATGCGGATCATCGCGGGAGAGGGCGGCTTCGCGGCGCTGGCCGAACGCCTCGCCGCCTCCGCCGGGCTCGTGCCGGGGCAGGGCGCGGGCACCCCCGGTGCGCTCGGCCTGAGCGCCCCCGGCGCGGCGACCGGGCCGCAGGGGCGGGCTCTGCTCGTCTGCATCGCACCGGGCGCCTGGGCGGCGAAGTCCGAGGGCGGCATGAGCGTCCTGCCCAAGGTCGAGAGGCACTGGCATGCGTAACCCCGCTCTCATCACGGCACGGCTCGCACCTCTCGCCCTTGCCGTCTTCCTCGCCGGCGCCGGTCCGGCGCTGGCCGATCCGGTCACCGCCTCGATCACCACCTTCCTGCTCGTCAACGGCGTCGCCGAGGCCACGGCGGTGATCATCGCCGGGGT
>NZ_QRGC01000078.1 GCF_003448965.1 Oceanicella sp. SM1341
CCCCCACCCCATCGTCATGCCATCCTTGAAGCTCTCTTGCGGGTCACATGCCGGAAACGACAGCGACGGCAACGACGCATCGGTCAGCGTGCCGACGCTCCCATCACTGCCCACCTGGTACCGCCGCAGCACCCACCCGCCCGTCGTCTTGACGAACTCAGACAGATAGGTGACTGCCCCAGGTGTCTGCGACGGAGCGACGGCGCTGTAGTAGGCGTCCGTGGCCATGCCCACATCGGCAAAGCACCGTGCGCCCACCAACGCGCCGTCAGCAGCCATCACACGCTCCGACGCATGTACTTGAACGTCGCAATGCCGATCACGATGATCAGCGCCAGGCCCGCCAGCGTGGCGGTGTCCGCCTTCGAATCGGACATGGCGGTAGCAACGTCGGTCGGCACCGCAGCCATCGCCGAACCGGCCAGTGCGACGGTACCCGCGGCAACAGCAGCCGCCTTGCTCTTGATGCTCTTGAACATGGTTTTCTCCTTGAGATGGAGGTTGAGAAAAGCTCCGGGCCGTTCAACTCCCAGAGCCAGGGAACGCATCACGCCTTCTTGGGCTCGGCCTCGGCACGCTGCAGCGGCTTGATGCTCGTGACGACCTTCTGACCGCCCTTATCCTTGCCGTTGCTCGTCTCGACCATCGAGACTTCCGCGATGAACGGGAACGGGTTGTGGATGATCGCCTTCACAACCGCAGAGCTCTCGCACTTCAGCTCCTGCGTGCAGGTGCCCTTCGAGTCTTCGCCACGCAGCTCCACATCCGTGTAGATCTTCCCGGTGTCCAGCTGCTTGCCATCCATGTTGCCAACCCACGTCTTGGCGCCCCGGATGGTCACGCGTGCAATCATTTCCATGGTTTCACTCCTCAGGTTTCGGCACTGGATCGTGCGTGCCGTACACGTGCCTCGCCAGGGCGGATTTATGCAGCTGAGCCGGTACGCCCTGACGGCGTATCGCGACAACCAGCGCGGCGATGTCTTCCTCTGTGCAGCGCAGCTCGTAATCGACCGTGGGGCCGAACTGCGTCTGGATGTGCTTGAGCTTGCGTTCGCGGATGGTCTCGTCCTGAAGCTCCAAGGCCTTGACCTGGTCAGTAGGAACGCGCTGCGGATCCGCAGCCATGAAGGCCTCCAGGGCCTTGTACGCACCAGCGAAGTACTGGTCGCGCTTGATGAGAATCTCGTGCGGGATCACGCGATCCTTGGCTCCAAACTCGATCTCCAGACGCACCCACTCGCTATCCTGATTGCCGAGCTGGCGGCCCTTCTCGTAAGCCCGCAACATCTTGCCGTTCGCCCGACGGCCAATCTCGAACGTCGTACCGCGACAGCCCTTGCTGCCCGCTACGCCGCTCTCGATCTTGCGATACGTCGGAATACGCCCGCCCGCGTTGAAGTCGCCGGCGTAGTACAGCTCTTCCATCTGCGCGATGCTCACCTCGCCCTGGCAGAAGTCCATCGCAAGGTCGCAACGCGTGATCCGCGCGTCGAGGTCCTGCACCATCGCGTAGACGGCTTGCCAGTCGCCAATCGCGGTGCAGCCCTGCCCCGGCCAGTCCACCAGGATCGTGCCG
>NZ_QRGC01000008.1 GCF_003448965.1 Oceanicella sp. SM1341
CGGCCGGTCCCCGCGCCGGAACGCGGCCGGTCTCCGGGCCCGGCCCCGCCTCGCCCTGTTTCGCCCTGCGCGCGGCCGGGCGAAGCGGCCGCCGGCGGCGCGCAGGGCCGGGATGCGGCCGTGCGCCGGGGCGGGCGACCGGGCGGCATGCAAGCGTGCCGGGATTGCGCACGCGCCCCCCGGGCCTCCCGCGCCCGTGCCGTTCAGATGCCGGCCTCGTCGAGGAAGCGGTCGATCGCCGCCACGCAGACGCTCCAGGCCGGTTCGTGCTCCACCAGGACATGGTTGGGGCTGTCGAGCTCGACGAAGCGTGCGCCCGGGATGGTCGCGGCGATGTCGCGGCCCATCTGCACCGGGATGCGCTGGTCGTCGCGCGAGTGCAGCACCAGCGTGGGCGCGCGCACCGATGCGAGGCGGTCACGCACGTCGATATGGCCGAAGGCGTCCTGGAAGCGGGCGGCGTTGCGCGGCGAGGTGGTCTGGCGCTGGAAGGCGTCGAACCACTCGAGGTCGGCCTCGCGCGCGCCGGGCATGAAGGTGCGCGAGAAGATGTGCCGGTAGGCGGGGTTGTCGGTGCCCCAGCCGAGCTCGGTGAGGGTGAGCACCGCCTCGCGCCTCGCCTGTTCCTCGGGCGTGGCGAGATGGCGCCAGCCCGCGGCATAGCCGCCGATGAGGATCAGGCCGGACACGCGCTCGGGGTGGCGCACCGCGTATTCGATCGACACCGCGCAGCCCTGCGAGATGCCCAGCAGCGGGAAGCGCTCCAGCCCCAGCCGGTCGGCCACTGCCTCGAGATCCTCCACGAAGGCGTCGAAGCCCAGGTCCTCCACCTCCCAGTCCGACAGGCCGCAGCCGCGCTCGTCGTAGCGGATGAAGGTGCGGCTGCGGGCGATCTCGGCGAAGCTGCGCCCCCAGATCGGGCTGTTCCAGTCGAACTCGAGATGGGTGAGCCAGTTGGCCGCCTTCAGCAGCGGCGGGCCCTCGCCCAGCGTGGCATAGGCGATCTGCGTGCCGTCGCGCACCCGGCAGAAGCCGATGCGCTGCGCGCGCAGCGCCACCGCCCGGCGGCGGGCCGGGGCCGGCCCGGGATCGTCCGCCGCCGGCGCGAGGGGCGGCCGGGCGGGCGCGGGTGCCAGGCCGGTGCGCCCGTCCCCGCCCGGGCAGGCCGGATCTTCGGGCAGGGGCGCGTCGGGATCGGCCTGCTGCCACAGCCGGGTCCACTTGCGGGCCTGCATGGGCGGGGTGGCGGGGTGGGTGGCCAGGCGGCGCAGCACCTCGGCATGGGCCATGCGCGCATCCTCGCGCTCCGAGACCAGCCAGGCCTCGAAGGCCTCGCCCCCGGCGCCGTCCAGCCCGTCGAGCAGCACCTGCCCGAGGGCGCGGGCCATGTGCTCGAGTTCCTCCGGCCCCGGCGGGGCGGAGGCGTCGCGCAGCCTCGCGTGGAGGGCGGTGAGATCGGTCTGCGCCCCGGCGGGGTCGAAGCACACCCGCTCGCGGTCGGCCAGGATGCGCGGCTGCCCCGGCGTGTCGACCACCTTGCGCAGCTTGGTGAGCGCCCATCTGAGCGCCGCCTTGGGGTCGTCCGGCAGGTCCCAGAACACCTCGCAGAGCCGCTCGCGCCGGTGCGGCCGCCCGGTGGCCACCAGAAAGGCCAGCAGCGCGCGCGCCTTGCGCGAGGCCGGCAGCGGCATCTCCGCCCCGTGCTGCCGCACGCGAAGCTCGCCCAGCAGCGAGATCTCGAGGTCTGACGGCAAGGGGCGGCTCCGGGGTGCGAAAATACAACGCCCAGTCTGCGTCATTACCATGGTGAGCACAACGCCCGGCACAACGCCGGCCCTCCAGCCCTGCGCCTGCACCAGGGCCCGCCCTGCCTCACAGCACCGCCGACCGGAGAGACCGACCTTGACCCATGAGACACTCGCGCCCGCCCCCCTCCTCGTGGACCCCGGATCGCTGGTGGAGGACGCGCATGCCACGCTCGGCGCGCTGCGCGCCGGGCATGCGCTGATCCGGCTGGGCGAGGCGCAGTACATGGCCCTGCGGGCCGAGCACGTGCTGCCCCTGCTCACCGACCCCCGCACGGCCCAGATCGACGGCGAGGCGTACCTGCGCCTCACCCGGGTGCCGGAGGGGGCGGTGGCGCGCTTCCTCGCGGACTTCCTGCTGTTCCGCGAGGGCGCCGCGCACCGGGCGCGCCGCGGCCTCTTCGCGCGCGGCTTCGCCCATTCGGCGATGCGCGCCGCGCGGCCGCGCATCCGCGCCCGGGCGGAGGCCATCGTCGCCGGGCTGCCCCGGGGCGAGAGCTTCGACTTCATCGCGCAGGTGTCCGGGCGGCTGCCGGCGGAGATGATCGCCGACATCCTCGGCCTGCCGGAGAGCGAGGTGCCCTATTTCGCCGCCCGCGCGCGGGAGATGGCGCGGGCCGTCTCGCCGCTCTACCCGCTGGGGCGCCACGCCCGGATCGAGGAAGCCGTGGCGGACATGTTCCACTACATCGAGCACAAGCTGAGCGCCCGCCTCGCCGCCCCGCGCGAGGACATGCTGAGCGCCGCGGCGACCGAGTGGCAGGCGCGCGGCGAGATCTCCTTCGCGAGCCTGGTGCACCAGGTGATGGGGCTCGTGGTGGGCGGGGTGGACACCACGCGGGCGGGGTTCGCGATGCTCGTGGCGCTGTTGCTGGCGCGCCCGGACGACTGGGCGGCGCTGCGGGCCGCGCCGGAGCTGATCCCCGGCGCGGTTTCCGAGGGCCTGCGCTACGACCCGCCGGTGGGCTCCGTGGCGCGGGTCACCACCGCGGAGCTGGAGGTGGGCGGCCACCGTCTGCCGGCCGGGGTGGTGCTGCGGGTGAGCACGCTCTCGGCCCTGCGCGACCCCGCGCTCTTCGCCGAGCCCGAGCGCTTCGACATCCGCCGCCCCGACCATGCGCGGCTGCACCCGGTCTTCGGCACCGGCCCGCACCGCTGCATCGGCGAAATGCTGGCGCGCATCGAGATGGAGGAGAGCCTGGCGGCACTGCTCGAAGGCGCGCCGGGGATGGTGACGGAGACCGCGCCGCGGATGCGCGGCTTCGGCGGCATCCGCGAGATCACGCCGATGACCGTGCGCATCCGCTGACCCCGCGCGCTCAGCCGAACAGCCGCGCCTGGAACCAGAACAGCGCCGGCCAGGCCGCGAGCCAGATCCAGAAGAAGCGGTTGAGCCCGAACAGGCAGGCGTTCGCGAGGTGGAAGGACGCGGCCAGCGCCAGCCCGATCGCGAGCGCCACGGGGTGGAGCAGGGACAGCGGGAAGCCGACCTCGAACAGCATCACCCCCCAGGACATGGCGAAGAGCAGGCGCGGACGGCCCGCCCAGCCGCGCAGGCTCTCCGACACCGGGTAGGCCGAGAAGCGGAACACCTCCACCAGCGCCCGGCCGCGCCGCCAGTCCGGGTTCGCCAGCTTCACCTGGCCCGAGACCACGTAGGAGAGGGTGAGCTGCACCGCGAGATAGGCGAGCGCGGTCTCGGCCAGCGCGGTGCCGGCGCCGAGATGCGCGAGGTCGAGGCAGCACAGGATGAGCAGGCTCATCCGGTCGCTGCCGCCGTTGTAGGGGCCCTGGAACCGGTGCAGGGCGCAGAGCGCCACCACGGTGAGCCCGGCCAGCGCCCAGCCGGTGGCCACCCCCGCCAGCAGCGGCAGGCAGAGCAGCCCGCGCAGGGCGAAGAGCCGCCGCTCGTCGCGATAGCCCGCCAGGTGCTCGGCGCTCTGCTGCAGGAAGCACAGCGCCATCATCACCTCGGTGAGGCGCAGGGCGGTCTCGAAGCTCATCGCCGCGGCCGGGGGGCAAAGGGCCGGGGGTCGAGAGGCCGGGGTTCAAGCGGCAGGGGCCCGGACACATGGATCACGTGGCGCCGCAGCCGCCCGCCCCGGTGTTCGACGAAGACCAGCCGGAAGCGCAGCAGCCCCTCCGTGACGCCCTCCCCCTCCGCCAGCCCGCGCGCCAGCCGCTTGCGGATCTCCTCGGTGCTGTGCGCCGTGGGGCGCTCGGCCATGCGCTCGGCGCAGCTCACGAGGAAGAGCGTCTCGTTCCAGCCGGGGTTCCAGAACAGCCGGCCCAGCATGGCGAGGGGCCGGAGCCGGGCCGGGCGCGGCCGCGCCTCGGTCCAGCGCGCCGGCATCTCCGCCGGGCCGGAGACCAGTGCATACTCGATGCGCGGCGAAGGGGCCACCTCGCGGAAGAAGCGCCAGGAAGGCATCAGGGCGGGCGCCAGCAGCCCGAGCACGTGCAGCATCGCGTCGACTCCATGCCCTGCCCCCCGGTACAGGATACCGATCGAGGTTACCGAAACGTGTGCGGCTCCCGCCGCGAAGCCTCCGCCGGGCAGGGGCGCGGGCGCCCCGGATGTCCGCGCGCCGGTGGGCTCCCCCGCCGATGGCGAGGAAGGCCGCCCCCCCTCCCGGTGTCCGGGTACCCCCGGCCGGGCAGGACGGGCCGCGCCCGGCCCCGGGGGCGCGCGACGCCGCCCGTGGTCGGCGGTTTCCGGCCCCGGGGGCGCCCCACCGCCCGTTGTCGGCGGTTTGGCGTGAAAGCCCCGGGCGCGGGCCGGGCGGCGCGCGGCATCGCCATCGCGCTCTCCCGGGGGGAGGGTCGGGCCCGGCCCGGGCCGGGCGCCCGGGCGAAAGGGGGAGGGTCGGGCCCTCGGCGCCACCGCAGCTGCCCCCCGGTCCGTGCGCCGCGCGGATGGACGGCGGTACGGCCGCATGGCGGCCCCGGTCCACGGGCGTCGCGGCCATGGCTCAGATCAGGTCGAGATCCACGAGCAGGCCGGCCAGCGCGCCGGAGAAGCCGGCGTTGTAGTCGGTCGCCACCTCGTTGGCGATGTAATCGGTGCGCGTGTCGGTGTAGCGGCCATTCGCGTCCGGCCCGCCGACCAGCGCCCCGGTGAGCCGGTGGGCATTGGGCGCGGGGTCGTCGATGTCGGTGGTGCCGGAGGCGCCGCGGTGATGGGGGTTGCGCGGGTAGTCCTCGCCGAAGCCCACCAGGTAGCTCTGCCCGCCGGGATTGTCGCCGAGCATGTAGTCGAGCTGGTCGGCGGCGAAATCCACCACCGCGGCCACCCGGCCGGCCTCGCCGCCCCGCGCCTCGGTGATCCCGGCATATTGCAGGGCGAGGAAGGCGGTGTTGGCCGCGTAGCGGTTGGGGCCCCATTGCTCCAGCCAGGCGAGGCCCTCGTTGGTGCCGGTTCCCGGCGTGCGGGACACTCCGTCCATCCAGTGGTCGATGTGCCGGCCGAGATCCTCGTGGTAGCGCGCGGCGCCGGTCTGCCCGGCGAGCAGCGCCGCGGTGCCCATCGACTTGTCGTCCCAGGACAGCGCCCAGTCGGTGCCCGAGGGGCTGTACCAGTCACGGGCCCTGGCGAGGTACTGCGCCTCGCCGGTGGCCTCGTGCAGCCAGGCCGCGCTCCAGGCCAGCTCGTCGCGGTAGCCGCTCCAGGAATTGTAATAGGCGGCCGCGGGCACGGCATCGGTGTAGGTGCCCTGGTAGGCCTCGGAGAAGGCGAACAGCTTCCGCGCCGCGGCCAGCAGCTCGTCGGCATGGGCGGCGCGCCCCGCCTCGCGGAACACGATCGAACTCGCGGCGAGCGCCGCGGCGGTCTCGGCCGTCACCTCGGTGCCGGGGGTCTGCGCCGTCACCGCGTAGGCGGGCCGGGCCATGGTCATGTCCTCGGGTGCGCCCCAGTACGCGTGGTCGGCCCCGCCATCGCCCACCTGGGCCCAGAACACGTCGTCGGAGAGGCGGGCGGTGCCCTTGTCGTCGTAGGCGCGCAGGAAATAGTCGGTGACCCACTCGAGATGGGCAAGCACGTCGTGCCAGGCGCCGGCGGCACGGTAGCCTTCGGTGAAATCCGCCGCCCCCCAGGCCAGCAGCGTGGCGGAGGAGGCCATGGGCAGGCCGAACTTCACATGGTCGCCCGCGTCGTACCAGCCGCCCGTGAGGTCGCGGCCCGCGTCGGCGCCGTCCGACAGCGCGCTGTCGCCGCGCCAGGCGAGGGGGAAACCCCCGGGCAGGTCGCCGGAGTACTGGGCGTAGTAGAACTTCATCGAGAGCGAGAGCGCCTGCGCGTAATCCTCCGCCTCGAACGGCGAGGCGTCGCGGGGCGG
The DNA here is from genome assembly GCF_003448965.1 of Oceanicella sp. SM1341. Taxonomy (GTDB): domain Bacteria; phylum Pseudomonadota; class Alphaproteobacteria; order Rhodobacterales; family Rhodobacteraceae; genus Paroceanicella. The sequence goes on from NZ_QRGC01000008.1 coordinate 6,143, forward strand.
GCGGCCGGTGTCGGGGCCGGGGTCCGGATGCGGGTTCGGGCCCGGGCCGGAGGCGCCGGGAACGTGGATGTCGAAATACGGCCGGGCCGGGGCCGTGCCGCGGGCCACGAAACCCAGCGTCACGCTCTCCCCCGCGTCGAGCGCCTGCGCCCAGTCCCGGCCGACGAGGGTCTGCGCGCCGTCGGCCTCGGTGCGCGCCACCGCGCCCCAGGCCGTGTCGATGACGAAATCGGGGTCCTCGAAGGTGACGCGCCAGGCCTCGAGCCGCGCGCCGGTGTCGTTGGTGACGGTGATCTCGCCGCCGAAGCCGCCCTGCCAGCGCGTGGTGACCGCGAGCGCCACCTCGGGCAGGGGCGGCGCGGGGGGCGGCCGGTCGGCGTCGGTGAGGGTGAGCACGGCCTCCGGCCCGACGATGGCCGCCCCCCTGGCGGAGGAGAGGCGCAGGTGCACGGTCTCGTCCGGCTCGGGACGGGCATCGTCGCGCAGCGTGAGCCCGATGACCGCCTGGCGCTGGCCGGGGGCGAAGCTCAGCGTGCCGCGCAACGGGCCTGCGAGGTCGGTCGCCGGGGTGGCGGTGCCGCCGGGCACCACGGCCCAGTCCACCGTCACGGGGCCCGCGGCGGGCTCGCTGAGCAGCACGCGCATGCGGGCGAGCCCGTCCTCCTCCGCGGCGCGGGCGGGGGCGAGGCGCAGGCCCGGCACGTCGTCGTCGACTATGGTGAGCGCACCGAGCCCGCGCCCGATCTCGGCTCCGCTGGCGGAGGTGAGCCGCACCCAGGCCCGCTCGGTGCCCTCGCGCTCCGCATCGTCGATCACCCGCAGCGGCAGCGCGGCGGTGGTCTGCCCGGCGGGGATGACGACGCTGCGCGGCCCCGCGGCCGCCCGGTCCTGCGCGCCCGCCGTGCCGCCGGCGAACTCCCAGAGCACGGTCACGTCGTCGGGGGCGGCGTGGGACAGGCGCAGGCCGAGCGCGCCGGGGCCCTCGCCCTCGGTCACGCTGCCGTCGACCAGGCTCACGACCGGCAGGTCCGGCGCAACACCCACCGCGACGCCGTTCACCCCGATCACGCCGAACTCCTGCCGCGGGCCCTCGGCCTGGAAGCCGAAAGCGGCCGTCTCCGACCGGCGCAGCGTGCCGTTCCAGCCCTCGTCCGCCAGGGTGTAGAGGCCGCCGCTGCGCGACACGATGCGCGCGCCCCAGATGCTGGTGATCTCCGCCTCCATCGCCAGCACGATGGTCCAGTGGTCGAGGCCGCGCAGCGCCTCGAGCCGGCCGTGCGCCACGAGGCCGGAGGCCCAGGTCTCCACCCTGTCGAAATGCACGGCGCCGGGGGCGGAGGGCCCGCCGGAAAAGGAAATCTCGGCCAATGCGACTGCCTCTTTGCTGTCCTGCCGGTCGAAATTCCCGGCCGGAGCCGCGCCGGAAAAGCCGCGCGGCCCGGGCAAGACCCTACGGCAGGCGGGGGGCGCCTGTCAGCCGGGGCGCGGGCCCGCGGTGGTGGGACGGGCAGGACCGCGCCGGAAGCGTTGCCAGGCAATTGAGACAAATTTTATTAAAGTTTCCCGAGAACTTGAGTGAAAGGCCGACGGTCGGCCCGCCCGCCCGCAACCGGTGCTGCGCGCCCTGCATGCGCCGGTATGTCACGCACCTGAGCCGCGATCTCTGTTGCAGTGCACAACCAGTGCGGGACGGCCGCCGCCCCGGGCCCCTCCGCGGCAGCCCGGCGCGGCGGGGGGCGGAATCGGTGTCCCGCGGGGGAGCGCCGCCGGGTTTCCGGCGGCATGGCTCGCGCTGCGGGCTGCCCGGCAGGCCGATCGCCCCGGCGGCGGTGAATTGTCGCGCCATCGCAGGGCATTGCGGCGCCGCGCCCCGGGGCCGCCGTGCCGCTCCGGGCGGGTCTGTTCGGAATTTTCCGTAATTGAGACTGTGGGATACACATGGAGGTATGACGACTCGGCAGCGCGTGCTTCTTGCGCCTGCGTCCTCCGGATCCGCCGGCTCAGGGCCCGTGGACCCTCCCAGAGCGTGCGACAAAACAGCGCATTTATAGCCGCGAGCAAGGCTCCACGACGGCGCATTGCTTGCGCTGGCGCAACCAGTGTTCCGGCGCGCGCAAACCCAACATGCATTGCCGAATCCCTCTCCGGCGGGGCAGCGCGCGGGGCGCGACGCGGCGGTGCGGCGCGGGTCTCCGGGCCATGTCGCGGTGCGGCATCCATGCAAGCCAGCGGCTGGCCAATGCCCGGATAACGCCGATATGCAGCGACATGCAGGGGCGGTCGCGCTTCTGCTCCATGCTCCCCAAGACCTCCTCCGCAAGCCGGCCGACCCGGCTTCGCGGCTCGCGGAGGCTCACCAGGTACGTATCGATGAACGATATCCCAGTGGAATTCAGCCCGCACAGGCGCCGCCTGATGCAAGGGCTCGCCGCGCTGGCCGGCAGCGCCCTGCTGCCCTTCGGCGCCTTCCCCGCCGCCGCGTCTGGCGACACCGACCTCGCCGCCGTCTCGCGCCGCCTCACCGGGCGGGACGACCTCAACCCCGCCTACCTCGCCGCCCTCGACAATGCCTTCCGGGGCATCGACGCGGGCTTCGCGGACCGTCTCGCCGGGCTGCGCGCGGTTCTCGACACCGCGGATGACGCCGCCCTGCGCGCCCGCCTCGCCGACGCCGAGGACGAGGCCGCGGCGCTGGCCCGCGACATCCTCACCGGCTGGTACCTCGGCGTGGCCGGCAGCGGCGACGACGCGGTCTGCGTGGCCTACGCGGACGCGCTGTCCCACGCGGTGGTGGCCGACGTTCTGCGCCCGCGCAGCTACGCCTACGGCGCCTACGGCTCGTGGAGCGCGAAGCCGCTCTGAGCCCCTCCCCCCACGCAAGATCGGAGCCAAGCCATGGCTGATACCCTGTCGGCGGATGTCGTCGTCGTCGGATCCGGCATCTGCGGATCGCTCGCCGCCCGCAAGCTCGCCCGCGAGGGCGCCTCGGTGCTGATGCTCGAGGCCGGCCCCCGCATCCGGCGCGACGACATCGTGCGCGCCTTCCGCACCTCGCCGCGCAAGGGCGACCTCATCGCCCCCTACCCCTATTCCTCCCTCGCCCCGCACCCGGACTACCATCCCGAGGACAACGGCTACCTGCTCCAGCAGGGCCCCTACCCCTACAAGCCGGAATACCTGCGCGTGGTGGGCGGCACCACCTGGCACTGGGCGGCGCAGGCCTGGCGCTACCTGCCCAACGATTTCCGCATCCGCAGCCTCTACGGCGTGGGGCGCGACTGGCCGATCTCATACGACGATCTCGAGCCCTACTACCACGAGGCCGAGGTGCTGATGGGTGTCTCGGGCCCGGTGAACAACGGCTCGCCCCGCGCGAAGCCCTTCCCGATGGAGCCGGTGGCGCCTTCCTATCTCGAGCAGCGGCTGATGACCCGCCTCGCGCCCGAGTTCGAGGTGATCACCAACACCACCGCGCGCAACAGCCGCGCCTATGACGGCCGCCCGGCCTGCTGCGGCAACAACAACTGCATGCCGATCTGCCCGATCGACGCGCAGTACCACGGCGGGCTCGCCGCCGACGCGGCCGAGGCCGCGGGGGTCACGCTCATCCCCCAGGCGGTGGCCTACAAGCTCGAGCATGACGAGAGCGGCCGCATCACCGCGGTGAACTACTACGACTGGGACAAGGTCTCGCACCGGGTCACGGCCGAGACCTTCATCCTGGCCGCGAACGCGATCGAGATCCCCCGGCTGCTGTTCCTGTCGGCCTCCGACCGCTTCCCCGACGGGCTCGCCAACTCCTCCGGCACCCTGGGGCGCAACCTGATGGACCACCCGTCGAGCTCGATCACCTTCAACGTCGACGAGGATGTCTGGCCGGGCCGCGGGCCGCAGAGCCCCGCCTCGATCCAGAAGCTGCGCGACGGCGATTTCCGCTCCGAGCATGCGCCCTTCCGCATCGATTTCTCCAACAGCTCGCGCGTGACCTCCATCACCGAGGATCTGATCAAGGCGGGTTATTTCGGTGCTGCGCTGGAGCGCGAGCTGCGCGCCCGCACCGCGCGCGAGATCTCGGTGAAGAACGTGCTCGAGCAGCTCCCCGACCCGGACAACCGGGTGATGCTGGCCGATGAGAAGGACGCGCTCGGCCTGCCCAAGCCGCTGTTCTCCTACTCCTTCGACGATTACGTGCACCGCGGCATGGCCGCCTCGCGCACGGCGTTCGAGCGCATCGCCGAGCTGATGGGCGGCACCGACATCCGCCACAGCCCCGAGGGGAAATACTCCAACAACCAGCACATCACCGGCACGCTCTCCATGGGCGCCGACCCCGCCGACAGCGTGACCGATGCCGTGGGCCGCGCGCATGACCACGAGAACCTCTACATGGCGAGCACCGGCGTGATGCCCACCGTGGCCACCTGCAACTCCACCCTCACCGGGGTCGCCCTGGCGCTGCGCAGCGCCGACGCGATCCTCGGTCGCGTGTGAGGGGGCGCCGATGAAACCGCTCCTCAGCCTCGCCGCCCTGCTGCTCGCCGCCGCCCCCGCCCTCGCGCAGGAGAGCGCGCAGGTGGCGCGCGGCCGCTACCTCGCCACCGCCGCGGATTGCGGCGCCTGCCACACCGCGCCGGGGGGCCAGCCCTTCGCCGGCGGCCTGCCGATCGGCACGCCGCTGGGCGAGATCGTCTCGACCAACATCACGCCCTCGCAGGCGCATGGCATCGGCGGCTACAGCCTCGAGCAGTTCTCCCGCGCCCTGCGCGAGGGGGTGCGGGCCGACGGGGCGAACCTCTATCCCGCCATGCCCTACCCCTCCTACGCCGCGATGACCGACGAGGACGTGGCCGCCCTCTACGCCTACCTGCAGGAGGCCGTGGACCCGGTGGAGGACAGCCCGCCCCCCACCGAGCTGCCCTTCCCCTTCTCGGTGCGCGCCTCGATGACGGGCTGGAACCTGCTGTTCCTCGACGATGACCGCTTCACCCCGGACCCGGGCCATGACGCGGCCTGGAACCGCGGCGCCTACATCGCCCGGGCGCTGGCGCATTGCTCCACCTGCCACACGCCGCGCAACGCGCTGATGGCCGAGGATGGCACACGGGCGCTGGCCGGCGCCTCGCTGGGCACCTGGTACGCGCCCAACATCACCTCCGACCCCGTGGCCGGCATCGGCGGCTGGAGCGCGGAGGCGCTCAAACGCTACCTCGCCACCGGCCATTCCGGGGAGGGCGCGCAGGCCGCGGGCCCGATGCTCGAGGCGATCGACAAGAGCCTGGGCAAGCTCACGCCCGGCGACATGGACGCGCTGGTGACCTGGCTGCGCGACGTGCCCCCGGTCTCCGAGGGCGCGGCGCCGGGACGGGTCGCGCAGGCCGCCCCCGCCTCGGCCGACCTCGCGCTGATGGCCGGCACCGCGCCCGAGGGCGCGCAGCTCTACGCCGACCATTGCGCCACCTGCCACCAGCCCACCGGCGCCGGCGGCAACGGCCTGCCGCCCCTGCTGCACAACGCCGCCCTGCTGCACCCCACTGCCGACAACGCGGCGATGGCGATGCTCGACGGGGTCTGGCCGGAGCACGGGCAGAGCATGCCCGCCTTCGCCGGGGTGATGGACGATGCCGAGATCGCGACGCTCACCAACTGGCTGTTCGCCGGTTTCGGCGATGCGGGCGTGCAGCTCGATGCCGCGCGGGTGGCCGAGCTGCGGGCCGGCGGCGCGCCCTCGCCGCTGATCGGCCTGGCGCGCACCGGGGTGGCGGTGGCCGGGGCGGTGATCCTGCTCGTCCTGCTCGGGCTGGCCTTCTGGCTGCTGCGCCGCGGCAGGCGTCGGGCCTGACGCCCGGGCCCCGGACCGCCGGCTGCCCTTCCGGGGGGGCCGGCGGGGCAGCCCCCCCCGGGCGTGCCGACGGGTCCGGCCCTCCGGGGCGTGCGATGCGTCCGCCCCTCCGGGGAATCGGCGGTTCCGCCCCTTCGGGGGGGCGCTGGTTCCGCCGCTTCGGGGTGTCGGTAGTTCCGCCCCTTCGGGGCGTGCGAAGCTTCCGCCCCTTCGGGGCGAGGCCGAATTCTCCTTCCGACTGAACCGGCAGTCCCCCGCTGCGCGCGAGGCGTGCAGCGGGGTGGATTTTCGCCGTCGGGGGGGGGGTTCCGGCCCCGTCGTGCCCGGTCGTGCATTGACAGTTCCGTCCCGCTTGCGCAATTTCGGCAGTGCACAATATCGATCATTTCAGACCATGACCCGCCGCATTGAGGGCGGACCAGCACCCGTAAATCGCCGCATTTCCGGCATAAACCGTACCAGAGCCACCATTGATCAGAACATGTGACGCGCCCGCGCGACAGGGGATTGCCTCGATGACTTCGTATTCCGGCCGCCACGCGGCCCGCCCGGCCACCCGCGCCGGCGCTTCCGCCCCCACCGGCCAGGAGGGCTGAACCATGGCCGCAAGCACCGCATCGCTGAGCTTCGGGCGTATCGACAGCTGGTCCTCCGGCTTCGTGGCCTATGGCGCCTTCACCGCGCTGGAACCCCTGGAGAGCTGGTCCTTCGTGATCGAGACCAGCGCCACGATTTCCGATATCTGGAACGCCCGGGTCACCGCGCACAGCGGCACCCGCTACACCATCTCCTCCGAGAGCTGGAACGCCGTGCTCGGCCGCGGCGAGACGGTGGAGTTCGGCTTCCAGTCCGAGGGGCCGCAGGCCGGTTTCGACGTGGTGAGCGTGAATGGCACCCCCTGGGACGACACGCCGCCGCCCGAGGCGCTGCCGGAGGTGAGCATCGCCCGCGCCAAGGCCTTCGAGGACGCGGGCGAGGCACGCATGCGCCTCACCCTCTCCGAGGCGGCCGACCATGACGTGACGGTGAAATGGGCCTTCGGCCGCGGCACGGCGGACGACGCCGACCACGGCCGCCCCGGCACCCGCCTGGTCACCTTCCGCGCCGGCGAGACCGAGGCCTGGATCACCATCCCCCTCGTGGACGACAACCTGAAGGAGGGCGACGAGCGGCTCTGGGTGAAGCTGGTGGAGGCCGAGGGCGCCGATATCGGCCGCGAAAAGGCCCCCCTGCGCATCATCGACGACGACCTGCCCTCGGTGAAGCTCGTCAACACCACCGCGCTGGAGGAGGATGGCACGGCGCGCATGCGCGTCGTGCTCTCCGGCCCGGCGGAGGAGGACGTGGTGGTGCGCTGGAAGGTCACCAGCCGCGGCACCGCCGATGACGATGACCATTCCATGGGCCACACCACGCGCAGCCTCACAATCAAGGCCGGGCAGACCGAGGGCTTCATCCGCATCAACCTGGTGGATGACGCGGTGGCCGAGCCGGCGGAGACGCTGAAGGTGAAGATCCTCTCGGCCGGGGATCTCGGCCTCGCCAAGCCCTGGGGCACGCTCACCATCGAGGACGGCGATGCCGTGGAGCATGACGGCACGCCCTTCGGCGGGGCGGACTACGCCGAGGCGCTCTCGCTCTCCATGCAGTTCTACTACGCGCAGTACTCGGGCGACCTGCCCGACGACTTCCCGCTCGACTGGCGCGGCGACAGCGCGCTCACCGACGGCGCCGACGTGGGCCGCGACCTCTCGGGGGGCTGGTACGACGCGGGCGACCACGTGAAGTTCGGCCTGCCCATGGCCTCCTCCGCCACGCTGCTTGCCTGGGGCGCCTCCGACTATGCCGAGGGCTACAAGGCCTCGGGCAGCTACGACGACATCCTCACCCATCTCGAATGGGTGACCGACTATTTCCTGCGCGCCTACGACGACAAGGGCACCGCCCGCCTCTCCGACGACGTGTTTTACGCCCAGGTGGGCAATGGCGGGACCGACCACGCGTACTGGGGCGCGCCGGAGGACATGAGCATGGCCCGGCCCGCCTATGCGGTGACGGCGCAGACCCCCGGCACCGAGGTGACCGCCGAGACCGCCGCGGCACTGGCCGCATCCTCGATCGTGTTCCGCGAGGCGGGGCGCGCCGGCTATGCCAACGAGCTGCTGGCCGCGGCGGAGAAGCTCTTCGCCTTCTCCGAGGCCTATCAGGGCACCTACACCAACGCGGTGCCGGACGCGGCGAGCTACTACAATTCCTGGAGCGGCTACCAGGACGAGCTGGCCTGGAGCGCGGCCTGGCTGCACCGCGCCACCGGCGACGCGGAGTACCTCGCCAAGGCGCAGGGCTGGTACAGCCCCTCGGGCACCAGCTGGGGCCTGTCCTGGGACAACAAGTCGATGGGCACGGCGACGCTGCTGGCCGGCGAACCCGGCGGCAGCAGCTACTACGCCGATCTCGGCCAGCACCTCGATCACTGGATGAACAGCCTCGCCCGCACCCCGGGCACGGAGACGAACGAGGGCCTGGCCTGGCTCGACGCATGGGGGGCGAACCGCTACGCCGCCAACACCGCCTTCCTCGCGCTCGAATACGCCGGGCTCACCGAGGCGCGGGGCGGGGCGCAGGCGCGGGTGGACGCGGTGCTCGACTTCGCCTCCGACCAGCTCGACTACATGCTGGGCGACAACCCGGACGGGCAGAGCTATGTCGTGGGCTTCGGCGACGACTACCCGCTGAACCCGCACCATCGCGCCGCCTCGGGCACCACCAACATCTCCGACCCGGCGCCGAACGCGCACACGCTCTACGGCGCGCTGGTGGGCGGGCCCGACGTGAACGGCACCTACACCGATGCCCGCACCGACTACGTGGCCAACGAGGTGGCGACGGATTACAACGCCGGCTTCTCCGGAGCGCTGGCCGGCCTGCTGGTGGAGCTGGACCTGATCTGAGCCACGGCCGGGCCGCCGGGCCCCCCGGCAGACCGGCCCGCCATCGCCGTCCATCCGCGCGGCGCACGGGCCGCGAGGGGCACCTGCGGTGGCTCCGGCGGAGCGACCCTCCCCGCCCGGGCGACCAGCCCGGGCCGCGCCCGACCCTCCCCCCGGGAGGGCGCGATGGCGATGCCGCCAGCCGCACAATCCCGGTTCGGGGCTTTCACGATAAACCGCTGACCACAGGCGCGGCTCGCGCCCACCCAGGGTCGGGCGCGGCCCTTCGCACCCTTCGGAGGCGGTGCGAAGCCGGGCCTTGCCGCAGGCACCCGGCCGTACCGCGGGCACCTTCCCCTCGGGGGGCATCGAGCCCCCGCTCGGGGAACGATCCCGCTGTCGCGGGACGGGCGCGGGGCGCAGAGGGCGTTTCCCTTCGCCGCGCGGCGTGCGACTGTGCGCCGGCCACCCCTGCCACAGGAGCCCTGCCATGCCGCCCGCCTCTCCCCCGCCGCCCGAACGCCCGGTTCCGGCGGTGCTCGCCGTGGTGCTGCGCGGCACTGAGGTGCTGCTGGTGCGGCGGGCCAACCCGCCCGATGCCGGGCTCTGGGGCTTTCCCGGCGGCAAGGTGGACGCGGGCGAGACGCTGCACGCCGCCGCCCTGCGCGAGCTCGGCGAGGAGACCGGCCTTGCCGCCGAGGCCCGCCACGTGCTCACCGCGCTCGACGTGATCGAGCATGACGCGGCGGGCGTGCTGCGTTGGCACTACGTGCTTGTGGCGGTGCTGTGCCGCTGGCGCGCGGGCGAGCCGCTGGCCGCCGACGATGCGCTGGAGGCGCGCTGGGTGCCGCTGGCGGAGCTGGACGCGCCGGGGCTGGCGCTCAGCGCCGACGTGGCCCGGGTGGCGCGGCTCGCCGCCGGCGCCTGAGCCCCCTTTTCCCCGCCGCCATTCCCTGCCAAACGGGAGACGCCGGGAGAGGCCCGGCCCAGACCCCCAGCCGCCGGAGCGCCCGGATGACCAGACCGCCCCTCGTGATCTCGATCCAGAGCCAGGTCGTGCATGGCCATGTCGGCAACTCGGCGGCGCTGTTCCCGATGCAGGCGGCGGGGCTGGAGGTGGCGGCCATCCCCACGGTGATCTTCTCCAACACGCCCGACTACCCCACCCTGCGCGGCCGTGCCCTGCCGGCGGATTTCTTCGCCGACCTGCTGCTGGGCGCGCGCGAGCGCGGGCTGCCGGGGCGGGCGCGCTACATCCTGAGCGGCTATATCGGCTCGGAGGAGGTGGCGCGGCTGACGGCCGAATTCGTGGCCCGCGCCAAGGCCGAGAACCCCGGCCTCACCTACATCTGCGACCCGGTGATGGGCGACAGCGGCCCGGGGCTCTACGTGCCGGAGGCCATCGCCGGGGTGATGCGCGAGCGGCTCCTGCCGCTCGCCGACATCGCGACGCCGAACCAGTTCGAGCTCGCCCATCTCACCGGCGCGCCGGTGGACGACCTCGCGGCGCTCGCCGCGGCGGCGGCCCGGCTGCGCCTCGCCCCCGGCGGGCGGCTGGTGGCCACCGGCTGCGTGCTGGCCGAGACCGGGCCGGGCCTGCTGGAAAGCGTGATCGCCGGCCCCGGCGGGCTGGAGCGCCACCCTACGCCGCGCCTGCCGGTGGCGCTGCCGGGCACGGGCGACCTCTATGCCGGGCTGATGGTGGCGGGCCTTGGCCGGGGGGCGAGCCTCGGGGCGGCGGTGGACCGGGCCCAGGCCCTCACGGCACTCGCGCTGGAGCGCGCCCGCAGCCTCGGCGCCGCCGAGGTGGTGCTGAGCGACCCCGGGTTTCGCGCGGCGCTGCTGGGCGAGTGAGTGGCGGCCGCCCACCCGCCGCTGCCGGACGCGGTATCCGGGGATGCAATCCCCGGCAGCGGCCATGCCTGTCCGTCGGCGGTCGAGCCGGACGCCGAAGGGAACGATGCCTGGAGCGCGATCCCCGACGCGGCGCGAACCCCGGGTCTCGCGGATGTTGCCGACAGGCCCGGGGTGAAGTGCCGGGCACTCCGGCAGCGCGGGATGTCCCTCCTGGTCGCGGTGGTCTCACCCGCATCGACGGGGTGGTCGAAGCGGTACTGCCGGCATCCGGGCCGGGGAAGGGGCAGCGCCCGCGCCTCGGCCCGGAAATGGTTTCGCGCGGGCCTCGCTGCCGGCAACGCAAGGTCGACCATGGGTGAGATCGACCCCGCCACGCTCGAACGAGCGCCTCGCCCCGAGCGTGAGGAGCCTGTTGCGCGTCATCCTTGAAAGGGGCCGGCCGATGCCGTCTGCAGAGGGGGCCCGGACCATGCCCGGACCGGGGCAATTCCCCCCGGAGCCGCCGGCAGCCCGAGATGCCCCTACCCCGCCCCGTAAAGCGGATCCGAGCGCGCCAGGTGGTCGCCCATCATGCGCACGGCGCCCTCGGTGTCGTCGGCCTCGAGATGGTCGACGATGCGCTCGTGCTCGCTCAGCGTGGTCTTCTCGCGGCCCGACCAGTGCAGCAGCGGGGTGTAATACTCGAAGAGCCAGGAGAGCATCGCCTGCGTCACCGCCTGGATCAGCGGGTTTCCGGTGAGCCGGGCGATGGCGACGTGGAAGGCGATGTCCTTTTCCACGAAGGCCTTGTCGTCGCCCAGCGAGCTGCGCTGGTCGGCCACGGCGGCGCGCAGGGCGGCGATGTCGGCCGGGGTGCAGCGCCCGGCGAGCAGTTGCACCGAGCCCGCCTCCAGCAGCTTGCGCAGCTGCTTGAGGTGCTCGAGGTTCGCGGGCTCGGTGGAGAGCAGCAGCTTGGCGATGTCGTCGACCTGGTCGAAGGCGATCACGGCGGTGAGCTTGTTCACCCGGCTGCGCTCGCCGTGCGAGATCGAGATCAGCCCCTTGTTGGCCATCGACTGCAGCGCCTCGCGCACCGCCGGCCGCCCCACCCCGAAGCGCTCCATCAGCGCGCGCTCGGAGGGCATCACGTCACCGGGGGCAAGCTCGCCGGAGCGGATCATCGCCCACAGCCGGTCGAACACCTGGTCCGAGAGTTTCTGGCGGATGATGGGCGCGTCGGTGCCCGGCTGGTCGGTGGTGGAGTGGCGTGACATCTGCTTCCCTGGCCTGCGAGCCTGCCAGCATAGCTGCTCGCACTGGCATCACAAGTGAATGAGATGACGGGCCGGGCCCCCTCCGCCCGGCCGCCGGTTCAGGTGATGCGCTCGATGCTGGCGGCGATCTCCTCGGGCTCGAACACGCGCTTCCAGTCGTCGCGCATCAGCACCGGCTTGCCGAACTCGATCGCCTTGTTGCAGGCGTCCGAGAACACGCCCTCCACCTCGTCGAAGATCACCGCGCCGAGGATGTTCATGTGGCCCAGCAGGAAGTCCCGCGCCGCCTCCGGCGCCACGCCGCGGGCCACCACTTCGTCCATCGCCTCGCGCATCACCACGAGGAGCGAGGCGCAGACCGTCTCCGACAGGCCCGGCTCCAGCAGCGCCATGCCCTCCACGCTCACCCGGTGCGAGCGCACCACCGGCGCGTAGATCGCGCGGCCCACCTTCTCGCCGAGCGCGTAATGCTCCTCCGGGCCCTGCATCAGCGCGTTCACGATGCCCTGTTTCGCGGCGATGCCGCCGAAATGGTCGCGCTTCGCCGCCATGTCGGTCTCGTCGTTGAAGATCGGCGGGTGGCAGGGGTGGGTGACGAAATAGCTCACGTCCGCCCGCTCCGGCAGGTGGCCGGCGAAGGGGCCCGCCGCGTCGAGGCAGACCACCATCGCCCCCGAGGGCACCTTGTCGATGATCGAGGCGGCCACGGCGCGGATCGCCGTGTCGGGCACCGCGAGCACCACCACATCGGCGCCGGCGAGCGCCTCCTCGGCCGTCACGCACTCCAGCCCCAGCGCCTCGCGCAGCCGGGCCCGCCCCGCCTCCGAGACCTCCACGTGCACGGTGTCGAATTCCGAGGCCGCGAGGTTGCGCGACAGGCGCAGCCCCATCTTTCCGCCCGCTCCGAATAAGGCCAGTCTGGTCACGGCGTCTCTCCCCTGTGCTTCTGCTTGGCATTGATTGACAACTGGTATGATAAGTTACTAAGCATGTCATTATGTCAAGCGAGCAGGTGAGCGAGACCCGCATGGAGAGCCCCGACGACACCCTTCCCGAGGGCCTGCTGCTCGCCTGGTACGGCGATGATTTCACCGGTGCGGCGGCGGTGATGGAGGTGCTGGCCTTCGCCGGCCTGCCCGCCCTGCTGTTCCTCGCGCCGCCTGACGCGGCGCGGCTGGCGCGCTACCCCGGCCTGCGCGCCGTGGGCGTGGCCTCCACCGCCCGGGCGCAGGACCCCGCCTGGATGGAGGCACACCTGCCCGGGGCCTTCGCCGCCCTGCACGCTCTCGGCGCGCCGCTCCTGCACTACAAGGTATGCTCCACGCTCGATTCCGCGCCCCGTATCGGCTCCATCGGCAAGGCGACCGAAATCGGCGCCGATCTCTCCGGCGCCCGGGTGGTGCCGGTGCTGGTGGCCGCGCCGCAGATGCGCCGCTACCAGGCCTTCGGCCATCTCTTCGCCGGCATGGGGGCGGAGGTGTTCCGCCTCGACCGCCACCCGGTGATGGCCCGCCACCCGGTGACCCCGATGACCGAGGCCGACGTGGCCCGCCACATCGCCCTGCAATCGCCCCGGCTGGCGCCCTCCTGCCTCACGCTCGAAGCACTCGCCGCCGGCGCCCGCCTGCCCGCACCACCCGAGGACGGCCGCATCGCGCTGGTGACGCTCGACAGCATGGACGCGGGCTCCGAGGCCGCCGCCGGCCGGCTGATCTGGGAGGCGCGGGGGCAGGCGCCCTTCGTCGTCGGCTCGCAGGGCGTGGAATACGCCCTGGTGGGCCACTGGCAGGCGCAGGGCTGGCTCGCCCCGCCTGCCCCGGTGCCGGGCATCGGGCGCGGCGGGCCGATGGTCACGGTTTCCGGCTCGGTCTCGCCCACCACGGCGGAGCAGATCGGCTGGTCGCGCCGCAACAGCTTCGCCTGCATCCCCTTCGACGCCGCCCGCGCCTGTACCGGCGGGCTGGAGGCGGAAGTGGAGCGCGTGGCCACCGCGGCCCTCGAAGCCATCGCCGCCGGGCAGGACCCGCTGATCCACACCGCCGAGGGGCCGGACGACCCCGCCGTCACCCGCTTCCGCGCCGCCCTCGCCACCTCCGGGCTCACCGCGGCGGAGGCGAACCGCCGCACGGGCGCCGCCCTCGGCCGGGCGCTGGCGCAGGTGCTGGAGCGCAGCGGCGCGCGGCGCGCGGTGGTCTCGGGCGGCGACACGTCGGGTTTCGCCACCGCCGAGCTGGGCATCTTCGCGCTCGAGGCGCTGGCCCCCACCATCCCCGGCGCCGCCCTGTTCCGCGCCCATGCCGACGGGCCGGCCGACGGGCTGGAACTGGCGCTGAAGGGCGGCCAGATGGGCAGCCCCGATTATTTCGGCTGGGTGCGTGACGGAGGAGGAGCACGATGAGCCGCATCACCGCAACCTACGACATCGAGACGCCCGCGGGCCTGGAGCGCGCCGCCGCGGTGCTGGCGGGCGAGCAGTCCACCGGCACCTTCGTGCGCCTCGCCGCCGAGACCGACGCGCTGCGCGCGCGCTCCGCCGCGCGCATCGAGAGCCTCTCGCCCACCGGCAGCAGCGCGGAGCCCGCCCTGCCCTGCCGCCTCAGCGGCGCGGCCTACGAGCGCGCGCGCCTCACGGTGAGCTGGCCGCTCGCCAGCATCGGGCCCTCGCTGCCCAACCTGCTCTCCACCGTGGCGGGAAACCTGTTCGAGCTCGCCGAGTTCTCGGCCCTGCGCCTCACCGACATCACCCTGCCGGCGGAATTCGGCGCGGCAAACCCCGGGCCGCAGTTCGGCGCGCCCGGCACAAGGGCGCTGATGGGCGGCCATGAAGGGCCCCTCATCGGCACCATCGTGAAGCCCAGCGTCGGGCTCAGCGCGCAGGAGACCGCCGGGCTTGCCGGCACGCTCGCCGCCGCGGGCATCGACTTCATCAAGGATGACGAGCTGCAGGCCAACGGCCCGAACTGCCCCCTGCCCGAGCGTGTCGCCGCCGTGAGCCGGGTGCTCGACGCCCATGCGCAGCGCACGGGCAAGCGGGTGCTCTACGCCTTCAACATCACCGACGAGGTGGAGCAGATGTGGCGCAACCTCGAGCTGCTGGAGGCGCATGGCGCGCTCTGCGCCATGGTCTGCGTGAGCTCGGTGGGGCTCACCGGCCTGCGCGCGCTGCGCGACCGCGCGCCGATGCTGGTGCATGGCCACCGGGCGGGCTGGGGGCTCTACTCGCGCTCGCCGCATGTCGGCATCGATTTCGGCGTGTGGCAGAAGCTCTGGCGGCTGGCGGGCGCCGACCACCTGCATGTGAACGGGCTGGGCAGCAAGTTCACCGAGCCCGACGCGGTGGTGGCCCGCTCCGCCCGCTCGCTGCAGGCCCCGGCCTGCGACGGCGCGGGGCCCGCGCATGCGGCGATGCCGGTGTTCTCCTCGGGCCAGACCGTGTGGCAGGTCGACCCCTCGCGGCGGCTCCTGGGCAGCGACGATTTCATCTTCTGCGCGGGGGGCGGCATCATGAGCCACCCCGGCGGCCCGGCAGCCGGCGTGGTCGCCTTGCGCCAGGCGGCGGAAGCGGCGCGCGACGGCGTGCCGATCGGGACCCGCGCCGCCGAGGCCCCCGAGCTGCGCGACGCCCTCGGCGCCTTCCGGCGGCCGGAGATGGACCTCGACGGGCTGTTCTGAGCCGCGCCCGGATTGCCAGTTGGCAAGCCTCTGGAGGCCTTCGGCTTTCCGGGGGAAGCGTCCGGCTGCTCACCCGGCCGTCGGCGGGCCGGCCGGCTCGCGGAGGCCCGTGCCGCAAGCGCGGCGGGGTGCCCGCCCCCTGCCTTGGGCGCGCGGGTCTGTCCACTGTGAACGGGGCCGGGGTTCGGGCCCGTCGCTGCGTTGAAGTGTGACGGCCGCTTCCCGCGCCGGGGGCCGCTCAGCGGACCTCCGCGCCTTCGGTGACGCGGCAGGCGTAGGGGCCGAGGGTTTCGCCCTCCGCCTCCTGCGCCTCGGGCGTGAGGTTGGCGAGGAACAGCGTGTCGCCCAGCTCCAGCCGCGCGAGGCCATCGGCTATCCGGCCGCCGTGAACCGGTGCGCCGGCGAGGCGGGCAAGCCGGGTGATCGGGTCGGCCAGCGGGCGCAGGCTGCCGTCGTCGCGGATCAGGCCGCGCGGGCCGTAGAGGGCGGCGGGGGTCCAGGCGGTGAGGCCGGCGGGCGCGAGGGCGGTGGCGAGGCCGAGGGTCCAGGCGGCGGCGAAGGCGCCGTCCTGCCGCGGGTCGTCATCGGCCATGCACAGGCGCGCGCGGCCGGGGTTGGGCATGGTGCGGCTGCCGTAGGGGTTCTGGCGCATCGCGATGGTGGAGGGGCCGAGCCGGCAGGGCAGGCCGCCGAGCAGCGCGCGCGCCGAGGCGGTGATGTAGGGCACCGCTTCGAGCCCCTCCATCACCGAGACATCGTCGGCCGCGTGCACGATGGGGCAGAGCCCGTGGGTGGCGAAGTCCAGCAGCGCCACCGGGGGCGGCTTGCGGTTCAGCTCGGGAAAGAAGCTCGCCATGCCGCCGCCCATCGCCATGCCCGGCGGGAAGGCGGCCCGGGCGGCGCGGTGAATGTCGGCGAGGGGCGGGCAGGCCGGCCAGGCCGAGCCCGGCGGCGTCGACTGCCGGTCCACCGACGGGCAGACCATCACCGAGGCGGGGCGGAAGCCGGCCTCGGCCACGGCGGCGGCGTAGCCTGCGAACTCGGCCCCGAGGTCGCCCCCCGGCGGGCAGCGGGCGATGAGTTCGAGGTCGAAGGCACCCTCCCAGGCGCGCTGCAGGGCGGCGAAGGCGGCGAGCTCCGCCGCACCCTGCCCCGCCGCGGTGTCGAGATGGCAGAGCAGGCGCTGGGGCGCGATGGCGCGCAGGGCGGTGGGGTCGGCCGCCGCGCGGGTGGCCTCGGCGGCTGTGATCACAAGCGCGGTTTCGGGGAAGCGCGGCTCCGCGGGGCCGGGGGGCAGCGGCTCGGCTGGGGGGCTGGCGGGCGCGGGCGCCCAGCTCAGATGCACGGATTGCGCGAGGGGCGCGCCATCCTCCAGCCGGTAGGGCCAGGGGAGGGCCAGCGGGCGGTTGTAGGTCTTGAACGAGGCATCGCCCCATTGCCGCTGGTCCTCCATCTCGAACGTGTCGCCCTCCAGAAGGCAGGTGACCCGCAGGCCGCCGGCCACGTGGCGGAGCGCGCGGATGTCCTTGAAGGGCTGCCAGGGCGCGATGAGCAGCGGGAAGCGCGCCGCCTCCTCCCGCCCGTCGCCATGGGTGACGGTGACCGGGGCGCCCGCCACGCCGAGGATGGGGTGGAGCACGGTGAAGCCGGCGCGGTTGGTCTCGAAAGCGCCCGTGGCCCGGCCGGAGGCGCTGACGGTGAGGCGGTCCAGCCCGGCCTCGATGCGCAGCGTGACGTCGAGCCGGGCGGTGCCGGTGCGGAAGCGGGCGTGGAAGGTGACCACGAGGCGGTCGGGGCCCTCCTCCGCCGCGAGGTCGGTGATCTCGGGCGCGAGCGTGCCCCAGTCGCGGTCGCGCACGGGGAAGGAGACGGAGCGGATGAGCTCCGTCCCGCCGTGGCGGATGTGGCGCAGGGCGCCCTCCTCCAGCGTGAAGCTCAGGGCGCCAAGGGTGAAGCGCCGTGCCGTGGCGGGCAGCACATCGGTGCCCCAGAGGGCGCGCGCCGCGCTCACAGCTCGGCCGGGTCGAGCGTGCCGGCGCCGGCGGCGGAGGCGTATGCGGCCTCCACCAGCGCGAGGGTGCGCAGGTTGTCGGCGCCGCTGGTCTCGGGGGCGCGCCCGATCGCGAGACAGTCGAGGAAATGCGCCTGGATGCGCAGCACGCTCTCCTGGATGTTGTGCCAGGGCCGCTCGGCCCAGGGCAACAGCGGCGGGGCGACGGAGCGGCTCTCCTCGCCGCGAGGGGTGGAGAGGGTGAGGCGGTAGCCCGCGTCGAGCCGCAGGGTGCCGGCCTCGCCGTCGATCTCCAGCAGGGTTTCGGGGAAGGTCTCCGGGCTGCGGCGGGTGGCGTAGGAGCAATCCACCACCGAGGTGACCCCGCCGCGATGGGCGAGCAGCATGGTGGCCACGTCCTCGCCGCGGATGTCCGCGTTCACCCGCCGGGTGGTGGCGGAGAGGTGCGTCACCTCGCCGAAGAGCGCGCGGGCGATGTCGAGGATGTGGATGCCGAGGTCCTCGATGATGAAGCGCGGCTGGGTGGCGAGGTAGGGCTGGCCGGAGAACACGTCGAAGCCGGAGCGGAAGCTCACCCGGCCGAAGAAGGGCGCGCCGATGGCGCCGCCGTGCAGCGCGTCGATGGCGCTGCGCACCGCCCCCTGCCAGCGGAAGTTCTCGTGCACCATGAGGGTGACGCCGGCCGCCTCGCAGGCCGCGACCATGGCGCGGGCATCGGCCATGGAGGGGGCGAAGGGCTTCTGGCAGATCACGTGCACGCCCGCCGCCGCCGCCGCCTCCACCAGCACGCGGTGCGAGGCGACGGTGGTGGCGATGTCGACGAAGTCGAGCCGCTCGGCGGCGAGCATGGTGGCCGCGTCGGTGTAGGTGCGGGTGATGCCGAAGCGCGCCGCGGCGAAGGCGAGGTGCTCGGGGTCGCGGTCGCACAGCGCGGTGATCCCGACACCGGGCAGGTCTGCCCAGGCGTGGAGCTGGTTCTGCGCGAAGAACCCGCAGCCGATGACGGCGCCCTTGAGCATCGCGGCCTCCCTCACTTGCCCAGGGCGGCCTGCGCCTGCAGCGCCACCCGGGCCTGCAGGCGCTGCTGGGCCTGGTCGACCACCACGGCGGCGATGATCACCAGCCCCTTGATGACCGTCTGCCAGAAGGCGGAGACGCCCATCATCACCAGCCCGTCGGAGAGCACGCCGATGACGAAGGCGCCCACGATGGTGCCGCCGATGCGCCCGCGCCCGCCGGACATCGAGGTGCCGCCCAGCACCGCCGCGGCGATGGCGTTGAGCTCGAAGGTCTCGCCCGTGGCGGGGTGGGCGGCGACGAGCTGGGAGGAGATGATCAGCCCCACGAGCGCGGCGCAGAAGCCGGAGAACATGTAGACGAACATCTTGATGCGGTTCACCTTTACCCCCGAGAGGGCGGCGCCGCGCTCGTTGCCCCCCACGGCGTAGATGAACCGGCCCAGCGGCGTGCGCCGGGCGATGTAGGCGGCAAGGCAGCCCACCGCCACCAGCATCCAGATCGAGATCGGGATGCCGAGGAACGAGCCCGCGCCGATGAGCCGGAAGCTCGCCGAGCCATACTCGGGGTTGCCGCCGAGGTTGGGGAAGGTGGCGCCGTCCGACGACAGCAGGGCGAGGCCGCGCGCCACGTAGAGCGTGCCCAGCGTGGCGATGAAGGGGGCAACGTTGAGCTTTGTCACCAGCAGCCCGTTCACCGCCCCCACCGCGACACCGACGAGGATGACGATGAGGCAGATCTCCAGCGTGTTGAACTGGATCGACCAGCCCAGCCCGGGGTTCACCCCGTAGAGCACCAGCCAGCCCGCCACCATGCCGCAGAGCCCGACGATGGAGCCCACCGAGAGGTCGATGCCCCCGGAGATGATCACGAAGGTCATGCCGATGGCGAGGAAGGCGTTCAGCGCCACGTGCTTGGACATGATCACCATGTTCGCCGTGGAGAGGAAGTTGGGTGCCGCGAAGGCGAAGAAGGCGAAGACGAGGATGAGCGCGATGAAGGTGCGGGCCTTCAGGAGCAGGAGCAGCGCGCCCTGCGTGCCGGCGCTGCCCGGCGGGTTCGTGGCGACGGCGGTCATGGGCGTGCCTCGGCTTGAAGGGTTTCGGGATGGGGCGCATCGGGCGCGTGGCCCACGGCGGAGGCGGCTACGAGGCGCGTCTCGGTGGCCTCCTCGCGCGGGAACTCGCCGGTGATGCGGCCGTCGGACATCACGATGATGCGGTCGGAGAGCGACATCACCTCGTCGAGGTCGGAGGTGACGAAGAGGATGCCCAGCCCCTCGGCCGCGAGCTTGCGCATGGTGCGGAACACCTCGGCCTTGGCGCCGATGTCGATGCCGCGGGAGGGCTCGTCCATCAGCAGCACCTTCGGCCGGGTCATCAGCGCCTTGCCGATCACCACCTTCTGCTGGTTGCCGCCCGAGAGGCTGCCCACCGGGTGTTCGTCGGAGGCGATCTTGATGGCGAGGCGGCGGACGAAATCACCCACCGCGCCCTTCTCGGCCCGCAGGTTCATGTGGAAGACGCGGGTGAAGTCCCACAGGCTCGAGAGGGTCATGTTCTCGCGGATGGAGAGGATCTCCACCAGCCCGTCCTGCTTGCGGTCCTCGGGGATGAGGGCGATGCCGCGCTCGATGCGCCCGGCCACCGAGCGCTCGGTGAGCGGCCGCCCCTCGACGAAGAACCGCCCCGTGGCGTGGGAATGCCGGCCGATCACGCATTCGAGGAACTCGGAGCGCCCCGCCCCCATCAGCCCGTAGATGCCGAGGATCTCGCCGGCGCGCAGGGAGAGCGAGACGTCGTTGACCGCGAGCCCCCCGCCCGGGCGCGCAAGGCTCACGCCCTCGGCGCGGAACAGCTCGGGGCCGAAGGCGTGCTCCTCGGTCTTGGCGAAATCCTTCGAGGCCTCGCCGATCATGTTGCGCACGATCCAGCCCACGTCGACGCCCGCCATGGGGCGCGAGCCGGTCACCACCCCGTCACGCAGCACGGTGATGTAGTCGCCGATGCGGATCAGCTCCTCCAGCCGGTGCGAGATGTAGACGATGCCCACGCCGTTGCGCTTCAGGTCGGCGATGACGCGGAACAGGATCTCCACCTCCGAGGCCGAGAGCGCGGAGGTGGGCTCGTCGAGGATGAGGATCTTCGCGTCCTGGGAGAGGCTCTTGGCGATCTCGACGATCTGCTGCTGGCCCACGCGCAGCTCGCCCACCGGGGTGTCGGGGTCGATGTCGTGCTCGAGCCGGGCCATGAGGGCGCGGGTGGCCTCCCGCTGGGCTGCCTTGTCGATGTCGATGCCGAGGCGGGTGCGCTCGCGGGTGATGAAGATGTTCTCGGCCACGGTCATGTTCGGGAACAGGTTGAGCTCCTGGAACACGATGCCGATGCCGTGGCGCGCGGCGTCTTCCGTGCCGTGGAAGCTCACCTCCTCGCCCTCCATCAGGATGCGGCCCTCGGTAAGGCGCTCCACCCCCGCGATCACCTTCATCATGGTGGACTTGCCGGCGCCGTTCTCGCCCACCAGCACGTTCACCGCACCCATGCGCAGGTCGAAATCCGCCGCCTTCAGCGCCACGGTGCCGGGATAGACCTTGGTGCCGCCGCGGATCTGCAGGCCCACGGGGTGCTGGCCGGGCTCCATCAGCGGGCCTCCAGGGTGACGGGCACGAGGGGGATCGGGCTCTCGCCCGCCTTGGGCGTGATGACGCCGGTGAAGGCGTAGGTGGCCCCTGCGGGGTCGGCTTCGGGCTTCGCGATATCCGCCACGGCGCGGTCGTTGAGGGCGCGGGCGAGCTTGGCGAACTCGATCTGGTCGCGGAAGGCGGTGAAATCGTAGACGGTGAGCGCGTCGCGCAGGCCGGTGCCGCGCACGATGGGGCCGAGCTGCACGCGGATGTCGGCGGCGCCGTCGCCGTCGGTGTCGAGGTCCATCGAGGCGGCGCGGCTGTCGAGCTTGGAGGCGACCACGGTGCCCTGCCCGCTCACCACGAAGTTCCACGGCGCCGAGCCCGCGGCGGGGCGCACGCCGAAACGCTCGCCCGCGCTGTCGAGCCCGGCGGCGAGGGCGGGCTTCACCTCGGCGAAAGCGGCGGTCTCCTGCGCGAGCGCGGGCAGCACCGTCTCCTCCCAGTCCGCGGCGACACGGGCCTCCATGCGCTGCTCGTCGGTCTGCTGCGCGCCGCCACCGCCCGAGCCGTCGGCCGCGGTCGGGTCCGGGTCGGGGACGATCTTGCAGCCGGCGAGGGCGGGCAGGATGAGGGCGAGGCAGAGCCAGCGCAACATGAACTCCTCCGGAAGCGGCCCCGCGCGGCAGACGGGCGGGGCCGTCCGGCGGGGGGGTATCGGGAACTCGGGGGCCGCCCGGGCAAGCGGGCGGCGGGGCAGGTCGGCCCACGGGCGGGCGGCGGTGAGCGCGCCATCGGCGCGGGCCGCGCGGGCGGCCCGCGCGGCGGGGGCTCAGCCGTCGAGCGCGAAGGTCTCGAGCTGGCCGGCGTTCTCGGGGGTGATCAGGATGCAGTCCATGAGCTGCTTCTCGTCCACCCCGGTCTCGCCGGTGCGCAGGTACTGGTCGGCCTGCTCCACGGCGAGCTGCGCCTGGCGGAAGGCGGGCTGCAGCACCGTGGCCTTGATGCCGCCGGCGAGGATCGAGTCCCGCACGTCGTTGGAGCCGTCGAAGCCGACCACGATCACGTCGGTCCGCCCCGCGGCCTCCAGCGCCGCCCAGGCGCCCATGGCCATGGTGTCGTTGCCCGAGATCACGCCCTTGATGTCCGGATGGGCCTGCAGGATGGTCTCCATCTTGCCGTAGGCCTCGGTCTGCGACCAGTTGGCCGACTGCTGGGTGACCATCTCGAGGTCGGGGTACTGGTCGATGATGTCGTGGTAGCCGGCGGAGCGGATGCCGGCATTGGTGTCGGCCTCGCGGCCGAGGAGCTCGGCGTACTTGCCCTCCTCGCCCATCAGCTCGACGAACTGCTCGGCCCCGAGCTGGGCGCCCTGGTAGTTGTTCGACACGATCTGGCTCACGGCGATGCCGCTCTCCTTGATCTCGCGGTCGATGAGGAAGCTGGGGATGCCGGCGTCCTTCGCGCGCTGCACCGGGGCGACGGTGGCATCGGCCCCGGCATTGTCGAGGATGATCGCCTTCGCGCCGCGGGCGATGGCGGTGTCGAACATCTCGGACTGCTTGTTGGGGTCGTCGTCATGCACGAGCACGAGCGTGTCGTAGCCCAGCTCCTTGGCCCGCGCCTCGGCGCCCACGGCCTCGGCCTTGAAGAACGGGTTGTCGTGGCTGGGGGTGATGATGGCGATGAGATCGGCGGCCGAGGCCAGACCCGGAAGGCTGCAGGCCATCGCGAAGGCGACGGAGTGCAGCAGCACTCTGCGTGTGAAATTCATTTTTGCTCCTCCCGCCCGGGCAGGCACGTTTCGCCGTGCCTTGACCTCCCGTGGCGCCATCAGGGTGCAACAGACGTCTCCATGCGTCAACAGGTATGATGAGTATCACAGATGATCTCTTTTGAGGTGCCACGCCACGCGCGCGAACGGGCGCGCCCCGCGTGCGAACAGACGCGCTCCGCGCGGGGGGCGGAGCGGTGCAACATGCTGGAAACGCGGGGGTTTGCGGCTCAGGACGAGCCGCGGGGCACGATCTCGAAGCCGAGGTCTATCACCGTTGTCTCGGCGCTGCCGCCCTGCAGCCGGGCCAGAAGGCCGCGCGCGGCGGCATGGCCGAAGGCCGGGCGGTCGACCCGCACGGTGGTGATGCCGGGGCTGGTCCAGGGGCTGAAATCCTGGTCGCCGAAGCCGATCACCGCCACCTCGCCCGGCACGTCGAGACCGCGGGACTGCGCCTCGATCAGCACGCCATGGGCGAGCAGGTCGGAGCTGCAGAACACCACGCCGCCGGTGAAGCCCTCGGCCTCGATGAGCCGGGCGAGCCCCTCGCGGCCGCATTCGAGGCTCGCTTGCGCGGGGAACAGCGCCTGGGCCGCGGTGGCGCCGGTGCGGGCGCGGAAGCGCTCGGTGAAGGCGGCCATGCGGCGGCGGGCGCGCTCGTCTCCGGCCGAGACCACGCCGGCGCGGCGGTGGCCGGCATCGGCGGCGTAATCGGCCACGGCCCGGCCGGTCTCGATATGGGAGAAGCCCACGCAGAGGTCGATCGGGCTGTCGGTGATGTCCCAGACCTCGACCACGGGGATGCCGGCGCCCAGCAGCATGCGCCGGGTGCGGGCCGAGTGGTGGATGCCGGTGAGCAGCATCGCGTCGGGCCGGCGCGAGAGATGGGCGGCCACCAGCGCCTCCTCGTCCTGCGGGGCGAAGCCGGTCTCGGAGAGCATGATCTGGTAGCCGCTGTCGCGGATGCCGGCGCCGAAGGCCTGGATCATCGAGGCATAGACCACGTTGGTGATGGAGGGCACCAGGGCGGAGACGAGGCGCGAGCGGCTGGAGGCGAGCGCGCCCGCGAGCGCGTTGGGCACGTAGCCGGTGAGCTCGATCGCCTCGCGGATGCGCTCCATCGTGGCGGGCGAGACCTTGGAGGGGTCGCTCAGCGCCCGCGAGACGGTGACCTGCGAGACCCCCGCCAGCCGGCCCACGGCCTCCATCGTCACCCCGCGCGAGGCGGGGCGTTTCGCCGGGGCCGGCCTGTCGTGATCGTCCTTGCCATCCATGGCGCGCATCATCCTGTCCGGGGCGGGGGAGTTCAAGCCTCCTCCCCGCCCTGCCCGTCGCGCCTTGCCTTGCGCGCGAGCAGCACCGAGACCACCACCGAACCGATGATCAGCACCCAGAGCAGCATGGCGATCCAGCTCTTGGTGAAGAAGATGGTGAGGTCGCCGAAGCTCTCGAGGCTCTTGACGAAGTAGATCTCGGCCGAGGGCCCGAGGATGAAGCCGATGATGAAGGGCGCGATCTCGAGCCTGAGCTTGCCCGCGAGCCAGCCGAAGATGCCGAAGATCGCCAGGGTCCAGACATCGAACATGATGCCGTAGTTGATGGTGTAGGCGCCGATCACGCACATCATCAGGATGACGGGGAAGAGGATGTGCTTGGGGATGGTCACCACCAGCGCGAACCAGCGGATGGCGACATACATCATCACCAGCATCGCCACATTGGCCACCAGCATGGCGATGATCATCGCGTTCCAGGTGTCGGGGTTGTTGCCGATGAAGAGCGGGCCCACCTGCACGCCCTGCAGGGTGAAGGCGCCGATCAGCAGCGCGGTGGTGGAATCGCCCGGGATGCCGAGCGAGAGCAGCGGCACCAGCGCGCCGCCGGTGAGGCCGTTGTTGCCGGCCTCGGAGGCGATGATGCCCGCCGGCTCGCCCTTGCCGAAGCGCTCGGGGCGGCGCGAGAAGGTCTTGGCGTTGGTGTAGGCGATGATCGAGGCGGCCGAGCCCCCCACCCCGGGCAGGATGCCCACGAAGGTGCCGATGCCGCCCGAGCGCAGCAGGTTCACCACCTGCCCGCGGAAGACGGAGAAGGAGAAGCTCGCATGCGCGCCCACCTTGATGTCCTTCGCGGAATGGCCCTTGGGCACGCCCAGTTCGGCCTGCTCGAGGATGGCGGCGAGGCCGAAGAGCCCGATCAGCACCGGCAGCAGCGAGAAGCCGCTCTCCAGCCAGTACTCGGTGCCCGGCGGCACCAGGCGCAGCTCGCCGTTGCCGCCCGAGGAGACGTCATAGGTGCCGATCAGGCTGATGAAGATGCCCAGCACGCCGGAGAAGATGCCCATCAGCATGTCCTTCGACAGCGCCGCCATCACCGTGAGGGCGAAGAGGATGATGAGGAATTTCTCCACGTAGGAGAACTTGATGGCGAAATCCGCCAGCGTGGGGGCGAAGAGCCAGAGCACCACGAGGCTGATGATGCCGCCCGCGAAGGAGGCGATGATGCCGATGCGCAGCGCCGTCTCGCCCTCGCCGCGCTGTGCCATCGGGTAGCCGTCGAAGGTGGTGGTGATCGAGCTCGGCGTGCCGGGAATGCCCAGCAGCACCGCGGGCACCAGCCCGCCCGAGATGCCGCCCACGTAGAGGCCGAGCAGCAGCGCCAGCCCGTTTTCCAGCCCCAGCGAATAGGTGAGCGGCAGCGAGACCGCCACCGCCATGGTGGCCGTCATGCCCGGGATGGCGCCGAAGATGATGCCCACCATCGTGCCGCCCAGGATGAGCGACAGGAAGAGCGGCGTGATGAACTCGAACATTTCGGCCTCCCGACGGGGAATTCAGCAACGGCTGCGTGTTCAGGGCAGGGTGAGGAACAGCGGGTAGGTGAACAGCCACCACACGAAGACCGGCCCCGCGAGGGCCACCACCACCAGCGGCAGCACCTGCCGCGGTCGGCGCTCGTGCATGAACAGCAGCCCCGTGGCCAGGATGTAGGGGATGGAGCACAGCAGGAAGCCCAGCCCCGTGTTGGGCCAGATGTCGCCCACCGGCACCATGGCGGAGAAATAGACCAGCGTGAGCGCGATGGTGCCGAGGAAGCGCGGCTTGTCCATCGCGGCGAGGGTGCGCCGCCAGTATGGCACCGCGGCGGCGATGCGCGCGCGGTCGCGGATCGCGATGGCCAGCCCCAGCAGGCCCAGGATGATGGCGATGAGGATCGGGAACACGAGATGCGATGTCTCGAAATCGATCGTCACGCGGGTGAGATCGCCCATGCGGACCCCCTTTGGGTGAGCGGGCCCGCCCCGGGGGCGGGGCGGGCCGGAACTGCGGGTTCAGCCGGGGCGGCTCAGGAGCCGCCGGAGATCTCGGAGATCACCTTCTCGTAGGCGTCGCGCTTTTCCTGCAGGTGGGCGCGGGCCTCCTCGGCGGAGAGGTAGTTGGGGATGAAGAAGGCCGCCTTCTGGCGTTCCTGGATCTGGCCCTCGGCGAAGATCTCCCCCAGCGCGGTGTCGATGGCCGCGGCGATCTCGGGGTCCATCTCCTTGTTGAACAGCAGGAAGAACTCCTTGTCGAAGGTGAAGTCCTTCTCGCCGTCGAGGGTCACGCTGGTCTGCGGGCTGGCGTGGGCGAGCATGTCGGCGCGGCTGGTGCCGCCCATGCCGGCCTCGGGCGCCTGCTCCAGCGTCTCGGGCCGCGCGGTGATCCAGACGAAGCGCATCGCCTTCGCGTCATCGGCGGGCAGCTGGGTGAACTGCTCGTTGGCCTGGATCGAGCCGTTGATCACGTCGGCGAGGTCGTCCCACATCGCCTGGTTCTTGTCGGATTGCGAGCCGGTGTTCACCGGGACGATGTTCTC
Source organism: Oceanicella sp. SM1341 (assembly GCF_003448965.1). Taxonomy (GTDB): domain Bacteria; phylum Pseudomonadota; class Alphaproteobacteria; order Rhodobacterales; family Rhodobacteraceae; genus Paroceanicella. Next base: position 32,971 of record NZ_QRGC01000008.1, read on the forward strand.
CTCCGAGCCCGGCGCGCGCAGCTTGGCGGCGTTCTTGAGCGCGGAGAAGCCGATCTCGGAGACCCCGCCGGGCTGAATGGCGACGCGCACCCGGGTGCCGGCCTCGGCCGCGGCGAGGATGTCCTCCATGCTCTGGTAGGGCGAATCGGCCGGCACCAGATAGGCGTTGCCGGGGTTGATCGCCACCGTGGGGCCCACGGTGTAGTTCTCGAACGGGTCGTCGTAGCCGGTCACGCCGTAGAGATTGGCGAGGTAGGACTGGTCGTGGAAGATCATGATCGTGGTGCCGCGGCTGTCGCGCGCCAGCGCCTTGAACGCCTCGGTGGCGCCCACCGCGTCGACCTTGATGTTGATGCCCAGCTTCTCGGACAGCGCGTCGGCCACGATGGCGGAGTTCTGGTAGGTGTCGCCGCCGGTCGACTTGGAGCCGATCACCATGCGCATGTTGCGCGGCAGGTTCTGCGCCTCGGCCACCAGCGGCAGCGCGAGCAGGGACGCGGCCGAAGCCGCAGCGAGAAGCGTTCTGCGCGTGAGTTTCATGTGGTCCTCCCTTGGGCCGCACCGCGGCCACTGCGGTTCTGCACCGGGGTCACTGCCCCCGGGGCGCCTTATGTAAGCGCATACATGAATATCAGCACAGCTTCCCGAGCCCTGTCAATGATTCAGCGATTGGTCCACCCGAGACGGGTACGCGGCGGATTCTCGAGCGGCGCGATTGACAGGACCGGCAATGATTGCGCATACATTGAGGAAGAAATGTTGGAGGAAAGGCAAACGATCATGGCCGCCACACCCCGCAAGACCCCGCAGGAGCTGCGCTCGTCGCGCTGGTTCGGACCGGATGACCTGCGCAGCTTCGGGCACCGCTCGCGCATGATGCAGCTGGGCTACTCGGAGGCCGATTTCCGCGACAAGCCGCTGATCGGCATCCTCAACACCTGGTCGGAGATCAACTCCTGCCACGGCCATTTCCGCGAGCGCGCGGCCGACGTGAAGCGCGGCGTGGCGCAGGCGGGGGGCTTCGCAGTGGAGATGCCCGCACTCTCGGTCGACGAGAGCTTCACCAAGCCCACCTCCATGCTCTACCGCAACATGCTGGCGATGGAGACGGAGGAGATGATCCGCTCGCACCCGTTCGACGGCGTGGTGCTGATGGGCGGCTGCGACAAGACCACCCCCGGCCTCGTGATGGGCGCGCTCACCGCCGGCGTGCCGATGATCTACCTGCCCGCCGGCCCGATGCTGCGCGGGCATTACGCGGGGCGGATCCTCGGCTCGGGCTCGGACGCCTGGAAATACTGGGACGAGCGCCGCGCCGGCAACATCTCCGACGAGGAATGGCTCGGCATCCAGGGCGGCATCGCCCGCTCGGTGGGCACCTGCATGACCATGGGCACCGCCTCGACCATGACCGCGATCACCGACGCGATGGGCCTCACCCTGCCCGGCGCCTCCTCGATCCCCGCGCCCGATGCCGGCCACCAGCGCATGTCGGCCGACTGCGGGCGCCGCATCGTCGACATGGTGTGGGAAGACCTCACGCCCGACCGGATCGTGACCGCCGCGGCGGTGCGCAACGCGGCCATCATCGCCATGGCCACCGGCTGCTCGACCAACGCGGTGGTGCATCTCATCGCCATGGCGCGGCGCGCGGGTGTCGACTTCACCCTCGACGATCTCGACGAGCTGGGCCGGGTGACGCCGCTCATCGCCAATGTCCGCCCCTCGGGGAAGGACTACCTGATGGAGGATTTCTTCTACGCGGGGGGCCTGCGCGCGCTGATGAAGCAGATGGAGGAGCGGCTCGACACCTCCTGCCTCACCGTCACCGGCAAGACGCTCGGCGAAAACCTCGAGGGCGCCGTGGTCTACAACGACGACGTGATCCGCCCGCTGTCAAACCCGGTCTACCACGAGGGCTCGCTCGCGCTGCTGCGCGGCAACCTCTGCCCCGACGGCGCGGTGATCAAGCCCGCCGCCTGCGACCCCAAGTTCCACGTCCACGAGGGCCCGGCGCTGGTGTTCGACAGCTACCCGGAGATGAAGAAGGCCATCGACGACGAGGATCTCGAGGTCACGCCGAACCACGTGCTGGTGCTGCGCAACGCCGGGCCGCAGGGGGGGCCGGGCATGCCGGAATGGGGCATGCTCCCCATCCCCAAGGCACTGATCAAGCAGGGATATCGCGACATGCTGCGCATCTCGGACGCGCGGATGTCGGGCACCTCCTACGGCGCCTGCGTGCTGCATGTGGCGCCCGAGGCCTTCATCGGCGGCCCGCTCTCGCTGCTGCAGACCGGCGACATCGTGCGCATGGACCTGCCGGCGCGCCGGCTCGACATGCTGGTGGACGAGGCCGAGATCGCCCGCCGCCGCGAGGCCCGGGTGCCGCCCGAGCCGCGCTTCGCCCGGGGCTGGGGCTGGATGTTCTCGCAGCATGTCACCCAGGCCGACAAGGGCTGCGACTTCGACTATCTCGAGCGCGGCTTCGGACCCGCCGCGGGCGAGCCCGACATCTTCTGACATCTGCGCACGGAGGCCAGAATGGCGCTCGACCTCGACACCGCCCTCACCGGCATTTCCGGCATCCTCGTGACGCCCTATGACGCGGAGGGCGAGATCGCCCCCGCGCGCCTCGCCCCGATCATCGACCGCGCGCTCGGCGCGGGCATGCACATGCCGGTGGTCAACGGCAACACCGGCGAGTTCTACGCGCTGACCACCGAGGAGGCCTGCACCATGGCCCGCGAGGTGGTGGCGCTGGTGGACGGCCGCGCCCCGGTGCTGGCCGGCGTGGGCCGCGGCATCCGCGACGCCTGCCGCCTTGCCCGCGTCTCGGCCGAGGCGGGGGCGACGGCGCTGATGATCCACCAGCCGCCGGACCCGTTCGTCTCGCCGCGCGGCACGCTCGACTACGTGGCCGCGGTGCACGAGGCGGGCGGCGGCCTGCCGGTGATGCTGTACCTGCGCAACGACGCCATCGGCACCCGCGCCATCGCCGATCTCTGCGCCCTGCCCGGCGTGCGCGGGGTGAAATGGGCGACGCCCAACCCGCTGAAACTCGCCGAGGCGAAGGCGGCCTGCGACCCCTCCATCACCTGGGTGGGCGGGCTCGCCGAGGTCTGGGCGCCGCCGCTCTACGCGGTGGGGGCGCGGGGCTTCACTTCCGGGCTGATCAACGTCTGGCCGGAGCGCTCGGTGGCGATCCATGCGGCACTCGAGGCGGGAGATTACCCGGAGGCGAACCGGCTCATCGCCGGCATGCGCGCCTTCGAGGACATCCGCGCGGAGGAGCTCAACGGCACCAACGTGACCGGGGTGAAGGCCGCCCTGCAGGCCACGGGGCAGGATTGCGGCCCGACGCGCCCGCCCTCCGCCTGGCCGCTGACCGAGGCGCAGCAGGCCCGGCTCGGCGCCTTCCTGAAGGAAAGCGGCCTCGCCTGAACGCCGGGGCTCCTGCCCTGCTCCGGCCGCCCCGGCGCGGGTGATGCCCGCGCCCCCGACCGGGCACCGAGTGTCGCCGCCTGTCGCGCGGCCTGATCGCCCTGCCCGTGGCGCCTGCCGCGGCGCCGCCCAGTTCTGAACCGGCCCGCGCGGCTTTGCCCGGCGGTGCCCCCGAGGAGACCGACCCGATGAACGAAGCTACCCGCGAGATGCTGATGAACGTCTCCGTGGCCACGCTGGCCACGGCGCTGTTCAAGCGCGGCCTGCGCCACCAGGTGATCCAGGGCGTGCGGCCGCTGGGCTGGAAGGGGCGCAACATGGTGGGCCCCGCCTTCACCCTGCGCTACATCCCCGCGCGCGAGGACCGCAACGACATCTCGGTGTTCCGCAACGCCGACCACCCGCAACGCGTGGCGATCGAGAGCTGCCCCGAGGGGCACGTGCTGGTGATGGACAGCCGCAAGCAGGCGGATGCCGCCTCGGCCGGCGACATCCTGATCACCCGGCTGATGATGCGCGGCGGTGCCGGCGTGGTGACCGACGGCGGCTTCCGCGACGCGGCGACCATCGCCGGGCTGGAGATGCCGGCCTATCACACCCGCCCCTCCTCGCCGACCAACCTCACCAACAACGAGGCCATCGCCATCAACGAGCCCATCGCCTGCGGCGACGCGCCGGTGTTTCCCGGCGACATCATCGTGGGCGACGCGGATTGCGTGATCGTGCTCCCCGCCCATCTCGCCGACGAACTGGCCGCCGAGGCGAAGGAGATGACCGTCTACGAGGATTTCGTGGTGGAACAGGTGAAGGGCGGTGCCGGGATCATCGGCCTCTACCCCTGCACGAAGGACGAGAACCGCGAGGCCTTCGAGGCCTGGCGCAAGACGCAGGGCCGCTGAGGGCGGCCCCTGCCCCGCGGGCTCATTCCGCCGGGCGGGGCTGCGGGGCGGGCGCCGGTGCGGGTGCGGCCATGTGCGCGGGCATCTGGACCGGCCTGAGCATCAGCGCCGCGGCGAGGCCGACGGCCGCGATGCCCGCAGCGGCGGCGTAGAGCCAGGTGAAAGCGTCGGAGAAGGCGAGCGCGACGCCCCGTTGCGCCGCCTCCGGCAGGGCGGCCAGCGCGTCGGGGGCGATGGCCGCTCCCTCGCCGCCGGTGAAGTTCAGCCCGCTGCCCGCCAGGCTGGAGGAGATGATCGCGCCGTAGAGCGAGATCGCGAGCGCCGCGCCCGCCATGCGGCACAGGGTGACCGCGCCGGTGGCCGCGCCGATATCGGCCCGGGGGGCGGCGAGCTGCGCGCCCAGCACCGGCGCCTGCTGGCCCAGCCCCACGCCCGCGCCGTGCAGCAGCAGCGTGACCGCCACCATCCACAGCGGCGTGCCGGCGTGCAGCCGCGACATCACCAGCATCATCGCCACCGACAGCGCCAGCCCCGCCACCAGGAAGGGCTTGTACTGCCCCGTGCGCGAAATCAGCCGCCCGGCGCTGAGCGAGCCCGCCGCTATCCCCCCGGTGATGGCGATGAAGAACAGCCCGGCATGCGCGGGCGAGAGCCCGGTGGTCATCTGCAGGAACAGGGCGTGGAAATTCACCATGCCGATGGCCACGCTGCCCGAGGTGAGCGCCACGACGAGCAGCAGCGGGAAGGTGGGGTCGCGGAACAGGCGCAGCGGCACGATCGGCTCGGGCGCGCGGCGCTCGACCAGCACCCAGGCGAAGGCGGCGAGCGCCGCGAGCCCCAGCACGCCGAGCGCCGCGGGGGTGAACATGCCGCCGAACACCTGCGCGCTGTCGGCCCAGAGCACCGTGCAGCCGATGGCAAGCGCCAGCACCGCGGCGCCGGCATAGTCGATCTTCGGCTGGCGCTGCGGGCGGTGGTTTTCCAGCAGCAGCCACAGCCCGGAGAGCGCCAGCACGCCGATGGGCAGGTTGACGAGGAAGATCGAGCGCCAGCCGAAGAGCTCGCTCATCGCCCCGCCCAGCGTGGGGCCCACCGAGCCCGAGGCCACCAGCACCAGGCTGGAGAAGCTCTGGTACTTCGCCCGCTCGCGCGGCTCGAACAGGTCGGCGTTGATCGAGAAGATCGACACCATGATGCCGCCGCCGCCCAGCCCCTGCAGCACCCGCGCCGCGATCAGGCTGTCCATCGACCAGGCCAGCCCGCAGGCCAGCGAGCCCACCGCGAAGAGCGCCACCGCGAACATCATCACGTACTTGCGCCCGAAGAGGTCGCCCAGCTTGCCGTAGACCGGCATCACCGAGCTCATCGCCAGCAGGTAGGCCGAGCTCACCCAGCCGAACTTCTCGATGGCGCCGAACCGGCCCACGATGGTGGGCAGCGCGGTGGAGACGATGGAATTGTCCAGCGTCGCCATGAACATCGACAGCATCAGGAAGCAGAAGACGACGAGCCGGCGGCGGCGGGTCAGCCCCGAGGGGGTCTCGGGCGAGGAAAGCGGTGGCATGAGAAACCCGGTGGATGAGTGAGGGCGGCGAGACGGGAGGCCGGGCCACGGGCGCTGCGCCGTGCGGGGCTCTTGCAACATATGTGCTGACAGCATATTTATGTCAACAGCACATATCTGCAAATCTCCCTGCCGAAGGGCCGCCATGACATCGAACATCCCCGCCGGGCCGGAGCAGGCCGCGCCTTCCGCCGTGCCGGAGGAGGACCTGGTCCGGATCTCCTCGGTCATCGGCCGCCTGCGGGTGCTCATCGGCCGGCGGGTGATCAGCCGGGTGGCGATCGAGAACGTGGCGCCGGGGGCAGAGCTCTCCTACATCGACGTGCTCTCCGTGGTGCCGCCGCATGGCCCGGGGGCCGCCGATGCGCTGGAGGGCACCACCGTGGGCGCGGTGGCGAAGGCGATGCGCATCGACCCCTCGCGCGCCAGCCGGCTGGTGTCGGACATGGTGGAGCGCGGGCTGCTCACCCGTGTCGCCTCGCCGAGCGACGCGCGCTCCAGCCTCGTGGTGCGCACCGGACTGGGCGAGCGGCTGCATGCCGAGCTGCACGCGGTGAAGCTGCGCCTGCTGCACGAGGTGCTGGAGGACTGGCCGGCCGAGGACGTGGCCCGCTTCGCCGAGCTGTTCGAGCGCTTCATCGGTCTCTGGGAAAACCGGATGGACCGCGCCGGCGGCGGCTGAGCCGCGGCCGGGCAAGGCGGTCGGCCCCCAAGCCCTCGCGGGGCCACCGGGGCCGGTGCCGATCCCGCGCCGGGGCGGGCAGGCCGCATGCGCGGGCGGCGGCACCCGGCCGTGCCGCCACAGCCCCGGGGCCGGGCCGGGCGGGAGCTGCCCGGGACCTGGCCGCAGCATTCCTGCGAAGCGGGCCGCGAAGGGCGCGCTCCGCCGACCCGAGAGGGGCCCCCGGCGCCGGGCGGGGCGGTGCTTTGCTGCAGGCAGGATTGCTGCCGAACCGTGTCGGCGCGCCTCCGACACGGGCGGTGCCGCCTCCACGCCCGGCCTCCCTCCGCCGGCGCGGGCTGCGGGGTGATCGGTGCGCCTCGGCCCGCTCAGCGCGGGTCGGGCTGGCCGGGGTCGAGCGGGCTGATCTCGTTGATATGGTGGCGGGTGAGGGCCTTCATGCGCCCGGTGTCGCGCGCCCGCAGCGCCTCGATCATCAGGAAATGGTCGCGCGAGGCGCGCTCGGCCTGGCTCACCGAGCTCCAGGGGTTGGGCACCCCGGCGGGGCCGCGGTGGCGCAGGGCGGTCATCTCCTCCACCAGAGTGCGGTTGGGGCAGATCGAGAGCAGGCGCAGGTGGAAGGCGCTGTTCGCCGCGGTCTGGGCGCGGCGGGGCCCCTCGGTGATGGCGCGGTCGAAGGCCTCGGCCAGGGCGTGCAGCTCGTCGATGTCGGCGTCGGTGATGCGCGCCATGATGCTGTCGAGCGCGTAGACCTCCAGCACGGTGCGGATCTCGCGGATCTCCGCCCGCAGCCCGCTGTCGGACTGCATCACCCGGTAGCCGCGATTGGGCAGGTGCTGCACAAGGCGCCGCGTGCTCAGCCCCTCCAGCGCCCGTCGCACCGTGGGGCGCGAGACGCCGTACTGCTCCTCCAGGTCCACCAGCTTCAGCCAGGCCCCCGGCGCGTAGACGCCGTTCACGATGTCCTCGGCCAGCCTGTCGGTGAAGGGGGGGCGGTTGTCCTGCGGCATGTCGGCACCTCTCGCGCGTTTGGGCCGGAACGTTTCGGCTCTGCTCATAGATCATCGCGCGGGGCTTGCCAAACTGGAATAAAAATTTGCGCAAATAATTTATCATATATTGACACACATAAATGCGCATCGTTTCATCGGGGCAGGAGAACGGAGACCCCACATGCTGCCCCAGCTCACCGACGACGCCACCGCCCGCCGCCGCTCGCTCTACAAGCGCGGCAAGACCGCCTCCGTCGCCTGCAAGGCAGACCCGCGGTTCAGCTACATGCTCTATGTTCCGGAGATCGATCCCGCCGGCCCGCCGCCGGCACTGCTGGTGTCCATGCACGGCACGGCGCGGCAGCAGGAGCTCTACCGCACGTCCTTCGCGGAGTTCGGCCAGTACAACAACTGCGTGGTGCTCGCCCCGCTCTTCCCCATCGGCGTGCGCGGCGACGACAATTCCGACGGCTACAAGTACATCCTCGAGGGCGACATCCGCTACGACGAGGTGCTGCTCGCCATGGTGGCCGAGGTGGAGGCGGCGCTGGGGGTGAGCTTCCCGCGCTTCATGCTGTTCGGCTTCTCGGGCGGCGGGCATTTCACCCACCGCTTCCTGTTCCTGCACGCGGACCGGCTGTCGGCCGCCTGCATCGGCTCGCCCGGCTCGGTGACCCTGCTCGACGACAGCCGCGACTGGTGGGTGGGCATCCGCAACGTGAAGGAGATGTTCGGGCTGGAGGTGGATTACGACGCCCTCGCCCGGGTCGACGTCCACCTGGTGGTGGGCGCGGCCGATCTCGAGACCTGGGAGATCACCCACCAGCCCGGTTCGCAGCACTGGATGGAGGGCGCGAACGACGCCGGCGCCACCCGGATCGAGCGCAACACCGCGCTGATGAACTCGCTGAAGGCGCACGGGGTGCAGGCCACGCAATCCATCGCGCCGAACGTCTCGCATTCGATGACCGGGGTGCTGCCTTACGTGAAGGATTTCTTCCTCGCCCACCTGCAGCGCCAGCGCGCGAGGAAAGCGGCATGAGCGTGTCCGCCCCCCCGATGATCGAGATCTCCGGCCCGCCGGAGGCCCGTGGCCGCCAGTATGGCGCGGCGGCCGACACCCGCATCCGGCGCGGTGCCGCCTTCTACCAGTCGCTGCTCGAGCAGCGCGGGCTGAAATGGGGCGCGGTGATGGACACCACGCGCCTGCTGCTGGGCCGGATGGCCGAGCTGAGCCCCGTGCAGCACGCGGAGGTGCATGCCATCGCCGCCGGTGCCGGGCTCGACCCCGCCGAGGTGCTGCTGATCAACGCGCGCTCGGAGGTTCTGAATGCCGGAACGGTGGCGGTGCCGGCGGCGGAGCGCTCCGAGCTCGACGACGGCTGCACCGCCGCGGCGGTGCTGCCCGGGCGCTCGGCCAACGGCCGGCTGATCCACGGCCAGAACTGGGACTGGCGCCCGGAATGCGGCGAGGTGGCGGTGGTGCTCGTCGTGCGCCGCGCCGACGGGCCCGACCTGATGACCTATGTGGAGGCCGGCGGCCTCGCCCGCGCGGGCATGAACGCCAACGGCATCGCCATCACCGGCAACAACCTCTCCACCGATGACGAGAGCTGGTCGGCGCCGGGCATCGCGCTCTCGGTGGTCCGCCGCCTCGCGCTCGAGGCGGAGACCTATGCCGAGGCGCTGAACGCGGTGGCGCGCACCCCGCGCTCGATCTCCAACAACATGATGCTGAGCTGTGCCGGCCCCGAGGGCGACGCGATCAACCTCGAGACCACGCCCGGCGAGGTGTTCTGGGTGCTGCCCGAGGACGGGATCGTGACCCATGCCAACCATTTCGTCAGCCCCGCCGCCCGCGCCAAGCTGCGCGACGGCGGCGTGGTGGAGGGCATGGACAGCCTCTACCGTGACCGGCGGGTGCGCGCCCGGCTGGAGAAGGACGGCAGCGCCATCACGCTCGACAGTTTCAAGTCCGCCTTCGAGGACCGGTTCGGCCACCCCCGCGCCGTGCTGCGCACCCCGGACATGACCCGCACCAACCGGATCTCGGCCACCGTGGCCTCGATCATCATGGACGCGGAGGCGGGCGAGATGCACGTGCGCCAGCTGCCCTACGAGAACGAGGAGTACGTGACCTACAGGCTCTGACCCCGGGCCCCGCCCGGGCGGCTTGCAGCCCTGCCCGACCGGCTTCGGCCGGTCAGAACCAAGATGATGCCGGCCCCGGCCGGTCACATCGAGTTCCTGCCGCTGCCTGCCGGCGGGAGCAGCCCAGGGCCGGCGCCAGACCGGCCGTCCAGAAGAAAGCCCGGCCGGGGCTGCCCGGCCACCTGAAAGCGCTCGCCGGGCCCCGTGCCCGGCAGATGTCCGGACCGGGGCACACCCCGGCTTCACGCCCGAACCAACAGGGGTCACACCATGAAAACCATTGCCATGGCGACGGGCTCTGCCGTCGCGGCCGCCCTCCTTGCCACCGCCGTTCCGGCAGTTGCCGACACGGTGCTCAACGTCGCCTTCGTGCAGGACATCCGCGGCACCCAGCCCGGCGTGGACCGCGACGGGCAGACCGACACTGTGCAGATGCACGTGGTCGAGGGGCTGGTGGCCTATGCCACCGATTTCTCGGTGAAGCCGATGCTGGCCGAGAGCATCGAGGAGAGCGAGGACGGGCTCACCTACACCTTCCCGCTGCGCCACGGCGTGACATTCCACAACGGCGCCGAGATGACCGCCGAGGAGGTGAAATGGTCCTGGGACCGCTACATGGACCCGGCGACCAACTGGCGCTGCCGCTCGTATTTCTCCGGCGAGGACGGCCCGGAGGTGACGGCGATGGAGGTGGTCGACCCCTACACGGTGCGCTTCACCCTCGCCTCGCCCTCGGCGACCTTCCTCGGCAATCTCGCGCGCTTCGACTGCGGCTCCACCGCCGTTCTGCACCCGGATTCGGTGGATGCGGAGGGCAACTGGGTGGCGCCGGTGGGCACCGGCCCCTTCACCTTCGGCGACATCCGCCCCGGCCAGTACGTCGAGCTGCTGAAGTTCCCCGACTACGTCTCGCGCACCGATGAGCCCGACGGCTATGCCGGCGCGAAGGAGGCGCTGGTCGACCGGGTGCGCTTCAACATCCTGCCGGAGGCCGCGGTGAAGAAGACCGCCTTCCTCGCCGGTGACCTCGACATCTCCACCATCGACCCCTCCGACATCGACGAGATCGAGGCCGCGCCGGGCAACGTGGTGCAGACCGTGCAGACCGCCGTCTGGGACGCGATCCTGATCAACACGCGTGACCCGCTCCTGTCGGACAAGCGCATCCGCAAGGCGATCGCGCTCTCCATCGACCCCGAGCAGATGGTCGCGGTGGTGACGGAAGGCAAGGGCAGCCCCAACCCCTCGCCGGTGCCGCCCATGTCGGCCTTCTACGGCGAGACGGAGGCGAAGGGCATCGGCTATGACCCCGAGCAGGCGAAGGCCCTGCTGGAGGAGGCGGGCTACGACGGCGCGCCGATCACCATCCTCACCAACCGCCGCGCGGGGGGCTATTTCGAGCGCGCGCTCGTCGCCCAGGCGATGATGGCCGAGGTGGGGCTGAACGCGCAGCTCGAGACCATGGAATGGGGCACCCAGCTCGACAAGTACGTGACCGGCGACTACCAGATGCAGTCCTTCGCCTATTCCACCCGGCTCGACCCGGCGCTGAGCTTCGAGATGATCACCGGCGACCACCCGCGCAAGGTGTTCCGCACCCCCGAGGCGATGGAGCTGGTCGAGCAGGCGATGACCGTCTCCGAGCCGGCGAAGCGCCAGGCGATCATCGACCAGCTGCACGAGGCCTTCCTCGAGGAGGTGCCGGCGATCAGCGTCAACCACCGGGTGATGTTCTACGCCATGAAGGACCATGTCTCCGGCTTCCGGGGCTGGGGTGCGGCGAAGGAGATCTACTGGAACGTCGGCCTGGCCGAGTGACCGGCTGACCCCCCTCCGAGACGAAAGGCGGCACCCATGTGGCTCTACGTCCTCAAGCGCATCCTGATGGGGCTGCCGACCCTGTTCCTCGTCGCGGTGATCGTGTTCGCGCTGGTGCGGCTGATCCCGGGCGACCCGGCGCAGCTGATGCTGGGCGACCTCGCCGACGAGCAGTCCCTCGCCGCGATGCGCGCCCGGCTGGGGCTGGACCAGCCGATCCCGCTGCAGTTCCTCATCTGGCTGGGCGACATCCTGCGCGGCGAGTTCGGCCACTCGATCCGCACCGGCGAGGCGGTGCTGCCCACCATCATGGGCCGCTTCTCGGTGACGGCGAGCGTGGTGGTCTTCGCCGTGCTCGCCGCCATGCTGGTGGCCGCCCCCGCCGGGCTGATCGCGGCGCGTTTCCAGAACCGGCGGCTCGATTTCGGCATCATCCTCACGGCGATCATCAGCCTGTCGATGCCCAGTTTCTGGGTGGGGCTGATGCTGCTGCTGCTCTTCGGGGTCACGCTGGGCTGGCTGCCCACCATCGGCTACGTGGGGCTCGACGAGGACCTCGGCCGGGGCCTGCTCTACCTCATCATGCCGGTGGTGGCGCTGGCGCTCACCGAGATCGGCGTGCTCACCCGGATGATGCGCTCCTCCGCGCTCGAGGTGCTGCGGCTGGAATATGTCACCCATGCCCGGGCCAAGGGCCTCTCGGAGGGTGCCGTGCTCACCCGGCACGTGTTCAGGAACGCCGCCGGCCCCTCGCTCACGCTGCTGGGGCTGATCCTCGCCTCGCTGCTCGGCGGCGCCACGGTCACCGAGACCGTGTTCAGCCTGCCGGGCATCGGGAAACTCATCGTCGACAGCATCTATGCCCGGGACTACCCGGTGCTGCAGGGCGCGCTGCTGCTGGTGGCCTCGGTCTACGTGATCGTGAACCTGGTGGTCGACCTGCTCTACACGGTGCTCGACCCGCGGGTGCGCCTGTCATGACCTTCCTCTCCGACCTCTCGCGCCGGCTCAACGGCCGCATCGGCCTCACGCTCTGCGGGCTCGTGCTGCTCGCCGCCCTCACCGGCCTGCTCTGGACCCCCTACGACCCGGTGAAGACCGATTTCATGGCCCGCTTCGCCGGTGCCTCGGCCGAGCACCTGCTGGGCACCGACATGTACGGGCGCGACCTGCTCTCGCGCGTGCTCTCCGGCGCCTCGGTCTCGATCCTGATCTGCTTTCTCACCGTGGCGCTGGCGGTGACGGGGGGCGTGGTGCTCGGCGCGCTCTCGGGCTTCGTCGGCGGCTGGCTCGACCGGCTGGTGATGATGTTCACCGAGGCGCTGATGGCCTTTCCGGGCCTGCTGCTGGCGCTGTCGCTGATGGTGATCCTCGGGCCCTCGGAATTCGGCGTCATCCTCGCGCTCGCGCTGGCCTACCTGCCCTCGGTCACCCGGCTGGTGCGCGGCACGGTGCTCTCGGTGCGCGAGAAGGAATACGTGGAGGCCTCGGTGGCGCTCGGCAACGGCTGGCTCTACACCCTCGCGCGCCACGTGCTGCCGAACTGCGTGGCGCCGCTGATCGTGCTCGCCACCACCATGCTGGGCTGGGTGCTGCTGGCGGAGAGCGCGCTCTCCTTCCTCGGGCTGGGCGTGCCGCCCCCCGCCCCCACCTGGGGCAACATGCTGGCCGAGGCGCGCGGCGACCTCACGCGCGAGCCCTGGCTGGGCATCCTGCCGGGCCTGTGCATCTCGGTCACCCTCGTGGGGGTGAACCTGCTGGGCGACGCGCTGCGCGACGCGCTCGACCCGCGCAACGACCGGGCGGCCTGAGGAGATGGACATGCAGCATACCCCCTCCGTCCTGTCGCTCAGCGGCGTGGAGATCGGCTTCCGCACCCCGCGCGGCCTCACCCCGGTGGTGCATGGCGTGAGCCTCGAGGTGGCGCCGGGCGAGATCCATGCCGTGGTGGGCGAGAGCGGCTCGGGCAAGACCATGCTCGCGCGCGCCGCCATCGGCCTGCTGCCCCCCGGCGGCGAGGTGACGGCGGGCACCATCGCCTTCGACGGCCGCGACCTTGCCGCCGAGAGCGAGGCCGCGATGCGCCGGATCCGCGGCGCGCAGATCGGGATGATCTTCCAGGAGCCGCTGGTCTCGCTCAACCCGTCGATGAAGATCGGCGCCCAGATGGCGGAGGCCGCGCGGCTGCACACGAAGCTTTCGCGCCGCGAGATCCGGGCGCGGGCACTGGAGATGCTGCACGCGGTGAAGATCGCCGACCCCGAGCGCTGCCTCGAGTGCTACCCGCACGAGTTCTCGGGCGGCATGCGCCAGCGCATCATGATCGCCTCGGTGATGCTGCTGCGCCCGCGCCTGCTGCTGGCCGACGAGCCCACCACCGCGCTCGACGCCGTGGTGCAGCGCGAGGTGCTCGACATCATGACGGAGATGACCCGCAGTCTCGGCGTGGCGGTGGTGCTGGTGACGCACGACCTCGGCGTGGTGGCGCGCTACGCGCAGCGGATGACGGTGATGGAGCGCGGCCACGTGGTCGAATCCGGCCCTACCCGCAGCGTGCTCGCCGCCCCGCGCGAGGCCTATACGCGGCGGCTGCTGGGGAGTTTGCCCGTCGCCCCCGAAGGGGCGCACACGCTGCCGCAGGCAGGAAATGACTCCCCGACAGGGGCGCATACGCTGCTGCCGGAAGGGAACGTCTCCCCGACAGGCCCCCACACGCTTTCGGCCAGTCCCGAAGCCTCGCACGCCCTGCCCCATGCGCAAACGCCCTCCGCCGAAGGGCAAGCGCCGCGCGGCGCGCAGGCTTCCGGCGCAGCGCAGCCTGCGCCGTTCGCCGGGCGCGACACACCGGAGGGCGCGCCGGGTTGGCCGGTGGCCGGACGGCGCGGCGGTGCGGACGGCCTTGCCGAAGGGCCGCAGGCGTCGCTGGCGGAGCCGGACGTTCCGCGAACTGTGGCGCCTGGGTCACCGGCGGGCGGGGCCCTTGCGGCATCGCCCCACGGGGCGAGGGGGGCTGCCGATGGCCCCGCGACCGAGCTCCTGCGCGCCGAGGCGGTGGAGGTGAGCTACGAGGCCGCCGCCCCGCTGCCCTTCATGGCCCGGCGGGTGAACCGGGTGGTGCATGGCGTCTCGCTCTCGATCCGGCCGGGCGAGATGCTCGGCCTGGTGGGCGAGAGCGGCTCGGGCAAGAGCACGCTGGGCCGGGCGCTGATCCGCCTCAAGGAGGTCTCCGGCGGCCGGGTGCTCTACCGCGGGCAGGAGCTTTCGGGCGTCTCGGGCGAGGCGCTGCGCCGGCTGCGCGCCCGCATGCAGATCATCTTCCAGGACCCCTATTCCTCCCTCAACCCGCGCATGCGGGTGGGCGCGATCGTGGCCGAGGGCCTGCGCCACGCCCCGCCGCCCGACAGCGCCCACCCGGTGGAGGAGATGCTGGAGGCCGTGGGCCTCTCCGCCGCCTATGCCGCGCGCTTCCCGCACGAGATGTCCGGCGGCCAGCGCCAGCGCGTGGCCATCGCGCGCGCGCTCATCTCGCGCCCCGAGCTGGTGGTGGCGGACGAGCCGGTCTCGGCGCTCGACGTCACGGTGCAGGCGCAGATCCTCGATCTGCTGCGCGAGCTGCGTGGCCGCATGGGCTTTGCCTGCCTGTTCATCAGCCATGACCTCGCGGTGGTGGAGAGCCTGTGCGACCGGGTGATGGTGCTCTACCGCGGCCGGGTGATGGAGGAGGGTACGGCGCGCCAGCTCTTCGAGGCGCCGCGCCACCCCTACACCCGCCGGCTGCTCGCCGCCGCCCCCTTCCTCGAGCCCACGCCCGCGGGCGGCTATGCGCTGCGCGTGCTCGACGAGGCCCGCTACCCCGCGCCCGACCCCGCCTGCTACTGGCCCGGCGAGGGCGAGGGGCGCTACGAGCTGGCCGCCGACGCCACGGCGCACGCGGTCGCCTATCGGCGCAGGGCGGGGTGAGGCGGGCTCAGTGCCCCACGGTCTTCGAGAACAGGTTCACGATGATCACCCCGAGCAGGATCAGCCCCAGCCCCAGCAGGGCGGCGAAATCGAGCGCCTGCCCGTACCAGGCCCAGGCGATGGCGCTGATCAGCACGATGCCCATGCCCGACCACACGGCATAGACCACGCCCGTCGGCATCACCCGCAGCGGAAAGGACAGGCACCAGAAGGCGATGGCATAGCCCGCCACGGTGACGAGGCTCGGCCCCAGCCGGGTGAAGCTCTCCGAGCGGGCAAGCGCGGTGGTGGCGATCACCTCCGCCACGATGGCCGCGAGAAGGAACAGGATGTGCTTGGCCATGGGGCTCCGGGCGGAAGGAGGCGGACAGGATCTGCAGCCCTAGCACGGCCCGCGCCCCCGGTCATCTCCCCCCGAGCGGCCCCGCCACTCCGCCGCCCGCGCCTTCGCCCGCCGCCCCCCGGGGGCCCCGCCCAGGGCGGCCCCCGGCCCTCCGCCCCCCGGAGGCCCCGCCGGTGCCGGGCGCGCGCGATGGCTTGCGCACCGGCCCGGGCCGGGCGAGGCTGGGCGGCAGCGCGCCACCTGAAGGACCTTTCCATGCAGCTTCCCGCCCCCGGCCCCTGGTTCCGCTCCGAGCAGATCGCCCCCGGTGTCACCCGCCTGTGGGAGCCGCCGGTGCACCGGTTCTTCCGGGCGAACTCATGGCTCATCGAGGGGCGCGACGCCGACCTGCTGGTCGATTTCGGCACCGGGCTCGCGCCGCTCGCCCCCGCGCTGGCCCGCGACCCCGCGAAGCCGCTTCTGGCCCTCGCGACCCATGCCCATGCCGACCACGTGGGCGGTTTCCACGAATTCGCCGAGCGGCTGGGCCACGCGGCGGAGGCCGGGGCCTTCGCCGCCATGCCCGACAGCGCCACCCTGGCCGACGCGTTCCGCGCCCTCGACACCCCCGTGGAAGGCGCGGCAGGCCCGCTGCCGGAGTACCGGCTCCGGCCCGCCCCGCTCACCCGCGTGCTGGAAGAGGGCGACCTCGTGGAGCTCGGCGACCGCAGCTTCGAGGTGCTGCACCTGCCGGGCCATTCGCCGGGCAGCATCGGGCTGATGGAGCGCGGCGGCGGCCTGTTCCTCACCGGCGACGCGATCTACCCGGGCGAGCTGGTCGACGACCTGCCCGGCGCCGACATCCCCGCCTACCTGGGCACGATGGAGCGGCTCGCGGGGCTGGAGGCCGGCCTGGTGCTGGGCGGTCACAACGGCCCGCTCACCGGGGCGGCGATGCGCGAGATCGCGCGCGGCTACCTCGCCCGGCGCGGCTGACCCCGCACGGACTTCCGGCCAGTCGACCTCTACCGGAGTAGAGGTGCCGCCGCGGGCCTGCCGGGCGTAGGCTGATCGTCAGACATGTGTCACGCGAAAGGCAGGTCCGATGATCCCCCTCACCGTCAATGGAACAACCCATCACGTCGATGTCGAGCCCGACACCCCGCTGCTCTTCGTGCTGCGGGACACGCTGGGCATGACCGGCACGAAATACGGCTGCGGCATCGCCCAGTGCGGCGCCTGCACGGTGCTGGTGGACGGCGAGGCGATGCGCTCCTGCCAGTTCCCGGTCGACGCGGTGGGCGCGTCGCAGGTCACCACCATCGAGGCCATCGAGGAGGACGCGGTCGGCGCCCGGGTGGTGGAGGCCTGGGTGTCGGTCGAGGCGCCGCAATGCGGCTACTGCCAGTCCGGCCAGGTGATGGCGGCCACCGCGCTGCTCAAGGCCGTGCCGAAGCCCACCGACGAGGACATCGCCGACGCGATGACCAACCTGTGCCGCTGCGGCACCTACAACATGATCGCCGACGCGATCCGCCAGGCCGCGGGCTGAGGGGAGACGATACCATGAAGGATTTCCTCACCGCCCCCGCCGCCGCCCCCGGCTCCGCGGTCATCGCGAAGGCGGGCCCGCTCAGCCGCCGCGGCTTCCTCGGCGCCGCCGGCGGGCTCGCGCTCGTCGCCATGCTGCCGGTGCGCCCCTCCCGCGCCGAGACCGCCGCGAAACTGGTGCCCGGCACCCGGGTGCCCGCCTTCCTCGAGATCCGGCCCGACGGCTCGGTGCACGTGCTCAGCCCCTTCGTGGAGGGCGGCCAGGGCATCGCCACCGGCATGGCCCAGACCATCGGCGAGGAGCTCGACGTGAACCCCGCGCGCTTCACGGTCGACTGCGCGCCCCCGGGGCCGGATTACGCCGTGGTGGGCGGCATGCGCATGACCGGCGGCAGCTTCTCCACCCGCTCGAGCTACCCGCTGATGCGCCGGCTCGGCGCCACCGCGCGCGAGATGCTGATGCGCGCCGCCGCCACCCGGCTCGACGTGGCCCAGGACACGCTCACCACCGAGGACGGGCAGGTGCTCCACGCCGCCTCCGGCCGGTCGCTCGGCTATGGCGAGCTCGCCGAGGCCGCCTTCGCCCTCGAGCCCGCCGCCGACGTGCCCCTGCGCGATCCCGCGACCTTCCGCTGGATCGGCAAGCCGGTGGCGCGCCTCGACATGCGCGACAAGTCCACCGGCCGGGCGGTCTATGCCATCGACCAGAAGCTCGACGGCATGCTCTACGCCGCCGTGCGCCACGCGGAGTATTTCGGCACGAAGCCGCTCTCGATCCGCAACGAGGCGCAGGTGCGCGCCATGCCCGGCGTGCACTCGGTGCACCTGCTCGAGGCCGCCGTGGCCGTGTGCGCCGACAGCTGGTGGCGCGCGCGCAAGGCGGTGGAGACCGTGCAGGCCGAGTGGTCGGAGCCCGAGGCCGCCGGCCTCGACACCGTGGCGAAGGACTTCTCCAGCGAGGGCATGCTGCAGGCCCTGCGCGACTATGACGGCGAGACCCATCCCGCCGAGACCGAGGGCGATGCCGCCGCCGCCTTCACCGGCGCCGACAAGGTGATCGAGGCGGAATACGTCGCCCCCTACCTCGCCCATGGCCAGCTCGAGCCGCCCTCCGCCATGGCGCGCTTCAACGCCGACGGCACGCTGGAGCTGTGGCTGCCCAACCAGGCGCCGGAGATGTTCCAGGGCTCGGCCGCCGCGGCCGCCGGGCTGGAGCCCGCGCAGGTGCGCATCCACTCGCCGATGCTGGGTGGCTTCTTCGGCCGGCATTTCATCTACGGCCCGGGCAACCCCTATCCCCAGGCCATCGCGCTGGCGAAGGCCACGGGGATGCCGGTGAAGGTGATCTGGTCGCGCGAGGAGGAGTTCCTCAACGACGCCGTGCGCCCGCTGAGCATGAGCCGCTTCCGCGCCGCCATCGGGGCCGACGGCCTGCCCGCCGCGCTCGAGGTGCGCACCATCGGCGAGGGGCCCATCGGCCGCTACTTCGGCGCCATGCTCCAGACCCCGGTCGACAGTTCCGCCGTCGAGGGCATCGTGGAGAAACCCTATGCCATCCCCAACCGGGCCATGGTGTTCGGCAAGCGGCCCCATCCGGTGAACATCGCCTTCTGGCGCTCGGTGGGCCACTCGATGAACGATTTCTTCTACGAGAGCTTCCTCGACGAGATCGCCGATGCCGGCGGCCAGGACCCGATGGCCCTGCGCCGCGCCCTGCTCGCCCGTTCCGCCCGCCACCTCGCCCTGCTCGACGCGGTGGAGGAGCTTTCCGGCGGCTGGAAGCGCGGGCCCTTCGAGGTGGATGGCCGGACCCGGGCGCGTGGCCTCGCCATGGCCTCGCCCTTCGGCTCGGAGACCGCGACCATCGCCGAGGCGTCGGTGGAGGACGGCGCGGTGAAGGTGCATGACGTCTGGGTGGCCTTCGACCCGGGCAGCGTGGTCAACCCCGCCATCGTGAAGAAGCAGGTCGAATCCGCCGTGGCCCTCGGCCTGTCGGCGGCGCTCTACGAGGAGGTGGTCTACGAGGCCGGCCGCCGGCGCGACCAGAACTACGACACCTACACCATCCTCACGCGCGACGACATGCCAAGGGTGCACGTGACCATCCTGGAGAGCGGCGCGCCGATGGGCGGGGTGGGCGAGCCGGGCCTGCCCGGAGTGCTGCCCGCGGTGGGCAACGCCCTGGCCGCCGCCACCGGCCAGCGCCCGCGCCGCCTGCCGATGAAGAACCTCTCCTTCTCCTGAGGGGCCTGCGCGGCGCCCCCCTCCGGGGCGCCGGGGCGGGGCCGTCCGGGGCCCCGCCGCCGCTCCCCCGGTGAGCCGTGCCGCGGGCGGCCTTGCGGCCCGGGGCGGGGCCTGCCGGCGCCGACTGAACCCGCTTCCCTTCCGGGCCGCGGCCGGCGGGCGCCGCTCAGATCCCCAGGAAGCTGCGGTTGAGGATGCTCCCGGCGACAAACCCTCCCGCCCGGCCCAGGTGCAGATCGTTGCGCATCAGCCCCTGCTCGTAGGCCTGCGCCCATTCGCCCATCTGGTCGTAGAGGTTGAGATACTCGATGTCGTTCTCGAGCGCGAACTGGTAGGCCGCGTCGCGGTATTCGGAGAGGGGTGTCACCGCGATGCCGTTGGTCTTCGCCGGCGTGGTGAGCACGATGCCGATATCGGGGTTTACGGAGCGCAGCTGGGCGCAGAGTTTCGCCACCGCGTCGAGGAACACCGGCACCGGGGAATAGGGGTTCCTGTAGTCGTTCGTGCCCAGGATGATCTGCACCAGGTCGAGCGGCGTGTACTGCATCTGCGGCCCGATCTGGGCGTAGTACTTCTCCATGCCGTTGCCGGTGATGCCGCCGTTGCCGAACTTGTTGAGCACGATCCCCGGGGCGCTGCGCCGGGTGGCGATGAACCCCGACATCGAGACCACGCCCGTGTTGCCCGCGGTGTCCATGTCGATGGTGTGCGCCGTGTCGGAGAGGCCGGACACGAGGATCGTGTTGAAGTTTCCGGTATCCGGGCACACGACCTCGGTCCAGGCCCCGCCGTCGATGCGGTAGCGCCATGTGCCGCCGTGCTCGAAGTAGAGGAAGCGGAACTCGGTGCAGGGCAGCTTGCCGTAGGTCAGCGTCTCGCCGTCGCGGTCCGTCCAGACGTTGTTGCCATCCGGCCCGGCGCCGTAGGGAAAGGACGGGGTCCTGGAGGCATGAACGGTGTTCCATCCGTCGGAGGAAGACCTCGTGTAGCCGCCGACGAGCAGGTCCGCCGTGGACTTGATGAAGCCCAGGGAGTTCTGCCCGTAGACGCTGTTTGCGAACATTCGCCAGTAGGCCGACGGGATTGCCGGCGCCTCGGTCCAGCTGTCTCCGGTCATGCCGAACCCGGCCTGTGCCACCTGGCCGCTGGCGATCAGCCCGAGCTGGCCGCGCCAGCGGTAGAGCGTGCGGCCGTCGGTGGCGAGCGGCACGCGCCCGGCGGCAATCGCGGGTGCGAAGATCCGGCGCCTGGCGGGTTCCGGCACTGCCCCGGCATGCGCTTCAGCGCCGGCGGGAGCCGGACCGCTGCCTGCCGGAAGCGCGCGGCCCGCGGCGCCGGCCGCAGGCGCCCGCGGCGCGGCAGGCGCTCGGGTGGGGGCGCCCGTGAGGCCCGTGGCGTCGCCCGCTCCCGCTCTGCCCGCCCCTGCCCTGTCCGCCGCGTCTTCCGCGATCAGCTGATCGGCATTCGGCGGATTTCCCTTGGCCATACGCACCTCTCGTGATGCACCTGTCCCGGGCCCGGCACCGTGCACTGATTTCCGGCGCGGGGCTGGCCGGCCGGTCGCTTTCGTCTGACGGGATTTGGCCCGGCCGGCTGTTCTGCGTCAAGCACGGCGTGGCCGGGGCGGCGACGGATGACGCCGGGGCATTTCGGCACGCGCCGACGCCGCCACGCCCCCCGGGTCCCGCGCGGCCCCCGCGCGAGGATGCGCGAGGATACGGGAGGATGCGGCGGGCAGGAGCCGGTGGTCACGCCGCCCGGGTCGCTGCCGGCCCCTTGCGCGCGAGGCGCGGCCCGAGGCGTCGGCTCGGGTGGCGCGAAGCCTCCGCACCGCCCGGGCCCGGATCCGGCAGGGTCGGGTCGCCCGTTGCGGAACTGCGTCCACGCCGTGGCGCGCGCGGAGGGGAGAGTGCGGTTCCCCCGCCGGTCAGGGGAATGGGTCAGGAGATCCGGCGAGGGAACCGCGGGAGACGCACGGGTGGTGGGACACCCGTACCGGCCTGAAGCGATACGCCGGCCCCGGCCGGGACCGACCCGCCGATCCTCCCACGGCGTCCGCCGCCCGGCTTGCACGCCGCATCCGGGATTTGTACCGCTCGCCTGCGTTGTCGGGCACCGCGAGGGCAGCCGCATCCGCCACCGGGCCGGGGGTTCGTCCTCCCGCCGGGGGTGGGCATGCGCTCCGCGCGGGCGCCGGCCGGCGCGCGGTCACGGCACGGGCGGGCCCCCTCGCGGGCCGTCGGCCGGCCCCGCGTCCCGCGGCCTCCGCGACCCCGGGTGCAGCGGTACCGGAGCACGCCGGGGGCGGATCGTGGGGGCCTGCGCGTCGCGCCCGCAGGGCGTGACGCGGGCCGACGAACTCCCCTCCCGCCCCGGGAGGGGATGAGGAGGGCCGTCCGGCCGGGGTCACGCGCCGCCGGTCATTCCGCCGCGCGCGGGCGGGCGCCGGGCTCGTAGGTGGCGGATTCCTCCAGCAGTTCCGGCAGGCCGATCACCCCGTTGAGCTCGTCGAACAGCGCCATCCGGTCGGCGAAGGCCTTGTTGGAGCGCGTGGCATGCAGGCTGGCGAAATAGGCCTGCATCTGGCGCAGCACCGCGCGGGCCAGCCCGCCGGGGAAGATCACCAGCCCGAAGCCGCGGGCGTGCAGGTCGTCGGCCGAGTTGATCGGCGTCTGCCCGCCCTCCACCATGTTGGCGAGCAGCGGGATGCGGCCCGAGAAGCGCCGCGCGATCACGTCCATCTGCTCGAGGCTCGCCGGCGCCTCGATGAACAGCACGTCCGCGCCCGCCGCCACATACATCTCGCCGCGCTCCAGCGCCGCCTCGAACCCGTCGACCGCGATCGCGTCGGTCCGCGCGATGATCAGCGTCTCCTCGGAGGCGCGGGCGTCGGTGGCGGCGCGGATCTTGCCCACCATCTCCTCGGCCGCGATCAGCGTCTTGCCCTTCAGGTGGCCGCAGCGCTTCGGGAAGCCCTGGTCCTCGAGCTGGATGGCCGAGGCCCCGGCGCGCTCGAACACCCGCACCGTGCGCTTCACGTTCATCGCGTTGCCGAAGCCGGTGTCGCCGTCCACGATCAGCGGCGTCGCCACCCGGTCGCGGATCAGCGCGACCGTGTCGGCCACCTCCGCCGCCGAGACCAGCCCCACGTCGGGCCGGCCCAGCCGGGTGTAGGCCACCGAGGCGCCGGAGAGGTAGAGCGCCTCGAACCCCGCCTGCGTGGCCAGCAGCGCGCCGAAGGCGTCATACACACCCGGCGCCAGCACCCCGCCGCCCTCCGCGGCCAGCAGCTGCTTCAGGCTCTTCACTTCCGTCTCCGCGCTCATCCGCGTCTCCTCCGTTGTCGTTTCCCTCAGGTGTTCCACACCCGGGTCGCCTCGTCCGCGCTGCGCTCGAAGCTGGTTTCATGCTCGTATGTGTCCGGCCGGTAGAGGCCGAAGATCCGCTCCACCGGCCGGCCCTCGGCGTCCGACACGGTGCGGTTGACCGAGATCAGCGCCTCGCCCGGCTCGATCTGCAGGAGCCGGGCCACGTCGGGCGTGGCGAGCCGGGCCGAGATGGTCTGCCGCGCGCTCTGCACCCGGTGGCCGGAGCGCTCGATCAGCCGCAGGAGCGAGATGCGCTCCATGTCCTCGCGGGTGAAGCTGCGCCCGATCTCCTCGGGCAGCCAGGTGGTGAGATGGCTGAAGGGCTGGCCCTCCAGGCTGCGCACCCGCACCACGCGCTGCATCACCGTGCCCTCGGGCCGCTGCATCGCGGCGCAGACATCGGCGGGCGCGCGCAGGTAGCCGAACTCGATCACCGCGACGTCCGTCTTCAGCCCCAGCGCCATCAGGTTCTCGAAATTCCCCGACAGGCTCGCCCCCACCGGCGACACCCCCGGATCGCGCCGCGCGAAGGTGCCCCGGCCGCGCAGCCGCTCCACGCTGCCCTCCTGCGTGAGCCGCTCCATCGCCTTGCGGATGGTGATTCGCGACACGCCGAACTGGGCGGCCAGCGCCATCTCGCCGGGCAGCGGCGCCTCCGGTCCCCAGGTGCCGTCGAGGATCTGCTGGCGCAGCACGAGATACACCTGGTGGTGCTTCGGCCAGATGGCCGATTCCTCGAGGATCTGCCTGTCGGGGCCGTGTCTCGGCGGCATCTCTTCCTCCCGGTGCGGTGTTGCGCCTCGCCCTTCCATAGCGCGGGAGCGGCCGGTCACCAAGCCAAATGTTATATTGACATAACATTAGGACCATGGTGCTCTCGTGCCCATAAACGGCCGAACCTGGCCGACATGCTTGGGAGGAAACCATGCGCAATTGGACAGGCGCCGGGCGGCGCCGTTTCGTGGCCCGGCTTGCGGCCGCCATGTCGCTGACCGGCCTCGTCGGTGCCGCGACCCTCGCCCCCACCGGCCGCGCCGCGGCGGCGGAGGACTGGCCGGACAGCCCGATCACCATCGTGGTGCCGTTCAACGCCGGCGGCAGCGCCGACCGGATGGCCCGCACCCTCGCAGACCCGATGTCGAAGATCCTCGGCCAGCCCGTGGTGGTGGAAAACCGCCCCGGCGGCGCCGGCGGCCTCGGCGCCACCTGGGTGGCCCGGCAGGATCCGGACGGCAACACGCTGCTGCTCATGCAGGCCACGCCCTATCTCGCCAATGCCATCCTCACCGGCGGCGCCCCGGTGAAATGGGAGGACTTCCGCCTCCTCAACGCGCAGTGGAACGATTACGGCATCGTCGCCGTGCACAAGGACAGCCCGTACCAGAGCCTCGCCGAGCTGATCGACGCGATGAAGGAGCCCGGCCGCGTCTCCACCGGCGTGGTCTATGCCAACGGCGGCCACATGCAGACGCTGGTGATGATGCAGGCGCTCGACATCCCCTTCGACAACCTGCGCTTCGTCACCTACGACGGCGGCTCGCCGCTGCGCGCGGCGCTGGCCGGCAACCAGGTGGATTTCGAGATCATCGCCGCCGAGGGCGCGCGCAGCATCATGGACAACCTGCGGGTCCTCGCCGTGGTGAACGATTCCGACCCCGACAGCCTCGGCGCGCCGCTGCTCAACGACGCGATGGCCGAACTCGGCGCCGGCAAGCAGCCGATCATCGGCGGCAACGTGACCGGCCTGATGGTGCCCGCCGCCTTCGAGCAGGAATACCCGGAGCGCTACGCGAAGCTGCTCGACGCCTACCGCCAGGTGGTGGAGAGCCCGGAATATGCCGAAGCCGCGAAATCCGCCGGTGTCGGCGCCGACTGGGTGGGGCCCGAGGAGAGCCAGGCCATGGTCGACGAGGCCTACGAGGCCCTCAGCTCCCACGCCGATCTGGTGAACTGACCCCGCGGCGCGGCCGCGCCGGGGCCTGCCCCCCGCGGCCGCGCCCGTTTCCCCTGCCGGACCCCACCAGCCCGGCCGGGACGCCGAGAGCAGCGGAAGGCACTTCGGATGACACAGCAACAGGCTCCCACCCCGCCCCGCCACCGGCCGAAGCCGGGCGGCATCGTCTTCGCCGCGGCACTCGCGCTCGCGATGCTCGGCTATGCGTGGAGCATCCTCGACAGCGCGCGCTCCACGGTGGACTGGCTGATGATCCTGCCGGCGGCGGGCGTCGGCGTGATCGCCCTCGCCTGGGCGGCGCTGCGCGACGCCGCCGCCCTGCGCGCCATCCCCGCCGCGGCGAAGCTGCCGGCGCTGAAGGGCAACGCCCGGCCGGTGGCGCTGCTGGTGCTGATCTGCGTCTACGCCGCGAGCCTGCCCTTCGCGGGGTTCGACCTCGGCACGGCCCTGTTCATCGCCATCGCGCTGCTGATCCAGGGCGAGCGGCGGATCTGGCTGATCGCGCTCAACGCCGTGCTCGGCACGGGCCTGCTGGTGTGGGTGTTCCACGATCTGCTGATGGTCCGCCTGCCCACCCTCCTCATGTGATGCGCCGGGAGCCCAGACATGATTGACCTCTCCGCCCTCGCCGGCGCGCTGCACCTGCTGGGCAGCGACGCCATGGCCTGGCTGGTGGTGCCGCCGGGCCTGCTCATCGGGCTGATCTTCGGCGCCGTGCCGGGCCTGTCGATCTCCATCGCCATGGCGGTGTTCCTGCCCGCCACGCTCTACATGGATTTCCTGCCGGCGATCCTGTTCCTCTCGGCGGTCTTCACCGGCGGCGGCTTCGGCGGCGCCATTCCCGCCATCCTGATGAACATCCCCGGCACCTCCAGCGCGGTCGCCACCGCCTTCGACGGCTACCCGATGGCCCAGGCCGGCCGGCACGGCGAGGCGCTCGGCATCGGGCTCGCGGCCTCGGTGGTCGGCACGCTGGCGGGCTATGCCATCCTGCTGCTGATCGTCGGGCCGGTGGCGGGCTGGGTGCTGCTGCTGGGGCCCACCGAGATGCTCGTGGTCGCCATCTGGGGCCTGCTGCTCATCGCGGTGCTCAACGACGCGAGCTTTGCCAAGGGCATCGCCGCGGGCATCCTGGGCATCCTCATCAGCACCGTGGGCTATTCCGACACCGGGCTGATGCGCGGCACCTTCGGCTCGATGTACCTGCTCGACGGCATCCCGGCCATCCCGGCGCTGATCGGCCTCTTCGCCGCGTCCGAGCTCATCAACATGGCGGGGCGGGACTATATCGTCTCCGACGAGAGCCTGCGCACGCTCAGGATGAAACCCATCCTCGCCGGGGTGCGCGACACGCTGCGCCGCTGGCCGGCGGTGCTGCGCGGCTCGCTCACCGGCACGCTGATCGGCATCATCCCCGGCGTGGGCGCCTCGGTGGCCAATCTCGCCTCCTACGCCATGGCCAAGCGCGGCGCGGAGCAGCCCGAGAGCTTCGGGCGCGGCAACCCCGAGGGCGTGATCGCCTCCGAATCGGCCAACTCCTCCTCCGAGGGCGGCGGCATGGTGACCCTGCTCGCCCTCGGCCTGCCGGGCGGCGCGGGCACCGCCATCCTGCTCGGCGCCTTCGCCATGCACAACGTCACCGGCGGCCCGCGCTTCATCGCCGACAATACCGATGTCGTCTATGCCATCATCCTGGGCAACATGGTGCAGGCCGCCCTGCTGCTGGTGGTCGGGCTCGCCTTCGTCTTCTTCGCCAGTTCCATCGTGAAGGCGCCGCTGCGCTACCTGGTGCCCTGGGTGATCGCCATCTCGATGACCGGCGCCTATGCCATCACCGGCAGCATCGTGGGCCCGCTCACCGTGGCCGGGGCCGGCGCGCTCGGCTGGCTGATGCGCCGCTACGACTACCCGGTGACCGCCACCGTGGTGGGGCTGCTCGTGGGGCCGATGGCCGAGGGCGAGCTGGTGCGCAGCTGGCAGATCAGCGGCGGCGACCCCGCCTTCGTGCTCGGCCGCCCCATCACCCTGTGCTTCATCGCCCTGCTGGTGGCCTCGGTGGTGATCTCCGAACTCGGCAAGCGCCGCACCAGGCGCCGCCGCAAGGCCAGGGAGGCCCTGTCATGACCCATGCTCCCCGCACCCTCGTCCAGAAGATCTGGGACGCCCACCGCATCGTGACGCGCAACGGCGCCGACCTGCTCTTCGTCGACCGCCACCTGCTGCACGAGGGCTCGCACCACGCCTTCGACAAGATCGCCGCCGCCGGCCGGCCGGTGCGCCACCCCGAGCTCACCTTCGGCGTGGCCGACCATTACGCCCCCTCCGCCCCCGAGCGCGCCACGGAGGCGACCGTGACGATGATCGAGCGGCTGTCGCGCAACACCGCGCGCCACGCCATCGAGAGCTTCGACATCGGCGACACCCGGCGCGGCATCGTGCACGTGGCGATGCCCGAGCAGGGGCTCACCCTGCCCGGCACCATCATCGTGTGCGGCGACAGCCACACCGCCACCCACGGCGCCTTCGGGGCCTTCGCCTTCGGCATCGGCGCCTCGGAGGTGGCCCATGTGCTCGCCACCCAGGGCCTGTGGCAGAAGCAGCCGCCGATGATGCGCATCACGGTGGAGGGCGCCCTGCCCGCCGGCACCACCGCCAAGGACCTCGC
This sequence comes from Oceanicella sp. SM1341, assembly GCF_003448965.1. Taxonomy (GTDB): domain Bacteria; phylum Pseudomonadota; class Alphaproteobacteria; order Rhodobacterales; family Rhodobacteraceae; genus Paroceanicella. The sequence continues at coordinate 60,585 of NZ_QRGC01000008.1, forward strand.
GCTGCACATCATCGGCACCATCGGCACCGGCGGGGCCACCGGCCACGCGGTGGAATACGCCGGCGCCGCCATCCGCGCGCTCTCGATGGAGGCGCGGATGACCCTGTGCAACATGACCATCGAGATGGGCGCCCGCTCCGGCATCGTGCCGCCCGACGAGGTGACCTTCGCCTGGCTCGACGGCCGGCCGATGGCGCCCGCGGGCGCCGAGCGCGCCCGGGCGCTGGAGGCCTGGGCGGCGCTGCGCAGCGACCCCGGCGCCACCTACGCCCGCGAGGTGGGCATCGACGCCGCCCACGTGGCGCCGATGGTGACCTGGGGCACCAGCCCCGAGCACGTGGCCCCGGTGACCGGCCGGGTGCCCGACACCCAGCCCGAGGCGCTCGACTACATGGGCCTCACGGCCGGCGCGCCGGTGGACGGCATCGAGATCCAGCGCGCCTTCATCGGCTCGTGCACCAACGGGCGCTACTCCGACCTGCTGGCGGCGGCGGCGGTGCTGAAGGGCCGGCAGGTGGCGGTGCCGCTCCTCGTCTCGCCCGGCTCCGAGGCGGTGGCCCGGCGGGCGGAGGAGACCGGGCTCGCCGGCATCTTCCGCGCCGCGGGGGCGGAATGGGGGGCGAGCGGCTGCTCGCTCTGCGTGAGCATGAACGGCGACCGGGTGGCGCCGGGCGAGCGCTGCGCCTCCACCTCGAACCGCAATTTCCGCGGCCGGCAGGGGCCGGGCGCGCGCACCCACCTGATGAGCCCGGCCATGGTGGCGGCGGCGGCGGTGACCGGCCGGGTGACCGACGTGCGCGCCCTGCCCCGGGCCGACCTGAGCGCCCTGGAGGAGACCGCGGCATGACCCCCTTCACCACCGTCACCGGCCCCGGCGCCGCCCTGCCGCGCGACAACGTCGACACCGACCAGCTCATCCCCGCGCGCTTCATGAAGCGCTCGCGCACCGAGGGCTACGGCGACCAGCTGCTGCACGACCTGCGCTTCGACCCCGAGGGCCGCCCGCGGCCCGACTTCCCGCTCAACCGCCTGCCCGCGCCGCCGGCACTGCTGGTGGCGGGGGCGAATTTCGGCTGCGGCTCCTCGCGCGAGGCGGCGGTCTACGCGCTCTGGGACCACGGCATCCGCACCGTGGTGGCCTCGGGCTTCGCCGACATCTTCCGCAACAACGCGGCGCGCAACGGGCTGCTGACCGTCGCCCTGCCCGAGGCGGAGCGCGCCACGCTCTGCGCCTGGCTCGAGGCGCATCCGGGGGCGGAGACGCATGTCGACCTCGAGGCGCAGCGCATCGAGGCGGAGAGGCTGGCGCCCATCGCCTTCGACATCGACCCGCAGGTGAAGCGCCGGCTGCTGCTGGGGCTCGACGAGCTCTCCGAGACGCTGGAGGAGGAGGAGAGCATCGCGCGCTTCGAGGCCGCCTATCTTGCCGCCACCCCCTGGGCCCTGCCCCGCACCACGGCGCGCTGACCCGGCCGGGGAGGCTTCGCCTCGGGGGGCATCGAGCCCCCGCTCGGCGAACGATCCCGCTTGCGCGGGCCGGGCGCGGGCGCAGGGCCGGGGGCTCAGGCCCCGGGCCGGGGCGCCGCGTCCGCGGGGAGGGCGAGCGGGGGGCGATCCTCGAGCCAGAGCGCGGTGAGGCGGCAGGCCTCGGCGGCGGCACCGGCGGGGGCGGCACCGTCGAGCGTGGCATGCAGGAAGGCGGCGGCGAAACTGTCGCCCGCCCCGGTGGCGTTGGCGACGCGCACCCGGGGGCCGGGCGGCACCGAAACCTCCTCCGCCTCCGGGCCGGAGCCCAGCAGCGTCACCGGCCGCGCCCCGTCGGTGAGCACCAGGAGGCGCAGCCGCGGCCCGCAGAGACGGCGTGCCTGCGCGAGCAGGTCCCGCGGGGCGGATCCGGGGAAATCGGCCCGCGAGGTGATGGCGATGTCGGCCGGGCGCGCATCCGCCGCACCGGGCGGGAGCTGCGTCATCACCAGCGCCACCCGGCCGAGGGCGGCGCGGAGCCCGGGGCCGAGGCGGCGCGCGTTCACGTAGGCCGCGCAAGCGGGGCCGGGCCGGGCCTCGAGCGGCGGCCGGGCGCCCGGCGGAAACAGGATCGTGCGCTCGCCGTCGGCCCCGAGCAGGATCTCGGTGATGCGCGCCGGGCCGGGCACCGTGGCCACCCCGTCCATGCCGAAGCCCGCGCGGGCGAGGAACGCCCGGGTGGCGGTGCCGCGCCGGTCCTCCGCCACCTGGGTGACGAGCGCCACCGGGCGGCCCAGCGAAAGCAGGCGCATGCCGGTGTTGAGCCCCCCGCCGCCGAGCGTCATCCGCCGCGAGCACCAGTCGAGCCGGGCGCCGGGCACCAGCGGCGCGGCGAGCTGCCAGACCCGGTCATGGTTCACGCTGCCGATGACGAGAATCTCCCGCGTCATCAGCCCGCGCCCCGATGGCACGGGGCCCGCGAGGGCGGGTGAGGCAGAATCGCGGTGCGGGCAGCGGCGGACATGGCCCGGATACTGCCCCGGGCGCCCGGCGAATGCCCGTGGAATCTCCCGCCGCTCGCTCCGGGCGCGGCAGGGGCTGCCGGGACGGCCACGGGCTCGCGGCCACGAGGGGCGTTGCCGGCACATTCCGGCGCGCCCTCGCCGCGCTGGCGTGCCACGCGGGCCGCCCCGGCGGAGGTCCGCCCCCGCCCCGGCGCCGCATTGCCGGCCCATTCGCGGCTCGGGGCCTGTCACGCAGGGTCAGGGGCGTCGCGAGAGCCCCCGGGCCGACAGCCGCCGGCGGAGGAGACGGGCAGCGCGGCCGCGGCCGGGGGCGGGAGAGCGACGGAGCCACCGTGGGCCTCCGCGGCGCCGGCTCGGGAGGCCGCGCGCGCCGAAGCTGCTGGGCAACAGGATGGCGCGCAGGTTTTCGAGGCGGGGCGCGGGGGTCCCGCGCCCCGCCGGTGCCTGCGAAACCTCGGCGGCGGGCGCGCTTCCCGGTCAGCTCACCCGGTCGAGCATGCGCACGAGGTCGACGACGCTGCCGGCCTCCATCTTGCGCATCAGGTTGCCGCGGTGGAGCTTCACCGTGGCCTCGGAGAGGCCCAGCTCCCCGGCGATCTGCTTGTTGAGCAGGCCGCGGGCCACGCCCGCGCCCACATCGCGCTCGCGCGGGGTGAGGCTGTCGTAGCGGCGGCGCAGCCGGACGAGCTGGCAGCGGCCTGAGCGCCGCGCCCTGTGGCTCTCGATCGCCTGGTGGATCGCGTCGAGCAGCTCCTGGTGGCGCACCGGCTTGGTGAGAAACTCGAAGGCCCCGGCCTTCATCGCGCGCACGGACATCGGGACATCGGCATGGCCGGAGATGAAGATCACCGGCAGGTCGGCGCCGCCGCGCACCATCGCGTCGTGGAAGTCGATGCCGCTGCGCCCGGGCAGGCGGACGTCGAGCACCATGCAGCCGAGCTCCACCCCGGGCGCGGCCTCGAGGTATTCCTGCACCGAGCCGAAGCTCCGCGCCGCGAGCCCGACCGAGTCGAGCAGCCCTTCCAGCGCCTCGCGCACCGCGTCGTCATCGTCGATCAGCACCACGGTGGGGGTGGCGGCGCGGCCGGCGGGGGGTTCGGGCGGCGGGGTGAGCATCTGTGTCATCTGGCGTGTCTCCGGCGCCCGATCGGCAGGTTGACGGTAAAGGTACTGCCAAAAGCCGCGCCTGGCGAGACCGAGAGTCGCCCGCCGTGCAGTTCGACGATGGAGCGGCTGATGGACAGGCCCATGCCGGTGCCCTCGGGCTTGGTGGAGTAGAAGGCGTTGAAGATCTCCGCGGCCTGCGCGTCGGGAATGCCCGGCCCGGTGTCGGCCACCCGCACGCGCAGCTCGCCCTCGTGCAGGTCGAGGGCGATGCGCAGCTCGCGCGGGCGGTCCTGCACCCCGGCCATGGCCTCGATGGCGTTCACCACCAGGTTGAGGAACACCTGCTGGAGCTGCACGCGGTCGCCGTGCAGCCGCGGCAGGTCCGGCGCCGCGACGAGCTCGGTGCGCACCGCGCCGCGCTGCAGCTCGGCGCGCACCAGCGCCAGGGTCTCGCTCACCAGCGGCTCGAGCGCGACCGGCCCGGCGCGCGAGCGGGCCCGGCGCGCCAGCGCCCGGATCGAGCGCACCACCTCGCCGGCGCGGTCGGCATCGCGCACGATGCGCTCGGCGGCGCCGCGGGCCTTCTCCGGCGAGGGGCGCTCGTCGGAGAGCCAGCGCAGGCAGGCGCCCGCATTGGCCGCGATGGCCATCAGCGGCTGGTTCACCTCGTGCGCCACGGCCGCGGCCAGCTCGCCCATCAGCGTGAGCCGCGAGATATGGGCGAGGTCGGCCTCCGCCTTGCGCAGCGCGTTGGTCACCTGGCGGCGCTGGGTCATGTCGGTGAAGGTGATCACCGCGCCGGCCCGGCCGCCCCTGTCGTCGGGTATCGGCGCGCCGCGCTCCTCGATCACCACGGCCGGGCCGTCGCGCGGCACCAGCTCGGCGCTGCGCTCGATCACCGCGCCCCCGGCCCCGGCCGCCGCCGGAGCGCCGTCGCCCCCCGGCCCGGGCAGCCCGCCCTCCGGCGCCGCGGCGCCCGCCATCACCAGCAGGGCCAGGTCGGGCAGCGAGCGGCCGCTCTCCTCGTCGCGCACCGGCATCACCCGGGCCAGCGGCTGGCCATGGGCGAGGGCGGCACTCCAGCCGGTGAGGCGCTCGGCCACCGGGTTCATGTATTCCACCCGCCCGGCCATGTCGCAGGAGATCACCCCGTCGCCGATGCCCGCGAGGGTGGCGGCATAGCGCCGCTCGCTCCGGCGCAGCCGCGCATCCGTGTCGCGCTTGTAGAGCGCCATCTGGATGACGGTGCGCATCTGCGGCTCCTCGAAGGGCTTGAGCAGGTAGCCGAAGGGCTCGGTGACCGCGGCGCGGCGCACGGTGTCGTCGTCGGCATAGGCGGTGAGGTAGATCACCGGGATGGCCTGCGCCTCGCGGATGCGGCGGGCGGCCTCCACCCCGTCCATCTCGCCCTCGAGGCGGATGTCCATGAGCACGATGTCCGGGACATGGCGGGCGGCGAGGGTGACGGCCTCCTCGCCGCTGGCCGAGGCGCCCACCACCTGGTGGCCGAGCCGGACGAGCTGCTGGCGCAGGTCGCGCTGCACCACGCGGTCGTCCTCCACGATCAGGATACGGGCGGAATTCATGGCGCCGCCGCGCCGGCGTGGAACATCACCGCGATCTCGGTGCCGGCCTGGCGGCGCACCTCCACCCGGCCGCGCAGCTGTGCGGCGAGGTCGCCCACCAGCTGCAGGCCCAGGGTGTCCGCCTCGCCCGGGGCGGTGTCGGGCGCCAGCCCGATGCCGTCGTCGCGCACCGCGACGCGCAGCTCCGCCCCGCGGCGCAACAGCGAGACGAGCACCATGCCGCGGCGCCCGCCCGGAAAGGCATGCTTGAGCGCGTTGGAGACCAGCTCGTTCACGATGAGCCCGCAGGGCACCGCCCGGTCGAGGTCGAGCTGCAGGTCCTCGATGTCGGTGCGCAGGTCGACCAGCCCGCCCGCCGGCGCATAGGCCCGGAACAGGTGGGCGCAGATGGCCTGGAGCTGCGGGCGCATCGGCGCGCGGGCGAAGTTTCCCAGCCGGTACAGGCTCTCGTGCACCAGCGCCATCGAGCGCACCCGGTCGCGCGCATCGGCGAAGAGCATCGCGGTCTCGGGGTCGGCGATGCGGCCGGCCTGCAGGCTGAGCAGGCTCATGATGAGCTGCAGGTTGTTCTTCACCCGGTGGTGGACCTCCTTGAGGAGACTGTCCTTCTCCTCGAGGTTGGCGGCCTCGATCACCGCGGCGGCCTGGCTCGCGAGAAGGCGCAGCATCTCCACCCGCTCGGGCGGGAAGGCCTGGGCGGCGAGGTCGTTCTCCAGCATCAGCACGCCCACCGCGCGGCCCCGGCGCATCAGCGGCAGGGCGAGGAAGCTGCGCGCCACGGCCTCCTGCCAGTAGACATCGGCGGAGAAGGGCCCCGGTGCGCGCACGTCGTCGATGCGCACCGGCCGGGTCTCGGCCGCGCAGGCCTCCAGCACGCTCCAGGGCAGCGGCGGCGCCTGCGCGGGGTCGAGGCGGCGGGTGCACACACCCGCCGTGTCCACATAGGCTTCCGCCTCCGGGCGCAGCTTCTCGCCGGCGGCGACCAGGAGCACCGCGCGCGAGGCGCCGGCATGCTCGACGACCAGCTCAAGCAGCGTGGGCGTGAGCTCGGCCAGCCCGCCGGGCCCGGACATCGCCCGCGAGCCGCGCTGCAGCGCCGCGATCGCCACGCCCGGCAGCGAGACCGAGGCCATCTCCGCCTCCGCCGGGTCGGGGCGCAGGTCGGGCCGCTCGAGGTCCATCTGCAGCACCCGTGCCGTGGCGCCCCAGCGATCCCAGGCGGCGCGGGCCTCGCGCAGGAAGGCGGCCTCCAGCGCAGCCAGCCCCTGGCCGGCATGGAAGCGCGCCGCGCGCTCGCAGGCCAGCGCCTCCACCTGCGGCACCTCCTGGGCACGCGCGGTGAGGATGGCCTCGTCGTAGAGCCGCATCGCCTCCTCGCGCCGGCCGGACAGGCGGGCGCTCTCGGCGCGCACCAGAACGGCGCGGGCGCGGAAATCGCCGGGGTTCACCCCGGCCCAGCGGTCGAGCCGGGTGAGGTGGTGCGCGAGCCGCGCGCGGTGCAGCTCCGCCCCCGAGCGCCCGGCCAGCGCCGCATGCGCGAGGGCCGCGTGGAAATGGTATTCCGCCATCTCCAGGTGGCCCGAGCTGGTCCAGAGCAGCGGCTCGGCCTGGCGCACCGCCTCCACCGCGCCGGCGGCATCGCCCGCGATCACGCGCAGCTCGAGCTTGCGCAGCCAGTGCCAGCAGGCGGCGATGGCCAGGGCCGGGTTCGCGGCCAGCCGCGCCTCGAAGGCGGCCTCGTCGAAGGCGCGCCCGTCGAAGCTGCCCAGTTCGCGGGTGAGGCCGCGCAGCGCCCGCACCATGCGGATCTGGCTGGTGAGAATGTCCATGCACAGGCCGAACTGCACCTGCCGCACGTATTGCATCCGGACCTCCGCGAGGCGCTGCACCTGCTCCAGCCGGTCGCCCGCCCAGAGCATCGAGCTCACCAGCGTCACCGAGGTGAAGCCCATGTAGGTCACGTCGCCGCTCTCGCGCGCCTCCTCGAAGGCGCGCGTCAGCCGCGCGCGCTCGGCGCGCACCGGCCGGGTCCAGGGCGAGACGTGGTAGGCGAAGGTCATCAGCACGCGCGGGCGGAAGCGCTCCAGCCCGCGTTCCAGCAGCGCCACCCCGAGCTGCCCGTACTCGTAGGCCCGGAAATAGTCGTCGAAGCCGGGGCCGGTGATCATCCCCAGATAGGCGAAGCCCAGGGCCGAGGCATGGCACAGGCCGCGCTCCAGCGAGATGTTGGCCATGCGCGAGAGCATGAGCGCCACCAGGTTCTCGTCGGAGAAGAAGGCCGGCGGCAGGGCGGCCGCCAGCACGTCCATCGTGGCGCGGGCCTCCTCGTCGGTCATCATCGGCAGCGCGACGAGGCCGGAGACCGGCCGCTCGCCGAGCGCGGCCAGGAACCGCGCATACTCGTCGCGCGCGGCCTGCGCCGGCGGGTGGGGCTCCCAGCGGGTGCCCTGCCGGGCGAGAAAGCCGAGGCAGGCGGCGATGGCCTGGTCGGAGCGGTCGAGCGCCAGCAGCACGGTGATGCGCAGCGCCGCGACGGCGCCGCGCTCGGCGATGCCGGGCGCCTGGTCGTCCAGCGGCTCGAGCCGGGCGAGCGCCTCGGGCGCGGCGCCATCGAGCAGGGCGCATTCCGCCCGCAGCAGGCCGAGCTCGAAGGCCAGCCCCGCCACCTCCGCCGCCGGCTCGGGGCCGAGCAGCCCCAGCCCCTCCGCGGCATAGGTCTGGGCGGCGCGGCAGGCGCCGGTGGCCTGGGCGTGCCGCGCGGTATCGAGGTAGAAGCGCGCCAGCGCCCGGCGATCGGCCTCGGCGGTGACAGCCGGCAGCGCGAGCGTGTACTGCGCGGCGATGGCGAAGGCGCGCGCCGCCGGCGGCGCCTCGCCGGAGGCCGCGGCCAGCGCCCGGGCGATATCGAGGTGCAGCGCCGCGCGCTCCGCCGGGGCCGCGAGAGCGTAGGAGGCCTCCTGGACCCGGTCGTGCAGGAAGGCCCAGCCGGCACCGCGGCGCAGCACCAGCCCGTCGCGCAGCGCCTCCTCGAGCAGGGCGGCCGCCCGCTCCGGGGCCATGCGCGCCGCGGAGGCCAGCACCTCCGTCTCCACCTGGGCGCCGAGGCAGGCGAAGCGCAGCAGCAGGCCGCGCGCCGGCTCCGACAGCCGGCCGAGCCGGAAGGCGAGCATCTCGCTCACCACCCGGCCGGGCCGGGCCCGCACCGCCGCCTCGTCCCAGCTCCAGCTGTCGCTGGCCGCATCGTGGCGCAGCACTTGCTCCTCGGCGAGGGCGGAGAGAAGCTGCAGCAGGTGCAGCGGGTTGCCGTCGCAGCTTGCCTCCAGCGCCTCGGCGAGCGGGGCGATGGCGGCCCGCGGCATGCGCAGCGCCTCGCCGATCAGCGCGCCGCTGGCGGCCCGGTCGAGCGGGCCGAGCGCGATCTCGCGGATGTCGAAGCCCGGCGCGCCATGGAGCACGTCGAGCAGCTCGTGCAGCGGGTGGCCGGCGCCCACCTCGTCGCTGCGCCAGGCCCCGACGAGCAGCAGGTGCCCCGGCGCGCCCCCGGCCAGCACCCGGCACAGCAGGTCGAGCGTGGCACGGTCGAGCCACTGCAGGTCGTCGAGGAACAGCGCCAGCGGATGCTCGGGCCGCGCGAAGACCGAGAGCAGGCCGCGGAAGGCGTGGTCGAAGCGCGCGGAAGCCTGCTCGGGCGGCAGCTCGGGCGGCGGGGAGAGCGGGCCGAGGAGCTGCTCCAGCCCCGGCGCCAGGGGCGCGACCACCGCCACGGAGGGCCCCAGCGCCCCGCGCAGCGCCGCGGCCCAGACCTCGCGCTCGGGGGCGGCGCGCTGCAGGATGCCGCCGATCAGCCCGCCGAAGGCCTGCGACAGCATCGCGTAGGGCGCGCCGCGGGCGAACTGGTCGACCTTGCCGGCGGCGTAGAGCCCGCGCGGCGGCACCAGCCCGCGCAAAGCGTCGCGCACCAGCGCCGACTTGCCGATGCCGGAGACGCCGTGCACCAGCACCACCCCCGTGCCGCCGCCGCGCGCCATGCGCTCGAAGGCGTCGGCGAGGGTGGCGCGCTCGCCGGCCCGGCCGTGCAGCAGCGCCGGCGCCTGCGGCCGCGGCAGGGCCGGGCCGGCGGGCAGCGCCCGCGGCAGGCCGGGCTGCGCCGCCTCCCAGGCGAGGCTCAGCGCCGCGGCATCGGGAAAGCGCTCCTCCGGGCTCTTGGCCAGCAGCCGGTGAACGATGCGCACCAGCCCCTCGGGCAGGCGGGGCGCGAGCTCGGCCAGCGGCGCGGGCTCACGCGCGGCATGGCAGTGGAGCCACTCCGCCACGCCGCGCGCCACGAAGGCCGGCCGGCCGCCGAGCAGCTCGTAGAGCATCACGCCCAGGGCATAGAGGTCGGAGCGCGGATCGGCCGGCGCGGCGAGCCGGCCGGTGCTTTCCGGCGCCGCCCAGGGCAGCGCGTCGGCCGGGATCTCCGGTGCCCCCGCCTGCACTTCCGCCGGCCCCCCCGCCGGCCCCCCCCCCGGCACCGCCCGGCCGAAGCCGGTGAGATGCGCGCGGCCGTCCTCGCGGCACAGCAGGTGGGCGGGGCGCAGGTCGCGGTGCAGCAGCCCCGCGGCCTGCATGCCCGCCACGGCCGCCACCAGCCCGGCCGCGTAGCGCAGCCGGCGCGCCGGGGCCAGCGGCTCGGTGAGCAGCTCGCTCAGCGGCCGCCCCCCGGGGTCGGCGCAGCGCAACGCCAGCCCCTCGCCCTCGGCCAGCAGGTCGAGCGGGCGCGCCGCCCACTCCGGGTCGAGCCGCCCGGCCAGGGCGAACTCGTGGCGCAGCATGCCCGCGGCCAGGCCCCGCTCCGCCCCCGGCAGCGCCAGGCGCAGCAGCACCGTGTAGCCCTTGCCGGGCTGCGGCGCGCGCAGCAGTTCTGTCCGGGAGTCCCGCGTCAGGGTCTCCGTGTCGCCATGCTCGGATGGCCAGGGGCGTTCTGCCATTGAGAGGAGGTTCTCCGGCTGTCGTCTCGGGGGAAGTATAGTCGTGCCGCGGCGGCGAGCGCCAGTGGCCTTGGCGGCCCGCCGCCCCTGCCCGCGCTCAGGCCCTGCCCGCCGGGCGGGCAGGGCTGCCGCCTCCGCTCACCCGGGCGAGGAACCGGCGGGTGCGGGGGTCTTGCGGCGCGGCGAAGAAGCGCTCTGGCGGGGCTTCCTCCACGATGCGGCCCCCCTCCATGAAGATCACCCGGTCGGCGATCTCGCGGGCGAACTGCATCTCGTGGGTGACGATGAGCATGGTGCGCCGCTGCCGCGCCACCCGGCGCATGAGGTCGAGCACCTCGCCCACCCACTCGGGGTCGAGCGCCGAGGTGGGCTCGTCGAACAGCATCAGCTCCGCCTCCAGCGCCATGGCCCGGCCGATGCCCACCCGCTGTTGCTGCCCGCCCGAGAGCGCGGCGGGGTAGCTGCCGGCCCGGTCGGCGAGGCCGATCTCGCGCAGGATCGCCTCCGCCCGGGCGCGGGCCTCGGCCTTCGGGCGGCCCTGCACATGCACCAGCGCCTCGGTGATGTTTCCCAGCGCCGTGCGGTTGGCGAAGAGCGCGTAGTTCTGGAACACGAAGGCGGTGCGCCGGCGCAGGGCCAGCACCTGCGCCGGCGTGGCGCGGCCCGCCTCCACCGTGAGGTCACCGATGGTGATGGTGCCCGCGTCGGGGCGGTCGAGGAAGTTGAGGCAGCGCAGCAGCGTGGACTTGCCGGTGCCCGAGGGCCCGACGATCACCACCCGCTCGCCCTCGCGGACGTCGAGGTCGATGCCGTCGAGCACCGTGGTGTCGCCGAAGCGCTTGGTGAGGCCGCGCACGGAGATCATCGCGAGTAGGCCCTCCCCAGCCGGTGCTCGAGCCGCCGCTGGAGGAAGGAGAACGCCTCCACGATGCCCCAGTAGATCACCGCCACCACGAGGAAGGCCTCGAAGTAGAGGAAGCTGCCGGCGGCCTCCTTCTGCGCAGCACCCATCATCTCGGTGACCCCGAGGGTGAAGGCGAGCGAGGTGCTTTTCACCATGTCGATGAAGTAGTTGACCAGCGTGGGCGCCGCGATGCGCGCCGCCTGGGGCAGGATGATGCGGGTCATCATCACGCCCTCGCTCATGCCCACCGCCCGCGCCGCCTCCCATTGCGAGCGGTCGACCCCGAGGATGGCGGCGCGGATGCTCTCGGCCATGTAGGCGGAGAAATGCAGCGTGAGCCCGATCACCGCGGCGGTCACCCCGTCGATGTTCACGAGGAAGGGCACCAGCCGCGGCAGCCCGTAGTAGAACAGGAAGAGCTGCACCAGCAGCGGCGTGCCGCGAAAGAAGCTGATGAACAGCACCACCGCGCGGTCGAGCACCGGCACCCGGGCCACCCGCTCCACCGCCAGCAGGCAGGCGAGCACCAGCGCGCAGGCCATCCCCGCCAGCGCCATGCCCAGCGTGAGCGGCACATAGCCGAGGATGACCGGAACGAGCCCCCACATGTAGCCGATGTCGAGGCCCTGCATGGCTCAGTCGGCCCCGGTCACGTCCGCGTCGAGCCATTTCTCCGAGATCGCCTTCAGCGTGCCGTCGGCCTTCATCTCCGTCAGGGCCGCGTCCACCTTGTCGCGTAGCGCGTGGCCCTCGGCATCGTCGCGGAAGGGCAGCGCGTTGCGGATCTCGCTGAAGGGCTTGCCGGCGAGGGCCAGCGGCAGCGGCGATTTCGCGATCACCTGCGCCGAGGACACCCGGTCCATCACGAAGGCATCCACCCGGCCGAGGGCGGTGTCCTGCTCGATGTTGCTCTCGTAGGTGCGGATGTCGATCTCGTCCGCGTAGGGCAGCGCGCGCAGCAGCTGCTCGAAGTTCGAGCCGAGGTTCACCGCCACGGTGCGGCCCTTCAGGTCCTCCGGGCCGGTGATCCCGGCCTCGTTGCCGCGCTTCACCACGATCTGCGCGCCGTCGTAGACGTAGGGCTGCGAGAAGGTGAAGGTCGCCTCGCGCTCAGGCGTGATGGTGATCTGGTTGGCGATCGTGTCGATCCGCCCGGAGGCGAGCGCGCCGATCAGCCCGGAGAAGGACATGGTGACGAACTCCACCTCGTCGCCGGTGCGCTCGGCCACGGCGTTCATCAGGTCCACCTCGAAGCCCTGCAGCTTGTCCTGCCGCACGAAGGTGAAGGGGAAGTAGCCGCCCGACATCCCCACCCGGATGGTCTCGGCGAGGGCGGGCAGCGCGGTGGTGCCGGCGAGGGCTGCGGCGAGGGCGAGGGCTCTGAACATCACGGGTGTCTCCTGTTCCGGCGCCCTCATGTGTTGCGGGGGGGCCGGGGGTTCAAGGTAGTGCTGCCGGAGGGGGATCATAGGGCGCGCGGCCGCCCCGCGATACCCGCAGCGGCCGCGCCGACACGCGATGATGCGCCTCCCGTGCAAGGGCCGGGCCCGGCGCGCGCGCCGATATCCCGCCCCGCCGCCCGGCGGCCATCCCGCGTCCGTCACGCACCCGCGGTGCAAATCGCGCCTCTCGCGTCCAATCCCGCGGGCGCGGGAAGGCGCACCATGCAGGGGTCAAGACGGCTGTCCCTGCACCTCCGTCCTGTCGCCTCTGTCCCTGCACGGACCCACCTGATCCGTGACCCCTGAGGCGGTTCCCGCGCCGGCCCCCACCCACCCTCACCCCGGCCGGGAACCGCCGTTTTTTCCCCGCATCTGCGCTGCAGACCCCGCCCGGCCACCGGCATGGGCGTCCGGCATACCGGCGGTGTACTGTCTTCAAAGCTTCATTGTAGCGCAACAATCGTGTCGTCCCCCTGCCCCATGAGAGCCCCGACTTTCCCCGACTTCGAAGGAGATCATCATGACGGTTCAGGGGCTCGGTCTTGCCGGGATCGGAAAATCCTTCGCCGGCGCGGAAGTGCTCGGGGGCATCGACCTGGAGGTGCGCCCGGGGGAGTTCCTGTCCCTCGTCGGCATGTCGGGCTGCGGCAAGTCCACCCTGCTGCGGGTCATCGCCGGGCTGGAGACACCGGACCGCGGCACGGTGAGCATCGGCGGCCGCGACGTGACCGGGGACGACCCCTCGGCCCGCGACCTCGCGATGGTGTTCCAGAGCTACGCGCTCTACCCGCACATGAGCGTGGCGGAGAACATCGCCACCCCGCTGCGCATGCGGCGCCTGTCGCTCACCGGGCGGCTGCCGCTCGTCGGGCGGATGCTGCCCGGGGCGGCGGGCACGCGCCGCTCGATCCGCGCCGAGGTGCAGCGCGCCGCCGAGATGCTGCAGATCGAGGCGCTGCTCGACCGGCGGCCGGCCCAGCTCTCGGGCGGGCAGCGCCAGCGCGTGGCCCTGGCCCGCGCCCTGGTGCGCGACCCCGCCGCATTCCTGATGGACGAGCCGCTCTCCAACCTCGACGCGCGGCTGCGCGTGCACATGCGCGCCGAGCTCTCCGCCCTGCACCGCCGGCTCGGCGCCACCTTCGTCTACGTCACCCATGACCAGGTCGAGGCGATGACCATGTCCGACCGCATCGCCCTGATGGAGGGCGGCCGGCTGCTGCAGGTGGGCACGCCCGCCGAGCTCTACGACCGCCCGGCCAGCCTGAGCGTGGCGCGGTTCATCGGCTCGCCCGCCATCAACCTGCTGCCGGTGGAGATCGGCGCCGACGGCGCGGTGCACCACGCCGGCCGGCCGCTGGGCCTGCGGGCGGCGGGCGGCACCCCGCGCGGGCCGGCCAGCCTAGGCCTGCGCCCCGAGGACATCACCGCCCATGCGCCGGACGGGCCGGAGGCCCGGGTGAGCCGCGCCGAGCATCACGGCGCCGACCGCTACCTCACCGTGTCGCTGCTCCGGGGCGAGGCGCCGCCGCTCACCCTGCGGATGCCCGCGGCGCAGGCCGAGGGCCTCGGCCCGGACGCGGTGCTGCGCCTCGGGCTCGGTTCGGCGCGCGCGCATCTCTTCGCCCCGGACGGCACCCGCATCGAGACCCTGGCACAACAGCGGGTGACGGCATGAGCCTCGCCCTCGACACCGCCCACCCCGCCGCCGCCCGCCTCGACAGCGGCGCCCCGGCCCGCCGCGCCGCGCGCCGCGGGCTCGCCTTCGTGGCCCCCGCCGCCCTGCTGCTGCTGGCCATCTACATCCTGCCCCTCGTCATGCTCGGCCTGTTCTCGGTGACCGACTACCAGCTCGGCGCCGTCGCCACCCGCTTCACCGGGCTGGAGAACTTCCGCCGCGCCGCCGCCGACCCGGTGTTCCTGCGCGCGCTCGGCAACACGCTGTTCTACGTGGCGCTGGTCATCCCCGGCGGCGTGGGGCTGGGGCTGGGCGCGGCGCTGCTGGTGCACGGGCGCAAGCGCAGCCGCGGCTTCTACGAGGTGGCCTTCTTCCTACCGGTCACCGCCACGCTGGTGGCGATGGCCACGGTCTGGCAATTCGTGCTGCACCCCTCGCTGGGGCCGGTGAACGCGGCGCTCGGCTGGCTGGGCCTCGGCCCGGTGGGCTTCCTCTCGGACCCCGACCTGCTGATCCCCACCATGGCGCTGATCGGCACCTGGCAGATCGCGGGCTTCAACATGGTGCTGTTCCTCGCCGGCCTCTCCGCCATCCCGAAGGACCTGCACGAGGCCGCCCGGCTCGACGGCGCGAGGAGCGCCATCGACCGTTTCCTCACCGTCACCTGGCCGCTGCTGGGCCCCACCACGATGTTCGTCACCGTCACCACCTCGATCACCGCCTTCAAGGTGTTCGAGACCGTGGCCGTGCTCACCCAGGGGCGCTCCGGCTCCGAGACGCTGCTCTACGCGCTCTACCTCGAGGGGTTCGAGTATTTCGACACCGGCTATGCCGCCGCCCTCACGCTGATCTTCCTCGTGCTGGTGCTGCTGCTCTCCCTCGGCCAGACCCTCCATTTCGACCGCAAGGTGCATTACTGATGAGCCCGTCCCGCCTCCGCCGCGCGCTGCCGCATGTGCCGCTGGGCCTCGTCGCCGCGCTGATGCTGCTGCCCTTCTACTGGATGCTGCTCACCTCGGCCCGCCCGCCGCAGGAGATCTTCGACGTCTCGCTCCTGCCCGTGCCCGACCCCGGCGCGGTGGCGGAAAACTACGCCCGCGCCGCCACCGCCGTGCCGCTCGCGCGCTTCCTGTTCAACGGCGCGGTGGTCTGCCTCGGCATCCTGCTCGTGCAGGTGCTCACCGCGGTGCCGGCGGCCTATGCGCTGGCCAAGCTGCGCTTTCCCGGCCGGCGGCTGTTCCTCGGCCTCGTGGTGGCGGCGCTGTGCGTGCCGATGCAGGCGCTCGCCCTGCCGCTCTTCGTCGGCCTCGCCGGGCTCGACCTGCTCAACAGCTACTTCGCGCTGATGGCGCCGTTCTTCCTCTCGGTCTTCGCCATCTTCCTGTTCCGCCAGTCCTTCCGCTCCTACCCCGACGAGATCATCGAGGCCGCCCGCCTCGACGGCTTCTCCGAGACGGAGATCTGCTGGCGGCTGGTGCTGCGCGGCTCGCTGCCGGCACTCGCGGCCTTCGCGGTGTTCTCGGTGGTCGCCCACTGGAACGACCTCTACTGGCCGATGATCGCGGTCAACGACATGGCCCTCGCCACCCCGCCGCTGGGCATGCTGTTCTTCTCCAACGCCGAGAGCGGCACCGATTACGGCGCGCTGATGGCCGGCGCCGCCCTGCTCACCGCGCCGATGGTGCTGTGCTTCCTGCTCGCCCGCCGCCAGTTCATCGCCGGCATCACCATGACGGGGGTGAAATGAGCCCCCGCCGCCTTCCTTTCCCACACCACGGAGCCTGATATGAAACCCGTTCACCGCCTCTTCGCGGGCGCGGCCCTTGCCGGCGCCATGCTGCCCGGCCTGGCCGCCGCCCAGTCCGTCACCCTCGACGTGCTCTACTGCAACCCCGGCTTCTCGCGCTTCTACGAGCCGCTGGCCGAGGAGTTCCAGAAGGCGAACCCCGACATCGCCATCCGCTTCCGCGCCCCGGCGGCCAACTACAACGAGGGCCACCAGCAGGTGCTGCGCGCCGCGGTCACCGGGGGCACGCCGGACGTCTACTTCTCCGGCTTCAACCTGCTCGCCGAGCTCGTGCACACGCTCGAGCCGCGCGGCGGGATCCTCGATCTCGGCGAGCACATCTCCGCCGCGGGCGGCGAGGCCTTCGTCTCGGCCAATTTCGAGCCGCGGATGCTGGCGCTCGGCGAGGTGGGCGGCGTGCAGTACGGCCTGCCGGTGAACGCCTCCTCGCCGATCATGTACATCAACGCCGACCTGGTGCGGCAGGCCGGGGCCGACCCCGATAACATGCCCACCGACTGGCCGGGCACCATCGCGCTCGCCGCGAAGATCCACGCGCTCGACCCCAAGGTCGCCGGCATGGCCTATGACATCAACTCCTGGCCGGACGACTGGCTGTGGCAGGCGCTCGTCTTCGAGCAGGGCGGCCAGCTCGTCGACGAGGTCTCCGGCACCGCGGGCTTCGACAACGAGGTCGGGCTCAACGCGCTGAAGCTCGCCCGCTCCATGGTCACCGAGGGCGGCCAGAGCCTGCTCGACTGGGACCAGTCGCGCCAGCAGTTCGGCGCCGGGCTCACCGGGTTCATGTTCTCCACGCCCGCCCATGTCCAGACCATCGAGGGGCTCGTGGGCGACCGTTTCGAGCTGAAGACCGCGCTCTTCCCGATCGACAACAAGGCGGAGGGCGGCGTGCCCACCGGCGGCAACGCCGCCGTGGTGCTCGCCACCGACGCCGCAAAGCAGGAAGCGGCCTGGAAATACGTGCAGTTCATGACCAGCCCGGAGGCGCAGAACCTCATCGTGCGCATCACCGGCTACCTGCCCACCAACAAGCGCACCACCGGGGCCGACTACCTCGCCCCCTACTACGCCGAGCACCCGAACGTGGAGACCGCCTCGCGCCAGGCCGACCGCTCGCTGCCCTGGCAGGGCTACCCCGGCGGCGCCTCGGTGCGCATCTGGCGCGCCCAGCGTGACATCATCGGCACGGTGATGCGCGGCGAGGTGACCCCCGAGGACGGGCTCGCGCAGATGGTCGAGCAGACCAACGCGCTGATGGACTGAGCCCGGGCACGCCGCCCGCCCCGCGCCGGGTCCCGCCCGGCGCGGGAGCCATGCCTGCGCTGTGCCGGCCCTCCGCCGGCCCGGCGGATTTTCCCGCGCCGCGCCGGCCTTCCACCGGTGCGGCGGATATCCCCGCGTTGCCCCGGCCCCTTGCCGGCGCGGCATGTCTCCCCGCGCAGCGTCGGTCCTCCACCGACACGGCAAACTCCCCGCGCCGCGCCGATCCCCTGCCGGCGTGGCAGATTTCCCCGCGCTGCCCCGGCCCCCGCGCCGGGGCCTCGCCCGCCGCCGCGCCCCGGCCTCCTGCCCACGGACAATCCCCAGATGAAGATCCTCCAGCTCACCGACATCCACCTCCTGCCCCCCGGCGGCACGCTGCACGGGCTCGACCCGGCGGAGCAGCTGCGCGGCGCCGTGGCCGACATCCTCGCCCGCCAGGCCGATGCCGATCTCCTCGTGCTCACCGGCGATCTCGCCAATGACGGCGACCCCGAGGCCTACGCCCTGCTGCGCGAGATCCTCGCCCCCCTGCCCATGCCGGTGCGCTTCCTGCTCGGCAACCACGACGCCCGCCCCGCCTTCCGCGCCGAGTTCCCCGAGGCGGAGTGCGACGCCACCGGCTTCGTGCAGTCGTTCCTCGACACCGACCACGGCCGGCTCCTGTTCCTCGACAGCCATTCCGCCGGCGAGATCGGCGGGCGCTACTGCGCCGACCGCCTCGCCTGGCTCGACAGCGCCCTCGCCGAAGCAGGCCCCCTGCCGGTGACGGTCTTCGTCCACCACCCGCCGATGCCCGACGGGCTGGCGCATTTCCGCCACATCGGCTTCCACGACGGCGAGGCGGTGCTGGCCCGGCTGCGCGCCCATGCCCCCGGCCTGCGCCACGTGGTCTTCGGCCACATCCACGTGCCGCTCGCGGGTACCACGCCCTCCGGCATCGCCTTCAGCTCCGGCCAGGCCTGCAGCCACCGTTTCATCGCCGACCTCGAGGATCCGGCCCCCTGGTGGACCGGCGGCGCCCCCACCTACCGGGTGCTGCTGATCGACGAGGCCGGCTTCCGCGCCTACACGCTCGAGGCCGGGGCGCAGCGCCTCTCCCGCGCCCCGGTCTGCCCCGGCCCCTGAGCGCCCCGCGCGCCGCTGCCCCGGCCCCCGAGCCGGGGCCTCGCGCCACCCCGCTTGACAGGCCGGGCCGGCGCCGCCTAGGCTCACTGGTAGGGTGGATGGTCCAGTAGACAGCGAAACAGCGCTGCACGTGTCGGGCCTCCGGGAAACGTCGGGCGGGCCGGGCACAGCGCCGGGGCCCCGCGAGGGAGATCCGAGGGTGGAAAGTTCGGGCGTGCATGGCCTGTTCCTCGACAAGGCGACCGGCATCGGCCGGGACGTCCGCCGCCAGACCATGCGCGACGTCATCGCCGACAAGATCGCCGCCCTCATCGCCTCCGGCCTGATGAAGCGCGGCGACGAGCTGCCCTCCGAGCGCGAACTCAGCCTCGCCCTTTCCGTCAGCCGCGAGACCGTGCGCGCCGCCATCGGCGCCCTCGCCGCCCGCGGCATCCTCGAGGTGAGCCAGGGCGCGCGCACCCGCGTCGCCTCCGACGATCTCGGCGACATGTCCATCGGCATCACCAACCGCCTTAACGTCGACAGCTACGATGTCGACGCGGTGCACCACGCCCGCCTGCTCATCGAGCAGCGCGTGGTGGGCGACGCCGCCGCGCAGATCTCCGACGAGGCGCTCCTGCGCCTGCGCCGCTCGCTCGACACACAGGCAGGCTGCCTGCGCGACCCGCTGCGCTTCCTGATCTGCGACCGCGAGTTCCACGTCACCGTCTACCGCGCCTGCGGAAACCCGCTGCTCGCCGACATCGTCACCGACCTCTACACCTACATGATGGAACACCGCCGCCGCGCGGTGTCGCTGCCCGGCGCCATCGCCGCCAGCGTGGCCGACCATACCGCCATCCTCGAGGCGCTCGAGGCGCATGACAGCACCGCCGCCATGGCCGCCTTCGCCGCCCACGAGGCGCGGATCTACACCACCACCTGCACTTTCATCCGCGATATAAATCCAATGAATACATAGGCTTGCAATAAACGGCCCCATCAGAAAACAACCGGGGCCCTTCACGGGAGGAACCACGAAATGATCACTCGTCGCAGCATGCTGGGGCTGGCGCTGGCCGGCGTCTCGGCCCTCACCCTCGCGCTCGGGGCGGGGGCGCCCGCACAGGCGCAGTCCGGCCAGATCGTCTATCTCACGCCGGGGCTCGACCTGCCGTTCTGGCGCTACCTCTCCAGGGGCGTGGAGAAGGTGGCGACCGAGGAGGGCTACGGCTTCCAGGCGCTCGATTCGCACAACGATGCCCAGACCCAGCTCCAGAACGCGCAAGACGCCATCGCCCGCGGCGTGGCCGGCATCGTGCTCTCGCCCACCGACAGTTCCACCGCGCCGAGCGTGCTGCAGCTGGCGCAGAAGGCCGGCATCCCGGTGGTGATCGCCGATATCGGCACCAACAGCGGCGAGTATGTCTCCTTCATCATCTCCGACAATTACGAGGGCGCGCATGGCACCGGCGAGGCGCTGGCCGCGGCGCTGAAGGACAAGGGCTGGGAAGACGGCTCGGTGGGCATCGTCGCCATCTCGCAGGCCCGGCTCAACGGCCAGGCCCGCACCAAAGGCTTCAAGGACGCGATGGCCGAGGCCGGCATCGCCGGCGAGGCCGGGCTGCAGCAGATGCAGTCCTACACCGCCGACGAGACCTTCCGCTTCACCCAGGACATGCTCACCGCAAACCCGGAAATGCGCGGCCTCTTCGTGCAGACCGACCAGCCGGCGGTGGGCGCGCTGCGCGCCATCCGCGCCGCCCGGCGCCAGGGCGAGGTGCTGGTGGCGGCCTTCGACGGCATCCCCGAGTTCGTGCCGCTGCTGCAATCGGGCGAGCTGGTGGCCTCGGGCATGCAGCAGCCCCACCTGATGGGCGAAACCTCGGGCCGCGCGCTGTTCGACCATCTCGCCGGCAAGGAGGTCGAGAAGGAGATCCTCGTGCCCATCGTGGTGGTGACCGCGGAGAACATCGAGGAGATGCTGCCCACCATCCGCGAATCCGTCTTCGCCAACGAGATGGACTGACACCCGGGGCCGCCCCGCGGGCCGCGATGGCCCGGGGGGCGGCGCTCCGGCGGAGGCACCCCATGCAGCACGCCCCTTCCCTTCCCGAGCCCTCCCTTCCCGAGGCCGACACCGCCCCCGCGCTCGTCGCGTCGGGCATCGGCAAGCGCTTCGGCAGCACCCAGGCCCTCGCGAACGCCGCGCTGGAGGTGCGCGCCGGCGAGGTGCACGGCCTGCTCGGCGCCAACGGGGCCGGCAAGTCGACCCTCTCGCGCATCATCTCCGGGCATATCACGCGGGACGAGGGCAGCCTCAGCTGGCGCGGCCGCCCGCTCGCCCTGCGCTCCACCCGCGAGGCGCTCGACATGGG
Source organism: Oceanicella sp. SM1341 (assembly GCF_003448965.1). Classification (GTDB taxonomy): domain Bacteria; phylum Pseudomonadota; class Alphaproteobacteria; order Rhodobacterales; family Rhodobacteraceae; genus Paroceanicella. The sequence continues at coordinate 81,310 of NZ_QRGC01000008.1, forward strand.
GATCGCGCTCGTCGCGCAGGAGACCAGCCTCGCCCCGGACCTCTCGGTGCTGGAGAACATCTTCCTGCCCGAGCTGGGCCGGCCCGGCCGGCTCTCCTACACCGGCATGCGGCGGCGGGCGCAGGCCATCCTCGCCCGGCTGGGGCGCGAGCACGCGCTGCCGCTCGAGGCGGAGGTGCGCGGCCTCTCCGCCGCACAGCGCCAGCTGGTGGAAATCGCGAAGGCGCTCGCCCTCGATGCCAGCCTGCTGATCTTCGACGAGCCCACCGCCTCGCTCAGCCCCTCCGAGGTCGACCGGCTGTTCGACATCATCTCCCGCCTGCGCGACGACGGCCGGGCGCTGATCTTCGTCTCGCACCGGCTGGAGGAGGTGTTCACCATCACCGACCGGGTGACCATCCTGCGCGAGGGCCGCACCGTGGCCGCCAGCCTGCCCACCGCCGGGCTCGGCCAGGCCGACATCATCCGCCACATGGTGGGGCGCGAGCTCGGCGCCATCTACGCCACCCCGGGCCCGGAGCGCCCGGGCGAGGCCGGGGCGATGGCGCTGGAGGTGCGCGGCCTGCGCGCCGCCCCCCATGTGCGCGACGTGTCCTTCTCGGTGCGCGCGGGCGAGATCCTCGGCCTCGGCGGGCTGGTGGGGGCCGGGCGCTCGGAGGCGGCGGAGGCGATCTTCGGCCTGCGCCGGCGCGACGCCGGCACCATCCGCATCTCGGGCCGCGAGATCGCGCCGCGCAAGCCGGCCGACGCCATCCGCCACGGCATCGGCCTCGTGGCCGAAGACCGCCGCGCCCAGAACATCGTGCCCGACCTCACGGTGCGCGAGAACCTCATGCTCGCCCATATCGGCAGGCACCGCGGCTTCGGCCTCGGCTACGGCAAGCGGCGCGCCCGGCTGGCGGAGCTGCTGGAAAAGCTCGGCCTGCCGCCAAACCGGCTCGACGCCAGCCTGCTCACCTTCTCCGGCGGCATGCAGCAGAAGGTGATCATCGCGCGCTGGCTGCTGATCGACCCCGCGGTGCTGATCCTCGACGAGCCCACCAAGGGCGTGGACATCGGCACCCGCTCGGCCATCTACCGCATCCTGCGCGAGATCGCCGATGCCGGCGTGGCGGTGGTGGTGATCTCCTCGGATTTCGAGGAGCTGCTCGGCGTCACCGAGCGGGTGGTGGTGATGTCGGACGGCATCAGCATCGCCGACCTGCCCACCGCCATGCTGACCGAGGAGAAGCTCACCCTGCTCGCCGCCCCGCGCAGCTCGGCCGGGCGCACGCTGGCGGCGCTGGAGGCACTGGTGGCCGAGCACGGCGGCAGCGCCTTCTGGGCCCTGCTCGAGCCGGGGGCGGAGGAGCTGATCTGCCTCGGCCACGTGGCCCTGCCCGGTGCGCCGGACACCGGCCTCAGCCCCGGCGCCGCGGCGCATTACGCCGACACCGGCATTCCCGCCGCCCTGCGCGCCGCGGCGGAGGGCTTCGTCACCGAGCCCGGCGGCCACACCAGCCTCGTGCTGCCGATGCGCAACGCCCGCGGCCACGATCTCGGCCATATCGGCCTCACCCTGCCCGCGGGCGCCCCCCTCCCCGATGCCGCGGAGCTGCGCGCGCGGATGGAAGCCCTCACCGCCCCGGACCCCGTCTCAGGAGACGCGCCATGACGCAGATCACCGCCTCCCTGCCCTCCGGCCTCGCCCGCATCGGCCGCAGCCTCGAGATGCGCATGCTCGGCCTCGCCCTCGTCATCGCCTGCGGCCTGTCGCTGCTCTCGCCGTATTTCCTCACCCAGAACAACATCTTCAACATCCTCGACCAGTCGGTGGTGATCGGCATCGTCGCCGTGGGCATGACCTTCGTCATCCTCACCGGCGGCATCGACCTCTCGGTGGGCTCGGTGGCCGGGCTCACCGGCATCGTGCTGGGGCTGGCGCTGGGGGAGCTGCCCATCCCGCTCGCCATCCTCTGCGCGGTGGCGGCGGGCGGCGTGATCGGGCTGTGCTCCGGCGTGCTGGTGGCGGTCTTCGGCCTCGCCCCCTTCGTGGTGACGCTGGGGATGATGGCCATCGCCCGCAGCCTCGCCTACATCTTCTCCGGCCAGACCGCGATCTCCTCCATCCCCATGGGCCTGTCGGACATCGTCTATTCCACGGTGCTCGGCATCCCGGCCAACGTGCTGTTCCTGCTCGCGCTCTACGCCCTCGCCTGGGCCTACCTCACCTTCTCCAAGGGCGGGCGCACCATCTACGCCGTGGGCTCGAACCGCGAGGCGGCGCGGGCGGCGGGGCTCAACGTGCTGGCCTACTCGGTGCTACCTTACGTGATCTCGGGCGCGCTCGCCGCCGTGGCCATCACCTTCTCCATCGCCCAGATCCTCTCGGCCGACCCGCTGGCCGGCAACCAGATGGAGCTCGACGCCATCGCCGCGGTGGTGATCGGCGGCGCCAGCCTCTACGGCGGGCGCGGCTCGATCATCGGCACGCTCATCGGCGTGCTCATCATGGTGATGATCCGCAACGGGCTGAACCTGATGGGCGTCTCGCCCTTCTGGCAGGGCACGGCCATCGGCTCGATCATCATCCTCGCCCTGCTGGCCGAGCGGCTGGTGAACTGGCGCGCCGCGCGCTGAAGGAGGCCCCCCCATGTCCCCCACCCCCAGCCGCGCCCTGCGCCTCTTCGGCACCGAGGAGGAGGTCGCCCCGCCGCGCATCCTCACCGCCGGCCCCCTCACCGCCGAGTTCGAGGCCGGAAACCTGCGCTACATCCGCATGGGCGGCGCCGAGGTGCTGCGCGCCGTCTCCTTCATCGTGCGCGACCCGGACTGGGGCACCTATGCCCCCGCCCTCTCCGACATCGCGGTGGCCGAGGAGGAGGGCCGCTTCACCGTCACCTACACCGCCCGCGCGGCCGACGGTGAGCAGGCCTTCGCCTGGACCGCCCGCATCGAGGGCACGGCGGAGGGCCGCCTCACCTTCTCCGCCCGCGGCGCTGCCGAGACACCGTTCCTCACCAACCGCACCGGCTTCGTGATCCTCCACCCCATCGAGGGCGTGGCCGGCGCGCCGGTGGAGATCACCCGCACCGACGGCACGGTGGAGGAGGGCCGCTTCCCGCTCATCATCGACCCCGTGCAGCCGATGATGGACCTGCGCCGGCTGGTCCACACCTCGCCGCAGGGCCTGCGCGTGAGCTGCCTGATGGAGGGCGACACCTACGAGATGGAGGACCAGCGCAACTGGACCGACGCCTCCTACAAGACCTATGTGCGCCCGCTCGCCCTGCCCTGGCCCTACCGGCTGGAGCCCGGCGAGGCGCTGGAGCAGGCCATCACCGTGGAGGTGAGCGGCACGCCCTCCGCCGCCGCCGGCACCGGCCCGATCACCCTCGCGCCCGGGCCCCGCGCCGGCGTGGTGCCGCCGCTGGGCCTCGGCCTGCAGCCCGAGAGCGTCGCCGCCTCCTGGGAGGCGGAAGTGCTCCTGCGCGGCCTCGCGCCGGCGCATCTCGTCTGCCACCACGACCCCCGGCGCGGCCATGACGGCACCTCCCTCGCCGCCCAGGCCGGCCTCGCCCGCGCCATCGGTGCCGAGGCCTGGCTCGAGGCGGTGGTGGCCTCGGTCGACGGGTTCGAGGCCGAGATCGCCGCCCTGGGCGAGACGGTCCGCGCCCTGGGCGCGCCGTTCGAGACCGTGCTCACCTCGCCCGCGCCCGACCTCAAGTGCACCCTGCCCGGCAGCCCCTGGCCCGCCACGCCGCCCGCCACGGCCCTCGCCGCCGCCACCCGCGAGGCGTTTCCCGGCAAGCGCATCGGCGGCGGCATGTTCAGCTATTTCACCGAGCTCAACCGCAAGCGGCCACCGGTGGAGGCGCTCGACCTCGTGAGCTTCACCACCTGCCCGCAGGTGCACGCGGGCGACGACCGCTCCCTCACCGAGACCATCGAGGCCCTGCCCGCCGTGGCGCGCAGTGCCGCCGCCATCGCCCGGCCGCTGCCCTTCGCCGTGGGCCCCTCCGCCATCGGCATGCGCGACAACCCCTACGGCGCGGCGCCCAAGGACAACCCGCGCAACATCCGCCAGGCGATGAACCGCGCCGACCCGCGCCAGCGCGGCCTCATCGGCGCCGCATGGACCCTGGGATATTTCGCCGAGATGGCCCTCGGCGGCGCCAGCGCGGTGGCCTTCGGCGAGCCGACAGGCCCCCTCGGCGCCATCCACGCGGCCTCCGAGCTGCCCCAGCCCTGGTATGACGAGGCCGGCGGCGTCTTCCCGCTCTACCACGTGCTGCGCGGGCTCTCCGCCCTCACCGGCCGGCCGCTGCACCCGGTGGTCACCGGCCCCGGGCCCCTGCGCGGCCTCGCCGCCGGCGGGGCGGAGGGGTGGGAGATCTGGCTCGCGAACCTCTCCGCCGCCCCGGTGGAGGCGGTGCTCGCCGGCCCGGTCACCGGCCTCGCCCGGCTCGACGCGGAGAGCTTCGTGCCCGCCGCCGCCGACCCCGCCTTCCTCGACCGGCTGGCGCCCCCGCCGCCCGGCCCCCTCGCGCTCGACGCCCATGCCGTGCTGCGCCTGCACGTCACGACCCCTTCAGAAGGAACCTGATCCCATGCATGTACTCATCATCGGCGCCGCCGGAATGGTCGGCCGCAAGCTCACCGAACGGCTGGTGCGCGACGGCCATCTCGGCGGCGCCGCGGTGGAGCGTCTCACCCTCGTCGACGTGATCGAGCCCGCCCGCCCCGAGGGCTTTTCCGGCAGCGTGACCACGAAGGCGCTCGACATCGCCTCTCCCGCCGCGGCGCCCGAGATGGTCTCCGCCCGGCCGGAGGTGATCTTCCACCTCGCCGCCATCGTCTCGGGCGAGGCCGAGCTCGATTTCGACAAGGGCTATGCCATCAACCTCGACGGCACCCGCCAGCTGCTCGACGCCATCCGCGCCGCCCACGAGGCCGAGGGCTACACGCCGCGGCTGGTGTTCACCTCCTCCATCGCGGTGTTCGGCGCGCCCTTCCCCGACAAGATCGACGACGCGTTCTTCTCCACCCCGCGCACCAGCTACGGCGCGCAGAAGGCGATCGGCGAACTGCTGGTGTCGGACTACAGCCGCAAGGGCATCCTCGACGGCATCTCCATCCGCCTGCCCACCATCTGCATCCGCCCGGGCAAGCCGAACAAGGCCGCCTCCGGCTTCTTCTCCAACATCCTGCGCGAGCCGCTGGTGGGGCAGGAGGCGGTGCTGCCGGTGTCCGAAGACGTGCGGCACTGGCACGCGAGCCCGCGCGCCGCGGTGGGCTTCCTGCTGCATGCCGCCACGATGGAGCTCTCGGTGCTCGAGCAGCGCCGGGCGCTGAGCATGCCCGGGCTCTCGGCCACGGTGGGCGAGCAGATCGAGGCGCTGCGCCGGGTGGCGGGCGAGCGCGCGGTGCGCCTGATCCGCCGCGAGCCCGATCCCGCGATCGACGCCATCGTCGCCGGCTGGCCGCGCGACTTCGCGCCGAAGCGCGCGCTGGAGCTGGGCTTCACCGCCGACGCCTCCTTCGACGAGATCATCCGCATCCACATCGAGGACGAGCTCGCCGGCGCCCTCCCCGCCTGAGGCGGGCCTTCCGGGCACCCCGCCCGCAGCGGGCGCATCGTGAAAGCGGAAGGGGGGCCCGCCGGCCCCCCTCCCCCGTGTCAGGCGCGGCCGCGCATGGCGTCGAGGCTGGCGGGGCCGGCGCCGGCGAAGACGAGATAGAGGAACAGGAAGCAATAGAGGATGGCCGCGTCGCCGCCGTTGTTCACCGGGAAGAAGTCCCGCGGGGCATGGGCGATCCAGTAGGCGAAGGCCATCACGCCGGAGGCGAGGAAGGCCGCCGGCCGGGTGAACAGCCCCAGCGCGATCAGCGCGCCGCAGGCGAGCTCGAAGCACCCCGCCACCCAGGACAGCGAGAAGGCCTCCCAGGTGTTTTCGGTGGGCGGGAAGCCCGCGAGCTTCTGCAGCCCGTGCTCCATGAAGATGAGCCCCGCCACCAGGCGGACCAGGCTGAGCACCGCCGGTGCCATGGAGCTGAGTTTTTCCGTCATCGACCGCGTTCCTTCTGTTGCGGGCCGTCTGCCGCGGCCCCCGCGCCGGGCGGCGCGGCCGGCAGACTAGCGCGGCGCGCAGGGTGCGGGAAAGCGCGGATTGCATGCACGCAGGCGGCGTCCGGTCGCGCCGTCCCTGCCGGCCGGCACCACCCGCCGGCCACGCCGTGCCGGGCGACGCATCGCTCCGCCATCGCGGTGCAGCCCCATCCCCGCGAGGCGCCCGGAGCATCGAGCAGGGAGGAGGGAGGAGGGAGGAGAAGGCCGGCTGCATCCGCTCGCGAAGGTGGCGCGGCGCGGGCGGCGGGCCTGCGACACCGGCGCGCGCGCGATGCCCCGGGGTGGTCCCGGTCAAGGCGGGGGCAGCACGGCCTGCCCCCGGCCGGTTCAGAGGGTCCAGAGCTGCAGCGGCAGGCGGCTGAAGGTCTCCACGCCCCGGCCCTCGGCGCCGATGGCGAAGGTCTGGCCCACGCCGGCGACGAGCCCGGTGCGCGTGTCGGGGATCATGATATGCACGAAGAACACCATGCCCGGCTCCAGCACCAGCGGGTTGCCGGTGTAGATCATCGGCGGCACGTCCATCCAGGTGGGCTTGAAGGTGCAGCCGAGCGCATAGCCGCAGGCGGCGTAGCGGGCCTGCTCGAAACCCGCGCCGTCGAGCACCGCGCGGTGGATGTCGTCGAGCGTGCCGAGCCGCGCGCCGGGCACCGCCGCCTCCTTGATGCGCTCCAGCGCCTCGATGGCGACGCCCATCTGGCTCACCTGCGCGGGGTCGGGGCGGCCGAGCACGGCGGTGTGCTCCACCACCACGTGGTAGCGGCAGGCGGAGCCCGCGAGCTCGATCAGGATCTGGTCCTGCGCCGCCAGCGCCTGCGGCCCGCCGATGCCGCGGCCGAAGAGCGCGCGCTCGCCCACGTTCACCAGCGGCCCGCCGGAGGGCAGGTCGCCCCCCGCCGAGAGCATGGCGGTGACCGCAGCGCCCGAGAGCGCGGTGTCATACACTCCCGGCGCCGCCGCGCCGAGGGCGGCTTCCACCGCGCGGTCGGCCAGCTCGCCCGCCGCCCGGGTATACTCCAGTTCCAGCGGGGATTTCACCAGCCGCTGGCCGCGCACGATGTCCGAGGCGTCGGTGAGGCTGCAGTGCCCGGCAAGTGCCGCCTCCACCATGCGCCCGTTCGCGGCGGTGAGCCCGTGGGTGGCGAATTCCACGCCGATGCGCGCGCCGCCCAGGCCCCGCTCCAGCAGGATGTCGCGCAGGTCCTCGCCCGGGTTCGCGCCCTCGGCGTTCAGCCACACCCGCACCTCGTCGTAGAGCGAGGCCACCTCGGCCTGCCGGCGGTCCGGCGTGCGGGTGAGCAGCACCGTGGGGCTGTCATCGGCGGTGATGATGCCGGCCTGGAAGAACACGAAGCCCGCCGTGTCGAAGCCGGTGAGGTAGAAATGGCTCTCCTGCGCGAAGACCAGCAGCGCGTCGAGCCCGCGGGCGCGCATCTCCGCCCGGGTGCGGGCGAGGCGGGCGCGGTGCTCGGCCTCCGGAAACCGCAGGGTGACGGCGCGGCCCGAGGCGCGGCCGGGGTGCTGGGTGGCCAGGTCGATCATTTCGCCTCGCAGATATCGCAGATGGTGAGAAGGTAGAGCCGCACGGCGTCGAGATAGTCGGGGATCTCCACCCGCTCGTCCGGCATGGTGTTGAAACGCCCGCCCGGCCCGCAGACCACGCCCTCCATGCCGCCCTCGGCATGGAGGTGCCCGGCATCGGTGCCGAAGAAACCCGGCGGCGGCAGGGCGCCGGTGGGCTGGGCCTCGCCGCGCAGCTTCTCGTAGGCGGTGTTGAGCGCGGTCACGATGCGGCTGTCGCGCGCCACCTCGAAGGCGGGCATCACCGGCCGGCCCTCGCGCGCCTCGCTGAACACCGTCGCCTTCAGGCCCGGGTGGCGGGCCATGAGCCGGTCGAGCACGGCGCGGATGTCGGCGAGCGCATTCGCCTCGGTCTGGCCCGGCCCGTAGCGGCCCGAGCCCTTGAGCCGCAGGAAATCGGCCACCTGCGGCGGGCGCCACTCGTGCAGGTCGCGCCCGAGCGCGCCATGCACCACGCCCACGTGCACGCGGTTGATCGCCCGGTGCTCATCGCTCGGCGCGTCGGAGAAGGTGAGGTCGGTGAGCTCGGGGATCAGCTCGCAGGCGGCGAGGATCGCGTCCACCGCCGTCTCGCGCTTCGAGAGATGCCGGGTGACCCCCTCCAGCTCCACCACGAAGGTGAAGGCCGCGGCATGCATGGTGATGGCCTGCAGGTCGGAGGGCTCGGTGTTGATGAAATAGTCGGCGCGCAGGCCGGCGCGCACCGCCGCCAGCGTGCCCACGCCGCCCTGCAGCTCGCCGATCACGAAGGTGAGGATCACGTCGCCCTTCAGCCGCACCCCGGCCTCGATCAGCTCGCGCACGGCACAGAGATAGGCCGCGTCGCCCGCCTTCATGTTCGACACGCCGATGCCGTAGATGAAGTCGTCGTCGATCAGCCCGCCCCAGGGGTCCACCGTCCAGCCCTCGGTCACCGGGTTGGTGTCGAGATGGCCGTTGAACATCAGGCTCTTGCCGCCGCCGGTGCCGCGCCAGATGCCGATGGCGTTCACCCGCTCGCCCTCCACCGGCATGAGATACGCCTCCATGCCCATGCCGGCCATGATCTCGACCATGCGCTCGGCCAGCGCCCGCTCGCCGGGGGTCTCGGAGTAGCTCTTGTGGCGCACCATCTCCGCGAGGGTCTCGAGGCAGGCGCGCTCGTCGATGGAGCGGGCGAGGGCGAGGGGAAGCGGGTCGGTCATGCGGGGTCCCTGAGCGGCTGGGGCACCGGCACCGCGTCGAGCAGCGCGCGGGTGTAGGGGTGGCGGCCGGGAGCCCCGGCATCGGCCACGTCGAAGGCGTCGACCAGCGCGCCGTGCTGCATCACCGCGATGCGGTGGGCGAGCTGGCGCACCAGGTTGAGGTCATGGGTGATGAACAGGCAGGCGGCCCCGGAGCGCGCCTGCAGATCGACCAGAAGCCGCGCCACCGCGGCCTGCACCGAGACGTCGAGCGCCGCGGTCACCTCGTCGCAGATCACCAGCTTCGGCTCGGCGGCGAAGGCGCGGGCGATGGCCACGCGCTGCTTCTCGCCGCCCGAGAGCTGGTGGGGGTGGCGCGAGGCGTATTCGGCCGGCAGCAGCACCATCTCGAGCAGCTCGCGCACCCGCGCCTCCACCTGCCCCCGCGGCACCAGGCCGTAGAGCCGCAGCGGCCGGGCGAGGATGCGCCCGATGGTCTCGCGCGGGTTGAGGCTCGCGTCCGGGTGCTGGAAGACGATCTGCACCTCGCGGCGGTAGGCCCTGTCGAAGGCCCGGCGGGAGGTGAAGTCCCGCCCGCCGAAGCGGATGGCGCCCTCGAACTCGGCAAGGCCGGTCGCGGCCCGCGCGATGGTCGACTTGCCGGAGCCGCTCTCCCCCACCACGCCGAGCAGCTCGCCGGGGCGGATATCGAGGCTCACGTCGCGCGCGCCGTAATGCGCCTTCGCCGAAGGGTCGAGCTTGCGGGTGAGCCAGCCGGGCGCGCCGTAGCGCACGCTCACCGTGTCGACGCTGAGCAGCGGCGGCTGCGCGGCCGGTGCCGGCACGGCGATGCGCTCGTCGGGGCGCGGCAGGGCGGCGAGCAGCCGGCGGGTGTAGGCATGGCGCGGCGCGGTGAGCACCTCCGCCGCCGGCCCGCTCTCCACGATCTCGCCCTTGTAGATCACCGATACCGTGTCGGCGATGCGCGAGACGAGGCCGAGGTCATGCGAGATGTAGAGCGCGGCCACCCCGGTCTCGGCCTTGAGCGTCACGAACAGCTCGAGGATCTGCTTGGCGGTGAGGATGTCGAGCGCGGTGGTCGGCTCGTCGAACAGGATGAGGTCGGGCTCGCAGGCGAAGGCGGTGGCGATGACCACGCGCTGCTTCTCGCCGCCCGAGGCCTCGTGCGGGAAGCGCTTCATGAGCTCCGCCGGGCGGCGGATGCCGGTGCGGGTGAGGGCGGCCTCCGCCTCGGCCAGCGCTTGCGCGCGGCTCATGCCGCGGTGGCGCATCAGCACCTCGGTGATCTGCTCGCCCATGCGCAGCGTGGGGTTGAGCGCCGAGCTGGGGTCCTGGAACACCATGGCCACCTTGCGGCCGCGCAGCCGGTCGAGGTCGCGCTTCGAGGCGCCCAGCATGTCCTCGCCCGACACGAGGATGGCGCCGCCGGTGTCCTCGGCGTTGGGCGCGAGGTAGCGCATGATCGCCCAGGCGAGCGTGCTCTTGCCCGAGCCGCTCTCGCCCACCAGGGCATGGGTCTCGCCGCGGCGGATGCGCAGGGTGATGTCGCGCAGCGCGTCGTAGCGGCCCTCCTCGGTGCGATAGGCCATCGAGTAGCCGGCGACATCGAGCACCGGGCGGTCCTGGCGGTCGGCCATCAGCGGGTCCTCCGGGGGTCGAAGGCGTCGCGCAGCGCGTCGCCGAACAGGTTGAAGCCCATGGCGGTGATGGCGATGGCGAGGCCGGGCACGATCACGCACCAGGGATTGCGGAACATGTACTGCCGCGCCTCCGACACCATCAGCCCCCACTCGGTCGAGGGCGGCTGCGCGCCGAGGCCCAGAAAGCCCAGCGTGGCGCCGATCATGATGGCGAAGCTCACCCGGATGGTGGCCTCCACGATGATCGGCCCCAGCGCGTTGGGCAGCACCTCGCGCCCCACGATCCAGGCGCGGGATTCGCCGCGGGCGATGGCCGCCAGCACGTATTCGCGGGTGCGCACCGAGAGCGTGGCGCCTCGGGCGATGCGCGCCATGCCCGGCGTGAAGGTGACCGCGACCGCGAGCATCGCCTGGCCGGTGCCGCCGCCGAGGAAGGAGACGATGAGCAGGGTGAACAGCAGCTCCGGCATGGCCAGCAGCCCGTCGAGCACCCGCATGATGACGCTGTCGACCCGGCCGCCGGCCACGCCCGCGATCACCCCGATCACCGAGCCCGCGCCGACACCGAGCGCCGTGGCCCCGAGGCCGAAGAGCACCGTGGCGGGCGCGCCGTTGAGCAGGCGGGAGAGCAGGTCGCGGCCGTACTGGTCGGTGCCGAGCAGGAACTCCGGCCCCGGGCCCTGCAGGCGCGCGGTCACGTGGAATTCCTGCGGGTCGTAGGGCGCGATCCAGGGCCCGAACAGCGCCGCCACGAAGACGAGCAGCAGCAGCAGGCAGCCGGCGATGCCGGTGGGAGAACTCAGGAGCCTACGCATAGCGCACCCTCGGGTCGAGCCAGGCGATGACGAGATCGGCGGCGAGGTTGGACAGGGCATAGACCACGGCGAGCAGCAGCACGACGGCCTGGATCACCGGCAGGTCGCGGTTCTGCAGCGCATAGATCAGCAGCCGGCCGAGGCCGGGCCAGGCGAAGATCTCCTCCACCACGATGATGCCGCCCAAGAGGTAGCCGATGTCGAGCGAGATCACCGTGACGGCGGGAATGAGCGCGTTGGGCAGGGCGTGGCGCAGGATCACCCGGCGCTCCTTCACCCCCTTCAGCCGCGCGGCGCGCACGTAGTCGGAGGACAGCACCTCCGACATCTCCGAGCGCACCTGGCGCGAGATATGCGCGAGCAGGATCATCCCCAGCGTGGCCGAGGGCAGGACGGCATGCAGCAGGAAGCCGCCGAAATCCTCCCCGGGGGCCACGAAGCCCCCCGCCGGCAGGATCGGCCCGTCCGGCGCGGCGAAGACCACCAGCAGCAGCGTGGCGGTGACGAATTCCGGCAGGGCGGTTCCCACGTAGGAGAACAGCCCGATGCCGAGATCCCAGGCGGTGCCGCGGCGCAGCGCCGCGAGCGTGCCGAGCGGGATCGCCACCACCGTGACGGTGACCAGCGCGATCACCGCCAGGGCGGCGGAGTGCCAGAAGGCCTCGCCCACCACCTGCGCCACCGGAAGCTGCAGCCGCAGCGAGGTGCCGAAATCGCCCCGCAGCACGCCGCCGATCCAGTCGAGATACTGGACCGCCAGCGGCTGGTCGAGCCCGAGCTGCCGCTCCATGGCGGCGAGGGCGTCGGGGGTGGCGTTCTCGCCCAGCACCATCAGCGCCGCGTTGCCCGGCAGCACCGCGGTGATCGCGAAGACCGCGAGCGTCACGATGGCCAGCACGACGATGACGGCGCCGAGGCGCCGGATGAGATAGGCGAGGCTCATGGCATGGGCCTCAGGCGCGGTCGAGCCAGACATCCTCGACATGGAAGAAGCGCGAGATCGGCGCCACCTCCCAGTCGTGGGTGCCCGCGCTGCTGGCGGTGAGAACGTCCTCGAAGAACGGCACGATGTAGGGCACGTCGGCCAGCTCCATCTCCTGCGCCTTCGCGTAGATCTCGGCGCGCTTGCCCTCGTCCACCGTGGAGCGGCCCTCGGCGATCAGCGCGTCGAACTCGGCGTTCTTCCACTCGGTGTCCTGGTAGGAGGCGTCGGAGGTCAGCAGCAGGTTGTAGGTGGCGTCGATGGTGGGCTGCATGCCCCAGTAGCCCACGTAGAAGGCGCCCTTCATCCACACGTTGGCGAGATAGGTGTCATGCGGCATGGTCTCGATGGTGAGATCGAAGCCGGCGGCCGCCGCGGTCTGCTTCAGCGCGATGGCGGTCTGGGCGCGGATCGCCGGGCGGTCGGAGGCGACCAGCGTGGCCTTCAGCCCGTCCGGGTAGCCGGCCTCGGCCAGCAGCGCGCGCGCCGCCTCGGGGTCGTAGGGCACCACCGGCTTCTCGGTGGCGAACTGCAGCTCGGGCGGAACGAGGCTGTCCTGCGCCGGGCGGCCGAGCCCCTCGAGGATCACCTCCACCAGCAGCTCGCGGTCGGTCGCCAGCGCCAGCGCCTTGCGCACCCGCACGTCGTTCCAGGGCTCGGCGTCCTGGCGCATCACCACGCAGGCATAACGGCCCGAGGGCACCCGCAGCGCCTGCACGCCCTGCGCATCGGCGATGCGCTGGAAATCGGCCTGCTGCACGGTGAGCATCACGTCGGTCGAGCCGGAGAGGAAATTCGCGGTCTCGGCGGTGAGGTCGGGGTAGAGCAGCATCTCGACGGCGTCGAGATAGGGCTTGCCCGGCTGGTAGTAGTTCTCGTTCTTCACGAGCCGCACCATACGCGCGGTGTCGTAGGTCTCGAGCTTGAACGGGCCGGTGCCGTTGGCCTTCGTGTCGAGCTCGGAGAGCGGCGCGGCAAGGGCGGCCTTGGAGAGGATGCGTGCATTCGCGTGCGCGGTGGACACCGGCAGGTCGGCGAAGGGGGCGTTGAGGGTGAATTTCACCGTGGTCGCGTCCACCGCCTCGATGGTGTCGATCATGGTGAGCACCGAGCGCGCGGCGGCCGGGATGTCGGGGTTGAGGATCGCCTGATATGTCGCCACCACGTCCTCGGCCGAGAAGGGCGTGCCGTCGTGGAAGGTGACACCCTCGCGCAGGTGGAAGGTGAACTCGGTGGCGTCGTCGTTGGCCTCCCAGCTCTCGGCGAGGTCGGGATGCGGCAGGTTGTCGGTGCCGATGCGGGTGAGGCCCGAGTAGAGCATGTCGATGCAGGGATATTCCGCCGGGCCCGACAGGCTGAGCACGTTCAGCGTGGCGATGCGGGTGGAATGGCTCACGCGCAGCGTGCCGCCGCTCTTCGGCGCGGCCGACTGGCCGAAGCCCACGGAGGGCAGGGCCGTGCTGGCCGCGAGGCCCATCAGCACGTGCCGGCGGGTGAGGGTGAGGAAGCTCATCTCGGGTCTCTCCTTGTCGGTGGGCCGGCGTTGCGGGCCCGTTCTTTCAGCATGCGTGGGAAGGCCGGGCGGCGCGCGCCGTCCCGGCGGCGGTCAGGCAATGACGGTGAGGTCGTCCGGCAGGCCGGTGAGCAGCTCGGGCGCGCCCTCGGTCACCAGCAGCGTGTGGCCCACGCCCATGGCGAGGCCGGTGTCGCCGTCGCCGTTCATCACGTGGTAGAACAGGGTCATGCCCGGCTCGCACACGGTCGCGGCACCGGCATAGATCATCGGCGGCACGTCCATCGAGGTGGGGGCGAAGTTGATGCCCACCGAATAGCCGGTGGCGCCGTAGCGCGCCCGGCCGTAGCCGGCGGTGTCGAGCCCGGTGGCATAGGCGTCGAAGATCTCGCCCAGCGTGGTGCCGGGGCGGGCGAGCTCGGTCATCCGCGCCAGGGTCTCGCGGCCCACCTCGTACATGTGGCGCTGGCGCCCGGGCACCTCGCCGAACAGGATGGTCCACTCGGTCTTCACGTTGTAGTGGCGGAAGGGCACGGGGTATTCGACCAGGATCTGGTCCTGCGCCTCCAGCCGGCGCGGCTGCGACACGCCGCGCCCGAACACCGCCCGGATGCCGGAGTTGAACAGCGGCGCGTTGGGCGGCATGTCGGCCCCGTCGCCGAGGATCGAGGCGAGGTATTCCGCCTTCAGCTCCGCGTCGAGCATGCCGGGGCGCGCGGCGCCGATCACCCGCTCCAGCGCCCGGTCGCAGATGCGGCCCGCCTCGCGCATGAAGGCGATCTCGGCCGGGGATTTCACCACCCGCAGCCGGCGGATGAGATGGTCGTCATCCTCCAGCCGGCAGACCCCCTCCAGCGCCTGCTGGCAGCGCCACAGGTTCCAGCCGGTGAGGCCGTGGGTGTTGAGCTCGATCGCCACCCGGCCGCCCGCCAGCCCCCTCTCCTCGAGGATCCCGCGCAGGTCGCGCGCCGGGTTCGCGTCATCCGCGTCCCACCAGATGCGGATGTCGGAGATGGTCGAGGTCATCCGCGCCTGCAGCAGGTCCGGCCGGCGGGTGAGCAGCACGATCGGCGTGTCGTCCGCCGTCACCAGCGCGCACTGGAAGAACACGAACCCGCCGGAATCGTAGCCCGTGAGCCAGTAGAGGCTCTCCTGCGAGAAGACCAGCATCGCGTCCAGCCCGCGGGCGCGCAGCGTGGCGCGCAGCCGGGCCTGGCGCGCCTCCAGTTCGGGGCGGGCAAAGGGCAGCAGCGTCTCGGGGGCAGTGGCCAAGGCGGGGTCTTTCCATCTCGGGGGCGGCCCGGGGGCCGCAATTTCGAAGCAGCGGCCCGGGGCCGCGATTCGGGGGCTTTCGCGGCCAAGGTAGATTTTGGTATACCAGTCGTCAACCAAAGGAATACGAATGGTACATTTTCCCGTACGACCCCTTGTCCGTGGCCTCCGGAGCGTGGATAGCAAGGCGCGGACTCGCGCGCCCATGACGCGAATCGCGGAGGAGGAAACATGCTGAACGCGCCGGACAAGCGCCGCGCCCTGCAGGCCTACGAGCAGATCCTGGACATGATCCTGGGCGGCCGGGCGCATCCCGGAGAGCTGATCACCGAGCGCAGGCTCGCCGAGGCGCTGGAGATGTCGCGCACCCCCGTGCGCGACGCGCTGCTGATGCTGGAGGCGGAGGGGCTGCTCATCCGCCAGGGCAGCCGGGGCCTTCAGGTCAAGCAGATGCGCATCGAGGATTACATGGACGCGCTGCAGATCCGCCTGCTGCTGGAGCCCGCGGTGGCGCGGCTCGCCGCCGGCCGGCTGGCGGCGGAGGACATCGCGCCCCTGCGCGCCCGGCTGGCCGAGATCCTCGCCGGCGCCGGCCCCCACCCCGCCGACCGCGCCCAGGTGCGCGACGTCGACGAGGACCTGCACGGGCTCATCGCCGACGCGGCCCGAAACCCGCAGCTGAGCCAGATCATCCGCACCCTGCGCCGCCAGACCCAGATGTTCGACCTGCGCTCCATGCCCGAGCGGCTCCGGGACAGCTGCAACGAGCATCTCGCCATCCTCGACGCCCTCGCCGCCGGCGACGGCGAGGCGGCCGAGCGCGCGATGACCGCCCATCTCGGCCGGGTGCGCGACAGCATCATCCAGCGCCTCGCCGGCTGAGGCGCGGAAGCCGATTGCCACTCGGCACACCTTTGGTATACCACTCGCATATCACAGCATCACGGGAGCCCGGCATGACCGCAAGACGCCTTCTCTACCTCGGCAACGGCCGCAAGCTGCAATCGGTCGCGAAGCTCGACGAGCGCTTCGAGAGCGCCGGGCTGGAGGTAGACCGCTTCTGGGCCTACAACGGCGAATTCCCCAGGAGCCTCGCGGGCTATGACGGCATCTTCCTCTCCGGCAGCCCGCACGGCTCCTACGAGGACATCCCCTTCATCCACCGCGAGCATGACCTGATCCGCGAGGCGGCGGCCCAGGGCATCCCGATGCTGGGCATCTGTTTCGGCAGCCAGATCCTCGCCTCCGCGCTCTGCGGCCGCGACCAGGTGTTCCGCCGCCCGTATTGCGAGATCGGCTACAAGGACCTCGCCGTCACCCCCGCCGCGGGGGAGGACGAGATGGCGGGCGCCTGGGGCCCCACCGTGCGCATGTTCGTGTGGCACAACGACGAGGTGCGCCACGATCACCCGGACATGGTCATCCTCGCCGCCTCCGACGACTGCCCCAACCAGGTCTGGCGCCACCGCATGGCCCCGGCCTGGGGCATCCAGGGCCACCCGGAGGTCACCGCCGCCCAGGCGCCCGAGTGGTTCACCGAGAACCGCGCCCGCATGGAGACCGACGGCGGCGATGTCGACGCCTTCATCGCCGAATCCGCCCCCGCGCTGGAGGCGAAGACCATGATCACCCGCTTTACCGACCGCGTGCTGCGCGGCTGAACACCCCCCGAAGGAGCTCCCCCATGCTCGCCAAGCCCGCCTACTGGTTCGAACCGGCCGAATACCGCGCCCGCCTCGCCCGGGTGCAGGCCGGGCTGCGCGCCCGCGGCCTCGACGCCCTGCTCGCCTTCATGCCCGAGACCGTCACCTGGCTGACCGGCTATTTCACCCGGGCCTACGGCACCTTCCAGTTCGCCATCATCCCGGCGGAGGGCGAGCCCACGCTCTTCTGCCGCGACGTGGAGGAATACTACCTCGACGCCACCTGCGTCTTCCCCGGCCGGGTGATGTGGACCGACAGCGACGACCGCGTGGCCGTGGCGGTGCAGGCCATCACCTCGCGCCTCGGCGCCACCGCCGCCATCGGGGTGGAGAAGGACGCCTGGGTGCTCAACGCCACCCGCTGGGAGGCGATCACCGCCGCCATGCCCGGCGCGCGCTTCGAGGACCAGTCGGGCCTGGTCTCGGCCATGCGGCTGGTGAAATCCCCCGCCGAGATCGCCCTGCAGCGCCGGGCGGCGCGGGCGGCGGAGGCCGGCATGCAGGCCGCCATCGACACCGCCGGCACCGGCGTGAGCGAGCGCGAGATGGCCGCCGAAATCTGTGCCGCGATGATCCGCGCCGGCTCCGACCTGCCCGGGCCTGGGGTGCTCTCCTCCGGCGAGCGCGCCTTCCACCTGCACGGCGGCTATTCCGACCGGGTGCTGGAGCGCGGCGACATCGTGCAGGTGGAGGTCACCCCCAACGTGCGCCACTACCACGCCCGCTTCATGCGCCCGATCCGCGTGGCCGAGGCCTCCGACGCCGACCACCGCCTCGCCGAGCAGCTCATCGCCATCCAGGACGCGACGCTGGCCGCCGTGCGCCCCGGCGTGCCCGCCACCGTGCCCGACACGATCTGCCGCGAGGGCGTGCTCTCGGCCGGCTTGCGCGAGACCTACACCAACAAGACCTTCTACGCCGTGGGCCTGCTGCTGCAGCCCAATGGCGGCGAGCCGATGGAGGCGCATCCCGGCGCCGAATGGGCCTTCGAGGAGGGCCAGGTGTTCCACTCCTACGTGCTGGCGCAGGGGTTCGGCATGTCCGAGACCATCGCGGTGACGAAGGAGGGCATCGAGCGGCTCACCAGCTTCCCGCGCCAGCTCTTCGTCACGAAGAGCTGAGCGGCGGCGGGGCCGGGGCGCGCGCGCTCTGGCCCCATCCATTCAGCCCCTCTGGCCCTGTCCCGCGGGCGGCATTACAGTGTCTGATGCCCGGGACATGACAGAAGGGAGTCCTCACACCATGTACGACACCAACGACCTCAGCGGCGTGGTCGAGGCCGACCGCGCCCATGTCTGGCACCACCTGACCCAGCACAAGCCCTTCGAGACCGGCGAGCCCCGGATCATCGTCGAGGGCCGCGGCATGCGGGTGTGGGACCAGAAGGGCAAGGAATTCCTCGACGCGGTCTCCGGCGGCGTGTGGACGGTGAACGTGGGCTACGGCCGCGAGAGCATCGCCAACGCGGTGCGCGACCAGCTGGTGAAGATCAACTACTTCGCCGGCTCCGCGGGCTCCATCCCCGGCGCGCTCTTCGCCGAGAAGCTGATCACCAAGATGCCCGGGCTCAGCCGCGTCTACTACGCGAACTCCGGCTCGGAGGCCAACGAGAAGGCCTTCAAGATGGTCCGCCAGATCGCGCACAAGCGCTACGGCGGCAAGAAGTACAAGATCCTGTTCCGCGAGCGCGACTACCACGGCACCACCATCGGCGCGCTGGCCGCCGGCGGCCAGCCCGAGCGCGCCCTGCAGTACGGCCCCTACCCGGACGGGTTCGTGCAGGTGCCGCATTGCCTCGAGTACCGCAAGCAGTGGGACGTGGAGAATTACGGCGAGCGCGCGGCCGACGCGATCGAGGAAGTCATCCTGCGCGAGGGCCCGGACACGGTGGGCGCGCTCTGCCTCGAGCCGGTGACCGCCGGCGGCGGCGTGATCACGCCCCCCGAGGGCTACTGGCAGCGCGTGCAGGAGATCTGCCGCAAATACGACATCCTGCTGCACATCGACGAGGTGGTCTGCGGCGTGGGGCGCACCGGCACCTGGTTCGGCTACCAGCATTACGGGGTGGAGCCGGACATGGTGAGCATGGCCAAGGGCCTCGCCTCGGGCTACGCCGCGATCTCCTGCCTCGTGACCAACGAGAAGGTGTTCGAGCTGTTCAAGGACGACGCCTCCGACCCGCTGAACCACTTCCGCGACATCTCCACCTTCGGCGGCTGCACCGCCGGCCCGGCGGCGGCGCTGGAGAACATGCGCATCATCGAGGACGAGGGCCTGCTCGACAACACCACCGCCATGGGCGCGCGCCTGATGGAGGGCCTCGCGGTGCTGAAGGACAAGTACGCGCTGATCGGCGACATCCGCGGCAAGGGCCTGTTCTGCGGCGCCGAGCTGGTGGCCGACCGCGACACCCGCGAGCCCCTGCCCGAGGCGGTGGTGAAATCGGTGGTCACCGAGTGCGACAAGCGCGGCGTGATCATCGGCATGACCAACCGCTCGCTGCCCGGCTTCAACAACACCCTGTGCTTCAGCCCGGCGCTGATCTCGACGCCCGACGACATCGACCTGATCCTGAGCACCCTCGACGAGGCCCTGGCGACCGTCCCCGCCGCCTGAGCCCGCCCCGCAAGCTCCCCGAACGGCCCGCCCACCCCGGCGGGCCGTTTCCATTCCGTCCCGGCCCGGCCACGCCCGCCTCGCCGAGGGGGCTGCGCCCCCTCACCTCGACGGGCGTCGCGAAGGCCCCCCGGGCCTCCGCGCCAGCGTGCCCGTTCCGCCTCCCGGCACCGGAGCCCGCGCTGCAGCCGGCCCGCATCGCGGGACGGCACGGCCCGACGCGCAGGCGGCTTCCGCGCGCAGCGCGGCTGTCGCCGCAGAGGCGGGAGGGTTTCCCGACACGCGAACCGCCGGAACGGGTCACCACGCCGCCGGCGGCGCACGCCCGGAGCATGGCAGGGGAGCCGACATCCTTCATGCGACGCCGAGTGCAGTCCGCGAGCGTCCGCAGCCGGGGCCGTCCGGACACCTCGCGTGACGCCGCCAGAGCCGGAGCCGGGAGTACCTGCTGCGGAGCGCTGCGGCGAAGTGCGCCGCCCGCCAGGCGCAGCAATACCGAGACCCCGACGAAGATCGCCTGGCCTGTATCATCACCATGGCGCAGCCCGGGCCCGCTCCGGGGCAAGGCGAGATGCGGGAGCGGGTGCCCGGCTTCTCCCCCGCTCCACGATGCGCAGAAGACCGGTCCTCCAGCTGAGACGGCCGTCCGATTGCACCACCTCCGAGAGGCGCGAAGGGCCGCGCCCGACCCTGGGTGGGCGCACCCACGCCCGTGGTCGGCGGTTTATCCCGAAAGCCCCGGACGACGGCTGAACTCCGACCAACATCGCCATCGCGCCCTCCCGGGGGGAGGGTCGGGCGCGGCCCGGGCTGGTCGCCCGGGCGACACGGCTCAGCCGGGCAGCTGCACCCGGCCGACACCCCGCGCCGGCCGGCGGGAACCGCCGGCCCGGGCCGGGCTCCGCGGTCCCCTTCAGGGGACCCGGTCCCGGACCGTGCTCCGGCAGGGGCGCTCCGCCGCCTCAGGCGGCCATCCAGCCGCCGTCCACCAGCAGGTTGTGCCCGTTCACGAAGCCGGTCTGCGGCGAGGCGAGGAACAGCACCGCCTCCGCCACGTCGCGCGGCGCGCCGAGGCGGGGCATGGGGGTGCGGGCACGGGAATACTCCAGCACCGCCTCGCTCACCGCCGGCCCGGTCTTGCCGGTGAGGATCTTGCCCGGCGAGACCGCGTTGCAGACGATGCCCTCGGCCGCATGGTCGGCCGCGATCTGCCGGGTCATCTGCAGCACCGCCGCCTTCGACACCCCGTAGGCGAAGGAGCCCGGCGCCGCCACCATCCCGTGCTGCGAGCCGATGTTCACGATGCGCCCGCGCTCGCCCGCCACCGGCGCCTGCGCCAGCATCTGCCGCAGGGCCGCGCGCAGGCTCACGTAGACGCCACGCAGGTTCACGCCCGTCACCCGCTCCCACTCGGCCGCATCGGTGTCCGGCAACCCGCGCCCGCCCGGCACCATGGCCGAGGTCACCAGCACGTCGAGCCGGCCGGAGCGCGCGGCGATATCGGCCACCAGCGCCTGCGTCGCCGCCTCGTCGCGCACGTCGAGCAGCGCGAAGCGCGAGGCGGGCGAGAGCGCCGCGAGCGGCCCGGCCACGGGCGCCCCACCCTCGACCACCGCCTCGGTCACGTCGGCGGCCACCACCTCGGCGCCCGCCTCCGCCAGCCGCAGCGCGATGGCCCGGCCGATGCCCGAGGACGCCCCGGTCACCAGCGCCGTGCGCCCCGCCAGCACCCCGCTCACCGCAGGATCCGCGACAGGAAGTCCCGCGCGCGCGGGTGCTGCGGGTCGGTGAAGAACTCCTCCGGCGTGCGCCGCTCCAGGATCATGCCATGGTCCATGAACAGCACCTCGTCGGCCACCTTGCGGGCAAACCCCATCTCGTGGGTGACGCAGATCATCGTCATGCCCTCCTCCGCGAGGCTGGTCATCACCTCCAGCACCTCGCCGATCATCTCGGGGTCGAGCGCCGAGGTCGGCTCGTCGAACAGCATCGCCGCGGGCTTCATGCACAGGGCGCGGGCAATGGCCACGCGCTGCTGCTGCCCGCCGGAAAGCTGGCCCGGCCGCTTGTCGGCCTGCTCGGCGATATGCACCCGCTCGAGGTAATGCATCGCCCGCGCGCGCGCCTCCGCCTTCGGCACCCGGCCGATCTTCACCGGCGCGATGGTGAGGTTTTCCAGCACGGTGAGATGCGGGAACAGGTTGAAATGCTGGAACACCATGCCCACCCGGCCGCGCAGCTTGTCCAGCCCCTGGCCCGCGGGGCCGAGCACCACGCCGTCCACCGTGATGCGGCCCTGCTGGTAGCGCTCCAGCCCGTTCACGCAGCGGATGAGCGTCGACTTGCCCGAGCCCGACGGCCCGCAGATCACCACCCGGCGGCCCTTCGGCACCGAGAGCGAGACCTCCTTCAGCGCCTGGTAACGATCGTAGAATTTCGAGACCGACTCGACCCGGATCAGGGGCTCCTCGGCGGCGGTGGCACTCATGGGCGGGTCCTCTCTCGGGGGGCGGTGGCGGCGCACCATTCCATGTGGTCGGCGGCGGCTTCGGCCAGCGGGCGGGCGCCCGGATAGCCGCAGTGCCGCGCCAGCGCCGCGGTGTCGAGCATCGGCCGGCCGGGGGTGACCCGGGCGGTCACGTTGGCGCGGGCGGGGTCAGTCCCGGGCGCGGGCAGGCCGGCGGCGGCCGCCCAGTCGGCAGGGGTGGAGAGCCGGCCGGCGCCGAGGTTGAACACCCCGCCGCCGCCGGCCACCAGCGCCGCGGCAATGCCCGCGCCCGCGTCACGCGAATAGAGCCAGTCGCCCGCCATCGCATGCGGCAGCACGGCGGGCGTGCAAGCGGCTGCGAGCTGCAACAGCCGGCCATGGGGCGAAAGGTCGGGGCGCAGCGCGCCCGGCCGCTCCCAGGGGCCGAAGACCGGGCCGAGCCGCAGCACGGTGAGGGCCAGGCCGCGCGCCGCGGCGAGATGCAGCGCCAGCGCCTCGGCCGCCTGCTTGGTGACCCCGTAGAGCGAATCCGGCGCAAGCGGCCCGTCCTCGCGCAGGGTTTCGCCCGCCCAGGGGCCGGTGCCGCCGTAAACCGCGACCGAGGACATGGCCAGCATCTGCCCGAGCCCGGCCGCAGCCGCCGCCTCCACCGCCGCCACGGTGCCGCCCACGTTCACCGCCACCACCCGGGGGGCGGCGCGGCGCGCGGTCTCCCCGTCCGGCGTCATCGCGGCGAGATGCACCAGCGCCTGCGCGCCGAAGCCGCGCAGCGCGCCCGTCAGCGCCTCCTGGTCGGTCACGTCGCAGCGCGCGAAGACGAGGCCGGCGAGGCCCGGGTGCCCGGCGAAGGCCTCGGGCGGCGGCGCGAGGTCGAGCGCCAGCACATCGTGCCCGGCCGCCAGCAGCGCCTCGGCGGCGGCGAGGCCGATGAACCCGGCGCCGCCGGTCACCGCCACGCGCATGGGAGAGGAGCCCGCCATCGTCAGCCCCGCGCGATGATCGCCCGGCGCTCGAGCACCGAGACCCAGCGCGAGAACGGCCAGAGCATGAGGAAGAAGATCACCGCCACCGCGGTGAGCGGCGTGGGGTTGTAGGTCTGCTCCTGCGCCACGCGGGCCGAGCGCAGCAGCTCCGGCATCGCCACGATCGAGGCGATGGAGGTGGTCTTGACCAGCTCCAGCGCATTGGAGGCGCAGGGCGCCATCACCCGGCGGAAGGCCTGCGGCAGGATGATCCACACCATCGCGCGCACCGGCCCGAAGCCGAGCGCATGCGCGGCCTCGCCCTGCCCCTTGTCGACCGATACCAGGCCTGCGCGGAAGATCTCGCCGAAGTAGCCGGTGTTGTTGAGGCAGAGCGCCAGCACCACCGCCCAGAAGCCGGAGATGCGGATGTCGAGTGCGGGCAGCGAGTAGTAGATCACCACCAGCAGCACCAGCGCCGGGAAGGAGCGCAGCAGGTCGATCAGCACCACGATCAGCCGCCGCAGCCCCTTGCCGGCGAAGGAATAGGCGATGCCGGCGGCCAGCCCGCTCAGCGTGGCCAGCGGCAGGCACACCACCACCAGCTTGAGCGTGACCACGAGCCCCTGCGCCAGCAGCGGCCAGATCATCACGAAGGACTGCCAGTTGAGGAAATTGGCGACGAAGAGATCCATGGTCAGCGCCTCAGCTCAGGGTCATGCGGCGCTCGATGGCGCGCGAGAGGGCTACGAGCGGGATGAAGAACGCGAGGTAGAGGGCGGCGGCCAGCATCAGCGGCGAGGGGTTCGCCGTGATCGACATGTAGCTCTGCGCCGCGCCCAGCGTGTCGTTGAGCGACACCGCCACCCCCAGCGCCGAGCCCTTGGTGACCGCGATGATCCGGTTGGTCACCAGCGGGGTCGCGAGCCGCACCGACTGGGGCAGGATGATCATCCTGAGCGTGCGCACCGGCCCGAAGCCGAGCGATTGCGCCGCCTCCCACTGCCCCTTGGGCAGCGCCATGATCGCGGCGGTGAAGATCTCGGCGGCGAAGGCTGAGAGCACCGCGCCGAGCGCCAGCGCCGTGGCCGCGAAGGGCGAGAGGCGGATGCCCGCGTAGGGCAGCGCGAAGTAGAGGAAGATCAGGATCACCAGCTGCGGCAAGGTGCGGAACAGCTCGATCCAGGCGGTGATGAGCCCGTTCACCAGCTTCCAGCCCGGCAGGCGCAGGAGCGCCAGCCCCAGCCCCAGCGCCACCCCGATCACGATCACCGCCAGCGCCACCTCGACGGTGACGAGGAAGCCGCGCAGCACCGAGGGCAGCGCGCCGGCGATGATCGTCATGTTGAAATAGTTGGCGTACAACTCTTCCATGTGCGTCGGGTCCTCGCCGGCTGCGCGGCCGCCCCGGGGCTGCCGGGGGCGGGAAGTTTCGGGCCACGCGGCCGGGGGAGGCCGCGTGGAGTTTCAGGTCGCGCGGCCTCCCGCGCGGTGTTCAGCTGCGCGGACTCCCGCGCGCGTTTCAGCGCGCATCGACCGCGGCGGCCCGGAATGCTCCCCGCTCCGGGGAGCCGCATCCCGCAGGGGCTCACGCGGCAGGCCGGAAGGCACGGGCGCCCGGGGGGGCCATCGCGGCCGGGCGAGAGCCGCCGGTGAGGTCGCGGGCCCCCGGAAGAGGAGCCTCGCCGTTCTCACCCCGCGGGGGCGGGTCGCCACGTTCCCGCAGGGGCGGCTCGTTGCAGCCCCGCGGGGAGCCTGTCAGTTGCAGCTCAGCTCGTGCGGGGTCTCGTCGTAGCCCTTGAAGCCGGGGGCGCCGTAGCCGGGGTAGACGGTCGTGAGCGGGCTGTCCTCGGCCAGCTCCCCGCCGTACCACTTGTCGTAGAGCGCCTTCAGCGTGCCGTCGGTCTTCATGCACTCGATGGCGTCTTCCACCGTGTTGCGGTAGGCCTCGGACTCGTAGCGGAAGGCATAGCCGAACATGCGGCCGTCATAGTCTTCCATCGCCAGGGTGATGGCGGGGTTCTTGCTCGCGGCATAGGCGGCGGTGGGGATCTCGTTGATCGCGGCGAAGGCGCGCTGGGTGATCACGGCCTGCACCGAGTCCGGGAAAGTGTCGTAGCGCTGCACCTCGAAGCCGTACTGCTCGGCGTTCTCGGTGGCCCACTTGTCGGAGATCGTGCCGCGGTTCACAGCCACGGCCTTGCCGTTCAGGTCCTCGAAGGCGGCCATCGTGTCGCCCTCGCGGGTGATGAACCCGTTGCCGGTGGCAAAGAACGGCTCGGAGTAGAGCATGGTCTCGGCGCGCTCGGCGGTGATGTTGAGCGGGTTCACCGTGAACTCGATGCGGCCCGAGAGCAGGGCGGCGAACAGGCCGGAGAAGTTGATGTCCGTCACCTCAACCGAGGGCCGGCCGATGCGCTTGGCGATCTCGGTGATCATGTCGTAGCCGAAACCCTCGGGGCCGGAGGCGCCGCGCACCATCCAGGGCGCGAGGCCGAAATCGGAGCCCACCACCAGCGGCTGGTCGGCGGGATGCGCGTCGTCCTGCGCGAAGGCGGGGGCGGAAAGGGCGGTTCCGGCGGCGAGCGCCAGGCCAAGCAGCGTGGTCTTCATCTGGTGTTTCCCTGTCGGTTGGTCGTGGTGGTTTCTTCGGGCTGTCACGGCCGCGGCGCGGGATGGGTCTCGCGCCAGTGCCGGGCAATGTCGGAGCGCCGGCACACCCACACGTCGGGCCGGCCGGCGAGGTAGTCGAGGAAGCGCTTCAGCCCCGCGGCGCGGGCCGGGTGGCCGGCGATGCGCAGGTGCAGCCCCACCGAGAGCATCTTCGGGTGCGGCTCGGCGCAGAGCATCTCCACGCTGTCGCGCAGCATCTCGAAGAACTGCCCGGCCGTGGCGATGCCGCCGCGCATGAACTTCGCGTCATTGGTCGAGAGCGAGTAGGGCAGCACCAGGTGCTGCGCGCCGTTCACCGCCACCCAGTAGGGCAGCTCGTCGTTGTAGGCGTCGCTGTCGTAGAGGAAGCCGCCCTGCGCCACCACCAGCTCGCGGGTGGCGAGGCTCGGCCCGTAGCGGCAATACCAGCCCGCCGGCGGCACGCCCAGGCAGCGCTCGAAGGCGGCGACCGTGCGGGCGATGCGCTCCGCCTCCTCCTCGCGGCCCAGCAGCCGGTGATGCTCCCAGCGCCAGCCATGCGCGCAGGCGTCCCAGTCCGAGGCGCGCAGCCAGTCGCAGATCTCCGGGTTGCGCTCCAGCGCCAGCCCGCAGGCCATGGCGGTGGCGGGCACCCCCGCCTCGGCAAACAGCCGCGCGATGCGCCAGAAGCCCACCCGGCTGCCGTATTCGAACATGGTCTCGGCGGCGAGGTTGCGCCCCGGGATCGGGTCACCCCCCGCTTCGACGAGCCCCTGCTCGGAGGCGGCGTCGCCGTCGGGCACCGAGGGCTCGGAGCCCTCCTCGATGTTGACCACGAAGTTCAGCGCCAGCTTCGCGCCGCCCGGCCATTGCGGGTCCGGCGGGGTGGGGCCGTAGCCGCGGAAGTCGCGGGTGAGGTGCGCGCTCATGCCGGGGCCTCCTCGGGGAAGGGGATGGAAAGCGGCGCGGCGATATCGACGAACTCGTCGTCCGCGCCCTCGGCCACCCGCTTCATCTGCACGAAGAATTCCGCCGGCGCGTCGAACACCTGCATGCCCGCGTGCCAGGTGTTGCGGCGGTAGACCACCCCCTGCCCCGGCCCGGCGAGGAAGGCGCGGGCGGTGGCGGGGTCCGGCCGGTCGTCCGGGCCGCCGTCGCAGACCAGCACCAGGTAGCGCTGGCCGGAAAGCGGCACGAAGGCCTGGTCGGAATGCGGGTGGCGCTCGAAGGCGGTCACGGTGGCGCCCGGTGCCAGCGGCGCCCCGATCCGGCTCACCCAGCTCGCCACCGTGCCGGGGCGGGCGGCGTCGCCATGCTCCAGCCGCACCGGGTGGCGGCGCGCGGAGCCCTCGTGGGCGATGACCGAGCCGTAGGGCGCGAAGGCCTCCGCGGTGAGCGGCGCGAGGGAGGGGAGCTGTGTCAAACCGTGCGATTCCTGTCAGTGCCCCGGGTGTGTCCCGGTGGTATCCCAGATTGATACCAGTGGGATCTTGAATGTCCAGCAGGTTTTTGCAATCTTCCGGGGTGAGGAAACCCCACGATCCGCCGAGAAGAGAGCGAGACCCCGCGATGAGCGAAGCCCTGAAGCTGCAGGAGGATCGCACCAGCGTCTCCGAGCAGGCCTACCAGTACGTGCGCAGCCTGATCCTGGCCGGAGACATGAGCCCCGGCACCGTGTTCACCGAGCGCAAGCTCGCCGAGCAGCTCAACGCCTCGCGCACGCCGCTGCGCACCGCCATCACCCGGCTGATCGGCGAGGGGCTTGTGGAGCGGCTGTCCAACGGCACGATGGTGATCCGCGAGGTGCCGCTCGACGAGCTGCTGCAGATCATGGTGATCCGCCGCCAGCTCGAGAGCGAGGCCGCCGCCCAGGCCGCGGTGAAGGCACCCCCGGGGGCTGCGGCCGAGATCCTCGCCGAAACCCGCTCGGTGATCGCGAACCCCGTGGCCGAGCTGGAGGATTTCTGGAATTACGACGACCGGTTCCACGTCTTCGTGGCCGAGGGCTCGGGCATGCCGCTGCTGGCGCAGATGATCCGCGGCATCCGCGACAAGGCGCGCATGTGCCACGTGGTGCGCATGGAGCGGAACTTCTCCGAGCAGGCGGCCGAGCACCTCAAGGTGCTCGAGGCCATCGACCAGCGCGATGCCGACGCCGCCCGCGCCATGATGATCGAGCACACCGACCGCGTCCGCGCCCGCTTCCTGCGCTGGTTCGCCGGCGGCTGAGGCACCCGCCGCCGGCAAAGGCCCCGAAGCTGCTCCGGACGCCCGTCCCCCCTCGCCCGCTGTCCCGGGCCCGACCCGGGAGCTCGCGCCACAACGCGCCACGGCCGGGCCCGGCAACCGCACCGTCCCCGCGCCCGAAAGATACGCGACACACCTCCCCCCTCGCCCGCTGCCCCGGGCCCGACCCGGGGCCCCGCACCACAACGCGCCACGGCCGGGCCCGGCAACCGCACCGTCCCCGCATCCTCCTCGCCCGGAGGATACGCGACACCCCGCCCCTCCGCGCGGCACTGCAGAACAGGCGCCTCACCGACCGCCGGGGCGCACGCTGCCCCGCCCCGCCGACCGCGCCCCTGCCTTCCGCGCGACGCAGCCCCGGCCCTCGCGCAGCACCTCCGCCGCCCCGGGCCCCGGAAGATCCGCGCCCGGCCGGCCCTCTCAGTACTCCAGCAGATACACGGTCGAGCGCCCGCCGGCCTCCGAGCGCCGCGCCCCGCCCGCCGCCACCAGTGCCGCGAGATCGCGGGTCGCGGTGGGGCCGGAGACCTTCGCGATGCGGCTGTAGGAGCGCGCGCTCAGCCCCTGCTCCACCCGCCCCGGCCCCTGGGCGAACAGCGTCTCCAGCACGGCCCGGGTGCGCGGGCTCAGCCCCGGCCCCAGCCGCGCGAGGTAGCGGTTGCGGCGCACGAGGAAGCGCGCCTCCTCGCGCCCCGCCTCCGCCGCGCGCTGCAGCGTGGCGAGAAACCACAGCACGAAGGCGGTGGCGTCCACCCCGCCCGCGCCCTCGCGCCGGCCGTCCTGCAGCGCGGCGTAATAGGCCTTCTTGTCCTTCTCGATCTGGCGCGACAGCGAGAAGGGCAGCGGCCGCGCGGCCCGGGCGAAGACATGCTCCACCACCGCGCGCCCGATGCGCCCGTTGCCGTCGGAGAAGGGGTGGATCGATTCGAACCAGATATGCGCGATCGCGGCGCGGATCGGCACCGGCAGCGCCGCCTCCTGCGCCAGCCAGCCGAGGAAGCGCTCCATCTCCGGGCCCACCCGCTCCGGCGGCGGCGCCTTGTAGAGCACGTCCGAAGGCCCGGCGGCGGCCGAGCGCACGATCTCGATGTCGAAGCCGCGCCAGCGCCCGGCGTCCTCCACCTCGATGCCGAAGAACAGCAGCCGGTGCCAGTCCTGCAGCAGCGCGGCGGTGAGCGGGCCCTCCGCCCGCCGCGCCTCCACCATCAGTTCCACGATGGCGTCCGAGCGCCGGGCCACGGCCGCGCGGTCGCGGTGGCGCAGCGAGGCGATCACCGAGGCCTCGATCTCGCCGGCGTTCAGCGTCACCCCCTCGATGCCGAAGGAGGAGAGCGCCTCCTGCACCACCTGCGACAGGCGCAGCGCATCGCGCTCGGCGCCCTCGAGCCCGGCCTGCAGGCCCGAAACCTCGCCCACCGCCTCCATCGCCGCGGCGAGCAGCGGCTCGGCCGCGGCGGGGTCATGGGTGAAGCGCGGCCAGGCGGGCGTTTGCCAGATATGGGTCATGAGGCGAATATCCGTCATATTCGCCTCACGATCCAGCCCATTCTGATGCGAATATACCCCGCAATCGCCTCACGGCCGCCACTCCCTCTCCCGGGCGCGCGGACCGGGGCACGGGGCCGGCCCGGGGCGCGCGCGCATCCGTCGCCCTCCCTGCAACGGCGCGAGGCCGCAAGCACCAGCCCCCGGGGCCGCCGCCGCGCCTGCACGCCGCGCGGAGACCTCCGCCCCGCGGCGCCGGGGGCCCCGGGGCCTGCGCCGCGCAGCAGAACGCCCCGCCGGCGGAACCGGCGGGGCGTGCAGTCTTCGGGCATCGGGCATCGCGGCCCCGTGCGGGGAGAAACCCCGCCTCAGTTCACGAAGATCGCCTTCGCGTTGGCGAATTCCTTCATGCCGAAGCCGCCGTGCTCGCGGCCGTAGCCCGAGTCCTTCACGCCTCCGAAGGGCATCTGCGGCGTGGCCAGGTTGAAGCCGTTGATGAACACCATGCCGGTGTCGAAATGCTGGCCCGCGAGCTCCACCGCCCGCTCCTCGTCGCGCGAGAAGATGCCGCCGCCGAGGCCGAAGCGGCTGTCGTTGGCGATGCGCATCGCGTCCTCGTCGTCCTTCGCGCGGATGACCGAGGCCACGGGGCCGAACAGCTCCTCGTCATAAGCGGGCTGGCCCGGCGCCACGTCGGTGAGCACCGTCGCGGGGTAGAAGAAGCCCCGGCCGTCCGGGATCTCGCCGCCGCACCGCAGGGTCGCGCCCGCGTCGATGCTGCGCTGCACCTGGTCGTGGAGCGTCTCGCGCAGGTCCTTGCGGGCGAGCGGGCCCAGCCCCGCCTCCTCGTCGTCGGGCGCGCCGGTCTTCACCGCCGCCATCCGCTCCACGAAACGCTCCACGAAGGCGTCGTAGACCTTGTCGACCACGACGAAGCGCTTCGCGTTCACGCAGGTCTCGCCGTTGTTGTAGAGCCGGCCGGCGGCGCAGGTCTCCACCGCGAGGTCGAGGTCGGCATCCCCGAGCACCAGATGCGCGTCGTTCGAGCCCAGCTCCAGCACCGATTTCTTCAGCGCCTCGCCGGCCTTGCGGCCCACGATGCGCCCCGCATCGGCGCTGCCGGTCATGGTCACCCCGCGCACCAGGTCATGGGCGATCACCGCGTCGGACTGGTCATGGTCGATGCGCAGCACGCCGAACAGCCCGCGCGGCAGGCCGGCGCGCTCGTAGATCCCGGCGAGGTGCAGCGCGCTGCCGGTGCAGTTGCTCGCGTGCTTGAGCAGCACGCCGTTGCCCGTCATCAGGCTGGCGACGGAGTAGCGCACCGCCTGGTAGGCCGGGAAGTTCCACGGCTGGATGCCGTAGACCACCCCCACCGGCGCATAGTGCACGATGCCCTTGCGCGCGCCCGTCGGGCTGCGGGTCTCTTCGGCGAGCTCGGCGGGCCCGTTCTCGGCGGTATATTCGCAGATGCCGGCGCAAAGCTCGATCTCCTCGCGGCTGTGGCGCAGCAGCTTGCCGGTCTCCTCGCTCATCAGCGCGGCGAATTCCTCGGCGCCCGCGCGCAGCTCGCGCCCGATCGCGCCGATCACCTCGGCCCGCTCCTCCAGGCTGCGGCACCGCCAGGAAACGAAGGCGGAATGGCAATCCCGGATCGCCGTGTCCAGTTCCTCGTCCGACATCCGCGGATAGCTGCGGATGGGCTCCCCGGTGGTCGGGTTGACGGTGGTGATGTCGCTGCTCATGGCGTGGTCCTCCACGTTGCGTGTGCATTGCCCGGCCAACGCCCGCCCCCCCGGGCGGCGTTCCCCCCGCGCACGCAGCCGTGAACGAGGCCGTGAACCGGGGCGTGCGGGAAGGGCCGCGGCCTCAGGCGCCCTCGCGCCTCGGCAGCAGCACGCCCACGGCGGGCTCCTCCGGCCCGCCATGCCCGGCCTGTGCCTTGCGGTATTCGCCGGGGGTGAAGCCGCGCTCGGCGCGCAGCACGCGGGCGAGATGCGGCGCGTCGCAGAAGCCGGTGGCCAGCGCCACGTCCGCCACGCTGGCGGGGCCGGCGCGCAGCAGCGCCAGCGCCCGGTCGAGCCGCAGCTCGAGATACACCCGCGCCGGCGGCGCCTGCAGGTCGGCGAGGAAGCGCCGCTCGAGGCTGCGCCGCCCCACGCCGAGGCCCTCGGCAAGCGCGGCCACCGTGCGCGGCACCTGCACGTTCTGCTGCATCGTGAGCAGCGCCTTCTTCACCAGCGGATCGCGCGCGCGCCGGGCGCTCTGCTGGCCCGGCTGGGTCTGCTCGCCGCTCAGCGCCCGGTCGATCATCATGATGTTGAGGCTCTTGATCGCCGCACTCTGGCCCACGTGCCGCTCCACCAGAAAGGCCGCGAGATGCGCCGCCCCGTGCCCGCCCGAGCAGGTGAGGCGGTCGCGGTCGACCACGAAGATCTGGTCGGCCACCAGCTGGCGCTCCTCGAACCGGTCGAGGAAATCCTGGTGGTGAAACCAGCTCACGCAGGCCCGGTAGCCCTCCAGCAGCCCCGCCTCGTGCAGGATGAACACGCCGGTGCACAGCCCCACCACCGGCACGCCCGCCGCCGCGCGGGACCTGAGGAAGCCGATCGCCTCCGCCCCCAGCGCCACCTCGTCGCCGATCAGCCCGCCCACCACCACGATGTAGTCATAGGCCCCGGCCTGGCGCAGCCGGGTGTCGGGCTGCACCCGCACGCCGCAGCTCGAGGGCACGGCGTCCATGTCGGCCGAGAGCACCGACCAGTCGCACAGGATCGGGCGCGAGCGGTCCGCCTCGTCGGCCGCGAGGCGCAGCACGTCGACGAAATTGGCGAAGGCCGAGAGGGTGAAGCGGTCCGCCAGCAGGAAGGCCACGCTCAGCCGCTTGCGCGGGGGGGCCGCGCCGCGGCCGGCGGGGGGGAGGGCGTTCGGGCTCATGGCGCATATCTTCCCGGGGAATGACGCAATTGTCCAGCCGCGAAGCCCCCGCCCGCGCTATGGCAGCATCGAGACCCTCCTCCAGCCAGCGGGCCCTGCCATGACGCGCTTCAACGCCTTCAACCTCGTCCGTCACGCCCTCACCGGCAACCGCAACTGGACCGAGCAATGGCCCGACGCGGAGCCGAAGGCGGAATACGACGTGGTGATCGTCGGCGCCGGCGGCCACGGGCTGGGCTGCGCCTACTACCTCGCGAAAGAGCACGGCATCACCAATGTGGCGGTGATCGACAAGGGCTGGCTCGGCGGCGGCAACACCGGGCGCAACACCACCATCATCCGCTCCAACTACCTCTACGACGAGAGCGCGCGGCTGTTCGACCACTCGGTCGACCTCTGGGAGGGGCTGAGCCAGGAGCTGAACTACAACGTGATGTACTCGCGCCGCGGCTGCATGATGCTGGCCCATTCGGTGCACGACATCCAGAGCTTCAAGCGCCACATCCACGCCAACCGGCTCAACGGCGTCGACAACCGCTGGCTCACGCCCCAGGAGGCGAAGGACTACTGCCCGCCGCTCAACATCTCGCCCGACGCGCGCTACCCGGTGCTGGGCGCCGCCCTGCAGGAGCGCGCCGGCACCGCCCGGCATGACGCGGTGGCCTGGGGCTATGCCCGGGGCGCTGCCGCCCGCGGCGTGGACATCATCCAGAACTGCCCGGTGACCGCCATCCGCCGCGGCCCCTCCGGCGGCGTCATCGGGGTGGAGACCGCGCGTGGCTTCATCCGCGCGAAGAAGGTCGCCGTCTCGGCCTCGGGCCACAACACGATGGTGATGGACACCGCCGGCGTGCGCCTGCCGCTCGAGAGCTTCCCGCTGCAGGCGCTGGTCTCCGAGCCGGTGAAGCCGGTGTTCCCCTGCGTGGTGATGTCCAACACCGTGCATGCCTACATCAGCCAGTCCGACAAGGGCGAGCTGGTCATCGGCTCGGGCACCGACCAGTACACCAGCTACTCCCAGCGCGGCGGCCTGCCGCTGATCGAGCACACGGTGGCCGCGATCACCGAGGTGTTCCCGATCTTCAACCGCATGCGCATGCTGCGCAAATGGGGCGGCATCGTCGACGTGACACCGGACCGTTCGGCGATCATCTCGAAAACCCCCGTGCAGGGGCTCTACGTGAACTGCGGCTGGGGCACCGGCGGCTTCAAGGCCACGCCGGGCGCGGCCCACACCCTCGCCTGGACCGTGGCGAAGGACGAGCCCCACCCGATCAACGCGCCCTTCACCCTCGAGCGCTTCCGCACCGGCCGGCTGATCGACGAGGCGGCGGCTGCGGCCGTCGCGCATTGACCTGCGCGCAAATGAAAAGCCGCATTGACCTGCGCGCACATGAAGAACCCGCACTGACTGCGCACACCGGAAACGACCTGAACCGCCGCCCCCGAGGACCCTCGCGATGCTGCTGATCCATTGCCCCTACTGCGACGAGACCCTGCCGGAGCTCGAGTTCGCCCATGCCGGCGAGGCGCATGTCGCCCGGCCGGAAAACCCCTCGGCGCAGAGCGATGCCGAGTGGGAGGAGTTCCTCTTCATCCGCCGCAACGTGAAGGGCCCGCATTACGAGCGCTGGCGCCACACCCACGGCTGCGGGCGCTTCTTCAACGCGGTGCGTGACACGGTGAGCGACCGGTTTCTCGCCACCTATCCCGCCGGCGCCCCGCGCCCCTCCCTCGCCAGCCTGACCGGAGAGAGCGAATGAGCCGCTTCCGCGTGCCCGGCCGCGGCCGGGTGAACCCCGACCGCCCCGTCACCTTCCGCTTCGACGGCCGCCCGGTGCAGGGCTGCGAGGGCGACACGGTCGCCTCCGCGCTGCTGGCAAACGGCATCCACCTGATGGGCCGGTCCTTCAAGTACCACCGCCCGCGCGGCGCCGTGGCCGCGGGCTCGGAGGAGCCGAACGCGCTCATCAACACCCGCCGCGGCCCCGGCCGCGCCGAGCCCAACACCCGTGCGACGATGCAGGAGATCTGGCCCGGCCTCGAGGCCCGCCCGCAAAACTGCTGGCCGCGGCTCTCCTTCGACCTCGGCGCGGTGAACGACCGGGCCTACATGCTGTTCTCCGCCGGGTTCTACTACAAGACCTTCATGTGGCCGCGCAGCTTCTGGGACAAGCTCTACGAGCCGGTGATCCGCGCCGCCGCCGGCCTCGGCGTCTCGCCCTCCGAGGAAGACCCCGACACCTACGCCTCGCGCTACCTGCACACCGACGTGCTGGTGGTGGGCGCCGGCCCCGCCGGCCTCGCCGCCGCCCGCACCGCCGCCGAGGCCGGCCTGCGCGTGGTGCTGGTCGACGAGCATGCCGAGGCCGGGGGCACCCTGCTCTCCGAGCCGCAGGCCCGCATCGCCGGCCTCCCCGCCTGGGACTGGCTCACGGCCGAGCTCGCGGCGCTGAAGGCGCTCGGCGTGCGGGTGATGACCCGCACCACCGCCATCGGCTATTACCACCAGAACATGATCGGCCTGTGCCAGCGCCTCACCGATCACCTCGCGGAACTCCCCGCCGACACCCCGCGCGAGCGCATGTGGCGCCTGCGCGCCGCCCGCGTCGTGCTCGCCCAGGGCGCGCTGGAAAAGCCGCTGGTGTTCGACGGCAACGACCGCCCGGGCGTGATGCTCGCCGGCGCCGCCCAGACCTACCTGCACCGCTTCGGCGTGCGGGTGGGCGATCGGCCGGTGATCCTCACCAGCCATGACAGCGCCTGGCACGCGGCCTTCGATTTGCAGGACGCGGGCGCGAAGGTAGCCGCCATCGTCGACACCCGCGCCGCACCCCCCGCCGCCCTCGCCGGCGAGGCCCAGGCCCGCGGCATCCGCGTGCTCGCAGGGTTCACCGCCACCGCCACCTCCGGCCGGCTGCGCGTGCGCTCGGTGCGGGTACACCCGGTCAGCGCCGGCACGGTCGGCGCGGGCGAGGAGATCGCCTGCGACTGCCTGCTGATGTCCGGCGGCTGGACCCCTTCGCTCCACCTCTTCTCCCACACGAAGGGCAGCCTCGCCTGGGACGAGGACCGCACCACCTTCCTGCCCGCCGACACGCCGGAGGACTGCGTGATCGCCGGCGCGGGCCGCGGCCTCTGGGGCATCGCCGCCACCCTCGCCGACGGCGCGGAGAAGGGCGCCGAAGTCGCCGCCTCCCTCGGCCGCGGCGCCTCCGCCCCCGCCCTGCCGGTGGAGGGCGACCGCACCGGCTCCGGCACCTCCCACACCGAGCTTGCGACCGACCGCAGCCCCTCCCGCGCCCGCGCCTTCGTCGACTTCCAGAACGACGTCACCGCGAAGGACCTGCGCCTCGCCGTGCGCGAGGGCATGCGCTCCATCGAGCACGTGAAGCGCTACACCACCAACGGCATGGCCACCGACCAGGGCAAGATGTCCAACATCAACGGCCTCAACATCGCCGCCGACGCGCTGGGGCGCGCGCAGCCGAAAGTGGGGCTCACCACCTTCCGCCCGCCCTACACGCCCACCTCCTTCGGCGCCTTCGCGGGCTACCACCGGGGAGGGCATTTCGAGGTCACCCGCCGCACCGCCATCGACCCGCTGGCCGAGGCCGCGGGCGCGGTGTTCGAGCCGGTGGGCCAGTGGCGCCGCGCCCGCTACTTCCCCCGCCCGGGCGAGGACATGGACACGGCCGTGGCGCGCGAATGCCGCGCCACCCGTACCGCCATCGGCATGTTCGACGCCTCCACCTTAGGCAAGATCGAGGTGGTCGGCCCGGACGCGGTGGAGTTCATGAACCGCATGTACACCAACCCCTGGACCAAGCTGCAGCCCGGCCGCTGCCGCTACGGCCTGCTGCTGGGCGATGACGGCTTCATCCGCGACGATGGCGTGATCGGCCGCCTCGCGCATGACCGGTTCCACGTCACCACCACCACCGGCGGTGCGGCGCGCGTGCTCAACATGATGGAGGACTACCTCCAGACCGAGTGGCCCGAGCTCGACGTCTGGCTCACCTCCACCACCGAACAGTGGTCGACCATCGCGCTCAACGGCCCGAGGGTGGCCGAGCTGCTGCGCCCGCTCGTCGAGGGGGTCACCCTCACCGAGGAGGCCTTCCCGCACATGTCGGTGGCCGAATGCACCGTGGCCGGCATGCCGGCGCGGCTGTTCCGGGTGAGCTTCACCGGCGAGACCGGCTTCGAGGTGAACGTGCCCGCCCCCATGGGCCCCGCGCTGTGGCAGCGCCTCGCCGAGGCCGGCGCGCCGCTCGGCCTCACCCCCTACGGCACCGAGGCCATGCACGTGATGCGCGCCGAGAAGGGCTACATCATCGTGGGCCAGGACACCGACGGCACCGTCACCCCCGCCGATGCCGGGCTGACCTGGGCGGTGGGCAAGGCGAAGCCCGATTTCGTCGGCAAGCGCGGCCTCGCCCGCCCCGACCTCACCGCCCCGGGCCGCCGCCAGCTCGTCGGCCTGCTCACCGAAGACGGCACGACGCTGCTCGAGGAGGGCGCGCAGATCGTGCTCGACCCCGCCCAGCCGGTGCCGATGAAGATGGTGGGCCATGTCACCTCCGCCTACCGCTCCGAGGCGGCGGGCCGGCCCATCGCCCTCGCGCTCGTCGAGGGCGGGCACGGCCGGATGGGCGAGACCGTGCACATCCCCATGCCCGACCGCACCATCGCCGCCACCATCACCGGCTGCGTGTTCCACGACCCCGAGAACACCCGCCTGAAGCTCGCCGCCCCGGGAGGAGACGCATGACCATGACCCCGGACCTCTCCGCCCCCGGCCCGCTCGCCGAAAGCGCCGCCGCGAAGCTGAGCCTCGCCGTCCCCTGCGCCCGGCTCTCGCTGCGCGCCCGCGGCGCGGCGGTGGCGCCGCTCTCCGCCGCCCTCGGGCTCACGCTGCCCGAGCGTATCGGCACCCGCGCCTCCACAGCGGCGGGCGACACCGAGGCCCTGCGCCTCGGCCCCGACGAATGGGTGCTGCACGCCACCCCCGCGGCCCTGCCCGGCCTCCTCGCCGCCTGCGCCGCCCTCTCGCCCGAGCACCCGCACAGCGCGGTGGACATCTCGGGCCGCGAGCTCACGCTCGTCCTCGAGGGCCCGCGCGCGGCCGAGCTGCTCACCCTCGGCATGCCGCGCGACCCCGACAGCATCGCGCCGGGCGAGGGCCGCCGCACCCTGTTCGACGGCGTGAGCGTGGTGCTCTGGCGCGAGGCCGACACCCGCTTCCGCATGGACATCTGGCACAGTTTCGCCCCGCACCTCGCGAGCCTGCTCGCCACCGGCTGCGCCGAGCTCGCCGCGGAAACCGCCTGAGGCCGCGCCCCGCACCGGCACCGCACAAGCGCGGGGCCGGTGACACCCCGGCCCCGCAGGCGCCGCTCCATGTCACGGCTCGGCCCCTGCGCCGCCGCATTCCCCCCGGCGTGGGTCCGGCGCGCCGGGCCACCGGCGCCGCCGCTCACTCCGCCTGCAGGTTCTTCGCGAGGAACCGGCCGGCGCGCTGCCAGCTCTCGTCGGTGTCGCCGCGGAAGTTCAGCTCGCGCCGGCGCAGCACCGTGCCGCCGGGCACCTCGACGAGCTGCGCATACATCCGCATGATCAGCTCCGAGGTCTTCACCACCACGAGGAACAGCGCCTCGTCCGCCCCCGCCGCCGCGGCGAGGTCGAGCAGGCATTGCGCGTCGCCGGTCTCGCAGGCGGCGTCCACCTCGCCCGCCTGCAGCAGCACCGTGCCGCTGTAGCGCGCGCCGAGGTCGTGCTCGAGCGCGCCTGCCATCGCCTCCATCCGGCCGGCATGCGCGGCGCCGCGCGCCGCGTCCTCGCCGGACGTGTCGAGCATGCGCAGCGGCATCACCCCCAGGGTGGCCGCCTGCGCCCCGCCGGTGAGCGCGAGCCCCGCGCACACCGCCATGGCCCCGATGAGCTTCCGCATCACCGTCTCCCTTGCCTGAACGGCGGCCAGCCCGCCGCCCCGCCCATCAGGCCACGGGCCCGGGCCGGGGCGTATAGGATCAAGGTGCAATTGCCCCGCCCCCGCCGGGCGGCGGGACTCACCCCGGGCAGCCGCGCCTCAGAACCCCAGCGCGTCGCGCAGCCGGTACCACTGGATGGTGGCCTGCACCGCCGGCTTGCGCAGGAAATGGAAGGGGATGGGCCGCATCGGCGCCACGGGGAAGTCGAGCTCCGCCTCCGGCCTGCCCGTCGCCCAGTCGGCCAGCACGCCGCCCATGGCGGTGGCGAGCGCCACGCCCCGGCCGTTGTAGGCGGTGGCCGACATGATGCCCTCGCCCAGGGGCGCGAGATGGGTGAAATGGTCGGTGGTGAGTGCGAGGAACCCGCCCCAGGCATGCGCCCAGTCCGGCTCGCCGAGCTGCGGGAACAGGTCGGTCGAGACATCGCGCAGCACCTGCATCAGCCGCGCCGTGCCCCTGTCGTCGAACGAGCCGCGCCCGCCCATCAGCAGCCGGCCCTCGGCGTCCATGCGGTAATACACCATCACCCGCCGCGTGTCGGCCACCGCCTGCCGCCCGGGCAGGATGGAGCGGCGCAGGTTGTCCGAGAGCGGCCGCGTCGCCACCTGCACCGAGCGCACCGGCACCATGGTGCGCGCCAGCGGCGCGGCGAGATCGCCGGTATAGGCATTGGTCGCCACCACCACCCGCCGGGCGCGCAGCACACCGCCCGCGGTGCGCAGCACATGCACGTCGCCCTCGCGCTCGAGCGCGGTGACCGCCGAGCCGCCATGCACCACCGCGCCCTGCGCCTGCGCCGCCGCGGCGAGGCCGAGCGCGTAGTTCAGCGGGTGCAGGTTGCCGCCGCGCGGGTCGAACAGCGCGCCCAGGTAGGCGCCCGAGCCGATCATCGCCCCGGTCTCCTCGCGGCTGAGCAGGCGCAGCGGCACGCCGAGGGCATTCCACTGCCGCACCCGCTCGGTGATCACCTTCATCGAGGCGGCATCATGCGCGGGCTGCACCCAGCCGGGCTGCACCGCGTCGCAGGCGATGCCGTGGCGGCGGATGATGTCGAACACCAGGTCCGGCGCGCCGGAGGAGAGCCGCAGCATGCGCCCGCCCATCTCCGCGCCGAAGCGGGCGACCACCGCCTCCGGGTCCTCCTTCAGGCCGGGGTTCACCTGGCCCCCGTTGCGCCCCGAGGCGCCCCAGCCGGGGCTCTGCGCCTCCAGCACCGTCGCCCGCACGCCGCGCTCCGCGAGATGCAGCGCGGTGGAGAGGCCGGTGAAACCGCCCCCCACGATGGCCACCTCGGTCTCCGCCGCGCCGCTGAGCGGCGGGGTGTGCGGGGCGGGATTGGCGGTCGCGGTATACAGGCTGTCGGCCACCACCGGGCGTTCGTCGGGGATCATCGCATCGGGTCCTTGCGCTGCGCCCCGCCGGCGCGGGCCGGGCGGGAGCGGATGTGCCGGCTGGCGCCGGCGAGTGGGTCTTGCCGGCCTCCGCCGGGGGATCTTGTCTGCCGGCTGGCGCCGGCGCGTAGCATCTGCCGGCGTCCGCCGGCGGGTAACGGTTGCCGGCTGGCGCCGGCGGGGTCAGGGGCGCCGGCTCGCGCCGGCGGAAGAGAGCGCCGGCTTGCGCCGGCTCCGGCGGACTGCCGGCGGGCCGGCAGGTTGCCTGTCTGCCGGCTGGCGCCGGCGGGTCCGGTCCGCGCACGGGCAGGCGTCCGGCTCAGTAGAACGCCGGGCTCCCCACCCAGATCACGTCCGCCTCCTCCGGCCCCTCGTTCCAGAAGCGGATCATCTCGGTGGCCTCGAAGGCGAAACTGTCGCCGCCGTGCAGCAGGTGCAACCGCCCGCCGATCTCGAGCGAGAGCGTGCCCGCCAGCACCGTGCCGCATTTCGCCCCCTCGGGGTGGTTGTAGGGCGCCTCGCCGCTGCTGCCGCCGGGGCGGATGAGCATGCGCATCATCTGCACCCTGCGGCAGGCATCGGGGGTGAGCATTTCCTTGATCATGCCGCGCGCGCTCAGGTCCAGCACCCGGCGCGCGCCGCGGCGCACGATGCAGGCCTCCTCCGGCGCGGCACCGGCGGGGCCGGAATTGTCGAACAGCCAGCTCGCCGGCATGTCGAGCGCGGCACAGAGCGCCACCATCGTCTCGAGCGAGGGCGCGGAGATGCCGCGCTCCACCTGGCTCAGCAGCGCGGCCGACACGCCGGCCCGCCCCGCCACCTCCTGCAGCGACAGCTGCCGCAGCTTGCGCCGGTCGCGCAGCCGCGCCCCGATGCGCGCGGCCCCCTGCGCCGCCTCCCCGGCCGGGGCCGGCGCCTCACCCTCCGGGCCCCGGCGGGGGCCCGGCTCACGCCGGGAGGAAGTTTTCGTGGTCAAAATTTGACAACTCCATGATTCTCATTTCAAGCTGTAACAATCAGGACAAAATTTCAACAACACTGAAATCGACAGGGTAAAAGATGAAGCACGCACTCTCCGCCTCCGCGGCGCTGATGGCCGGTGGCATGAGCCTGGCCGGCATGATGGCCCTCCCCGCCCTCGCGCAGGACAGTCTCACCTTCACCTCCTACGGCGGCACCTACCAGGAAGCACAGCGCAAGGCCCTGCTCGACCCGGTGGAGGAGGAGATGGGCATCACCATCCGCGAGGACACGCTCACCGGCATCGCCGAGGTGCGCGCCCAGGTGCTGGCCGGCGCCGTCACCTGGGACATCGTCGACCTCGGGGTGAACGACTGCGCCCTCGCCCAGGCCGAGGGCCTTTTCGAACCGCTGGATTATTCGATTATCTCCACGGAAGGCTTCAAGGACACGGCCTATGCCGAGACCTGGGCCGGCACCATCTACTACTCCACCACGCTGGCCTATAACCCCGAGTATCTCGAGGCGAAACCGCAGAGCTGGGCCGACTTCTGGGACGTGGAGAATTTCCCCGGTGCGCGCGCCCTGCAGAACACCCCCGGCGGCAATCTCGAGATCGCGCTCATGGCCGACGGCGTCGCCCCGGAGGATGTCTACCCGATGCTCGAGACCCCCGAGGGCATCGACCGCGCCTTCGCCAAGCTCGAGGAGATCAAGCCCGACATCGCCGTGTGGTGGACCACCGGCGCACAGTCCGCCCAGCTCATCGCCGACGGCGAGGTCGACATGGAATCGATCTGGAACGGCCGGCTCGACGCGGTGAAGGCCTCCGGCGTGCCGGCGGAGCAGACCTTCAACCAGGCCATCCTCGCGCTCGACTGCCTCGCCATCCCCAAGGGCGCGCCCAACAAGGACCTGGCGATGAAGGTGCTCGGCCGCATCCTCGCGCCCGACCTGCAGGCAAACCTGCCGGCGCTGATCAACTACGGCCCCACCACCTCGCTCGCCTTCGACGAGGGCAAGATCACCGAGGAGCAGACCGCCATCAGCCCCTCCGCGCCCGAGAACATCGCGCTGCAGCTGCCCACCGACCCCGACTTCTGGGCCGCCAACCGCCCCGCCATCCAGGAGCGCTGGGACGCCTTCATGACGCAGTGAGCCCCGCGCTCACCCAAGGGGCCCGGCCGCCCGCGGCCGGCCCCGCATCGCGCTTTCCCCAGGCACAGGAGACAGCCCCCGGATGACCCCCCTTGCCGCCACGGCCCCCGCCCCCGCAGCCACCGCGCCCGCCCCCCGGGCCGAGCCCATCGCCATCACCGGCGTCACCAAGACCTACGGGCTGTTCCACGCCCTCGAGGACGTGAACCTCGAGATCGGCGCCGGCGAGTTCCTCACCCTGCTCGGCCCCTCCGGCTCGGGCAAGACCACGCTGCTGATGGTGCTCGCCGGCTTCACCCGCCCCAGCCGCGGCCGGCTCACCGTGGGCGGCACCGACATGACCCGCGTCGCCCCCCACAAGCGCGACTTCGGCATGGTCTTCCAGAATTACGCGCTCTTTCCCCACATGAACGTGGCGGCGAACGTGGCCTACCCGCTGAAGCTGCGCCGCCTGCCCCGCGCGCAGGTGGAGGCGCAGGTGCGCCGCGCGCTCGACCTCGTGCAGCTCTCCCACCTCGCCGATCGCAACATCT
Organism: Oceanicella sp. SM1341; assembly: GCF_003448965.1. Lineage (GTDB taxonomy): Bacteria > Pseudomonadota > Alphaproteobacteria > Rhodobacterales > Rhodobacteraceae > Paroceanicella. Next base: position 123,507 of record NZ_QRGC01000008.1, read on the forward strand.
CCGCCCTCTCCGGCGGCCAGAAACAGCGCATCGCGCTGGCCCGCGCCGTGGTGTTCGAGCCCCGGGTGCTGCTGATGGACGAGCCGCTCTCCGCGCTCGACAAGAACCTGCGCGAGCGCATGCAGATCGAGATCCGCGCCCTGCACGACAAGCTCGGCATCACCACGGTCTACGTGACGCACGACCAGCGCGAGGCCCTCACCATGTCCGACCGGATCGTGGTGATCGACCGCGGCCGCGTCTCGCAGGTCGACACGCCGCGCGCGCTCTACGAGCGCCCCGCAAACGCCTTCGTGGCCGATTTCATCGGCGAATCCACCCTGCTGCCGGTCACCCCCGGCCCAGGCGGCCACGCCTTCGAGGGCACGCCCCTCAAGACCTCCCGCCCGGTGGCCGACGCGGCCTTCCTCGTCATCCGCCCGGAGAAGCTCGAGTTCGCCGAGCCCGGCATGGAGGCGGAGCACAACCTCTTCACCGGCCTGCTGAAATCGGTGATCTACCAGGGCGAGACCCTGCTGGCGCAGGTCGATATCGGCGCCGACCAGGTGATCATGCTGCGCCGCACCACGCGCCGCGAGATCCTCGCCCGCATGCCCGAGCCCGGCCAGCGCATCACCCTCGCGCTGCACGCCGATGACACGATCCTCGTGCCGGAGCGCCCGGCATGACCGCGGCGCCCGATACCACCACCCGCCTGCCCCGCGCCCGCGAGGCCGAGGGCGACACGCAGGCCCGCGCCCGTGAGGGCGACACACAGGCCCGCCGCATCCGCCGCGAGGAGCTGCGCGACCGGCTCTCCCTCGCCGCCCTCTCGCTGCCCGCGCTGCTGCTGGTGGGGGTGCTGGTGTTCCTGCCGGTGGGCTGGCTGTTCGGGCTGTCGCTGGTCTCGGAGGGGCAGTTCAGCTTCATCCACTACCAGCGCCTGCTCGAGCCCGCCTATCGCAACATCTTCTCGATGACCTTCGAGATCAGCTTCCTCGTCACCGCGCTGGCCCTCCTGCTGGGCTACCCGCTCTCCTACCTGCTCAGCCAGATGCCGCCGCGCGCCGCCGCGCTGCTGATGATCCTGGTGATGCTGCCGTTCTGGACCTCGATCCTGGTGCGCACCTATGCCTGGATGGTGCTGCTGCAGCGCCGCGGGCTGGTGAACGGCTGGCTCATCGACCTCGGCCTCATCGACACGCCGCTGCGGCTGGTGAACAACTACACCGGCACGGTGATCGGCATGCTGCACGTGATGCTGCCCTTCATGGTGCTGCCGCTGTTCTCCTCGCTGCGCGCGGTCGACGTGTCGCTGATGCGCGCGGCCTCCAGCCTCGGCGCCGGGCCGGTGAAGGCGTTCTGGACCGTGTTCTTCCCGCTCTCGCTGCCCGGCGTGATGGCCGGCAGCCTGCTGGTGTTCGTGCTCTGCCTCGGCTTCTACGTGACACCGGCGCTGCTCGGCGGCGGCAAGGTGATCATGGTGTCGATGAAGATCCAGCAGAACGCGGCGATGTATTTCGACTGGGGCGCCGCCTCCGCCCTCGGCGTGGTGCTGCTCGGGGTCACGGTGGCGCTGTTCTGGCTGCTCGGCCGCGTCACGCGCATCGAGCGCGTCTTCGGAGGGCTCTGACATGCTGCGTTCGCCCGCGTCGGAGACGCAAGTCACCCATCTCGGCCGGCTCTGGCTCTACCTCCTGGCGGCCGCGGTGCTGGTGTTCCTCGTGGCGCCGGTGCTGGTGGTGGTGCCGATGTCCTTCTCGGATTCGCGCTACCTGCGCTTCCCGCCCGAGGGCTTCAGCCTGCGCTGGTACGAGAACTACTTCGCCTCGCTGGAATGGGTGCAGGCCACGCTCACCTCCTTCAAGGTGGCCGCCCTCGTCACCCTGCTCGCAACCCCGCTCGGCGTGGCGGCGGCCTACGGGCTCAACCAGTCGCGCCTGCGCGGGGCGCGGGTGCTCAGCCTGATGCTCATCAGCCCGCTCATCGTGCCGGTGATCATCCTCGCCATCGGGGTGTTCTACCTCTACGCCCGGCTGGAGCTGGTGAACACGGTCACCGGGCTGGTGCTGGCGCATGCCGCCCTCGCCCTGCCCTTCGTGGTGGTCACCACCACCTCCGGGCTGCAGCAGTTTGACCCGGCGCAGGAGCGCGCGGCCCGCAGCCTCGGCGCCAGCCGCTGGACGGCCTTCCTCACCGTCACCCTGCCGCAGCTGCGCGGCGCGGTGGTCTCCGGGGCGCTCTTCGCCTTCATCACCTCGCTCGACGAGGTGGTGATCTCGGTGTTCATCGCCGGCGGCGAGAACATGACCCTGCCGCGGCGCATGTTCTCCGGCCTGCGCGACCAGGTCGACCCCACCATCGCCGCCATCTCCTCGATGCTGATCGGGCTCTCGGTGGTGCTGCTGCTGGTCTCCGTGGCGCTCGGGGGGCGCAAGGGCGGGCGGGGCTGAGGCCCCGCCCCTTCCCCGCTCAGATATCCACGGCGATCTTGCCGAAATGCCCGCCGCCGGCCTGGAATTCGAAGGCCTCGCGCAGCGCGTCGAGCGGGAAGTGCCTGTCGATCACCGGGCGGATGCCGGTCGCCTCGAGCGCGGCGACGAAATCCTGCTGCTGGCGCCGGGAGCCGACGATGAGCCCCTGCAGCCGCTGCTGTTTCGCCATCATCTTGCTGGTCGGCACCTCGCCGCCGCGCCCGGTGAGCACGCCGATCAGCGCGATATGCCCGCCGATGCGCGCCGCGGTGATCGACTGGTCGAGCGTGGCCGGCCCGCCCACTTCCACCACATGGTCGACACCCCGCCCCCCGGTGAGGGCCTGCACCTCGGCGCCCCAGTCCGGCGTGCTGCGGTAGTTGATCACCGCCTCGGCGCCGAGCGCGCGCACCCGCTCCAGCTTCGCGTCCGACGAGGAGGTGGCGATCACCCGCGCGCCCATCGCCCGGGCGATCTGCAGCGCGTAGATCGACACGCCCCCGGTGCCCAGCACCAGCACCGTGTCGCCGGCCTTCAGCCCGCCGTTGACCACCAGTGCGCGCCAGGCGGTGAGGCCCGCGGTGGTGATCGTCGCCGCCTCGGCATGCGACCAGCCGCGCGGGGCGCGGGTGAAGGACGTGGCCGGCATGGTCACCCGCTCGCGGGCGAAACCGTCGATCCCGTCGCCCGGGGTGCCGTTGAAATCGCCCGGGCAGTCGTCGCCGCTCAGCCATTGCGGGAAGAAGCCCGAGACCACGGCATCGCCGGGGGCGAACTCCTCCACGCCCGGCCCCACGGCCTCCACCACGCCCGCGCCATCGGCCAGCGGGATGCGCCCGTCCGGCACCCAGTCGGGCTGGCTCGCCACGATCAGGTCATGGAAGTTGAGCGAGCTCGCATGCACCCGCACCCGGATCTCGCCCGGCCCCGGCTCACGCGGCTCCGGGGCGTCGACGGCCACGAGGTTCTCCAGCCCGCCCGGGGCGGCAATCTGCACCTGTTTCATTCCTGCTCCTTCATCCGGATGCCGGGGCGCGATGGCCCTCCTCCGGCAGCTAACCCCCCGCCCCCTCCGTTTCAACCACGCCCCGCGCGGCACCGAGGGTCGTGCCCGCCCCCCGGGTGGGCTGGCCACCCGGGCGAAACGGCCGGGAGGACGCCACCCCCTCCGACACCTCCGCCGGGCACGAAGGGACGCGCCTGACCCTGGGTGGGCGCATCCACGCCCGTGGTCGGCGGTTTATCCCGCAAGCCCCGGACGAGGGCTGTGCGGCGCGCGGCATCGCCAACGCGCCCTCCCGGGGGGAGGGTCGGGCGCGGCCCGGGCTGGTCGCCCGGGCGCAAGGGCCGGAGAGGACGCCACCCCCCTCCGACACCTCCGCCGGGCACGAAGGGACGCGCCTGACCCTGGGTGGGCGCATCCACGCCCGTGGTCGGCGGTTTATCCCGAAAGCTCCGGACGAGGGGTGTGCGGCGAGCGGCATCGCCATCGCGCCCTCCCATGGGGAGGGTCGGGCGCGGCCCGGGCTGGTCGCCCGGGCGAAACGGCCGGGGAGGACGCCACCCCCTCCGACACCTCCGCCGGGCACGAAGGGACGCGCCCGACCCTGGGCGGGCGCCGCCACGCCCGTGGTCAGCGGTTTATCCCGCAAGCCCCGAACGAAGGCTGTGCAGTGGGCGGCATCGCCAACGCGCCCTCCCGTGGGGACGGCCGGGCGCGGCCCGGGCTGGTCGCCCAGGCGAAACGGCCGGGGAGGACGCCCCCCTCCGACACCTCCGCCAGGCACGAAGGGACGCGCCCGACCCTGGGTGGGCGCCGCCACGTCCTTGGTCGGCGGTTTATCCCGAAAGCTCCGGACGACGGCTGAGCGGCTGGCGGCATCGCCATCGCGCCCTCCCATGGGGAGGGTCGGACGCGGCCCGGGCTGGTCGCCCGGGCGACAGGGCCCAGCCGGGGGCCGCGGGATGCCGGCCCCCCGGTCGCCGCCCTCACACCACCACATCGCCCTCCGGCGGCTCGGCCCCGGCGGCGAGGCTGGCGAGGTTGCCGATCATCCGGCGCAGCGTGGGCGCGAAACTGTCGGTCGAGATCGCGCCGAGATGCGGCGTCACGATCACCCGGTCGAGCCGCGACAGCCGGTGGCCGGGGGTCATCGGCTCGGTGGCGAAGACATCCGTCGCCGCCCCGCGCAGCGCCCCGGCCTCGATGGCATCGGCCAGCGCCTCCTCGTCCACCACCCCGCCGCGCGCGAGGTTCACCAGCAGGGCCGTGGGCTTCATCCGCGCCAGCGCCGCCGCCCCGATCATCCCGGCCGTCTCCGGCGTGAGCGGGCAGTGCAGCGACACCACGTCCGCCTGCGAAAGCAGCGCGTCGAGCGCCACGAACCGCACGCCGAGCGCCGCCTCCCGCTCCGCGTCGAGCCGCGTGCGCTGGCTGTAGAGCACCGTGCAGCCGAAACCGCGCAGCAGCCCGGCCAGCGCCCGGCCGATATGCCCCAGCCCCACGATGCCCACCACCTTGCCCGACAGCGTGCCGGAAGTCGGGGCCAGCGCCGATTTCGCCCAGTCCCCGCCGCGCAGCGCCACATGGCCGCGCACGATGTTGCGCTCGAGCGCCAGCATCATCCCCAGCGCGGTCTCGGCCACGGCCACCGCGTTCGAGCCGGTGGTGCGCAGCACCCGCACGCCGCGGGCGCGGGCGGCCTCGCAGTCGATGTTGTCATAGCCCACGCCCCATTTGTGCACCGCCTGCAGCCCGGGCACGGCCATCATCGCCGCGCTCACCAGCACGTCGCCGGTGATGGCGAAGCGCGCGCCGGAAAGGGCTGCAAGCTGGTCCTCCGGCGCCCGGCTCGCGGCGGTGGCAAGCTCCCAGCCCGCGGGCAGGAAGGCGGCGATGCGGGCCAGCCGCTCGGGCGCCGCGGGGTCGAGCATCACGAGCTTCACCATGCCCGCCTCACACCGCGAAGCGCACGCCGGGGCGGGCGAGCCCGCCGCCAAGTGCGGCCACCGTGCCGTCGGCGCGCCAGCAGGCCGCCCCGGTCATCATCCCGTCGGGGGCAAAGGCGATGGCATTCATGCCGCCGCCGATATGCGGCTCCACCCGCACCGCATGGCCCCGCGCCTCCAGCGCCGCCTGCGCGGCCGAGTAGCCGGGCTCGATCTCCACCGCCCCGCCCTGGGTCCAGATCCGCGGCGCCTCCACGGCCGATTGCAGGTCCATGCCATGGTCGAGCAGGTTCACGATCGCGAGCATCGCCGAGGGGAAGATGCGCACCGCCCCCGGCAGGCCGAGCGCGAAGCGCGGCGCGCCGTCCCGCAGCACCATCATCGGCGCCATCGAGGTGGGCACCCGCTTGCCCGGCGCGATGGAGAGCGCCCGCCCCGGCGCGGGGTCGAAGTTGCACATGTAGTTGTTGGGAATGATCCCGGTGCCCGGCACCATGAAGCGCGCGCCGAACAGCCCGTTGATCGTGTGCGTGGCCGAGACGATGTTGCCCTCCCGGTCCGCCACCGTGACATGGGTGGTGTCGCGGCTCTCGGCCGGCTGGCGCGCCTCGGCGATGCCGCCCATGGCGCGCAGCCGGGCGCGGCCGGCCTCGGCATGCGCGGCGGAGAGGTAGCGCGCCACCGGCACGTCGACGAAGGCGGGGTCGCCCGAGGCGGCACGCCGGTCCTCGAAGGCGACACGCATCACCTCGGCCAGAAGGTGCAGCAGCTCCGGGCTGCCGAAGCCCATGCCGGCCACGTCGTAGCCCTCCAGCATGTTGAGCATCTGCACCACGTGCACGCCCGAGGAGGCCGGCGGCGGCGGGCCGACGATGTCATGCCCCCGGTAGCGCCCGAAGATCGCCTCGCGCTCCAGCGGCCGGTAGGCGGCGAGGTCGTCGAGGGTCACGTAGCCCGCGTCCTCGCCCCCGGTGGCGAGGCGGCCGGCCAGCGCCTGCCCCAGCGCGCCGCCGTGCAGCGCCGCGGCGCCCTCGCGGGCGATCAGTTCCAGGCTCTGCGCGTAATCGCCCATCACGAGGCGCGCGCCGGGCTTCGGCACCGCGCCCCCGGGCAGCATCACTGCGGCGATGGCGGGGTCGGCGGCGAGGTCGTCGGCATGCGAGCCGATGGCGCCGGAGAGATAGTCCGTCACCGCGAAGCCCCGCCGGGCGAGGCCGATGGCCGGGGCCACCACGTCGGCGAAGGGCAGCTTCCCGTAGCGCGCCTGCATCATGTGCCAGCCGGCGAGATTGCCCGGCACCGCCACCGCCGAGGGCCCCACGAGGTTGCGCCGGTCCTTCGCGGGGGGGAAGGTGGCGTCGGGGTCGTCGATCGGCTCGTAGATCTCCGGGTGGGTGGCGGCGGCGGCGGTGGAGAGCGCGTCGACCACCACGTGCCGCCCCTCCGCCAGCCGCAGGTGGGCGATGCCGCCGCCGGCCACGCCCACCATCATCGGCTCCACCACGGTGAGCGCGAGCAGGGCTGCCACCGCCGCGTCCACCGCGTTGCCGCCCTCGGCGAGCACCTGCTGGCCGGCGGCGGAGCCGAGCGGATGGTTGGTCACCACCATCCCCCCCGCCCCGCTGGCCGGGCGCTTCTCGCAGGTGATGACGGGCGGTGCAGGCTGATCGGACATGGACTTCCCCGGAAACTGGCGGCCCGGCGGCCGTGCCGGGCCCCCAAGACCTAGCCGAGCCCGGCCGCTTTGCCAAAGGGGATGTCGCGCTGCAGCAAGGCCGCGGCGGGCCGTCTCAGCTGCGGGCCCGGGCACAGGGCGCCTGCCACGGACACCGCGCAGCGCGAGCCCGGTCGCCCTTCCGGCGCCCGGCCCGTGCCTTCCGCCCGGGCAACCAGCCCGGGCCGCGCCCGACCCTCCCCCCGGGAGGGCGCGACGGCGATGTCGCTCGCCGCACAGCCCTCGTCCGGGACTTGCGGGATAAAGCGTCCATCACAGGCGTGGACGCGCCCACCCAGGGTCGGGCGCGTCCCTTCGTGCCTGGCGGCGGTGTCGTAAGGCGCAGGCCCCCCGGGCCGCCGGGCTCAGGCGGGCTCGGGGTTGCGCCGGGCCGCGAGCCAGTTCAGCGCCAGCAACACGAGGATCAGCGCCGCGCCCGCCATCTCGATGGGGATCGAGCGCCAGAAGATGCCCACCACGCCGGGGATCAGCAACACCCGCTGCCACACCGGCATCGGCCCGAACAGCCAGCCCTCCAGCGCCGCGGCAAAGGCCACCAGCGCCAGGATCACGATGAACCCGTTCCACAGCACCAGCGGCACCGGCCCGCCCTCGATGATCGAGGGGTTGTAGACCATGAACAGCGGGATGAGGTAGAGCCCCTTGGCGTATTTCCACGCCTGCACCGAGGTCTCCATCGGGCTCGCGTTCGCGATCGCCGCCCCGGCGAAGCCGGCCAGCGCCACCGGTGGGGTGACGTTGGAATCCTGGCTCCACCAGAACACCACCAGATGCGCGATCAGCAGCGGCACCCCGAACTCGGAGGTGAGCGCCGGGCCCACGAGGATGATCAGCACGATATAGGCCGCCGTCACCGGCAGACCCATCCCGAGGATCAGGCTCGCGATCACCACCAGCACGAGGGCGAGGAACAGGTTGCCACCCGAGAAGGCCAGCATCATGGCGGAGAACTTCAGCCCCAGCCCGGTGAGCCCGACCACGCCGACCACGATGCCCGCCACCGCGCAGGCCATCGACACCGCCACCGCGTTGCGCGCGCCCAGCTCCAGCGCGGCGAGGGTCTTCTCCACCCCCGCCTTCGTCAGCGCCACCAGCCCCGCGGCCGTCGGCCCCTCGGCGAGAAAGCGCAGCGTCGCCCGCAGCACCGCCGCCGCGATCACCGCCACGATGGCGTAGAACCCCACCCGCATCGGCGAGTAGCCCACCACCAGCAGCCACACCAGCGCCACCAGCGGCAGCAGGAAATGCCAGCCCTCGGCCAGCACCTCGCGCACCTTGGGCAGCTCGGCGGCGGGGATGCCCTTCATCCCCTGCTTCACCGCGGCGATGTGCACCAGCAGGTAGACGGCGCCGAAATAGAGCACCGCCGGGAAGATCGAGATCAGCACGATGTCGATGTAGGGCACCCGGGTGAACTCGCTCATCAGGAAGGCGCCGGCGCCCATCAGCGGCGGCATGATCTGCCCGCCGGTGGAGGCCGCGGCCTCGATGCCGCCCGCCTGCGCCGGCCGGTAGCCCAGCCGCTTCATCAGCGGGATGGTGAAGGCGCCCGTGGTCACCACGTTGGCGATGGCCGAGCCCGAGATCGAGCCCATGCCGGCCGAGGCGATCACCGCCGCCTTGGCCGGGCCGCCGCGCTGCCGGCCGGTGGCGGCATAGGCGAGGTCGATGAAGAACTTGCCCGCCCCGGTCACCTCCAGGAAGGCGCCGAACAGCACGAAGACGAAGATGAACGTGGCCGCCACCCCCAGCGGCAGGCCCCAGATGCCCTCGGCGCCGAGCGTGAGCTGGCTCGCCAGCCGGTCGAGCGTGTAGCCGCGGTGGTTGAGGATGCCGGGCATGAGATCGGCGAGGAAGGGCAGCTCGCCCCGGTTGCCCGCGAAGGCGTAGAGGATGAACACGAGCCCGATGATCGTCATCCCCAGCCCGATCGCCCGCCGCGCCGCCTCCAGCACCACCAGCACCGTGATCACCCCGATCACCACGTCCACGTTGCGCGGGATGATGGCGTTGGAGATGGCGTCGATGTTGGCCGGCACCCAGTAGCCCGCCAGCACGCCGCAGGCGATGAGCGCGCCGTCCACCGCCCAGCCGATCACCCCGCGCGGGCGCTTGCCCGTGACCGGGTAGATCAGGAAGGTCAGCACCAGGATGAAGCCGAGGTGGATGGGGCGCTGGAAGAACAGGCCCAGCGGCTGCAGCCCGGCGGCGTAGAGCTGGAACAGCGACAGCGCGATCCCCACCACGGCGATCGCCTTCAGCACCAGCCTCGGCTGGTCGGGGCCCGGCTCCTCGGGGGTGGGGGCGGTCGCGGTGTCGGTCATTCGGGATCTCCGGTCTCGAGGGCGATGCGCACCCGTGCATGAGGGGCGAGCGCGGAGAGCGACACCTCGCCCGAGGCCGCGCTCAGCCTGTGGTTCACCGCCATGCTGCCGGGGCGCAGGATATAGGCGTCGCCCGGCACCGGCTCGTCGATATCCTCGATCCAGTAGCCGCCCTCACCGTCGGAGAGCTGCCGGCCCCGGCCGATCCAGTGCCCCAGCCCGGCGGCGAAATCCGGCTGGTGCGAGCGCACCAGCACCATGTGCCCGGCGCGGTTCTCGTAGCAGTCGCGCACCGCGAACCCCTGCACGGAGTGGTTCCAGAGCACGCACCAGCCCGTGCCCTCGGGCACGTCGAGGCGGGCGAGCTCGGTGCCGTCGGGCAGGCTCGCGGTCAGCATCCCGGCCCGGGCCAGGCCCGGGGCGAGCAGCAGCGCAAGCAGGAGGAGGGCGCGGCGCCCTCCCCCTCTCCCGGCTCGCATCACTCGCGCAGCCGGTCGGGGATCTCGGCGCCCGCTTCCTCGAAGTAGCGGATGGCGCCGGCGTGCAGCGGCACGGGCGTCGCCGACATGGTGAACTCGACCGTGGTCTCGTTCGCCGCCGGGTGCACGGCCTGCAGCTCGGCGATGTTCTCGTACATCGCCTTGGTCACCTGGTAGACCGTCTCCTCGTCCATCTCCGAGGAGACCACGAGCACATTGGGCACGCCCAGGGTGGGGGTTGCCTCGTCCACGCCCTGGTAGGTGCCCGCGGGCAGCGACAGCTCGGCGAACACCGGGTCCGCCTCGCGCGCCGCGGCGATCTGCTCGGGGCTGAGCGCGAGGATGCGGATGCTGTTGGTCGTCGCGAGGTTGAGAATCGAGGAGGTGGGGGCGCCCACGCTCCAGAAGCCCGCGTCGATGTCGCCGTTGTTCAGCGCATCGGCGGTCTCGTTGAAGTTCAGCCGCTGGGCGTCGAAATCGTCGAAGGACATGCCATTGGCCTCGAGCAGGGTGCGGGCGTTCACCTCGGTGCCCGAGCCGGGTGCTCCGACCGACACGCGCTTGCCCTTGAGGTCCTCCAGGCTCTCCACGCCGGAATCGGCCAGCGTGGCGATCTGGACCATGTTGGCATAGAGCGAGCCCACGGCGCGCACCATCGGCAGCTGCTGGCCCTCGAAGCGCCCGCTGCCGGCATAGGCCTGCTGCACCGTGTCGGCGAGCGCGATGGCGAGGTCGGCGTCGCCGGTGGCGATCAGGCCCATGTTCTCCACCGAGGCGCCGGTCACCTCGGCGGTGGCGGAATAGCCCTCGACATGGTTGTTGATGATCTCGGCCAGCCCGCCGCCCATCGGGTAATAGACACCGCCGGTGCCGCCGGTGGCGATGGAGAGCTGGGTCTGTGCTGCGACCGGAGCCGCGACGAGGGACGCCGCGATGGCCAGGGATTTCACGAATTTCATTTGTACCTCCCGGAGTTCTGAGCCCGAGAGCCTAGCGGCCACGCGCGGCGATTCAAGCACCTTGGTACGAAACCTTCCGGAACACCGGGCCGGGCACGGCGGGACGCCCCGGGCCCGGGAGCCGATTCCGCCGGGGGGCCCGCGCGGCGTCGGCGAGCCGCGCGTCTCGGGTCGCCGGGCCTCCGGCCTCCGCTCTCCCCGCGTCACCGTCGCGGAGGCCCCGGCTCGGCGGCCGGGGCGCGGCGCATTGCCCCCGCGCCTCCCGGCGCGGCCGGCACGGGCCCCTGCCCCGTCGGCGGACATCACCCGCGGTGTCGGCGGAACCGGCCCGCTCCGGGCGTGGCGGAGCACACCGCCCCGGCCGGGAGGCCCCGGCTCGGGGGCCGGGGCGCGGCGGCGCGGGGGCCCGGCGCGGGGTCTTGTCGCGCCCCGGGCCCGCGCGGGAGGTGCCCCCCGGGGCGCAGGCCAGCGGACGCCGGCTCCCCTGCCGCGAGGAGCGCCCGGCCCTCAGCCCATGCGCTCGGAGGAATAGGAGCCGGGCGAGGCCGGGAACACCACGGTCTTGTTGCCGTTGAGGAAGGCGCGGCGATGGGCATGGGCGTGGATGGCCCGCGCGAGCACCTGCGCCTCCACGTCGCGCCCGAGGCTCACGTAGTCCTCCGCACTCTGGGCATGGGTGATGCGCACGATGTCCTGCTCGATGATCGGCCCCTCGTCGAGGTCGGCCGTCACGTAATGCGAGGTGGCGCCGATCAGCTTCACCCCGCGCTCGAAGGCCTGCTTGTAGGGGTTGGCGCCCTTGAAGCTGGGCAGGAAGGAATGGTGGATGTTGATGATCCGCCCGGACATCCTGCGGCACATCTCGTCCGACAGGATCTGCATGTAGCGCGCGAGCACGATCAGCTCCGCCCCCGTCTCCTCCACCACGGCCATGATGGCGGCCTCGGCCTCGGGCTTGTTCTGCTTCGTCACGCGGATGCAGTGGAAGGGGATGTCATGGTTCACCACCACCTTCTGGTAGTCCATGTGGTTGGAGATCACCGCCACAATGTCGATGGGCAGCGCCCCGATGCGCCAGCGGTAGAGCAGGTCGTTCAGGCAGTGCCCGAAGCGCGACACCATGATGACCACCTTCATCTTCAGCGCCTCGTCGTGGAAGGCGAAGTCCATGCCGAAGCGCCCCGCGATGCCGGCGAACTCCTCCTGCAGGGTGGCGATGTCCGTGCCGGTCTCCGAGGTGCAGCTCACCCGCATGAAGAAGTTGCCGGTCTCCATGTCGTCGAACTGCGAGCTGTCGGTGATGTTGCAGCCCCGCTCGGCGAGGAACCCCGAGATGGCGGCGACGATGCCCCGGGTGGAGGGGCAGGTCACGGTGAGGCAGTACTTGGTCATCGTCGATCCTTCGCAATGCGGCAGCCCGCGCGGGGCCGGGAAACCGGGTCGGGCCGCTCCGCTCTCCCCCGCCATGTCGGGGTGCGATGCGCGCCGGCAGGCCCTCTTACACTCCACGGGGCGCGCTGCGCCACAGCCTGCGACGCGCCAGGAGGCGCGGGCGACACGCGCGACCGGAAACGCGCCCCCCGCCCCGGCGGCCCGCCCCGCCGCCTTCCGCATGACCCCCCGCGAGCCGCGAAACACAACGCGCATTTTATGCTCATTTTGCGCGGCACATCGGGGCCCGCTCCGCCCCCTGCCCCGCGGCCGCGATCCGGGAAATTGCCAATTGGCAATTCAGAGCGGATTGGCCTCCGCGAAGCGCCGGAAGAAGGCGAGGAACGCCCGGTCCGGGTCGTCCGCCGGCGGCTTGTCCCCGGCCCAGGCGCGCCACTCGCTCTCGACGAAATAGATGTCGTAGCCGGGGAAGCGCAGCCGCGCGGTCTCGTAGGTCTCCGAGCGCAACGCGGCGCCCCGGCTCTCCAGCCAGCCCGGCCGCGGCCGGGCCTCCCGGCCGGCCGGCTGCACCACCTCCTCGCGTGCCTCCGCCCGCACCCGCCGGCCCACCTTGGAGAACTGCAGCGCCCGCTCCGCCGCGCCCGAGGCCTCGCCGTCCTTGCGCCACCAGCGCAGCTCCACATGCGTCACCGCCCGGCCGGTCTTGATCGGCACGATCTCCACCATGAAGTCCGACAGCGCGCAGACCTCCGACACCGCGGGGTCGATCGCGCGCAGCTTCAGGTTCGACCAGCTGGTGAGCTTGCCCTTCGGCACCCCCAGCACCCCGCGCAGCCCCTCCACCGAAAACCGCTCCGACGAGCGCCAGCGCAAATTCCCGCGCTTCTGCACCATCTCGTAGAGCGTCAGCGCGTACTTGGAGGACAGCGCGAACATCACCTCGCGCTGCAGCCGGGCGAACACGGTGGAATTGCCGATGATCTTGCGCAGCCGCGCCGGGATCTCGTACTCGATCAGCCCGTCCGGCCGCGCCGCCTCGATGTTGCCGCCCAGAAGCTGCACGCGCTCGATGGCGGGCTCGCCGTCCCACACCACGGCCACCTTCACCACCGCCGACATCAGCCGCTCGAGGCTCTCGCCGATCCGGTCATTGGAATTGTGCGAGCCGCGCAGCACCGCCTTGGCGATCACATGCGTCACCGGCTTGTCGATCGCGTCCCAGGCGTTTTCGAGCAGCTGGTTGTAGATGCGACGGTCGTTGAGCGTGAGCGGCGTCACCTCGATGAGGTCCACGAGTTCGCCCGGCTTGATCAGGCTTTCGCCGTTTGGCCGTGCCTCGATGGTGAAGTATGATCGTTCGGCCATCTCTGTGCCCTACCCCGCTCCTCATACATTTGTAATGAAAACGACGTAAGCCATCAAGCAGGAAGAACCGCCACCACCCGAAACGTAAGCCTTGCGGCGCCCGACTGCCGCACCACCGACCTCATTCCATTGATTTAATTGATGTTTTCAGCCTGACCCGGCGATTTTGTCACCGCACCCGAAAGGTAAGGGCTGCCGGGCCACCCGATCCGTAAGCCTGCGCCCCCCGATTCGTAAGGCTACGCGTCCCGAAATGTAGCGCGAACCCACCCGAAACGTATGGCTGCGCGCGAAAACACCATATTCTGCAAGGGCTTGCCCGGCATGAATCTATGAATCCTATGAATCAGAACCCGACCAGGGTTTTTTGCATCTGTTTTCATTGGGGATTCGCCGAAGCCGGTCGCACCGTCCCGATCGCAACTCTTACGAAATGGGATGGAGCCGGGTCCCTCGAAGCTCCGAGGTGCGGAATTCACGAGGCTGCGCCGTGCGGGACCGATATCGGGCGCCTCACCGCCCCACTTCCGGTTTTTGGGGCCCCGGCCGCGGATTTCCGAACTTTACCTTTCCGGGCACCTGGCGCACTCTGTGCCGAAACGATGCAGGAACCCGACGATGGATACATCCGTTCTCTCCGCCATCTCGCTCACCGAACTGCGGCAGCTCACCTATCGCGCCAACGCGGTGATCGAGCGTCTGCGCGAGCGTGTCTTCGCCCCCGGCACCCAGAAGGAGCTGGAACTGCGCTTCAACGTCCGCACCGCGGCCGAGATGGCCGGCCGCACCGAGAAGGCGATCCGCGACGCCGAGGCCGACGGCCGTCTGCCCGAGCCGGCGAAGGACCCCGAGACAAACCGCAGGCTGGGCTATTCCCTCGCCGAGGTCAACCGCATGCGCACGGTCTTCGGCACCCTGCCGCACCGCGCGCCCGAAGACCCGCCTCTGGTACTCGCGGTGCAGAACTTCAAGGGCGGCGTCGGCAAGACCACCCTCGTCACCCATCTCGCGCAGTATTTCGCGCTCAAGGGCTACCGCGTCTGCGTGATCGACTGCGACAGCCAGGCCTCCACCACCGCCGTCTTCGGCATGAACCCGGACGTGGACGTGAACGAGGAGGAGGACACGCTCTACCCCTTCCTGCGCCACGGCGGCCCGAAAACCCTGCATTACGCCCTGCGCGCCACCTACTGGCCGGGCCTCGCGATCATCCCCGCCAACCTCGGCCTCTACGACGCGGAATACGAGTTTGCCGCCCGCATGGCGCGCGACCCCGCCTTCATCCTCGACCGGCTGCGGGAGGGGGTGGAGTCGATCTCCGACCAGTTCGACGTCATCCTGCTCGACCCGCCGCCGGCGCTCGGCATGCTCTCGCTCTCGGTGCTGCGCGCGGCCAACGCGCTGCTGATCCCGGCACCGCCGAGCAACATCGACTTCGCCTCCACGGTGCATTTCCTCAAGATGATGGAATCGACCCTCGCCGAGCTCGAGCGCCACGGCGGCGAGCGCGCCTATTCCTTCGTGCGCATCATCGCCTCGAAGATGAACGACCAGAAATCCGCCCACCAGGCCATCAAGCGCATGATGGACGCGGTGTTCCCGCAGGACATGCTGGGCGCCGTGCTCAAGGACAGTGCCGAGATCGACAACGCCTCGGCCAATCTCTCCACCGTCTACGAGATGACCGGGCCCGGCGTGCGCACCGAGACGCACCGCCGCGCGCGGGCCTATCTCGACGCGGTGGGCCGCGAGGTGGAGTTCCTTGCGCGCAAGACCTGGCCGAGTCACCATGCCGCCCTGCGCAAGGAGGGACTGATATGAGCAAGCGTCACAAGGCGATCTTCGACGATGTCCTGAAGGGGCTCGACACCGACGCCCCGGTGGAGCCCGCCGCCGCCCCGGCGCGCGCCCTGAAGCGCTCCAACGCGCTGGCCGAGATCGGCGAACGCGAGGAGAAGGTGCTGCGCTGGGTCGACCCCGCGCGCTGCCGGATGTGGGAGCGCCACAACCGCGCCTACGGGCTGCTGACGGAGGAGAACTGCGCCGATCTCATCCAGGGCATCCGCGCCCAGGGGCAGCAGGAATTCCCCGCCATCGTGCGCCGGGTGACGGGCGAGGAGGGGGTGGATTACGAGGTGATCTGCGGTGCGCGCCGGCACTTCGCCATCTCCTGGCTGCGGGCGAACAACTACCCCGGCTTCCGCTATCTCGTCGAGGTGCGCGAGCTCAGCGACGAGGAGGCCTTCCGCCTCTCCGACATCGAGAACCGCGACCGCGAGGACCTCTCGGACTACGAGCGCGCCATCGATTATGCCCGGGCGCTCGACCTCTATTACGACGGCCGGCAGAAGGCGATGGCGCAGCGGCTGGACGTCTCGGAAGGCTGGCTGTCGCGCTTCCTGCAGCTCGCCCGGCTGCCCGAGGAGATCGTCTCCGCCTGGCCCTCGGTGCGCGAGTTGCGCGAGCTTCACGCCCGCAGCCTGAAGCCGTTCCTGGCCGCCGAGGACAGCCGCGCCCGGGTGCTCGACGCGGCGGTGGAGCTGCGCGACGCCCAGGCCTCGGCGCGGCTCTCGGGGCAGGGCGGGGTGCCGGTGGCGGAGGTGCTCACCCGGCTGCGCAAGGCGGGCGAGGGCAAGGCCGCGCCGCGCAAGGCGGCCGACAAGGGCGAGGCCCTGGCGCGCGGGGTGATCCTGCGCCGGAAGGGGCGCAAGAGCGTGGTCGAGATCGACGGTTCGGTGTCGGAGGCGGAGCTGCGCAAGGCCTTCGAGGCGTTGATTGCCGCACGGTCGCGGGTGTGAGAATTGCCAATTGGCAATTTTTGCGGAAGTGCTTTGTAACATATTGAAAACGCATGGAAAACAGATCTGATAGAGCTTACTTCTGGCTATAGTTTCCTGCCGCTGGAAAGTGGCAACGGCAGGGCAGGGGGGAAGACAAGCGGCGCGCCGGGACAAGGCGCGCCGCTTGTCCTTCCGGGGCTGCGTGCATGGCTCGGGCCTCCCGCCCGGGCGACCAGCCCGGGCCGCGCCCGACCCTCCCCCGGGAGGGCGCGATGGCGATGCCAGGTGTCGCACAGTCCTCGTCCGGGGCTTTCGCGATAAACCGCTGACCACGGGCGTGAGTGCGCCCACCCAGGCTCGGGCGCGTCCCTTCGCGCCCGGCTCGGAACGAGGAGGGGCTCGCGCCGCGGCAGGTTCCGCCGCCGCTTTCTGAGCCCCGAACGGGCAGGCTTTGACGTCAGGCCGCCGGTGGCAACGACGAGTCCCCCGGTCCGGCAACGGGTGGCCGCCTCGCGGGCCTCGGAACCGGTCGCGGCCGGTGGGGCAGGGGGCCTCTGTTCCCCCCCTGTCATCCTTCGCACCAGGCCCTTGCAACCGTCCACTTCGAAACCTGCCCGCGGCGCACCGCCCGGGGCCCTGCCGCAGCGGGGCCGCCTCGGCGCAGGGCCGCAAGGCCCTGTGCGACGGCCGTCGAGGTGAGGGGGCGAAGCCCCCTCGGCGAGGCGGCCGTGGCCGGGCCGGGACGGAAAGGAAAACGGCCCGCCGGGGAGGGCGGGCCGTGTGGCAGGTCAGGCGGCGGGAGATCAGGCGGCGGGGGGTGTCTCCTCGGGCGGGGCCTTGGGGCGGGCGCCGGGGCGCAGGCGTTCGCGCAGGCCCTGGAAGAACACGTAGAGCGGCGGGATGGCGAAGATGCCCAGCAGCGAGGCGAAGATCATGCCGCCGAACACCGGCGTGCCCACCGCCCGCCGGGCGAGCTCGGAGGCGCCGCTGGCCGTCACCAGCGGGTAGAGCCCGAGGATGAAGGCCAGCGAGGTCATCATCACCGGGCGGAAGCGCAGCCGCGCCCCCTCCGCCGCCGCCTGTCGGAGCGGCACGCCGTGCTCGCGCTGCTCCTTGGCGAACTCCACGATCAGGATGCCGTTCTTCGCCGCGAGGCCGATCAGCACCACCATGCCGATCTGGGCGTAGAGGTCGAGCGGCAGCCCGGCTATCAGCAGCGCCCCCACCGCGCCGGTGATCGCCACCGAGACCGAGAGCAGCACCGGGATCGGGATGGTCCAGCTCTCGTAGAGCGCCACGAGGAACAGGAAGGCGAAGAGCACCGCCAGCCCGAGGATCACCGGCAGCGCGCCCTCGGTGCGCTTCTCCTGGAAGGCGGTGTCGGTCCACTCGCCGGAGAAGCCGGCGGGCAGGGTGGAGGCGGCCACCTGCTCCATCGCGGCGAGCGACTCGCCCGAGGAGACACCGGGCGCCGGCCCGCCCATCACCGTCACGGCGCGGGCATTGTTGTAGCGGATGAGCGCCGGCGGCCCCACCACCGGGCGCACCTCCACGAGGCTGCGCAGCGGCACCATCTCGCCCGTGTCGGAGCGCACGTTGATGCGGTAGATGTCGTCGATGCTGTCGCGGTCGGCCGCCTCGGCCTGGACCTGCACCTGCCAGGTGCGGCCGTAGAGGTTCATGTCGTTCACGTAGAGCCCGCCGAGCGCGGCCTGCAGCTGGGTGAAGATGTCGGAAATGTTCACCCCGAGGATGCGCGCCTTGTCGCGGTCGATGTCGAGGTAGACCGAGGGCGTGGTGGCCGAGTAGGTGGAGAACACCCGCGAGAGGTCGGGGCTCTGGTTGGCCGCCACGATGAGGCCGCGCAGGGCCTGGGCCAGTTCCTCCGGCGTGCCGCCGCCCTGGTCCTTCATCATGTAGGTGAAGCCGCCGCCGGTGCCGAGCCCGACGATGGGGGGCGGGGCGAGCGGCACCACCGCGCCGCCGCGGATGGTGGCGAGCTTGGGCCCCAGCCGGGCGATCAGCGCGTCGGTGCCGTTCTCCGGCCCCGGGCGCTCGGCGAAGGGCTTGAGGGTGAGCACGATGAAGCCCGAGCTCGACTGGGAGTAGCCGTCGAGGAAGTTCAGCCCGGTGACCGAGGTGATGTCCTCGATGGCGTCCTCCTGCTTCAGGATCGCCTCGGCCTGGGCGATCACCTCCGAGGTGCGGGTGACCGAGGCGCCGTCGGGCAGGCGGACCACGATGAAGAAGCCGCCCTGGTCGTCGGAGGGCAGGAAGCCGGTGGGGGTGACCTTGATCATCGACCAGATCGCCCCGCCGGCCACCGCGGCGATGAGCAGCCCCACCACCGAGACGCGCACGAGGCGCACCACCACGTTGCCGTAGCCGTCGCGCAGCCCGTCGATCCCGCGCGAGACGCGGGCCATGATGCCGCGCTTGGGCCCGTGCGAGGGGCGCAGCAGCACGGCGCAGAGCGCGGGCGAGAGGGTGAGCGCGTTGATCGCCGAGAGCACCATCGACACCGAGACGGTGACCGCGAACTGGCGGAACAGCTCGCCCGAGATGCCGGGAATGAAGCCGATGGGCACGAAGACTGAGAGCAGCACCAGGGTGATGGCGATGATCGGCGCGGTGATCTCGCGCATCGCCTGCTTGGTGGCCTGGGCCGGGCTGAGATGGGGGTTTTCCTCCATCACCCGCTCGACGTTCTCCACCACCACGATCGCGTCGTCGACCACGATGCCGATGGCGAGCACGAGGGCGAGCAGCGACACGGAGTTGGCCGAGTAGCCGAGCGCGTTGAGCGCGATGAAGGCGCCCACCAGGCTCACCGGCACGGCGACGGTGGGGATGATCGTGGCGCGGAAGTTGCCGAGGAAGATGAACACCACCGCGACCACCAGCACGAAGGCCTCGATGAGGGTTTTCTGCACCTCCTCGATGGTGGAGGTGACGAAGGCCGTGGGGTCGTAGGTGACCTTCCAGTCCATGTCCTCGGGGAAGGATTTCGCCAGTTCGCCCACCTGGGCGCGCACGGAATCGAGCGCCTCGAGGGCGTTGGCGCCGGGGGCCTGGTAGATGGCGACCACGGCCGCGTCGCCGCCGTTGAAGGTGGTGGAACGGTCGAGGTTTGCCGCACCGAGCTCGACCCGCGCCACCTCGCCGAGGCGGAGCACCGAGCCGTCGGGGTTGGTGCGCAGCACGATGTTCTCGAACTCCTCCACCGTGGCGAGCCGGCCCTTGGTGCGCACGTTGAACTGCAGGGCCTGGTCGTCGGAGATCGGGCGGGCGCCGATGCGGCCCACCGCCGCCTGCACGTTCTGCGACTGGATGGCGGCGGCGATGTCGGCGTTGGTGAGGCCGAGGCCGGTGAGCCGGTCGGTGTCGGTCCAGACCCGCATCGCGTAGTCCTGCGGGCCCCAGAGCATCGCGTCGCCCACGCCGGGGGTGGAGCGGATCTGGTCGAGGATGTTGATGGTGACGTAGTTGGACAGGAACAGCGGGTCATGCGTGGCGTTCGGCGAGGAGAAGGCGATCACGCCCAGCAGGGCGGAGGATTTCTTCTTCACCGTGATGCCGCTGCGCTGCACCTCGTCGGGCAGCTTGGAGGTGGCGACCTGCACGCGGTTGTTCACGTTGACCGTGTTGATGTCGGGGTCGGTGCCGAGCTCGAAGGAGACGGTGAGCGTGTAGGTGCCGTCGTCCCCGCTGACCGATTTCATGTAGATCGCGTCGGAGACGCCGACCACCTGGGCCTCGATGGGCTGGGCGACGGTTTCCTCCACCACCTGGGAGGAGGCGCCGGGGTAGAAGGCCGAGACCTGCACCTGCGGCGGCACGATGTCGGGGTATTGCGCCACCGGGATCGACATGAGCGAGAGCAGCCCGGCGATGGTGGTGACGATGGCGATGACGATGGCGAAGCGCGGGCGGTCGACGAAGAGGCTTGAGAGCATGGATCAGGACTTTCCGGCCGGAGCGGCGGAGACGGGCGCGCCGGGCTGCACCCGCTCGAGCCCCTCGGTGATCACCTGGTCGCCCTCGGAGAGCCCGCTCTCGACCACCACGCCGGTGCCGTGCTGGGGCCCGAGCTTGAGCCGCGCCTGGGTCGCCTTGCCGTCGGTCACGGTGAAGACGTAGATGCCGTCCTTGTCCGACAGCAGGGCGGACTGGGGGATGACGATCTTCTCCTCCGGGGTCTTCTCGGAGAGGTTGACGGTGACCAGCTCGCCATCGCGCAGGGCGCCGTCGGGGTTGGGCATCACCGCTCGGGCGAGCACGGTGTCGGTGGAGCGGGAGACCGAGACGTCGAGGAAGTCGATGGTGCCGGTCTGGGCGTAGGTGGTGCCGTCGGAGAAGCCGAGCTGCACGGCGATGTCGCCGGCGCCCTTGGGGTCTCCGCCCGCCATGCGGTAGGCGCGCAGCACGCGCTGGCTGATGGGGAAGGTGACGTAGATCGGGTCTTCCGAGACGATGGTGGTGAGCACGCCGCTGTCCGGCCCCACCACGTTGCCCTTGGTGACCGCGGTGCGGCCGATGCGCCCGGAGATGGGGGCGGTGATCTCGGTGTAGCCGAGGTTGATCTTCGCCTTGGCGAGGGCGGCCTCGTCGGAGGTGATGCGGCCGGCGGCCTCGTCGGCGGAGGCCTGGGCCTCGTCGCGCCGGGCGACGGTGCCGGCATCGCGATCGGCGAGCTGCTGGGCGCGGTCGAGCTGCACCTGGGCGAGCTTCAGGGCCGCCTGGTCCTGCGCCAGCGCGCCCTGGGCCTGGTTCACGGCCGCCTCGAACTCGCCCTTCTCGATGCGGTAGAGCACGTCGCCTTCCTTCACCTCCGTGCCGTCGGTGAACAGCACCTGCTCGAGGAAGCCGGTGACGCGGGCGCGCAGCTCAACGCGCTCGGTGGCCTCGATGCGGCCCACGACGTCGAGGGTCTGGGAGACGTCCTGCATCGCGGCCGGCACGGTGGTGACGGGCACCGCGGCGGGTGCCGCGCCGGATTGCTGCGCCGCGGAGGGCTGCGGCAGGAAGCAGGCGAATAACAGGGCAAGAAAAAGGCAGAAAGTGGCGATATTGTGGCGCATCGAATACATCCTCGAGTCTTGCAAGCTTCTGGACAGGTGCAGGATTTCGCGACAGATGCACGGAGCGCCCGTCGCTGATCAAGAAGTTTCTCCCGATGAGGTGCGGAATTGACCTCCACTCGCCCGGGCAGCCGGGCTCACGCGCAGCATAGCAGAGCCGCGCGCGGTGCGGGGGGAAATCGGCAACCCCGCGGTTGAACGGGGGGCGCGGGGGTGGCGCGGAGGCCGGGCGGCGCGAGGCCCCGGCTCGTGGGCCGGGGCAGCGGGGCGCCGCGGCTCAGGCTGCGCGAGGCGGCGGGGCGCCGCGGCTCAGGCTGCGGGTTTCCAGTAGGGCAGGGGGGGCACCGGGGCGGCGAGGGCCGCGGCCGCGAGGGGGCCGTGCTTGGCGGTGAGGAACAGCCGGCCCCCGGCGAAGGCGGGCTTGGTGGGCGTGGCCGAGGGGGTGGCATGGCGGGCGCGGTGCGTGCCGTCGGGCGCGAAGACATGCAGGGCGCCGCCGTCCACCCCCGCGATCCAGTAATCGCCGGCGCTGTCGATGGCGGCACCGTCGGGGCGGCCGTCGGGGCCGGCGAGGGTGGCGAAGGGCCGGCGGGGCCCGGGCGCGGCACCGGTGAGCGGCAGGGTCCAGACATGGCGCTGGGAGGGGTGGGAATCCGACAGCCAGAGCCGGGTGAGCCCGGCGTCGACCGCGAGCCCGTTGGGGGTGGAGAGCCCGTCGAGCAGGCGCTCGGGCCCTTCCGGGCCGAAGCGGTAGAGCGCGCCGAGCGGGCGGGTGACGGTGATGTCCATCGTCGCGGCCCAGAGCCGGCCGGCGGCATCGACCGTGGCGTCGTTGAACCGGGTGCCGGGGGCCTCGAGGGGCAGGATGCGGGTGAAGCGGGCGGTGCCGGGGGAGAAGGCGAAGATGCCGCTCTCCATGCCCACAGCCGGCGCGCCCGGGCCGGTGAGCACCACGAAGCCCGGTTCCTCCGGCGTGGGCCAGGCGGCGGTGGCGCCGCTGGCGGGGTCGGTGCGCAGCAGGCGGCGGCCGGCGATGTCGACCCACCAGAGGCAGCCCTCGAGGGGGCACCAGAACGGGCTCTCGCCCAGCTCGGCCGTGGTGTCGCTGGCGGGGGTGAAGCTCAGGCCGGGGGACGGGGGCAGGGGGGCTCCTCCTCGGGGCGGGGCATGCAGAAACCGGTTGACAGGCCAGTGATCGCAGACCCAGTATCCGAGCGCAACAAAAATATCAGTTGCGGAAAAATCATAATTACACGGGAGGAAGACCATGCTTTCCATTGCCAGGCGCCTCGGTGTCGCCGCCGCCGTCTCGACCCTCGCGCTCGCGGGGGCAGGGGCGCTTGCCGGCCCCGCCGCCGCCCAGACCGTGCTGCGCATCGGCACCGTGCTCGCCCCCTCCGACCCGATGGGGCAGGGGCTGGAGAAATTCGCCGCCGACGTGAAGGAGGCCACGGGCGGCGCGGTGGAGGTGGACGTGTTCCACAACTCCCAGCTCGGCGACACCACCGAGATGATCGACCAGGCCCGCGCCGGCGCCAACGTGGGCACGGTGACCGACGTGGCGCGGCTGTCGAGCTTCGTGCCCTCGCTCGCCATCATGTCGGCGCCGTTCATCTTCGACAGCTACGAGGAGGCGGACCGCTTCGCGCTGTCGGAGGCCTACCTGGGCTGGGGCGAGGAGCTGAAGGAGAAGGCCGGGCTCGTGATGCTCGCCTCCAACTGGTACCAGGGCGCGCGCCAGGCGCTGACCCAGATGCCGGTGGACACGCCGGCCGACCTCGCCGGCGTGCGCATGCGCACCATCGGCGCGCCGGTGTGGATCGAGACCATCCGCGCCATGGGGGCCGAGCCCACGCCCATCGCCTGGGGCGAGGTGTACTCGGCGCTGCAGCTCGGCACCATCGACGCCGCCGAGGCCCAGCCCACCGCCATCTGGGGCGCCAAGCTCTACGAGGTGGTGAAGGACGTGACGCTCACCAACCACATCCAGCTGGTGACCGCGCTGGTGGTGGGGGCCGATGCCTGGGACGACATCTCGCCGGAGAACCAGGAGATCATCCGCAAGCTCGCGGTGGAGGACGGCCGCTATGCCTCGGGCCTGACCATCGAGCAGGGCAAGGAGGCGCTGGAGAAGATCGCCGCCGCCGGCGTGAGCGTGCGCGAGATCGACCCCGCGCCCTTCAAGGAGGCGGTGAAGCCGGTCTATGCGACGCTCAACCTCGAGGCCGAGGCCGCCGAGGTGGACAAGGTGCTGGGCCGCTGAGCGCGGGGGAGGGGGACGCGTGATGTTCCGACGCATCGAATATGCCGCCGCCGCGACGCTGCTCGTCGCGGTGGTGGTGCTGATCGGGGCGGCCTCGGTCGCCCGGGTGCGGGGCACGCCGATCATCTGGTCGGTGGAGGTGGCGCAGCTGCTCTTCGCCTGGCTCGCCATGCTGGCGGCCGACCTCGCGCTGCAGGACGGCCGGCACTTCGGCCTGGCGCTGGTGCCGGACATGCTGCCGGAGGCGGCGCGGCGCTGGCTCATGCTGCTCAACGGTCTGGTGCTGGCGGGGCTGCTGGGCTTCCTGCTGGTCTACGCCTGGCGCAACATGGTGCTGATGCACCCGCGGCTGGAGGGGGCGACGCAGATGCACGGCTCATGGGTGCACGCCTCGATGGTGCTCGGCCTCGGGCTGATGCTGCGCACCATGCTGGTGCAGATCGCCGCCGGCTTTCGCGGCGCGCCGGCGCCCGCCCCGCGCGAGGAGGACGTGACCTGATGCTGCTGCTCATCCTCGCGCTTTTCGTGCTGTTCCTGCTGATGGGCATGCCGGTGGCCTTCGCGCTGGCGCTCTCGGCCATTCCGGTGTTCGTGCTCACCGGCACCATGCCGCCCACCATCGCCATCCAGAAGATGGTGACGGCGACGCAGAGCTTCCCGCTGCTGGCGGTGCCGTTCTTCATCCTCGCGGGAAACCTGATGAACGCCACCGGCATCACCGAGCGGCTGGTGCGCTTCGCGCGGCTGCTCACCGGCTGGATGGCGGGCGGGCTCGCGCAGGTGTCGATCATGCTGAGCTTCATGATGGGCGGCATCTCGGGCTCGGCGGTGGCGGATGCCTCGATGGAATCGCGCCTGCTCGGGCCCTCGATGATCGCGCAGGGCTACTCGAAGGCGATGACGGCGGCGATCATCGCCTTCGGCTCGATCATCACCGCCACCATCCCGCCCTCGATCGGGCTGATCCTGTTCGGCTTCATCAACGAGGTGTCGATCGGGCGGCTGTTCCTCGCCGGGGTGCTGCCGGGCATCGCGCTCACGCTGGTGCTGATGGTGACCACCTGGGGGGTGGCGAAGCGCAACGGCTACGCGGCGGATGCCGCCACGCTGCCCTCGGCGCGCGAGCTGGGCGCGTCCTTCCTCGAGTCGGTCTGGGCGCTGGCCTTCCCGGTGATCCTGATCGTGGGCTTCCGCTTCGGCTTCTTCACCGCCACCGAGGCCGGCGCCTTCCTGGTGGCCTACGCGCTCGCGGTGGGGGTGTTCGTGTACCGCGAGCTCACCTGGGCGCGCTTCGTCGACGCGCTGCGCCACTCGGTGTCGGACCTCGGCATGGTGATGCTGCTGATCATGATGGCGGGCGTACTGGGCTACGCCGTGACCATCGAGCGCGGGCCGCAGCAGATCACCGAATTCGTCACCTCGCTCACCTCCGACCCGCTCTCGGTGCTGCTGCTGATCGTGGTGCTGCTGGTGGTGAGCGGCATGTTCCTGGAGGGGGCGGCCAACATCCTGCTGGTGACCCCCATCGTGATGCCGGCGCTGGTGCACGCGGGCTATGACCCGGTGCACATGGGCATCCTCATCGTGACGCTGATCAACTTCGGCGGGCTCACGCCGCCGGTGGGGGTGATCATGTTCACCGTCTGCGGGGTGCTCGACGTGAAGATGGGGGCGTTCAGCCGCGCCTCGGTGATCTTCTTCGCGGTGATGGTGCTGTTCTTCGCCCTGCTGATCGCGGTGCCGGGCTTGTCGCTTTTCTTGCCCGACAGGCTGATGTAAGCCCGCAGCTTCGGCAGCTCGACGACCCTGCGGCCGGGAGGCGCAACGCGATGAACAGGAACCCGTTTTCCACCGACATGCCGGCCCCGCGCGAGGGGGTGAGCGCGCATGTGCCGGCCTCCGCGAGGGTGTACGAGGCGCTGCGGGGGCGGATCGTGTCGCTCGAGCTGCCGCCCGGCTCGGCCCTGGTGCGGGCCGAGATCGCCCAGGCCTTCAGCGTGAGCCAGAGCCCGGTGCGCGAGGCCATCCTGCGGCTGGAGGGCGACGGGCTGGTGCGCTCCTACCCGCAGTCGCGCACCCTCGTCACCCGCATCGACCGCGACCGGCTGCGCGAGGAGCATTTCCTGCGCGCGGCGGTGGAATGCGAGGTGGCCCGGGTGCTGGCGCTGCAGGGCGACGGGGCGGCGGCGGTGAAGCTGCGCGGCATGCTCAAGATGCAGGAGGCGCTGGCCGGCGAGGTGGAGCAGATCGAGCTGTTCAAGCAGCTCGACGAGGCCTTCCACGAGGCGCTCTTCGCCGCGGCCGACCAGCTCGACCTGCACCGCCACGTGACCGCGCGTTGCGGCCATCTCGCGCGGGTGCGCTCGCTCGACCTGCCGCGCAAGGGCAAGATGCGCGCCGTGCTCGAGGGCCACCGCGCCGTGGTGGAGGCGATCGCCGCCGGCGATCCGGCCGCCGCCACGGAGGCGATGCGCCTGCATCTCTCCGGTACCATCGAGCGGCTGCCCGAGATCGTGCGCGAGAACGGCGCCTTCTTCACCTGACGCGGCGGTGCGACGCATTCGTACAAAACTTTGGCGGAAATTTGCGGTTCCTTGCGGGGCCTTGCCAATTCGCATCAAGTTTTCCGCGGATTTTCAGAAAATTTGAATCGAATGCGGCCTGCGGGCGGGGACGCCGGATCAGTCAACATAACGTTGATTATCCGGCCATTGCGTGCCGGAGGGCGCTGCCGCCCCCACCTCCCGGGCAGCAAGTCTAAACCATGGTATGAGCGTTCTATCCCAGAACACGAAACCGATGTCCCGCCGTTCAATTCCGTCTGCGCGCCCGGATGGGGATCATGGGCAGGCAGTCACCGAACAGGAGGACATCGATGTTCACTCTCTCCCATGCCGCAGCGCAGCAGGCCCCGCGCGTTTCTTCCCGCCCCGTTCCTGCCGCCGCGCCCGTCCCTGCAGCGCCCGTCCCCGCCTCGCCCCGGGCCCTGGGCGACCTGCTGACCCGGGCGCGCGCCGCCCTGGAGGCCGACCCGCGCCGCGCCCGGCTCTGCCTCGACGAGCTGGCGAGCCTGCTGGAGCCCGCGCCCGAGGCCGTTGACACCGAGAGCCTGCTGCTGCCCGAGTGCGGCACGCCGGCGCCGGCCGCCCCGCTGCGCGGCGGGTTGGCCCAGTGGCAGGTGAACCGGGTGACCCGCTTCGTGGAGGCGCATGTCTCCGAGAGCATCCCGGTGGAGACGCTGGCCCGCGAGGTGGGGCTGAGCGCCGGGCATTTCTCCCGCGCCTTCAAGGTGAGCACCGGCGAGACGCCGCATACCTTCGTGATCCGCAAGCGGGTGCGGCAGGTGCAGACGCTGATGCTCACCACCGAGGAGCCGCTGGGCGAGCTGGCCTGTGCCTGCGGCTTCACCGACCAGGCGCACATGACCCGGCTGTTCCGCAAGTTCGTGGGCGATACCCCCTTCGTGTGGCGCCGCGCCCACCGGGCCTGCTGAGCCCGGGCCTGCCCGGCTCTCCCCTTCCCGGCCTGCCTGCCGGCCGCCGCGCGACCGGTGCAAGCCGGGCGGCAAACTGCCAAGACCGGGCGGCGCCGCGGGCGCATGCTGGGCCGGCACCATAGCGCGTCGCGATGTGCGCGGCCCGCCTGTTTCGCGAGGATACCGAGATGAACGACACCCTGCTGCACCAGAAGCGCCAGGCGGCGCTCGCCACGCCCACCGCCCTGGGGTCGGAAGCGCGGCGCGACATTTCCGCGGCGCTCACCGCGGTGCTGGCGGACGTCATCACGCTGTGGATGAAGACGAAGAACTTTCACTGGCACGTGTCGGGGCCGCATTTCCGCGACTATCACCTGCTGTTCGACGGCCAGGCCGAGAGCCTCGGCGAGATGATCGACCCGGTGGCCGAGCGGGTGCGCAAGCTGGGCGGCACCACCATCCGGTCGGTGACGCAGGTGGCGGGCCAGGCGCGCATCGCCGAGAACGAGGCGGATTACGTGACCCCCGCCGACATGCTGGCCGAGCTGCGCTCCGACAACACCGACCTCGCCGCGCGGTTGCGCGGGCTGCACGCGGTCTGCGACGAGTATGGCGACGTGGCCACCGCGAGCCTGCTGGAGACCTGGATCGACGAGGCGGAGACCCGCATCTGGATGCTGTTCGAGACCGGCCGTCACCAGGGCTGAGCACCCCGCCGGGAGGGCCCCGCCCGGCTGCGCGCCGGGCGGGGCCTTTTTGCGTGGCGCTCAGGCGGCGGGCTGCGGCTCGAGCGCCGCGCCGAGGCGCAGGCCCCGGGTGAGCACCGCCCGGCCGAAGCGCAGGCGCGGGCGGGCCCAGGCCTCGAGCACCCCCGGCAGGGCGGCGGGGGCCGGCGGGGGGGAGAGCGCGTCGGCGAGGGCCATCGCGTCGCCCGCGGCCTTGGCCACGCCCATCGCGGTATGCGGGCGCACCACGAAGGCGGCGTCGCCGATCAGCGCGAGCGCCCCGCGGGCCATCGCCGGGGTGTCCATGTCGAAGATCGCCTGCACGAAGGGCGCGGGCTCGGCCGCCACCACCGCGGCGAAGGCCGGCGGCAGCGCGGCGCGTGCCGCGGCCACCAGCCGGGCGCGCGCCGCGGCCGGGAGCTGGCCGGGGGCGAGGGAGAACGGGTGGCGGCGGCCGTCCGCATCGGTGAGCGTGGCGGCGAGATCGGCGGCGCGGCGGTACCACACGGCGTTGTAGCGCCGCGCGCCGGGGGCGGTTTCGCCCGCCGGGCCGGGCACGAGGTAGCCGAGCGCCTGGGCGCCCTCGGCATGGTGGAAGGCGAAGCGGCCGGAGAGCATCCGCGCCGCGGGGGGCAGGGCCGCCTCGGGGATGAGGAAGCGCCAGGCGACGTAGCCGGCGTAGCGCGGCCCCCCTGCCCCCGGCGCCACCGCGGCGCGCAGGGCCGAGCCGATGCCGTCGGCGCCGATCACGAGGTCGGCCTCGAGGGTGCGGCCGTCGGAGAGGGTGACGCGGCCGTCTTCGGTGGCGGCGGTGACGGCGATGCCGGTGTGGTGGCTGGCCTCGGGCACCTCCTCGCGCAGCACGGTGTAGAGGTGGTCCCAGGAGATCTGCATCTGCGGGATGGGGTCGCGGTGGGCGATGCTGCCGTCGTCGCCGAGGATGATGCGCTCGGAGGCGGTGACGCCGACGCGCGCCGCGTCGGCCCGGCCGATCCGCCCGAGGAGGGCGCCGACCTCGCCCTGCGCCACCAGCCCGGCGCCGCGGCCGGCGAGCCCGTGGCGCGAGCGCTCGAACACGTCGACCGTGTGGCCGGCGCGCGCGAGGAGGGCGGCGGCGAAGAGCCCGGCCATGGAGCCGCCTGCGATGACGATGCGCATGTCAGATATCCTTCTTCGAGAGGCTGCGGAGCTGCAGCAACGTGGCGAGCCCGGCGGCGGCGATGCCGAAGGCGGCAAGCCCGCCCCAGCCGCCGAAGGCCCAGGCGGCGGAGCCCGCGGCCGAGCCGAAGGCGCCGCCGAGGAACATCGCCCCCATGAACAGCGTGTTGAGCCGGGCGCGGGCCTGCGGCGCGAGGGCGAAGATCACGTGCTGGTTCGACACCAGCGCGCTCTGCACCGCGAAATCGAGCAGCACGACGCCGGCGATCAGCCCGGCGAGGCTGGTCCAGGCCGCCATCAGCGCCCAGGCGGCGAGGGTGAGCGCCGCGCCGAGGGCGATCACCCGGTGCGGGCCGCGCCGGTCGGCGATGCGCCCGGCGAGGGGCGCGGCGAGGATGCCGACTGCGCCCACCACACCGAACAGCCCGGCCGCCTCGGCGCCGAGGCCGAAGCGCGGCTGTTGCAGGCGGAAGGCGAGCACGGTCCAGAAGGCGATGAAGGCGGCGAAGAGCAGCGCCTGGGTGAGGGCTGCGAGGCGCAGGCCGGGGTGGGCGCGCCACAGGGTGGCGAGCGAGCGCAGGGCGGCGGGGTAGCTTTCGGTGCTGGTGGCGGGGCTTTGCGGCAGCAGCCGGGCCATCAGGGCTGCCGCGCCGAGCGCCACCGGCACGCCGAGCCAGAACATCTCGCGCCAGCCGGCGTGGCTGCCCACGAAGCCCGCCAGCGTGCGGCTGAGCAGGATGCCGCAGAGCACCCCGGCCATCACCGTGCCCACCGTGGCGCCGCGGCGCGCGGGCGGGGCGAGATGGGCGGCGAGCGGCACGATCTGCTGGGCCACGGTGGCGGCAAGCCCGGTGAGGAAGGCGGCCGCCACCAGCATCACCGGCCCCGGCGCGCTGGCCATCGCCACCAGCGCGGCGGCGAGCACGAGGAACTGCACGGTGATCAGCCGCCGGCGCTCGACGATGTCGCCCAGCGGCACGAGCAGGAACAGCCCGGCCGCGTAGCCGAGCTGGGTGACCGTGGGCACGAGGCTGGTGCCGGCGGGGCCGAGGTCGGCCTCCATGATCTCCAGCATCGGCTGGTTGTAGTAGATGTTGGCCACCGCGGCGCCGGCGGCCACCGCCATGGCGAGGGTGAGCCCCCGGCCAAGGGCCGCGGAAGCGGGTTCGGGCGCGGGCGCGGCCGGGAGGGTCTGTGCGTGCATGCTCATCTGGCTGTCTCCTGCGGCGCGGGCCGCGGCTTCGGGATGAGACGGATGTGGCAGACGCACGGAATGCGCGGTAGTGTGCTGCATCGATAAGCCTGTGTAACGGATGGCGATATAATGGACCTGCGAGACCTCGCGGTGCTGGTGGAGGCGGTGCAGGGCGGCAGCCTGGCCGAGGCGGCGCGGCGGCTGGGGCTGACGCCGATGGCGGCCTCGCGCCGGCTGGCGGCACTGGAGCGCGAGCTGGGCGTGCGGCTGGTGCACCGGACGACGCGCGCGCTTGCGCCCACGCCGGAGGGCGAGGCCTTCCTGCCCTGGGCCGAGGCGATGCTGGAGCAGGAGGCCGGCGCGCGCGAGGCGCTGCGCCCGGCCGGCGCGGGGGTGAGCGGGCTGCTGCGCCTCACCTGCTCGGCGCCCTTCGGGCGCCGGGTGGTGGCGCCGCTGATGCCGGGGTTTCTCGCCGCGCATCCGGGGCTGCGGGTGGACCTCGCGATGACCGACAGCGTGCTCGACATCGTGGGCGCGGGCATCGACCTTGCCATCCGCATCGCGCCCCTGCGCGACAGCACGCTGGTGGCGCGGCGGCTGGGCGACAGCGCGCGGGTGCTCGTGGCAGCACCGGAATATCTCGCCCGCGCCGGGGCGCCGCGGCGCATCGCCGATCTCGGCCGGCACGCCTGCCTGGTGAGCAGCGGCGCGACGCACTGGGATTTCACCGGCCCCGGCGGCCGGGTGCGCCAGCCGGTGCGCGGGCCGTTCAGCGCCACGGCGCTGGAGGCGCTGCACGCGGCCTGTCTCGGCGGGCTCGGCATCGCCAACCTCTCGGAGTGGTACGTGGAGGAGGAGCTGGCCGCCGGCCGGCTCATCCCCCTGCCGCTGGAGGACGCGGTGCCCGAGGCGCTGGGGATCTGGGCCGTCACCCCCACGGCGCGCATGGTGCCGCCGAAGGTGCGCGCCTTCCTCGCAGCACTCTCGGCACGGCTGGCCGAGGGGGCGAGGTAGCCTTCCCGCGCCCGGCCGGGCTGCAGGCGGGGGATGTTTGAGCCCGCGCGCGAGACGTGAGTGCGCGCGCGCCCGCGCGCGGTGGGCGCTCTGCGGGGAGGTGGCGCCCCCGCCCCGATCGGAGGGGAGCGGAGGGCGATGTGGCTGGCCCGACGCCGGGAGAGCCGCCGGGGCCGGCTGGCGGGGGGGCCCGCTTGCGACGGCCGGAGCAGGGGACGGCCGATGCCGGCTGGCGGAGAGACCTGCCGGTGCCGGACCGGCGGGGAGAGGCGGGGGCGCCCCGCGGCAGTGGCGCGGCGGCCGGGTCATCCCGGGTAGAGCGGGCCGAGGGCGGATTTCACCCGCGCCGGGGTGAAGGGCATGTGGCGCAGGCGCAGGCCGGTTGCGTCGGCGATGGCGTTGGCGAGGGCGGCGCTGGCCGGGCCCTGGGCGGTCTCGCCCGCGCCGAGGAACGGCTGGCCCGGGCGCGCGAGCACGTGGACGCTGACGGAGCCGGGCACGTCGGCAAAGCGCAGGATCGGGTAGCTGCCCCAGTCGAAGCTGGTGCGCTTCTCGCTGTCGAAGGTCACGGCCTCGCGCAGTGCCCAGCTCAGCGACTGGACGATGCCGCCCTCCACCTGGTTGCGGATGCCGTCGGGGCTGGCGGGCTGGCCGGCGTCCACCGCCGCCTCCACCCGCAGCACCGAGACGGCGCCGGTCTCGGGCGTGACCTCCACTTCCATCGCCACGGCGCAGTAGGCGCCGAGGTTCTTGTAGCGCGCGAAGCCCATGCCGCAGCCGCGCCGGCCGTTGCCGCGCGGGCGGCGGGCCCAGCCGAAACGGTCGGTGGCCGCGATCATCACGTCGCGGGCGCGGGGGTCGTCCATGTGGGCGAGGCGGAAGGCGAGCGGGTCGGTGCCGGCGAGGGCGGCGAGCTCGTCGAGCATCGATTCGATGGAGAAGACGTTGAGATGGCCGCCGAGCGAGCGCAGGGCCGAGGCGCGCAGCACCGGCTCGGGCACGAAGCGGTAGCGCACCTCCATGTTGGCGAAGGCGTAGAGCGGGTTGGCGTTGCGGTCGCCGTCGCCCTCGGGCATCGGGATGGGTTTCTGCTCGGGCCAGGCGAGGGCGGGGTCGAGCTCGTGGGCGGCGAGATAGCCGGAGGCGTCGGTGGCGCGGTTGTTGTGCGCGTTGCTCCAGACCTCGTGTTTCCAGCTCGCGATGTGGCCGGCGGCGTCGAGCGAGGCCTCGAGCCGGGTGGTCATGCCGCAGCCGCAGGGCTCCCAGCCGAATTCCTGCTCGCGCATCCATTGCAGGCGCACGGGCCGGCCGGGGAAGGCCATGGCGATGAGCCCGGCCTCGGCGGTGACGTCATCGGCGCCGTTCTGGCCGTAGCAGCCGGCGGAGGGGGTGTGGATGACGCGCACGCGCTCGGGCGGGAGGCCGACGAGCTCGGCCGTGGCGCGCTGCATGTCGAACACGCCCTGGCTGTGCGACCAGAGGGTGAGCGCGCCGTCCTTCAGCAGCGCCACCGCGCAGGACGGGCCGATGGAGCCGTGGCTGAGCCAGGGGCGGCTGTAGTTCGACACGAGGCGCCGGGGCCCGCCGCGGGACGAGGCGCCGGGCAGGCCCTCGACGTTGATGCGGCGCGAGGGCATGGCGCGCAGCACGTCCGGCCCCTGCCCGGCGGGCAGGGGGCCGAGGTCGCGCCGGGAGGCCGAGCGCTGTGCGAGGCGCATGGCGGTGATCGCCTGCCACTCGGTGTCGGCGACCACGGCGCGGAAGCCGCCGCGCTCCACCACGCCGGCGACGCCCGGGGCGGCGCGGGCGGCCGCCATGTCGGGCGCGGTGAGGCTGGTGCCGTAGCTCGGCCCGCGCACCAGGCGGGCGTGCAGCATGCCGGGCAGGCGCAGGTCCTGCACGAAGGCCTCGCCACCGGTGAGCTTGGCCGGGATGTCGGGGCGGGGGATGTCGCGGCCCATGCTGCGGTAGCTGGCGGGGGCGCGCAGGGGCGGGTTCGCCACCGCCTCCACCTCGAGGGAGAGGGCGGCGGCGAGCGGGCCGTAGCCGAGCACGCGGCCGTCCTTCGCCGCCACCACGCCGCGGCCGGTGGTCTCGACCCCGGCCTCGGGGAGGGCGAGCTGGCGGGCGGCCTCGCGCATCAGCAGCATGCGCACGTTGGCCCCGGCGATCAGCAGGGCCGTGCCGCCGTCCTGCATGGAATGCGAGCCGGCGGTGAGGCCCTCGTCGGGCACGCGGCCGGTGTCGGCGGAGACGAGGGTGATGGCGGGGGGCGGCATGTCGAGCGCCTCGGCCACCACCTGCAGCAGCGCGCCGCGGATGCCCTGGCCGAGCTCGGCCTTGCCCGAGAACACCGTGGCGCGGCCTGCCGCGTCGATATGGATCCAGGCGGCGAGGCCGGGGGTGGATTTCAGGCTGCCGGGCAGCTCGGGGCGCAGCACGGCCGGGCCGGCGCCGCCCTCGCCCCCGGCATCGGCGAAGGCGCGCGGCGCGAGGGCGACGGTGACCAGCAGGCCGCCGGCGGCGAGCAGGCCGCGGCGGGTGAGGACGGGGCCGGCGGGGATGGGGCGGGACATCACAGCTCCTCCCCGGCGTCGAGCTGCCGCATGTCGAGGGCGCAGACCGGCAGGCCGGCCTCGGTGGCGGCACAGGGGGTGGCGGCTGCGGGGTGGTCGGAGGCAGGGGCGGTGTGCGCCGGGGCGGCGCTGGCGGTTGCGCTGGCGGTGCGCGGGCCGGGTGCGGCCGGCAGGGCGTCGGCCCGGGTGGCGCCGGCGGGGCGGGCGGCGCGGCGGATGGCGCGCAGGATGCGCATGTGCGTGCCGCAGCGGCAGAGGTTGGGCTGCATGTGGGCGCGGATGGTGGCCTCGTCCGGGTGGGGCGTGACGTCGAGCAGGGCCTGGGCGCGCATGATCATCCCGGCGATGCAGTAGCCGCATTGGGCGGCCTGCTCGTCGAGGAAGGCCTGTTGCAGGGGGTTCATGCTGTCCGGCCCGCCCAGACCCTCGAGCGTGGTGACGCGGCGGCCGGCGGCGGCGGCGAGCGGGGTGACGCAGGAGAAGATCGCCCGGCCGTCGAGATGCACGGTGCAGGCGCCGCACTGGCCGAGGCCGCAGCCGTATTTCGCCGCGTTCAGGCCCAGCTCGTCGCGCAGCACGTAGAGCAGCGGCGTGTCGGGCGGGCTGGCGATGTCATGGGCGGTGCCGTTGACGGTAAGCGATACGGTCATCGGGAGAGCTCCTCTCGGGCGGTGCGGATGGCGGGGGCGAGGTCGGGCCAGGGCGCGTCGGCGCTGTAGCGGGCGCGCAGGTAGCGGGTGAGTGCGGCGACCTGGGGGTCGGTGAAACTGTCGGCGAAGCCGGGCATCTTCGGGCCGCGGCCGTCCACCGGCGGCTCGATGCCGCCGAGGATCGCGCGCAGGGTGTTGGCCGGGCCCGGGGCGGCGAGGTCGGTCATCTGCGAGAGGTCGGGGCGGCCTTGCCCCGCCATCGGCGCGCCGGCGCCGTGGCAGCCGGCGCAGGCCCCGGCGAAGAGCGTGGCGCCTTCCGGCTCGGCCCTCGCGGCGGCGGCGGCGCGGGCGGCGGGGGCCGGGGCGGTGGCGGCGGCCCTGGGGGGTGTTGCCCCGCCCTGTCCGCCCGAGAGGCTCCAGGCGATGTAGGTGGCGATGGCCGCCACGTCTTCGGGGGGCACCTGCGACAGGCCGTGGGTGACCGGGCCCATGGGGCCGGCGGCGGCGCCGTGGCCCGGCGCGGCGCCGGTGGAGAGATAGGCGGTGAGGGCGGCCTCGCTCCAGCGCGCGGCGCCGGGGTTTGACGCGTCGAGGGGCGGGGCGTCCCAGCCCTCGGCGCTGCCGCCGGCGAAGGGGGCCCCGCCCTCCTCCGCCCCGGCGAGGTTGCGCGGGCTGTGGCAGCCGCCGCAATGGCCGAGCCCCTGCACCAGGTAGGCGCCGCGGTTCCAGGCGGCGGAGCGGGCGGGATCGGGGGCGATGCCGCCTTCGTGCAGGAACATCAGCTTCCAGCCGGCGAGGAGCGGGCGGAAGTTGAGCGGGAAGATGAGCTCGTTTTCCGGCGCCGGGGCCCGCACCGGCCTGCGGGTCATCAGGAAGGCGTAGAGGGCGGAGACGTCGGCGTCGGTCACATGGGTGAAATGCTCGTAGGGGAGCGCGGGGTAGAGGTGGCGGCCCTCGCGGTCGACCCCCTCGCGCAGGGCGCGGGCGAAGGCGGCCTCCGACCAGGTGCCGATGCCGGTGGCGGGGTCGGGGGTGATGTTGTCGGAGTAGAGCGTGCCGAAGGGCGTGGGCAGCGCCCGGCCGCCGGCGAGCGCCGCCCCGCCCGGCGCGGTGTGGCAGACCGCGCAGTCTCCCAGCGCGGCGAGCCCGGCGCCGCGGCGCACGAGATCGGGGGCGAAGGCATCACGCCCGGGCGGGGTGATCGGGGCGATGGCGGGGCGGAGCACGAGGGCGAGCGCCAGCGCCGCGCCGACGGCGAGCCCGAGGGCGGTGCCGGCGGCGAGCAGCATCCGGGAGCGGCGCCGGGACGGGCCGGGGCGGGCTGTGGGTGACATTGCGTGTCTCCGTGGCGGGCTGCCCGGGGGGCAGGAGGGGCGGCCGGCGCGGGGGCCGGCCATCGGGCGTCCGGCCGTCCGGGAGGGGGGACGGGCCGGGGGGAGGAGCGCGGGCGCCGGGCGGGCGGCGGTGAGAGCGGGGCTCGGGGGTGCCGCTGCGGCACCCCCGGCGCGGAGGGCGAAGACGCGGTGGCGTCACCTTGTCGCTTGTGTCTAAATGCCCTGCCGATGAAGGGCTTGTACGCAAGCCCAGCGGTTTGCAGGCAACACACCAGAAGGGATGCGCGGCACCGCGCAGGCAGAGCATGACCGAGCCGGAGAGCGATATCGTGGTGATCGTCGACGACGATCCGCAGGTGCGCGGGGCGATCGACAGCCTGCTGCGCTCGGTCGGGCTGCAGACCCGGCCCTGCGAGAGCGCGGCGGACCTGCTGGAGGCGCCGATGCCCGAGGGGGTGAGCTGCATCATCGCCGACATCCGCATGCCGCGAATCGGCGGGCTGGAGCTGCAGCAGCGGCTGGTGGAGCGCGGCTCGGGCATCCCGCTGATCTTCATGACCGGGCACGGCGACATCCCGATGACCGTGCAGGCGATGAAGGCGGGCGCAGTGGACTTCCTCACCAAGCCCTTCCGCGACCAGGACATGCTCGACGCGGTGGATGCCGCGCTGGAGCGCCACCGCGCCCGGCGCGAGCAGGAGGGCGCGGTGGCGGCGCTGCGCGCGCGCGCCGACACGCTCACCCCGCGCGAGCGCGAGGTGATGGAGGGCGTGGTGCGCGGGCTGCTGAACAAGCAGATCGCCGGCGAGCTGGGCCTGGCCGAGATCACGGTGAAGCTGCACCGCTCCTCGATGATGCGGAAGATGGAAGCCCGCTCCGTGGCCGAGCTGGTCCGCATCGCCGAGGCGCTGCGCGGGGGCTGAGGCGCGGCGATTTCGCCTTTCAGGTCAGGGTGTTGGCGCTTTCCGGGCCGGCAGTAAACGCAAGTATAGGATGAAGCCGGGAGCCCGCCGGCTCATATTCACCCCTGAAAGCGTTCGCGGGGCGCGCCCCTGGAATGAAAGCAGATCGTGACCCAGTCTCTCATAGCTGTCCTGGATGATGACGACCATGTACGTGCCGCCACCGCCAGCCTTCTCCGCTCCGTCGGGTACCGCACCCTTCTCTATGCCTCCGTCGAGGAGTTCTTCGCCGGTGCGCCGCGGGAGGTGGACTGCATCCTGAGCGACTACCGGATGCCGGGCCGCTCCGGGCTGGAGCTGCTGGAGGAACTGCGCGGCCGCGCCTGTGACGTGCCCTTCATCCTGATGACCGCCTTCCTCTCCGACCCGCTGCGGAGCCGCGCGCTGAGCGACGGCGCGCTGGCCGTGCTCGACAAGCCGGTGGACGAGGAGCGCCTGCTGGGCCTGCTGGAAAGCGCGCTGGAGCACTGAGGCGGCCGGCGCGGATTCTTCTTTGAGTTTTCGGAAAGCGCAGGCAGTGTGTATTCCGCAGTTGTCGAAAGTGACTTGCGGAGGTTGCCCTTGGACTTTTCGACTATTGATCTGAAACTGGTGGCGACGCTGCTGCTCCTGCTGCTCGTCGGGCTGGGGCCGAAGATCGCGCTCGTTCCCTTCCTGGAAAAGACCCGCGGGGCCACGCCGGAGCAACAGCGCGCCGTGGGCCGGCTGATGGTGCGCACGGCGGTGGCCTCGGCCGTGGTGGTGTTCCTGGCCGGGGCGCTGCTGCTGCGGCTGCTGCACATCACCTCCGGGGCGGTGGCGGTGGCCGGCGGCATCATCCTGGCGCTGATCGCGATGCGCATGGCGCTGGGGCCGGGCGAGGAGGTGGTCAAGGAAAGCCATCTCGTGCCCGAGAAGCTCGAGAAGATGGCCATCTACCCGCTGGCGGTGCCCTACCTGTTCAACCCCGTGGGCATGACCATCCTCATCATCGCCTCCGACAGCGCCGAATCCTGGGCGGCCTCGGCGCTGGTGCTGGGGCTCGTGCTGCTGGTGGGGGCGCTGGACTACGTGATCTTTTCCAACATCGACAAGATCGCGAAGCGCATCAACCCCACCTCGCTCGTGGTGTCGGAGATCGTGTTCGGCATCCTGCTCACCGCCGTCGCGGTGCAGCTCTTCGTGACCGGGTTGCGCATGCTCGAGATCCTGCCGCAGGCGAGCGGGGGGCACTAGGCCCCCGCGTCTTCCCTCCCTGCGTGACCCCCCGTGCCTGACCCCCGCGCCTGACCCCGCCCCGTCTCAGGCGGAGGCGGGTTCGGTGGCGGCCGGGGGCGCGCAGGCCTCCTCTCCCGCCAGCGGCAGGGTGACGCGCGCGGTGGCGCCCTGCCCCGGCGCGGAGGTGAGGGTGAGCCGGCCGCCGTGGCGCTCGACCACCGATTCGCAGATCGCGAGCCCCACGCCCATCCCGTCGGGCTTGGTGGTCTGGAACGGCTCGAAGGCCCGGGCGGCGAAGTCTTCCGGCAGGCCGGGCCCGGTGTCGCGCACCTCGATGACCGCCCCTTCCGGGCGGCGGGCGGTGGCGATCTCGACCCGGCGCGGGCCGGGCTGGCCGTCCATCGCCTGGAAGGCGTTGGAGACGAGGTTGATCAGCACCTGCTGGAGGAGGATGCGGTCGCCGGTGATCTCGGCGCCGGGGGCCGCGGGCGAGACCACGAGGCTGCCGCCGTGGCGCGCCGCCTCGCCGGCGACGAGGGCGGGCACCTCGGCCAGCAGCCCGTCGAGCCCGATGCGCGAGCTGGTCTCGGCCGCCGGCTTGCCGGTGATGGCGCGGATGCGGCGGATCACCTCGTCGGCGCGCTGCACCGAGGCGACGACGGCGGTGAGCGCGGTGTTGACCTCCCCGAGGTCGGGCTCGGGGCGCGACAGCCAGCGGTGCGCCGCCCCGGCATAGCTGCGGATGGCCGAGAGCGGCTGGTTGATCTCGTGGGCGATGGAGGCGGAGACCTGGGCCATCACCGTGGCGCGATGGGCGCGCTCGAGCCGGCCGCGCGCCTCCTCCACCGCCGCGCCGAGCCGGCGGCGCTCGGTCACGTCGAGCATGGAGCAGGGCACGCGGTCGAGCGCGCTGCCGGCATCGAGCGAGAAGGC
Source organism: Oceanicella sp. SM1341 (assembly GCF_003448965.1). Lineage (GTDB taxonomy): Bacteria > Pseudomonadota > Alphaproteobacteria > Rhodobacterales > Rhodobacteraceae > Paroceanicella. Next base: position 162,506 of record NZ_QRGC01000008.1, read on the forward strand.
CACGATCACGTCGAGGAGCTGGCCGTCGCGGCGCTCGACCCGGGTTTCGATGCTCAGGTCCCCCCGCCCCTCGGCGACCGCGAGGATGCAGTCGGCGAAGCGGGGGCCGAGCCCGGGCAGGAACTCGTCGCGGTACTGGCGGAAGCCGGCGGCATCGGGGAAGCCGAAGAGCCGGAGCGCGGTGTGGTTCACGTCGGCGAGGCGGACGGAGCGGCGGATGCGTTCGACCGTGTCGGGATGCGCGGCGAGATGGCCGGCGATGTCGCTCACGCCGCGGGCGCGCAGCTCGGCCACCGCCTCGGCCACGGGGCGGAAGTCATATTCGCAGATCGCCACGGCCACGGTGTTGAAGGTGGTGCGGTAGCGCTGCTCGGAGCGCTGCAGGGTGGAATAGGTGTGCTGGGCGCGGCGGATGAGCAGCGTGGCCACGCCGATGGCCGCGAGGCTGAAGACCATGCGCAGCACCGAGCTGATGTCGTCGTCCCAGTCGCCGTGCACCGCGAGGAAGGCGATGACGGTGAGCGCGGCGCAGGCGAGGCCCCAGCGCAGCACGTTCACCGGCCGGTAATCGCTGGTGAGCAGGATGAGCGCCACGATGTAGAGCGTGGCCACCGCGCTCTTGAGCGGGGTGAAGGTGTCGACCGCGAAGATCGCCGCCATCATCGCGACCGTGGCGGCGATGCGGATCCTTCGTGAGCGGGGCCCCGGGGGGGAAAACTGCGGCATGCGTGGGTTCCGGCGTCGGTTGGCCCGGGGCCGCCAGCGCCCCCCGGCCCGTGCGGGAGGGGGGCGGCGGCGGTCCGCGGGGTTGGTCAACGCGATGGTAGACCATGCCCGGGGGCACTGCCTATTCAGCCAGAGGTATATGTTCGGCGTCGTCACCCGGCGGCAGGCGGAAGCGGCCGTGTTCGAAATCGCCCTGGCGCCAGGCCTCCTTGGCCGCGTCGATCTTCTCCTGCGAGGAGGCGACGAAGTTCCACGAGATGTAGCGCGGGCCGTTGAGGGTTTCGCCGCCCAGCACCATCACCCGGGCGCCGAGGGGGCCCGCGGTGAGGGTGATGGCGTCACCGGGGCGGAACACCATCATGCGGCCGGCCTCGAACACCTGGCCCGCCACCGAGATGCTGCCCTCGGTCACGTAGACGCCGCGGTCCTCGTGGTTGTCGGGCAGCGGCAGCATGGCGCCGGCGGCGAGCACGGCATCGGCGTAGAAGGTCTCCGAGAAGGTCTTCACCGGGGCGCGGGCGCCCCAGGCCTCGCCGAGGATGAGGCGGACGGACTTGCCCGGCTCCTCCAGCATCGGCAGGGCCTCGCGGCCGTGGTGCTCGAAGGCGGCACCGGTTTCCTCGTGCGCCTCGGGCAGCGCGACCCAGGTCTGGATGCCGTAGAGCGCGCCGGGGTTTGCCCGCATCGCGGCACTGGTGCGCTCGGAATGGGTGACCCCGTTGCCGGCGATCATCCAGTTCACCTCGCCGGGGTAGATCATCTGGTCGGTGCCCAGGCTGTCGCGGTGCTGGAACTCGCCGCGGTAGAGATAGGTGACGGTGGCGAGGCCGATATGCGGGTGGGGGCGCACGTCGATGCCGCCGCCGGTGAGGAACTCGGCCGGGCCCATCTGGTCGAAGAAGATGAAGGGGCCGACCATCTGGCGGGCGGGGGCGGGCAGCGCGCGGCGCACCTCGAAGCCGCCGAGATCACGCGCGCGGGGGATGATCAGCGTCTCCAGCGCGTCGAGCGCGCCGGCCTCGGGGCAGTCGGGGGACTGGGTGGGGTTCCAGCTCATGGGTTCGTGTCCTTCCTGTCGGGGTATGTCAGGCGGGGCCTGTCGGGCCCCTCGGGCGGGCCGGGGGGCCCGGGATGTGCCTTCTGGTCGGCGGGCCCGGGAGGGGCCCGCCGGTGGGCAGTCGGCTGGTCGGTCCGGCTGGCCGGTCAGTCGGTGATCGGGTCGAGGTAGGCCTCGATCCGGTCGCGCAGCGCCTCGTGCTGGCGGGGCAGCTTCAGCGCCTCGCCGAGGTGCTCGGCCGGCTCGTCGCGGTCGAAGCCGGGCTCGGCGGTGGCGACTTCGAAGAGCACGCCGCCGGGGGTGCGGAAGTAGATCGCCCAGAAATAGTCGCGGTCGATCACCGGGGTGACCTGGTAGCCGGTGTCCATCAGGCTGCGGCGCACCTCGGCCTGGGCGGCGCGGTCGGGCACCGAGAAGGCGATGTGGTGCACCGAGCCCGCGCCCTGCAGCGCCCGGTCGGCGCCCGGCAGCACCTCGAGGTCGACGGTGTTCGCACCGTTGCCGCCCTCGATGGCGTAGCGGGTCACGTCGCCCTCGGTGGCGAGGCGGCGGTAGCCCATGAACTCGAGCAGTTCGCCCGTGGCCCGGCCGTCGCGCAGCCGCAGGCTGGCGCCGGAGAAGCCGCGCACCGCGTCATCGCCGCTCACGCCGTTGCCGGTCCAGCCCGGGCGGGTGTCGCCGGCGATCTCGGCGAGGGCGAAACCGTCGCCGTCCGGCCCGTCGAAGCGCAGGCGGCGCTCGCCGAAGCGGGTTTCCTCCGCGAGGCCGGTAACCCCCTGCCCCGCGAGGCGCTGCTTCCAGTAGCCCAGGCTGCCCTCGGGCACCGAGAAGAGCGTGGTGCCAACCTCGCCCGTGCCCGGCCGGCCCTGGCCGACGCCGCGGAACGGGAAGTAGGTCATCACCGAGCCGGGCGTGCCGGCGGCATCGCCGTAATAGAGGTGGTAGGTGTCCGGCGCGTCGAAGTTGACGGTTTTCTTCACCCGGCGCAGGCCGAGGGTCTTGGTGAAGAAGTCCGAGTTGGCCTGGGCGCTGGACGCGATCGAGGTCACGTGATGCAGGCCGTTGATCTTGCTGTCCATTTTGTCCTCCTGGCTGCCGGCCTGGCCGGCTGTTCCTGTGTGCTGCAGTGAAGATGGGCCAGCGGGAGGTGAAAGAGAATGGCAATAATATTGACAACACCATTACGGTAGGCGCAACAATGAGGCATGGGCGATCTCGAGGCGATAAGGGTATTCCTGGCGGTGGCGGAGCAGCGCAGCTTCGTCGCGGCGGCGCGGCACCTGATGATGACGCCGCCCTCGGTCACCCGCACGGTGGGCGCGCTGGAGGACCGGCTGGGCGTGCAGCTGCTGCTGCGCACCACGCGGCAGGTGTCGCTCACCTCGGCGGGGGCGGCCTATGCGGCGCGGGTGGGCCCGCTGGTCGACGCGCTCACCGCCGCGGCGGAGGACCTGCGCGAGGGCCAGGGCGAGACCTCGGGCCTCATCCGCATCAACGCGCCGATGTCGATGGGCCAGCGCATCCTGCCGGAGGTGATCGCGCAGTTCCGCACGCTCTATCCGAAGGTGAATGTCTCGCTCACCCTCACCGACCGGCTGGTGGACGTGGTGGCCGACGAGGTGGACCTCGCGATCCGCATCTCCGGGCCGCCGCGCGACAAGCTGACCATCTGGCGCAAGCTCTGCCCGGTGCGGCGGGTGATCGTGGCGGCGCCGCGCTATCTCGAGGCCTGGGGCCGGCCCGACAGCCCGGAGGACCTGGCCCGGCATGTCTGCATCGCCTACGACGCGCAGGGCGGCCCGGAGATCTGGGACTTCGCGCGCGGCTCCATGCGCCGCCGGGCGCGGGCCGGGGCGGAGCTGAGCGCCAACAATGGCGAGCTGATCGCCCGGATGGCGGAGAACGGCGAGGGCATCGCGCTGCTGCCGCGCTTCATCGTGGAGCCGGCGCTGGCCGAGGGCCGGCTGGTGACCCTGCTCGAGGGCTGGTCGCTGCCGGAGCTGTGGCTCACGCTCTACTACCCGCCCTACGAGCGGCTGCCGATGCGGCTCGCCACCTTCTCCGACTTCTTCGAGACCTACGCCACCGAGACCCGGCCGGTGTGAGGCTACTCGTCCTCGCGCAGCAGCAGCACCGGCGCGGGGTGGAGGCTTTCGTCGGCGAGGTCGATCTGCCAGGCGATGCGGGTCTGGTAGCGCACCACGACGGTATAGTCCGGGCCCAGCACCTCGCGCACCGTGCTGCGGAACGGGTTTCGCGCGAGGGAGGCGGGCAGCAGGTCGGCGGCGGAGGCGATGCGGTACTGCGCGTCCGACGGCAGGTCGACCAGCGCCCAGATCTCGGCCATCCGGTCACGCGCATGCACCTCCACCCGCAGCACCTCCACCGGCACGCTGCCGGCCCAGCGGCGGATATGCGCGGCGAGGGCCGCCTCGGTGCGGGTTTCCACGTAGCGGTAGTAGGTGGTGGTGAGCAGGTGGAGGAACACCGCCACCAGGAAGGCGGTGGCGATGGTGGCGCTCATGGTGAAGCGCATGCGCCGCCGGCCGCGGCTGAGCAGGAAGCTCGACGGGCTGGACGCGATGTAGACGATGCAGGCCGAGAAGATGATGGCGCCGAAATTGGTGGCGAAGAGCAGCACCGCCTCGCGGGCGCGCAGCGGCTCGCCGAAATGCAGCAGCAGCCCGGCGGCGGCGAGCGGCGGCACCAGCGACACGCCGATGGCAGCGCCCGGCAGCAGGCTGATCTCGGATTTCTGGATCTGGACATAGGCGCCCGCCACCCCGGCGGCGAGGGCGATGAGCAGGTCCTCGGCGCCGGGATGGGTGCGGCTGCCCACCTCCACCGGCAGGGTGACGCCGCGCGGCGCGTCGATGGCCCAGGCGATGGCCCAGGCGATGCAGACGCTCACCCCCGCCGCGAACAGCACCACCAGCGCCAGCCACAGCGCCCGGCCCAGCCAGCCCATCACCATGGAGGAGGCGATGCCCAGGATCGGGGTCATCAGCGGCGCGATGAGCATGGCCGCGATGACCACGGCGCCGGAATCGCGCAGCAGGCCCATGGTGGCGATGGTCACGGCGAGGGTGAGCAGCATGGCGAAGCGCCGCCAGTAGGCACCGGGGTCCGCGCCCTCGAAGCGCAGGATGTCCCGGGTGATGGAGAAGTCCCGTATCGGCATCGTCGGCACCCTCGCGCACCCGCAGACGGATGCGCCGGAGATGATGCCGCAAAATCTCCGTGTCGTCATGTGAAACCGCGCGGCGCTGCAGCCGCGGCGGGTCAGCGGCCGGCGGTCACGGCCTCCCAGGACAGGCCGAAGCGGGCGAGGTACTTGCGCAGCCGGTCGGCGTCGTTGCGCGAGCTGCGCTCGAGGCGGGAGACGGCGAAGAGCGCCCGGCCGGCCTCGCTCAGGCTGGCCGCGCGGCGGCAGGCGGCGACGGTGGCGGCAAGCTGGGCGCGGTCGAACGGGTCGATGCGCCCGGCCTCCGCGCCCGGCAGGCCGGCGAGAAGCTCCTCCTCCGGGTCGGGGGCGAGGCCGCGCCACTGCGCCTCGAGCACCGCGATCTCCTGCTCGACCATCGCCAGGGTGACCCGGCCGCGCGGCGCGAGGGTGCACAGCCGCTCGACGGAGGCGCCGAGGTCGCGGAAATTGCCGTGCCAGGGCGTGGAGGGCGCGCGGGCGAAGCGCTGGTAGCGCTCGGCGGCATCGGCGTTGAAGCCGATGCGCTGGCCGAGGCGGCGCTCCGCGCGGGCGAGCTCGTGGGCGATGTTGGCGGCGATGTCCTCGCGCCGCTCCGCCAGCGGCGGCAGCCGGAAGCTCCACAGGCTCAGCCGGGCGTAGAGATCGGCGCGGAACCGGCCCTGCGCCACCAGCGCCGGCAGGTCGGCGCTGGCCGCGGCGATGAGCTGGAAGCGGGCGGAATGCTCCTGGTCCGAGCCGACGGGCAGGAAGGTGCCGCTTTCCACCGCGTGCAGGATCATCGCCTGCTCGTCCGGGCCGAGGGCGTCGATGCCGTCGAGGAAGAGCGCGCCGCCGTCGGCCTCGCGCAGCAGGCCGCGGCGCTCGGTGCTGCCGGGCCCGGCGCGGCGCCGGCCCGAGAGCGCCTCCATCGCCCGGTCGCCGCGCAGGCTGGCGCAGGGCACGTGCACCAGCCGGCCCTTCAGCCGGCGGCGCTGCAGCTTCAGCTCGTGGATCCGCCCGGCGAGCACGGTCTTGCCGCTGCCCGCCGGGCCGGTGAGCAGCAGCGGCGCGTCGGTGGTGGTGGCCACCTGCTCCAGCCGGCCGATCAGCGCGTCGAAGCCGGGGTTCGCGGTGTCGATGCCGCCGCGCAGCAGGGCGGCATGCGCGCGGGTGGCGAGGTCGAAGCGGCTCTGCAGCGCGTCGTAGCGCGAGAGGTCGAGGTCGATCACGTGCAGCCGGCCCTCGGCCGGGCCGGCGGCGGCGGGCGGCGCGGTCTGCAGCAGGCGGGCGGGGATGTGCCGGCTCTCGGCGAGCAGGAACCAGCAGATCTGCGCCACGTGGGTGCCGGTGGTCAGGTGCAGGTGGTAGCGCTCGCGGTCCTCGTCGAAGCCGTAGTCGCGGGCGAAGTCGAACAGCGCGCCGTAGACCTCCTGGAAGTCCCAGGGGTCGGCGAGCTCCATGCGGCGCGGCAGCACCTCGGTCTCGGGCGAGAGGGTGGCGATGTCCGCAGCCACGCGCTCGGCGATGCGGGAGTGGCGCCGGTCATGCAGCAGCTCCAGCCGGTCCACGGGGAAGCCCGGGTGGGTGCAGAGCTGCACGCTGGGGCGCCACTCACGCCGCTTGCCGGCGTCGAGCTTGGTGCCGAGGAAGCCGATGACGACGTTGCGCACGGCTCAGGCCCGGGTGTGGCGGGGGAGAGTCGTCAGGGCGTGGCGGGGCATGGCGGGTGTATCCGGATGTATAAGTGGCGATACCGCAGGATCGTATCTGCGGGAGCGCTTCCGGTCAAACGCGGTGAAAGCCGGGTAAAACCAGTGGGTTGGCGGAAATCTCGCTTTTGCTGTGCGCCGCGGGCGGTGGCGGGCAGAGTCAGATGGTCACCGAAGGAGAGGTAACCGGAAGCAGGCAGATCCGTGCCTGCGGCGAAGACCGGCCGGGGCGGACCATGCGGCCGCTCCGGCCCCTGCCGGGGCCCGGAACGGACATCCCCGGGCCCCGGCCCCTCAGCAACATGCCCCCGGCCCCGCACCGCGGCCGGGGCGGAAAGGACGCGAGAATGACCATTCAGCAGGCGGCCGGAACGGCCCCCGTCACCGGACACACGCTGATCGGCTGGGGCTATGCCCCCGGCCCGGACTTCGCCGGGCTGCTGGCCCGCGCCGATGCGCTGCAGGCCGGCGGCGCCACGCCCGAGGCGGTGCGCCGCACGCTGATGGCCGAGCGCCCGCCCGCGCCGGCGACGGAGCCCCTGCCCTTGCGGGCGGAGGGGGCGACCGGCTTCTCCGAGATCATCGCGGCGGAGACCGGGGACGAGCAGGCGAACCTGGAGAAGGTGCGCGAGACCATGCGCATGCTGATGCGCACCCCCACGGTGGAGGCCGGCGCCGTGCTGCCCGATGCCTGCCCGAGCGGGCCGGTGGGCACCATTCCCGTGGGCGGGGTGGTGGCCGCGCGCGAGGCGATCCACCCCGGCATGCACTCGGCCGACATCTGCTGCTCGATGATGCTCACCGACCTCGGGACGGCCGACCCGAAGGCGGTGCTGGACGCGGCCTCGGCCGTGACGCATTTCGGGTATGGCGGGCGGCCGAACGGCCGGCGCTTCGCCGTGTCGCTGCACCTGCTCGACGCCTTCCGCGCCAACCCGTTCCTCCGCGAGCCGCGGCTGCTGCAGGCGGCGCAGGAGCAGATGGGCACCCAGGGCGACGGCAACCACTTCCTGTTCGTCGGCCGCTCGCGCCGCACCGGGCGCACGGCGATGGTGACGCATCACGGCTCACGCGGGCCGGGCGGGCAGCTCTACAAGGCCGGCAAGGAGGTGGCGGAGCGGTTCCGCCGCAGGCTCTCGCCCGAGACCCCGGTGCAGAACGGCTGGATCCCGGCGCAGAGCGACGAGGGGCTGGCCTACTGGGAGGCGCTGCAGCTCATCCGCCGCTGGACGAAGGCGAACCACAACGCCCTGCACCAGGCCGTGGCGGAGGCGGCGCACGCCGAGGTGGGCGAGCGATTCTGGAACGAGCACAACTTCGTCTTCCGCCGCGACGGGCTGTACCTGCACGGCAAGGGGGCCACCCCGGCCTGGGAGGGCTACGCCGCGGATGCGAGCGGGCTCACGCTGGTGCCGCTCAACATGGCGGAGCCGGTGCTGGTGCTGCGCGGTCGCGACCGGCCGGAGAGCCTGGGCTTCGCGCCGCACGGGGCGGGGCGCAACTTCACCCGCACCGAGCACCGCCGGCGCATGGGCGGGATGACGCCGGAGGCGGCCCTGGCGCGCGAGACCCGCGGGCTGGACATCCGCTTCCTCGCCGGTCCGCCGGACGCCTCGGAACTGCCGTCGAGCTACAAGGACGCGGCCTCGGTGGTGCGGCAGATCGAGCGGTTCGGCCTGGCCGAGATCGTCGACTACATCGACCCCTACGGCTGCATCATGGCCGGCGCGGTGCCGCTGCCCTGGCGGGAGCGGAAGCAGCGCCGCGGCCGGGGCTGACGCAGGCCGGGCCCCCGCGCGGGGCCCGGTTTTTCCTTGCGCAACAAGGCCCTGGCACCCCGCTCTCCCCGGCGGGCGGGATATGCGACCAGGAAATGATTGACGTCTGTCAAAACTGCCCGCACTCTCCGCGGCAGGGAGGAACAACAGACGTGATGCGCAAGCCCACTCTTCATGACGTGGCGCGGGCAGCGGGCGTGAGCTATGCCACCGCCGACCGGGTGCTGAACGCCCGCGGCGGGGTGGCGGCCAAGTCCGAGGCGCGGGTGCGTGCGGCGATCGAGGCGCTCGGCTACACGCGCGACGTGCATGCCGCGAACCTCTCGCGCCGGCGGCTGTACCGGTTCCGCTTCCTGCTGCCCGACGGCGACCACAGTTTCTTCCGCGCCCTGCGCGCCGCGGTGCTGGCCGAGGCCGGCGCGCGGGCGGGCGACCGGGTGCGCATCACCCTCAGCGAGGTGCCGGCCTTCGACGCCGAGGCGCTGGCCGAGGCGCTGGAGCGGGTGGAGCCGGAGGCCTGCGACGGGCTCGCCATCGTGGCCAGCGGCAGTGCCCGGGTGAGCGCGGCCATCGCCTCGTTGCGCGCGGGCGGCGTGGCGGTGGTGACGCTGGTCTCCGACGCGCCGGGGGCGGCGCGCGACGCCTACGTGGGCATCGACAACCTGGTGGCCGGGCGCACCGCCGGGCGGCTGATGCGGCTGGGGCACACCGGGCGCAGCGGCCTCGTGCTGCCGGTGGTGGGCGCGCGGGCGGCGCAGGACCATGCCGAGCGGCTGGCCGGGCTGGAGCAGAGCCTTGCTGGCGCGCCGGGCCTTGCCCTGCTGCCGGTGGCGGAGGCTTTCGACAGCCCCTCGCGCATGCGCGCGCTGGTGGGCGCTGCGCTGGCGCGCGAGCCGGGGATCAGCGGCATCTACAGCATGGGGGCGGGGAATCGCGGGCTCGTGGAGGCGCTGCGGGCGCTCGGGCGGCCGCGGCCGCTGGTGGTGCTGCACGAGCTGGTGCCGCATGCGCGCGAGGCGCTGGAGGCCGGGCTGGTGGACGCGGTGATCGACCAGAAGCCGGTGCAGGAGGTGGCGGCCGCCCTCGACATCCTGCGCGCGCTGGCCGACGGGCGGCCCGCCCCGGCCGGGCGGGCGCGGATCACCCCGGCGATCTACCTGCCCGAGAACCTTCCGGCCTGCCCGGCGGGTGAAGAAGAAGACAACGACATGATGGGAGGAGCCGCCTGATGACCGGATATTTCGAGGGCATCGCGCCGCTGGCGCATGACCCCGGGGCGGAGGGCCTCGCCTTCCGGCACTACGACCCCGACGAGGTCGTGCTGGGCCGGCGCATGGAGGACCACCTGCGCTTTGCCGTGTGCTACTGGCACAGTTTCGGCTGGGAGGGGGGCGACCCGTTCGGCGGCGCCACCTTCGAGCGGCCGTGGTTTCCCAATGACGACATGGGCCGGGCGAAGGCGAAGGCGGAGGCGGCGTTCGAGCTGTTCCGCATCCTCGGCGTGCCCTATTTCACCTTCCACGACCACGACGTGCGCCCCGAGGGCGCGCGGCTGGCCGAGAGCCATGCGCGGCTCGACGAGATGGCCGACCTCTTCGAGGCGAAGATGGCGGCGGGCGGCCCGAAGCTGCTCTGGGGCACGGCGAACCTGTTCACCAACCGCCGCTACATGGCCGGGGCGGCGACGAACCCCGACCCGGATGTCTTCGCCTATTGCGCCTCCGTGGTGCGGCACTGCATGGGCGTCACCCACCGGCTGGGCGGCGAGAACTACGTGCTCTGGGGCGGGCGCGAGGGCTACGAGACCCTGCTCAACACCGACCTTGCCCGTGAGACCGAGCAGATGGGCCGGTTCCTCAGCCTCGTGGTGGAGCACAAGCACCGCATCGGCTTCAAGGGCGCCATCCTGGTGGAGCCGAAGCCGCAGGAGCCGACGAAACACCAGTACGACCACGATGTCGCCACGGTCTACGGCCTGCTCAGGCGCTTCGGGCTGGAGGGCGAGGTGCAGGTGAACATCGAGCAGGGGCATGCCATTCTCGCCGGGCATTCCTTCGAGCACGAGATCGCGCTCGCCGGCGCGCTCGGCATCTTCGGCTCGGTGGACATGAACCGCAACGACCCGCAATCGGGCTGGGACACCGACCAGTTTCCCAACAACGTGGCCGACGTGGCGCTGGCCTATTACGAGATCCTGCGGCTGGGGGGGTTCACCTCCGGCGGCACGAATTTCGACGCGAAGCTGCGCCGCCAGTCGCTCGACGCGGAGGACCTGGTGGCGGCGCATGCCGGGGCGATGGATGTCTGCGCGCGCGGGCTGAAGGCCGCCGCCGCCCTGCTGGAGGGCGGCGCGCTGGAGGAGGCGCGCGCGGCGCGATACGCGGGCTGGGCGCGGAGCGATGCCCGTGCCATGCTGGCCCCCGGCGCCACGCTCGCGCAGATCGCCGAGCGGGCAGAGGCGGAAGACCTCGACCCGCAGCCGGTTTCCGGCCGGCAGGAAAGACTGGAAAACCTCGTCAACCGCTACGTGTAAGACGAGACTGGGAGGAAATGATGAAGACGATCAAGGGCCCCGGGCTCTTCCTCGCGCAATTCGCGGGGGACGAGGCGCCGTTCAACTCATGGGACAGCATCACCAGATGGGCGGCGGACTGCGGCTACAAGGGCGTGCAGCTGCCGAGCTGGGACGGCCGGCTCATCGACCTCGCCCGCGCCGCCGAAAGCCGGGACTATTGCGACGAGCTCGCCGGCGTGGCGGCGGCGAACGGGGTGGAGATCACCGAGCTTTCCACCCATCTGCAGGGCCAGCTCGTGGCGGTGCACCCGGCCTATGACGAAGCCTTCGAGGGGTTCGCGGCGCCTGAAGCGCGCGGAAACCCGGCGGCGCGGCAGGCCTGGGCGGTGGAGCAGGTGCGCCTCGCCCTCACCGCCTCGGCCAATCTCGGGCTGGGGGCGATGGCGAGTTTCTCCGGCGCGCTGGTGTGGCCCTATCTCTACCCCTGGCCGCAGCGCGCGCCGGGGCTGGTGGAGGAGGGCTTCGACGAGCTCGCCCGCCGCTGGCGCCCGCTGCTCGACCACGCGGAGGCCTGCGGGGTGGACATCTGCTACGAGATCCACCCCGGCGAGGACCTGCATGACGGCATCACCTACGAGATGTTCCTGGAGCGCACCGGCAATCACGCCCGGGCCTGCATGCTCTACGACCCCTCGCACTACGTGCTGCAATGCCTTGATTACGTGGAGAATATCGAGATCTACCACGAGCGCATCCGCATGTTCCACGTCAAGGACGCGGAGTTTCGCCCCTCCGGCCGGCAGGGGGTGTACGGCGGTTTCCAGCCCTGGATCAGCCGCGTCGGGCGCTTCCGCAGCCCGGGCGACGGCGAGGTGGATTTCTCCGCCGTGTTCTCGGCGCTCACCACCCACGGGTTCGACGGCTGGGCCGTGGTGGAATGGGAGTGCTGCCTGAAACACCCCGAGGACGGGGCGCGGGAGGGGGCTCAGTTCGTGGAGAACCACATCATCCGGGTGACCGAGCGCGCCTTCGACGATTTCGCCGGCGGCGGGGCCGACAGGGCCGCGAACCGCCGCATGCTGGGGCTGGGGGCATGAGCGCGCCGATCCGCCTCGGGATGGTGGGCGGCGGCCAGGGCGCCTTCATCGGCGCGGTGCACCGCATCGCGGCGCGGCTCGACGGGGAGTTCACCCTCGTCGCGGGCGCGCTCTCCTCCACGCCTGAGCGGGCGCGGGAGAGTGCGGCGGCGCTGGGGCTCGACCCCGCGCGCTCCTATGCCGATTTCGAGCAGATGGCGGCGGCGGAGGCCGCCCGGCCGGACGGTATCGAGGCCGTGGCCATCGTGACGCCCAACCACATGCATGTGCCGGCGGCGAAGGCCTTCCTTGCCCGCGGCATCCACGTGATCTGCGACAAGCCGCTCGCCGCCACGGAGGAGGAGGCAGACAGCCTCGCCGAGGTGGTGCGCGTGGCCGATGCGCTGTTCATCCTCACCCACAACTACACCGGCTACCCGATGATCCGCCAGGCGCGGGAGATGGTGGCGGCCGGCGCGCTGGGGCCGCTGCGGCTGGTGCAGGTGGAGTATGTGCAGGACTGGCTCACCCGCTCCCTCGAGGCCGAGGGCTCGAAACAGGCCGAGTGGCGGACCGACCCCACCCGCTCCGGCGCGGGCGGCGCGGTGGGCGACATCGGCACCCATGCGCACAACCTCGCCTGTTTCGTGAGCGGGCTCGAGGTGGAGGAGCTGGCGGCAGACCTGCAGAGCTTCGGCACCGGGCGCAGGCTCGATGACAACGGCCACGTGATGCTGCGCTTTCGCGGCGGGGCGCGGGGCATGCTGTGGTGCAGCCAGGTGGCGCCGGGCAACGAGAACGGCCTGCGGCTGCGCCTCTACGGCCCGGCCGGCGGGCTGGAATGGCACCAGGAGCAGCCCAACCACCTGTGGTTCACGCCCGAGGGCGGGCCGACCCAGCGCCTCACCCGCGGCGGCCCCGGCGCGGGCCCGGCGGCGGCGGCGGTGAGCCGCACGCCCTCGGGCCACCCGGAGGGCTATCTGGAGGGTTTCGCCAACCTCTACACCGAGGCGGCGGCGGCGATCCGGGCCTATGTGCCGGGCGACCCCCCTGCCCCGGGCCTGCTGCCCGGCGTGGAGGCGGGGCTCTCGGGCATGCGCTTCATCACCGCCTGCGTGCGCTCCTCGCAGGCCAATGCCGCCTGGGTGCGGTTGTGAGCGCGCCCGCGCTGGCGCTTGCGGGGGTGAGCCGCAGCTTCGGCCCGGTGGAGGTGCTGCACGGCGTGGACATCGCGCTGCGCCCCGGCCGGGTGCATGCGCTGATCGGCGAGAACGGCGCCGGAAAGTCGACCACGATGAAGATCCTCGCGGGCTATCTCGCCCCCAGCCGGGGCGAGCTGCGGGTGGCGGGCACGCCGGCGCGCTTTGCCTCGGTGCGCGAGGCGGAGGCGGCGGGGATCGTGCTCATCCACCAGGAGTTCAACCTCGCCGAGCAGCTCACCGTGGAGCAGAACCTGTTCCTCGGCCGGGAGATCCGCCGGGGCTGGCTGCTCGACAAGCCGGCGATGCGGGCCCGGGCGCGCGCGCTGCTCGACCGGCTCTCCTGTGCCGCGGGGGTGGACCGGGTGGTCTCGAGCCTCTCGAACTCCGACAAGCAGATGCTGGAGATCGCGAAGGCGCTGGCGCGCGAGGCGCGGGTGCTCATCATGGACGAGCCCACCGCCGTGCTCACCCGCGCGGAGACCGACATCCTGCTCACCCAGGTGCGCGCACTGCGCGCGGCGGGCACGGCGGTGCTCTTTACCTCCCACAAGCTCGACGAGGTGCGCGAGATTGCCGACGACCTCACCATCATGCGCGACGGTGCGGTGGTCTGGCAGGGGGAGGCGGCGGGGATGAGCGAGCATGACATGGCCGAGGCCATGGTGGGCCGCGAGGTGTCGGGCCTCTACCCCGCAAAGCCGCCGGCGCCCGGCGGCGCGCCGGTGCTGGAGGTGGAGGGGCTCGACGTGCCGGGCCACGCGGAGGGGGTGAGCTTCGGCCTGCGGGCGGGCGAGATCCTCGGCGTGGCGGGGCTGATCGGCTCGGGGCGCACCGAGACCTTCGAGGGGCTGTGCGGGCTGCGGCCGGCGCGGGGGCGCATCCGGCTCGACGGGCGCGAGGTGCGGGTGCGCTCGCCGGCCGAGGCGAAGGCGCTCGGGCTGGGCTATCTCACCGAGGACCGCAAGACGCGCGGCCTGCTGCTCACGAAGAGCCTGCGCGAGAACCTCACCCTCACCGCGCTGGAGCGTTTCGCCCGGCTCACCATCGACACCGCGGCGGAGGAGCGCGCGCTCGACACCGCCATCGCGGAGTTCGACATCCGCGCGGGCGCGCGGGACGGGCCGGTGGGCAATCTTTCCGGCGGCAACCAGCAGAAGCTCCTGCTGGCCCGCACCCTGCTGCCCGAGCCGCGCATCGTGGTGATCGACGAGCCGACGCGGGGCATCGACATCGGCACCCGACAGCAGATCTACCGCTTCATCCGCGAACTGGCGGCGAGCGGGCGGAGCATCGTGGTGATCTCCTCGGAGATGCAGGAGGTGATCGGCCTCGCCGACCGGGTGCTGGTGATGTGCCGCGGCCGGGTGGCGGGCACGCTGGAGGGCGCGGACATCACCGAGGCGCAGATCGTGCGGCTGGCCATGGGGCTGGGCGCCCCGGCCCCCGCGGCGGAGGAACCGGCATGAGCGACACCACCACCCTGCCCCGCCCGCGCCGCGCCCTGCCCTCGATGACCGTGATCGGCCCGGTGCTGGCGCTGGTGCTGCTGGTGATCATCGGCACGGCGCTGAACCCGAATTTCCTCGCCTGGGCGAACGTGACCAACGTGCTGGCGCGCTCGGCCTTCATCGGCATCATCGCGGTGGGGATGACCTTCGTGATCACCGCCGGGGGGCTCGACCTGTCGGTGGGCTCGATGGCGGCCTTCATCGCCGGGCTGATGATCCTGGTGATGAACGCGGCCCTGCCCGCCCTCGGCGTCGGCGTGCCGCTGGTGCTGCTGGGGATGGCGACGGCGCTGGTGGCGGGCCTCGCGGCGGGGTTTCTCAACGGCATCCTCATCACCCGGCTGGGGATCGAGGCCTTCATCGTCACGCTCGGCTCGATGGGCATCTACCGCTCGCTGGTGACCTGGCTGGCGGACGGCGGCACGCTCTCGCTCGATTTCACCCTGCGCAGCTTCTACCAGCCGGTGTATTACGGCGGCATCCTGGGGGTGAGCTGGCCGATCATCGTCTTCGCCGTCACGGTGGTGCTGGGCGAGATCGCCATGCGGCGCATGGTGTTCGGGCGGCATTGCGCGGCCATCGGCTCGAACGACCAGGTGGCGCGCTATTCCTCGGTCAACGTCGGCCGGGTGCGGCTGATGACCTACGTGCTGCTGGGGCTGCTCGTGGGGGTGGCGACGATCATGTACGTGCCGCGGCTGGGCTCGGCCTCGGCCTCCACCGGGCTCTTGTGGGAGCTGGAGGCGATCGCGGCGGTCATCATCGGCGGCACGGTGCTCAAGGGCGGTTTCGGCCGGGTCTGGGGCACGGTGATCGGCGTGCTGATCCTGAGCCTGATCGGCAACATCCTGAACCTTACCGACCTCGTCTCGCCCTATCTCAACGGGGCGATCCAGGGGGCGATCATCATTCTCGCTGTGATCCTGCAGCGCGAAGGGAAAGCGGGCGCATGAGACGCACCGCGCCACATCTTTGGGAGGATACCATGAAGCATATCATAGCAGGCATCGGCCTGGCGGGCGCACTGGCCGCGGCGCCGGCTCTCGCGCAGGAGACCAAGGTGATCGGCGTCTCCATCCCCGCCGCCACGCACGGCTGGGCGGGGGGCATGAACTATTTCGCCCAGGCCGCGGTGGAGCGGCTGGAGGCGACCTATCCCGAGCTCGACTTCGTGCTCGCCACCGCCTCCGACCCCGGCAAGCAGGTGAACGACATCGAGGACATGGTCGCCACCCGCAACATCGACGCGCTGGTGGTGCTGCCGTTCGAATCCGAGCCGCTGACCGGGCCGGTGCAGGCGGTGGCGGCCTCCGGCGCCTGGGTGACGGTGGTGGACCGGGGCCTGAGCCAGGAGGGCATCGAGGACCTCTACGTGGCGGGCGACAATTCCGGCTTCGGCCGGGTGTCGGGCGAGTTCATGGCCTCGCAGCTTCCCGAGGGCGGCAAGGTGGTGGCGCTGCGCGGCATCCCCACCACCATCGACAACGAGCGCGTGGCCGGCTTCGAGAGCGCCATCGAGGGCAAGGACATCGAGGTGCTGGGCATGGAGCACGGCAACTGGAACCGCGACGACGCCTTCACCGTGATGCAGGACTTCCTGTCGAAATTCCCCGAGATCGACGCGGTCTGGGCCTCGGACGACGACATGGCCATCGGCGTGCTCGCCGCCATCGAGGCCTCGGGGCGCGAGGACGTGAAATTCGTGCTCGGCGGTGCGGGCATGAAGGAGATGGTCAAGCGCACCATGGACCAGGACCCGATGATCCCCGCCAACGTGACCTACCCGCCCTCGATGATCGCCACCGCCATCGAGGTGACGGCGCTGGGGCTGGTCTCGAACGCGCCGGTGTCGGGCGAGTTCATCATCGGCTCGGTGCTGGTGACGCCCGAGAACGCGGAGCAGTTCTACTACCCCGACAGTCCCTTCTGAGCGGGACTTGCCGAAGCGCGCGGGCGGCGGATCAGTGCCGCTGCCCGCGCCGCATCCGCGCCTCGAGCCAGGCGCCGTAGCGCGACAGGCCGAAGACGAACACGAAGTAGACGAGCCCGAGGAACACGTAGACCTCGATGAAGGCGCGGCCCCAGTCGCCGCTGCCGAGGGCTGCATTGCCCGAGGCCATCACCTCGAAGAAGCCGATGATGGTGACGATGGAGGTTTCCTTGAAGGTGATCACCACCTGGTTGATCGTCGAGGGCAGCGTGTTGCGGAAGGCCTGGGGCAGCTCGATGAGGAAGACGCGCTGCGCGGGCGACAGGCCGAGGGCGGCGGCCGCCTCGCCCTGCCCGTCATGCACCGATTGCAGGCCGGCGCGCAGGATCTCGGCCTGGTAGCAGGCGAAGAACAGCGCATAGGCCAGCACCACGCGCACCAGCTTGTCGCCCTGCAGCCAGCCGGGCACCATGAGCGGCACCACTACGGCGGCGGTGAACAGCAGCGTGAGCAGCGGCAGCGAGCGGACCACGTCGATCAGCCCGCCGGCGCAGCCCCGCACCACCGGCAGCTTCGAGCGGCGCGCGAGCGCGAGGCCGACGGCCATCGGCATGCCCGCCACCACCACGCCGCAGAAGATGAACAGGGTGAGCGAGAGCCCGCCCCATTGCTCGGCCGTGACAGGTGCCAGCCCGGCCACCCCGCCGCGCATCAGCACCAGGAACAGCCCGAAGCCCGCCACCCAGAGGGCGGCAAGCCGTTTCACATGCCAGAACAGCGGCCAGCAGGACAGGCCCATGGTGAGCATCACCGCGAGGCAGGCAAGCGCCGAGCGCCAGTGTTCCTCCGCCGGGTAGAGGCCGAAGAGGATGAGCCGGCCGCGCGCCTCGATCACCGCCCAGCAGGCGCCGGAGGCCCCGGCGCAGGCGTCCGAATTGGGCGCGCTCCACACCGCGCCGAGGAAGGCCCAGCCCAGCACCTGCCACAGCACCCAGGCGACGCCGGCGCCGAAGACCAGGGTGACGATGCGGTCGAACCAGGTGGAGAACAGCCGGCGGTGCGCCCAGGCGGCGAGGCTTTCCTTCGGGGGGGCGGCGATGTCCATCTCAGCTCCTCCCCTTCAGTTTCAGGCGCTCGTTCAGGCGGTTGAGCGCGAAGCCGAGCGTGTAGTTCACCGCGAGGAAGCCGAGCATCAGGATGGCGAGCAGTTCCAGTGTCTGGCCGCTCTGGTTGATGGCGGTGGAGACCACGGCGAAGAAATCCGGGTAGCCGATGGCGATGCCCACCGTGGTGGCCTTCATCAGCCAGATGTACTGGTTGGAGAGGGCGGGCAGCATGGCGCGCAGCGCCAGCGGCAGGCGGATGAAGCGGTTGACCTGCCCGGGCGTGAGGCCGAGGGCGCGGCCGGCCTCGAGCTTGCCCGGCTCGACCGAGAGCAGCCCGCCGCGCACGATCTCGCCGATATAGGCGGCGCCGAACAGGCTGAGCCCGACGAGCAGCGCCGAGAACTCGGGCTTGAGCGTGAGGCCGCCGGCGATGCGCAGGCCCTGCAGCTCGGGCACCGAGAGCATCGGCACGCCGGGCGCGCGGCCCGCCCAGAGCAGCACGGCCGCGAGCACGAGCCAGCCGAGTGCCAGCCAGCGCCCGGCCCGCAGCCCGCGCCGGGCGGCGAGCACGCGTGCCGCCACCCCGGCGAGGGCGGCGAGGGCCAGCACGCCGAGGTCGGTCGCGGAGAATTCGGGCGCCGGCAGCACGAGGCCGCGGTTCGAGAGCACCACCGCGTCGGCGAAGGTGATGGCCTGCCGCGGGCTCGGCAGGTGGGTGAAGACCGCGTACCAGAAGAAGGCCTGCAGGATCATCGGCACGTTGCGGAAGATCTCGACATAGGTGGTGCCGATGATCTCGAGGATGAGGTTTCCCGAGACGCGCATCAGCCCCAGCACGGTGCCGAGCAGCGTGGCGAGCACCAGCGCCAGCGCGCCGACGACGAGCGTGTTCAGCAGCCCCGCCAGCAGCACGCGGGCATAGCTGGAGCGGGCGGAGAGCTCGATGACGGAGACGTTCACCGGCCAGCCGGTGGAGCGGTCGAGAAAGCCGAAGCCGGTGGCCATGCCCTGCCCGAGGATGTTCTCGCGCGCGGTGAGCACCAGCCCGGCGAGGACGAGCGCGATCACGAGCAGCAGCCCCACCTGGATGGTGAAGCCCGCCCGGGTGCGGAACGAGGCGAAACGCGGCATCGGCATCTCCGGCAGACGACGGGCGCCGGTGGCGGCCCCGTGGAGCAGTGCGGGCAGGCCGCGCGGCGGCGGCCCCCCCGGAGGGTCGGGCGGAGCCGGGCCGCGTGGAGCGGTCCGGCCCGTGGGGCATGTCGGCCCCGGCCTGTCCGGCCGGGGGCGGGCGCGAGCCCTGGCGGTGCGGGCGGGGGCGCCTGCTTCGAGCCGGGCGTGTTCAGGCCCGGCCGCTGCGGCCCGGTCAGGCCCGGGTCAGTCGAGCACCAGCGGGTAGAGCAGGCCGCCCTTGTTCCACAGGTTGTTGAGCCCGCGCGGCAGCGCGTAGCGCGAGCCTTCGCCCACCGTGCGGTCGTAGATCTCGCCGTAATTGCCCATGGCCTTGATCACGTTGTAGGCCCAGTCGTCGGAGAGGCCGAGGCGCTCGCCGATGCCGGGAGAGACGCCGAGCAGGCGCTCCACCGTGGGCGAGGGCGGGGCGGCGCGGATCTCGTCGACATTGGCGGCGGTGATGCCCTCCTGCTCGGCGTAGAGCAGCACCGAGACCATCCAGTTCACCACGTCGAGGAAGTCGTCCTCGCCCTGGCGCACGGCGATGCCCTCGGGCTCCAGCGCCAGCACGTCGCCGAGGATCTCGAAGGCCTCGGGGTCGGGCGCGTTCACGCGGGTGGCGGCGAGGAAGGGGCCGAAGCCGGCGATGGCGTCGCAGCGCCCGGCGTAGAGGGCGGCGCGCAGCTCCTCGCCCTTCTCGAAGGCGAGCGGCTCGTAGGAGATGCCGTTGGCCTCCATGTAATCGGCCAGCACGCGCTCCACGGTGGTGCCGGAGTTCACGCAGAACACGCCGCCCTCGAGATCGGCCACCGCGGTGGCGCCGATGTCCTTGCGCGACATCACGTAGAAGGGCCCGATGAAATAGGGGCGGGAGAACTGCAGGCCGAGCTCGGTGTCGCGGCTCATGGTCCAGCCGGTGACCTTGATAATCACGTCCACGTCGCCCGACTGCAGCGCGGGGAAGCGCTGTGCCCAGCTCACCGGGATGATCTGCAGCGCGTCGGGCGTGCCGAAGATGGCGGTGGCGAGCGCGCGGCACATCTCGATGTCGAAGCCCTGCCAGGCGCCGTTGTCATCCACCTCCGCGAAGCCGAGGTAGGAGCCGTTGTGCCCGGTGCACAGCAGCGAGCCGCGGTCCTGCACGGTCTTGAGCTGCCCGCCCTGCTGCGCGGCGGCGGGCAGTGCGGGGGAGAGGGCCAGCCCGAGGGCGAGGCCGAGCGAGAGAAATCCGGATCTGATCATTGCGAGGTCTCCTTGTCGGGGGTGCCGGCCGTCTGCGGGCCGGTTCGGGAAAGGGTGAAGGCAGGCGTGGCCATGCCGGGCGCGAGGGCGAGGCCGAGGCCGGGGGTTTCGGGCAGCGGGCGGGGCCCGGGCGCGGCCCAGCCGGCCGGCAGCCGGTCGAAGAACACCTGGTGGAGGGTGTGGAACTCCACGTGGGCGATGGCCTCGGAGGCGGCGGCGAGATGGGCGGCGGCGAGCGTCGCGACCGCGGTGGAGGAGACCTCGAGCGACAGCGCGATGCCGGTGCCGCGCAGGCGCCCGGCCAGCGCCAGCACCCGCGAGGGGCCGCCGCAGGCGATCGGGGCCACCTGCAGGAAGCGCACGGCGCGGGTCTCGATCAGGCTCTCGTGGATCTCGGGGCGGTATTCCGCCTCCACCGCCATCACCGGCACGCCCTCGGCAGTGAGGCGGCGCATGCCGGCATGGTCGGCGGCGGGCACGGGAGACTGGAAGGCCTCCATCCGCTCCGCCGGCAGGGCGCGCCACAGGGCAAGCGCCGTCTCCGCCTCATAGGTATAGACGCCGTCGATGATGAGCCGGGTGGCGGGCGGCAGGGCTTCGAGCACCGCCTGCACGCGCTCGAGATCGGCGGCGGGGGCGAGGCCGCCCACCTTCATCTTCACGATGTCGAAGCCCGATGCGGCCATGCCGGCCATCTCGGCGGCCAGCGCCTCGGGCCCCTTGTCGGCCCCGTAGAGCCCGCCGGAGCCGTAGAGCCGCACGCGCCCCGGCCCCTCGGGGGCAAGGCTGCGCCAGAGCGGCAGGCCGGCGGCCTGTGCCGCGAGGTCGGCCGCGGCGCATTCCACGCCCGAGAGCGCGCTCTCCAGCAGCCCGTGCCGGGCGGTGAGCGTGGCGCGGCGGCGCAGGGCGGCGAGATGTGCCGCCAGCGCCTCCGGCGAGAGGCCGGTGAGGCCCGGGGCCACCTCGGTGCGCAGGAAGGCGACGAGCGTGTCGGGGGCGGTGTCGAAGCACCAGCATTCGCCGAGGCCGGTGCGGCCCGTGTCGTCGGTGAGCTCGACGAAGACGGCGTATTTGCGCGTCCAGACCAGCGCGGGGTTCCAGGCCCTGCCGCCGAGGTCGTTGCAATGGGTGGAGACGGTGACGCGGGCGATGCTCATGGCCGGGCGCTCCGGCGCAGGGCTGGCCGCGGCGGGGCCGGGCGGGCGCGGCTCCGCAAGGCGCGGCCGGGCCGTGCTGCCGGGGGCACGCGGCCCGCGCCTCTGCCCGTGGCGGCCGGAAGCGCGCCCCGGCTCGGGCTGTGCCGGCCGGCGGCAAGCGGCGGGAC
>NZ_QRGC01000079.1 GCF_003448965.1 Oceanicella sp. SM1341
CTGCGCGACTTCGGGATCGAGAACCGCGAGATGGCGCTGCTGATGATCCAGGGCGGCGATGCGCTGCGCGCCGCCCGGCGCGACGTGCAGGACTATGGCCTCGCCCTCTCCGCGGTCGACGCGGGGCGCATCGAGACGGCGAACGACCGGCTCGCCCGGCTCGGACTGGTGACGCAATACGTGGGCCAGCAGCTCGCGCTTGCCGTGGTGCCGGCGCTCGGCGAGTTCGCCCGGGCCCTCACCGAGAGCCTGCGCGAGGGCGGGGCGCTGCGCATCGTCATCGACGGGCTGATCGACAACCTCGACCGGCTCGCCACCTACGCGGGCGTGCTCACCGCCGGGATCGGGGTGCGCTTCGCCGGGGCCTTCGTCGCGGCGCGGCTCGCCACGGTCTCGCTGACGGGCGCGCTCACGCTGCTGCGCGGGGCGCTGATCCGCACCGGCATCGGCGCGCTGATCGTGGGGGCGGGCGAGCTCGTCTACCAGTTCACCCGGCTCGTGAGCGGGGCGGGGGGCTTCGGCAATGCGATGAGCCTGCTGGGAGACGTGGCGGTGGGCGTGTGGCGCGGCATCGTCGCCTCGGCGCGGGCGATCCCGCCGGGATTGGGGGCGGTGTGGTTTACGGTACAGGGCGCGTTCCACGATTTGATCACCCTGATGGCACGCGCCTGGGCGGGCTTCCTGCATCTCCTCGCGGACGGGCTGAAGGATGTGCCGGGGCTGGAGGAGACCTGGCTCAGCCTGTCCAACAGCGCCATCGCGGCAGGCTCCAAGGTCTACGAGTTTGCAGCGGCTGCAGAGGATGCACGCGCCCGGGCGGCGGCCCTCGGCGCGGCCGCGGCGGGCATCGTCTCCGAGGGCTTCGCCGAGGCACGGGCCGCGTCCGATGCGCTGATCGCCGTGGTGCGCAGCACGGGCGACGAGAGCGATGCCGCCGCCGCCGCCGTGACCCGGCTCAACGAGGCCATGGCCGGGCTCGGCGATGACGATGCCGGGAGCGGCAAGGGCAAACCCAAGGGCGACGGCAAGGGGGATGGCAAGGGCGCCGACGCTCGCACGAAGAACCTGACGAGCTCGCTGGGCGAGGCGCGCACGGCGCTCGACGATGTGCGCGACGCCAGCCGGCAGGCTTTCTCCGGGCTCATCACCGGCGCCACCACGGCGCGGGACGCGGTCGCAGGCCTCCTCGACCGCTTCGCCGATCTCGCCGCCAACGAGGCCTTCGACGTGCTCTTCGGCAGCGGCGGCACGGGGGGCGGCGGCTCGCTCTTCGACAGCCTGTTCGGCGGCAGCTCCGGCGGCAAGGGCGGCAGCGGCAGCGGGGGCGGCGGGCTGCTGTCCTTCGCCGGTGACCTGCTCTCCATCATCCCGGGCTTTGCCACCGGCACCGACAGCGCGCCAGGCGGGCTCGCCTGGGTGGGCGAGCAGGGGCGCGAGCTCGTGAACCTGCCGCGCGGCAGCCAGGTCATCCCCAATCACCGGCTCGGCGGGCTCGCGCAGGGCGGGGCGGCGGCAGCCCCGGAGATCGCCCTGCATGTCACCTCGTCCTTCGA
>NZ_QRGC01000080.1 GCF_003448965.1 Oceanicella sp. SM1341
CTGCGCGACTTCGGGATCGAGAACCGCGAGATGGCGCTGCTGATGATCCAGGGCGGCGATGCGCTGCGCGCCGCCCGCCGCGACGTGCAGGACTACGGCCTCGCGCTCTCCGCGGTCGACGCCGGGCGGATCGAGACGGCGAACGACCGGCTCGCCCGGCTCGGGCTGGTGACGCAATACGTGGGCCAGCAGCTTGCGCTCGCCGTGGTGCCGGCGCTCGGCGAGTTCGCCCTGGCCCTCACCGAGAGCCTGCGCGAGGGCGGGGCGCTGCGCATCGTGATCGACGGGCTGATCGACAACCTCGACCGGCTCGCCACCTACGCGGGCGTGCTCACGGCGGGCATCGGGGTGCGCTTTGCCGGGGCCTTCGTGGCGGCGCGGCTCGCCACGGTCTCGCTGACGGGCGCGCTCACGCTGCTGCGCGGGGCGCTGATCCGCACCGGCATCGGCGCGCTGATCGTAGGGGCGGGCGAGCTCGTCTACCAGTTCACCCGGCTCGTCAGCGGGGCGGGGGGCTTCGGCAACGCGATGACCCTGCTGGGCGACGTGGCGGTGGGCGTGTGGCGCGGCATCGTCGCCTCGGCCCGGGCGATCCCGGCCGGGCTCGGGGCGGTGTGGTTCACCGTGCGCGCGGCCTTCCTCGATCTCGTCACCGCCCTCGGGCGGGCCTGGGCGGACTTCGTGCATGCGCTGGCCGACAGCCTGCGCGACGTGCCCGGGCTGGAGGACACCTGGGCGAGCGTCGCCAACAGTGCCATCGCCGCCGGCGCGCGGGTCTACGCGTTCGCGGCGGCTGCAGAGGATGCGCGCGGGCGGGCGGCGGCTCTCGGCGCGGCTGCGGCGGGCATCGTCTCCGAGGGCTTCGCCGAGGCGCGGGCGGCGGCCGACGCGCTGATCGCCGTGGTGCGCAGCACGGGCGCCGAGAGCGACGCTGCAGCCGCCGCCGTGACCCGCCTCAACGCCGCCATGGCCGGGCTCGGCGATGACGACGCCGGGGGCGGCAAGGGCAAGCCCAAGGGCGACGGCAAGGGCGACGGCAAGGGCGCCGACGCTCGCACGAAGAATCTCACCAGTTCGCTGGGCGAGGCGCGCACGGCGCTCGACGATGTGCGCGACGCAAGCCGGCAGGCCTTCTCCGGGCTCATCACCGGCGCCACCACGGCGCGGGATGCGGTCTCGGGGCTCCTCGACCGCTTCGCCGATCTCGCCGCCAACGAGGCCTTCGACGTGCTCTTCGGCAGCGGCGGGAAGGGGGGCGGTGGCTCGCTCTTCGACAGCCTGTTCGGCAGCAGCTCCGGTGGCAAGGGCAGCAGCGGCAGCGGCGGCGGGCTGCTGTCCTTCGCCGGCGACCTGCTCTCGATCATCCCGGGCTTTGCCACCGGCACCGACAGCGCGCCGGGCGGGCTCGCCTGGGTGGGCGAGCAGGGGCGCGAGCTCGTCAACCTGCCGCGCGGCAGCCAGGTGATCCCGAACCACCGGCTCGGCGGGCTCGCGCAGGGCGGGGCGGCGGCGGCCCCGGAGATCGACCTGCATGTCACCTCGTCCTTCGA
>NZ_QRGC01000081.1 GCF_003448965.1 Oceanicella sp. SM1341
GCGGTGAGGGCGCGCACCGGGCTGCGCGCCCCGGCCAGCGGCCAGGCCTCGGCGAGCCAGCGCGCCACGCCCTCGCAGAACTGCGCGATGATCACCTGCTGCTGCCAGGTCTCGATCAGCCGGTCCATCTCCATCCGCCCCATGCGGCCGGAGGAGTAGTTCACCCCGGAGAGATCGCCGGAGAGGGATTCGAGCGTGATGCCGATCCCCATCGCCACCGCCGCCAGCCCCTGGCGCATGAAGCCCTCGTAGCCGTCGAGCTTCGGCGGCTCGCTGAACGTCACGTCCTGCCCGGGCTCGAGGCCCACGACCGCGCCCGGCGCCAGCTCCTCGAGGCCGGCGCCCTTCCAGCTCGCGCCGCCCTCCTCGGTGGTGACCACCGCGGCGAGCAGCGAGGCCATGCGCTGCTTGAGGATCTGCGCCTCCTGGTAGTCGGAGAGCTCGCCCAGCGTCATCATGACGGGTGCCAGCCAGGTCACCCCGCGCAGCTGCCCCGACCGGTCGGCCCGGCGCACGTGCAGCACCTCCGAGGCCGCCACCCGGCGCGAGGTCATCGAGCGCCGCGCCCACCAGGCGGCATCGCCCGGGTGATGGTCGAAGAGGTGGTAGGCGGTGATCCGGCCGGTGGGTCCGATCTCCACGCCCTCGATCACCTGGTTCCGGCCGTAACTGGTGATCGAGGTGTCGAGGTGATCGGCCTCCATCACCTGCAGCTGGAACGGCAGCGGCAGGCCGGCCTCAAAGGGCGCGGCTCGGAACCGGCGCAGGACGAGCACCTCGCCGTCCTCGAAGACCGCGTTCATCACGATGCGCTGCAGGCTCGGCAGCGCGTGCTCGCCGTAGGCGTCGATCGCGGGCGTCATCAGGTGGGCCCGGATCACCTCGCCGACGCGGTCGCGGGTGGCGTCATCGTCGGCCACCACCGAGGGCATGATGCCGGTGCCGACCACGTTGGCGGTGACGACCATCTGCGCGCGGGCGGCGAAGGCGCGGTTGCGGATCATGTCCCGCGCGAGATTGCGCAGCTGCGCCCGGCTGCCGGTTGCCGCCGTGTCGGCCGAGCTCGCCGGGGCCTTCCAGCCATAGGTGCGCCGCCCCTTCGTGGCGGCGTCGTAGTTCATCACCGCAGCCGCCCGGGCCTTTGCCTGGACGCGGGCAAGGCCCCGCTCGGGCGACACGCCCATCACGAGCCTGTCGAGCAGGTTCATGCTCACAGGCCCCGCGTGGTGCGCGGATAGGTGACGGAGATGCTCGGGCCTTGCGCGCCGGCGAGCTCCTCTTCGATCATCCGCAAGGTCGCGCGCATCTCGGTGAGCGAGCGGAAGGTCACGCTCTCGCCGTTCAGCGAGGCGCTGCTCA
>NZ_QRGC01000082.1 GCF_003448965.1 Oceanicella sp. SM1341
GCACCGGATCGACGAACTCCTGCCGTGGAACTTCAAGCCGTCAAGCTGAACTCCGGTGGGGCGCAGACGCCGCTTACAGTCTTTCTCGATGGTCGCTGGTGGGTCTTCGATCCGCGCAACAACACACGGCGCACCGCGAGGATCCTGATAGCGCGCGGCCGGGATGCAGCCGATGTACCTTTGACGCAGACCTTCGGACCGAACACGCTGCTGGAGTTCCGGGTCTGGACCGATCAAGTGACCTGATCGGGCCTCAATCCAAGTGACCGGCCATCGTAAATTAGGGTGCCAATCCCCATATCTGTGCCAGGCCCCCGAGTTTCCGTTCAGGAGCGCCCAAGATCGGGGGGAATCGATTTTGCGCCGTTCGAAGCTCTGCCATTCGGTTCGGCGCACCTTCTGCGAAACGCTCTTCTGCTATCTCGACGAAGCCTCGGAGGATCGGCCATCCGACGAGTACGGCTCTGATCCTTTCTGATGCAAGGCTCTGGATCTGCAGTTCTTCCAATGAAAGGAAGGCCGCTGGCAGAAAATGAGATCACCATATTGACCGAAAAAGGAGGACGCAGATGGAATACCCCAAACTAAAGAGCGTTGCGGTTTTTTCGAGACCGTTCACGGTCCCGGGTTTTGACGAAATGCTGCCGGCCGGAACCTATGACATCGAAACCGAGCTGAGTGCGCCGCCCGATGACCGCAACCCCGATGCCTGGAAGGCCTCGGTCCTGATAAATCTGCATCCGCGAACTTCACAACCTGGGCTATCACGAACCTTGACGGTTTCTCTGGCCGATCTCGATGCGGCCCGCGCAAAAGACGAACTCACCGGGAAAGAACTCACAGAATTCTTCCTCGAAGAGATGTTGGCCGACCCGATGGTGCAGCTGGTTATGCGGGCTGACGGCGTCTCTGCAATGCAGCTTCGGCAAATCTACTCAGGTAAACGTTCGTCTGAGGCCGCGCGTGAAGTCACGACACCCATCCGTGAAGCTAGAACTCCGCAGGACAAGTCTTCGATCCAGGCTGCGGAGAACGAAGGAATGCCGCCGCGGTCAAATTGAGCCGCGCGCCGTAGTGCGCACGCCGACACTTCGGCTCCCGGTCTCCCCTGAGTTGGCCGTGCTAGAAAAAGAGGAACACAACATGCCTGATCATGATGACGGCCCGGAAGATCGAGGGCCTTGGAACACCAAACAGAACCGTAAGCGGCGTCTGCGCCCCACCGGAGTTCAGCTTGACGGCTTGAAGTTCCACGGCAGGAGTTCGTCGATCCGGTGC
>NZ_QRGC01000083.1 GCF_003448965.1 Oceanicella sp. SM1341
GGTCAGAAGCGCCAGTTGAGGCGCAGGGAGCCGGCGTGGCCGGCGTAGCCGTTGCCGAAGGCGCCGTCGTAGCGCAGCCCGACGTTGAGCTGCTCGGTGGCGAAGAGCTCCAGGCCCGCGCTCACCCGGCCCGAGGCCTGGGAGAGCGCCACGTCGCTGGCGAAGCTGCCGGCGTCGGCCGCCGCCCCGGTGAAGCGCGCGGTGGCGCCGTAGCTGTCGGCCGTCGAGACCGAGAGCCCCGCCGTCGCCCAGGTCACCAGCGTCGTCGCCTCGCCGATGTCGAAGCGCCGGGCGAGGGAGAGCGAGGGGGTGGCGCGCAGCGCGGTCTCCTCGCTGTCGTCGACCGTGAGGCCCCGCTCGCCCGCGCCGCGCTCCGAGTAGCCCTCGGCGGCGGCGTAGACGAAGTCGAGGTCGAGCGCCGGGGTCACCATCACCTGGCCCACGTCGAAGCCGTAGGCGGCGCGCGCGCGCAGGCCGAGCGACCAGCTGGTGTAGTCGGCCAGCGCGGTGCGCGTGCCGTCGGGCAGGCTCACCTTGCGCTCGAGGTCGTGCCAGCCGAAGCTGCCGCTCGCGGCCAGCGACACGGCGAAATCGCCGTAGCGACGGGTGGCGGAAGCGCCGACGGTGAAGGTGTCGCCGTCGGTGTCGGCCGAGGTGAGATCGCCGTCGAACCGCGAGTGCTCGTAGCCGATGGCGAAGCCCGCGGTGGTGTCGGGCGCCACGGGGGCCTGGAAGCCCACGGTGGTGGTGAAGAGCGCCGCGTCATAGCCCACGGCGCCGGAGCCGCTGTCCTGCTCGAGCGAGCGGCCCGAGCTTTCCGCGATCACGCAGCCCTGGCCGGTTGCGGTGCCGGAGGCGCGCTCCCAGGGGGTCTGGCCACAGCCCAGCAGGGCGTCGAAGCGGGACTGGGAGAGCTCGATGTTGGCCGCCGAGGCGGCGAGCGAGGCGCCGGGCGAGAGCTCGGTGAGGAAGCGCCCGAAGGAGCTGTCATCGGCCGCCACCGCGGCATCGAGCACGCCGAAGGTGCGGCCGTAGGTGGCGTCGGAGGCCTCGAAGATGCCCTCGAGGTAGCCGCCCAGCGTGCGCTGCTGTGCCGAGAGGCCGAAGCGCGCCTGGTCGAACTCCGCCGTGGCCGGCCCCACCGAGAGCGTGCCGCCCGCGGTGGACTGGGCGTAGGTGAAGAGCTCGGAGCGCACGGTGTCGAAGGCGCCCGCGGTCGCGCCCTCCACCGAGAGCACATCGAAGGTGGTCCCCTTCAGCACCGTGCGCGGCGC
>NZ_QRGC01000084.1 GCF_003448965.1 Oceanicella sp. SM1341
GCCACGGTCTCGCTGACGGGCGCGCTCACGCTGCTGCGCGGGGCGCTGATCCGCACCGGCATCGGCGCGCTGATCGTGGGGGCGGGCGAGCTCGTCTACCAGTTCACCCGGCTCGTCAGCGGGGCGGGCGGCTTTGGCAGCGCGATGAGCCTGCTGGGCGACGTGGCGGTGGGCGTGTGGCGCGGCATCGTCGCCTCGGCCCGGGCGATCCCGCCGGGATTGGGGGCAATCTGGTTCGCCGTGCGTGGCATGTTCCTCGATCTGGTGACCTGGATGGCGCGGAACTGGGCGGACTTCGTTCATCTCCTTGCGGATGGGCTGAAAGACATCCCGGGGCTCGACGATACCTGGCTCAGCCTTTCAAATGGGGCGATTGAAGCCGGGTCGCGTGCTTACAAGTTCGCAGCGGCCGCGGAGGATGCGCGCGCCCGCGCGGAGGCCTTGGGGAACGCAGCAAAGGGTATCGTCTCCGAGGGTTTCGCCGAGGCGCGGGCTGCGGCCGATGCGCTCATGGACGTGATCCGGGGAACCGGCGACGAGAGTGACGCAGCAACCGATGCCGTGAACCGGCTCAACAACGCCATGGCCGGGCTCGGCGATGACGGTAGCGGGGGCGGCAAGGGCAAGGGCAAAGGCGACGGCAAGGGCGACGGGAAGGGGGCCGATGCCGGCACGAAGAACCTGACCAGCTCGCTGGGCGAGGCGCGCACGGCGCTCGACGATGTGCGCGACGCGAGCCGGCAGGCCTTCTCCGGGCTCATTACCGGCGCCACCACGGCGCGCGACGCGGTCTCAGGCCTGCTCGATCGCTTCGCCGATCTCGCCGCCAACGAGGCCTTCGACGTGCTCTTCGGCAGCGGCGGGAAGGGGGGCGGCGGCTCGCTCTTCGACAGCCTGTTCGGCGGCAGCTCCGGCGGCAAGGGCGGCAGCTCCGGGGGCGGCGGGCTGCTGTCCTTCGCCGGGGACCTGCTCTCGATCATCCCCGGCTTTGCCACCGGCACCGACAGCGCGCCGGGCGGGCTTGCCTGGGTGGGCGAGCAGGGGCGCGAGCTCGTGAACCTGCCGCGCGGCAGCCAGGTCATCCCCAATCACCGGCTCGGCGGGCTCGCGCAGGGCGGGGCGGCGGCGGCCCCGGAGATCGCCCTGCATGTCACCTCGTCCTTCGA
>NZ_QRGC01000085.1 GCF_003448965.1 Oceanicella sp. SM1341
TCGATCGTCATCCGCGCGTCATCGGCCGGGCTGCCGGAGGGCAGCGCGGAGATGCAGCGGTAGGTCTTGCCGTTGCCCGGCCGCACCGTGCCGCCGGGCACCAGGGCGGCGAGCTTGTCCCGCGCGCCCGAGAGCGTCGGCAGCACGGTCGTCACCTCCTGCCCCTCCGCGCCGAGCACTGTCACCGGGCCCTCGCGGAACACCGCCTGCACGGGCCGCGCGGCCCCGGCCGGCGGGGTGATGGTGACCTGCGCGCCGAACACGTCGTCGAGCAGGCCGGCCAGCCCGTCGAAAAGGCTCATGCTCAGGCCGTCAGGGCGGCCGGCGCGACCCCGTTGAGCCGGACGATACCGGTCGCGGACGGGTTGGCAGCGGCGACCGCGGCCACGCCGATGAACACGTTGCCGGTGCCGGCCGCCGTGGTCACGAGGGTACCGTTCCAGTAGAGCGCCACGCCGAGCGTCCAGGCCTGCGCGTTCGTCTTCGGCAGTTCGAAGACACCGCGCGTGACGATCACGAGGGGCTCGCCGGAAAGGGCATCGTGCTGGGCCACGCCGAAGAGGAGACCGGCCGCGACGCCGGCGCCGGCCACGGTGTCCGCAGGAGCCGGGATGGTGAGGTTGTCCCCGGGCTGGATGTAGTTCTTCATGATCATGCCTTTCGACAGGAGGAGGGAAAAGACGAAGGGCGGCCCGCGGGACCGCCCTTCCGTCAGAGGCCGAGATCCGGGCGCCTTACGCGCCGGGGTTCTTGTAGGCGCCGCGGTACTCGGTGACGGCCGCGCCGAAGATATGCCGGGCATTCATGGTCACCTTGTCGGGGTTCATGCCCTCGATGGTCTGCACCGTGGGCGCCTGGTAGCCGTCGAGATAGGCGTGGGTGATCGGCGGCAGGTCGGAGCTCACGAGATACCAGGCGGTGTCCGAACCACCCGCGGCGGCTCCGAGGTGGGCGGCGACGACCGGCGTCACGCTCGCCTTGAACGGGTTCGCGTCGACGTCTTTGGCCGGCGTCACGCTGGCGGTGAACTGGCCGGCGGCCATCTCCAGCGCCGGCGGGATGATCAGCAGGTTCGGCTCGACCATCAG
>NZ_QRGC01000086.1 GCF_003448965.1 Oceanicella sp. SM1341
CCCGTGGCCGCATCGTGCTGCGCCACGCCGAAGAGCAGGCCGGCCGCGACGCCGGCGCCGGCGTCGGTGTCGGCAGGGGCCGGGATGGTGAGGTTGTCGCCCGGCTGGATGTAGGTCTTCATGATCGTAGCCTTCTGCTGAAGGTTGAAATTTACAGCCGCTGTCCTCTCCCCACCCGCTTCAACTACACAGGTGTTTGACACAACTTGCGTGGCTGCTTCACGCTTGTGCCGGGAGGGCTTTGGCATGTGGAAACGGAATCAGTTCACCGGGCCCGGCGGAGGTCTCGATACCGGGCCCGATGGAGGCATGTATGTCGGGTCGGGAGGCGGAGCGTCTGCCGAACCCGGCGGAGGGCTACATGCTGGTCCGGGCGGTGGACTCTCGGAGGAGCCTGGAGGGGGGCTCTCCCGCGATCCCGGCGGCGGGCTCTACATGGGGCCTGGGGGTGGGTTGTTTGCCGGCCACGGCGGGTTGATATTTAACGGCCCCCGCGGAGGACTGTATTCGGGACCGGGTGGGGGTCTGTTCAATGGGACAGATGCCAATCCCTTTCACGCGAATATCCCGCCGTGGCCGGTCTTCGTTCGAGCGCTCATTCGGCTCGAGTTCCACCACCAAGCGTCAATCATCATTGATGCATTCCGGCTCTCGGGGCACCCCCTGGAGATCCATGCCACCCGGATGCCTGAGCGTAATGCGATGGGCACAGTCAGATAGTTCGCCTTACGCGCCGGGGTTCTTGTACGCCCCGCGGTACTCGGTGACGGCCGCCCCGAAGATATGCCGGGCATTCATGGTGACCTTGTCGGGGTTCATGCCCTCGATGGTCTGCACCGTGGGCGCCTGGTAGCCGTCGAGATAGGCGTGGGTGACCGGCGGCAGGTCGGAGCTCACGAGGTACCAGGCGGTGTCCGAGCCGCCCGCCGCGGCGCCGAGATGGGCGGCCACGACCGGCGTGACGCTGGCCTTGAACGGGTTCGCGTCGACGTCCTTCGCCGGGGTCACGCTGGCGGTGAACTGGCCGGCGGCCATCTCCAGCGCCGGCGGGATGATCAGCAGGTTCGGCTCGACCATCAG
>NZ_QRGC01000087.1 GCF_003448965.1 Oceanicella sp. SM1341
TCCTCGTGCCGGTCAAACGCGTGATCGACTACAACGTGAAGGTCCGCGTGAAGGCGGATGGCAGCGGTGTCGATCTCGCCAACGTCAAGATGTCGATGAACCCGTTCGACGAGATCGCCGTGGAAGAGGCGATCCGCCTGAAGGAAGCCGGCAAGGCGGACGAGGTCGTCGCCGTCTCGATCGGCGTGAAACAGTCACAGGAGACGCTGCGCACCGCCCTCGCCATGGGTGCGGACCGCGCGATCCTGATCGTGGCCTCCGAGGATGCCGCGAATGACATCGAGCCGCTGGCCGTCGCCAAGCTGCTCGCCAAGGTGGTCGAGGCCGAGGCGCCCGGCCTGGTGATCTGCGGCAAGCAGGCCATCGACAACGACATGAACGCCACCGGCCAGATGCTCTCCGCCCTGCTGGGCTGGAGCCAGGCCACCTACGCCTCGAAGATCGACATCGAGGGCGAGAGCGCCGCGGTGACCCGCGAGGTCGACGGCGGCCTGCAGACCGTGAAGGTGAAGCTGCCGGCGATCGTGACCGCCGACCTGCGCCTGAACGAGCCGCGCTACGCCTCGCTGCCCAACATCATGAAGGCGAAGAAGAAGCCGCTCGAGGAGAAGACGCCGGAAGAGTACGGCGTCGATGTCGCGCCGCGCCTCTCGGTCGTCTCGGTGAAGGAGCCCGCGGGCCGCTCCGCCGGCGTGAAGGTCGCCTCGGTCGAGGAACTGGTGGCGAAACTCAAAGACACGGGGGTGATCTGATGGCCGTCCTGCTGATCGCGGAAGTCTCCGGGGGCGCGCTGGCGCTCGATGCCACCGCCAAGGCGCTCACCGCCGCGAAGGCGCTGGGTGACGTGACCGTGCTGGTCGCGGGCCAGGGCTGCGCCGAGGCCGCCGCCGAGGCCGCCACGCTGGAGGGTGTCTCCAAGGTGCTCTGCGCCGATGACGCGCTCTACGCCCATGGCCTCGCCGAGCCGCTGGCCGCGCTCGTGGTCTCGCTCGCCGGCGGGTTCGGGCACATCGTGCTGCCGTCGACCGTCTCGGGCAAGAACGTGGCGCCGCGC
>NZ_QRGC01000088.1 GCF_003448965.1 Oceanicella sp. SM1341
GGGGTGAGCACCTGGCCGGCGGCGAGGCGCTCGGAGATCACCTGCAGGCGGCGGCGCTCCTCGGTGGCGGCCTCGCGCAGCTGGCCGAGGGCGTAGTCGCCCGCGGGCACGCCGGGGCGACGCATGAGGCAGGTGAGGAGCGGGCCGGCCCAGCCCTCGGCCACCGCCTGCTGGCCCACCGCGCAGCGCATGAAGCGCACCACCTTGCCGGAGAAGCCCGGCGGCGGCTGGCGGATGGTGCGGGCGAGCTTGAGCACGCGCACCTCGCGCGGCCAGCGGTCACCCGCCCTGCCCTCGCCCATCTCGAGCAGCGCCTCGGCGAGGGTGGCGAGCTCGTCGGTGTCGAGATAGGCCAGCCGGGCGGCGAGGCGGTCGAGCTCGGCCCGGTGCGCCTCCACCGTGCAGCCCGCGGGGCGCTGGAAGCCGGCCCCGGTGAGCCGGCCTATCACCAGCTCCCGCACCGCGGCCTTGCCTGCCAAGCCTTCGGTTGTCTCGCTGTCGGGGGTCATCCGCTCCTCCTCTCTGCATGTCCTGAAGTTATCCACAGGGCGAAGTGTCTCGGGGCTTTGGGGAGTGTTTTGTTCTGTTCTGTTTTGTCCTGTAGGTGCGAAACAGTTTCGCGAGTGTCTCGAACTGTCTCGCAACTGTTTCGCGAGTGTCTCGCGAGACAGTTTCATCGGGCGGCCCCGGGCATGCGCAGCGCGCCCACCACGTTGTGGAGCTGGCCGCCGGCCTCGGTGCGCATCGACACCTCGTCCATCGCGGCGCGGACATTGGGCACCGTCCAGCGCACGTCGGCTGCGCGCAGGGCGGCCTGCACGGCGATGACGAACTCCTCCCGCTCGGTGAGCCCGGCGTGGGCGCCGGCCTCGCGCATCTTGCGGCGCAGTCGGGAGAGGAGCGAGCGGTCGGCGCCGTCCTTCCCCTCGCGCGCCTTGCGCTCCATGTGGCCGAGGGCGTCGAGCACGAACTCGGTCACGAAGGGGTTTTGCAGGCGCACCACGGTCTCGCCGCGGATGTCGCACAGGCAGGGGGTCCACTCGAAGAGCGCGCC
>NZ_QRGC01000009.1 GCF_003448965.1 Oceanicella sp. SM1341
GCGGCGAACCACCGGGCAATGCTCCTCCCGAGGGGCGCCTCCGCGCTCCGCCGGGCCTGACCCGCCTGCCGGGCCGGCGCCTTGCCGGCATGCGCCCCGCAGGGGGGGCAGCCCTGAACGCCAGTCGCCACGCAGCCCTGCCCGCAGCGCGTGCACGGGCCGGCCGCCCGCGCGCACCGCGCCCCGCAGGGGCGCGGCCCGGCCCAACGCGGAGCGGTTCTCCGCGCAAGCGGAGACCGGCGGAGAGGCGGGAGGGCTCCCGGCCGGCCCTGCGCGCCGGAGCGGTGTGCCGCGGGGCGGAGAGGGCGTGCCGTGGCGGTAGCCCTCCCGCCCGCTCTGGTCGGCAGCCTGCGGCGGCCTCCCGCGCCGTTGGGCCGGGCCGGGGGCTGTGCCCCCGGCGCGCACGCCATCCGTCACGAGCGCCGGAGGGCGTGCTGTCCGCATCGTCCCGGCTGTCCTCTCTTCGCCGCCCGGGCTGCGTGGCGGCGGCGCAAGAGCGTTGACTGGCCGCGATTTTCGAATACCGTATACGCAACCATTTAGAAGGCAGTCGCGAGTCGCTGCCTCCATTCTGAGCAGATACGCCACCTTGGAAAGGGCAGCCCGCACATGAAATTCACATTCGCCACCACCGTCTCGGCCCTTGTGCTGGGCGCCGCCGTGAGCGCCAGCGCCGAGGAGGTGACATTGCGCGCCGCGGTCTTCACCGCGACCAACACCACCTGGGGCGCGCCCTTCAAGATCTTCGCCGACCACGTGAACGAGGTGGGCGCGGGCGAGGTGAAGATCGACATCGTCGGCCCCGAGGCGCTGCCCGCCACCGAGCAGCCCAACGCCCTGCGCGACGGGCTGATCGACATCGCCGTCACCGTGCCGGGCCATTACAAGCAGATCGTGCCGGAAGCGAATGCCCAGGACCTCTCGGACATGACGCTCGAGGAGCAGCGCGCCTCCGGCGGCTACGCCCTGCTGCAGGACGTGATCCGCGACAATCTCGGCGCCGAGCTGCTCACCTCCTACGGGCCGGGGGTGAAGTTCCACCTCTACCTCACCGAGGAGATCTCCGACGCCTCCCAGCTCGACGGCATGCGCATCCGCAGCCAGCCGCTGTTCAACCCCTTCCTCGACTCGCTGGGCGTGAGCCAGATGACCCTGCCGATCCCCGACGTCTACACCGCGCTCGAGCGCGGCGTGGTGCAGGGCTACGCCTTCCCCGCCTGGGGCATCCAGGACCTCGGCTGGGACAAGATGACAAAGGTGCGGCTGGAGCCGGGCTTCTACAACGTGGTGGTGAACGTGCTGATGAACGAGGACCGCTGGCAGGGCCTCACCGAGGCGCAGCGCCAGGTGCTGAGCGACTCCGTCGCCTGGTTCGAGACCACCATGCAGGGCTACATGGCCGACCTCTCCGAGCAGAACGCCGCGGCGCAGGACGCGGCCGGCATCACGCCGGTCGACCTCGGGCCGGAGTTCGCCGAGCAGGCCAGCAACGTCTACTGGGACGAGCTGGAGCAGGTGAGCCCCGAGGCCATCCCCGCGCTGCGCGCCAAGCTGATGAAGTGAGCGTGATGGGCCCCGACCACGCCGCCGAACCGAACGCACCGGCCCCCGGCCGGTGCGCAGGACGCCTGTCATGAAGGCGCTCTCGCATGGCTATTCCCTCTTCGTCGCCGGCCTTGCCTGGGTGGCAGGAGGGCTCATCTGCTTCCTCGTGGTCGCCATCGGCGCCGAGGCCATCCTGCGCAGCCTCGGGCTGGGGGTGATCCGCGGCGTGGTCGACCTCTCGGAGCACGCGATGTTCAACATCGCCGTGCTCGCCGCGCCCTGGATCCTGCGCCACAACCTGCACATCCGGGTCGACGTGGTGGTGACCCACCTGCCGAAGCGGCCGGCGGAGGTGGCGGAGCTGCTCACCAGCCTCGCCGGCCTCGTCACCTGCGCGGTGATCACCTGGTACGGGGTGCGTGTCTTCGCCACCTCCTGGAGCCGGGGCGAGCTGATCTTCAGCGAGCTGATCATCCCCGACTGGTGGCTGCAGTGGCAGATCCCGCTCGCAGGCGCCCTGCTGGTGGTGGAATTCGCGCGGCGCGTGGCCGAGGCCGCCCGCCCCCTGCGCAGCGGCGCCCCGGCGGAGCCCTCCGCCCCGCGCATCGAGGACGGGATCTGACATGGTCGAATGGCAATTCGCGCTGCTGGTGATGTTCGGCGGGGTGGTGGGGTTCCTGCTGCTCGGCCTGCCGGTGGTGTTCTCCTTCCTCACCGTCAACATCATCGGCGCGCTGATCTTCCTCGGCGGAGACCTGGGCCTGCTGCAGATGGTGCGCAACATGCGCTCGGCGGTGGCGCAGTACTCGCTGGTGCCCATCCCGCTCTTCGTGCTGATGGGCGAGGTGATGCTGCACACCGGCATGGCCGCGCGCTCGATCAACGCGATCGACCGGGTGATCTCCCGCGTGCCGGGCCGCCTCTCCATGGTGGCGGTGATCGGGGGGACGATCTTCTCCTCGCTCTCGGGCTCGACGCTCGCCAATGCCGCGGTGCTGGGCAAGACCCTGCTGCCGGAGATGCGCTCGCGCGGCTATGCCGCGACCATCGCCATCGGCCCCATCCTCGCGGTGGGCGGCGTCGCGATGCTGATCCCGCCCTCCGGCCTCGCGGTGATGCTGGGCTCGCTCGCGCGCATCTCGATCAACGACCTGCTGCTCACCGCCATCGTGCCGGGCATCCTGATGGCGGTGGCCTTCTTCGCCTATATCGCCATCCGCTGCCGGATGAACCCCGCGCTCGCCCCCGCCTACGACGTGGAGGAGCTCTCCTTCGCCGAGCGCTTCATGCCGCTGGTGAAATACGTGCTGCCGCTGGTGGGGATCTTCATCGTCGTGGTGGGCTCGATGATGACCGGCATCGCGACCCCGACCGAATCCGCCGCGCTCGGCGTGATCGCCTCGGTGATCGCGGGGGCCTGCTACCGCTCGGTCACGCTCGCCAACATGAAGGAGGCGGTGATCGAGACGCTGAAGTTCTCGGCCATGATCCTGTTCGTGATCTGCGCCTCGGGCACCTTCAGCCAGATCCTCGCCTTCTCCGGCGCCACCCAGGCGGTGGCCGACATCGTCACCTCCTCGGGCCTCGCGCCGCTGGCGATGACGGTGGCGATGCTGGGCGTGCTGGTGCTGCTGGGCTGCTTCATGGACCAGGTGTCGATGATGATGCTCACCCTGCCGGTGTTCATGCCGATCATCGCCGCCACGGGCATCGACCCGCTGTGGTTCGGGGTGCTGATGCTGATCGCGCTGGAGATCAGCCTGTGCACGCCGCCCTTCGGCCTGCTGCTCTTCGTGATGCAGGGCGTGGCGGGGCGGCAGACGCCGATCTCGACCATCTACGCGGCGGTGATCCCGTTCCTCATCCTCGAGTTCGCGGTGATGGCGCTCCTCGTCGTCTTCCCCGGGCTCGTGCAATGGCTCCCGGACCTGCTCCGCTGAGCGGTGTCTCCCGGGGACGGGAGCTCACTTCCCCCCGCAGGCAGTCCCGGCGGGGGGTTTTTCATGTCCCGCGTCAGGGCGCGGCCCCCTGCCGCCCGATCCGGGCGAGCGCGAGCCCGATCGCCGCGCCGGCGTAGAACGCGCCGCTGAGCCGGTGGCGCAGGCCCCCGAGCCGGGCGAGGAGGGGGCGCGCGCGCTCGGCGCCGGCCGCCCAGGCCATGTCGCCGGCCAGCAGCACCGCGAGATGCAGGCCCGCCGCCAGCACGATCCCGGCCGGCCCGGCCTCCGGGCGCACGAACTGCGGCAGGAAGGCGGCGGAGAACAGCAGCGTCTTGGGGTTCACGCAGGCGAGCAGCGCGCCGCGGGCGAAGAGCCGGGCCGTGGGGCGCGGCGCCGGGGCGGACGGCAGCTCCGCGGCGCCTCCGCGCGCCCAGGCCCGCCAGCCCAGCCAGAGCAGGAAGCCGACCCCGAGCCAGCGCGCCCAGGCGAAGGCCGCCGCCGCATGGTCCATCAGTGCCGCGAGCCCGAGTGCCACGAGGCCGAGCTGCAGCGCCACCCCCAGCGTGGTGCCGAGCACGGTGGCGCAGCCGGCGCGCCAGCCGCGCTCCAGCGTGGTGGCGACGATGAGCGCCACGTTCGGCCCCGGGATGGCGACGAGCAGCGCCGTTGCCAGCACCAGGGCGAGTACGGAGTGAAGATCCATCGGCCAGCCTCCCCTCGTTGGCAGGAGCATGGCACCGAAGCGGCCCGCCCGCCAGCAGCGAAGGGTGGCGCGGCTGTTGTTCGGGGGCGGGAGCGCTGCGCCTCACCCGGAGCCCTTGCCCTCGGGGGCATCGAGCCCCGTCGGGCAAGCGCCGGCTGCGCCGGCGGGCGCGGGGGCCCGGGCGGGGGGCTCAGAAGGCGAGCAGGGCGTCCTGGACCTGCTGCGGGGAGAGGCCCTCGGCGAGGGCCAGCATCAGCAGGATGCGCAGCTTGTTGGGCGCGAGCGCCCCGCCGGAGAGGATGCCGTCGGCGGTGTTGTAGGCCTGCAGCGGCACGCGGCCGCGCGCGGCGCGGGAGCCCTGCACCACGGTGACCCCGGCGGCGACGGCGCGCTTGAGGGCCGCGCGCTCGCCCGGGGCGCAGCGGCCCGGCGGCATGCCCGCGCTGACGATGCCGCGGGCACCGGCGGCGGTGAAGGCGTCGATCGCGGTGCCGTCGGCCCCGGCATGGGAGAAGGCGATGTCGACCCGGGGCAGCGCGCCGTCGGGGAGGGCGAAGCGGCGGGGCAGGGGCGGCGACTGGCGGGCGAGGCGCAGGGTGCCGTCGGGCTCGACGAGGCCGAGGGGGCCGAACTCGGGCGCCTCGAAGGCGTCGAGGGCGAAGTTTGCGGTCTTGCTCACGTCCGTGGCGGCGAAGAGCGTGGCGTTCATGCTCAGATAGGTGCCGGGCGCGAGCCCGGGGCTCGCCGCCGCGGCGATGGCGGCGCGCAGGTTGGGGCCGGCGTCGGAGCCCTCGGTGTTGGGCGGGCGCTGCGCGCCGGTGAAGACCACGGG
This sequence comes from Oceanicella sp. SM1341, assembly GCF_003448965.1. Classification (GTDB taxonomy): domain Bacteria; phylum Pseudomonadota; class Alphaproteobacteria; order Rhodobacterales; family Rhodobacteraceae; genus Paroceanicella. The sequence continues at coordinate 5,021 of NZ_QRGC01000009.1, forward strand.
CAGGGGGGCCGCGCAAGTGAGGGCGGTGAAGAAGGCCGTCTCCTCCATCGAGGCGGTGCCGTGGGTGACCACGATGCCCGCAAGGCCCGGCTCGGCGGCGCGGGCGGCGATCCCGGCGCCAAGCGCGCACCAGTCGGCCACCGTGATGCCGGTGGAGGGCAGGATGCGGAAGGAGTACGGCACCGGCTCGATGCCGGGCAGGCCGGGGGCGAGATCGGCCAGCACCTCCTCCACGGGGCGGATGATGCCGGTGTCGCCGTAATCCACCCAGTCACGCGGGTGGGCGCCCATCATCGCGAAAGTGCCGCCCGCGCCGATGACCGCGACGCGCCGGGCGCTCACGCCGGCGCCCCGGCGAGGGCCACCAGCACCGCGTCGCCCTCGACGCGCACGGCATAGGTGGGGGCGTCCTTCTCGGCCGGATCGCCCGCGGGCTTGCCGTCGCGGTAGTCGAAGAGACCGCCGTGGAGCGGGCATTCGATGACGCAATCCTCGGTGTCGCAATAGCCCTCGGAGAGCCAAGCCTGGCCATGGGTGCACAGGTCGTCGAGCACGTAGAACTGCGCGCCGTCATTGATGACGCAGAGCCGCTTGCCGGCGGCGGTGAAGCTGCGGGCCTCGCCCTCCGGCACGTCGCCGGTGGCGCAGAGGCGGGTCCAGTCGTCGGTCATACGGTCTCCGTCGGGGCTGTGGCGGGGGCGTGGAGCGGGCGCAGCGCGCCGGTGATCTCGCGCGCGGCGGAAAGGCCGTGGCGGGTGCAGTAGTCGGCGATCCAGTCCACCGCCTCGGTCATCGTGTGGGGGCGGATGAAATTCGCCGTGCCCACCTGCACGGCCGTGGCCCCGGCGAGCATGTACTCGACCGCGTCCTCGCCGCCGGTGATGCCGCCGCAGCCGATGACCGGGATCTGCACCGCCTTCGCACACTGGTGGACCATGCGCAGCAGGATGGGCTTTACCGCCGGGCCGGTGAGCCCGCCCATCACGTTGCCGAGGCGCGGGCGCATGGCCTCGGCGTCGACCGCCATGCCGAGGATGGCGTTGCCGACAATGACCGCCTCGCAGCCCGCCTCCTCCGCCACCCGGGCGAAGACGGTGATGTCGCCCACGTTGGGCGTGAGCTTGGCCCAGACCGGTATGCGGGTGGCCGCCACCATGCGCTCGAGCACCTCGCGCGTCGCCTCCGGGTCCATGCCGAAGGCGCGGCCGTCGGCCTTGAGGTTGGGGCAGGAGATGTTGGCCTCGATCGCCGCGATGCGCGGGTCGGAGATATAGGCGGCGAGCTTGCCGAAATCCTCCGCCGTGTCGGCCGAGACCGAGGCGACCAGCGGCGCGTCGCAGGCCGCGTAGGCCGGCAGCGTGTGCTCTAGCAGGTAGTCGGGGCCCTTCGAGGGGATGCCGATTGAGAACAGCGTCGCGTCGCGATACTCCGCCACCCGCGGCGGCAGGGTGCCCTGGCGCAGGTCGGGCGTGATGGTCTTGAGCACGATGGCGCCGAGCCGGCCCATGTCGATCACCTGCGTCATGCCCTCGGCGATGGTGCCGGAGGCGGGCATGACCGGGTTCTTCAGCGTGAGCGAGCCGATGCGGACCGAGAGGTCCGGTGCGCTGTTGGTTACCATCCCTTGGCCTCCTCGAGGGTGAAGACCGGGCCGTCCCAGCAGACCCGGCGATATTCCTCGCCCCCACCGGGCAGCGCCACGGGGATGACGCAGGCGTAGCACATGCCCAGCCCGCAGCCCATGTGCTGCTCGAGGGCGATCTCGCCGGGAATGCCCCAGGAGCGGGCGAGCCCGCGGGCGAGGCGGAACAGCCGGTTGGAGCCGCAGGTGGCGATGTAGTCGAAGGCGCGCTCGGCATGCAGGGCCGCGAGGCGGGGCTCCATCTCCTCAGGCGCCGAGGAGCCGTCGGTGTCGACCACCTCGATGACACGGGCGCCGGCGGCCTCGAGCTCTCCGCGCGACATCACCAGCTCCGGGCTGCGGGCGCTGAGCACGGCGGTGACCGCAGCACCGCTCTCGGCCGCAAGGCGGGCGAGCGGCGCCATGGTCGCGAGGCCCACGCCCCGGCCGAGGATCATCACGTGGCGCGTGTCCGCGGGCAGGGTGAAGCCGCGGCCGAGCGGGCCGAGGGCGTTGAGCATCTCGCCCGGGCGCAGGGTGGCGAGGCCGCGGGTGCCCTTGCCGGTGACCTTGTAGAGAAAGCCGATCTCGCCGCGGGCGGGGTCGATTCGGTAGATGCTCATCGGGCGGCGCAGGAAGGGCTGGCCGGCCTCGGTGGCGGGGCAGAGCAGGTGGAAGAACTGCCCGGCCCGGGCGCGCAGCGCGGCCTCCGGGGCGCGGGCGATCATCAGCCGGTACTCGGCATTCACCGCGTCATTGGAGACGATCTCGCAGAGCGCCTCCTCGATGGGAAAGCCGGCGCACGCCTCGGGGGCGGGGCTCAGGGCGGTGTCGGGCATCAGAAGGACTCTCCGGCAGGGATGAGGCAGCGCAGCGCCTCGGGCGTGTCGGCAAGGGATACGGCGTGCAGGCTGTCGAAACGCATGGTGGCGATGCGCCAGCCCTCGGGCAGGGCGGCCCAGCTCTGCGACACCCGGCCGACGAGCAGCAGCACCCGGCCGTCGCCCTCGCGCAGGCCGAGCTCGAACATGCGCCAGCGCGCGGTGGCGGTCTCGCCGGCGATCTCGATGAGCGGCTGGCCGTAGTGATGGGCGGTGAACAGCCAGGGGCTGGTGCGGAAGAAGGCCTCGATGGCGGCGCGGCCCTGCCTGTCACCGCCGAAATCGCCGCCCTGCCAGGTGGCATCGGGGGCGAAACAGGCGGCCTGATCGGCGGCGGCAGCGTCGAACTCCGCCTGCCCGCGCTTGGCGCGCAGGGCGGTGTATTTCGCGTCCGCCGCGGCGGCGTAGCGCTCCATCACGGCCAGGATGGCCTCGCGGGCTTCCAGCCGCGCGAGCCGCTCTTCCAGCGTCATCCGGCCGCCCTCACCCGGTAGAGGAGCGCGCGGCCCTGCGGCGCGAGCGCCCGGCGGGCCCCGGCGGCGATCAGCGCGCCCTGTCCGGCGGAAAGCGCGTGGTGCTCGCCGTCGCAGGTGAGCGTCACGGCGCCTTCGAGCACGGCGAGCATCTCCTCGGGGCCGGCGGTCTCCGGCGCCTCGGCCTCGAGCCAGGCGAGATCGACCGAGAGCTCGGCACCGTTCGCGTGGTAGGGCGCGGCGCCGAGGCCGGACTGCTCGACGCGCGGGCTCATGGCTTCCCTCCCATCGGGTAGAACACCTGCGAGGCGCCCTTGGCGCCGTATTCGGCGCGCGGCGGGGTCACCACGTTGAGGCGCAGGCACATGCCCTCGGCATCGAAACTGTTCACCCCGGAATGCGGCGCATCGGCGGGCATGATCATCACCGAGCCTTCCTCCAGCGCCACGGTGCTCTCGGGCGCCGCACCGTCCGGCCCGAGGCCCACGGTGCAGCCGCCGCGCAGCTGCAGGGTGGCTTCCTCGCCATGCGCGTGCGACTTGGGCGGGATGTCCGAGCCCTTCGCGGCGCGGAAGTTCACCACGCCCACCGAGAGCGCGTCACCGACGACGGACTGCATGTAGAGCCCGTCCTCGACCACTTCGCGCAGGCCTTCGGTGAAGGAGAAGATCTGACAGCTTGCCATCCCGCCCCCCTCAGAGCGCCGGGCGCAGGCGATGCGCCTCGTCGGGCGCGAAGCGCTTGGACTCGTAGCCGTCGATCACGGTGGCCTGCGGGTCGTAGGACTCGATTGCGGGCGCCACCTCGGCCAGCGACATGAGCATGTAGAAGAGGTTCTTCGTGGGGGCGTCCATCGCCTCCGGATCGGGGAAGCCGTTCGCGTCGATATGCGCGGTCATCGCCTCGACATGCGGCAGCACCGCCTCGGCGAAGGCCTTGATATCGGGGAAGGGCGAGGTGACCCGGCGCAGGTTGCGCAGGGTCTCGGTGGCAAGGCACCAGTCGGACCAGGGCTCGAGATCGGCGAAGGCGGGGGGCAGGATGGCGGTCATCAGTTGTTACCTCCGGCAAGGGCGGTCTGGCGGGCGATGTCGGGGTCGAGCCCGTCCTTCTCGAGGCCGGCGCGGATCATCCGCTCCACCACCACGGCCTGGTGGCGGACCATGATCTCGTAGTCCTGCAGCACCATTTCCTTCTTGGCGCGGGTCTCGGCGGCGGCCTGGGTGATCTCCAGCGTCGAGAGGTCCTCCAGCAGCACGTCGCGCAGGGCGACCTTCATGTATTCCTGGTAGAATCGCCCGCCGGAGGTCTTCATCTCCGGGTAGTAGACGCGGGCCTCGAAGATGGTCTTGTTGTGCGCGATCGGCCGGAAATTGTAGGCCTGGAAGTAATTCGGCCGGCAGGAGAGGTAGAAGTCCGGGAAGATCACGTTGATGTCGAAGGCCCAGTTCGGGTGGCCGGTCCAGTTCAGCGCCTTGGGCAGCTTCAGGTCGGAGAAGTCGAGCTTCGTACCGTCTTTTGCCACTTTCAGCGCCTTGCCGGCGATGGCGCGCGCGGTGCCGGAGCCGGAGATCGAGTCTTCCGCGCCCGCGCCGCCGGTGGCGGCCTTGGGATTGCCGTAGACCGATTTGGGGTTGCCCGCGATGGAGAGGCGGCGGTGATGGGCGCCGCAGACACCGTCGATCGGGTGGAGGTTGCCCTCCTCGTCCTTGTCGAGCGCGTCGGCGATGGAGCGGGCGTGCACGTAGCCCACGTGGTAGGTTTCCTGGAAGGCGTCGAGCGCGGTCTTCCAGTTGCAGTCGAAGACGGTGTTCCACGAGTAGCAGGCGGTGAATTTCTCGAACGGATAGCCGTCGAGCTCGCCATACATCGGCTCGAGGAAGTCCTTCAGCGAGATTTCCGGCTCGGGGTCGAGGCAGATGAAGATGAACCCATGCCAGGTGTCGACGCTCACCGGGGTGAGGCCGTATTTCGACTTGTCGAGGTCGAAGAAGGACTTCTCGTCCGGCACGCCGGTGAGGCTGCCGTCGAGGTCATAGGCCCAGCCGTGGAACTTGCAGAAGAACTTCCGCGTCGTGCCGCAGGGCTCGTAGGCCACGCGGTTGAGCCGGTGCGAACACACGTTGTGGAAGGCGCGGACCTGCTTCTTGCGGTCCCGCGTCACGATGATCGAGGAATCGAGCACCGGCATGTCGCGCACGAAATAGTCGCCGGTCTTCGCGATCTCCTCCACCCGGCCGACATGCAGCCAGGTCTTCTTGAAGAGATATTTCTTCTCCAGCTCGTACCACGCCTCGTCGACGTAAGGCCCCACGGGAAGGTTGTCGCGGCCGAGCTCCGGGTAGCGGTCATGGAGGCTGGGCTTGGATTGCTGATTCATGGCATCACCTCGTGTTTGAGTATACCGTATACGTTATTCAGAGCTTTGCAAGCCCCGGAACGGCCCTGTTTTCAATCGAATTCCTCCTCCAGCCCGTGCAGGCGCGAGAGCACGTGCTCGGGCGTGAAGGGCTGGCGGCGGACGGTGGTGCCCAGCGGCGCCAGCGCGTCGTTCACCGCGCACCACATGGCGCCGAGCGCGCCCACGGTGCCGGCCTCGCCCACGCCCTTGGCGCCGAGCGCGGACTGGTGGGTGGGGGTCTCGATGTGGCGCACCACGATGTCGGGCATGTCGGCGGCCATGGGCACCCGGTAGTCGACCAGGCTGCCGTTGAGCAGCTGGCCATCGGCCGAGTAGCGGCATTCCTCGAAGAGGGCGGCGCCGATGCCCTGCACCACGCCGCCGCGGATCTGCCCGTCGACCAGCATCGGGTTCACGATGCGCCCGCAATCATCCACCGCCCAGAAGCCCAGCACCCGGGTGAGGCCGGTGTCGGGGCTCACCTCGACATGGGCGGCGAGCACGCCGTTGGTGGCGAGGTAGGGCAGGTCGGGCGGCAGGAAGCTCTCGGTCACCTCCAGCGCGGGCGCGGTGCCGCCGGGCAGCAGGTAGGGGCGGAAGGCCACGGTCTCGGCGATCTCGCGGAAGCTGAGGCGGGCGCCGCCGGGGCCCTCCACCCCCGAGTCGGAGAAGGAAAGCGCCGCCTCCTCGCATTGCAGCAGGGGCGCGGCCACGGCGCGCAGCCGGGCGGCGAGCCCGCGGGAGGCGCGCAGTGCCGCCTCGCCCCCCAGCGCCATGCCGCGCGAGGCCCAGGCCCCGCCGCCCACCGGGGTGGCGGCGGTATCGCCCGCGATCATCTCCACCGCGTGGGGCGCCACGCCGAGGGTTTCGGCCACGATCTGCGCGAGGCCGCCCAGCGTGCCCTGGCCCTGGTCGGTCACCGAGGTGCGGCAGGTGAGGGTGCCGTCGGGCTCGAGGCTGAGCCGGCAGGTTTCCTGTGCGGCCACGCGCACCTGCTGCGGGCCGTAGAGCTGCGCGCCCACCCCGGTGAGCTCGACGAAACTGGTGAGGCCGATGCCCCGGTACACGCCCTTCGCCCGCAGCGCGGCCTGCTCGGCGCGCAGCCCGGCATAGTCCATCTCCGCGAGCAGGGTGTCGAGGCAGGCGCGGGTGGTGAAGCTTTCCAGCACCACGCCGGTCTCGGTGGGGCCGGGGGTGTCCGGCGCCTCGCGGTAGTTGCGGCGGCGGATCTCGGCGGGGTCCAGCCCGCAGGCGGCGGCGGCGAGGTCGAGCATCTGCTCCATCAGCGCGAAGGCGATGGGCTGACCCACGCCGCGATAGGCCCCCACCGGCGCCTTGTTCTGGAACCAGGCGCGGGCGCGGCCGGCGTAGCTCGGCACCCGGTAGGCGGCGGGGGCGAGCTGGATGGCCTGCAGCGCATCGCCCACCGAGCCGCGCGGGTAGATCGAGTAGGCCCCCAGCCCGGCGGCGAAGTCGATCTCCATCCCGAGGATGCGGCCGTCGTCGTCCACCCCCAGCCGCGCCTCGGCCTGGGCCTCGCGGGCATGGGCGTCGGCGAGGAAGCTCTCCAGCCGGTCGGCGGTGAACTTCACCGTGCGGCCGGTGAGCACGGCGAGCGCCACGGCGGCGATCTCGTCCGGAAAGGCGTGGAGCTTGCCGCCGAAGGCGCCGCCCACGTCGGGCGCTGCCACCTGCACCCGGCCCAGCGGCAGGCCGAAGAGCTCGGCGTAGATCTGCTGCATCTGGAACGGCGCCTGGTGCGACTGCTGCACGCTCAGCCGCCCGCTGCGCCGGTCATACTCCGCGCGCACCGCCCGGCCCTCCAGGCTCACCGCGGTCTGGCGGCCGAAGGCGAAGCGGTGGCGCACCACATGGGCAGCCCCCTCCAGCGCCGCACCGGCATCGCCATGCGCGATCTGCCGGTCGAGCGCGAGCTGCGGCGCCCAGGCGGCGGCGTCAAACCCCTGCGCGGGCTCGAAGATATCGGCCGGCAGGATGGCGGGCTCGAGGTCCTCGAAATCGACGAAGGCAAGCTCCAGCGCGCTCTCGGCGGCGCGGCGGCTCGTGGCCAGCACGGCAACCACCGGCTCGCCCTGGTAGCGCACGATGTCCCCCGCCAGCGCCTGCTGCGGCGGCGAGACATGGGCGGGCAGGGCGGCGAGCCGGGTCTGCCAGGGCGCGCAGACGGCGGCGAGATCCGCCGCGGTGTAGACCCCGATCACCCCCGGCGCGGCCCGGGCCTCGTCGAGCTCCATGCCGAGCACGCGGGCATGGGCATGCGGGCTGCGCAGGAAGGCGACATGGGCCACGCCGGCGGCGTCGAGATCGTCGGTGTAGCGGCCCAGCCCCTCCACCGTGCGGCGGGCGGCGGCGCGAGGAACGGACCGGCCGATGAGCGTGCTGTCAGCGGGCATCGCGGCCTCCGATCACGTCGAGCGCTGCGTCCACGATGGCCTCGTAGCCGGTGCAGCGGCAGAAATTGCCGGAGAGGGCGGCGCGCACCGCCGCGCGCTCGGGCACCAGCCCGGCGCCGATCGCCTCGCGCAGGGTGGCGAGCATGCCCGGCGTGCAGAAGCCGCATTGCAGGGCGTTGCGGGCCACGAAGGCCTCGCGCAGGGCGCGGCCCAGCGGGTCGTCCAGCCCCTCCACGGTGGTCACCTCGGCGCCGTCGGCCTGCACGGCGAGCATCAGGCAGCCGCGCACCGCCGCGCCGTCGACCATCAGCGTGCAGGCGCCGCACACCCCGTGCTCGCAGCCCAGGTGCGTTCCGGTGAGGCCCAGCTCGCCGCGCAGGAAATCTGCAAGATTGGTGCAGGCGGGAATTTCAGCATTGACGGGACGGCCGTTCACCGCCATCTGCACGCGCACCGTTCCGGCGGCTTCGGGATCAGGGGTCATTTCGCCACATTCCATTAGTCAGTCCGACGTATTCCGTATACTGAGAACACAACGCCGGGCAGGAGCGAAGCCGGAGAACCGGCCGACCGGGCGTTGTCGGGAGGGGAGGAAGCAAGAGGAAGCTGATGAAGAAATCGATCATTCGCGTCGCCGACCTTCGGCAGCAGGTCTACGAGAACCTGAAGGACCGCATCACCCGCGGCGAGTTCCCGATGGACCACAAGTTCCAGGAGATCAGCCTGGCGGAGGAGCTCGGCGTGTCCCGCACGCCGGTGCGCGAGGCGCTGGCCCTGCTGGTGCGCGACCGCATCCTGGTGCAGGCGGTCCGCGGTTTCCGCTTCCCCGAGTTCGGGCCCGAGGAGATCGTCGAGATCACCGAGATCCGCCTCAGGCTGGAGCCTTACGCCATGCGCTGCGCCGTGGAGGCGATGAGCCCGGAGAAGCGCGCGGCGCTCGCCGGCACCATCCGCGCCGAGATCGCGAAACACGGCGACAGCGACGCCTGGGTGAGCGCGCACCGGCGGATCCGGGCGGCGCTGTTCAGCGCCTTGCGCAACAAGCGCCTGATCGAGTCGATAGCCCATTACGAGGACACCATTCACTTCATGCGCATCAACACGCTGCAGGATGCGCGCTGGCGGGTGCAGTCGGTCGACGGCTCCGCGAAACTGGCCGACGCCATCGAGGCCGGCGATGCGGAGGCCGCCGAGGCGGCGCAGGCGGCCCTGCTCGGGCTGGCGCGGGATTCCTTCCTCGCCTGGAGCGCCGAGAACGCCGAACCCGCCTGAGCCGGCAGGCACCGGGGCCACGAGAGGCCCCGGCCGGGTTGGCAGCCGGGGCCGTGCGGGCCCCGGCGCCGGCAGCGCTCAGTCTTCCGAGAGCAGGGCGCGCAGCTTCGCGATCGGCTCGGGGCTGGCCTCGGCCAGCTCCTCCCAGTAGCGGTCGGCGGCCATCTGGCGGAACTCGGGGCCGAAATCGACCGAGGTTATGCCCGCATCGGCCTGCGCCTTGAGGTTTTCCTCGGTCTTGTCCTGCGACCAGCTCTCCATGTCCTTCTCGAACCAGGCGGCGGCCTCGGTGAGCACCTGCTGCTGCTCGTCGGTCAGGCTCTCGTATTTCGCCTTGTTCATCAGCACGTTGACGATGACGGAGTAAAAGCCGGGGTCGACCCGCATCCTGGTCATCTTGTCCCAGCCGAAGTCCTGGATGCCCCAGACCGGCCAGCCGTAGCCGTCGATCACGCCGCGCTCGAGAGCGGTGAAGACCTCCGTCGGCGCGATGGTCATCGATTCGATCCCGAGGGCGCGGAACAGCGCGCCGTAGTTGGGCTGGGCGCGGATGCGCATGCCCTCGAGGTCCTCCGGCGAGGTGATCTCCTTCGTGGTGTAGATGTGGAAGGGCACGTTCACGCCGTAGGTGGTGAGGTAGGTGGCGCCGAAACGCTCGCCCGCCAGCTCGTCGAGATAGGCGTATGCACCGGAGGCGCGCTGCTCGGCCAGCGTCATGTCGGTGAGCAGCTGCGCATCGCCCTCCACCATCTGGCCCTTGTAATAGGCCGGCGGGATGGAGGCGATGTCGAGCACCCCGGAGGAGACGGCATTCGCCTGCTCGGAGGGCGGGATCGCCTCCGGCCCGCCGACGACGCGGATCTGCAGCACGCCCTTGCCGGTTTCGTTCACGTGGTCGACGAAGCGCTTGAACGGCTCGCCGTAGGTGGTGGGCAGCGGCACGAAGACGCCGGCGCGCAGGGTGACTTCCTCGGCCGCGGCGAGCGTGGCCGAGCCGATGACCGCGGCAAGGGCCGCGGCGCAGAGGCGTGCAGTGGGGGTCATGCTGGGATTCCCTGTTGGTGATTGTTGGTATTGTTTGCCGGCGGGCCGTCGGCCAGCCGGGGAAGGGCTCGGCGCAGCAGCGCCGCCGCCTGGATGCGGCGCACGGCGGCATGGGCCATCGGCTCCATCTCCGCGCACACCGCCTCGGTGATCTCTGCGATGCAGGCAGCGTCGAAGGGCCGGCCGAGGGCGATCTCGCGCGCCGCTTCCGAGGGGCGCGGGCAGGGCTCGGAGCCGAAGACCACGAGGTCGAGCGAGGTGGTGCGCCCGCCCTCCGTGCGCAGGCGGGCGGCGAGGCCCACTTCCGGGAAATCGCCGTGGCGACGGGCGATCTCGTCGAAGACGAAACGCTCGCCCGGGGCCGCCACCGGCAGCGAGACGGCGGTGAGCAACTCGTCCTCGCCAAGGTCGGTCTCGAACAGGCCCTGGTAGAAGGCGCCCGCCGGCACCCGGCGCGGGCCCTCCGGCCCCTCCAGCATGAGCTCGGCGCCGAGGGCCACGGCGCAGGCCGGCATCTCGGCGGCGGGGTCGGCATTGGCGAGGCTGCCGCAGGTGGTGCCGCGGTTGCGGATCGCGGCATGGGCCACGTGCGGCATGGCGGCGGCGATGAGCGGGCAGCACTCCGCCACCAGCGCGGAGGCGGCGGTCTGCGCATGGCGGACGAGCGCGCCGATCACCAGCCTGTCGCCCTCGCGGCGGATCTCGCCGAGGCCGGGGATGCGGTTGATGTCGATGACCAGCTCCGGCGCGTTCAGCCGCATCTGCAGCGTCGCCACCAGGCTCTGCCCCCCGGCGAGGATCTTGGCCCCCGGATGCGCCGCCAGAAGCCCGACGGCCTCGGCCACCGTCGCGGGGCGCGCGTAGGAAAAGGGGGAAGCCTTCATCCGGTCTCCTGCCGTGGAATAACTCCCGCGCGGCGGGAGGGGGGTGGGAGATTGGCCTTGCCGGCCGTGCGCTTCGAATATACCGTATACGAAATACGTTTCAACAGGAATTGCGGAGGCCGCCATGTCCGAGACCGTCACGCCAAGCGCCACGGAGGGCGAAGCCGGCACGGTGGTTATCGTGGGGGCGGGGCACGCGGGCGGGCGCGCGGCGTTGCAGCTGCGCCGCCGCGGCCATGCCGGCCGGGTGGTGATGATCGGCGCCGAGGCGGAGCTGCCCTACGAGCGCCCGCCGCTCTCCAAGGGCTACCTGAAGGGCACGGAAAGCGCCGGGGACATGGCCCTGCGCCCGGCGGAGGACTGGGCGACGGAGCGAATCGAGCACATCGCCGGCGCCACCGTGACCGCCATTGACCCCGCGGCGCGCGCGGTGGAGCTGGCCGACGGCCGGCGCATCGGCTTCGACCACGCGATCTGTGCCACGGGTGGCCGCGCCCGCGCCCTGCCGGTGCCGGGGGCGGATGCGCTGCTCGGCCTGCGCGACCTTGCCGATGCCGCCGCCCTGCGCGCCCGGCTCGCCGGGGCGCGCCGGCTCGTGGTGGTGGGCGGCGGGGTGATCGGGCTCGAGGTGGCTGCCACCGCCTGCGCCCTCGGCTGCGCCGTGACCGTGCTCGAGGCCGGCCCGCGGGTGATGGCCCGCATCCTGCCGCCCGAGGCCTCGGACTGGCTCGCCGGCCGTCATGCCGCCGCGGGGGTCGAGATCCGCACCGGGGTGCACATCTCGCAGGTGGTGCCGCTGGGCGACGGCAGCATCGTGGTGGAGACCGGCGCGGGCCCCGTGGCGGCCGACCTCGGCCTCTACGCCATCGGCATCGTGCCGGAGGCGGGGCTGGTGCGCGGGGCACGGGTCGGCGCCTCGGGGGGGCTCGCCACCGACGCCTTCTGCCGGGTGGAGGGCACGGAGGGCCGGGTGTTTGCCATCGGCGACATCGCCGAGACGCCCAACCCCGTGCTCGGCCGCCCCGCCCGGCTGGAGACCTGGCGCAACGCCGAGACCCAGGCTGCTGCCGTGGCCGCAACCCTGTGCGGCACGCCCACGCAGGCGCAGGAGACGCCCTGGATGTGGACCGACCAGCTCGGGCACAACATCCAGGTGGTGGGCGCCTGGGAGGGCCGGGGCGAGACCCTGTGGCGCGGCGCGCCCGGCGCCCCCGGCTCGGTGCTGTTCTGGCTCGAAGGCGCCCGGGTGCGCGGCGCCGTGCTCATCGACGCGGGGCGCGAGAAGCGCTTCGTCGAGGGGCTCGTGGCCGCCGGAACTCCGGTCGACCCCGCCGCCCTCGCCGACCCCGCGCAGCGGCTGAAAGCGCTTCTGCAGGCCCCGGCCGCCGCCGGCTGACCCCGATACCCCGGAGAGAATACATGCGTTTCACCCTGATCGCCCAGGTGACCACCCCCGACCCCGCCGCGCGGATCTCCGACGCGGATCTGGCGCACACCCGCGCGGTGCTGGCCGCCACGCCCGGCGCCACCCGCGTGCGGCTCTACACGCCGGCGGCGGCGCGCGACCTCTACACCGATGACGGCCCCTCGCCCGCACTCGCCTTCCAGCTCTACTTCGACGAGCTCACCGCGCTGGAGGCGGCAGCAGGCGCGGGCGGCCACCTGCAGGCCCTCGCCCCCGGCTGGCCCAGCCTGCCCGGCGCCGGGGTGGCTCATCAGGCCATGCTGGTGCGCCCCTTCCCGGTGCCCGAGCCCAAGCCCGAGGGCACGCCGGAGGCCTGTTCCTACCTCGTGCACTACCCCGGCACGGCGGAAAACCTGAACGCCTGGCTGGCCTATTACATCGCCCATCACCCGCAGATCATGGCCACCTTCCCCGGCATCCGCGAGATCGAGATCCTCTCGCGCGTCGACTGGTGCGACACGCTGCCCTGGACCCGGGTGGAATTCATGCAGCGCAACCGGCTGATGTTCGACAGCCCGGCAGCCCTCGAGGCCGCGCTGCAATCGCCGGTGCGCCACGCCATGCGGGCGGATTTCGAGAATTTCCCGCCCTTCGAGGGCAGCAACCTGCATTACCCGATGTTCGCCGAGACCCTCGCGCTCACCGCCTGACGGGGTGGTTGACCGGGAAACCCGGGCGAACTAGTCCGGCAGCCTCAGCCCCCGCGGGGGGCGCAGGAAAGGCCGAGACATGCTCCCTCCCGGACAGCCCGCGCGGCTTGCGCGCACCGAGTGTCACGACATCCGCGGCGCTGACGGGCGGCTGCGCCGGGTCTTCCTGCATGTGCCGGAGGGGCCGGCGCCGGAGGGTGGCTGGCCCTCGCTGTGGATGACCGACGGCAATGCCGTGGTCGGCACCGCGGTGGAGGCGCTGCGGGTACGCGCGCTCTGGCCCGAGGGCAGCAACGTGGGGCCCGGCGTGCTGGTGGCGCTCGGCTACCCGGTGGAGGCGCCCTACGACCACCTGCTGCGCGCCCGGGACCTCTCGCCGCCGCCGGGCCGCCTCTATCCGCCCTTCACCGAGGGCGGGCCGGAAGTGCGCACCGGCGGGGCGGACGCCTTCGCGGAGTTCATCGAGGCGCAGGTGATGCCCTTCGTCGCCGCCCGCGTGCCGCTCGACCGCGCGCGGCGCACGCTCTTCGGCCATTCCTTCGGCGGGCTGTTCGCGCTCCACACCCTGTTCACCCGGCCGCATGCCTTCCGCAATTGGGTGGCGGCGAGCCCGTCGATCTTCTGGGAGGAGGGCGCGCTGCTCACCGCCTTCGAGCGCTTTCGCGCCGCCCCTCCGCCGGGGCTCGACGCGGTGGTGCATCTCTCGGCCGGGGAATGGGAGGGGGCGGAGCTGGCCCCCTTCCGCCGGGCCGCAGCGGATGCGGAAGCCCGCCGGGCCGAGCAGGCCCGGGCCCGCACGCTCGAGGCCGCGCGCGAGATGGCCGGGGCGCTCGCCGCCACCCCCGGCCTCGCGCCCCGGTTCGAGGTGTTCGCCGGCGAGACCCACATGTCGGTGCTGCCCGTGGCGGTGGGCCGGGCTGTGGACCTCGCCTTCGCCCTCAGCCGGTGACGGTCATCTTGTCGATGCCGTAGAGCCGGTCCACCACCAGCAGCGCCACCACGGCCAGCAGCAGCTGCAGCGTGCTCAGCGCGGCGATGGAGGGGTCGAACTGGTGCTCCATGTAGCTCAGCATCACCACCGGCAGGGTGTTGGTGTCCGCCGAGCCGAAGAAGTAGCTCACCGGCAGATTGTCGAACGAGGTGAGGAAGGAGAACAGCGAGCCCGCCATGATGCCCGGCCGGATGAGCGGCAGGGTGACATGGCGGAACACCGCGAGCGGGTTGGCCCCGAGGATGGCCGCCGCCTCCTCGTAGGCGCGGGGCACCGAGCGGTACACCCCCGCCACCGTGCGCACCACGTAGGGCAGGCAGACCACGGTGTGGGTGACCAGCAGCGCGGTGAAGGAAATGCCGATCCCCACCCAGGAGAGGAAGAACAGCCCGGCGAAGCCGATCACGATCATCGGCATGGAGAGCGGCGAGAGCAGGAAGGTCATCACCGCGCTCGCCCAGCCCGCCCGCGAGCGGGCGAGGAACAGGCAGGCCGGGATGCCGATGAGGCAGGAGAGCACCGTGGCGCCCACCGCCACCTCGAAACTCACGATCAGCGAGTCGATGAAGGGCTCGTACTCGAAGATGTGCCAGAACCATTTCAGCGACCAGCCCGGCACCGGGAAGGCCACGTAGGAGGCGGAGGTGAAGGAGACCACCACCACCACGAGGATGGGTGCCAGCATGAACACGAAGAAGGCCACCACGAAGGCGAGCAGCCCGAGGGAGGCCCAGTCCGGGCGGGTGACGCGGGCCATTCTCAGCCTCCCTGCCGGCGCACGAGCCGGAGCTGCAGCCACAGGCAGACGAGGGCGATCACCAGCAGGATGGTGCTCATCGCGCTGGCCATGCCGAAGTCGCGCGTGGTGTTGAACTGCTGGTAGATCAGCAGCGGCAGCGTCTGCAGCCCGCCACCCAGCAGCACGAGGGTGACGAAACTGCCGTTCGCGATCATGAACACCAGGATCGCCCCGGTGCCCACCCCGTCGAGCGACAGCGGCAGGGTGACCTCGAAGAAGGTGCGCACCCGCCCCGCGCCCAGCATCTGGGCCGATTCCTCCAGCCGCCGGTCCACCCCCTGCAGCACCGAGGCGATGGAGAGCACCATGAAGGGCACCAGCACGTGGACGAGGGCGGCGATGGCGATCTCGGGCGTGTTGAGCAGGCGCAGAGGGCGGTCGAGCAGGCCGATCTGGTCGACCAGCAGGTTGTTCACCAGCCCGCGCCGCGCGAACAGCACCTGCCAGCCGAAGGTGCGCATGATGATGGAGGTGAGCAGCGGCGCGATGAGCAGGAAGATCACCAGCCCCGACCATTTCCCCGCCTTGCGCACCAGGAAATACGCCACCGGGTAGCCGATGAGCGCCGAGATCAGCGTGACGCCGGCCGAGAGTGCCACCGTCTCGAAGATCACCCCGAGGTAGAAGCGGTCGGACAGAAGCTGCCAGTAGCGCGCCAGCGTGAAGCCGCCCTCCTCGCCGAGGAAGGAGCGCGCGCCGTTGTCGATCAGCGGCGCCACGAAGAAGCCTGCGAGAAACAGCAGCGCCGGCAGCACCAGCATCCAGGGCCGCAGCGCCGTGCGGCCGCGGGGAGGGCTCACATCTGTCATTTCGGTCATCGCGCGCCCCGGGGCAGGGGCCGCCGCACCTCGCGTGGCGCGGCGGCGGGTTTCGGAAGCGGCCTCAGCCGCCGATCTCGCGGTTCCAGCGGTCGACCCACTCGTTGCGCACCTCGATGATCCGCGCGTAGGGCGGGAAGACGGTCTTCTGCCAGGGGGTCACGCGCGGGGCGAGCACCTCGTCGTAGGTGACGTTCCTGTTGGTGACGCCGTAGTTCATGATCTTGGCGAACTTCGCCTGGTTCTGCGCGTCGAGGATCTCGTTCACGTAGTCCCAGGCCAGCGGGTCGGCGTTCTTCGGGATCTGCACCGCGACACCGTTGAGCGAGCCGCCCTCCTCGGGGTTGATGAAGTCGATCCACTCCGCCCCGCTGTCATAGTGGTTCCAGGTGCGACCGTCGAAGTAGATGCCGAGGTCGGCCTCGCCGGAGGCGAGATGGTTGAAGAAGTCGTTCGGCCCGCCCCAGAACACGACATTGTCCTTCATCTTCGCCATGGCCTCGAAGAACGGGTCGACATTGTCCACCCCGCCGCCGAGCGCCTCGGCCATGGCCCAGATCAGCATGATCGGGGTGACGGCATAGGAGATGGAGGGCAGGGAGGCGATGAACTCGCCGTCGGCCACGCGGTCGACGAACTCGGCGAAGCTCTTCGGCGGCTCGGAGACCACCTGCTTGTTGTAGGTGATGCCGCCCACGCCGTAGTCGAAGATCGTGCCCTTGCCCTTCACCGAATCGGTGAACTGCTGCGGGATCTCGGCGAGGTTCGGCAGCTTCTCCACGGTGAAATCCTCCACCAGGTCCGCATCCGCGGCGGCGAGGGCGAGGTCCGGCGTCATGATCAGCATGTCCACCGGCGGGTCGGAGGGGTCGGCCTCGACCTGGGCCAGCCACTGCGCCGGGCCGCCGAGCGAGACATTGGCCTTCGCGCCGGTCTTCTCCTCGAAGGGGGCGACGAAGCAGGAGCGCACCGCCTCCTCCCACACCCCGCCGAAGGCGGTGACGGTGATCTCGCCGCTCTGGGCGCTGGCCATGCGGGGCAGGGCGCCCGCGGCGAGGGTGGTGCCGAGGGCTGCCCCGGTGCCGAGGAGCTGGCGGCGTGTCAGTTTCGTCATCTCGTCTCTCCGCTGTTGTGTCGGTCTTGCCGGGCCGGGGCCCGGGCGCTTCAGATGGTCTCGAGGCAGTCCGCCAGCCGGGCGCGCGCGGCCGCGGCCGCGGCCTCCGGCGCGGGCGCGCGGGGGAAACCCTCGGGCAGTTCCGCGAGCACGGCGCGCAGGATCTCGCCGCGGCGGCGCAGGCGGCTGGCGAGCGGCAGGGCGATGAGCGCGGCATTCAGCCGGTCCATCGCCGGCGCGCCGAACACCGCGTCCCAGGCGGCGCGCTCGGGGCCGAAGCCGGTGGCGGTCTCGGTGGCCTGCGGGCCATAGTCGCGCTCCGCCCCCTCGGGGGTCACGAAGCCGTTTTCCACGTCGCGCGCAATCGCCTCGGGCGCGCGCAGGGCGGGGTCGCCCCAGCCGCCGGCGCCGGGGGTGAGGAAGGTTACCGTATCCCCGGCATTCACCTCCAGCACGTCGATCTTGCCAAGGCGGCGCTCATCGGGCCGGCCGCGGTTCACGATCAGCGCGCCGGCAGCGCCCGGGCGGCCGCCCTGCGCGCCCCAGGGGCGGAACAGCAGGCGCTCCATGCCGCGGCCGAGCACGTTCGAGCCGTCGGTGAGCACGCGGAAGGTGAGCTCCATGCCGCAGCCGCCGCGCCACTGGCCCGCGCCGCCGGAATCGGGGCGCAGGGCGTAGCGCAGCACCTCGATGCCGAGCTCGGCCTCCACCGTCTCCACCGGGTTGTTGGCGAGGTTGGAGATGCCGCTGTCGCGGCCGTCCACGCCGTCGCGCCCCTCGCGCGCGCCGGTGCCGCCGATCATCGGCTCGATCACCTGCACGTGGCGGCCGCCGCTGCCATCGGGCTCGGCCATCACCACCGGGATCACGCAGCCGGAGGAGGCGGCGGGCATCACCGCGGGCAGGGCCCGGCCGAAAGCGCCGTTGAGCACGTCGTTCACCCGGATGGCGGCGGCATGGCGCACGCCCACCGCCGCGGGCTCCTGCGGGTTCACCAGCGAGCCCTCCGGCGCGGTGATGCGCACGGTGGAGAGCAGGCCGACGTTGAGCGGCACCGTGGGGTCGAGCGTATGCACGAGGGCGAGCACCCGGAGCGTGAGCCAGGCATGCGGCCGCCCGCGCGAGGGGATGTTCATCGCCGTCGCCACCTGCGGGTCGGTGCCGGTGAAGTCGAGATGCACTTCGCCGCCGCCGAAGGTGGCGGTGAGCGCGAGGCGCACGGGCAGCGGGCTCGCCGCGTCGTCGTCGAGATAGTCGGAGAAGGAGTAGCTGCCCTCCGGCACCCGGGCGAGCACGGCGCGCGCCTTCTGCCCGGCGTAATCCACCAGGTCGGTCCCGGCGGCGAGCACGGTGTCGGCGCCGTGCTGGGCGATGGTCTGCTCCAGCCGGCGGCGGCCGGCGGCGAGGGCTGCGAGCATGGCGCGGATGTCGCCCATGTTCGCCTCCGCCGTGCGGCTGTTCGCGTCGAGGAACAGCTTCACGTCGGCGTTCATCTCGCCGCGCTTCATCAGCTTCACCGGCGGAATGCGCAGGCCTTCCTGGAAGATCTCGGTGTTGGTGGGCGAGATGGAGGAGGGCACGCGGCCGCCCACGTCGGAGCAATGCACGAAGCACCAGCCGTAGGCCACGATCTCGCCCGCGTGGAAATAGGGCTCGATCATGTGCAGGTCGGGCAGGTGGGTGGCGAGGCCCTCGGAGCGGTAGGGGTCGTTGGTGAGGATCACGTCGCCCGGCTCCAGCGGCCCCACGGCGGCGATGGCGGGCGCGCATTCGAGACCCACGAAGCCCGACACGCCGATGGAGCGCGGGTAGGCGAAGAAGCGCCCGTCGAGCCCCGCGAGCGCGCAGGCGAAATCGGCCGTTTCCTTCACGTAGAGCGTGCGGCCGGTGCGCTGCAGGGTGAGGCACATCTCCTCGGTGACGGCGGCGAGCTTGTTGCCGAGGATCTCAAGGGTGACCGGGTCGAGCTTCATGCCGCAGCCCTTTCGAGATGGAGGTTGCCCATGGTGTCGACACGCCCGCTCCAGCCGGGCAGCACCACGGTGGTGGTGTCGTCCTGCTCGACGATGGCGGGGCCGGCGAGCCGCGCGCCCGCCCCCAGCGCCTCGCGCCGGTAGACCGCGGCCTCCACCCAGGCGCCGCGGCGGAAGAGCGGGCGGCGGCCCGTGGGCGCCGGCTCCGGGTCTCCCTCCGGCCAGGAGGGGGCGGAGAGATCGGGCGTGAGGCCGATGACGGCGAGCCGGGCGGTGCCCAGCTCCACCTCGGCGCCCGCGTCGCGGAAGCCGTAGATGCGCTCATGCTCGCGGTGGAAGGCCTCGGCCACCGCGGCGGCGGAGAGCTCCACGCCCTCAAGCGACACGCGCAGCTCATAGGCCTGGCCGGTGTAGCGCATGTCGGCCGAGGGCTCGGAGCGCCGGCCGGTGATATGCGCGCCCTCGGCGTCGAGCCAGGCCTCCCCCTCGGCGCCGAGCGCGGCGAGCGTGTCGGCGAGGCCCCGGGCCGTGTCCGCGTCCAGCGGCTGGCGCAGGGAGCGCACGAAGTCGCGGCGCAGGTCGGCGCCCGCGGCCCCCATGGCGCAGAAGGTGCCGGCGGCGGGCGGGATGACGACACGGGCGATGCCCGCCTCCTCCGCCAGCAGGTTGGCATGGGTGGGCCCGGCGCCGCCGAAGGGCACGAGGGCGAAGCCCGCGGGGTCGAGCCCGCGGGCGGCGAGGGTCTTGTAGAGCTCGGTCGCCATGCCGGCGGTGGTGACGGCGAGCGCGCCCTCCGCCGCCGCCTGGGCCGCGTCCGGGCCCTTCAGCCCGATGCGCGCCGCGATGCCGCCGAGCGCCACCCGCGCCGCGGCGCCATCGAGCTGCATGCGCCCGCCGAGGAAGCCGGCAGGGTCGATGTAGCCCAGGGCGAGGTAGCAGTCGGTCACCGCCGGCTCGGTGCCGCCGCGGCCGTAGGAGACCGGGCCGGGGGCGGCGCCCGCGCTGTGCGGGCCCACCTTCAGCACGTCGTGCTCGTCGACCCACACCACCGAGCCGCCGCCCGCGCCGATGGCGCTCACGTCGACCACCGGAAGGACCAGCGGCAGGCCGCCGATATCCGTACGCGTGGCAAGCTCGGGCGTGCCGGAGGAGGCGATGGCGATGTCGGACGAGGTGCCGCCCATGTCGAAGGTGATGATGCCGCCCACGCCGGCGGCGGCGGCGAGCCGCGCCGCCGCCATCACGCCCGAGGCCGGGCCGGAGAGCACCGTCTCCACCGGCCGCGCGGCGGCGGAGGCGAGCGAGAGCGAGCCTCCGTTCGAGGCGGTGACGAGGATCGGCGCGGTCACGCCATCGGCGGCGAGCCCCGCCTCGAGCCCGGCGAAATAGCGCTGCATCAGCGGCTGGATATAGGCGTTGAGGCAGGCGACGAGCGTGCGCTCGTATTCGCGGATCTCCGGCCAGATGGCCGCCGCCGAGGTGATGTCGAGCCCGCCGGCCGCGGCCGAGAGCTCGGCGGCCAGTGCCGCCTCCGCCTCCGGTGCCGCGTAGCCGTTCACGCAGACGAGGGCGGCCGCCTCCACCCCCGCCTCGCGCAGGGCGGCACCCAGCCGGGCGATCTCGCCGGGCCCGGGCGTGCGCGTGGCCTCGCCCCGGGGCGAGAAGCGCGCGCCGATCTCCAGCACCCGCAGGCGCGGCACCAGCGGCTCCTCCTTCGCGGCATGGAAATCGAAGGAGGAGGGCATGCGCGAGCGGGCGATCTCGAGGATGTCGCGGAAGCCTTCGGTGACCACGAGGGCGATCTTCGCGCCGCGGCGCTGGATGATGGCGTTGAGCCCGATGGTGGTGCCGTGCATCAGCGCCGCCACGCCCGAGGGCTCCAGCCCCGCGCGGGCGAGCAGGGCGCGCAGCCCCTCGATCAGCGCGCGGGAGGGCTCCTCCGGCGTGCTGGGCTCCTTGTAGTAGACAAGGCTGCCGTCGCGCGGGTCGGAGAGCACGAAATCGGTGAATGTCCCGCCGACATCGATGCCGATGCGCGCGCCTTCAGTGGTCATGTCCGGTCCTCATCATCATTCCGGGTCTCGTGCGGCCAGCTCGCCCCACCCGTACATCCGACCTGTTCATCGAGCGTTTCATCCGGCGCCGAGCAGCACGGCGTCCTCAGCCTTCCAGCCGAGCGCGAGGCTCTCGCCGAGGCGGAAGGAGACCGCGCCCAGCGGCCCGTCCGCCTGGCGGTAGACGAAGAGCTCGCGGCCGAGGGCGGGCACCTCGACCTGGTAGGCGGCATAGGTGCCGCGGAAGACCGCCCCGGTCACCCGGGCGTCGAGCCGGATGTCGAGCCCCTCGGCCTCTGGCCCCAGCGCCATGCGCTCCGGGCGCACCGAGAGGGCGGCGCGGCTGCCGGGCGTGGCGGGGCCGGCGAGCGGCAGCAGCGGCGCGCCGGCGATCTCCAGCCCCGCGCCGCCGGGCGCCACCGTGCCCTCGAAGATGTTGGAGGTGCCGAGGAACTCGGCCACGAAGCGGGTGGCCGGGCGGTCGTAGATCTCGCTCGGCGCCCCGGCCTGCAGGATGCGGCCGGCGCGCATCACCGCCACGATGTCGCTCATCGACAGCGCCTCCTCCTGGTCGTGGGTCACGAGCAGGG
This sequence comes from Oceanicella sp. SM1341, assembly GCF_003448965.1. Taxonomy (GTDB): domain Bacteria; phylum Pseudomonadota; class Alphaproteobacteria; order Rhodobacterales; family Rhodobacteraceae; genus Paroceanicella. The sequence goes on from NZ_QRGC01000009.1 coordinate 26,465, forward strand.
TGGTGATGCCGAGCCGGTTCACCATGCCGCGGATCTCGAACTGCATGCTCTCGCGCAGCGAGCGGTCTAGCGCGCCCAGCGGCTCGTCGAGCAGCAGCACCCGGGGGTTGACCACCAGCGAGCGGGCCAGCGCCACGCGCTGCTGCTGGCCGCCCGAGAGCTGGGCCGGGTAGGCGTCCTCCCGCCCGGGGAGCTGCACGAGGTCGAGCATGCGGCGCACCTCGGCGTCGCGCTCGGCGCGGCCGATGCGGGCCATGCGCAGGCCGAAGGCGATGTTCTCCGCCACCGTGCGGTGCGGGAACAGGCTGTAGTTCTGGAACACCATGCCGAGGTTGCGCCGGTGCGGCGGCAGGCCGGTCACGTCCTGCCCGCCGATGCGGATGGCACCGCGGTCGGGTGTCTCGAAACCGGCGACCATGCGCAGCGTGGTGGTCTTGCCGCAGCCCGAGGGCCCGAGCAGCGCCACCAGCGCGCCCGCCGGCAGGGTGAGATCCATCTCCGCCACCGCGACCGTGCCGCCATAGCTCTTGGCAATGCCGTCGAGCACCAGCTCGGCGGACCCGGCCGGCTCACGCGCCATGGCCCGGACCTCCGGTGGATTGGCTCTGCAGGGGGGCTGACACGCGGATTTCACCTTTCTCGCTGTGGTTTGTAGCGCTACAGTCACGGGGAATCGGAGAAGTGTCAACCCGGCGACCCCGCCGGAGCGGCCCGCGGGAGGGCGGAAAATGCGGCAAATCGGGCAGGACACGGTGCGCGCGGAGGGCCGGCGCACATGAGCGGTGCCGGCCGCAACGGCGCGGGCGGTGGCGGCAGCCGGGCCACGATGCAGCGCGTGGCCGCGGCGGCGGGCGTCTCGCCGATGACGGTGTCCAACACCTTCCGCTATCCCGAGCGCGTGCAGGAGGAGACGCGGGCCCGCGTGCTCGCGGTCGCGGCCGAGCTCGGCTACGTGCCAAATCTCGCCGCCGGCCACCTCGCCTCCGGCTCGAGCCGGGTGGTGGGGGCGATCATCCCCTCGATCCGCAACTCGAGCTTCTACCGCTACGTGCGCGGCCTGCAGGACGCGGCCGCCGAACAGGGCCACGAGGTGATGATATCCCTCGCCGACGACGCCGAGCAGGAGCTGGCGGCGGTGCGCACCTTCATGGGCTGGCGGGCGGCAGGCATCGTGCTGGTGGGCTCCGAGCACCACGCCGAGACCGCCGCCCTGCTGCGCGCCGCGCGCATGCCCACGGTGGAGACCTGGGTGCGCCGCGGAGCGATCGACATGTGCGTGGGCTTCTCGGTGGAGGAGGCGACGCGGCAGATGGTGCGCCACCTCGTGGCGCGCGGGCGCCGGCAGATCGGCTTCATCGGCTACTCGGGGGGCGTGGCGCGCCGCTTCGCCGACCGGCTCGCCGCCTTCCGCGACGAACTCGGCGCCGCGGGGCTGGCCGCCGGGCTCGACTACATGGCCCACGAGGCCGACGGTTTCGCCGCCGGCAAGCAGGCGCTCGAGGCGCTGCTCACCCGCGCGCCCGGGCTCGACGGGGTGATCTGCGCCACCGACGTGATCGCGGGCGGGGTGATCTTTGCCTGCCAGCGTCGCGGCATCGACGTGCCGGGGCAGCTCGCCGTCACCGGCTGGGGCGACTACGAGATCGCCTCCGAGATCGTGCCGAGCCTCACCACCGTGCGGCCGCGCACCCGCGACATGGGCCGCACCGCCATAGAGCTGCTCCTCTCGGGGCGCGAAGCCGGCGGCCCGCCGCCCCCCCCGCGCGACGTGGGCTTCGAGCTCGTGTGCCGCGAGAGCACCTGAGACGGCGGAACCAATGGGCGGATTTCCGCCAACGGCTGTTGAGCGCGCGCGCAAGGACGGTTAATCAGGGAAACCGACCGGCACTCGATGCCCAAAGCCATCAAGGGGATATCCTCATGACCTTCGCCCGTCTCAAGACCCTCGGCGCCGCGCTGGCCGCGGCCGTGCTGGTGGCCGGCGCCGCCAGCGCCCAGGCGCCGCAGTTCTTCCGCATCGGCACCGGCGGCACCGCCGGCACCTACTACCCGATCGGCGGCCTGATCGCGAACGCCATCTCCAACCCGCCGGGCTCGCGCCCCTGCTCCGAGGGCGGCTCCTGCGGCGTGGAAGGGCTGATCGCCACCGCGCTCGCCGCGAACGGCTCGGTCGCCAACGTGAACGCCATCGGCGCCGGCACGCTGGAATCGGGTTTCTCGCAGTCCGATGTCGCCACCTGGGCCCAGACCGGCACCGGCATCTGGGAAGGCCGCGAGCCGGTGGAGAAGCTGCGCGCCATCGCCAATCTCTACCCCGAGTCGATCCACCTCGTGGCCGCCGCCTCGGCCGGCATCTCCTCCGTGGCCGACCTGAAGGGCAAGCGTGTCTCGCTCGACGAGCCGGGCTCGGGCACCCTGGTCGACGCCCGCATCATCCTCGGCGCCTACGGCCTCACCGAGGATGACGTGGAAGCGGCCTTCCTGAAGCCCGACCAGGCCGCCGACCGCATGCGCGACGGCGCGATGGACGCCTTCTTCTTCGTGGGCGGCTTCCCGGCCGGCGCCATCGCCGAGCTCGCCTCCCAGGCCGAGATCACCCTGGTGCCGATCTCCGGCGACGAGGCCGCCGGCATCACCTCCGAGTACACGTTCTTCGCCAGCCACGTGGTGCCCGGCGGCACCTACGAGGGCGTGCCGGACGACACCGAGACCCTCTCGGTGGGCGCGCAGTGGATCACCAGCGCCGACCAGCCGGAAGAGCTGATCTACGAGATCACCAAGGCGCTGTGGAACGAGAACACCCGCAAGCTGCTCGACAACGGCCACTCCAAGGGCAAGTCGATCACCGCCGAGACCGCCCTCGACGGCGTGGGCATCCCGCTGCACCCGGGCGCCGAGCGCTACTACAAGGAAGCCGGCCTGCTGAAGTAAGCGCGGCCGCGCTCCCCTGACGCCGACCCCGCGGCCCGCGCTCCCTCGCGCGGGCCGTTTGCGCACCATCCTCTCGAAAAGGGTTCCAGAGATGGCAACCGACCCCTCGCGCCCCTCCGCGCAGACCGACCCCGTCGCCCGGGACGAGGCTATCACCGAGGCGCAGATGAAGGAGCTCGAGGAGCGCTTCGACCCCGAAGTGCGCTTCCGCCCCCTGGGCCCCACCCTTGGCTGGGTGGCGGCGGGGCTGCTCTTCATCCTCGCCTGCTACCATTACTACACCGCCGGCTTCGGCATTCCGCGCGCCGCCACGCATCGCGGCACGCATCTCGCCTTCACCATCGCGCTCACCTTCCTCTCCTTCGCGGCCTGGGGCCGGGGCGAGGCGCGGCGCAATTCGCTGCTCGCCCCCCTCGGCCTGCCGCTGAGCGACTGGGTGCTGGCCCTCGCCGGCGCCGCCGCGGCGCTCTACGTGCCCTGGATCTTCGACGACCTCGCCTTCCGCGTCGGAAACCCGCTGCCGATCGACATCCTCATGGGCACCATCCTGATCGTGGTGCTGCTCGAGGCCACGCGCCGCGCCATGGGCTGGCCGCTGCCGGTGATCGCGCTGTGCTTCCTCGCCTATGCCTATTTCGGCCGCTCCATGCCCGGCGTGCTCACCCACCCCGGCGCCGACTGGACCGGCATCGTCAACCATCTCTACCTCACCTCGCAGGGCATCTACGGCACCGCGCTGGGGGTGATCTCGACCTACGTGTTCCACTTCGTGCTGTTCGGCGTGCTCGCCACGCGCATCGGGCTGGGGCAGCTCTTCATCGACCTCGCCTCGGCACTCGCCGGGCGCTACGCCGGCGGGCCGGCGAAGGTGTCGGTGATCTCCTCGGCCATGCTGGGCTCGATCTCCGGCTCCTCCATCGCCAACACGGTCACCACCGGCGCGCTCACCATCCCGGCGATGATCCGCATCGGCTACCCGCGCCACTTCGCGGCCGCGGTGGAGGCCGCCTCCTCGACCGGCGGGCAGATCACGCCGCCGGTGATGGGCGCCGTCGCCTTCCTGATGATCGAATACCTCGGCGTGCCGCTCACCACCATCCTCACCGCGGCCCTGGTGCCGGCCTTCATGCATTTCTTCGGCGTGCTGGTGCAGGTGCACCTGGAGGCCCGCCGCCGCGGCCTGCGCGGCCTCACGAAGGCCGAGCTGCCCGACGCCTGGGCGGTGTTCCGGCGTGACTGGCTCACCACCGTGCCGCTGATCCTGCTGGTGGCGGTGCTGCTCTCGGGGCGCACGCCCTATTCCGCCGCCTTCTGGGGCATCACCGCCTGCATCGTGGTGCTGATCATCCAGAACCTGATGCGCCACGCCCCGAAGGACGCGGCGAAGCGCGTGGTGGAAGAGGTTTTCCAGGGCTTCGTGCTGGGGGCGAAATATTCGCTCTCCGTCACCGCCGCGGCTGCCCTCGTGGGGGTGATCATCGGCGTGGTGACGCTCACGGGCGTGGGCTTCAAGATCGCCTACATGGTGACCTCGGTGGCCGCGGAATGGGCCGGCGTGGTGTCGACCTGGCTGGCGGTGCTGCCCTTCGAGATCATGGACACCATGACCCTCACCCTGCTGTTCACCCTGATCATGACCGCCTTCGTGTGCATCCTGATGGGCTGCGGCATCCCCACCACGGCGAACTACCTGATCATGATCGCGGTGGCCGCGCCCATCCTCTCCATGCTCGGGGTGCAGCCGCTGGTGGCGCATTTCTTCGTGTTCTACTACGGGGTGCTGGCCGACATCACGCCACCCGTGGCGCTCGCGGCCTATGCTGCCGCCGGCATCGCCAACGCGAACGCCTTCAAGGCCGGCAACACCGCCTTCCGGCTGGGCATGGGCAAGGCGCTAGTGCCCTTCGTGTTCGTGTTCTCGCCCTCGCTGCTGCTGGTGACGGAGGGGTTCACCTGGAGCGAGTTCATCCTCGCCACCGGCGGGGCGATGCTGGGCATCTGGGCACTCTCCGCCGCCTTCGCGGACTGGCTCTTCGCGCCCCTCTACGCGCTGGAGCGCGCGCTGCTGGCCGTGGCCGCCATCCTGCTGGTGGCGCCCGACCTCTACGCCACGCTCATCGGCCTCGCGCTGATCGCGCCCATCGCGGCGCGCCAGCTGCTCGGCCGCGGCTCGCCCGGCGCGGCCTGACACACGGGCGGGGCCCTCGCGGCCCCGCCCATACGCCTTTCCGCATATCACCGCTTTATACGCCCTGTCGTATATTGACGAATGATCCGCCTTCGCGTATGAACCCGCGCGGAGGTGCCGCGATGGACCAGCTTCTCAGAACCCCCCAGCAGATCGGCGCCGCCATCCGGCGCCGGCGCCGCGCGCTCGGCCTCAGCCAGGCCGAGCTCGGCGCGCGCACCGGGCTGCGCCAGGCCACGATCTCCTCGGTCGAGGCGGGGGAGGCGGGCACGCGCCTCGCCACGATCTGCGAGCTGATGGCCGCCCTCGGGCTCGAGCTCAGCCTCCGCCCGCGCACGGCCGACGAGGGCCCGTCGCTCGAAAGCCTGTTCTGACATGGCGCGCCGCCCCGCGCATGCCCCGCTCGCGGTGCTGGTGAACGGCCGCCGGGCCGGCCGGCTCACCCGCGCCGCCTCCGGCGCGGTGAGCTTTGCCTATGCGCCCGAATGGCTGGGCTGGGAGGCGGCCTTCCCGGTGTCGCTCTCGCTGCCCCTGCGCGAGGAGGTGTTCTCCGGCGCCCCGGTGCTCGCCGTGTTCGACAACCTGCTGCCCGATGCCGCCCCGGTGCGCGCCCGGGTGGCCGAGCGGGTGGGGGCGGCGGGCACCGACCCGTTCAGCCTGCTTTCCGCCCTCGGCGCCGATTGCGTGGGCGCGCTGCAGTTCCTGCCCGAGACGACCGCGCCCGGGCCCGCCGGCGCCATCTCCGGCCGCCCGGTGTCGGAGGCCGAGGTGGCCCACCTGCTGCGCAACCTCGCCGCCGCCCCGCTCGGCCTCGGGCCGGAGGCGGAGTTCCGCATCTCGCTCGCCGGCGCGCAGGAGAAGACCGCGCTGCTGTTCCATGACGGCCAGTGGCAGGTGCCGCATGGCACCACCGCCACCACCCACATCCTCAAGCCGCAGATCGGCCGGCTGCCCGGCGGCATCGACCTCAGCGACAGCGTGGAGAACGAATATCTCTGCCTTCGCCTCACCGCGGCGCTCGGCCTGCCCTCGGCCCGGGCCGAGATCGCCGATTTCGAGGAGATGCGCACCCTGGTGGTGGAGCGCTTCGACCGGCTGCAGGCCGCCGACGGCCGGCTGCTGCGCCTGCCGCAGGAGGATTTCTGCCAGGCGCTCGGCGTGCCGCCGGCGCGCAAGTACCAGTCGGAGGGCGGCCCGGGGCTGGTGGAGATGCTGCGCCTGCTGCTGGGCGCCGACCGGCCGGAGGAGGACCGCCTGCGCCTGCTGCGCGCCGCCCTCGTCTTCTGGCTCCTGGGCGCGACCGACGGGCACGCGAAGAACTTCAGCCTGTTCCTGCGCCCCGGCGGGCGCTTCGGCCTCGCCCCGCTCTACGACGTGCTGAGCGCGGAGCCCGCGCTGGCGGCGGGCGACATCCGGCGGCGGCAGTTCCGCCTCGCCATGTCGGCCGGCCGGGCGCGGCACTACCTGGTGGAGGAGATCATGCCCCGCCACTTCGCCCAGACCGCCGCCGAGGCCGGGCTGGGGCCGGGCCTGCTCACCCCGGTGATCGAGGAGCTGGCCGACACCGCGCTTGCCCGCGCCGACACGGTGTTCGCCGCCCTGCCGCCGGGCTTTCCCGAGCCGCTCGCCGCCGCCCTGCGCGCCGGGCTCGCCCGCCGGGCGGAGCGGCTCACCGCCGCTGCGCATTGACCGGGCGGGCCTGCGCCCTAGTCTCCCTGCGAGCGCCTGCCCGGGCCATCGCCGCCGGGCGCGGGCCATCGAGTGACCACAGGGAGACACGTCCATGCCGCTTCGCCTCACGCTCCGCACCCCGCTGCGCAACGGCCTCTTCGCCGCTCTCGGGCTGGGCCTGCTCGGAGGATGCGCCGGCACGAACGTGAACACGCTGAACGCCGCCGTGGCCGGGGCCAGCGCCCTCGCGCAGGGCGACGCCACCGTCTCCGAGCAGCGCGACCTCGGCCAGGCGGCGGCCCGCGAAACCCTGCAGGAATACCAGCGCAGCCCGGACCGCAAGCTGGAGGCCAAGCTCACCCGCATCGTCGACAAGATCGCAAGCGCGAACGGGCTCGACACCTTCGACTGGCAGGTGGTGCTGCTCGAATCCGGCCAGGTGAACGCCTTCACCCCGGGCGGCGGCTACATCTTCGTGGAGGACGGCCTCATCGCGCAGGCCAGCACCGAGGCGATGATGGCCATGGTGCTGGCGCACGAGATGGCGCATGTGCAGCGCGCCCACCCGGCCGACGGCATGCGCGACCGCACCGCCATCGTCGCCGGGGCGAGCGCGCTGTCGGGCTACCTCGGCGGCCAGGCCGGCGGCCTCTCCTCCGCCGCGGTGGACCAGGCGATGCAGTATGTCACCCTCGCCGCGGTCAACGGCTACGGCCGCGACAAGGAGGCCGAGGCCGACGATGTCGGCTTCGCCTACTACGTGAAGGCGGGCTACAAGCCCTCCGCCGCGCCGCGCATCTTCCAGCGCTTCGCCCGGCTCAACGGCACCCAGCCCGCGCTCACGCATTTCTTCCACGGCAGCCACCCGCAGTCGGACGACCGGGCGCGGCGCATCTCGCAGCTCGTGGCGCAGCTCCCCGCCGGCCGGCGCGACCGCGGCATCGACCAGACCGACGACTGGAAGCGCCTCACCGCCTCCTATCGCTGAGCGGGCACCCCGGCCGGCGCGGCGAGGGAGGATTTCCGCCCGCCCCGGGCCTCCAGCCCGTCGAGGATCTTCAGCGCCAGCGCCGTGTAGTCGCCATCGAAATGATGGCCGCCTTCGGTGCGGATCACCTCCGCGCCGCTGCCCGCCAGCCCGGGGCAGGGGCTGTCCTCCTCCTCCTCGCCGTAGACGCATTGCAGCTTGTCCTGCGGCAGGGCGGCGAGCGGGGCGGCCACCGGCGTGGCGTCCTCGGAGGCCGAGCCCAGCCAGCCCGAGACGGTGATCTCCCAGTCCGCCTGCGCCGCGAGGCCGAGCAGCGAGACCTGCACCACCCGCTCGCGCAGGCGCCCGGGCAGGGCTGCATAGACATCCGGCAGCACGCCGGCACCGAAGGAATAGCCGATCAGCGCCACCTTGTGCGTGCCCCAGAGCGCCGAGTAGCGGCCCACGATGCGGGTGATGTCCTGCGCGGTCTCCTCCGCCGTGCGGCGGCTCCAGAAGTAGCGCAGCGCGTCGAGCCCGATCACCGGCACGCCGCGCTGCTGCAGGTCGCCCGCGATGGTCTTGTCGAGGTCGCGCCAGCCGCCGTCGCCCGAGATCACGATGGCCATCGTGTCATGCGTGGGCGTGGCGGCGAGCACGGCGAGGGGGAGCTGCGCCATGCTCTCGTCGAGCCGGGCGAGGGCGGCGTCGATCTCGCCGCCGAGCGCCGGCACGGCCGGGCCCGCGGCCTCGACCTTGCGATACTCCGGCCCCTCGGCATCGAGCGCGGCCACGCGGGCGCGGGCCTCATCCCCCGCGTCATTGCCCAGCACGACGGTGAGCGGCGCGGGCAGGGCGCCGGCCGGCAGGATGAAATGGCCCGTGCCGGGGGCCGCGGCCCGCGGCGCCTCGGTGCAGAGCTTCGTGGACAGCGGCCAGTCCGCCGCCGGGTTCGCCGCCAGCACCGCGCCGATGGTGGCATCGGGGGTCTGGGCCAGCATGTCGAGCACCAGCGCGCCACCGGCGCCGACCCCGGCCAGCACCGGGCCGGCGAAGGTGTCCGCCCCGGTCCGGCGGGCGATCTGGTGGCTGGAGCGCTCGATGTCGGCCACGAGATAGGCGCAGTCGCCCTCCGCCGCGGCGATGCTCTTCGTGTAGGCGGGCAGGTCCACCTCCACCACCGCGGCGCCGCTCGCGGTGAGCCGGGCGGCGAGCCCGGTCTCCTCCGTGCCCCAGCCGGCCGCGCCGGAGAAGAGGTAGACCGTGCCGCGCGCGGCACCTTCGGGCAGCGAGAGCGTCGCGCCGGCCAGCATGCCGAGATCGACATCCTCCGCCCGGGCGGTGCCGCCGAGCGCGAGCAGCCCGGCCAGCAGCAGCGCCCCGGGGCGCAGGCGGCGCGGAAGGAACGGGAACGAATCACTCATGGGCAGGGCCCTCCTCGAACTCATGTGCCGGCATGCCCGACGCCTGCGGGCCTGCAGCAATGAGGCGCGCGGCGTCGAACAGCACCAGTGCCGGATCGAGGCCGCCCGAAACCGCGAGATAGCGGGCGCGCCATTCCGGCTGGAACCTCGCCTTGAATCCACGCAATCCCTTGAAATTGTAAAAACGGCTGCCGTGTTCGAACACCACGCGGCCGAGGCGTTGCCATGTCGGCGCCACCACGCTGTCCGAAAGGCCCGAGAGCGGGGCCATGCCCAGCCCGAGCCAGAGCTGGCCCTCGCCGGCGAGGATCTGCGCCAGGCGCAGGAACAGGAACTCCATGCCGATGGAGGGCATCGCGGCGCCGTGGCGCATCAGGTCCACCGCCGCCTCCGAGCCCTCGCCGCTCTCGAGCAGGGTGACGAAGGCGAGGATCTCGCCCTCCCGGCGCAGCAGCGCCACGCGCTGGCCCTCGACATAGGCCGGGCTGAAGGCGCCCAGCGAGAAGCCCTTCTCCCCGCCGCCGCGCGCCGAAAGCCACTCGGCGGAGATGCGGGCCAGGTCCTCCATCACCGCCCCGGCGCCGCCCACGGGCAGCAGCTCCACGCTGAGCCCCTCGCGGGCGCCGCGGCCGAGGGCGTAGCGGCGGTCCTTGTTGGCCGGGCCCTCGGTGGTGAAGACGGCGAGGTTCAGCCGCGCCTCCTCGCCGATCTTCAGGCAGGCGAGGCCGACGTCGGCGTAGAGGGCGAGCGTGTCGCCGGTGACCTGGTAGAAGGCGGCGCGGCCGCCGGCGCGGCGCGCGGTCTCCACGAAGTCCCAGACGAGGCCGGGCCAGGCCTCGCGCGCGCCGAAGGGCCCGAAGAGTGCGATCCAGGACCGGCCCTGGCGGCCGTACATGATGAAGGCGCGCCCGTCCTCGGAGAGCATCAGCCGCTTGTCGCCCATGCGCAGCAGCGCGGCCTCGGCGGCGGGCTGCGAGGCGGCGATGGCCAGCGCCCGGGCCCGGTCCCCGGCCGCGAAGCCGGCGTCGGCGGCATGCGCGCCGGGGCGCAGCAGCATCCACAGCCCGGCGAAACCGCTCACCAGCGCGGCGCCCACCAGTGCGCGCAGGCCGCGCGGCACCTCGGCGGAGAGCTCGAAGCGCGCCCAGCTCTCCACCCCGAACTCGGAATGGTCATGCACGAAGAGCAGGATGGCGAGCGCGCTCACCAGCACGCAGGCGATGGCGGCGAACCAGCGCGGCGAGAGCGTCTGGTTCAGGATGGCCGCCGGCCGGTCGAAGCTGCGGCGCGCGGCGAGCATGAGGAGCACGAACAGCCCCAGCGCCGCCGCCTCGTAGAGCGCGTAGGCCTTCAGGAGCGAGAGCACCAGCGCGGCCCCGGCCGCCGCCAGCGCCACCGCCCGCGCCCCGTCGAGCCGGTAGGCGAGCCCGCGCGCCGTGAGCATCAGCACCGCCCCGAGGACAGAGGCGAGGAAATGCGCCCCCTCCAGCAGCGGCAGCGGCACGTGCCGGGCGAGCCATTCGAGGTCCACCGCCCGGGCGGGCGTGACGGCGGAGAACACCAGCATCGCCCCCAGCATCAGCGCGAAGGCGGCGAGAAGCTGCGGCGCCAGCCCCGCGAAGGCCCGGGCGGCGAGGCGCAGCGCCGGGCTCGCCGAGAGCCGGTTCCCCTCCGCCACCACGATGCCGGCGCAGGCGAGGATGATCGGGGCGGCGTAGTAGATGATCCGGTAGAGGGTGAGGGCCGCGAGAAGCTGGGAGACCGGCGTGCCCGAGCCCGCGAGCCCGGCCAGCAACACCGCCTCGAACACGCCCAGGCCGGCCGGCACGTGGCTGGTCACCCCCGCGGTGAGGGCCACGGCGAAGAGCGGCACGAAGGCGATGTAGGAGATGGTGCCCGGCGGCAGCAGCACCCAGACCACGCCGGACACCGCGAGGATGTCCGCCGCCGCCACCAGGAGCTGCAGGGCCAGCAGCCGGCGCGCCGGCAGGCGCAGCGCCCCGGAGAGGCGCAGCCGCCGCCTGATGCCCCCGGGCAGCGTCAGCCCGCGGCCGCCGAGCGCCACCACCAGCACCGAGCCCGCCAGCGCCGCCGCGCCCACGCCCTGCAGCAGCGGCACGGAGAGGCCGAGCGCCGGGGCCATCTCGGAGGCCGACACCAGCGCCGCGAGCCCGGTGGTGGCGAGCAGCCCGAGGCCGAAGGCGAAGGTGACCAGCGCCACCAGCCGCGCCACCTCCGCCGCACCGATGCCCAGCGGCAGGTAGAAGCGCAGCCGCACCGCGGCCCCGCTGAGCGGCCCGAACCCCACCGACTGCGCGATGGCGAAGGCCGCGAAGGCCCCCGGCGCCACCTCGCGCCAGCGCCGCGGCGCACCGAGCGAGGCGAGCGCCGTGACATCGTAGAGGGTGAGCGCGACGTAGCTCGCCGCCGTGAGCGCCACCGCGGCGGCGAGGCGCCAGCCCGGCGTGTCGATCAGGGCGGTGACCACCATGTGGTAATCCGCTTCCGCCGCCAGCCGCCGCAGCGCGAAGCCGCCGGCGCAGAGCAGCAGGATGATGATCGGAACCATCACGAGGTTGCGGTGCTCGGAAAACCAGCTCCCCCGCGAGGCGGAGCCCGGACAGTCCGCGCCGGCGGCAGCCGGTGCGGGCCTGCGGGCGGCGGTCTCGTCCTGCATCGGCGCACTCTTTCCTTCTGCGGCACGGGCCTTCATCGTCACCGGCCTTCTTCTTCGCGGGCATTCGTGTCCGGGGCCCGGTCGCCGTCTGCCGACGCGGGAGGCCCGTTCACGCCCCGGGCCGCGCCGGGGCCCCGCCCGGGGCGCCACTGCCTAGCAGAGTTGATACCGGGCGGCGAGGCCGTCTCCGCGCAATCACCAACTGTTTAACATAAGGTTCGTTATAGGCATTCCCGCGCCCGCGGCACATCTCCCCGGCGGCGGCCCCGGGCGGCGTGGCCCTCAGGCTCCGGCCGTCTCCTGCCCGCGCCGGCCGAACACGCCGAACCAGCGGTTGCGGAAGGCGATGTTCTCGGGCCGGCCCGTGAAGATCCGCTCGATCTGGGCGGCGTAGAACTGGGCCCAGCGGTCACGGTAGGCGCGGTATTTCTCACCGGGTTGCTTTTGCGGTCCCTCCACCAGCCGGGGCACGAAGACGCCCGCGTCGTAGACATAGGTGAGGAAGGCGTTGAAGCAACCGGACTCGTAGGACAGGAAGGCCGCGCCCTCGCCGATGTCGAGCGTGCGGCCGAGCACGGAGATGGAGAGCCGCGAGTCGCCCCAGTGGCCGTCGGGGGCCATCAGCATCGGCGTGCCGTCCTCGAGCATGCGCAGCGCGCTGAACAGCGCCGAGCGCGGGTTCTCCGCGATGGAGATCATCCCGCGGGCATATTGCGCCGCGTTGGAGCGCTGGATCTGGATGCCGTTCTCGAAGATGCGCTGGAAGTTCATCCGCGTCATGGTGAGGTGGCCGGCGTGGAAGGTGGTGAACAGCGCCCCCCGCCCCTGCGGCACGGCGGCCATCACCTCGCGCGCGCGCTCGAGCGGGGTCACGTCGTAGACGTCGCGGGAGAAGTATTCCGGCACCGGGTTGCGCCCGGAGATGAAGCCGGAGGTGATCGCGTCCTGGAAGATGTGGTCGGCCGCGCAGGCGAAGCTGATGCGCGACACCCAGGCCTCGCGGTGCACCCGGGCGTTGCGGCGCGCCGGGAAGAGTGCGGTGACCAGCCGGCCGTCGGGGTCGGCCCGGGCCATCACGGCGCGGGCGCGCTCGAGGAAACTCTCGCGCGGGTCGGCCTCCAGCATGTCGTATTTCAGCCCGCCGAGGGCCAGGATCGAGGTGGGCGGGATGGGGTGGAAGCGGTTGATGTAGTCGAGCACGCCGAAGCGCGCCTGCACGCCCGCGGCGCGCTGGCCCTGCAGGGCGGCCTCCACGTCGGCCGTGCGGCCGGTCTTCGCGGCGCTCACCAGCGCCACGCCGGTGGCGTGGATGGAGGCGAAGGTCTCCTCGGGCGTGCGCAGCAGCAGCTCCACCAGCACCTCAAGGCACTCCTCCTGCTCGAAGCGCCGGCGCAGCAGCGACATGAACTGCGGGTCGGACATGCGCCGCGCCGGCAGGCGGCCGAGGGCGGTGGCGAGTTTCACCGGGTCGGTGCGCCCCACCCGCCGGGCGGCGCGCAGCACGTCCTCGTAGCGCCTGAGCGCCTCGCCGAGCTGGGGGGTGACGGGAAGCGCGTCGGCGACATCGCTCATTTCGGCGGCTCCCGGGTTTCGGGCAGCACGGGCAGCAGCTCGATGAACTCCACGATCACGCCCCGGGTGTGCACGGGGTGGAGGAAGTTGCACAGGAAGGGGCCGGCGCCGCGCATGTGCCGGCTCTCCAGCAGCCCCTTGCCCTGGGCCTGCAGCGTGTCGCGCACGAGATCGAGGCTGGGCACGGTGAAGGCCACGTGGTGCAGCCCGCCCGCGCCCTTGTTGAAATTCGCCAGCGGCCCGCCGGAGGGAATGATGAACTCCACCGGCGAGCCGCCGGGGGCGGCGCGGGTGAAGATGCACTCCACCGACCAGGCCTCGACCCGGCCGCGGGAGGTCTCCTCCAGCCCGAGCAGCTCCATCATCTCCTCCGCGTCGCGGATGTCGGGAAAGACGATGCCGACATGGTGCAGCTCGCCCACCTGCACCCCCTCCGGCAGGCCCACGGCGCCGATCGGGCTCATTGCGGGCACCGCGCGACGAGGATGTAGGTGACCGGCAGCTCGAGGCGCAGCGCGCGCTCCAGGCTCTCGCCCGCGGCGGGGAAGGCCTTCGTCTCCACCAGCTCCAGCCCGGCGGCGGCGACGAGCGCCTCCACCTCCTCCTGCGCGCGCACGAGGTAGAGATGGTCGGGCGCAGGTGCGTTCGCCGGCACGTTGATCCACACGAGGCCACCGGGGGCGAGCAGCCCGCGGATCACCTCGATGGCGAGGCCCGGCTCCTCCAGGTGCTCCAGCACCTCGGAGAAGGCGATGGAGGTGAACCGGCCCGCATGGGCCGCGCGCATCTCAGCGTCGTAGAAGTTGCAGCGGGTGAGGCGCACGCGGTCCTCGTGCCCCAGCAGGCCCAGCACCTCGCGGGTGTGGGCGATGGAGGTCTCCGAGATGTCCCAGGCGTCGATGCTGTCGAACCGGCCGGCCTCGATGGCGAGGCGCAGCAGCAGCCCGTGCCCCGGCCCGATCTCGAGATGCGCGCCGCCCCGCGGCAGGCCGGCGAGATGCGTGTCGGCGAAATGGGTCATCGCGTTCACGTGGTTGAGCCAGATGCAGTCCGACACCAGCAGCCCGTCCATGTAGCGGGCCATCATCGCGCGGTTGGCGTAGACGTCGCGCTCCGCCTCGGCGAAGGAGGAGAGGCGGTAGCGCCCCTCGCGGCGGAAGAACAGCTCCTCGGGGAAGACGATCTCCTCGCAGAAGTAGCGATAATCCTGCGCGTAGCTCTCCAGGCTGCGGCCGGTGCCGGCCACCAGCCGCTCGACGAGATCGGCCACGCGCTCGGCGGTGGCGACCATCCCGGGCGTACGGGAGGCGAAGCTGCGGCGCAGGTATTTCGCATGCGAGGGGAAGGCTGCCTCCACCGCGCCGACGACGCGGCGCGTGGCGGGGCCCATCGTGGCCTCCGCCGTCGCCAGGGTTTCGATCTCGGTCATGCGTGCCTCCTCTGTGATGTCTCCGGGCCGGCCCTCTTCGGGGCGTACCGTGAATTCGTGATCACGTCTCGTCGATGATGTCCATCGGCAGATCGTCGGGCGGCGCCCAGGCGGCGAGGTCGAGCTGCCAGAGCGTCTCCTCGCCCTCCGCGCCCGCCGGGGCGAAGCCGAGCGCCGCGTAATGCCCGGCCACGAGACCGTTCTTCGCCGTGGGGATGTAGCGCCCCACCAGCCGCTGCGCCCCCGCGGCGCGCGCGGCGCGGGCGAGGCCGGCGAGCACCGCCTCCTCCACCCGGCGCTTGAGCACGCGGCAGCTCATCAGCCAGGTGTCGATCACCCAGTCGGTCCCCCGCGCCTCGGCGACCACCACGCCGATCATGCCGTTGTCGCCGAAGCGGTCGGCGAGGCGCACCTGCATCGTGTGCCAGCCGGGCGCGCCGGTAAGGGCGGCCACCTCCGGCTCGGCCCGCCTGCGGGTGGTGAGGTTGAACTGGTTGGACTTGTTGATGAGCTGGGCGATACGCGCCCGCCCCTCCGCGTCGAACGGGCGGAGGGTGCAGACCATGTCGAGCGAGCGCAGGTAGGCGCCCATGTCGGAGGCCGAGGCCTCCAGCCGCAGCCGCTCGGCCCGGCCGGCGTAGAGCGCTGCGCGCCCCGCGTCCTCCGCCCCGAAGGAGGTGGTGTCGAAATAGCCCGCCGCCATCAGCGTGGCGGGGTAGAGCGCCGGCTCTTCCGGCAGCTCGGGCACCATCACCTGCGGCAGCTCGGCGCGCACCTGGGCGCGCTCGGCGGGGTTGTCGTCAAGAAACACCAGCGCGTCGAGGCCGATGTCGAGACCCTTCGCGATGGCGCGCAGATTCTCCGCCTTGTCGGTCCAGTTCGCCTGGAAGACGGTGATGTGCTCCTCGCGCAGCAGCATCTCCGGGTGCTCGCGGAAGGCTCGGCGGGCCACGGCGTCGTCGTTCTTCGAGGCGACGGCGAGCAGCACGCCGCGGGCGCGCAGCTCAAGTGCCAGCCGCTGGACGGCGAGGAAGGCCTCGCCCCCGGCCGAGCCCTGGCCGAGCACGATCCCCTCCAGCCCGTCATCGCCGATCACTCCGCCCCAGAGCGTGTTGTCGAGGTCGAGCACCAGGCACTTGGCGGAGAGGCCGCGCGCGGCGGCCAGCGTGCGCGCCACCCATTCGGCGTGCAGCGGCAGCGCGTCGGGCGTGAAGGGCAGCTTCGCGCCGTGCCAGTGCTGCGCGTCCTCCCAGGCGGCGAGCCCGTAAGCCGCGGCAAGGCCGGCGATGTCGGCGAGGATGATCTCGCCGCTCAGGGCCCAGTCCGCCAGGGCCGCGTTGAGGGCGGCCACCATCGCGGCGGGGCTGCCGGGGTGCAGCCGGTCGAATCCGCCGAGGAAGGGCAGCGCCGGGGGCACCACGGTCTGCACCAGCACCGGGCCGGTGACGCCCTGGCGCAGCCCGCCCGCCAGCGTGCGCAGGGTGCCGAGGGCGGCCGCCACCTTCTCCGCCGCCGCCTGCCCCGAGGGCTCGAACCCGTCGAGCCCCAGCAGCCGGCGGTCAGGCGCGATGAGCGCCGCGTCGGGCCGGGCGGCATGCAGGGCACTGCCGGGGTCGAGCGCCTCGCCCATGGCGGCACCGTAGGGGGTTTCGATCACCTCCAGCCGCAGCCCGCGGCGCAGCGCGGTGCCGGTGAGCGCGGGGCCCAGCAGCGACAGCGTGCCGTCGCCCAGCAGCGCGAGGCGCAGGGCCGCCGGCACACCGGGCGCCTGCGGCAAATCGGCCGAGAGCCGCGCCAGCCGGGCAAGCTGCGGCTCGTCGAGCGCATGCATCGCGAGGGCGCGCAGCGCCTGCCATTCCGCGGCGCCGGCGCCTTCGGCGCGCAGCCGGGTGCGCAGCCCGGTGAGCCGGGCGCGGAAATCCGCCGGCGCCGGCGGCAGCCAGCCGAGGTGGAGCGGGGTGTCCGGCCCGGCCGGGCCACGCGGCGCCACCACGCTCGGTCCCTGTTCGGTCATGCGATCTTGGTCGCGACCCGATCCACCAGCTCGCCGACGTCGCGCAGGTCCGAAATCTCGTTGCTGGCGAAACGGAAGCCGAAACTGCGCTCGATGCTGGTCAGGATCCGCACGTGCTGAAGACTGTCCCAGCCTTCCACGTCATCTGCCGTTGTCTCGCGCGTAATACTTTCCGGAGAAAGGTCATCCAGGTCGAGAACATCGACGATTATTTCGGAAATCTTGCCGAGCAAGGTCGTTGTATCCACTTTGGTACCCGTTTCCAGAGGCCTGTCAGTGGCCCGATCCAATCACGGATCGGGCCCGCATGCCAGAGAATTTCAACCTGCGGATGCGCGTTCCGCCGCGTCGGGCAAGTGTGCAATTGCGAAGTCGGCGCCTGCCCGGCAGGCTTCGGGACCGACCGCGAGGAGAGTGCCCATGCCCGACATCACCCCCTTCACCATCGCCGTGCCCGACGCGGCGCTGGCGGATCTGCGCCGCCGGCTCGCGGAGGCCCGCTGGCCACCGGCCTCGCCCGCCGCCGCCTGGGAAGACGGCACCGACGCCGCCTTCCTGGCCGGGCTCGCCGCGCGCTGGCGTGACGGGTATGACTGGCGCGCCGCCGAGGCGCAGCTCAATGCCGTGCCCGGCTTCATGGCCCGGCTGCCCGGCGGCACGGTGCATTTCCAGCACGCGAAGGGCCGCGGCCCCCGGCCCTTCCCGCTCATCCTCACCCATGGCTGGCCGGGCTCCTTCGTGGAGGCGCAGCGCATCCTGCCGCTGCTCACCGACCCCGGCGCGCATGACGCCGACCCGGAGGACGCCTTCGACCTCGTGGTGCCCTCGCTGCCGGGCTACGGCTTCTCGCCGGCCCCCGCCGCGCCCGGCTGCGGCCCGGCCGCCATCGCCGGGCTGTGGCACGCGCTGATGGGCGCGCTTGGCTACACGCGCTACGGCGCCCAGGGCGGAGACTGGGGCGCGAGCGTGAGCACCTGGCTCGCGCGGCTGCACCCCGGGGCGGTGGCGGGGCTGCACCTGAACTTCATCCCGGGCAGCTTCATGCCACCGCCGGACGCAGCCCCGCCCACCCCGCAGGAGCAGGCCTTCCTCGCGCGGCGCGACACATGGGCCGGACACGAGGGCGCCTACGAGCACATCCAGGCCACCCGCCCGCAGACCCTCGCCTACGCGCTGGGGGACTCGCCGCTCGGCCTCGCGGCCTGGATCGCCGAGAAGTTCCGCGCCTGGACCGACACGGCCCCCGGCGGCCCGCCGCTCGGCGCCGTGCCGCCCGACACGCTGCTCACCAACATCTCGATCTACTGGTTCACCGGCAGCATCGGCTCCTCGATGCGGCTCTACCGCGAGGCCGCCGCCCGGCCGCTGCACTTCGCGCCCGGCGAGCGCGTGGCCCCGCCGCTGGGCGTGGCGGTGTTTCCCGCCGAGCTGCCCATGCCGCCGCGAAGCTGGGTGGAGCGGGTGTTCGACGTGGCACGCTGGAGCGAGATGCCCCGCGGCGGGCATTTCGCCGCCCTCGAGGCGCCCGAGGCACTGGCCGAGGAGATCCGCGCCTTCTTCCGCCCCCTGCGCTGAGCCGGGGGGGCGCCAGAGGCGCATCCTGCTGACGCGCCGGAGGAGCCCCTACTGTTGCTCCAAAGGCGCTCCGGGCGCCGCTTCGTGTCCTGAGGGTCACGGTGGTTTGACAGTCCCGTGACGCATTTCTACCCTTGGCCGCCGGTCCGACGGGGGCCGGGATATCGGGGACGAGAACGGGGAATTCGAATGGGGTACATGGGAAGAATGCGCGGGCTGGCGGCGCCGGTGCTGGGCGTCGTGGCGGGCGCGGCTTTCGCCGCGGGCGCGCTGGCGGCGGATTACACGGTCAAGATCGGCCACCTGGAGTCGACCGCGCAGTCGCGGCACATCCACCTGGAGATGGTGGCCGACCTGGTGGCCGAGCGCACCGAGGGCGCGGTGGAGTTCCAGATCTTCCCGCAGGGCCAGCTCGGCTCGCAGCGCGAGATGACCGAGGGCGTGCAGCTCGGCACGCTGGAGGCCACGGTCTCGCCGGCGGCCTTCCTCGGCGGGTTCAACCCGGCGGTGTCGGTGCTCGACATCCCCTTCCTGCTGCCCGATGACGATGCGCAGGCCCAGGCGCTGCGCGAGGGCCCCTTCGGCCAGGCGCTGTGCGAGAGCTTCAACAGCCGCGGCGTGACCTGCATCGGCCTGTGGCCGAACGGGCGCAAGAGCTTCACCTCGAACAAGCCCATCGCCAGCCTCGAGGATTTCGCCGGGCAGAAGTTCCGGGTGATGGATTCGAGCATCCTCATCGAGCAGTTCCGCGCCCTCGGCGCCTCGGCCGTGGCCCTGCCCTTCGGCGAGCTCTACACCGCGCTGCAGACCGGCGTGGTCGACGGCGAGGAGAACCCGCTCGACACCATCCGCAACATGAAGTTCTACGAGGTGCAGGACCACATGCTGGTGTCCGACCACGGCGCGATGGAGGACGTGATCCTGTTCAACCCGGCCTTCTGGCAGTCCCTGCCGGAGGAGTACCGCGACATCATCACCGGCGCCTTCGAGGAGGTGATCCCCGACCTCATCGCCCACAAGGCCGCCGCGGTGGCCGATGCGCGCAAGGCGATCGAGGAGGCCGGGCTCGAGGTGACCGAGCTCACCCCCGAGCAGAAGGCCGCCTTCCGCGAGGCGATGTACCCCGCCGCGCGTGACGCCTATCTCGCGCGCGCGGGCGACGAGGGTGCGGCGTTGATCTCCGCCTACGAGGCAGCCTACAAGGCGCTCGACAACTGACCGGGCGGGCCGGCGGGCGGCCCTCTCGCCCGCCGGCACCGCGCCGGAGCCCTGCCCTTTCCGGCCCGGAGACCCGATGTGAGAGCCCTCGCCGCCCTGCGCCTCGCCGAGCGCACCGCCCTGGTGATCCTCTTCCTCACCATGGTGGCGCTCTTCGCGCTCAACGTCGTGGCCCGGCAGCTGGGCGGCGACCTCGCCTCCGACCTCGCCTGGATCGACGAGGCGGTGCGGGTGATGAACCTGTTCCTCGTCTTCCTCGCCGCCGGCCTCGCGCTCGAGCGCGGCCGCCACGTGAGCGTGCACACCTGGCGTGACCGGCTGGCGGCGCGCAGCCGGCTGCCGCTGCGCAAGCTGATCGACGCGCTCGGGCTGCTGTTCTCGCTCTACGTCGCCTGGCTGGGGCTGAAGATGGCGCTCTTCGTGTTCTCCACCGGCCAGCAAAGCCCCACGCTGGGGCTCGCCATGGGCTGGATCTACATGGCCCCCGCCATCGGCTTCGTGCTGCTCGCCCTGCGCTACGGGCTCAACCTCGCCGGGGTGACGGACCGCTACGCCGCGCAGGCCGCGGCCGAGGCAAATGCGGAGGAGCCGGCATGATCCTGCTCGGTGTCGTGATCGTGGTGGCCGTCGCCCTGCTGGTGGCGGGCTTCGAGATGATCCTCGTGCTCGGCGTGCCGGCGCTGATGGTCAAGCAGTTCTTCTTCGCCTCCCTGCCCGACCCGGTGGTGGTGCAGAAGATCCTCGGCGGCATCAACCATTCCACCCTGCTCGCCATCCCCTTCTTCATCCTCGCCGCCGAATTGATGGGCGAGGGGCAGATCGCGCAGCGCCTCACCGGGCTGGTGAAGGCGCTGCTCGGCCACCTGCGCGGCGGCATGGGCTACACGGCGATCGGGGGGGCGATGGCCTTCGGCTCGGTCTCGGGCTCGGCGCCGGCCACGGTGGCGGCGATGGGGCGCATCGTCTACCCCGAGCTGCGCGCCGCCCGTTTCTCCGAGCGCTTCTCGCTCGGGCTCATCGCCTCGAGTGCCGAGACCGCCCTGCTCATTCCGCCCTCGATCACGCTGATCATCTACGGCTGGATGACCGGCACCTCGGTGGCGGCGCTCTTCGTGGGCGGGCTCGCGGTGGGGGTGGTGCTGGGCCTCGCCTTCGCGGTGATGGCGGCGGTGGCGGCCCGGCGGGCCGGAAACACCCGCGGCCCCGCGCCGCGGCTGCGCGACATCCTCGCCGCCCTGCGCCGCTCGGGCTGGGCGCTCGGCATGCCGGCGATCATCCTGGGCGGCATCTACGGCGGCATCTTCACCCCCACCGAGGCCGCGGCGGTGAGCGTGGTCTACGCCATCCTGGTGGAGGGCTTCATCTACCGCGAGCTCAGCCTCGCGAAGCTCTTCGCGGTCACCGAGCGGGCGGCGATCTCCACCGCGATCATCTTCATCCTGCTGGCGATGGGGGGGCTGCTCTCCTATTTCATCACCCTCGCGCAGGTCCCCTCCGCCATCATCGCCGGGCTGCAGGCGATGGACGCGGGCCCCCTCACCTTCCTGCTGGTGGTCAACCTCACCTTCTTCGTCGCCGGCATGTTCATCGACCCGAACTCGGCGCTGCTCATCCTCGTGCCGCCGCTGTTTCCGGTAGCGCAGGCGCTGGGGGTGGACCCGGTGCATTTCGGCCTGATCGTGACGCTGAACATCTCCATCGGCATGATCACCCCGCCCTTCGGGCTCGACCTCTTCGTGGCCTCCTCCTCGCTCGGCAAGCCGGTGATGACCATCGTCTCGGGCATCTGGCCCTTCGTCTTCGCCAATATCGTGGTGCTGCTCATCGTCACCTACGTGCCGGGCATCTCCACCTTCCTGCCGCACCTGCTGCTCTGAGGCCCCCCGGCCCGGCTTTCACCTGAATGCCACCGGGGCGTCATGCGCCTGTCATCCGGCGGGTCCATGTGTCGATGCGAAAACGCAATCCGCACACGGCCCTTTCGAATGAACACTTCCGACCGGCAGAACGACATCGTGGCGCTGATCCGCGAGCGCGGCCTCCTCGGCATCGACCTGCTGGCCGAGCATTTCGCCGTGACGCCCCAGACCATCCGCCGCGACGTGAACGCGCTGTGCGACGCCAACATCCTGCGCCGCCGCCACGGCGGGGCGGAGCTGTTGCAGGCGGCCACCAACTCGCCCTACGACAGCCGCCGCATCACCAACCTCGCGGCCAAGCGCCGGGTGGGGGCGGCGGTGGCGGGGCTGATCCCCAACCACGCCTCGGTGATGCTGGGCATCGGCACCACGCCCGAGCAGGTGGCCCTCGCCCTCACCGGGCATGACGACCTCACGGTCATCACCAACAATCTCAACGTGGCGATGGCGCTCTCGGCCAACCGCTCGAACCGGGTGGTGATCGCCGGCGGCACCCTGCGCCTGCCGGACCGCGACCTGCTGGGCCCGGAGGCGGAGGCGCTGTTCCGCGGCTACCGCGCCGATTTCGGCGTGTTCGGCGTGGGCGGCATCGACGCCGACGGCACCCTGCTCGACTTCGACCGCGCCGAGGTGGCCGCCCGCGAGGCGCTGCGCGAAAGCTGCCGCCATGCCATTCTCGTCGCCGACCGCTCGAAGTTCGGCCGCCCCGCGCCCGCGCATGGCGGCGCGCTGTCGAGCGCCGACACGCTGGTGCTCGACGCCGCCCCGCCCCCTGCCCTCGCGGCACTGGCCGAGGCGGCGGGCGTGCGGCTGGTGCTGCCGGAAGGGGAGATCGCGGCATGAGTGCCTTTCTCGAGCTTGACGGGCTGACGCGCGAATGGGGCCCCGGCACCGGGGTGCGTGACCTCTCCCTGCAGGTGGAGCGCGGCGAGTTCGTGGTGCTGCTCGGCCCCTCGGGCTGCGGCAAGTCCACCACGCTGCGCCTCGTCGCGGGGCTCGAGAGCGCGGATGCCGGCCGGCTGCGCATCGACGGGCGCGATGTCACCGGCCTGCCGCCCTCGGCGCGCGGGCTGTCGATGGTCTTCCAGTCCTACGCGCTGTTCCCGCACCTCAGCGTGGCGGAAAACATCACCTTCGGGCTGAAGGTGCGCCGCGTGCCCCGGGCCGAGCGCGACCGGCTGCTGGCCCAGGCGCTCGAGACCACCGGGCTCACCGGGCTGGAGGCGCGCCGCCCGGCCCAGCTCTCCGGCGGGCAGCGCCAGCGCGTGGCGCTCGCGCGCGCCATCGTCTCCGACCACCCGCTGTGCCTGATGGACGAGCCGCTCTCCAACCTCGACGCCAAGCTGCGCCACGCCGTGCGCCAGGACATCCGCGCCCTGCAGCGCCGGCTGGGCCTCACGGTGCTCTATGTCACCCATGACCAGACCGAGGCCATGGGCATGGCCGACCGCGTGGTGCTGCTCAACCGCGGCCGCATCGAGCAGGCCGCCGCCCCGGCCGAGCTCTACGAGCGCCCGGCCACCGGCTTTGCCGCCACCTTCCTCGGCGCGCCACCGATGACGCTGCTGCCCGTGACCGCCCTGCCCGAGGCGCTGCGCCCCGCCGCCGCCCTGCCCCCCGGGGCGGTGCTGGGCGTGCGGCCCGAGGCCATCCGCCTGCACGGCCCCGGCCCGGGCCTGATGCCCGCGGTGGTGGAGAGCTGCGAGTTCCTCGGCGCCGAGACGCTGGTCTACCTCGCCTGCGGCGCCGCCCGGCTCATCGCCCGCGCCCCCGGCCGCCGCGAGATCGCCCCCGGCACCCCTCTCGGCCTGGGCTGGGAGCCCGGCGCCGCGCATGTCTTCGAGAGCCCGGAGGGCGCGCGCATAGCCCCCGGCGCGCCCCATTCCACCCCCATGCCTGCCACCCCCATGTCCGTGTGACAGAAGGACCTGCTTTCATGACCAGAACGTTCCTCAAGGCGGCCCTCCTCGGCGCGGCCGCCGCCCTGCCGGCGCTGCCCGCCGCGGCCGACACCGAGCTCACCATGTATTACCCGATCTCCGTCGGCGGCGCGCTGACCGAGGTGATCGACGGGTTCATCTCCGGCTTCGAGGCCGAGAACCCCGACATCCGCGTGAACGCCGTCTACGCCGGCAACTACGACGACACCCGCGTGCGCACCCTCTCGGCCATCATGGCGGGCGACCCGGCGCAGCTCTCGGTGCTGTTCTCCATCGACGTCTACGAGCTGATGGAACAGGACCTGATCGTGCCCTTCGACGAGGTCGCCACCAGCGCCGAGGACAAGGCCTGGCTGAAGAGCTTCTACCCCGCACTGATGGCCAATGGCGAGGCCGAGGGCCATGTCTGGGGCGTGCCCTTCCAGCGCTCGACCATCGTGCTCTACTACAACAAGGACATGTTCCGCGAAGCCGGGCTCGACCCCGAGACACCCCCCGCCAACTGGGACGAGATGGTCGCCGACGCGAAGGCCCTGCGCAAGGACGACCGCTGGGGCCTGATGGTGCCCTCCACCGGCTACCCCTACTGGATGTTTCAGGCCTTCGCGATCCAGAACGGCCAGGAGCTGATGTCGGCCAGCGGCACCGAGACGCATTTCGACACCCCCGCCGCCGTGGAGGCCCTCACCTTCTGGCGCGACCTCTCGGCGGTGCATGACGTGATGCCCGGCGGCACCATCGAGTGGGGCACCCTGCGCCAGGCCTTCCTGCAGGGCCAGACGGCGATGATGTGGCACACCACCGGCAACCTCACCGCGGTGCGCGACGGTGCCGATTTCGACTTCGGCGTGGCGATGCTGCCGGCCCACACCCAGCCCGGCTCGCCCACCGGCGGCGGCAACTTCTACCTGTTTAAGGGCGCATCTGAGGAGGAGCAGCAGGCCTCGCTGAAGCTCATCAAGTACATGACCGCCCCGGAGCGCGCCGCCGAATGGTCGATCGCCACCGGCTACGTGGGCATCTCGCCCGCCGCCTACGACACCCCGGCGCTGAAGCAATACGCCGCCGATTTCCCCCAGGCGGTGGTTGCGCGTGACCAGCTCGAGGTCGCGGTGCCCGAGCTCTCCACCTACGAGACCGGCCGGGTGCGCGAGGCGCTGAACTCCGCGGTGCAGTCGGTGCTCACCGGCACCGCCCAGCCGCAGGATGCGCTGGAGGACGCCCAGTCCATCGCCGAGCGCCTGCTGCGCCCCTACCGCTGAGCGGCCGGGCGGAGCACCCCCGGGCGCTCCGCCTCCCGCCCGGCACGGGCTGCCCACCCCGCACCCCGCTGCCCCGGCCCCCGAGCCGGGGCCTCGCGGGCCGGAACGCCGCCACCGCCGCCCTTGCCCCGGGCCGACCGGATGCGCCCCGCGCGGCCCCCGCGCGACCGCCGCTCCGCCAGCCCCGCATCGGCCACTGGCCCGGGCTGCTGCGTCAGCCCCGGCCGCTGCATCCCGAGGCCCCGCACACTGCACCGGGGCTCTCGCACTGCGCTGCCCCGGCCACCGAGCCGGGGCCTCGCCCCGCACGACGCTCCGGCCCTCGCGCCGGGGCCTCACCCCGCCGCCGCCCAGGAGCCGCGCGATGACCCAGACACCGGAGCATGACCGGTCCCACGACCGCCGCCGCATGGCGCTCTACGGCTGGATGCTGGCCTCGCCGGCGCTGATCCTGCTCACGGTCTTCGCCTTCCTGCCCGCCGGCCACGCGCTGTGGCAGAGCCTGTTCACCCGCGCCACCTCGCGCCGCCCCGCCCGCTTCGCCGGGCTCGACAATTACACGTACCTGTTCGACGACCCCACCTTCTGGAAGGTGGTGCACAACAACCTCGTCTATGCCGCCGTCACCATCCCCGCCTCCATCGCCATCGCGCTGGTGATGGCACTCTGGGCCAACCAGGCGCTGCGCGGCCGGGCCTTCCTGCGCACCGCCTTCTTCGTGCCCACCATGCTGCCGATGATCGCGGCGGCGAACCTGTGGCTGTTCTTCTACACCCCCGACATCGGGCTGATCGACCGCATCACCGGCCTGTTCGGCGCCGCCCCGGTGAACTGGCTCGGCCAGCCCGATACCGCGCTCTGGGCGGTGATCGCCGTGTCGGTGTGGAAGGAGGCGGGCTTCTTCATGGTCTTCTACCTCGCCGCCCTGCAGACCATCCCGCCCGACCTGCGCGAAGCCGCCACCATCGAGGGCGCCTCCCGCGCCACCTACCTGCGCCGGGTGCTGCTGCCGCTGCTGATGCCCACCACGCTGTTCATCCTGGTGAACGCGCTGATCAACTCGGTGAAGCTCATCGACCATCTGTTCATCCTCACCAAGGGCGGGCCGGACAACGCCTCAAAGCTGCTGCTCTACTGGATCTGGGAAACCGCCTTCTCCTATTTCGACCGCCCCGCCGCCGCCGCCCTCACCTGCCTCGTGCTGCTGGTGCTCGGTCTCCTTGCCGTGGCGCAGTTCCGCGGGCTCGACCGGAGGATCCACTACCGATGACCGCCCGCGCCCTCACGCCGCCCGCCCTCACCCTCACGCTCGACACCCTGGGCGCCTGGGTGCTCGCCCTGGTCTGGATCGCGCCGCTGGCCTTCGCCGCCTGGGCCGCCGTCCACTCCCCCACCGACGCGGTGGGCTTCCGCCTCGCCGCCCCGCTCACGCTGTCGAACTTCGCCACCGCCTGGGAGGGCACGCCCTGGCTGCGCTACTTCCTCAACAGCTTCGCGCTGGTGAGCACGGTGCTGGCCGGGCAGTTCCTGCTCTGCACGCTGGCGGGCTTTGCCTTCGCGCGCTTCGCCTTCCCGGGGCGCGAGCTGGTGTTCTACGCGGTGCTGCTGCAGCTCTTCATCCTGCCCGAGGTGCTGATCGTGGACAATTACGCCATCGCCTCGGCGCTGGGGCTGTTCGACACCATCCTCGGGATCGGGCTGCCCTACATGGCCTCGGCCTTCGGCATCTTCCTGATGCGCCAGGCCTTCCGCCAGGTGCCGGCGGAGCTGGAGGAGGCCGCCCGCATCGAGGGCTGCGGCTGGGCGGGCGTGCTCTGGCGGGTCTACATTCCGGCGGCGAAACCCACCTACCTCGCCTATGCCCTCGTCTCGGTGGCGACGCACTGGAACAATTTCCTCTGGCCGCTGGTGATCACCAACTCCGCCGAGACGCGCCCCCTCACCGTGGGCCTGTCGCTGTTCGCAGCGCCCGAGAGCGGGGTGAACATCGCGGTGATCTCGGCCGCCACGCTGATGACCGTGGCGCCGCTGGTGCTGGCCTTCGTGATCTTCCAGCGCCAGTTCATCCAGGCCTTCCTGCGCGCCGGCATCCGCTGAGCGGCCCCCGGCGCGGCCGGGCGCCTCAGGGCGTGAACAGCCCCGCGCTCTGCCCCAGCCGGCTCACGATGGCGGCGACCACGCGCAGGGTGGGGGCGGGCACGCCGGCGGCGCGGGCGAAGGCGAGGGGTGCCAGCACGATCTCGCCCACCTCCATCGGCCGGCCGGCCTCGTAATCCTGCAGGATGGAGGCGCGGTGCACCGGCAGGTTCGCCAGCACCGCCTGCGGGTCGACCAGCCCCTCGAGCGGGAAGCCCCAGGCCCGGGCCACGGCCATCCCCTCGCCCATCATGTCGAGGAAGACGGCCGAGAGCTCGGCGTCGCCCCGGGTCTCGGCGCTCACCGAGCGGGTGGCGAGGCCGAGGGCCGAGCTGCAGATGTTGAGCATCAGCTTGCGCCACATCACCTGGCGGATGTCCTGCGGTGTCTCCGAGCCGATGCCCGCCCCCTCCAGCGCCGCGCGCAGGGCGGCGTGGCGCGCGTCGCCCGGGCCCCCGGTGGCCGGGCCGATGGTGAGCGCGTTGCGCGCGGGCGTGGTGTTGACCACCACGCCCGGGCGGCTCACCTCGTTGCCCGAGTAGATCACCCCGCCCACCACCTGCTCCGGCGTCATCTGCGCCAGCAGGGCCGGGCCGCGGCGGAAGACCGCGAGATCGGGCAGCGCCGCCGGCGCGCCCTCGGGCGCGGGGCTCAGCGGATACCACCAGGGCATGCCGTTCTGCGGGAAGACCACCAGCGTCTGCGGCCCGATCAGCGGCGCGAGCGCCTCCGCCAGCCCGTCGAGCGCGGGGGCCTTCACGCCCACCACCAGCACGTCCTGAACGCCGAGCTCCGCCCCGCTCGCCGCGGCGCGGGGCCGGGCCTCGAGCACGGACTCGCCGGCCTCCAGCCGCAGCCCGTTCGCCAGGATCGCCTCGAGATGCGGGCCGCGGGCGATGACCGACACCTCGTGCCCGGCCCGCGCCAGCCGCACGGCGAAGTTTCCGCCGGTGGCCCCGGCGCCGAAGATGCAGATGCGCATGATGTCCCCCTCCTGTTGGCGGGGCCGATACTGCACCTGTGACGCGCCGGGCGAAACCCCTCAGCGCACCCGGTTTTCCAGCGCCTCCCCGGCCGCGAGGCGCTGCACGTTCGCCGCCATGGCGGCGGCGCGCCGCGCCACG
Source organism: Oceanicella sp. SM1341 (assembly GCF_003448965.1). GTDB lineage: Bacteria > Pseudomonadota > Alphaproteobacteria > Rhodobacterales > Rhodobacteraceae > Paroceanicella. Next base: position 54,512 of record NZ_QRGC01000009.1, read on the forward strand.
GTGCCATGGGTCCAGCCCGACATGTGCGGGGTGAGCACCACGTTGTCGAGCGCGTGGAACGGCAGGGTGCCCGGGTGGGGCGTGGGGTCGTCCGGCGAGGGGTAGACATACCAGGTGTCGAGGATGGCCCCGGCGATGCGGCCCTCCAGCAGCGCCTCGTAGAGCGGCAGCTCGGAGATCACCGCGCCGCGGCCCACGTTCACGATCACCCCCTCCGGGCGCATGGCGGCGAGCGCCTCGGCCCCGACGAGGCCACGGGTGTTCTCCGCCAGCGGCAGGGTGTTCACGATGATGTCGGCAGCCCCCATGAAGGCTGGCAGGTCGGTGAGCGGCATGTAGGCCGAGACCGGCCCCTCCGCCGCAACCGGGCTGCGGTTTGCCACCACAACCTTCATGCCGAAGGCCGCGGCGCGCGCCGCCACCGCCTTGCCGATATGCCCGTAGCCCAGGATGCCGATGCTCTGGGCGCCGAGCTCGGTGCGCAGGCCGGAGGGGCCGCCCGCCCAGTATGTCCAGTCGCCCCGGCGCAGGCGCGCGTCGGCATCGGCCAGCGGCACGTGGCGGGCGAGCAGGGCAGCCATCACGTATTCGGCGATGGCGGCCTCGTGACCGAAGCAGTTGCACACCGGGGTGTCGGCCGGCAGGCAGGCGAAGTCGATCCCGTCATAGCCCGCGCCGGGCACGTGGAACAGCTTCAGCCCCTGCCCCACCGGCAGCCCCGCGCGCAGCCGCGCCCCGATGATGACATCGGCGGCGGAATAGGCGGCGCGCTGCGCCTCCGTCTCCAGCACGTCCGGCAGGTGGGTGATGTCGTGGCCCTCGCCCAGTTGGTCGCGGAAGCCGGGCAGGAAGGTGAGGGCGTTGTTGCCGTGAAAGACGATCTTCATGGGAGCTCCCGGAAAGTTTCTGGTTGGTCTTGCGGCGGCTCAGAGCACCACGCTCATGCCGCCGTCGACATAGAGGATCTGGCCGTTGACGTAGTCGGAGGCGGCGGAGGAGAGGAAGACGGCAGCGCCCACCAGCTCCTCCGGCCGCCCCCAGCGCCGTGCGGGCGTGCGGCCCTTCACCCAGCCGTCGAAGGCGGGGTCGGCGACCAGGGCCTCGTTCATGTCGGTGAGCATGTAGCCCGGGCCGATGGCATTGGCCTGCAGGCCCTTCTCGCCCCATTCCGCCGCCATGGCGCGGGTGAGCATCTTCACCCCGCCCTTGGCCACCGTGTAGGGCGCCACCGTGGCGCGGGCGAGCTCGGAGGTGAGCGAGCCGATGTTCACCAGCTTGCCGCGCCCGCGCGTCGCCATGCGCCGGGCGGCCTCGCGGCCGAGCAGGAAGGCGGAGGTGAGGTTGGTGTCGATCACCCGCCGCCAGTCCGCCGTCTCGAGCTCGAGCATCGGCTTGCGGAACTGGATGCCGGCGTTATTGACCAGGATGTCGATCTCGAGGCCCTCGGCGTCGAACCCCGCGAAGGCGGCGAGCACCGCGGCCTCGTCGGTCACGTCGAAGGCGGCGGTGAGCACGTCGAGGCCCTCGCCGCGCAGCTCCGCCGCCGCCGCCTCCAGCCGCTCCGGGTTCACCCCGTTGAGCACGAGGCGCGCGCCGGCGCGGCCCAGCCCCTCGGCGATGGCCCGCCCCAGCCCGCGCGAGGAGCCGGTGACGAGCGCGGTGCGGCCGGCGAGCGAAAACAGTTCGGTGGACATGTGAGGCTCCTCAGGGGGCAGAGACGCGGGAGGTGAGGTCGGCGCGCTCGAAGAAGGCGGGCAGCAGCTCCACCCCCAGCCCCGGGCCTTCCATCGGGTAGACATGGCCGCCCTCGATGCGCGGCATCGCGGTGACGAGCTCGTTGTACCAGCCGCGGTAGAAGGCGCGCACGCTCTCCTGGATCAGCGTGTTGGGCTGGCTGAACGAGGCGTGGATGCCGGCGATGAACCCCACCGGGCCGATGCAGTCATGCGGGGCGAAGGGGCGGTGATAGGTGTCGGCCAGCGCCGCGATCTTGCGCCCCTCGGTGAGCCCGCCTGTCCAGCACAGGTCGGCCATCACCACATGGGCCGCGTCGCGGTCGAGCATGTCCTTGTAGGGGTAGCGGGTGCCCAGCGTCTCGCTGGCGCAGGTCCACACGGGGGTGGAGCGGGCGAATTCCGCCAGCGCCTGGGGCGAGTTCATCCGGATCGGGTCCTCGAACCAGGTCGGGTCATACGGCTCCAGCGCCTTCGCGATGCGCTTGGCCACCGGCAGGTTCCACAGCGAGTGGAACTCCACCATGATCTCCATCCGGTCGCCCACCGCGCGGCGGATCTCCTCGAAGGGGCGCAGGGCGGTCTTCAGCTCCTCGTTGGAGATGAACTGGCCCTTGTTGGCAATGGCGGCGGGGTCGAACGGCCAGATCTTCATCGCGGTGATGCCGCTGTCGAGCAGGCTCTCGGCGAGCTCGGCCGGGCGGTTCATGAAACCGTCGAGATCCTCGTAGGGCCCGTCGGCCTCGCCGAGGTTCCAGGTGGAGACCGGCTTGATGTTGTTTGTGCGCACGTAGCGGGTGCCGGCGCAGGTGTTGTAGACGCGGATGCGCTCCCAGCACTGGCCGCCCAGCATCTGGTGCACCGGCTGGCCGCAGAGCTTGCCGAAGATGTCCCAGAGCGCGATGTCGATGGCCGAGGCGGCCCGGGTCTCGGCGCCGGTGGAGGCCTGGGCCATCGGCAGGTTCAGCATCTCGCGGTGCAGCGCCTCGATGTGCAGCGGGTTCTGGCCCAGCAGCCGGCCGGCCAGGGTGTCGTGGATATGCGCCTCCACGGCGCCGGCGCCGTAGAAGGTCTCGCCCAGCCCGGTGATGCCGGCGTCGGTCTCGACATGCACCCAGAGCACGTTGGCGAATTCCTCGACGCGGAAGGTGCGGATGGCGGTGATCTTCATCCCCGCCCTCCCGCCGCCGCGCGCTGCGCCCGAGTGTCGGTCATTCTCGTTTCCTCCCCGGGGCTTCCGCGCCCCCCCTGTCCTGCCAGCCCTGCTGGCCGCGTCTTGCCGGCTGCCTCGCCGCGCTGTCGCACGGCGCGTGACATTCCGTGATATATTACGATATGTTCATGACAGGCCCGGGCGATTCCCGCAAGGGGTCCGGTGCATGGGGCGCAACGGGGGAAACGATGGCACGGGCAGAGCGCGCAGCGGAGGGAGCGGGCGTCGAGGCGGGGCAGGACAGGGCTGCCGGCCCTGGCGCGCACCTGCCGCAGGCCGAGCTCGCCTACCGGCGCATCGAGGCGGCCATCGTCACCTGCGCCCTGCCGCCGGGCAGCTTCCAGCGCATCCAGGACCTCGCGGCCCTGGCCGGCACGGGGCGCACCCCGGTACACCAGGCGGTGAACCGGCTCGCGGCCGACACGCTGCTCGAGGTGCAGCCGCGCCAGGGGCTGCTCGTCGCCCCGGTGGAGCTGGGCCGGGCACGGGTGCTGCTCGACCTGCGCCGCGAGGTGGAGCGCTTCGCCATCACCCTCGCGGCCAGCCGCGCCGACGAGGGCCAGCGCAGCCGCATGCGCCACCTCGCCGCTGCCCTGCGCGCGGCGGGCGCGGGCCTCGACCTCGCCGCCTTCAACGCCTTCGACAGCCGCATCGACGCGCTGGTGCTGGAAGCCTGCGGCGAGCCCTTCCTCGGCCACACGCTGCGGCCGCTGCACGCGATCTTCCGGCGGGTGGGCTGGATCTGGCACGGGCTCGCGGCAGGGAGCGGCGAAGCGCCGGGGGCCGGGGCCTCGGTCATCCCCCATCTCGCGGTGCTCGACGCGCTGGCCGAAGGCCGTGGCGAGGAGGCGGCCACCGCCTCCGACGCGCTGGTTTCCCTCGTGGGCGATATGCTCGACCAGCTCTCGCGAAACGCTCCGCCCCGGTTGCTCGACAGCCGTCTCGAGAGCTACTGACCCGGAGCCATGCGAGGCAGGGAGGCCTCCCGCCCCTCCGGCGGACAGCCGCGCTGCGCGCGGAAGCCGCCTCCGCGTTGGGCCGGGCCGGCCCGCTGCGCGGCCCGGTGCCGCCTCGCTCGCCCCTTCCGCCCGGGCGACCAGCCCGGGCCGCGCCCGACCCTCCCCCCGGGAGGGCGCGATGGCGATGCCACCAGCCGCTCAGCCTCCGTCCGGGGCTTCCAGATAAAGCGCTCACCACGGGCGTGGTGGCGCCCACCCAGGGTCGGGCGCGGCCCATGCCTGGCGGCGGCCGTCGGAGACGCGGTGTGAAGAGGGTGGACCTGGGGTTTGCGTGCCGGGTCGGCGTCAGGGCTCCGGGCTCCGGGCTCCGGGCTCCGGGCTCCGGGCTCCGGGCTCCGGGCTCCGGGCTCCGGGCTCCGGGCTCCGGGCTCCGGGCTCCGGGCTCCGGGCTCCGAAACGTTACCGCCCCGGCGGAGGGCCGCAAGGCCCCTTGCCAGGCCCGCCGAGCTGCGGGGCACGCCGCCCCCCTCGGCTCGGCGGGCGTTCCTCCGCAGCCTCCGAATGTCGCAGCGCCCCGGCACGGTTTCGCGGCTAGACTGCCGCCATGACACACCGCCCCGCCAGCGCCGGCTCGCTCCGGCTCGCCATCCTCGCCGTCGCGCTCTACGCGATCGCGGTGCATGCGCTGCTGGCCGGCTTCGTGCAGGGCGCCATGGCCGCCGGCCTGCCCGACACGCTCTGCCTCGTCGGGGGCGCGAACCCCGACCCCATCCCCACCGGGCGCCACGATTGCTGCGACACGCTCTGCAAGTCGCTCTGCGCCGGTGGCGCCGCCGCCCTGCCGCCGCCATCGGCCGAGGCGCGGCGGGCGGGCCCCGCCGTGGCCCTCCGCGCGCCGACACCGGCCCGCCAGGATGGCGCCGCCTTCGGGCCCGGCCTGCCCCGGCCCCGCGGCCCGCCCGCCGCGGCCTGACCCCACCGCTCAGCAAACGCCCCGCCCGGCCCGCCACGCCGCACCGGGCCCCCGCACGCATGACGGAGACCCCGCATGACCCGCCTCGCCTTCGCCCTCGCCGCGGCCCTCTGCGCCGCCTCGCCGGCCCTCGCCCAGACCGCCGTCACCGCCTCCGGCGGCTGGACGCGCGCCACCCCGCCGGGCGCCACCACCGCCGGCGGCTTCCTCACCCTCACCAACAGCGGCGAGACCGACGACCGGCTCGTGGGCGCCCGCACCCCGGACGCCACCCGTGTCGAGATCCACAGCATGGAAATGTCCGACGGCGTGATGCGCATGCGCCCGCTGGAAGACGGCCTGCCCCTGCCCGCCGGCGCCACCACCGAGCTCGCCCCCGGCGGCAACCACATCATGATGATGGACCTCGCCGCCCCGGTGATCGTCGGCGCGCCGGTGCCGCTCACCCTCATGCTGGAGAGCGGCGCCGAGATCGCGGTCGAGCTGCAGGTGGTGCCCCCCGGCGCCCCGAAACCGGCGGAGGCGCAGTAATGCCGCGCGCCCGCATCGCCATCGCGGCGCTCACCTTGGTGCTGGCGGCCATCGCCGGCACCCTGCTCTGGATCACCTTCCGCGGCGAAGACACCTCCGCCACGGTGGGCGGCCCCTTCACCCTCGTCGACGAGACCGGCCGCACGGTCACGCAGGCCGATTTCGAGGGCAGCCCCACGGTGATCTTCTTCGGCTTCACCTTCTGCCCGGATGTCTGCCCGACAACGCTCTACGAGCTCACCCTGCAGATGCAGGACCTCGGCCCGGACGCCGACAAGGCCGACTGGCTCTTCGTCACCGTCGACCCCGAGCGCGACACGCCGGAGGCCCTGCGCCAGTACACCTCGGCCTTCGACAGCCGCATCATCGGCCTCTCCGGCACCGAGGAGCAGGTCGCCGCGATGGCGAAGCAGTATTTCGCCTATTACAAGCGCGTGCCGATGGAGGGCGGGGACTACACCATGGAGCACACCGCCACCGTGTTCCTGATGGATTCCGGCAACGAGCTCTTCGGCACCATCGGCTACGGCGAGGACGCGGGCATGGCCCTCTCCAAGCTCCGCCGCCTGCTGCGCGACGGCTGAGGACAGGGCCCGTTTCGCGGCCGCGGGGGTGGGCCGCGAGACGCCCGGGCCCCCGCATTGCCCTCACCGGGGCGGGAGCGGCCGCGAAACGGGCCCGATCGCCGCTGGACGGCGGCCGCCCCGGCGCGCAAGACTGCGCCGAACCGAAAGGACCTCCCGCATGCCCCTCAGCCCTGCACCCCGCGCATGAGCGTCGTCGTCCACTCCCCCGACGCGGCCGAGACCGCGGAATGGCGCGCCCGCCTCGCCGCCCTCCTGCCCGAGTACACGGTGGAGCCGATGCTGGAGGCCCGCCGGCCGGAAGCGGTGCGCTACGCGGTGGTCTGGCAGCCGGGCAACGGGCAGCTCGCCCGCTTTCCCGGCCTGCGCGCCATCGTCTCGCTCGGCGCGGGGATCGACCACGTGCTCGCCGACACCGCCCTGCCCGCCGGCGTGCCGATCATCCGCACCGTGGGGCGCGACCTCACCCAGCGCATGCGCGAATACGTCGCCCTGCACGTGCTGCGCCACCACCGCGAGATGCCGGCGCTTGCCGCAGCCCAGGCGGCGGGCCGCTGGGAGCAGATCGTCCCGCCCCCGGCCACCGCCCGGCGCGTGGGCGTGATGGGGCTGGGAAACCTCGGGGCCGAGGCGGCGCGCAGCCTCGCCGCGCTCGGGTTCGACACCGCCGGCTGGGCGCGCAGCCCGCGCGAGATCGAGGGCGTGCGCTGCTTCGCCGGGGCGGAGGGCCTCTCCCCCTTCCTCGCGCGCACGGAGATCCTCGTCTGCCTGCTGCCGCTCACGCCCGAGACACGCGACATCCTGAACGCGGAGCTCTTCGCCCGGCTGCCGCGCGGCGCGAGCCTCGTGAACGCCGGGCGCGGCGCGCACCTCGTGGAGGACGACCTGCTCGCCGCCCTCGCCTCGGGCCAGCTCTCGCATGCCACGCTCGACGTGTTCCGCCAGGAGCCGCTGCCGCCCGGGCACCCGTTCTGGGCCCACCCGGGCGTCACCGTCACCCCGCACATCGCCTCGATGATCGACCCCGAGACCGGGGGCCGCATCGTCGCCGCCAACATCCGCGCCTTTGAGCGCGACGGCACGGTGCCCGACCTCGCGGATGCGGCGCGGGGCTACTGAGCCCGGCTCAGCCCCGCGCCTGGTTGGCCGAGAAGCGCTGCACCAGCGGGCGCAGGAACAGCCAGTCGGTCACGGCATAGATCAGCACGATCACCACGCAGCAGGCGAACACCATCGTGGCATCGGCCACGGTCTGCGCCCGCACCAGCTGGTAGCCGATGCCCGAGGAGGCGCCGAACAGCTCGGAGACCAGCGCGATCTTCCAGCAGATGCCGTAGGCCACCCGCAGCCCGGTCACCACGAAGGGGGCCACCAGCGGCAGGGTGAGCAGCCGGAACCGCCGCCACCGCCCCCGGGTGAGCGAATGGCCCAGCTCGTCCATCTCCGGGTCGATCTGGCGGAAGCCCGCGAGCGCGTTGATCAGGCAGAAAGGCAGCACGATGGCCACCTGCACGAACATCACCGTGGGCGTGGAGATCTGGAACCAGATCACCCCGAGAATGGCCCAGCCCACCGAGGGGAAGGCGTTGAGGAAGGTGAGCACCCGGCGCTCGACGATCTCCTCCGCCGCCGGGCAGGCGCGCACCAGGCTCGCGAGCCCCAGCGCCAGCACCATGCCGATCAGCACCGAGGCCGCGACGCGCAGCAGCGAGATGCCCGCATCGGCCATCAGCCCGGGGTCGTAGAGAAAGCGCGCCGTGGCGGCGAGCACGGCGCCCGGCCCCGGCAGCACGTATTCGGGCTGGCCCCGCGCCACCCACCACCAGGCCGCGAGGATCAGCGCCACGCCGCCCAGGGCCACCGCGCGCTGCACGGGTTTCGATGCGGTGTCAGCCACGGGCATACCTCCGGTCAAGCCGGCGCTGCACCGGGCGGAACACGAGCTGCTCGCACAGCACCACGAAGAGCAGGATGAAGGCGATGATGGCGAAGATCGTCTCGGTGTCGAACTCCTGCCGGGCGATGTTGAGCACGTAGCCCACCCCGGCGTTGCCGCCGAAGAGCTCGGCGGTGAGCACCACCTTCCAGGACACGCCGAAGGAGGTGCGCAGCGCCGCGAAGGCATAGGGGATCAGCAGCGGCGCCACGAGATGCGTCATCCGCCGCAGCCGCGCGCGGGTGAGGCTGAGGCCCAGCTCCATCAGCTCGCCGTCGAGCTCCTGCAGCCCGGTGCGCAGGTTGATGGCGGTGAAGGGGATCAGGATCATCGTCACGGCAAAGATCACCGTCACGTCGTTGAGCCCGAACCACAGCAGCGCGAGGAACAGCCAGCCGATGCCCGAGAAGGCGTTGAGGAACGGCGTCAGCACCCCGTCGACCAGCATGCGCGTGGCCGGCACGTAGGCCGAGGCGAGGGCGAGCCCCGCCCCCGCCACGAAGGCGATGGCGATGGAGATGCCGATGTGCATCAGCGACACCAGCAGCTGCACCGCCAGCGCGGGGTCGGCGAGGAAGCCCAGCATGCGCAGGGCCACCGCCTCCGGCCCCGGCACCTGGTAGGGCGGCACCACGAGGGAATAGCCCCACCAGGCCAGCAGCGCGGCCAGCGTGAAGAGATGCGCCGCGGCGCGGCCGGACAGGCGCCGCGCCGGGGCAGGCCCCGGCACGACCGAAGGAGCGGGAACGGCCATGCCTCAGTTGCCCCCGATGTCCTTCCAGAGGGTGTCCTCGATCGGCGGATGGCTGTCGAGCAGGCCTAGGGTCACGGCCTCGTCCCAGAGCATGGTGATGGCCTTCCTGTCGTTGTCGGACATCTCCACCGGGTATTCCATGAACCGCTCGAACCAGGTGGCGAAGAAATCGGGCTCGATGCCGTATTCCGCGCCCACGGCGGTGAACACCTCGTCCGGGTGGGCGAGCGCGTAGTCGCGCGAGGCGGCGAGCACGCGGAGGAACTCGTGGTATTTCTCCGGCTCCGCGTCGAGCTTGCCCTCGTAGCCGGCCAGCACGGCGGAGACCATCTGCAGCCCGGTGAGGTCCTGCAGCTCCTTCGAGGTCTCGACCAGCGGCACGAAATCGCCGCTCTTCATCGCCTGGTAGGCCTGGGCGTGGATGAGCGTGGCCGCGTCCACCTTGCCGGTGGCGAGGGCGGCGGGCATGGCGGGCGCCGGGGTCTCGACGAAGCTGAGGTCGCCGCCCTGCAGCGACACGTCGAGCCCGTGCACCTTGTTGAGCGCGATGCGCACCAGTGTGATGCCGGCCGAGCCGAGGGAGTAGACCGCGAGGGTCTTGCCCTTCAGCTCCTCCACCGAGGTGATGTCGCTGTCCTTCTTCACCCAGATGGCCGAGCCCTCGCCCTCCCTGTTGGTGCGCAGGCCGGCGGCGATCATCCGCAGCTCCAGCCCCTTGGAGAGCGCGCGCGGGATGGCCATGGCGGCGGTGGTCACCACGTCGTAGCTGCGCGCCGAGGTGGCCTGGATCAGCGCCGGGATCTCCAGCGGCGTGGCCTCCACGTCGATGGTCTCCGAGCTCACCTTGCCGTTCTTCAGCGCCCAGAGGATGGCCTCCTGCGAGGGGTCGGAGAGATAGGCGAAGGTCACGGTCTCCTTCGCGGCAGCAGCGGAAGCGGCGAGGCCCAGGGCGAGGCCGGTGGCCAGGCCGAGCAGGCGGAATGTCTTCATTTTCGGGATCCCTGTTGGTCAGTTGCAGGTTGCGGCCAGGGCCTTTTCGGCCTCTTCGGGCGCGTCGGGGGCGCCCTCCAGCCGCTCGAACACCTCGATGAGATGGGCGCGGAGCTGCTGGAGCGCGGGGTCGGCCTCGGTGTCGCGGGGGCGCGGCGCGCGCACCTCCACCACCTCCGAGACCGTGGTGGGCTTGCGGGAGAACACCACGATGCGGTCGGCGAGGTAGAGCGCCTCGTCGATGTCATGGGTGACGAAGAGCACCGTCTTGCCGGTTTCCTGCCACAGCTCGACGATCTGCCGGCGCAGGCGGGCGCGGGTGGTGTGGTCGAGCGCGGAGAAGGGCTCGTCCATCAGGATGATGCGCGGGTCGAGCGCGAGGGCCCGGGCGATGGACACGCGCTGCCGCTCGCCGCCCGAGAGCATCACCGGCATCTTGTGGCCGTCGGCGCCGAGCCCGACATGGGCCAGCTCGCGCTCCGCCCGCGCCAGGCGCTCGGCCTTCGGCACCGCGGGCTTGCGCATCTCGATGCCGAAGCCCGCGTTCTCCAGCGTGGTCTTCCACGGCAGCAGGCGGGGGGACTGGAAGACGAAGGCGGTCTGGTCCCAGGCATCGCGGGGCGAGGCCCCGCCCACGCTGATGGCGCCGGCCTGGATCGGCAGCAGGTCGCCGATCAGCCGCAGCGCGGTGGACTTGCCGCAGCCCGAGGGGCCGAGCAGGCAGACGAACTCGCCCTCGCCCACGTCGAAACTCACATCGCGGTAGATCTCGGAGCCGCCGAGCACCAGTCGCACGCCGGAAAAAGAAATCGCCTTGGCTGTCACCCGCACACCCCCTGCCGTCCTGTTTTATGGAACTGTCACCGAACGATGCCCAGCGAACGGGCAGGGGTCAACCGAGGCGCCGGGGGGTTTGCCCGCCCGCGCGGCACCCCCGAATTTGCTGCATTGCGCAAAGGGGCGAATCGGCAGATACTTCAAGGTTCAATCAATCTTCGCCAGAGACTCGATCTTCGCCGGTGAGACCGAAGCGCTGCTCGTAGCCGCGGCGCAGGTCGGTTATGCCGCCGGTCTCGGCGAAATGGTCGATCACCAGGGTGAGGAAGCGCCGCGCCGCCGCGGTGAGCGTGCGCCCCGACGGGTAGACCGCGAAGAGGATGGCGGGCGGCGGCTCCCACTCCGGCAGCAGCTGCACCAGCCGGCCGCGGGCCAGGTCCTCCTCCACCCGGTTGAGCGGCAGCGAGGCCACCCCCACCCCCATGCGCGCCGCCGCCTGCAGCGCGGTGAGCTGCATGGTGCTGAGCGCGGGCGTGAAGCGATGCGTGTAGCTGCGCCGCCCGGAGGTGAGCTTCCAGGCCCAGGCCGAGGCCTTCGGCCCGAAGCCCACGCAGGGCAGGCCGCGCAGGGCAGCGGGCTCGTCGGGCGCGCGGCGGCCGCGCAGCAGGTCGGGATGTGCCGCCAGAACAAAGGGGTTCTCGAACAGCCGCCGGCCCACGAAGTCGACATCCGGCAAGGGCTCGAAGGCGAAATGCAGCACCAGGTCGGCCGAGACGCTGCGCGGGTCCATCAGCCCGGTGGAGGCCTCGAGGTGGATCTGCACCTTCGGCTCGCTGCGCACGAACTCGGCGGCGAGATACTCCACCACCGTCTCGCCGAAGGAGGGCGGGTAGATCACGTGCAGGAAGCCCGAGGGGGTCTCGCGCCGGCGGTCCGCGAGGTCGAGCACCCGGTCCGCCTCCTCCACCAGCCGGCAGCAATGGGCGTGGCACTCGCGGCCGAAATTGGTGAGCAGCAGCCCCTGCGCCGCGCGGTGGAACAGCGGCGAGCCGAGCTGCGCCTCCAGCGCCGCGATGCGCCGCGCCAGCGTGCTCTTGGGGATGCGCAGGCTGCGCGAGGCCGCCGAGATGGAGCCGAAATCCACCACCTGCTTGAACAGGTACATGTCGTCCAGACCGTGCATGGGCCGTCCCGTTTATGGTACTCCGGTTTCCCGATCTCGGGCCGGGAACCGGCATCGCACATTGCTAACATCGCTTCCAGAACGAATTTCGGCGAGGGATGTGCAATGAGCGGTGCTGTTTTCGAGACGAGTCTGGGCCGGGTGGCCGGCGTGGCGGCCGGGGGCGTGGTGCATGTGCCGCGACTGCGCTACGCCCTGCCCCCCACCGGCGCGCGGCGCTTCGCCCTGCCCGAGCCTGTCACGGCCCGGGAGGACATCTCCGGCGCGCGCACGCCCGGGCCGGTGCCGCTGCAGCTCCCCTCGCGCCTTGCCAAGGTGATGGGCAGCTACCCCGCGGCGCCCGACGAGGACTGCCTGCATCTCGACATCTGGGTGCCCGAGGGGGCCTCCGGCGCGCCGGTCTTCGTGTTCCTGCACGGCGGCGCCTACATGACCGGGGGCGGCAGCCTTCCCTGCTACGAGGGCGCGGCACTCGCCGCGCGCACCGGCATGGTGGTGGTGAACGTGAGCTACCGGCTGGGGGTGATGGGCTTCCTGCCGCTGCCCGGCCTCGCCCCCGCCAACCTCGGCCTGCATGACCAGGTGGCCGCCCTGCGCTTCATCCGCCGCGAGATCGGCGCCTTCGGGGGGAATGCCGCCAACATCACCCTCGCCGGCCAGTCCGCCGGGGGGTTCTCCATCGCCGCACTGCTCTCGATGGGCGAAGCCGCGGCGCGGCCGCTCTTCGACCGGGCGGTGCTGCTCTCCGCCCCCATGGGCATGTCGCTGCAGGGCCCGGAGGCGCGCGAGGCCCCGGCCGCCGCCTTCCTCGACGCGCTCGGCCTCGCGCCCGGTGACCGCGCGGGGCTGGAGGCGGTGAGCGCCGAGGCGCTGATGGCCGCCCAGGGCGCGGTGCTGCGCGCCCGCTCCGCCGCGGCCGACGATGTCACCCCGCCCTTCATGCCGGTGATCGACGGCACGCTCATCACCCGCGACCCGGTGGCGGCACTGCTCGGGGGCGCCGCCGCCTGGTGCCCGGTGATCGCCGGCACCACGCGCGAGGAGCATGCCGCCTTCTACTACGGCGACGCAGCGGTGGCGGCCGCCGCCCCCGAGCTGCTCGCACGCCGCCTCGAGGAGGCCTGGCCGGGCGATGCGGGCGCGCTGGCGCGGCTGCGCGCCCGCCGGCCCGGGGCCGATGCGCTCGCCCTGCTCATCGACGTCACCTCCGAGCTGCGCTTCCAGCGCGGCACGCGGGCGTTTCTCGAGGCGCAGGTGGCGGCGGGCGGGGCGGCCTGGGCCTACAGTTTCGACTGGCAGTCCCCCGACCCCGGCATCGCCGCCTGCCATTGCATCGAGCTGCCGTTCCTCTTCGCCAATACCGACACCTGGGCCGAAGCGCCGATGTTGCGCGGGGCGGAGCGCGCCGGGCTCGACGGGCTCGCCACGGCCTTCGGCGATGCCCTCGCCGGCTTCGCCCGCACCGGCACCCCGCAGGACGGCACGCCGCTTGCCTGGCCCGGCTACGGCCCGGGCGGCGCGGTGATGCATTTCGACCGTTTCACCTCCTGCTCCGCTGCCGCGTGAGGGCTCCCGCCATGACCAGTCTCATCCTGATGAACGGCCGCATCTCCACACTCTGCGGGCCGGATTGCACCGCCATCGCCATCGCGGGCGACACGGTGCGCGCCCTCGGGGCGGATGCCGACATCCTCGCCCTCGCCGGGCCGGGCACCGAGGTGATCGACCTCGGAGGCCGCCGGGTGGTGCCCGGGCTGATCGACAGCCACGTGCACATGCACCGGCTGGCGCTGAACCGCGAGCTGGTGCCGCTCATCGACGCGCGCTCGGTGGCCGAGGTGCAGGCCGCCATCGCCGCGGCGGCGGCCGGGCTTCCGGCAGGCGAATGGGTGGTGGCGAGCTCGGGCTGGCACGAGTCGCTGCTCGCCGAGGGCCGGTTGCCCACTGCGGCCGAGCTTGACGCCGCGGCGCCCGACCACCCCGTCGCCATCCCCCGCGGCGGCCACGTGATGACGGCGAATTCCCGCGCCCTTGCCCTCGCCGGCATCGGCCCCAGCAGCGTGCCGCCGCCCGGCGGGGTGATCGTCACCGATGCCGCGGGCGCCCCCACCGGCGTGCTGCTCGAGGCCGCCACCCATGCCCTGCGCCGGGTGATGCCGCCGCCGCCCGACCGCGACACCCAGCTCAGGCTGCTGCGCGCCACCGCGGCCGAGCTTGCGGGCTACGGCATCGTCGCGGTGCTCGAGCCCGGGCTCGACGCCGCGCGCATCGCCCTCTACGAGGCGCTGGAGGCCGAGGGCAGCCTCGATTTGCGCGTCGACCTGATGTGGTGGACCAACAACCTCGCCGATGCCGAGGCCGGCCTGCCGGCGATGGCCAGGCCCGACGGCCCGCGCCTGCGCTACACCGGGCTGAAGTTCATGCTCGACGGCGGCATCGAGGGCGCGCGGCTCTCCGCCCCCTACCAGCTGGTGCCCGGCGAGCAGACCGACCCCGGGTACCGCGGCCTCTGGCTGCTGCCCCCGGGCGGCGAGGCGGAGTTCGCCGAGTGCCTCATCCGCGCCGCGCAGGCGGGCCAGCAGGTGCAGTGCCACGCCTGCGGCGACGAGGCGATCGACCTCGTGCTGCGCGGCTACGCGGCGGCCGACGCGGTGACGCCGATCGCGCCGCTGAACTGGGCGGTGATGCATGTGCAGCTCCCCACCCGCGCGGCGCTCGCGCGGATGAAGGCGCTCGGTGTGCATGCCACGATCCAGAACCACGCGGTGCTGCTGGGCGCCAACATGGTGCGCTGGTGGGGCGCGGAGCGGGCGGCGTATTGCTCGCCCAACCGCACCATGGCCGACCTCGGCCTGTCGCTCGCGGGGGGCACCGACGCGCCGGTGGTGCCGGTGAACCCGTTCCTCGCGCTCTGGCATTTCGTCACCCGCCGCACGCTCGACGGCCGCACCCTCGGCCCCGGCGAGGCGCTCACCCTCGCGGAAGCGCTGGAGAGCTACACGCTGGGCAACGCCCGGCTGATGGGCCAGGCGGAGAGCCGCGGCAGCCTCGCGCCGGGCAAGCGCGCCGATCTCGCGGTGCTCTCGCAGGATATCTTCCCGATCGACCCCGAGGCCCTGCCCGGCACCCGCTCCCTCCTCACCCTGCACGACGGAAGGCCGATCCACCGCGACGGCATCTGACCCCGCCCGGCGGGCCGGCGCGCCACCGCCGCGCGGCACGCGCGGCCCGGCCCAAACCGCAGGAGACGCGCCCCGCGAGGGGCGGGTCGACGCAGGGCGGGAGGGCCCCCTCTCAGCCCCGGCGAAAGCGGAGCCCTCCCGTGTGCCGCCCACCTGCCGGTGACCGGCCCTTTGGGCCGGGCCGGATGCTGCGCATCCGGCGGGTGCAGCGCGAAGGTCCGGCCCGGCAGTCCCGCGCCTCCGTGACGGCGGGCGGACGCGCTCGGCCCGGCGAGCAGGGCGCCGTGGGCCGGGAGAGCGCCGGCGCCGGGCCGGGGGTGGCGCGGCTCCGACCTGGGCCGGACAACTTCCGGCACGGGGCTCGAGGCAGGTGCGGATGCCGCCTGTCCGGCAGGCGCGGCAGTCGATCGCGCCTCAGCCGAGGCGCTCGCGCCATTCGGCCGCGCGGGCGCGGGCGCCGCGCTGCAGGAGCGCGAGGTCGAGGTCGACGGCCACGAAGCGCGCACCGGCCTCCAGCGCCTCGGCGGCAAAGCCCTGGTCGAGGGTGAGCAGGCCCGGCGGCAGGCCGGCGGCGGCGATGCGGCGGATGGCGTCGAGCACCGCGGCCTTCACCTCCGGGTGGCCGGTCTCGCCCGGGTGGCCGAGGCTGGCGGCGAGGTCGGCGGGGCCGACGAAGACGCCGTCCACCCCCTCGACCGCGGCAATGGCCTCGATCTCGGCCAGGGCGGCGGCGGTCTCGACCTGCAGCAGCAGGCAGATTTCCTCGCCCGCCCGCCGGTGATAGCCCTCGATGGTGCCGTAGCCGCTGGCCCGGGTCATGCCGGCGACGCCGCGGATGCCCGCCGGCGGGTAGCGCACCGCGTCCACCGCGGCGCGGGCTTGCGCCGCGTCCTGGATGTAGGGCACGAGCAGGGTCTGCGCGCCGCAGTCGAGCATCTTCTTGATCTCCACCGCGTCGAGCGCGCCGGGCCGCACCACGGCCGAGACCGGCGCCGGCGCCACGGCGCGCAGCAGCGGCAGGGTGCCGAGCGCGTCCATCGGCGAGTGTTCGGTGTCGAACATCATCCAGTCGTAGCCGGTGGCGCTGAGCATTTCGGCCACCATCGGGTCGGGGATGGTGCACCACAGGCCAAGCTGCGTGCGGCCGGCTTTCAGCGCGGCCTTGAAGGCATTCTTCGGCAGGTCCATCGGGGGGTCCTCGTTTCCTGACTCGGGTCTCGCGCCGGAGGCGCGGTTTCTGACAGCGCCGGAGGCGCGGTTTCTGGCAGCGCCGGAGGCGCGGTATCTGGCGGCGCCGGAGGCGCGGCTTGCTGCTGTGCCTCCGGCGCGGGCGGGGGCGTCCCGGAGACCGGCTGGCGGCTGCGCCACGAAGCGCGGAGCCCCCCGGGGGTGCCACGCGCGGCCCGGTGCGGGGGACGCGGGCGGGCGGCTTTCAGGGCACGGCCTCTGCGAGACAGGCCGCGGGCGAGACGATGCCGCCGCTCGCCGCCGCGCGCTTCACCGCCTCGACCACGGCCAGCGTGGCGAGCCCCTCGCGGCCGGAGACCAGCGGCGGCTCCTCGCCGCGGACCACCCTGGTGAACTGTTCGACCTGGCGCAGCAGCGGCTCGCCGGTCTCCGGCGCCGGGCTCATGCGGGCGGAAACGGGGGCCCACCAGTCGCGCCGGCCCTCGTCGTGCCAGAGCCGGTTGAGCGGCATCTCGAGGCTGCCTTGCGTGCCGCCGATGAAGTAGCAGGGCGCGTCGGTGCGCGGGTAGGCGGGGTTTTCGCCGGTGGTCATCTCCCAGGACCAGGGCGCGGGGATGGTGTCGGAGATGTTGATCGTTCCCAGCGCCCCGGAGGCGAAGCGCAGCAGGATGACGGCGCTCTCCTCCACCGCGTTGCCGCGGATGGCGGCGCTCTCCATCGCCTGCACCGCCTCCACCTCCCCCAGCAGGTGGCGCAGGAGGTCGATGTCGTGCGAGAGGTTGATGTAGACCGGCCCCGCCCCGGGCGCGCGGCGCCAGGCGGTGTCGAAATAATGGTCGGGCTTGCAGATCCAGTACATCACATGGGCCGAGACCGGGCGGCCGATATCGCCCGCCTCGATCCGCGCCTTCGCCGCGGCGGTGAGCGGGTTGTGCCGGCGGTGATGGCCGGTGAGGAGCGGCACGCCGGCCGCCTCCGCCGCCTCCACCAGCCGGCGCGCGCCGGCAAGGTCGCTCGCGAGCGGCTTTTCCACCAGCACCGGGATGCCGGCGGCGATGCAGGCGAGCCCGCCCTCGACATGCGCGGCATTGGGGGTGGCGAGGATGATGCCGCCGGGCCGCGGCCCCCGGGCGAGCAGCGCGTCGAGCGTCTCGAGATGCGGCACGCCGAGCGATGCGGCCAGCGCTCCGGCTTCCAGCGCGGGGTCGACGATCGCGGCGAGGCGCGCGCCTTGCGCGCTCGCAACGGCGGCGGCATGGCGCCGCCCGATGAGCCCGGCGCCAACGATGGCGATATCCGTCATTCTGTCCTCTCCTCCCCTTCCCTTCCCCTTGCGGCCGATTTCACGGCTCTCCGGGCGGCATTGCCCCGACGGCGCATGCTGCAGCAACGCCGCGTCGCGGGTGCTTGCTGCAAACGGCACCATGCCGAGGGCACACGGCAGGCAGACGCCCTGCCACGCGCGCATGGCTCCCACGGTGGCATGCCGCAGGCGCCTTGTAAAACAGGGTCTTCCCCCGGGCGCGTCTCCCGAAGCCGCACGACGCCGCCGGGTGATCGCTGCAAGGCTCCTGGACGGCGCCTGTTTCCGCGGCGCCCGCCGCGGGTGCACTTCGCGTCAACGGCCACCGCAGGTGAGCCTCCTGTCGATGCGCCTCCTGTCGATGCGCCCCCGGCTCGCGTCGCTTGCCGGGGCACATCGCCGGTGCTCCCGTGCCCGGCTGCCATCTCCGCTGCGCCGCGGCCTCGCGCGCGTCGGAGGCGCGTTCGCCGGGAGCAGGCACCGGAGCCCCACAGCCGCGGTGCGATGCGCTCCGCCCGCTGCCCCGGGCCGCGTGCCGCCGGGGGTCCGCATTGCCGGTGGCCCCCCGGGCGGCACCGCCGCCGGCAGCGTCTCGCAGCACTGCGCCATGCCCCGGCCTCACCCCAGGAGCGAGCAGACCCGCCGCACCGCCGCCTCGTAGCCCTCGATGCCGAGGCCGGCGATCACCCCGTCGGCGCGCAGGCTCACGTAGGAGTGGTGGCGGAAGGCCTCGCGCTTGTGGACGTTGGAGATGTGCACCTCGAAGACCGGCCCCTCGAAGGCGTTGAGCGCGTCGAGGATGGCGACCGAGGTGTGGGTGTAGGCGGCGGGGTTGATGACGATGGCACAGGCGGCGTGGCGGGCCTCGTGGATCCAGTCGATGATCTCGCCCTCGTGGTTGGACTGCAGCAGGCGGATGTCGAAGCCGTCCGCGCAGGCCGCCCGGCAGTTCTCCTCGACCGTGGCCAGGGTGGCATGGCCGTAGATCTCCGGCTGGCGCTGGCCCAGCAGGTTCAGGTTGGGGCCGTTGAGGACATAGATGGTCTTGGTCACGTGCGCTCTCGCTGTGCTGGGGGGAGACGGGACACGGATCGCCGGCGCGGCGCCGGGGCACCTGCCTGCCACGGCAGGGGCCGGCCCTGCGGCTTTCCTTCCTCCCCCGGGGATTGTTCCGCGGGAGGATGGCGCGGATCGCCGGCCCGGGCAAGGGCGAAGGGAGGCGACGGGCGGCGTGCCCCCGGGCGCCGCTCCGCCCGGGGCGAACCCCCCCCCGCTCGGCGCGGGCGCCGGATGCGCAGCATCCGGCCCGGCCCAAAGGGCCGGTCACCGGCAGGTGGGCGGCACACGGGAGGGCTCCGCTTCCGCCGGGGCCGGGAGGGAGCCCTCCCCCCCTGCGTCGACCCGCCCCTCGCGGGGCGCGCCTCCTGCGGTTTGGGCCGGGCCGCGCGTGCCGCGCGGCGGTGGCGACAAGCACGTGCCGCGCGCGCAGAGGCTTGGCCGGGATGGCGGGGCGCCCTGGCGGCAATTTGCGGGAGGGGATGGGAGCGCGCGCCGGAGCTGCGCCGCGCTTGCGGACAAAGACATGCGCTCAGGGCAGCCAGGGGGCCAGCCGGATGCAGCGCGCGCGCGGCGACCCGGGCTGCCCGCCGGCACCTCCGCCGCGCCGGAGGGCCCGAGCCGCCGGGCCGGCCGATATCGTGACCAGCCGGCGGCCAGCCGGGGGCGAAGCCCGGAGGCCGGGGCCGGCGGCGGCCCGCACGCCTCAGTCGCCGGGGGGGCCGGCGAGCAGGCGCAGGGCCCGGGCGATCATCGGGGCCACGACGGAACCGTGGCCGGCCGCCTCGAACAGGTGGAACGCCGCGTCGATGCCCGGACGGGCCGCGAGGGCGGCCGCCGCCTCGCGGGCCCGTGGCACCATGTGGCGGGCGCGCAGCCGGGCGAGGCGGGCCGGGTCCGGCGCCGGGCCGGAGCGGGCGAGCGCCACTCCCGCCTCCTCCTCGTCGCCCACGCTCACCAGCACGCGCACCGGCCCCGGCCCCGGGGCGGCGAGCCCCGCGATACCGGCCGAGACCGCGCCCGGGTCGACCCAGACCGAGGGGCTGCTGGCCACGACATGGCTGAAGAGCCCCGGCCGGTCCGCCAGGGCGCGCAGGGCGAAGTAGCCGCCGAAGGAATGGCCCAGCAACATGCGCCGGCGCGCGTCGAGGGGCGCGCGGGCGGCGATGCGGGGCAGCACCTCGTGCTCGAGGAAGGTGAGGGTCGCGGCCCGGCCGGCGGCGGGCGGCGCTTCCGGCCCGGTGAGATCCGTCTCGCGGCGCGCCATGTCCTGCCAGTCCGGCGTGGGATAGCCGAGGGCGGCGACGAGCACCTTCGCCACCCCGCTCTCCGCCGCCCCGCCAGATTGCAGCAGCGCCGCCTCGCGCAGCGTGCCGAAGGTGAAGGCCGCGTCGAGCGCCAGCACCAGCGCGTAGCCCTGCGGCGGCGGCGGCCCGGGCGGGCGGGCGAGGAAGAGGCGCATCGGCCCGCCGGGGCCGGCGAGCGGCAGCACCTCGCTGCCGGGCAGCTCCGCCGGCCCGCCCCCGGCCGCACCAGTCTCGGGGGGCGCCGCGGCGCCCCCGGTGTCGGGTCCCTGCCGCATCAGAACCGGGTGGTGAGGGTGAGGCTCGCGTTGCGCGGCGCCCCGTAGAAGTTGAACACCGAGGTGGAGCCGACGCGGGAATAGTACTTCTTGTCGAACACGTTGTTCACGTTGAGCTGCAGGGCGACGTTCTCCGTCAGCTCGTAGGAGGCCATCAGGTCGACCACGCCGTAGCCCGGCGCCTCGATCCCGCGGGAGGAGAAGCTCGACATCGCCGTCACGCCCGCGCCCAGCGAGAGGTCCTTGAACGTGCCTTCGGAGAAGGAATACTTCGTCCACACCCGCAGCATGTTCTCCGGCGTGTAGGTGGAGAAGTCCTGGCCCTCGCTCTCGCCGTTGAGATACTCGGTGTCGGTCCAGGTGTAGCCGCCGAACACCTGCCAGCCGGGCAGGATCTCGCCGGAGGCCTCGAGCTCGATGCCGCGGGCGCGCACCTTGCCCTGGGCCACGTAGTCCCCCGTCACCGGGTCGGCGATGGCGCGGTTCGTGTCCTCGAGGTTGAAGAAGGCGATGGAGGCGTTCAGCCCGTTGGAGAAGGCGAACTTGGCGCCCACCTCGGCCTGCCAGCCCTCGCGCGGGTCGAGCAGGGCGCCGCTCGCGTCGAGCTCGGTCTGCGGCTGGAAGATCTCGGTGTAGCTGGTGTAGAGCGTCGCCCATTCGGTGATGTCGTAGGTCGCGCCCAGGTAGGGGGTGAAATGGCCGTTGATGTCCTCGTCGTCGGAGCGCGTGCCGGTGAGATTGTCGGTCACGTGCGAATCGTACCAGGTGAGGCGGCCGCCGCCGATCAGGGTGAAATCGGTGAAGGGCGACAGGCGGAGCTGGCTGTAGATGCCGTACTGGCTCGAGGTGCTGTCGTCGTCCGAGGACCAGCTCACGTCCGGGGCAGAGACGCCGGAGACATCCCAGTCATACAGGTTGTAGGTGCCGGCGATGGTGCCGCGCGCCTGTTTGGTGGTGCTGTCGACGTTCTGGTAGTCGGCGCCGATGATGAAGTTGCCGCGCATGCCCGCCACGCTGTAGGGCAGGCTGGTGTAGACATCGAGGGCGAGCGACTGCTCCCGGTAGTCCCGCGCGAGCCAGGACAGGCCGTTCACGTTGCCGTCCGCGTCGGCGGCGGAGCCGGCATAGGCGTAGAGGAAGTCCACGTCGCGGTCCGAGAAGCGGCCCGAGGCCTTCACGAAGCCGCCGCCGTCGAACCGGTGCTCGAACTCGGCGAGGTAGTCGGTCACCGAGTTGTCGAAATCGTTCCAGTCCGCCGCGGTGGTGGTGTCGGTGTCGAGGTCGAGCAGGTTGCCGTCCGCGTCGGTGGGCAGGCCGTTGAAGGGCGAGATGTCGCGCTCCATGTGGCTCAGGCTCAGGGTGAGGGTGGTGGCCGGCGTGAAGTCGTAGGCCACGGTGCCGTAGCCCTGCGTGACCCCGTTCTCCTCCTTGTCGACGAACCCGTCGCCGTTCTCGTAGGCGAACACGCCGCGGGCGCGCAGGGTGCCGCTGTCGTTCAGCGCACCGGTGATGTCGGCCTCGCCGCGGCCCCGGCCGAAGGTGTTGCCGGTGGCGCTCACGTAGCCGCCGAAATCGGCGCTGGCCTGCTTGAGGCGCATGTTCACCGAGCCCGCCGGCTCGCCCCGCCCGGCGAACAGGCCCGAGGGGCCCTTCAGGATCTCGATATGATCGACGATCGAGAGGTCCGGCTGAGTGCCGTAGATGGAAGAGAGCGGCGCCGGCAGCCCGTTGAGGTAGAGGTAGTCGAACTCGAACCCGCGCGAGAAGATCGACGAGCGGCCGTTGTCATTGTCCAGCACCAGGATGCCCGGCGTGTCGCGCAGCGCGGTGTCGAGCGAGGTGTACTGGCCGTCCTCGATGCGCTGGCGGGTGACCACGGTGGTGGACTGCGGGATCTCGCGCGGCTCCAGCGCCTCCTTCTCGCCCACCGAGATCAGGCCGCTGGCGTAGCTGCCGGTGCCCTCGGTCTCGTAGCTGGGGCTGTTGACCACGATGCCCTCGAGCGCGATGGGCGCCTCCTCCTGCTGCGCCGGGGCCTCCGCGGTCTGGGCGGCGAGCGGGGCGGCGGCCAGGGTGGAGGAGGCCAGGAGCGCCGCGCGCAGCGGCAGGGACAGGCATCGGGCGGCGGGTCGGGAGGTCATCGGCATTCCTTGCAGGAGCAGTAGTTGATTCATTTTGTAGGTTTTCGTACCCTCTGCACCGTCTCCCCGCCAGCCGCGGACCTTTGCCGGATCGCCGAATGCCTTTGCGAAATCGCCAAACTGTTCCCCCGCACGCCAGGCACCATGCTTCCGACACCCGTTCGCGAGGAGGGTCCGCCTTGGCCAATCCGATACCGCTGGCGCGCATCGCGCGCAGCGCCCACCTTTCCGGCAGCGGCTTCCGCGCCTCCCGGCCGGGGGGCGCGCCGCTCTCCGGCCGCCACTCGATGACCGAACTGCGCCGCGGCCTCGCGGTGCACACGCTCGATGCCACCACCACCGAGGCCTTCGAGACCCGGGTCACCCGCGCGCCCGGCGTGGTGCTGCACTGCTTCACCGCGGGCGAGGCGCGCGCCTCGCTGGGCGGCCGGCCGATGGAGCTGGGCCGGGCGCCCGGCGCGCCGGTGCAGGTGGTGCTGACCGCCCTCACCGAGCCCGCCGACTTCGTGCGCCGGGCCGAGCCGGGCGACTACATGCGCAAGGTGAACATCAAGCTCAGCCCGGAGTGGATGGCCGGCAACGGCTTCGACCTCGCCGGGGCCGGGCAGGCCGGGCTGCGCGAGCGGCTGGCGGCGCCCTTCACCCGGCTGGCCTGGCAGGCCGACGCCCACACGCTCGCCACCTTCGAGCGGCTCGCGGCGCTGGGAGAGGGCGACACGCCCTGCCTGAGGCTGGAGCGCGAGGCACTGACCCTCTCGCTGGTGGCCGGCGCCCTCGGCCGCATCGGCGAGGCCCCGCCGGAGCGCGACGCCCTGCTGCGCCCGCACGAGCGCCGGCGCCTCGCCCGCATGGAGGCCTTCGTGGCCGAGAGCCACGGCCCGCTGCCCGGACTGGCGGACATCGCCGCCGAGGGCGGGGTGAGCCTGTCCTCGATGCGGCGGCTGTTCCAGGCGGCACATGGCACCTCGGTGGTGGCCTGGGCGCGGGCCGAGCGGCTGGAGCGCGCCCGCGCGGCGCTGGAGCGCGAGACGGTGACGGTCTCCGAGGCGGCAACACTGGCCGGCTACGGCAGCCCGGCGAATTTCGCCACCGCCTTCCGCCGGCAGTTCGGCTTCCCCCCCTCCGACCTGCGCCGCAACCGCGCCTGACCCCGGCCGCGACGCCCCCTGCCCGAGGGAGGAACGCGCGCCACGCCGAGGGGGCCTGTCGGCCCCCGCAGCCTGGCGCGCGTGGCGATCGGCCCTGCGGGCCGCCGCCGGTCCCGGTCCCGGTCCTCGCGATGCGCGGGATTGCGATTCACGGGGGGCACGCACTGCCGCCTGCTGCGTGCGGGAGCCGGAGGGCAGTGCGAGAGGCGCTGCCGGGTGCTCGGGCAGGAGGGGAAGGCAGTCGGTCTGGCTTCGCGCCGCTTGCCGGTCGTCCCCGATCAGCCCTCGAGCACCCGATGCCGGATGCCGGATGCCGGATGCCGGATGCCGGATGCCGGATGCCGGATGCCGGATGCCGGATGCCGGATGCCGGATGCCGGATGCCGGATGCCGGATGCCGGGAGGCATGTCTCGCAGCCGGCGCGGCCGCAAGAGGCCTGCGCGGTCATGCGCCGGGGCGCGCGGTGCCCGTGCCCCGTCAGACCTCAGCCGGTGCCGGGGGTGTCGGCGTCCATGCCCTCGGAGATGTCGCGCAGGGTTTCGATGAAGGCGGCCTTGCGCTCGGGGCCGACGATCTCGTCGAGCCGGCGGAAATGCGCCTCGGCCTTCTCGGCCATGCGCGCATAGACCACCTCGCCCGCGGGAGTCACGTAGCTGGCGTAGGAGCGGCGATCGCCCTCCTGGCGCTCGCGGCGGATGATGCCGCGGTCCTCGAGCTGGCGCAGCGCCGCCGTGACGCTGGACTTGTCGCGCCCACTCACCCGGCCCAGCTCGACCTGTGTCAGCCCCGGGTTGCCCACGATGAGCGAGAGCAGCGCGAAACTGCCGGGCTTGAGCGAATCCGCCCCCAGCGCGCGGGAGAAATCGGTGAAGGCGGCCTCGTAGGCATGGCGCAGGTAGAAGCCGATGAACTCGGACATCGGGCCAAGCTCCACTGCGCGCCCGCCCGGCCGGCCGGTGTCCTCGGGCGGCAGCTCCACGATACCGGGCTTCGACATCACATCCTCCTTCTCCATCCGGGCCGCCCCCGTCACAGCCCCGTGCGCCCGGTCTGGGCGAGGGCGCTTTCCAGCTCGGCGGCGAGCAGGGCGAAGAGCGCCTCCGCCCCGGCCGCCCCGCGCGCCGCCACCGCGAACAGGAAGGGCCGGCCGAGAAACACGAAATCCGCCCCCGCCTCCAGCGCCTTGAGCATATCCTCGCCCGAGCGCACGCCGCCGTCCAGCGCGAGGGGGAAATCCGGGCCCACCGCCGCGCGCACCGCGGGCAGGGCGGCAAGCGGGGCGGGAGCGGCATCGAGCTGCCGGCCACCGTGGTTCGACACCATCACCGCGTCGGCCCCTTCGGCTGCGGCGCGGGCGGCGTCCTCGGGGGCGAGGATGCCCTTGAGCACCAGCCGGCCCTTCCAGCGCCGGCGCAGATCCCCCACCAGGGCCCAGTCGAGCCGCCCCGAGCTCTGCCCCGCCATCAGCTCGGCCAGCGAGCGCGCCCCGGCGCCGGGGGCTGCGTAGCGCTCGAGATTGGCGAAGCGCGGCGCGCCGTGCCGGGCCATGGCCAGCGACCAGGCCGGGTGGGTGAGGAGGTCGAGCACCATGCGCGGCCCGGGGCGCAGCGGCAGGGCGAAGCCGTTGCGCACATCCCGCAGCCGCTTGCCGGGGCGCGGCACGTCGACCGTCACCACGAGATCCTCGTAGCCCGCCGCCTCGGCGCGGGTGACGAGATCGTCGGTGATCTCCTCCGAGCGGCCGACATAGAGCTGGAACATGCCCGAGCGCGGGGCGGCCGCCTTCAGCGCCTCCAGCGTGTCGGTGGCGGGGGTGGAGGCGACGTAGGGCACGCCGTGCCGCTCCGCCGCCGCGGCCAAGATGCGGTCCACCCCGGGCCAGGCGATGCCGGCGAGGCCGATGGGCGGGATGCCGAAGGGCAGCCGCCACGCGCGCCCGAGGAAGGCGCGCGCGGTGTCCGCCGGCGCATCGGTGTTCACCAGCGCGCGCGGCATGAGCAGGGCGTCGGCGAAGGCGGCACGGTTGCGCGCGAGCCCGGCCTCGGTGCCCGCCCCGCCGTCGATGAAGTCGAAGGCG
The DNA here is from genome assembly GCF_003448965.1 of Oceanicella sp. SM1341. Lineage (GTDB taxonomy): Bacteria > Pseudomonadota > Alphaproteobacteria > Rhodobacterales > Rhodobacteraceae > Paroceanicella. The sequence goes on from NZ_QRGC01000009.1 coordinate 79,823, forward strand.
AAGCGCGGCATGCGGGCCCGGGCGGCGGCGCGGTAGTCTTCCGCCGAGGCGGGCGGGCGGCGGGCGAAGAGGCTCATCCCTTCCCCACCCCGCGCGATGTGGGCCGGGAGGCGAAGTCGCGCAGTGCCGCGCCATCGGCCTCGAAGCCGAGCCCGGGGGTCTCGGGCAGGCGCAGCCGGTCGCCCTGCCGCTCGGGCAGGTCGCGGTAGAGGGCGCGGCACATCTCCACCGAGATCAGGTGCCACTCCACCAGCCCGCCATGCGCGAGGCCGGCGTGCAGGTGCATGTTGTGGAAGGGAAACGCGCCGCCGTTGGCAAGCTCGATGTTGCGCGCCTCGGCCATGGCCGCCACCTTCGCGCCGGCGGTGAGCCCGCCGCAGATGGTCACGTTGGGCTGGATCACGTCCACCGCGCCCCCGTCCATGAGATCGGCGAAGCGGAAGAGCTGGCCCTCGTTCTGCCCCGCGGCGAGGCGCAGGCCCGAGCGGGCGCGCAGGTCGGCCATCCGACCCACGTCATTGCCGCGCACCGGCTCCTCGAAGAAGGCCACGCCCAGCTCGCGCAGCGCCGGGGCCAGCCGGCCGGCGGAGGCGGGATCCAGGCTGCAATTGGCATCGACATAGATCTCGCACTCCTCGCCCACCGCCTCGCGCACGCAGCGCACCCGGGCGATATCCTCGGCGATGATGGCGCCGAGGTCACCCCCCTCGGCGCGGCGTTTCAGCCCGTGGTGGCCCACCACCATCTTGAGCCGGCGCACGCCGTCGGCCTTCAGGTGGCGGGCGGCATCGGCGAGCTGGTCGCGGTCGAAGCTGCCGAAGCCGAAGGTGACGTAGAGCGGCACCTCGGCCCGCGCGCCGCCCAGCAGCCGCCAGCAGGGCTGGCCGGTGACCTTGCCCAGGATGTCCCAGAGCGCGAGGTCGACGGCGGAGACCACATGGCTCGCGTAGCCGGTCTGGCCGCGCGGGCTCAGGAGCCAGTAGAGCCGCTCGGCGATGCGCTCGCGCGCCAGCGCGTCCTGGCCCACCAGCGCGGGCGCCGCGAGCTCGCGCACGATGGCGGCCACCACCTCCTCGTCGGTGATGGCGGTGAAACCGTGGCCGGTGACGCCCTGGTCGGTCTGCACTTCCACCACCGCGCAGGACAGCGCCGTCGACACCTCGACCGGCCCGAGCGAGAGGGTGACGGGGATATAGGCGGGAAAGGCCGTCACGGCCCGGATCTCGAGAGCTTTCAGCGGCAGGGCGGTCATGGCGTGGGGGTCCTCCGGAAGTGTTTTCTGACAGGTTGGTGATCTCTCACGCCAGAAGGTTGACAGAAAGATAGTTGGACATCAAACTGTTTATCGGAGCAAGCGGCCGGAGAGCCGCCCCGCTCCCCACAACGATCGAAAGGGAGGATCACCATGCCGACACTCAAGGCAGCCCTGTGCGCGACGGCCATCGGCCTCGGCACCGCCATCGCCGGCCCCGCGCTGGCCGAATTCCCCGAACGCCCCGTGAAGCTCATCGTGCCCTTCGGCGCCGGCGGCGGCAGCGACGGGCTGGCCCGCGCCATCCAGGCCGGCATCGAGAAGCACGACCTGCTGCCGGTGCCCTTCGTGGTGGTGAACGCGCCGGGTGCGGCCGGCACCGTGGGCACGCGCCAGGTGCTGGGGGCAGAACCCGACGGCTACACCCTGCTGCAGATCCACCAGGAGATGTTCGCCGCCGCCGCCCTCGGCCGGGTGGACTACGCGCCCGATGACTTCGAGCCGGTGATCCAGGCCAGCCGCGGCTGCATGTTCGTGGCGGTGCCGGAGGGCTCCGAGTACCGGACCCTCGACGATCTGATGGCCGCGGCGAAGGCCGCGCCCGGCGGGCTGAAACAGGCCGACGACATCGGCAGCGCCACGCATTTCCCCTCCGCCCAGCTCATGTCGCAGGCCGGCACCGAGTGGCGCATCGTGCCCACGGGCGGCACCTCGAAGCGCTTCGCGGCGCTCAAGGGCGGCTTTGCCGACCTCGCCTTCATGTCCACCCCCTGGCTCACCCGCGGCAAGGGCGAGCTGCGCCCGCTCGCGGCCCTGGGCGAGGAGCGCTTCCCCGAGATGCCCGACCTGCCCACCGCGCAGGAGCAGGGCTACGACGTGACCGCCTGCCTCGCCCGGCGCTACTGGGCGCCGAAAGGCACCCCGCCCGAGGCGGTGGAGGCGGTGGCCGATGCCATCGAGGCCGCGATGGGCACCGAGGAGGTGCAGGCCTATCTCGAGGCCAGCGGCGAGGACGCGGCGGTGCTGCGCGGCGACGCCCTGCGCGCGGCGATCGAGGCGGATTACGGCTCCTACCTCGATGTGCTGGACGTGGTGAAGGCCACGTCGGGGCAGTGAGGCAATGACGGACGCGCCCGACACGGCCCCCCCGGCCGCGCCCGGCCGGGCCGCGAAGCTCGGCTTCACCGCGCTTTTCGCGGTCCTCGGGCTCGCGGCGCTGGTGGCGGGCAGCGAAATCCCGCCGGCAGTCTACGAGCCGGTGGGCTCACGCGCCTTCCCGCTCGCCCTCGGCGCGCTGGCGCTGGGGCTCGCGGCGGCGCAGGCGGCCCTGCTGCTGCCCGGGCTGCTGCGCGGCCGCCCCGCGGAGCGCGACGAGCCCGCCGCCGAGCTCTGGCCGGCGGAAGCGCGGGCCGCCGCCGCCTTCGCCCTCACCGTGCTGTGGATCGGGCTGGTGGCGCTCACGCCCCTGCCCTTCGCCCCGGGCACGGCGCTCTACATGCTGGCGATGCTCGCGTTCCTCCTGCGCCGGTGCGACGCGCGCTTCCTCGCCCTCGCGGTGCCGGTCTCGGCCGGTTTCGCCTGGGGGCTCACCCTCCTGTTCACCCGGGTCTTCTACCTCAGCCTCTGAGGCGGCCCGAAACCCGCGGAGCATGCCATGCTCGACGCCTATGCCCATGTCTTCACCGGCGGGCTGCCCTGGATCCTGCTCGGCACCGCCACGGGGATCTTCGTGGGCTCCATTCCCGGGCTCTCCGGGGCGATGGTGATCTCCCTCGCCCTGCCGATGACCTATTTCATGAGCGGCAGCGACGCGCTGCTGCTGCTCGTCTCGATGTATGTCGGCGCCACCACCGGCGGGCTGGTGAGCGCGACGCTCATGCGCATGCCCGGCACCGAGGCCGCCATCATGACCACGCTCGACGGCTACCCGATGGCCGCGCGGGGCGAGCCGGGCCGCGCGCTGGGGATCGGCGTGCTCGCCTCCTTCATCGGCGGCATGCTGGCCTGGGTGATCCTCGCCCTGCTCTCGCCGCCGCTCTCGGTGGTGGCGGTGCGCTTCGGCCCCTACGAGATCTTCGCGATGACCGTGGTGGCGCTGAGCCTGATCGCCGCCATCTCGCGCGGGTCTCTGCTGGCGGGGCTGATGGCGGCGGGGCTCGGCGCGCTCGTCTCGCTGCCGGGGATAGACCCGATCTCGGGCACGCTGCGGCTCACCTTCGGATTCTCCGGGCTCGACACCGGCTTTGCCCTGCTGCCGGTGCTGCTGGGCACGCTGGTGGTGGCACAGGTGTTCGTGGACTGCCGCACCCCCTCCGCCCCGCCGCCGCCGCGCGGCGAGGCGGCGCGGGTGGCCATGCACATCCGCGATGTCACCCGCTACGCCTGGAGCTACGTGCGCGCCTCCGTCATCGGCGCCTGGATCGGCATCCTGCCCGGCGTGGGCGGCACCACCGCCTCCATCGCCGCCTATTCGGTGGAAAAGGCGATGGCGAAGGGGCCGGAGCGCTTCGGCCGCGGCGCCGAGGAAGGCGTCATCGCCTCCGAGGCCGCCAACAATGCCGGCACCGTGGGCGCGCTGGTGCCGCTCATCACCCTGGGCATCCCCGGCTCGGTGATCACCGCGGTGCTGCTGGGCGCGATGGTGATCCACAACCTCAACCCCGGGCCACTGCTCTTTGCCGAGAACCCCGGCATCGCCCACACGGTGATCGGCGGCGCGCTGGCGGCCAATCTCGCGATGCTGCTCATCATGTGGCTCGCCACGCCCCTGCTCGCCCGGCTGATGTACGTGCGCAAGGCCTGGCTGCTGCCGGGCATCGTGATCTTCTGCGTCATCGGCGCCTTCTCGGTGTCGAACCGCTGGCTCGACGTGGGCGTGATGCTCGCCTTCGCCGCCCTGGGCTACCTGATGCACCGCGCCCGCATCCCCACCGGGCCGTTCATCATCGCCTACATCCTCACGCCGATGGCCGAGCAGAACCTGCGCTCCGGGCTGGTGGTGTATGACGGCAGCTTCCTGCCGCTGCTCACCCGGCCGGTGCCGGCACTCTTTCTCCTCATCGCACTCGGCTCTATCATCTGGGCCCTGGCAGGAGAGCTCCGCAGCCGTCGCGCGCAACGGGCCGCCATCCAGCCACCCCCCGGCACCGCGCCGGGCCATGAAAACCGCTGAACAGCTGAACGACCGACAATAAGGGTAGGAACCGCACATGAACCTGCAACTTCTCATCGGCGGCGCCGCCGCCCCGGCCGAGGACGCGCGCACCTTCGAGCGCCGCGACCCGGTGACCGGCGAGGTCGCCACCCGCGCCGCCGCCGCGCGCAAGGCCGACGTGGACCGCGCCGTGGAGGCCGCCGCCGCCGCCTTCCCCGCCTGGTCGCAGACCGGGCCGGGCGCGCGCCGCGCCATCCTGCTCAAGGCCGCCGACCTGCTGGAGGCGAAGACCCCCCAGTTCATCGAGACCGGCATCGCCGAGACCGGCGCCACCGGCCCCTGGCTGGGCTTCAACGTGGCCTTCGCCGCCGGCATCCTGCGCGAGGCCGCGGCGATGACCACCCAGGTGAAGGGCGAGGTGGTGCCCTCCGACAAGCCCGGCACCCTCGCGATGGCCTACCGCCAGCCGGTGGGCGTGCTGGTGGGCATGGCGCCGTGGAACGCGCCGGTCATCCTCGGGATGCGCGCCGTGGCCATGCCCATCGCCTGCGGCAACACCGTGGTGCTGAAGGCCTCCGAGATGTGCCCGCGCCTGCACGTGATGATCGGCGAGACCCTCACCGAGGCCGGCCTGCCCGAGGGGGTGATCAACGTCGTCACCCACGCGGCGGAGGACGCGCCGGAGGTGGTGGCCGCCCTCGTGGAGCACCCGAAGGTTCGCCGCGTGAACTTCACCGGCTCCACCCGCGTGGGCCGCATCATCGCCGAGCTCGCCGCCCGCCACCTCAAGCCGGTGCTGCTGGAGCTGGGCGGCAAGGCGCCGATGCTGGTGCTCGACGACGCCGATCTCGACGGCGCGGTGAACGCCGCCGCCTTCGGCGCCTTCATGAACCAGGGCCAGATCTGCATGTCCACCGAGCGCATCATCGTGGACGAGAAGGTGGCCGACGCATTCGTGGAGAAATTCGCCGCCAAGGCCAAAGCCCTGCCACATGGCAACCCGCGCGAGCACGTGGTGCTCGGCTCGGTGGTCGACCGCGCCACGGTGGAGCGGGTGAACGGGCTGATCGCCGACGCGCTGGCGCAGGGGGCCACCTGTGTCGCGGGGGGCGCCACCGACAGCACCATCATGCCGGCGACCGTGATCGACGGGGTGACCCCGGCGATGAAGCTCTTCCGCGAGGAATCCTTCGGCCCCGTGGTCTGCGTGGTGCGCGCGCGCGACACCGAGCACGCGATCGAGCTGGCGAACGACACCGAGTACGGCCTCTCCTCCTCCGTCTTCGGCGCGGATGTCACCCGGGCCATGGCGGTGGCGCGGCGCATCGAGGCCGGCATCTGCCACGTGAACGGCCCCACCGTGCAGGACGAGGCGCAGATGCCCTTCGGCGGCATGAAGGCCTCCGGCTACGGGCGCTTCGGCGGCGCGGCCGCCATCGACGAATTCACCGAGCTGCGCTGGATCACCCTCGAGGATCCCGCCCAGCACTACCCGTTCTGAGGCGCGCGATGGACGGAGACGACAAGACGGGGGTGGCCGGCGCCACCCTCACCGCCGGCGGGGCGATCTTCACCCGGCTGAAGGCGCTCGGCATCGACTATGTGTTCACCAACTCGGGCACCGATTTCCCCCCCATCATCGAGGGGCTGGCGGAGGCGGCGGCGAAGGGCATCGACCTGCCGCGCGCCCTCGTCATCCCGCATGAGCACGCGGCCATGGGCATGGCGCATGGCTACTACCTCATGTCGGGCCGCGCGCAGGCGGTGATGCTGCACACCAACGTGGGCCTGTCGAACGGCGCCACCGGGGCGATCAACGCCGCCTGCGAGCACATCCCCATGCTGCTGATGTCCGGCCGCACCCCGGTGACGGAGAAGGATCGTTTCGGCGCCCGCACCGTGCCCATCGGCTGGGGGCAGGAGATGCGCGACCAGTCCGCCCTGGTGCGCGAGGCCTGCAAGTGGGAGTACGAGCTGAAGTTCCCCGACCAGATCGGCGCGCTGCTCGACCGCGCGCAGGCGGTGGCGAACTCCACGCCCAAGGGGCCGGTCTACCTCTCGCTGCCGCGCGAGGTGCTGTGCGAGCCCTGCCCGGCCGAGGGGCTGGAGGCCCCGGCCAGCATGGCGCCGGTGGGCCTCGCGCCCGAGCCGTCGGCGCTGGCCGAGGCCGCGCTGCTGCTCGCCGGCGCGCAGGCGCCGCTGGTGATCGCGCAGCGCGGGGCGGGCGACGCGCAGAGCTTCGCCGCCTTCGCCGACTGGGCGGAGGACTGGGGCATCGCCGTGTGCTCCTGGTGGGCGACGCATCTGGCGATCGACACCGACCACCCCTGCCACGTGGGCGCCGACCCCGGGCCCCGGCTGGCAGAGGCCGACGTGGTGGTGGTGCTCGACTGCCTCGCCCCCTGGTGGCCGGACATGCACCACCCCAAGCCGGGCGCGAAGGTGATCCACATCGGGCCTGACCCGCTGTTCTCCCGCTTCCCCGTGCGCAACTTCCGCTCCGACCTCGCACTCGCGGGCGAGAGTGCCGTCACCCTGCCAGCGCTCTTCGCCGCCATGGCGAAGCTCCCGCGCGACGAGGAGGCCATCGCCACCCGGCGCGACCGGCTGGCGGGCGAGACCGCCGTCGCCCGGGCGCGGATGCGCGAGGCGATCACCGCCTCCGCCGCCCGCGGCATCACCAAGGAGTTCGTGAGCCAGGTGCTGGGCGAGGCGCTGGAGGGCGCGGCCTCGAGCGTGTTCTCCGAGCTGGGCACGAAGCTCGGGCCGCTGGCGCGGCGCGGCCACCGTGCGTGGTTCCAGGAGCCGCATTCCGGCGGGCTGGGCTGGTCCTTCCCCTGTGCGCTCGGCGCAAAGCTGGCGGCACCGGAGCGTACCTGTGTCGCCACCATGGGCGACGGCTCGTACATGTTCGCCAACCCCACCGCCTGCCACCAGATCGCCGAGGCGCTGGAGCTGGGCATCCTCGTGCTGGTGCTCAACAACGAGGAATGGGGGGCGGTGCGGGGCTCGGTGGTGGGGCTCTACCCCGAGGGGCACGCGGCGAAGGCCAACGAGATGCCACTCACCGCGCTCAAGCCCTCGCCGGACTTCTGCTCCACCGCGCGCGCCAGCCGCGCCTGGGCCCGGCGGGTGACCGAACCCGAGGCCCTGCCCGGCCTGCTCGCCGAGGCGCTGGAGGTGACGCGCGGCGGCCGGCTCGCCCTGCTCGACATCCGCATCCTGCCGGACTGAGGCCGGGAGCAGGGGGGCCCCGCGCTCCCCTGCCCGCACCCCCTGCCCCTGCCCGCGGCCCCTCACTCGCGCCCGCGCAGGCTCCAGAAGAACAGGCTCAGCTTGCGGCTGGGCCGGTAGCCGGGAAAGGTGCCGGCGAAGGCCTCGTCGAGCAGCGAGGGCCGCAACAGGGTGCGCCGGCTCAGCGTGCCGAGGAACTCGAGCAGCAGCGCCGCCTTTTCCGGGGCCACGTCGCGGCCGCGCAGGAAGATGGCGTAGCGATCGTCGGTATAGGTGTCGAGCGCGTCGCGCCAGCGGCAGTCGGGCTGGGCGCCGAGCACCGCGGTCACGATCTCGATGTCGCCCACGTAGTAGATCACCTCGTCGTTGCAGAAGGCTTCGGCCAGCGCGTCATGCGTGGGGAAGGCGCGCAGCGGCTGCGCGCGCCCCTCCTGCTGCGGGCAGGCGGGCTCGGCACTGCGCCAGGCCTCGTCGTTGTTGGCGAAATGGATGAGGATGTCGCGGAAGGCCGGCCATTCGCCGGCGCGCAGCACCGCGCCGAGCCCCTCCGCCTCGGCCGTGGTGCTGGCCACGAAGCCCACCAGCGTGCGGCAGGGGTTTCGCGGCACGCTGGGCCGGCTGGCGAAGGTGATGCCGGAGAGATAGATCGGCCCCGAGGCGAGGTGCTCGTCGAGCCGCGCGCGGGTGATGGTGGCGGGGTCGCACAGGATGTCTATCTCGCCCGCGCGCAGCAGCTCGAACCGGCTGGCGGCATCGACCAGCCTGGGCACCACCTCGAAGCCCTGCGAGCGGCGCATCTCGGCGAGCACGCCGTCGCAGACCCGCACCATGTAGCCGTCGTAGCCCGCCGCGCGCAGCGGCCCGCCGGCCGCGGGATCGGCGAAGACGGGAGCGCTCGCGCGGAAGGAGAAGGGGCGCGCATCGGCCCGCACCCCCACCACCAGCTCTGCCGCCCGTGCCGGGGCCGCGCCCCCGGAGAGGCCGGGCAGCGCCAGCGACATCAGCACGGAGAGGGCGAGGCGGCGCAGACGCAGGCTCATCGGTTCAGTCCTCGCTCCATTCCATGAGGGCGGCGAAGGCGAGGAAGAAGATCAGCGCCGGCGCCCCCAGGAGCGCCGCCTCGCGCAGCTGCCAGCTCAGCCCCTGCGCCGTGCCGTAGGTGGAGGCGACGACCACCAGCGCCCAGAGCGCGTAGATGCCCGCCATCACCAGCGCGATGCCGAGCGTGGCGAGATGGGGCAGCCGCTCGTGCAGGTCGACCACCAGGAAGACGTGGAAGGCGATGATGATGCCGAAGGCGAAGCTGAGCGCGCAGAAGCCGCCGTAATCGCGCAGGAAGTCGCGCAGCTGGGCGGAGGTGAGGGTGCCGGCCGCCACCAGGTCCTCCAGCGCGCCGGCGACGACACAGGCCGCCACGGCCGCCAGCGCCGGCAGCAGCGAGGCACCGAGAAAGCGCAGGAACGGCATGCGGCTCAGCCGCCAGGGCTTCCAGCGGTTGCGCTCCTCCCGCGACTCCCGGACCATCAGCGCCAGCCCGGCACAGGCCGCGAAGCTCAGCACCGTGGCGAAGCCCAGCCACAGCCCCTCGCGCATCACCGCCGCGAACCAGCCCGCCTGGTGCGCGCCCGAGGCCCAGGCCGAGTAGATGCCCCAGGTGGAGAGCACGGTGAGCAGGCCGCTCGCCATCACCGCGCCGGCGAGGCTCTGCAGCGCGGGGTCGCGTTCGCTCTCGATGGCGCGGATCACCTCCGAGGTGGGGTTCTGCCCGCCGGCCCCGGCCACGCTCCGGTCGTTGCGGATGAAGAGCAGCGCGAAGACGGCGAGCAGGTTGTTGCGGGTGCGCAGCACGCTCTGCTGGAAGGATTGCAGGGCGTCGGGCGCGTCCGAGAGGGTGCCGAGCGCGGCGGTCACGCCGTCGACGTCCCCCCGCACCCGCTCCAGCAGGCTGTCGAGGGCGGCGACGGGCGTCTGGGCGAAGAGCTGGTCGCGGTACTCGCCCACCACCGCCGGGCCCACGAGGTCGATGGTCTTGAGGGCGGCCACCGTGTCGGCCAGCAGCGCGTCGCGGGTGCTGCCGTCGCCCGCCGCGGGGGCGATGCGTGCATAGGCCTCGGTGAGCGGCAGGTGATAGCCGGTGCCGATGCGGGCGTAGTCCACGCGGTGGAGCCGGGTGATCACCCGGTAGACGCCGTAGGGAATGTCGGCCAGCCGGTGCGCCACGGATCGGATGCAGCGCTCCACCGGGGCGAAGAACCCGGTGGAGAGCGCGGCGATGATGGCGGCCGAGACGTAGAAGGGCTTGCCGTAGGCCCCCGCGCCCAGCAGCCCGTCGCTGCCGCCGGGGATGTCGCCCGTGGGGCCCTTCACCCTGCCCTCGCCGGCCTGCACAAGGGCGTAGAGCTCGGCCGAGCCGAGCAGGGCCGCGTAGATCAGCAGGTAGATGAGCACGTAGAACATCAGCCCGCGGATCAGCTCCGCCTTGGTGCACAGCGTGTCGAGCTCGACCCCCTGCAGGATGGGGTAGCGCTCGTGCGGGTGCACGTTCACCGGCACCGAGAACTGGCGCAACGCCTCCACGATCAGGGTCAGCGCGCCGGCCCCCACCACGGCCATGTAGGCGATGTCGAACTCCACGTGCCCGTCCTCCCCGCCGTCCTCCGCGCCGGCCTGCCTTCCGCGTCAGAGGCAGGTCTTGATCTCGGGGTTGCAGGGGCCGACGCCGGCGGGGGCGCCTGGCAGGCCCGCGGGAAGCGGCCCCGCCAGGGCCGGCGCGAGCACGAGAAGCAGAAGCACGAGGCACAGGGCGGTATGTCCGGTGATGGTCATTTCCAGTCTCCCTTGCATGACGGTGGCCGGGCAGGCCGGCCGGGTGATGCCCCCTGCCCTGCCGACAGTCTGCCAGCGCGGCGGCAGGGGGCCTGTGTGCACGGACACATCTCGCGAAACATCGTCACGCAACGCACAGCCGCCGGCCCTCAGGCCAGCAGCACGAAATCCCGGCCCGGCCAGCCGCGCGAGCGGGCGCAGACCTCGAACCCCTCGCGGGAGCCCTCGTCGTTGGTATTGCCCTCGATGGTGGCGAAACTGTCCGGGGCGATCTCGGTCACGAAACCCACATGGGTCCAGTCGGCCGCCGAGGCGCGGACGCAGAACAGCGCGCCGGGGCGCAGCCGGCCGGCGCGATGGTCGGCGCTGCCGAGCTCGGCCTCGGCCACGAAGCGGCCCGAGGCCTTCGCATCCGCCACCAGCGCGTCCACCCCCACCTGCCGCGGAATGGGCGCGCCGAGCCCCAGCGCGTGCCCCGCCTGGGCGAGAACATGGCTCACGAAGCCGGCGCACCAGGGCTGGTCGTCGCCCTCGCGCCCGTGCATGTAGAGCCGCACCCAGGGGCCGCAGTTGCCCTGCCCGCGCACCACGAATTCCACCGGGTGCTCGGCGAGGTGCAGCCGCGCGACGCTCAGCGCCGCCTCGTAGATGCCGGCACCCTCCGGCAGCTCGGGCCGGGCCAGCGCGCGGTGCATCGGCGCGGTGAGTGCTGCCCAGACCCGCTCGTCCACCCGCCCGGTCTGCGGCAGGCCGGCGCGGAGCTGGAAGGCCTTTACCGCCGCCTCGGTGCCGCCGCCGAAATCGCCGTCCACATCGGTGCGCGCGCCGTGGAAGGAGCACCATTCCTGCACCCGCGCCACGGTGCGGCTGCCGCCGGCGTCCTTCTGCCCGCGGGCGATCTCGCCGGGGAAGTCGAGCTCCTGCGCCACCACGCCGGCGAGCGGCTCGGGGAGCGCGGGCGCGGGCGCGGCCGCGGCGCCGGCGAAGCGCGCCGCCATGCCCGCCACCGCCCCCGCGCCGGGGTCGAGCGGCCGGCCGGTCTCCACCGCGCCGGTGTCCTCGAGCCTGCGCAGCAGCACCGCGGCGCCGCATTGCTTCGACACCGCATCGGGGTCGAAGCGCCCGTCGGCCACGAACTTGCCGCGCGTATAGTGGTTCGAGAAGCTCCACAGGTAGGGCGAGGGCACGCCGCGGTTCCGGTAGCCCAGGCCGTTGTAGCGCTCCAGCCGGTCGAGCGCCGGGCCGAGGCTCCAGTCATCGAGCCCGGCGAGCCCTTCCATGGTGAGCGCGTCGGTGGCGCTCTCGGTCCAGGTGAAGGGCGGGCTGCCGGTGGCCGGGCGGCGCGGCGGGTGGTGCACGGTGCGCGCCGAGAGCGGGTCGCCGTTGTGCAGGTGGGTCTCGAGGCTGAAGCTCGCCTCCAGCCCGTGGATGAGCCCGATGAACCACCAGGGAATGCCGAGCCGCGCCCCCAGCCCCTCGTAGAGCGCGCGGTTGCGCAGCAGCGGGCGGAGGTAGAAATGGTCGATCTCGCCCAGCCGCGCGGGGTCCGGCCGGCAGTCGGCGTAGAGCGCGGCGAGGCGCCCGGCCTCGGGCGCGGCGCCTTCCGCCGGCGCCTGCACCGGCTCGGGGGCGAGGCGGGCGGGCCCTTCCGCCGCCTCCGACACCGCGGCGCCCAGCCGGTTCATCACTGCCTGGTAGGTGCCCAGGGCCGCATCGAACGGCCGGTTGCGCAGGGCGGCCACCGCGGCCGCGAGGCACTCCGCGAGGGTGTCGACCAGCACGAGATCGGCGAGACCGGCCTCCTCCTCCGTGTCGCGCAGCGCGCGGATGCGGCGCAGGACGGCGCCGAGGGCGCGGTGCTCGTCGGGGTCCGTGGTGGCGCGGCGCCGGCGCATCACGGGCAGTTCGGTCGTCGAGATCAGCCCCTGGCGGTCTTCGAAGGTCATCCCCATGCGGTGTCCTCCCAATTCATCGCGCCCGGCGAGGCCGCGCCCCGTTTCCCGGCACACTCCGGCCGAGACAGGAACACTGACCCTTTCTCCGGGCATAAAATCAGTACAAACACACCGAATCGACGTATTGTTCACAAATGTAACATGATCTCTAGTTGCTCGATGTGCGCATTATCACAGCGTTTCCAGCGCGTTCCCGACAGTGTTCGTCGGAATTGATTTCAAACCTGCAACGGTGCCCGCGAGGCCAGCTCCGCGCGGCCGCATCCGGAGGCCAGCATCATGCCCGACTGGAGCGTTTCCTCGCTTCCCGGCTTCTTCCGTCCCGGCGACCTGGTGAAATACCGCCCCGACGCGGTGGGCCTGTGCTTTTCCGGCGGCGGCTACCGGGCCACGCTGTTTCACGCCGGCGCGGTGATCCGGCTCAACGAGCTGGGCCTCCTGCCACGCATCGACCGGGTGTCGAGCGTCTCCGGCGGGTCGATCACCTCCGGTCTTCTCGCGAAGGCCTGGCGCAAGCTGCCCTTCGACGCGGCCACCGGCATAGCACCGCCCGACGCCCTGCACGCCGCCTTCACCGAGCCGGTGCTGGAGGCCACGGCCCGTACCCTCGACATCCGGGTGGGGCTGGCGGGCTTCCTGCCCTTCGTCTCGGCCGGCAACCGGCTGGCAGACCTCTACGACCGCCACGTGTTCGACGGCTTCGCCCTGAAGGACCTGCCCGAGCGCCCCGCCTTCGTCTTCAACGCCACCAACCTGCAGACCGGCGGGCTGGTGCGCTTCACCAAGCACTACCTGGCCGACTGGCGGGCCTTCTCCGCGACCACCACGCACCTGCGGCTGGCCGATGCGGTGGCGGCCTCCTCGGCCTTCCCGCCGGTGCTGGCGCCGCTGCGCCTCGACCTCTCCGACGAGCAGGTGGAGACCCCCGCGGGCGCGCGCTTCGACGACCCCGCCCTGCACCGCGAGCCGGTGCTGGTCGATGGCGGGGTGCATGACAACCTCGGGCTGGAGGCGGTGTGGAAGCGCTGCGGGGTGCTTATCGCCAGCTACGCCGGCCACAATGCCGCCGCCGAGGTGAGCAGCTTCGCCCTCGACCACATGGTGCCGGTGATCTACAGCTTCCTCGCCTCCAGCATCGACTGGCGCGAGCGCATGCTCATCAACCTGTTCCGCCACCGGCTGGCCGACGGGCGGCCCGAGCGCCGCGGCGCCTACTGGACCGCCGGCACGGAGCTGGAGGATTTCCCCCTCCGCGACGGCTGGAAGCCCACGCCCGACACCATCGCCCGCGCGCGGGACACGCCCACCCGGCTGGAAGCCCTCTCGCGCCCCGAGCAGAAGGTGGTGGTGGAGGCCGGCTACGCCTTCGCCGATGCCGCCCTGCGCAGCTACCTGCTGCCCGACGCGCCCCCGCCCGTCGGGCCGCCCCGGGTGTTCCCCTGAGCCGCCGGGAGACCGCCATGCAGCGCATCGCCCTCGTCCTCCTCATGCTCGCCCCCCTCGCCGCCGCGGCCCAGAGCCCCTCCACCGCCGGGATCGACACCGGGGCCGCCGCCGGGGGCGGGCTGGTCTTCTCCAACCCCCAGGCGCTGGCCGAGGCCGGCCAGGCGCTGGTGCTGCTCTTCGTGCTCGCGCTGCTGCTGGAAAGCGCCCTCACCCTGCTGTTCGACTGGCGGGTGTTCCTCGCCTATTTCGACCGCAAGGGCTGGAAGACCCCCATCGCGGTGGCGGTGGCCGGGCTGATGGTCTGGGTGTTCGGGCTCGACATCGTGGCAAGCCTGATCAGCGCCTATTCCGCCGCCCCGCTGGAAAGCGGGCCGGTGAGCGGCACGCTTACCGCCCTCGTCCTCGCCGGCGGCAGCGCGGGCGTGAACCGGCTGATGCGCGGCCTCGGCTTCCGCGCCTCCGACCGCGCCGCCGAAGTGGCGCCCGACCCCGGTACCCGCGCCTGGGTCTCGGTGCGGGTGTCGCGCCGGCAGGCGAAGGGCCCGGTGGCCGTCACCGTCACCCGCGCGCCCGCCGGCACGCCCGAGCCCGCCGCCATCGCCGGCACGCTCGGCGCCCGGCCCCCCGGCCTGCGCCAGCTCATGTTCCGCGCCCCGGACCGCTTCCCCGGCAACGGCGGCTACGCGGTGGAGGCCGGCCCGGTCTACCAGATCGGCGTGCAGGGCGAGGACGCCAGCGGCACCCCCCTGCCCGACCCGCTCTCCGGCCGGCTGTTCCGCTTCGCCCCCGGCGCCATCGTCGACCTCGAGGTGACCCTGTGACCCCCCGGAGCCCGCATCATGGCTGACGACCGCCGCCGCGCCGCCCTGCTGCACGACCTGATCTTCGAGCGCCCCGGCGGGCTGCGCTTCACCCAGGACAGCCCGGTGCTCTCCGACGTCTGGCTCGCCTACGCGCTCGGGCCCCGCAGCCGGCAGAAGCTCATCCTCACCCTCTCGCATGACCGCGGCGCCGGCCAGGCGGCCTCCGAGCTCGGCGCCATGCTCACCCGCATGCGCGGGCGCGAGGTGCTGCGCTTCCCCCGCGGCGGCGGGCCGGTGCAGCGCGGGCGCACCCGCATCTCGCACATCCCCGGGCAGATCTCGGCCGAGCTCTTCTTCGACGAGCTGATGCGCCTGGGCCTGCCCCTCACCCCCTGGTGGCAGGAAACCCGCGACGCGCTGCTGCGCCTCGCGGACTGCTTCGCCGACAAGGGCGCCGAGCCGGCGGACTGGACCGGCTTTCCCATGCACAGCCCCGGGCGCGCGCGCGACCTCACCGAGGCGCTGCGCCTGCACGAGACCGGCACCGGCGCAGGGCAGGGCCCGCGCACCACCTACCTTCAGCGCCTGCCGGCAGACCTGCTGTGGCTCGTGCGCCTCGCCGGGCTGATCGGCGCCGCCTTCCTCGACGGCCACGCCCTGCTCGACGAGGCAGACACGGCCGGCCGCGCCCTCGAGGCCCGGATGGAGCGCCGCCGCGCCGAAGCGCTGCGCGGCCCCCGCCCCGACAGCGGCGAGGACTTCCCCGCCGAGGCGCTGGTGGACGGCTTCTTCCGCATCTACGAGGCCTGGAACACCGCCGAGAACATCCAGCCCGCCCAGTTCATCTGGCGGGTCACGCGCAACCGCCCGGTGGAGCTCGCCATCTCCCGCTCCGCCCTCACGGTGAAGGCCGATGCCGCCCGCCGCCTGTTCGACGTGAGCTGCCGCGAGATCACCTGGGCCGTGATCGACAGCGGCATCGACACCCGCCACCCCGCCTTCGCCGACACCTCGGTGCCCTGCGCCCGCGGCGAGAAGCCGCCGCAGGTGACCGACCTTCCCAGCCGCGTGGTGCTCACCCTCGATTTCACCCGCATCCGCGACCTGCTCGACGCCGACCTGCTCGGCCCCGCCCCGGCCGGCGGCGAGGAAGATGCCGACGTCGCCTCCGCCCGCGCCGCCCTGCGCGCCGATCTCGCCCGCCGCCTGAAGGCCGCCGCCCCCGCCCCCCTCTCCGACATGGAGGCCGAGGCCGCCGCCGAGCGCCACATGGAGGAGCTGCGCAGCCGCATCCGCCTCAACCGCGAGGTGGACTGGGAGGCCCTGCGCCCGCTCATCGAGGAGCCGGACCCCCCTCCCCCGCCCACCGACCACGGCACCCATGTCGCCGGCATCATCGGCGCCGACTGGATCGACGACATGCCCGGCGAGGCCGAGCTGCCCCTGCCCCTGCGCAGCCGCGTGCTGCAGGGCATGTGCCCGGACATCCGGCTGATCGACGTGCGGGTGTTCCGCGAGGATGGCCAGACCGACGAGTTCGAGCTGCTCGCCGCCCTGCAATACCTGCGCTGGATGAACGCCCGCGCCGGCTACATGGCGGTGCATGGCGCCAATCTCAGCCTGTCGCTGGTCCACGAGGTGCGCCGCTACGCCTGCGGCCACACCCCGATCTGCATCGAGTGCGACCAGGCCGTGGCCCTCGGCATGGTGATCGTGGCCGCCGCCGGAAACCGCGGCTTCGACGCAGGGCCCCTGGAGGCGATCACCCTCGCCGACGGCTTCCGCGCCTCCACCATCACCGACCCCGGCAACGCCCAGAAGGTGATCACCGTGGGCGCCACCCACCGCGGCCGGCCGCATGAATACGGGGTGAGCTACTTCTCCAGCCGCGGCCCCACCGGCGACGGGCGCATGAAGCCCGACCTCGTCGCCCCCGGCGAGAAGATCCTCGGCCCCGTGCCCGGCGAGGGCCAGGACCGCAAGGACGGCACCTCCATGGCCGCCCCGCACGTGAGCGGCGCAGCCGCCCTGCTCATGGCCCGCCACGACGAGCTGCGCGGCCGGCCCGAGCGGGTGAAGGAGGTGCTCTGCGCCACCGCCACCGACCTCGGCCGCGAGCGCTACTTCCAGGGCGCGGGGCTGCTCGACGCCCTGCGCGCCCTGCAATCGCTGTGAAGGAGACCCGATGACCCTCGACATCACCGCGCTGCCCGCCCGCCACGGCGACGCGCTGCTGCTCTCCGCCGGCCCCGCCCGGGTGCTGATCGACGGCGGCCCCTCGCGGGTCTGGGACCACGCGCTCGCCCCCGCCCTCGCCACCCTCGGGCGCGGCGGCCCGGCCTCGATCGACCTGATGATGGTCTCCCATATCGACGCCGACCACATCACCGGCATCCTCGAGCTCACCGCCGCCCTCTCCGCCGCCCACCAGGGCGGAAAGCCCCCGGCAGCGAAGATCCGCGAGACCTGGTTCAACGGCTTCACCGACGCGCTGGCGCTGGCCGAACCCGCCCCCGCCGAGGCTGCCGCCCTCTCGCTCAGCAGCGCCTCCGGCCCGCTGGCGACACTCTTCGCCGGCCAGGGGGATGCGCGGCTGGTGCTGTCCTCCGTCTCGCAGGGGCGGCGGCTCACAGACGCGCTGGACACTCTCGCGATCCCGCGCAATCCGGGCTTCGCGGGCGGGCTCGCCATCGCCGGGGCCCGGCGGGACGACTGGCGCTGCGGCCCCCTCACCCTGCGCGTCATCGGCCCGGACATGGCGGCGGTGGAGAAGCTGCGCCGCAAATGGGCGCAGCAACTGCCCAGGATCCTCGCGCGCGAGGCCAGCGAGGCCGAGCTCGTCAGCCTCGACCGCTCGGTCTACAATCTCTCCAGCATCGTGGTGGTGGCCGAGGCCGGCGGCCGGCGCGCCCTGCTCACCGGCGACGCGCGCGGCGACATGATCCTGGAATGGCTCTGCGCCGCGGGGCTCAGCGGCCCGGAGCTGCATTTCGACATCCTCAAGATGCCGCATCACGGCTCGGACCGAAACATCGACCTCGCCTTCCTCTCCGCCGTCACCGCCGACCACTACCTGGTGAGCGGCGACGGCAAGCACGGCAACCCGGAGCCGCGGATGTTCGAGCTGCTGTTCCAGGCCCGGCGCGGCGCGCGCTACCGGGTGCACCTCACCTACCCGCTCGGCGCCATCTGCGCCCACCGCGAGTTTGACCGCGACGGCCGCACGGAGCGCCTGCGCTGCATCCTCGAGCGCGCACCCGCTGGCTGCATCGTCGAGCCCGCGGACGCCGCCGGGGGCGCCCGGATCAACCTTTCCGCCGGCTCCTCCTAGAGCCGCCGAAGCCAGACTCATCCGCGCCTTAACGCGCATAATCCCCCCATTATGCGCGGCACTGCCACATGTCGGCGCAAAGCCTACTCCCCTGCGGCCAGCCGGGCGAGCAACTGCTCCAGAACCTCCTCGGTCATCGCGTCCCCCCGCAAGCGGATGGCGAAGCCCTTGCCGTCGCGCACCGGCTCGGCGGTGATGCCATCGCCGAGATTGCGCACCGCACCGAGCGCCTGCGTGGCCGGCGGCCGGCCGCCCTTGCGCGGCGCCTCCGCGGCCGGGGCCTGCGTGGCGAGCGCGGCTTCCAGCACCCGCCATTCGGCCTCCGCACTGCCGATCTGCCCCGCCTCATGCGCCTCGGCGAGCGCGTTGCGCAGTTTCGCGGCGAAACCCTGGCGCAGCGCCTGGGCGAGCTGCAGCCCCGCCTTCTCCGACAGGCCGGCGGGATGCGCCAGCAGGTCTCCCAGCTCCTCGTGCACCAGCGCGAAGGAGCGGATCTTCGAGCGCTTGGCCTTGGAGGCCGCGGCAAAGATCGCGTCCACCGCCGCCTCGGGCGAGGCGAAGGCGCCCTGCCCGGCCGCCACCACGGCGATGCGCCCGCGCTCGTAGGGGCTGAGCTGGGCGCGTACCTCGTTCTCCACCACCATGGCGGTATAGGCCGCACCCGCGCTCTCGGCCGCGCAGAGGATGGCGCGCACCGTGGCGAACCGCGGCTCGCCGCCCTCCGCCCGCAGGGCCCGCAGCGCCATCAGCCGCCGCCAGCCGGACACGAGACCGTAAACGGGTACCTCACCGGGCGCCGCGGCGCCGAGCGAGACCACCTCGATGGGATGGCGCTGGCCGCTCTCGCGCAGCGAGGCCTTCAGCTCCTCCATCTCCTCATGGTCGACCATCACCCGGTCGCGGGCGATATGGTCGGCGCGCACCGCGTCGAGCGGCACATCGAGCAGCACGCGCCCCGCCTCCATCGCCCCGCGCCAGGCGCTGGCATCGGCCTCCAGCCGGGCGCGGCCCTCGCGCTCGGCCGGGCTGCCGGGCTGGATCTCGCGCGCAGCCTCCGCGGCCACCTGGGCGATCGGGGCTGCCATGCCTGGCCGGCCCGACACCGGTTTCGCGGCGAAACTCTCGTCGAACGCCGCCAGGTCCTCGGCGCTCGGCGCCTCCAGTCTCTTACGCCGCGCCATGGTCTGCCTCCTGCTGCGCCATCTGCTGGTCGCGCCACCAGGCACCCAGCAGCAATTCCTTGAACTCCGCGTAGGTGCGGTCGAACGCCTCGCGCCCGCGCAGGTAGGTCTCGCGGTTGAACTCGCGGTAATCGGCCTCGTAGATGCCGTTCACGCTCTCGCCGGCCTGGCCCACCAGGGCGGTGAATTCCTGCCGGTAGGCATTCATGAAATCGCCGATATAGGCGTGGATGACATTGGCGAGATCGGTCTGCTGGGAGGCGTCGAAGCGGGTGATGACCGCCCGCACCACGTCCCATTCGAACTGCACTTCCTCGATGCCGAGCTGGCGGCGCTGCGCGTTCTCTCCCTCCTCGATCGAGGCGAAGGTGGAGTAGAGCATGTCGAAGAAGCGGCCGGTGGAATCGAACTCGAGGAAAGAGGCCCCGAGCGGCACGAGCAGGATGTCGGCGGCTGCCAGCGCATTGATGGTGAGGTAGCCGAGAGCCGGAGGCGTGTCGAGGAAGATAACGTCGTACTGGTCCAGAACCCCTTCGTCCTGCAGGAAATTCCCCAGCGCGTCCCACAGCGGCCAGGAGCGCAACCCCATGCGCCAGACCGGGATCTGGAACTCCGCCCAGTAGAGGTTGAGCTGGGCGCCGATGAGGTCGATGTTCGGCCAGTGGGTTTTCTGGATCAGGTTTCGCGACGAAACCGTGAGCGCCTCGGTAAGTGTCTCGTCGAGGGGCAGGGCGGTGTCGCCGCGCGCGGCGCGCACCCGGTTCTCCGCCTCCACCGCCTTGGCGTAATCCTTGGCGATGAGGGGGAAGACGGTCTTCCACTCGTCCTCCACCTCGCCGCCGAAGATCGAGGTCATCGAGCCCTGGCTGTCGAGGTCGATCACCAGCACGCGGTAACCGTCAAGCGCGGCCGACATGGCGAGATGGGCCGCGGTGGAGGTCTTGCCCACACCGCCCTTGAAATTGGCCACGGCGACGATCTTCGCCGGCAGGCCCTCGGGGCGCCAGGGGCGGTATTCCTTGGTGGCGACCCCCTCCTTGGCGAAATGGTCGCGCAGGGTGAGCACTTCCTCCAGCGTGAACCACTTGCTGCCGCCTTCGCCCTCGCCCTGGGGCAGGTCGGGGTTCGAGCGCAGAACCCGGCGCAGGTGGGCGGGGGCCACAGGGATGAGGAAGCGCGTCACCTCCCAGGCGGAGAACCGGCGCAGCCGCTTCTTGCCCTCGGGGGCATGGCCGCGGCGGGCCAGATCCTCGCGCCCCTTGCTGCAGAAGGCGGCCGCCTTGGCGAATCGCGAGGTGGTGACCGGCTGTCCGATCTTCCCCGCGGCGCGCTCGGGATCTATGTTGAAATAGGGTGGCGTGGTGGACTCGGGTTTCCTGCTCATGTGTCACTGCCTCGGTGGATGTTCGCCTTTGCGGCGCTTATCATCGGTTTTATCGCACATCTGCGGTTTGATGTGAATTCCCCGGCCACGATGCCTGATCGCTCGCCGCCCGGCCAGTGGTTTCGCGGCGAAACCGGCAGATTTCGCCCATTCTCCCCAGCGATAGACCACGACAAAGGTTCAGAGTCTTTAAGAATTATAGAATCTTTCACCGCAAAAATACGTACGTTTCCAGAGCGTTGCCGCTACATGGGTGCCAGGATGCAGGAGCAGGGGCACCCGGATACGGGCATAAGGGTACCCGGATGCGGTATGGGAGGCGCCCGAATCCGGGGAGGCGGGAACCCGGGTGCGGTACGGGCGAAACCCGGGAGAAATGCCCCCGAACGCCGCGCGCAGCGGCCGGAAGCCGGGGGTGGGACTCCGCCGGGCCAGGGGCCGCGCGCGCCCGACAGGGCAGGGGAGGGGGCCCGCGGCCAGAGGTACCCGCTTACGGTACGGGGGCGCGTGCGCCCCGCGCCCCGTATCCGGGTACCCGAACGCGGCTTGTGCGCGGGTGCCTCATGACCCATACTTTCCGGCGATTCCCCGCAGCGCGGCCGACAGAGCCGGGCACGGGGGAACAGGCAGGAAGAGAGGGCAGGCGATGGCGGAGCTCGACATCCCGCGGGACAGGCTGTCCGGGCCGCTGAGGCGCGGCTCGGTGAAGAAGAACGTGGCGGCCATTCACATCTCGGGCAAGCTCACGCTGTTGCAGCGCAAGCTGTCGAACGTGCTGCTGCTCAATGCCTATGACGAGCTGGTGACCCGCGCCAGCCACAGCATAGACGCGCGCACCCTCTGCCTCATGGTGGGCTACAATTCCAACGACATGGACACGCTGCGCGAAGCGCTGCGCTCGCTGGTCGAGACCGTGGCGGAATGGGACATGCTCGATGACAGGGGCCGGCAGGAATGGGGCGTGTCCTCGATGCTCGCCCATGCCCGGCTGCGCGGCGGCGTGTGCGACTATGCCTATTCGCCGGCGCTGGCCGAGAAGCTGCACGACCCCAAGGTCTTCGCGCTCATCAACCTCAACATCCAGAAGCGCTTCACCTCCGGCCACGGGCTGGCGCTCTACGAGAACTGCTACCGTTTCACCCGCACCGGCTCCACCGGCTGGTGGCCGCTGGAGATCTTTCGCCGGCTCATGGGGGTGGACGGCTCGAGCTACTACGAGAGCTTCAAGCATCTCAACGCCAAGATCATCAAGCCCGCGGTGGCCGAGGTGAACCGGACCTCGAACATCGTGGTGACCCCGGAGTTCGAGAAGCGCGGCCGCTCCATCACCGGCATCCGCTTCCTGATCCGCGAGAACCCCCAGCTCGCGATGTTCGACATCGACGACGACGAGGGCGTGCGCTCCAGCCAGGTGTATCGACAGCTCGTGGACCGCGGGGTGGGGGACAGGCTCGCGCGGCAATGGATCGCCGAGCACGGGGCAGAATACGTGGCCGAGAAGCTCGCCTATGTCGCGGGCAGGCGGGGGGTGACGGCGCCGGTGCGCTATCTCTCCGCCGCCATCGCGGGCGATTACAAGGCGCCGGAGGCCGAGGCCCCGGCAGCACCCTCGCCCGCCGCGCAGGCCGCAGCGCGCGAGCGCGCCGAGGCGGGTGCCGCCGAGCGCCGCCGCGCGGAGGCCCGCGAGGCCGAGAAGGCCGCCCGCGCCGCCCGGTTCCGCGCGGTGGAGGCGGTGGCCGGCCGCCGCAACCCCACCCAGCGCGACGCCGACCGGCGGCTGTTCCTCGGCCGGCTCGACGGCGAGCTGGAGCGCGAGGATTTCCGCCGTTTCGGCTGGTCCTCGGCGCTCAACGCGAGGGCGATCTTCGCCTTCTGGGAAGAGCTGGTGCCCGAGATCTTCGAGGGCCTGCCCGCCTGAGCGGGGCAGGGGGCTCAGACCGAGGGCAGGATGTCTTCCGTCACCAGGTCCATCAGCGCGCCGAAATACCCGGCGGAGCGGGCGGGCTGCGTGGGGTCGGAGGTCACGACGATGCTGGTGCGCCGCTCCGGCACCACGCAGACCAGCTGGCCGCCATAGCCGCGCCCGTAGGCCATCCGCCCGGCCGCGGTATCGCGCAGGAACCAGCCGTAGCCATAGGCGTCGCCCGAGAAGGGCGACACGGTGCGCGGCTGCCAGGAGGCCTCGATCCACTCCCGCGGCAGCACGCGGCGGCCCTCGTGCAGGCCGCCGTTGCGCACCATCTCGGCGAAGCGCATCAGGCCCATGGGCGAGAGCGCCATGTTGTTGCCGCCGAGGTAGTAGCCCTGCGGGTCGCGCGTCCAGGGCGGGATGTCGATGCCCAGCGGCCGGCCCAGCCAGTCGCGCATCAGGGCGAGCAGGCTCTCGCCGCTGGCCTCGGACAGCGCGGCGCCCACGAGATGGGTGGAGCCGGTGGAATAGAGCATCCGCCCGCCCGGCTCGGCCTCGAAGGGGCAGGCGAGGGCGTTTGCCACCCAGTTGCCGCTCGCGATCCAGCCGCCGTAATTCGGCCCGGAGGTGCGCTCCAGCCCCGCGCGCATGGAGAGCAGATGCGCGAGCGTCACCTCGGAGACCCGGGGGTCGGCGCCCGCGGGGGCGGGCAGCCAGCGGGTGACCGGGGTGTCGACACTGTCGATCACGCCGCGCTCCAGCGCCGGGCCGACGAGGGAGGCGACGAGCGTCTTGGACACGGATTTCACGTTCACCGCCCGCTCCAGCGCCGGGCCGCGGAAGGCCTCGGCGAAGGTCACGGTGCCGTCGGTGGAGACCACGAGCCCGTGGAGCTGGTCGAGGCCGCGGGCCCGATCGGCGAAGCCGGGGGCGGGCGAGGCGGCGCGCAGCCGCGGGCTCAGCGCGGGCAGCGCGAGCAGACCGGTGAGCAGGGCACGGCGCGAGGGGCGGGGGGATATGCGGGATCTCATCCCCGGATGATCGGCGCGGGGCGGCGGGGGGTCAATTCCGCTTTGCCCCTTGCGGTTCAGGCTTTGGTAACGTTAACGCGATAGCGTCCGTGATCGAGACACGTCCGGGTGCGGGAGATCGTCATGCGCCGAAGCCTCTACATCGTTTCCGTCTGCCTCGCGGCCGTGTTCGCGGGCGGCATCGCCGGCGCGCTGCGCAACGGGGTGGCCGAGGCGAGCCCTGACCGTGTCGCTCCGCTCGGCTGCGCGCGCGGCGTGATCACCCCGCCCGAGGGCTATGCCGAGCTGCTGCGCCCGATGCCCTGGACCTGCGAGACCCGTGCCGCCCGCCAGCAGGAGATGACCCGCTGGCTGGAGGAGGCGGATGCCTTCTTCCTGCGCCGCGCCGCCCTGCAGCGCATCGAGGCGGCGCGCAGTGCGCGCGCCGTGCCCGTGCGCCCCTCCGCCTGCGGGGGTGAACTGCCGGTCTGCATGCTGACGCGCTGACGGGCGCGCCGTGCTATGCTCCTCTCCCGCCCCGGGGAGGAGCCGAAGATCATGACCGACACTGGCCTGCCGCTCGACATCGCCATTCTCGTGGTGCCGGAGTCAACCGCTTCCACCGCCTTCGGCATGTACGACATCTTCGCCTCGGTGGGGCGCGACTGGTCGGTGGTGACGGGCGGGCCGCCGGGCCCGGGCTACATGGCGCCGCGGCTGGTCGCCCCCTCGGCCGAGGGGTTCCGCGCCGCGAACGGCGCCTTCATCCGCCCCGACACCGGCTTTTCCGACTGCCCGTCCCCGGCGCTGGTCTGCATCCCCGATCTCTTCGTCGCCCCCGGCGCGCCGCTCGGCGGGCGCTACGACGCGGCGGTGGACTGGCTGCGCGCGGTGCATGCCCGCGGCGCCATCATCGCCGCCGCCTGCTCGGGCGGGCTGCTGCTGGCCGAGGCCGGGCTGCTCGACGGCTGCACCGCCACCACCCACTGGGCCTATTGCGAGGCCATGCGCGCCGCCTACCCGGAGGTGACGGTGGAGGGCGCGCGGGTGCTCGTCGCCTCGGGGGAGGGGCAGCGGCTGCTCACCGCGGGCGGCGGCACCTCCTGGCAGGACATGGCGCTCTACCTCGTCGCCCGCTTCTGCGGCGCGGAGGAGGCGATGCGCATGGCGCGTCTCTACCTGCTGGACTGGCATTCCGCCGGCCAGCTTCCCTTCGCGGCGCTGTCGGTCGCGCCGCGCCAGGTGGCGGATGCCGGGATCGCGGCGGCCCAGGTCTGGCTCGCCGATCATTACGCCCAGGCCGGCGCGGTCTCGGCCATGGTGGCGCGCTCGGGGCTGGCCGAGCGCAGCTTCAAGCGCCGTTTCCACCGCGCCACCGGCCTCGCCCCCATCGACTACGTGCACACGCTGCGGCTGGAGGAGGCCAAGCAGTTGCTCGAAACCGGCGACGACCCGGTGGAGGAGGTCGCCGCCGCCATCGGCTACGAGGACGCGAGCTTCTTCCGCCGGCTGTTCCGCCGCAAGGTGGGGCTCTCGCCCTCCGAGTACCGCCGGCGCTTCCGCGGCATCCGGCTCGCCATCGGGGCGGCGGGGCCGGTCAGCCAGCATCCTTGAGCAGCAGCAGCACGTCCTCGTCGTACCAGGGCTGGCAGGGGTGCAGCAGGATCGGCCGCCGCCCCGCCACCCGGTAGCCCGCCCGCTCGTAGAGCCGCAGGGCATGGGTGTTCTGCGAGAACACCTGGATGGAGATCCGCTGCGCGCCGAGGGCGCGGCCCCGCGCCTCCGCCGCCGCGAGCAGCCGGCTGCCGATGCCACGGTCGCGGAACCCGGGCCAGACGGCGAGGGCGTTCACGTAGTAGCTGCCCACCGCCTCGTGCTCCAGTTCCACCAGCGGGCGGATCGGCTCGGGCAGCGCGGGCAGGGCGGCGATCTCCTCCTCGTCCGGCTCGGTGACCAGGCTGCCCAGCATCATCGCCACGGGGCGCAGCCCGGCCATGCCCACCAGGCAGTTGCGCCAGGAGAAGGCGCCCTCGTCGCGCGCGGCGCGGATGGTGCCGTAGTGCAGCGGTGTCTCGCCCGGGCCGGCGTTGCGCTGCCACAGCCAGCTCGGGATGCCCTCGCCCGCGATGTCGATCAGCCGGGCGAGCAGGGGCGCGTCGCCGCGCACGGCCTCGCGGATGGTGACGGGATCTTCTCGGCGCATCTTCGCTCTCCTCTCTTCCCGGCCGGCGCCGTGCCGACGGTGGGAAGGGGGATACCCCGTCCCGGCCCCGCGCGGCAGCGGCATAGCGGCCGGGAACGGGCCGATCGTGCCAGCCGGGCGCGGTTCAGCCCGGCCGCCGCCGCTCGCGCCACCAGATGTAGAGGCCGCTGCCCACCAGCAGCGCGGTCCCCGCCAGCATCGGGGCCGAGAGCGGATCGCCGAACCAGGCCACGCTGAGCAGCGCCGAGCCGAAGACTTGCGCGTAGAGATAGGGCGAGAGCAGCGAGGCGCTGGCCATGGAGAAGGCGGATATGAGCAGGAAATGCCCCAGCGCCCCCGCCATGCCGATGGCGCACATCAGCGCGGCGTCGGCGAGGCCGGGGGTCTCCCACACGAAGGGCAGGGCACAGCTCAGCACCGCGGCGCCCACGGCGGTGGTGGCGAACTGGGTGAAATCCTGCTCCTCCGGATAGGCCAGCATGCGGGTGAGGATGAAGTAGAAGGACACGGCGAAGGCCACGCCGAGCGGCAGGAACAGCGCCGGGTTGGCCAGCGAGATGCCCGGCGCCACGATGATCACCACCCCCGCGAAGCCCGCCACCACGGCGAGGATGCGGTGGATGCCGATGCGCTCGCCCAGGAACAGCGCCGACCACAGTGTCACCAGCACCGGGGCGAGGAACTGGATGGCCGTGGCATCGGCCAGCGGCACGAAGGTGAGCGATGTGTACATCAGCAACGTGGCGGCGAAGAGCGTGCCGGCCCGGGCAAACTGCAGCCCCGGGCGCCGGGTGTGCAGGAAGCGCAGGCCCGAGCGGCGCAGCAGGTAGACGGTGATGACCACCGTGTGTCCGGCGTAGCGCGCCCAGACCGCCTCGACCACGTTCAGCCCCTCGGCGAGGTGCTTGCCGATCGCGTCCATCACCGACAGGCACAGCCCGGCGGCGATGGTGAGGAGAATCGCGAGGGGGAGGGCGGGCACGGCGGGGTGCTGCTGGGGCTGCAAGGCGGGCTCCGGGGGTGAGGCAGGCGCAGGGGCCACCCGTGGCGGGGAGCCTTGTCGCACTGCATCACGTTTGCCGGGGGGATGCCAGCGCCAAGCGGCCGGTGCGTCAGACCAGCCCGCCGTTGGCGCGCAGCACCTGGCCGTTCACCCAGGCGCCGTCCGGCCCGGCGAGGAAGGCCACCGTGGCGGCGATCTCCTCCGGGGTGCCGATGCGCTCCAGGGGCGCCGCCTTTGCCAGTCGGTCGATCAGCTCGTCGCTCTTGCCGGTGAGGAACAGATCGGTGGCCGTCGGGCCGGGGGCGATGGCATTGGCGGTGATCTCGCGGCCGCGCAGCTCCTTCGCCAGCGTGGCGGTCATCAGCTCCACCGCGGCCTTGGTGGCGGTGTAGATGCCGTAGGCGGGCAGTTTCGTGCCCACCACCGAGGTGGAGAGCGAGATGATGCGCCCGCCCGGGCCCATGCGCCGCGCCGCCTCGCGCAGCACGTTGAAGGCGCCCTTGAGGTTCACCGCCACCTGGCGGTCGAACTGCGCGTCGGTGGCCTCGGCGAGCGGGGCGAGCTCCATCACGCCGGCGTTGCTCACCACCACCTGCGGGGTGGAGAAGGCGGCCTCGGCGGCGTCGAAGAGGGCGATGGCGGCGGCGGGGTCGCTCACGTCGGCCTGCAGGGCCGTGGCGCTGCCGCCCGCGGCGGCGATGGCGGCGACCACCTCCTCGGCGGCCTCGCGGCGGCCGGCATAGTTCACCACCACGCGAAAGCCGTCGGCGGCGAGGCGGGTGGCGATGGCCGCGCCGATGCCGCGCGAGGCTCCGGTCACGAGGGCTGTTCTGGTGTCGGTCATGGTCTTTCTCCGGTTCGTCGGGGGCGGCGCGGGCCGCCCGCCTGCAGAGGATAGGCCTGCGGCCCGGCCGGTTGAATGGCGTAATGCCGGCTGGCCTGTCCGGTTTTCCGCACAATGCGGGCCGGCGCTTCATGGGAATCGCTGCATGATCTAGGATCCGCCCCGCCGGGCGGGCCCCGGCGCCGGTGACGGGGGGTAATTGACGTTACGTTCAAACTCCCGCAAAGGCCGCGTGAGCTGTTGTGGAAGGGTTGCGGCTCTGTCACCCGGTCGGTTACTTGCGCGCCCCATCCGGGCCAAAATGCCGAATCCAACGGAGGAGTTTCCAATGACAATCAAGACGCGGTTCCTGGCCGCCACGGCGATCACGCTGGCGCTGGCCGGCGGCGCATCCGCCAAAACCCTGGTGTACTGTTCGGAAGGCTCCCCCGAGGGCTTCGACCCGGCGCCCTACACCGCCGGCACCACCTTCGACGCCTCCTCCCAGCCGGTGTACAACCGCCTGGTCGAGTTCGAGAACGGCACCACGAAGGTGATCCCCGGCCTCGCCGAGAGCTGGGAAGTCTCCGACGACGGGCTGGAATACACCTTCCACCTGCGCGAGGGCGTGAAGTTCCAGACCATCGACGGCTTCACCCCCAGCCGCGATTTCAACGCCGATGACGTGCTGTTCTCCTTCAACCGCCAGAAGGACGCCGACAACCCGTGGCACGAGTATACCGCCGGCATCGTCTATGAATATTTCGACGCCATGGACATGGGCACGCTCATCGACAGCATCGAGAAGGTCGATGACTACACGGTGAAGTTCACCCTCACCCGCCCCGAGGCGCCCTTCATCGCCAATCTCGCGATGGACTTCGCCTCCATCCTCTCGGCCGAATACGCCGAGACGCTCGACGAGGCCGGCCGCAAGGAGGACCTGAATCAGATCCCCGTCGGCACCGGCCCGTTCCAGTTCGTCGCCTACCAGAAGGACGCGGTGATCCGCTACCAGGCGAACCCGGACTACTGGCGCGGCAAGCAGCCGATCGACGACCTGATCTTCGCCATCACCACCGACCCCGCCGTGCGCATGCAGAAGCTCATGGCCGGCGAGTGCCACGTGATGCCCTACCCGTCGCCCGCCGACGTGGAAGCGCTGCAGTCCGATGACGCGATCACCGTGATGGAGCAGCCGGGCCTCAACGTCGCCTACCTCGCCTACAACACGCTGCAGGCGCCGTTCGACAAGCCCGAGGTCCGCCGCGCCCTCAACATGGCGATGAACAAGCAGGCGATCATCGACGCGGTGTTCCAGGGCACCGGCCAGGTGGCCAAGAACCCGATCCCGCCCACGATGTGGAGCTACAACGACGCGGTCCAGGACGACGCCTACGACCCGGAAGCGGCGAAGAAGATGCTCGAGGACGCGGGCGTGACCGACCTTTCCATGAAGGTCTGGGCCATGCCGGTGCAGCGCCCCTACATGCCCAACGCGCGCCGCACGGCCGAGCTCATCCAGGCGGATTTCGCCGAGGTGGGCGTGACCGTCGAGATCGTCTCCTACGAGTGGGGCGAGTACCTGAAGAAATCCTCCGACAAGGAGCGTGACGGTGCCGTGATCCTCGGCTGGACCGGCGACAACGGCGACCCGGACAACTTCATGGGCGTGCTGCTGGGCTGTGCGGCCGTGGGCGGCTCGAACCGCGCCAACTGGTGCGACGAGGACTTCAACGCCCTGATCGAGAAGGCGCGCACCACCTCCGACGAGGCCGAGCGCACCGCTCTCTACGAAGAGGCGCAGCTGCGCTTCAAGGACCAGGCGCCCTGGGCGACCCTGGCCCATTCGACCGTCTTCATGCCGATGTCCACCAACGTGACCGGCTACAAGATGAACCCGCTCGGCAGCCACCGTTTCGACGGTGTGGACATCGCCGAGTGATCTGAAGCCCATCGCCACCCGCCGGCTGCGGCCGGCGGGCAGGCAGAGGTTCCCTCATGCTCAGATTCCTCCTGGCCAAGCTCGCGGTGCTGGTTCCCACCTTCTTCGGGATCACCATCGTGGCCTTCGGCTTCGTACGCGTGCTGCCCGGCGACCCGGTGCTGCTGATGGCCGGCGAACGCGGCCTCTCACCCGAGCGCTACCAGCAGCTCCTGCACCAGCTGGGCTTCGACCGCCCGCTGTGGGAGCAGTATCTGGGCTATCTCGCCGGGCTGTTCCAGGGTGACCTGGGCACGTCGCTCGTCACCAAGAAACCGGTGCTGACCGAGTTCATGGCGCTGTTCCCCGCCACGGTCGAGCTCGGCCTCTGCGCCATGCTGCTCGCCACCATCGTGGGCATCCCGCTCGGTGTCTTCGCCGCCATCCGGCGCGGGTCGTGGTTCGACCAGGTGTCGATGGGCACGGCGCTGGTGGGCTACTCGATGCCGATCTTCTGGTGGGGGCTGCTGCTCATCATCCTGTTCTCCGGCATCCTGCAGTGGACCCCGGTCTCGGGCCGCATCTCGCTGCTCTACTTCTTCCCGCCGGTCACCGGCTTCATGCTGATCGACAGCCTGCTCTCCGGGCAGAGCGGCGCCTTCGCCTCGGCGGTCTCGCATCTCATCCTGCCGACCATCGTGCTCGCCACCATTCCCATGGCGGTGATCGCGCGCCAGTCGCGCTCGGCGATGCTCGAGGTGCTGAGCGAGGATTACGTGCGCACCGCCCGCGCCAAGGGCATGAGCCCCTGGCGGGTGGTGAACGTGCACGCGCTGCGCAACGCGCTCATCCCCGTCATCACCACCATCGGCCTGCAGGTGGGCGTGGTGCTGGCCGGCGCCATTCTCACCGAGACCATCTTCTCATGGCCGGGCATCGGGAAATGGATGGTCGATTCCATCTTCCGGCGCGACTACCCGGTGGTGCAGGGCGGCCTGCTGCTCATCGCCGCCGTGGTCATGATCGTGAACCTGCTCGTCGATCTGCTCTACGGGCTGATCAACCCCCGCATCCGGCACAAGTGAGGCGGCCATGTCAGAAGTCACCGAAATCGAACCCCAGAACGCCGGCGCCGGGCGCGCCGCCGCCTTTGCCGAGTTCTGGTTCTACTTCCGGGAAAACCGCGGCGCGCTGATCGGGCTCGTGGTGTTCGCGGTGCTGGTGGTCCTGGCGGTCGCCGCCCCGATCATCGCCCCGCACGACCCCACCCAGCAGTACCGCGATGCGCTGCTCACCCCGCCGTTCTGGGAGGAGGGGGGCTCGACCTCCTTCCTGCTCGGCACCGACGCGGTGGGCCGCGACATCCTCTCGCGCCTGATCTACGGCGCGCAGCAATCGCTGTTCATCGGCGTGGTGGTGGTGACCATCGCGCTGGTGGGCGGCATCGTGATCGGGCTCGTCGCCGGCTTCTTCGGCGGCTGGGTCGACACGGTGATCATGCGGGTGATGGACGTGATCCTCGCCTTCCCCTCGCTGCTGCTCGCGCTGGTGCTGGTGGCCATCCTCGGCCCCGGCCTCACCAACGCGATGATCGCCATCGCCCTCGTGCTGCAGCCGCATTTCGCCCGCCTCACCCGGGCTGCGGTGATGTCGGAGCGCAACCGCGAATACGTGATGGCGGCGCGCGTGGCGGGTGCGGGCAAGCTGCGGCTGATGTTCCGCACCATCCTGCCCAACTGCCTCGCGCCGCTGATCGTGCAGGGCACGCTCTCCTTCTCCAACGCGGTGCTCGACGCGGCCGCCCTCGGCTTCCTCGGCATGGGCGCGCAGCCGCCCACGCCGGAATGGGGCACCATGCTGGCCGAGGCGCGCGAGTTCATCCTGCGCGCCTGGTGGGTGGTGACCTTCCCCGGTCTCGCCATCCTGATCACCGTGCTTGCCATCAACCTCGTGGGGGACGGGCTGCGCGACGCGCTCGACCCGCGCCTGAAGCGGAGCTGAGCCATGAGCGAACCGCTTCTCGAGATCCGCAACCTCACGGTCTCCTTCGAGACCAGCACCGGCCCCTTCCTCGCGGTCAACGGCGTCGATCTCGCCGTGAGCCCGCGCGAGGTGCTCGCCATCGTGGGCGAGAGCGGATCGGGCAAGTCGGTGTCCATGCTGGCGGTGATGGGCCTGCTGCCCAAGACCGCCACCGTGACCGCCGACGTGATGCGCTATGCCGGCACCGACCTGCTGGGCATGAGCGGCGCCGAGCGCCGGCGCATCATCGGCAAGGAGATCTCGATGATCTTCCAGGAGCCGATCGCCTCGCTCAACCCCTGCTTCACCGTGGGCTTCCAGGTGGAGGAGGTGCTCAAGGCGCATCTGGGCCTCGGCCGGGCCGAGCGGCGGGCCCGCGCGGTGGAGCTGTTCCGCGCCGTGGGCATTCCGGAGCCGGAGAGCCGGCTTTCGGCCTTCCCGCACCAGATGTCCGGCGGCCAGTGCCAGCGCGTGATGATCGCCATGGCCATCGCCTGCAACCCCCGGCTGCTCATCGCCGACGAGCCGACCACGGCGCTCGACGTCACCATCCAGAAGCAGATCCTCGACCTGCTGGTCGAGCTGCAGGAAAAGCACGGCATGGCGCTGATCATGATCACCCATGACATGGGCGTGGTGGCCGAGACCGCCGACCGGGTGATCGTGCAGTACCAGGGCCGCAAGATGGAGGAGGCCGACGTGCTGACCCTGTTCGAGACCCCGCAGAACCCCTACACCCGCGCGCTGCTCGCCGCCCTGCCGGAGCATGCCACCGGCGACCGGCTGCAGACCGTGGCCGACCTGATCGGCGAAGGGGGCATCCGATGAGCACCCCGGTTCTCGAGGGCCGCGGCATCATCCGCGATTACGTGGGTGGCGGCGGCCTGTTCTCCCGCGCCAAGACCGTGCGGGCGCTCAAGGGCGTGAGCTTCTCGGTGGAAAAGGGCAAGACCCTCGCCGTGGTGGGAGAGAGCGGCTGCGGCAAGTCCACCCTGGGCCGCATCATCACCCTGATCGACCCCGCCACCGAGGGCGAGCTCTACCTCGACGGCACCCGCATCGACATCGGCAGCCAGAAGCTCACCCGCGAGATGCGCCGCAAGGTGCAGATCGTGTTCCAGAACCCCTACGGCTCGCTCAACCCGCGCCAGAAGGTCGGCGACGTGCTGATGGAACAGCTCGTGCTCAACACCTCGCATTCGGCGGCGGAGCGGCGCGACCTCGCGATGAAGATGCTGGTGAAGGTCGGGCTGAAGCCCGAGCACTTCAACCGCTACCCGCACATGTTCTCCGGCGGCCAGCGCCAGCGCATCGCCATCGCCCGCGCGCTGATGGTGAACCCGAGGCTGCTGGTGCTCGACGAGCCGGTCTCGGCCCTCGATCTCTCGGTGCAGGCCCAGGTGCTGAACCTGCTCGCCGACCTGCAGGAGGAGTTCGAGCTGACGTACGTCTTCATCAGCCACGACCTCTCGGTGGTGCGCTACATCGCCGACGAGGTGATGGTGATGTACGCGGGCGAGGTGGTGGAGCACAACACGCGCGACGCAATCTTCGCCGACCCGCAGCACCCCTACACCCGCACCCTCTTCGCCGCGACCCCGGTGACCGACGTGGAGAAGATCCGCGCCCGGCTCGCCGCCCGGGCGGCGCGCCGCGCGGAGGCCGGCCAGCCGGCCTGACACCCGCTCACATCGCGAGAGACTGCCGCACCGCGCCCCCCGGGCGCGGTGCCTTGCATTTGGACGGTCGCCCGCCAAGCCGTTGACAGGGCTCGGCGAATTAAAAAATCTACGTATACGCAAAAAAAGTATATGAAAATATCCACAGGCACAGCACAGTGTTCGCAACTGCAGCAGCCGGAATCGGCGGCTGCGAGAGGGGCGAAGCTCCCGGGTCCGACAGTGGAGAGACATTCATGGACAAGAAGACCGCCAGCCAGCGCGAGATGATCCGCCGCCTGCGCGCCTCGGTGATGGTGCCGCCCGCCTCGCGGCGCGAGTTCCTCACCCTCATGGGCGGGGCCGCCGCCGGCCTCGCCGCTGCCTCCCTGCCGCTGCGCGGCTTCGCGCAGGAGGCCGACCTGCCGCAGTTCGACTCCGTTCCCGAAGAGTGGAAGGGCGAGGGCGAGGTGGTTGTCGTCACCTGGGGCGGCATCGGCACCGACATGCAGCGCAAGGCCTGGTTCGAGCCCTTCGAGAAGCTCTGCGGCATCAAGGTGGTGGAGGCCGTGGGCCCCGACCCCGCGAAGCTCAAGGCCATGGTCGACACCGGCACCGTGGCCTGGGACGTCTGCCAGATCGGCCGCGGCACCATGCTCGAGCTGCTGAAGCAGGGCGATTACCTCGAGCCGATCGACTACGGGCTCGTCGAGGACGGCGTGACGGAGAACTACCGCTCCTCCCACGGGCTCGACATCGTGCCCTATGCCCAGATGATCGCCTATCGCACCGATGCCTGGTCGGAGGCGCCGAAGGGCTTCGCCGATTTCTGGGACACCGAGAAATTCCCCGGCGGCCGCTCCATGCCCATCGCGACGAAGGGCAACATCCCCGAGCTGGTCGGCGCGCTGATTGCCGACGGGGTCGACCCGGCAGACGCCTACCCGATCGACATCGACCGGGCCATCGCCGCGCTCGAGCGCATCAAGCCCTCGGTGATCAAGTGGTGGGAGGCCGGCGCCCAGCCGATGCAGATGCTGCTCGACAACGAGGCGCCGATGGTCACCGCCTGGAACGGCCGCGTCTTCGCCGCCCAGCAGGAGGGCGCGCCGCTCGAGATCCTGTGGGACGGCGGCATGCTGGTGAACAACGCCTGGCTGCTGCCCAAGGGCTGCCCGAACCTCTCGAACGCGCAGAAGTTCGTCGCCTTCTCCTCCTCGGCCATCGCGCAGGCGCGCTACTCGATGCTGCTGCCCTACGGCTTCACCAACGTGGACTCGGAGCAGTACATCCCGGCCGACGTGCTGGCGAACCTGCCCACCGCCCCGGCCAACCTCTCGCGCATGGTGCCCTACCAGCACGAGTGGTGGGCGGCGAACCGGCCCGAGGTGATCGAGAAGTTCAACGCCATGATGCTCGGCTGAGCCGGGCCGCGTGATGCCGCCGTGCGCACTGCTCTCCCTGGGCGTGCGCGGCGGCCAACACCCCGGAGGCGCAGGGCTGCCTGACTGCGCCTCCGGGGGATGACCCCTTACCCCAGGCGGGAGCTTCCCGGATGCCGCTCGACACGGCCCCGGTCGACACCATCGTCACCGGCGCGAACATCATCACCATGCAGGCCCCCGGCCACCGGGCCGGGGCGCTGGCCATCCGCGAGGGGCGCATCGCCGCCCTGGGCTCGACCGCCGAGATCCGGGCGCTGGCGCCCGGCGCGCGGGAGATCGACTGCGCCGGCGCCACGGTGCTGCCCGGGCTCATCGACAGCCATTGCCACCCGGACATGCTGGGCGCGCGCATCGGCCGCTGGCTCGACCTCGGCGCCGCGGCGCCGGCGGGCCGCGAGGCCCTGCTCGAGGCGGTGCGCGCCGCCGCCGCCGGCCGCCCGGCGGGCGACTGGGTGCTGGCCTACAATTTCGACGACACGCGCATGGGCGGCTACCCCGGCCGGGCCGAGCTCGACGCCGCCGGCGGCGGCCGCCCGGTGTTCCTCTACCGCCGCGACGCGCTGATGGGGGTGGCGAGCTCCGCCGCCCTCGCCGCCCTCGGCTTCACCGCCGAGGCGGCCGACCCCCCGCATGGCCGCATCGAGCGCGACGCCTTCGGCGCCCCCACCGGCCTCCTGCGCGCCCGCGCCGCGCACCTGCTCATCGAGCACGTGCAGCGCGGCTACACCGAGGCGGATTTCCACGCCGGCCTCGGCACCGTGCTCGCCGGCTACTCGGCCTTCGGCATCACCTCGCTGCACAACAGCCTCACCACCTCGCAGGGCATCGGCGCCTACCAGCGCATGCGGGCGGAGGGCACGCTTCACATGCGCATCGGCCTCATCGCCTCGGGGCGCGAGCCGGAGTTGGTCGCCGGGCTCATCCGCTCCGGGCTGCGCTCGGGCTTCGGGGATGAGTGGATCCGCCTCATCGGCGTGGAATGGGTGGCCGACGGCTCCACCTCCGGGCGCACCGCGGCGTATCGCGCCCCCTACCAGCGCCCCTTCGGCGAGGGCGAGGGGCAGGGGCACAACGGCGAGCTCCTCTTCGCGCGTGACGAGCTCATCGCCCTCGCGCTGCCCGCCCACCGCGCCGGGCTCACCGTCTGCCTCGACGGCATGGGCGACCGCGGCGTGGAGTTCACCCTCGACATCTTCGAGGCCCTGCTGGAGGACACGCCGCGCCCCGACCACCGCATGCGCGTGGAGCATTGCTGCGCCGTGCCGCCCGACCTGGTGGCGCGGCTCGCGCGGCTCGGGGTGGTCGCCTCCTCGGCCAGCGGCTTCGCGCATGATCTGGGCGACGCGCATCTCGCCGCGCGCGGGGCGGAGGAGATGAAGCATCTCTGGCCGCTGCGCGCGCTGATCGACGCCGGCGTGCCCGCGCCCTGCCATTCCGACAACCCGGTGTGCGACGCGAACCCGTTCCGCGGCATGGCGGCGCTGGTGAACCGGCGCAGCTCCGGCGGCGCCGATCTCGACGCTTCGCAGGCCATCACGGTGGAGGAGGCGCTGGCCACCTACACCACGCTGGGCGCCTGGGCGGGCCGCGAGGAGCACCTCAAGGGCAGCCTCGCGCCCGGCAAGCTCGCCGATCTCTGCGTGCTCGACCGCGACCCCCTCGCCATCCCGGCCGAGGAGCTGGGCGAGACCCGCGTGCACGCCACCCTGCTCGGCGGCCGCGTGGTGCATGACGCAGCCGGCCTCGCGTGAGTACCGCGATGACGAAGACCAACCGGGCCGGCAGCGGCTCGCACACCGGAGGCCCCCGATGACCGAACCCACCCCCGGCCCCCTTGGTGCCCCCCTCGGAGCTGCCGTGCAGTTCGACCAGGTGAGCAAGCGCTACGGCGACGCGCTCGCGGTCGACCGCGTGGACATCGATGTCGCCGCCGGCGAGTTCCTCACCCTGCTCGGCGCCTCCGGCTCGGGCAAGACCACCACGCTGATGATGCTGGCGGGCTTCCAGATGCCCAGCTCGGGCGAGATCCGCGTCGGCGGCCGGCAGATCACCCATGTCGCCCCCGCGGCGCGCAACGTGGGCATGGTGTTCCAGAGCTACGCGCTCTTCCCGCACATGACCGTGGCGGAGAACATCGCCTTCCCGCTGCGCATGCGCAAGGCGACCGCCGCGGCCAAGGGCGAGGCGGTGGCGCGGGTGCTCTCCATCGTCGGGCTCGAGGGGCTGGGCGGGCGCTACCCGCGCCAGCTCTCGGGCGGGCAGCAGCAGCGCGTGGCGCTGGCGCGCGCCATCGTCTTCGAGCCGCCGGTGCTGCTGATGGACGAGCCGCTGGGCGCGCTCGACAAGCACCTGCGCGCGCATCTGCAGACCGAGATCAAGCGCATCCAGGCCCGCCTCGGCCTCACCGTGCTCTACGTCACGCACGACCAGGAGGAGGCGCTCACCATGTCGGACCGCATCTGCATCATGCGCGACGGCCGCATCCTGCAGACCGACAGCCCGGAGACCCTCTACGACCGCCCGGCGGACACCTACGTGGCCGGGTTCTTCGGCGAGTCCAACATCGTCGCCGCCCGGGCCGAGGGGGATGGCCGCGCGCTCTTCGGCCCCACCCCGGTGCCGCTGCCGCGCGCCGTGCGGGCCGGCGAGGCGGTGGAATGCGCCATCCGCCCCGAGCGTATCTCCCTCGCCCCCGCCGGCGCGCCGGCCTTCGGCGAGGCGCTGGCCGTGCCCGCCACCGTCACCGCCTCCACCTTCGTGGGCGACTACCGCCGCTACGAGCTGGCGCTGCCCGACGGCACCGCCCTCTCCGTGCGCCACCCGCTGCGCGAGACGCAGGCCGGCTTCGCCCCGGGCGAGGCGGTCACCGCCTCCTGGGCGCCGGGCGCGATGCGCTTCTTCGTCGACGGGCGGGCGGTGGCATGAGCGCGCTCGCCGAGCCGATGGCCGCAGCCCCGCCGCGCCGCGCGGGTGCCGCCTGGCGCAAGCCCGGCCTGCTGGTGCTGCCGCTCCTCGCCTTCCTCGCGGTGTTCTACCTCGTGCCGGTGCTGATGATGCTCTCGCGCGCCTCCGGGCCCGCGCTCGACTTCGCGCCGGTGCAGGCGGCCCTCACCAGCGGTGTGGCGGCGCAGGTGTTCTGGATCACGCTCAAGGTGGCGGTGATCACCACCCTCGCCACCCTGGTGCTGGGCTACCCGCTGGCGCTCTTCACCGCCATCGCGCCGCCATGGCTGTCGCGCCTGCTGCTGGCGGCGGTGATGATCCCGTTCTGGAGCTCGATCCTCGTGCGCTCCTATGCCTGGATGGTGCTGCTGGGCCGGCAGGGCATGGTGAACGAGGCGCTGATCGGGCTGGGGCTGATCGAGACACCGATGCGCCTGCTCAACACCTCCTTCGCGGTCTACGTGGGCATGATCCACATCCTGCTGCCCTTCATGGTGCTGCCGATCTATGCCACGATGAAGGGCATCGACGGCCGGCTGGTCTGGGCGGCGGAAAACCTCGGCGCCGGCGCGCTCTCGGTGCTGCGCTTCGTCATCCTGCCGCTGTCGCTGCCGGGGGTGTTCGCCGGGGTGCTGGTGGTGTTCATCCTCTGCCTCGGCTTCTACGTGACGCCCGCGCTGCTCGGCGGCCCGGGAGACCTGATGGCCTCCATGCTCATCGCGCAGGAGGTCGACCTCTACAACTGGGACCTCGCCTCCGCCTATGCCGCGGTGCTGCTGGTGGTCACCCTGCTGATCGTGGCCGCCTTCAGCCGCCTGCTCAGCCTCGACCGCGTGATGGGAGCCGGACGATGAGCGCAGCCCCCCCTCTGGTGATGTCGAGCGGCCGCGCCGGCCGCGCCCTGCTGGGGCTTCTCGCCCTCGCGGTGGTGGTGTTCCTCGTGTTCCCGGTGTTCGTGATCATCCCGATCTCCTTCTCCGGCTCGAGCTTCCTCACCTTCCCGCCCGAGAGCCTCAGCCTGCAATGGTACGAGAAGTTCCTCTCCCGCGCCGACTGGCTGGAGGCGACCTGGCTCAGCCTCTGGGTGGCGGCGCTGGTGACGGTGCTGGCCACCGTGCTGGGCACGGCGGCGGCCTTCGGCGTGGTGCGCGGGCGGTTCCCGGGGCAGAAGCTGGTGGTGGCCTTCCTGCTCTCGCCGCTGATCGTGCCGGGCATCATCGTGGCGATCGCGGTGTATTTCTTCTACGCCCGGCTCGGCATCGTCGGCTCGCCGGTCGCCATCGCGGTGGCGCATACGGCGCTCGCGGTGCCTTTCGTGGTGGTGAACGTCTCCGCCGTGCTGCACGGGTTCGACACGCGGCTGGAGCAGGCGGCGCAGAACCTCGGCGCCGGCACCTGGACCACCTTCCGCCTCGTCACCTTCCCGCTCATCCGGCCCGGCGTGTTCGCCGGCGGGCTCTTCGCCTTCATCACCTCCTTCGACGAGCTGATCGTGGCGCTGTTCATCACCGCGCCGGGCCATGTCACCCTCCCGGCGCGGATGTGGGAGAGCATGCGCAACGAGATCGACCCCACCATCGCCGCCGTCTCCACGCTGGAGATCGTGCTCTCGGTGGCGCTGTTCTTCGTGGCCGGCCGGCTGCAGGCCCGGGCGGCGGAGCGCGGCGCATGAGCCGCCGCGCGCTCTTCGCCGAGGAGATCATCGCCTTCCAGCATGGCGAGCACCGCCACCTGCGCGGCGGCTGCGTGATCACGGAAGGGGACCGGGTGGTCTATGTCGGCCCGCCGGTCGACCTCGGCGAGGACGTGGAGCGGCATGATTTCGGGCCCGCGTTCATCGCGCCCGGCTTCATCGACAGCCACGCCCATCTCACCTCCGCGCCGCTCGACCGCACCACGGTCGAGGACACCGGCAAGCCGCAGTTCTGGTTCACCTCGCTCGCCGAGCTGCTGCCCGCCATGACCCGTGCCATGCGCCCGGAGGACGAGCGGGCAATGGCCGATTTCTCCGTGGCCGAGCTCATCCGCTCCGGCACCACCACGGTGATGGAGATCGGCTGGCAGGGCGACCACGTGGCCGACACCGCCGAGCGCGCCGGCATCCGCGCCTATGTCGCGCAGGGCTACGGCTCGGCGAAATGGCGCACGCCGGACGGCCGGCGCATGGTGATCGACTGGAAGGAGGACGACGGGTTCGACGGCTTCCACGACGCCTGCGCCTTCATCGACAGGGTGGACGGCCGGGCGAACGGCCGCATCCGCGGCTACCTCTCGCCCATGCAGGTGGCGATGGTCTCGCCCGCGCTGCTCGCCGCCACGCGCGCCGAGGCCGAGGCGCGGGACTGCCCCGTCGCCCTGCACACCTCCGAGGCGGTGTTCGAGTTCCGCGAGATGGTTTCGCGCGAGGGGATGACCCCCATCGAGTGGCTGGAGGCGCAGGGCTTCCTCTCCGAGCGCTGCATGCTGGGCCATGTCATCTTCACCGCCGGGCATTCCTGGCTCAACTACCCGGGGCGCGACCTCGAGATCCTCGCCGCCCACGGCGCCTCCGTGGCGCACTGCCCCTGGGTGTTCGCCCGGCGCGGCTACGTGATGGAGAGCTTCGCGCGCTACCTCGACGCGGGCGTGACCATGTGCCTGGGCTCCGACACCGCGCCCCAGAGCCTGCTCAAACAGATGCAATACGGCGCCGTTCTGGCCAAGACGGTGGAGCGCGACAGCCGCCGCGCCACCGCGGGCCAGATGTTCGACGCGGCCACCCTCGCGCCCGCCCGGGCGCTGGGGCGCAGCGATCTCGGCCGCATCGCGCCGGGGGCGAAGGCCGATCTCACCGTCTGGCGGCTCGACGGGTTCTCCACCACGCCGAGCCGCGACCCGGTACGCCTTCTGGTGCATTCGGCCGAGCCGGAAGATCTGCGCCACGTGATGGTGGACGGCACATGGGTGATGCGTGAGCGCAGACTGACGCAACTGCAGGAAGCCACGGTGGTTGCAGCAGCGCGCAGGGCAGCGCAAAGGGTATGGAGCCGCATGGGTGATGGCCCGGCGGCGCTCGACATCCTGTCCGCCCCCACGCTGAGGCCATTCGCATGACCGACACCCGCATTGCCCCGCCCCCCGGCGAGAGCCTGGCCGACCAGGCCTACCGGCTGATCGAGGACATGATCGTGACCATGGAGCTCAGGCCCGGGGCCTGGGTGTCCGAGCCCTCGCTCACCGAGCGGCTGGAGATCGGCCGCACCCCGGTGCGCGAGGCGCTGCTGCGGCTCGCCTCCGACGGCATCCTCGTCACCCGGCCGCGGCGGGGCATGGTGGTCTGCGAGATCGACCTGCGCACCCAGCTGCGCGTGCTCGAGGCCCGCCGGGCGCTGGAAAGCGTCATCGTGCGCCGCGCCGCCCTGCGCCGCTCGGCCGAGGATGTCGAGGTGATCTCCGGGATGGTGGCCGAGTTCCGCCGCATGAAGGGCCAGCCCGACCACGTGCCGATCCTGCGGCTCGACCGCGCCTTCATGGACCGGCTGCTGCTGGCCTCGGCAAACCCGTTCCTCGGCGCCATCACGCCGCTCTACGCCCTGTCGCGGCGCTTCTGGCTGGCGAACTACCAGCGCCAGACCCGGTTCGACCCGCAGGAGATCACCGGCTACCACATCGAGATCGCCGACGCGGTCATCGCAGGAAACGCGGAGGAGGCGGGCCGGCTGGTCGACGCCTTCCTCGACCATGTCGAAGAGTTCACCCGTTTCGTCGGCCTCGAGCTGGGCTGAGGGCGGGGCCTGACCAACAAGGAGGTCACCATGCAGGCCGAAACCACCGTGCTGCGCGACTGCGGCTGGATCATCAGCTGGAATGCCGCCGAGGCGCGCCACGAGTACATGCAGGGCGGCGACGTGGCCTTCCGCGGCGACCGCGTGCTGCAGGTGGGCGGTCGCTACGAGGGCGCTTTCGAGCACGAGGTCGACGCCCGCGAGCGCCTGGTGATGCCCGGTTTCGTCGACC
Organism: Oceanicella sp. SM1341; assembly: GCF_003448965.1. Lineage (GTDB taxonomy): Bacteria > Pseudomonadota > Alphaproteobacteria > Rhodobacterales > Rhodobacteraceae > Paroceanicella. The sequence goes on from NZ_QRGC01000009.1 coordinate 121,325, forward strand.
TGCACGCCCATCCCACGTTCGAGACCATGCTCAAGGGCCTGACCGACGAGGTCGGCAGCCCGAACTTCTACCAGAGCTCGCTCTACGAGTTCCTCTTCCTCTTCGAGCTCGACGAGGACGGCATGCGCGCCTCCAACGAGGTCGCCCTCTCCGAGCTGCTGCTGAGCGGCGTCACCTCGCTGTGCGACATCTCCGTGCCGCACGAGGGCTGGCTCGACACCATGGCGCGCAGCGGCATCCGCGGCTTTGCGGCACCCATGTTCCGCTCCGGCCGCTGGTTCACGCGCAACGGCCACTCGGTGGAATACGAGTTCGACGAGCCGCAGGGCCGTTCGCGGCTGGAGAAGGCGCTCGCCGTGGTCGACGAGGCGCGCGCCCACCCCTCCGGCCGGCTCGACGGCGTGGTCTCCCCCGCCCAGATCGACACCTGCTCGGAGGAGCTCTTGCGCGACGCCGCCGCCGAGGCGCGCGCCCGCAACATGCCCATCCAGATCCACGCCTCGCAGAGCGTGGTGGAGTTCAACGAGATCATGCGCCGCCACGGCCGCACGCCGGCCGGCTGGCTGGGCGATCTCGGCCTGCTCGGCCCCGACCTCACCATCGGCCACGGCATCTTCATGGACCACCACGAATGGGTGGCCTGGAGCACCCGAAACGACCTTGGCCTGCTGGCCGAGAGCGGCACCACGGTGGCGCATTGCCCCACCGTCTTCGTGCGCCGCGGCATCTCGCTGCGCCATTTCGCCGAATACCGCGCCGCGGGCGTGAACATGGGGATCGGCACCGACACCTTCCCGCACAACTTCGTGGAGGAGATGCGCAACGCCATCTACGTGGGCCGCACCGTGTCGGGCAATTCCAAGGGCCCGACGGCGCAGATGGTCTTCGAGGCCGCCACCGTGGGCGGCGCGAAGGCGCTGGGGCGCGACGACATCGGCCGGCTCGCCCCCGGGGCCAAGGCCGACATCGTGCTCGTCGACCTCATGCACCCCGCCATGCGGCCGGTGCGCGACCCGCTGCGCAGCCTGATCTTCTCCGCCGGTGACCGGCCGATCCGCGATGTCTACGTCGACGGCCGGCAGGTGGTCTCGGCCGGCAAGGTCACCGGGCTCGACCGCGAGGCCGCCCTCGCCCGGGTGGAGGAGGCGCAGGCCCGCTCCGCAGCCCAGGTGCACAAGTACGACTGGGCCGGCCGCCCGGCCGACGAGGTGATGCCCCACGCGCTGCCCTTCGCGAAGGCCCGCGCGGCCGCGCCCGCCCCCGCAGGCGAGGCGGAGGCAGAGGCATGAGGCTGATCGGAGTCGATGTCGGCGGCACCTTCACCGACCTCGTCTGCGTGGAGACCGAGAGCGGCGCGCTCACCATCCACAAGGTGCCCACCACCCCGCACGACCCCTCGGAGGCGGTGCTGAACGGCATCCTCGAGCTCTGCGAGCTTGCCGGCGTGGCGCGCGAGAGCGTGGACCGGGTGCTGCACGGCACCACCACCGCCACCAACGCCATCCTCGAGCATGACGGCGCCCTCACCGGCCTGATCACCAACGAGGGCTACCGCGACATCCTGCACATCGGCCGCCACCAGCGCCCGCAGCACTATTCCATCCGCCAGGAAGTGCCCTGGCAGGACCGCCCGCTGGTGAAACGCCGCCACCGCAAGGTGGTGGCCGGCCGCATGGCCCCGCCCGAGGGCCGGGTGCTGGTGCCGCTCGACGAGGCGGGCGTGCGCGCCGCCGCGCGCGAGCTGCGCGAGGAAGGCGTGGAGGCCATCGCCATCTGCTTCCTGTTCTCCTACCTCGACCCCGCGCATGAGCAGCGCGCCCGCGAGATCGTGCTGGAGGAATACCCGGAGGTGTTCGTGACCACCTCCGCCGAGGTCTCGCCGCAGTTCCGCGAGTTCGAGCGTTTCACCACCACGGCGATGAACGCCTTCATCGGCCCGAAGGTGCGCCGCTACGTGAGCCGGCTGGAGGAGCGGCTGGCGGAGAACGGCCTCACGGCCGACCTGCACATCATGGGCTCGAACGGCGGTGTCGCCACGGCGCGGATGGTCTGCGAGCTGCCGGTGATGACCCTGCTGTCGGGCCCCGCGGCCGGCATCATCGGCGGGGCCTGGGCCGGGGCGCTCTCCGGGCGCGACAGCCTGATCACCTTCGACGTGGGCGGCACCTCGGCCGATATCGGCATCGTGCGTGACGGCGCCTTCGCCGAGGCCTCGGCGCGCGACACCTCCATCGCCGGCTTCCCGCTCATGGTGCCGATGATCGACATCCACACCATCGGCGCCGGCGGCGGCTCCATCGCGCATCTCGACGCGGGCGGCGCCTTCCGCGTCGGCCCGCGCTCCGCGGGCGCGGTGCCCGGCCCCGCCGCCTACCGCCGCGGCGGCACGAAGCCCACGGTGACGGATGCCAACGTGGTGCTCGGCCGGCTCGACGCGGGAAATTTCCTCGGCGGCGCGATGAGCCTCGACGTGGACGCCGCCGGGCGGGTGATCGACGGGCTCGCCGCCGAGCTCGGCCTCTCCCGGCTCGAGACGGCGGAGGGCATCCTCACCCTGGTCAACGCCAACATGGCCAATCTCGTGCGCTCGCGCACCGTGCAGAAGGGGCTCGACCCGCGCAGCTTCGCCCTCGTCGCCTTCGGCGGCGGCGGGCCGCTGCAGGCGGTGGACGTGGCCGCGATGCTCGACATCCCGGAGGTGATCGTGCCGCCGGCGCCGGGCATCACCTCGGCCATGGGGCTGGTGGCGACCGACATGAAATACGACCTCGTGCGCACCGCCTTCCTCTCCAGCCTCGACGCGGAAGGGGCGGCCGCCCGCGCCACCGCCACGCTCGACGCCATGCAGGCCGAGCTCGCCGCCCGCCTCGCCGCCGACGGTTTCGCCGAGGCCGATACCGCCTTCGAGCGCTCGGGCGACGTGCGCTACGTGGGCCAGGGCTACGAGCTGCGCGTGGCGATCCCCGCCGGCCCGCTCGACGCCGCGGCGATGGAGGCCCTCTTCGAGGTCTTCACCGGCCTGCACCGGGCCGAGTACGGCCGCATCAACCCCGGCAACCCGATCGAGATCGTGAACCTGCGGGTGAGTGCTGCGGGCCGCATGCCGGTGCTCGGCCGCCCGGCGGTGGGGCAGGGCGGCAGCCTGAAGGCGGCGCTGCTCGGCCACCGGCCCTGCACCTTCCGCATGGCCACCGGGCTCGAGACGCTGGAAACCCCGGTCTACCTGCGCGGCAGCCTGCCGCTGGGCGAGCGCATCGCCGGCCCCGCGATCATCGTGCAGAAGGACACCACCTCCATCCTGCGCCCGCAGGACAGCATGGTCGCCGACCCGGGCGGCAACCTCCTCATCCAGGTCGGCGGAAAGGACTGAGCCATGCCCGAGACCCCGCGCATCGACCCCGTGAGCGCCAGCGTCATCCAGGGCGCGCTGCAGAGCATCGCCATCGAGATGGGCTACAAGCTCATGCGCATGTCCTATTCCTCGATCATCCGCGAGTCGGAGGATTTCGGCGCCGCGCTCACCGACGCCACCGGCCGGCAGATCGCCGAGTCCATGCAGTCCACCCCGCTGCAGTCCGGCCCCATCGCCGGCTACGTGGAGAACGTGCTGAAGGTGCTCGCCGAGCGCGGCGAGACCATCGCGCCCGGCGACGTGATCATGCACAACGACCCCTACGGCGGCGCCAGCCACGGGCCGGACATCGCCTTCCTCGTGCCGGTGTTCTGGGAGGGGGAGCTCGCCGGCTTCTCCGCCACCACCGCCCATCACCTCGACGTGGGCGCCCAGACGCCCGGCAGCGCCGGCATCGTCGACGCGATCGACGTCTATGCCGAGGGCCTGCAGTTCAAGGCGATCAAGGTGGTGGAGGGCGGCCGGCGCAACGCCGCCGTCTGGCAGATCCTGCGTGACAACGTGCGCGCGCCCAAGCTGGTGGTGGGCGACATGGAGGCCCAGATCGCCGCCTGCGAGATCGGCGCCGAGCGCTTCCGCGCCCTGCTCGCCGAACACGGGCCCGCCCGGGTGACCGCGGCCATCGACGCGCTGATGGACCATTCCGAGACGCTGATGCGCCGGGCCATCGCCGCGGTGCCCGACGGTGTCTACCGCGCCACCACCATGCTCGACGGGTTCGAGGGCGATCCGGAGCGCTCCGATCTCACCCTCGCCGTCACCCTCACCGTGGCGGGCGACAGCATCGACGTGGATCTCACCGGCACCTCGCCGCAGGTCTCCGACCGGCCGATCAACATGCCCTTCACCGGCACCACGGACATCGCCATCTGGCTCACCCTGCGCTCCATCCTGCTCGATTCGGCAGTGCATGGCGTGATCCCGCAGAACTCCGGCCTCACCCGGCCTGTGACCATCCGCGCGCCGAAGGGTTGCCTCGCCAACCCCAGCTTCCCCGCGCCGGTCATCGCCCGCTTCACCGGGGGCAACCAGCTCGCCGACACGGTGATGAAGGCGCTGGCGCAGGCGGTGCCGGGCCAGGTCTCGGCCGGTATCGGCAACCTCAAGGTCATCGCCTTCTCGGGCCTGCAGGGCGAGAGCCACTGGGTGCACATGGAGATCTTCGAGGGCTCCTACGGCGGCCGCGAGGGCATGGACGGCATGGACGCGGTCGACACGCTCTACGCCAACACCCGCAACAACCCGATCGAGGACATCGAGACCCACCTGCCGCTGCGCGTCACCCGCTACGAGCTGCGCGAGGGCGTGGCCGGGGCCGGGCGCTGGCGCGGCGGCTTCGGCTCGGTGCGGGCCTTCGAGTTCCTCGAGAACGGCGGCGGCTCGGTGGAGGGCGAGGGCCATCGCTACGCGCCCTGGGGCTTCCTCGGCGGCGCGGAAGGCGGCACCTCGCGCCTCGGCATCGCGGCGGCGGACGGCGGCTTCACCGACCTGCCCTCCAAGGTCTCCTACCGCGCCGCGAAGGCGGGCGAGAGCTTCGTGGCCTTCGGCCCGGCCGGCGGCGGCTACGGCAACCCGTTCGAGCGCGACCCCGCCGCGGTGCTCGACGACGTGCTCGACGGGCTGATCTCCGAGGAGACCGCGCGGGAGAGCTACGGTGTCGCCATCTCCGGCCGCAGCGTGGACGCCGAGGCCACCGCCGCCCTGCGCGCCTGATCCCGTCCGTCACGACCGGATGCGCCGCCTGCCCTCCCCGGGGCGGGCGGCAGCGCCATGCCCTGCGACCGCCCGCCGCAGCCGGCGGAGCCCTGCGCCGGGGTGCCTCTTTCCCGAAACAGCCCTGCACCGGGCGCATATCCGAATGAACGTGCGCGGGACGGCGCGTTGACGCAATTAGATTGCGCGTGTCGGGGCGCGGGCGTAATGTCCGGTCCGCAAACCGCCCCCCTCGGGGCGCAAGGAGGACATGATGAACTGGCAGGACATTCTGGCGCGGCGTGCGGGGCGGATGAAGGCATCCGAGATCCGCGAACTTCTCAAGCTGCTGGACCAGCCGGACATCATCTCCTTCGCCGGCGGCATCCCCGACCCGGCGCTGTTCCCGGCCGATGACTTCAAGACGGCCTTCCACGACATCTTCTCCGGGCCGGACGCCACCACGGCGCTGCAATACTCGGTGAGCGAGGGCTACCTGCCGCTGCGCCGCTGGCTGGCGGCGCGCATGGCGGCCCTCGGCGTGCCCTGCGGGCCGGAGAACATCCTGATCACCTCAGGCTCGCAGCAGGCGCTCGACTACCTGGGCAAGATCTTCCTCACCCCCGGCGACACGGCGCTGGTGACCTGGCCCACCTATCTCGGCGCGCTCGGCGCCTTCAACGCCTACGAGCCGCGCTACGACCGGCTGCTGCCGCGGGCCAACCGCTCGGCCGAGGACATCGCGGCGGCGGCGCGCGAGGCCGGCGGCCGGGCGAAATTCGCCTATCTCTCCGCCGATTTCGCCAACCCCACCGGCGAGACGATCGACCGCGCCGGCCGCGAGGCGGTGCTCGCGCTTGCCGACACGCTGGACCTCGCGGTGATCGAGGATGCCGCCTACCAGGACCTGCGCTACGACGGTGAGGCGATCCCGCCCATGCTGGCGCTGGAGATCGCGCGCAAGGGCAGCATCGAGGCCTGCCGCACGGTCTATTGCGGCTCGTTCTCCAAGACGCTCTCGCCGGGGCTGCGGGTGGGCTGGGTCTGCGCCGAATCCTCGCTGATCTCGCGGCTGGTGCTGCTGAAACAGGCGGCGGACCTGCATTCCGCCACGCTGAACCAGATGGCGGTGCACCGGGTGGCCGAGGCCGGGTTCGAGGCCCAGGTCACCCGCGCCCGCGCCGCCTACCGCGCCCGGCGCGACCGGATGCTGGCGGCGCTGGAGCGGCACATGCCCGCCGGCGTGAGCTGGACCGAGCCGGAGGGCGGCATGTTCGTCTGGGTCACGGTGCCCGAGCCGCTGGACGGCGCCGCGCTGCTGGCCCGCGCGGTGAGCGGCCACAAGGTGGCCTTCGTGCCTGGCCGGGCCTTCTTCCCCGACGCCACGGGCGGCAACACCCTGCGCCTGAGCTTCTCGGCCGCCGATGGCGAGACCATCGAGGAGGGCATCCGCCGCATGGGCGCCCTGCTGCACGAGGCCCTGCAACCCGCCTGAGCGGGACGCGCGCCCGGGGGGCCGCCCCGGTGCGCGTCCTGCGCCGCGGTGCCGGGCCAAAAAAGGCCTGCTAGGCCCGCTCCTCCGCGACCTCGGCGATGGCGGCGAGGATGTTGGAATAGGCGCCGCAGCGGCAGATGTTGCCGCTCATCCGCTCGCGGATCTCCTCGGCGGTGATGCGCGGCGCCGCGGCCGGGTCGTCGGCGACATGGCTGGGGATGCCGGCGCGGATCTCCTCCAGCACCGCGGTGGCGGAGCAGATCTGCCCCGGGGTGCAGTAGCCGCACTGGTAGCCGTCGTGCTTCACGAAGGCCGCCTGCATGGCGCCGGGCGCCTCTGCCGTGCCGAGCCCCTCGATGGTGGTCACCTCGTCGCCCTCGTGCATCACCGCGAGCGTGAGGCAGGCGTTGATGCGGGTGCCGTTCACCAGGACGGTGCAGGCGCCGCACTGGCCATGGTCGCAGCCCTTCTTGGAGCCGGTGAGGTGCAGGCTCTCGCGCAGCAGGTCGAGAAGGGTGGTGCGGTTGTCCACCTCGAGGGCGTGGCGGCTGCCGTTGACGGTGAGGGTGAGCGGCGAGCGCGTGGCCGCGCCGGGAGCGTCTGGTGGCGTCATGCTGTCCGGTCCTTGTCTCTGGCTGACGCGCGACGGCGAGAGGCGGCGCGTCACGATGCTGGTGGCAAAGGCTGTCGGGAGGTGAACGCAGGCCAGGGCCAAGGCGTTGCGCCCCGGCCCCTGCATATGGCGCGCGCCGGGCGGCTGACCAGCGGCGCCCGGAGTTGACAGCTGTCAACAGGCGCGCGCGGGCTGGCCCGGTGCGCCGCGCTTGCGGCTGGCAAGGCCGGCGCGCCGCGCATGGTGCGGGGCAAGGGGCAGGGCGCCGCGCTTGCGGTGGCTGGGGACAGAGTGCCGCGCGTGCGGCCAGTGTCAGGGGGCCAGGAGCAGGGCGACGCGCTTGTGGCGGGGGAAGGAAGGGGCGCCGCGCGTGGTGCGGCGCCCCGGGCCGGCTCAGGCGGCCTGGTTGGCGAAGCGGGCCAGCCAGGCGCGGTAGTCGGCGAGGCCTGCGTCGATGTCGGCGAAGCGCGGCTGGAAGCCGATGAGCCGCTGCGCCTTGGAGATGTCGAGCGGCGCGCCGCGCGGCACGAAGGAGCCGGGCCCGAGCGTCATGCCGCTGTCATGGCCGAGGAGCTTCGTCACCCGCTCCACGATCTCCGGGTGGCGGTAGGCGACGCCGCAGGAGATGTTCACGTTCTCGCCGGCCATGCCGTCGGCCTGCAGCAGCTTGACCACGCCCTGGGCGGTGTCGGCGACATGGGTCCAGTCCAGCGCCTGGTCGCCGCCGTTGGGCGAGGCCACGCCCGAGAGGCCCTCCAGCGGGCCGAACATCGCCTGGTAGAGCGCGTGCATGCGCGAGGGGCGCTTGCCGGGGCCGTAGACGAAGTAGAGCCGGGCGTTGCGCACGTCCATGCCGTAGGTTTCGCCGTATTGCAGGGCCAGCACCTCGTTGGCCACCTTGGTGGCGCCGTAGAGGTCGGTGACCTTGATCGGCGTCTCCTCGGTCTGGCCGCCCGGCTGGTCGCCGTAGACCGCGCCGGAGGAGAGGTTGACGAACTTCGGGATGTTGAACACCCGCGCCACTTCCAGCGCGTTCAGCAGGCCCGTGGTGTTGATCGAGATGTTCCTGAACGGGCGCAGCTTGAAGGTGGGGCCGGCGATGACGGCGACACCGAAGATGATCGCCTCGGCTTCGTCTGCATGGGCGCGCACGCGCTCGAACATCGTGTGGGTGTCGAGCACGTCGACCGCCTCGAGCACGAGGTTGTCGCGCACCTCCTCGAGATAGTCGAGGCCGAGCTGGTCGAAGCGGCCGGCGTCCATGTCGAAGATGACGACCTTCTTGCCCTGGCGGGCCAGGTCATGCGCGACCCAGGAGCCGACATGGCCGAGGCCGCCGAAGATGAGTACCGACATCAGAATCCTCCCATCGGGGTGTTTCGCTCGTGCATGGCCATCAGCGCAGCAGCAGGTCGGGGACGACCCGCACCACCCAGGGCACGAAGGTGATCACGAGCAGCATCAGGAAAAGCGGGACGTAGAAGGGCATGATCTCGCGGATCAGCGCGCCGAAGGGGATGTTGGCCACCTTCTGCACGGTGAAGAGCACCGTGCCCACCGGGGGCGTCACCAGCCCGATCATCAGGTTGAAGATCATCATCACGCCGAAATGCACCGGGTCGATGCCGTAGCTCTGCACCAGCGGCACCAGGATGGGGGTGAGCAGGAACAGGGCGGGCACCGAGTCGATGAAGCAGCCGACGATGAGGATGAAGATGTTGAGCAGGATGAGCAACACCCAGGGGTTGGACACCGTCTCCGCCAGGAAGGAGGTGATGTCGCTGGTCACCTGGTAGCGCGCCAGCACCCAGGAATAGAGCGCCGAGCCCGCGATGATGATCAGCAGCGCCGCGGTGTCGACCGCGGTCTCCTTCAGGATCTGCCAGAACTCGCGCAGGGAGACGGTGCGGTAGACCAGGAAGGCCACCGCCATGCAGTAGACCAGTGCGACGGCCGAGGCCTCGGTGGGGGTGAAGAGCCCCGAGAGGATGCCGGCCACGATGATCACCGGGGTGAGCATGGGCAGGATGCCGCGGGCGAAGGCCCGGGCGATCTGGGCCAGGGAGGCGCGCGCCGCCACCGGGTAGCCCCGGCGGATGGAGATGACCGCGACCAGCGCCATCAGGCCGAGGCCCATGAGCAGGCCGGGCACGATGGAGCCGAGGAACACCTCGGCGATGGAGACATTGGCCAGCGCGCCGTAGATCACCGCCGGGATGGAGGGCGGGATGATCGGGCCGATGGTGGCCGAGGCGGCGGTGACGGCGGCGGAGAAGCCGCGGTCGTAGCCGTCCTTCTCCATCGCCTTCATCTGCACCGGGCCGAGGCCGCCGGCATCGGCCACCGCCGAGCCGGACATTCCGGCAAAGAGCATGGAGGAGACCACGTTCACATGGCCCAGGCCGCCGCGCATGTGGCCCACGAGGGAGCGGGCCACGTCGAACACCCGGTCCGAGATGCCGGAGGCGTTCATCAGCCGGCCGATGAGCAGGAAGGCCGGGATGGCGAGCAGGGTGAAGCTGTTCACGCCGTAGAGGGTGCGCTGCGCGATCATGTCGAGCGGCAGGCCCTCGAGGCCGCGGGTGTAGAGCAGCACCGCGGAGGAGGCGCCGATCATCGCGAAGCCGACGGGCACGCCGACGAAGAGCAGGATGAGCAGCGAGCCGAAGAGGGTGGCGAAGAGGATCATTCTCAGAGGCTCCGGGTCTGCGGGGAAACGAGGCCGAGCTTCGCGGCGAGGTCACGCAGCACGAGCAGGCCGAGCAGCACCACGCCCAGGCCCTGCACGAAGTAGAGCCAGGCGAAGGGCATCGGCAGGGTGCTGGCGGCGACATTGGCGGTGCGCTCCATCATGCCCCAGGCGCCGATCACGAGGGCGGCGCAGACCACGAGGGTGATCACGTCGCTGATCGCCTCGAGCACGGCGGCGGCGCGGGGCGGCAGCACGTCGAGCAGCACGGTGATGCGGATCTGGGCGCCGTAGCGCTGCGCGATGGCGGCGCCGAGGAAGATCTCGGCGATGTAGAGGAAGCGCGAGGCCTCGTCCGTCCAGGGCACGCCGATGCCCAGGGCGTAGCGCGACATCACCTGGATGAACATGATCGCCAGCATGGCGAAGAAGCTCACGATGGTGACGACCTCGACGATGCCCCAGAAGCCGGAGGCGAGCCGGGTCCACGGGGCCGGTGCGTCCGGCGTGCGGGAGGCGGTCATGATGCGGGGTCCGTTCTCTTGATGGCGGGGGCGGTGCCGGGCACCGCGGCGCGACCGGCGCGCGGGAGCCCGGGCCGGCGGGCAGCTTCCGGGCAGGCACCGCGAGGGCAGGCGCATGCGGGCGGGCAAAGGCGGGCAGGCGCAGGCGGGCGGGCACAGGCGGGCGGGGCGGGAGCCTTCCCGGGGGACGGTCCCGGACCGGGCCTCCCCCCGCGGGCGGGGGGAGACCGCGGAGCCGGTCCCGGGGCAGGGGCGGCCTGCGGCCACCCCCGCCCGGCGCTGCCCCGATCAGTCGATGAAGGAGAGCACGTAGTCGCGCACGGCGGGGTCGAAGCCCTCGGCAATCTCGCGCACCGCGGGGGCGGCCTTGGCGCGGAAGGCGGCGACATCGGGCTCGATCACTTCCATGCCCTGGGCCTCCAGCTCGGCGTAGAGCTCGGACTGGGACGTCTCGGTGAGCTCGTCACCCCAGGCGATGGCCTCGTCGATGGCGCCCTGCACCATCTCGCGGTCTTCCTCCGACAGGCCCTCGTAGAAGTCGTTGTTCATCAGCCAGTGGAAGAACGAGTACACGTGCTCGGTCTTGTCGACGTAGTTCTGCACCTCGTAGAGCTTGCCGGCGTGGATGTAGCCCACCGGGTTCTCCTGCATGTCGATGACGCCGGTCTGCAGCGAGGTGTAGACCTCCGGCCAGGCGATGGGAGAGGGCAGGGCACCGATCTCGGACCAGATCTTCACCCAGGGCGCGATCTCGGGCACGCGCATGCGCACGCCCTCGACGTCGGCCGGGGTGGTGACCGGCTCCTTGGAGGTGAGGTTGCGCGGGTTGCGCTTCGACAGTCCGACGAGGCGCAGGTTGGCCGAGGCGACCAGGGCCTCGTTCACCGCGTCGCCCATCTCGCCCTCGTAGACCTTCCGCGCCTCCTCGGTGGAGGCGTAGACGAAGGGCAGGTCGGAGGCGGCGAATTTCGGCGCGTAGAGGGACATGGGCATCGAGCCGCCGAGGGCGATCTGGTACTCGCCGAAGCTCGCGCCCTCCAGGTGGTCGCGCTCGCCGCCCACCTCGGTGCCGAGCAGGGTGACGGTGAACTCGCCGTCGGAGCGCTCCTCGATCAGCTCCTTGAGCTTGCGGCCCACGTCGAACATCTCGTGCGAGGGGTCGACGTGCAGGGCGATGGCGATGTCCTCGGCCAGGGCGGCCGGGGCGAGGGCGGTGGCGAAGCCGGCGGCCGCAAGGGCGCCGAGAATGCGGGATCTCATCAGGTTTTCCTCCCCTGAAGGTTCGGGTTGCTTGCCGGCCGGAGCCGGGGTGGTCGGGTCTTGCGCGCCCCGCGCCGGGCCGCGGCGGCCGCCTGCCCGGGCCGCCCTCTCCTCCCGGGAGCGGGTTCGGCGCGGGCCCTTGGCCTGCAACTGGTCTGATAGGTTGACCATCAGACTGTTTGATGCTTTGTGGATCATCATTGGACGGCATGTCAACCGCCGTGTATTGCCGGATGTGGGAGACAGCGATCATGCAGACGAATTCGACAGGCGACCGGCGGCTGGTGAAGCGCAAGCGCATGCACGAGGAACTGGTGGAGATGCTCAGCGAGGACATCCGCTCCGGGGTCTTCGCCGTGGGCGATGCCCTGCCCTCGGAGCGCGAGCTGATGGAGGAGTTCGGGGTATCGCGCCTCACGGTGCGCGAAGCCCTTGGCGCGCTGGAGAAATCCGGCCTCATCGCCGTGCGGCCGGGCACGAGGGCGCGGGTGTGCGAGCCCAGCTCCGACCGGCTGGTGGAGCTGCTCTCGGGCACGGCCACCTTCTACATCTCCCAGCCCGAGGGGCTGCGGAACTTCCAGGACGTGCGCACCCTGGTGGAAACCGGCCTCGCCCGCATGGCCGCCGAGCGCGCCACGCCGGAGGATATCGCCGGCCTGGGCGCGATCCTCGAGGCGAATCGCGCCTCGGTGGGCGACACGGAGGCCTTCGCGCGCACCGACATGGACTTCCACCTCGCCATCGCGCGCATCGTGGGCAACCCGATGCTGGACGCCTTCTACCTGGCGGTGGACCGCTGGCTGCACGAGGTGCGCCTTGTCACCCTGGCCCACGAGGGCCAGATGGAGACGGCATTCGCCGCGCACCAGCGCATCTTCGATGCCATCCGCGCCCGCGACGCCGACCGCGCCTTCGGCGCGATGCGCGAGCACCTGCTGCAGGTCAACAGCATGCACGGGCCCGAGGGCTGAGCGCGGCAGACACACACGAGAGAACCACGCGGGGCACGCCCCCGGACTACGAAGGAGCAGGACATGTTGCTGGGCTGTATCGGTGACGATTTCACGGGATCGAGCGATCTCGCCAACACGCTGGCCAAGCAGGGCATGCGGGTGACGCAGTATTCCGGCGTGCCCGGCGCGCCGGCGGCACCCGATGTGGAGGCCGGCGTCGTGGCGCTCAAATCGCGCACCATCGCGCCGGAGGAGGCGGTGGCCCAGTCGCTCGCCGCCCTCGAATGGCTGCAGGCGCAGGGCTGCCGGCAGTTCCTGTTCAAGTACTGCTCCACCTTCGACAGCACGCCCGAGGGCAACATCGGCCCGGTGGCCGCGGCGCTGGCCGAGCGGCTCGACGCCTGGGACGTGATCGTCTGCCCGGTGTTCCCGGCCACCGGGCGCACGCTGTTCGAGGGCCATCTCTTCGTGAACGGCAAGCTGCTCTCGGAAAGCGGCATGCAGGACCACCCGCTCACCCCGATGACCGATCCCGACATCCGCCGCTGGCTCGCCCGGCAGACCGAAATGCCCGTGGGACATGTCTCCATGGCCGCGGTGCGCAAGGGCTCGGCCGCCATCTCGGAGGCCTTCGCCGCCGAGCGCGCCGCCGGCCGGCGGCTGATCGTGACCGACGCCATCGCCGACGAAGACCTCATGGAGATCGGCACCGCCGCCGCGGGCCTGCCGCTCATCACCGGCGGCTCGGGCATCGCCATGGGCCTGCCGGAGAACTTCCGCCGCGAGGGGCTGCTCGCCGGCGGCGGCTATGACTGGCAGGGCTCCGACGGGCCCTGCGTGGTGCTCTCGGGTTCCTGCTCGGTCGCGACGCGCGGCCAGGTGGCCTATCACAAGGCCCGCCACCCGGCGCTGCAGATCACCGTGGACGCGGTGATCGCCGGCACCACCACCGCGCCAGGCGTGGCCGACTGGCTGCTGGCGCAGGACGGCCTGCCGCTCGCCTATGCCACCGCCGAGCCCGCCGTGGTGCGCGCGGCACAGGAGAAATACGGCCGCGAGCGCGCCGCCTCCGCCATCGAGGACCTGTTCGCCGAGGTCACCCGCCTCGTGGTGGCACGCGGCGCCACGCGCATCATCGCCGCCGGCGGCGAGACCTCGGGCGCCGTGGTCGAGGCGCTCGACCTCGACGCGCTCGCCATCGGCCCGGAGATCGCCCCCGGCGCCCCGGCGCTGGCCGCCGGCCCGCTGCGCCTCACCCTCAAATCCGGCAATTTCGGCGACGAGGCCTTCTTCGAGACCGCCGCGAAGGTTCTGGAGGGCGCATGAGCGAGGAAGCCAGCCTGCGCGAACGCATCTGCTTCTTCGCGCGCTCCCTCTACGAGCGGGGCCTGACCAGCGGCTCCACCGGCAACATCTCGGCCCGCCTGTCGGACGGCGGGCTGCTCGTCACCCCCACGGGCTCGAGCATGGGCCGGCTCGACCCCGCCCGGCTCTCGCTGTTCGACGCCTCGGGCAAGCTGGTCTCCGGTGACAAGCCGACCAAGGAAATGCCGTTGCATTCAGCCTTCTACGAGACGCGCAAGGGGGCGGGCGCCGTGGTGCACCTGCATTCCACCCACTCGGTAGCACTCTCCATGCTGCCCGAGACCGACCCCGACAACGTGCTGCCGCCGCTCACCCCCTACGCCATCATGAAGCTCGGCAAGGTCAAGCTGCTGCCCTATTTCCGCCCCGGTGACGCAGGGATGGGCGAGGCGGTGCGCGGGCTTGCCGGCAAGCGCTCGGCGGTGCTGCTGGCCAACCACGGCCCGGTGGTGGCCTCGAAGGATCTCGAGGCGGCGGTCTATGCCATGGAGGAGCTGGAGGAGACCGCGAAACTCGCCATGCTCACCCGCGGCATGCACCCCCGCATGCTCTCCGACGACCAGGTGACCGACCTGGTGAAGACCTTCGAGGTCGACTGGGACTGACGGTCCGGCCCCCGGGGGCCGAATCGCGAACGCCGTTCATCGCCGGTTAAGCCGGCTCCTGTAGCTCTCCCGTTCTGGGGCAGGCCGCATCTGCGGGAATACCCCTCGCAGGCGCGGCCTGCGGGTGTCGTCCTTGCAGGCTCGCGCCTGCGGGGCCTGCGCATTGCGTATCCGGTCCGGAACGGGAGACCTTGATGATCGGCTTTCTGGGAAACAGCATCGCCCGGCGCCTGTATGTGCTGATCGGCATCTTCGCCATCGGCTTCGTGGGCATCGTCGGCTACCAGCTCCTCACGCTGCGGGAGAATCTCGGCAGCTTCAAGCGCAGCGAGCTGGTCAGTGTCGTCGGTGCCGCGCACAGCATCGTGCAGGACCATTACGACCGCGCGCAGGCCGGTGAATTCTCCGAGGAGGAGGCGAAGTCCCGCGCGCTCGAGGTGCTGCGCGGCGTGCGCTACCAGGACGGCGGCTATCTCTTCGTCGACAGTTTCGACATGGTGCTGCTCATGCACCCCACCAAGCCGGAGAAGCAGGGCTCCGACCGGTCGGTGGAGCAGGACGGCCGCGGCAAGCTGTTCATGAAGGAGATGATCTCGCGCACCGAGGCCGACGGCTCGGCCTTCGTGGAGTACAATTTCAAGAACCCCGCCGGCGGCTGGGACGACAAGCTCACCTATGCCGAGGCCTTCCGCCCCTGGGGCTGGACCATCGCCTCCGGCGTGCTCTTCACCAGCGTGAACGACATCTTCCTCAACGCGGCCACCGTGAGCGGTCTCGTCACCGCGGCGATCATCGTCGCGATGCTGGGGCTCGGTGTCGTGGTGGCGCGCTCGATCACCCGGCCGATGTCGCGGCTCAACTCCGACATGCTCGCCATCGCTGAGGGCAATTTCGACATCGAGCTGCAGGGGCGTGAGCGTCGTGACGAGATCGGCGGCATGACCCGCGCCGTGGAGGTGTTCCGCGAGAACGGACTGAAGGTGGCCCGGCTCACCGAGGCCGAGGCCGCCCGTGCCGTGGCCGACAAGGAGGCGCGCGCCCGGATGATGGGCGAGTTGCAGCAGGCCTTCGGCGATGTCGTCGACGGCGCCGCGAAGGGCGATTTCCACCGCCGCGTGACCGCGAAGTTCCCGGACGCCGAGCTCAATGCCCTCGCCGACGGGGTGAACAGGCTGGTGGAGACGGTGGAGCGCGGGCTGACCGAGACCGGCGGCGTGCTCTCGGCGCTCGCCAACACCGATCTCACCCAGCGGGTGGAGGGGCGCTACGAGGGCGATTTCGCCAAGCTGCGCGACAACACCAACAAGGTGGCGGACCGGATGTCCGACATCGTGGTGCAGCTGCGCCGCACCTCCGGCGCGCTGCGCTCGGCGACCAGCGACATCCTGCTCGGCTCGCATGACCTCTCGGACCGCAGCTCCCGCCAGGCTGCGACCATCGAGGAGACATCGGCGGCGATGCAGGAGCTCGCCTCCACCGTGGTCGCGAACGCCAAGAAGGCCGAGGAGGCCAGCCAGAACGCCGGCAAGGTCTCCCAGGCCGCCGAGGACGGCGGCAAGGTGATGGCCGAGGCCACCACCGCGATGCAGCGCATCCGCAGCTCCTCGGACAAGATCTCCAGCATCATCGGCATGATCGACGACATCGCCTTCCAGACCAACCTGCTGGCGTTGAACGCCTCGGTGGAGGCGGCACGCGCCGGCGAGGCCGGCAAGGGCTTCGCCGTGGTGGCCGTGGAAGTGCGGCGCCTTGCGCAGAGCGCGGCCGAGGCCTCGGCCGAGGTGAAGGCACTGGTCGAGCAGAGCGCATCCGAGGTCGGGGACGGCTCGCGGCTGGTGGCCGAGGCGGCGCAGCGGCTCGAGGCCATGCTCTCCTCGGCGCGGGAGAACCGCTCCCTGCTCGACAGCATCGCCGAGGCCAGCCGCGAACAGGCCTCCTCGATCCGCGAGGTCGACAGCGCCGTGCGCCAGATGGACGAGATGACCCAGCACAACGCTTCGCTCGTGGAAGAGACCAATGCCGCGATCCAGAAGACGGAGGTGCAGGCTCGCGAACTCGACACGCTGGTCGATGTCTTCCGGGTGAAGGACGGCTCAGTGTCGCCCGGGGCGGCGAGCTCCGTGCCACGCGCCCCGGCAAAGCCCGCGGCCCCGGCGCCGAAGCCCGCCGCACCGGCCAGGGCCAGCCAGCCCGCGAAACCGGCGGCACCCGCCGCGAAGGGCCCGAAACACGCCCCGCCGCGCAGCACCGGCAACCTTGCGCTCAAGGATGACGAGGAAAGCTGGGAAGGCTTCTGAGCCGCCGCGCCCGGGCTTGCTCAGCCGATGAGCCGCTCGATGATCGACTGGCGCACGGCGTCGAGATGACGGCAGACGGCGGCCTCGGCCGCCGTCTTGTCGGTTCCGCGCAGGGCCTCGACGATCTCGAGATGCTCCCGGCAGGTGTCCGCAAAGCGCTCGGGCAGGTTCTTGAGGTCGAAGATCTGCGTCTGCAGGCGCAGGTTGTGAACGATGGCGCTGAGCTGCCGGTTGCCGGCCACCTCGGACATGGCACCGTGCAGGTCCTCGTCCACGGCCCGGATCTCGGCGCGGGTTGCCGGGTTGCCGTCGGCATGGGCCTGCAGCATGCTGCGCAACTGCGCCTCGATACGGTCGAGCCGCTCCGCCGGCACCCTGCCGGTGGAGAGCCGGGCCGCCTCGGCCTCCAGCAGCCGGCGCAGGGCGAGGTTTTCCATGTAGCGCGTGATGTCCATGGTCATCACGCGCAGCAGGCGCGGGCCCTCGCGCACCACGATGCCGTCGCCCTCCAGCATCAGCAGCGCGTCGCGCAGGGGCGTGCGCGACATGCCCAGCTCCGCCGCCAGCCGCCGCTCCTGGATCACCGTGCCGGCGGGCAGGGAGCCGTCGAGCACCAGTTCCATGATCCGGTCATAGGCCTGTTCGGAAAGCCGTCTGTCGAGCTGCACCTGCATGAAATCTCCTCCTGGGCCACCCCCGGGCCGGGCGGCGCCGGCCGTTTCCTCCTGACTACACCGAAACCGGCCGGCATTGCGACCGGACAAAGCGCCTTCAGCCGGCCACGGGCCCGAGCAGCAGCATCGCCACCGGAACCGCGACCAGCGCGACGGCGGTCTGGAAGGAGATGATCGCGGCCATAAGCGGCGCGTTGCCGCCGAGCTGCCGGGCCATCACGTAGGAGGAGGAGGCGGTGGGCAGGGCCTGGAACATCACCGCCACCAGCGCCGCCTCGCCGTGCAGGCCCCAGAGCCGGCAGAACAGCACGGTGACCACCGGCAGCAGGGCGAATTTCGCCGCCGAGGCGAGCAGGGCCGGGCGCAGCCCGCTGCCCAGCACCCTCAGGTCCATCGCCGCGCCGACGCAGAGCAGGCCGAGCGGCAGGGCCGCGCCGCCGAGCGCCTTCAGCGCGCCGTCGAGACCGGGCGGAACGCCGATGCCGGTGAGCCGCAGCGTGAGCCCGGCGGCGCATCCGAGGATCAGCGGGTTGCGCAGGATGCTGCGCGCGAGGCCGCGCAGGCCCGGGCTGGCCGGGCCGCTCCTGGCGAACACCCCGGCGCAGAGGATGTTCACCGTGGGCACGATGGCGGCATTCGCCACCGCGGCGAGGGCGATGCCCGGCACGCCGAACAGCCCGGCGGCGATGGTGACGCCGACGTAGTTGTTGAAGCGCACGCTGCCCTGGAAGACGGAGGTGAAGCTCGCCCCGTCGAGCCCGAGAAAGCGCTCCGCCGCCAGCACGATGGCCGCCCCGAGCAGGGTGGCGGAGATCAGCGTGAGCACCATCGCCAGCACCGGCACGCCGGAAAGGTCAGCCGTTGCAAGGCCATGGGTGAAGAGTGCCGGCAGCAGCACGAAGTAGCTCAGCCGCTCCGCCGGCGCCCAGAACGGCTCGGGCAGGAAGGCGCTGCGCCGCAGCCAGAAGCCCAGCCCGATCAGCAGCACGATGGGCACCAGTGCGAGGAGCACCATCGCGGTCATCGCGGCACCGGGGCGGCAGAGGCGGGAGGGCAGGACATGCGGAGGGCCTTTCACGGAACGGTGAACCCACCAGATAGGGCGGTCTGCCGTGAAAGGAAAATGCTGAATTGTGAGGCGACGGGTGAGAAAAACTCAACGTTCGCGCAGCTCGGCGATGAGGGCGGCGGAGAAGCGCACCCGCGCGCTGTCGTCGCGCTCCAGCAGGCCCATGCTGCGGGTGAGCTGCGGGCTGCCGAAGGGCTGGCGGGCGAGTGGCGGGGCGCGCTCGAACTCGCGCTCGTCGAGCGGCACGATGGCCACGCCCAGCCCGTTCGCCGCCATGCGCAGCAGCGCCTCCTGGCTGTCGATCTCCATCAGCTCGGTGACCGGGATGGCCTGGCGCCGCAGCTCGTCGTCGATCAGCCGGCCGGCCCAGGCGCGCTTGTCGAAGCGCAGGAAGGGCTCGGTGGTGAGCAGCGCGCGGGCGTCGCGCCCGGCGAGATGGGGGGCCGCCACCACCCAGAACCCGTGGCCATAGGCCGGCGTGAAGCGCAACCCCTGCGGCCAGGGCGGCACCGGCTGGGTGGTGATGGCGGCGTCGAGCTCGCCGTCGCCGATGCGCCGGGCGAGCTCGGCCGACATGCCGGAGGAGACCGAGATCCGCAGGCGCGGATGGGCGGCGCGCAGGCGGGCGAGGGCGTCGGGCAGGGGGCCGGCGAGGGCGGTCTGCACCGCGCCGAGCCGCAGCTGGCCGACGAGATCGGGGCCGCTGGCCAGCGCCTCGCCCATGCCGTCCCAGGCGGCGAGGATCGCCTCGGCGCGCAGCAGAGCCTCGCGCCCCGCCTCGGTGAGGCGCACGGCGCGGTGGCTGCGGTCGAACAGCGCCACGGCGAACTCTGTCTCCAGCGTCTTCACGTGCAGGCTCACCGCCGAGGGTGTGAGGCCCAGCGTCTCGGCGGCGCGGGCGAAGGAGCCGTGCCGGGCGATGGCCACCAGGCTCCGGAGGGCGCGCAGGCTCATGGTTTCTCCCCTGCCGCCGGGGGTGGCGGGCCCGGCGAGAATGCCCGCGCCGGCCCCGCCACGGCAAGCCGGCTCCGACCACGAGGGCGTTGACAGAATCGAATCCCGGAAGTTACTGACTGGTTAGTAACAAAAAACACTGGGAGGAAACCGATGACCCGCAAGCATGCGTTTGTCGCGGCAGGGATGCTTGCCGCCCTGGCGGCAGCAGGCCCCGCACTGGCCGAGTGGCAGCCCGACCGTCCCATCAACATCATCGTGCCGTGGTCGGCCGGCGGCTCGACCGACCAGGTCACCCGCGTGGTGGCGCCGATCCTGGAGGAGGCGCTCGGCACGCCCGTGGTGGTGGTGAACCAGCCCGGCGCCTCGGGCTCGATCGGCACGAAGGCCGCCCTCGACGCCCCGCGCGACGGCTACACCTGGACCGCGAACGCCATCGCCAACAACGCCACCTACGCGGTGACCGGCCTGCTCGAGGACACCTCGATCGACGATTACCGGGTGTACCTGCACGTGGCGAACGTGCCGGTGGTGGGCGTGAACGCCGATGCCCCGGAGCAGGATTTCGCCGCATTGCTGGAGAAGATCCGCGGCGGCGGCATCACCGTGGGCACGGCGGGGGTGAACTCCTCGGGCGGCATGGCGCTGGCGGCGCTGCGCGAGGCGGCGGGCGAGCCCTTCAACGCCCGGATGGTCACCTATGACGGCGGCAACCCGGCGGTGATCGCGGCGGCGAGCGGCGAGGTGGAGGCCACCACCCAGCTCGCGGTGGAGCAGGCGGAGATGATCCGCGGCGGCCGCATCCGCCCGCTCGCGGTGCTCTCGGACAAGGCGCTGGAGATCGAGGGGCTGGAGCCGATCCCGCCGGTGACGGAGTGGCTGCCGGACATGCATGTGGCGGCGGATTACTTCGGCGTGTTCATCCCCGCCGGCGCCCCGCAGGAGGTGTACGACACGGTCGACAAGGTGTGGCAGGAGAAGGTGATGACCTCGCCGGAGCTGAAGAAATACGCCGCCGAGCGCGGTGCGGTCTTCGCGCCGGCCTGGGGCGAGGGCGCGCGCGACCAGGCGATGCCCGTGGTGATCTCGGAGGCCTGCGGCCGGGTGGCGCGCGGCGAGGCGGTGATCGACCCGAAGGAAATCGGCATCGACTGCCCCGCCGGCTGAACGCGCCGGCTGAACCTGACCGGGTGCCGCCCCGCCACGGGCGGCACCGCACCCCACCCCCGGAGAGCCCCATGTCCCCCAAAGCGCTTCGCGCCGAC
Source organism: Oceanicella sp. SM1341 (assembly GCF_003448965.1). GTDB lineage: Bacteria > Pseudomonadota > Alphaproteobacteria > Rhodobacterales > Rhodobacteraceae > Paroceanicella. The sequence goes on from NZ_QRGC01000009.1 coordinate 142,192, forward strand.
CGTATCACCGCTGCCGTTCTCTTCGCGCTCGGCCTCGCCATGCTGGCCGGCGGCTTCACGATGGACCGGCTGGAGGTCCGCCAGATCCACCCCGCCAGCATCCCCGGCCTGGTGCCGATGATCCTGGGCGCCATGCTCGCGCTCTGCGCGGTGCTGCTGTTCCTCGGCGCCCGCGGCCCCGCCACCGAGACCGATGCGGAAACCGCCCTCGACGTCTCGGGCCCGAACCTGTGGATCACCCTCGCGCTCACGCTCTTCTACGCGCTGGGGCTGGTCGGGCGCATGCCCTTCGAGCTTGCCACCGCGCTGTTCATCGCGGGGTTCGTGGCGGTGTTCACCTGGCCGGCGGAGCCGGGGCTGCGCGGCCGGGCCATCGTGCTGGGGCGCTCGGCGGTCTATGGCGTGGCGCTCGCCTTCGCGGTGTCGGTGCTGTTTCGTGACGGCTTCCTCGTGAGGCTGCCCTGATGGACCGGCTGGCAGATTTCCTCGGCGCGCTCGGCGGGCTCGCGAGCTTCACGACGCTTTTCCATGTCACCTGGTCGACGCTGCTGGGCATCTTCGTGGGCAGCCTTCCGGGCCTCACCGCCACCATGGGCGTGGCGCTGCTCACCACCCTCACCTACACGCTCGACCGCGACGCGGCCATCCTGGTGCTGATCTGCATGTATGTGGGGGCCATCTACGGCGGCTCGCGCAGCGCCATCCTGCTCAACATCCCCGGCACGCCGGCGAGTGCGGCCACCTCGCTCGACGGCTTCCCCCTCGCGCAGCGGGGCGAGGCGGGCTATGCGATGGCGCTGGCCACCGCGGGCTCGGCGCTCGGCACCATCGTGGGCATCGTGCTGCTGGTGCTGCTCGCCCCGCCGCTGGGCGAGGCGGCGCTCGGCTTCGGCTCGTTCGAGTTCTTCTGGCTCGCGGTGTTCGGCATCGTGATCTCGGGCCAGCTCACCGGCGGCGGGCGGCCGATCAAGGGCTACATCGCCGGGATCCTGGGCCTGATGGTGGCCATGGTGGGCTCCGACGGCATCCACGCCCATGTGCGCTTCAGCCTCGGGTTTTCCGAGCTCAACGGCGGCATTGGCCTCATCCCCGCCATGGTCGGCGCCTTCGGCTTCGCCGAGGTGCTCACGGTGATGTGGCAGCGCCGCGCGCAGGTGGCCTCGGTGCAGGCGCGCTCGAAGCGCATGCTGCCGCGCATCTCCGACCTGTGGCGCTTCAAGGGCACCATCGGGCGCTCCGGCGTGATCGGCACCATGGTGGGGATCATCCCCGGCGTGGGCGAGGACATCGGCGCCTGGGCCTCCTACGCGCTCGCGCGCCGGCTGAGCCCCGAGCGGGCCGAGTTCGGCAAGGGTTCGCGCGAGGGGCTGACGGCGGCGGAAACCGGCAATTCCGCCGTGGTGCCCGGCGCGCTCATCCCCGCGCTCACCCTCGCGGTGCCGGGCTCGGCGCCGGCGGCGGTGCTGATCGCGGCGCTGTTCATCCACGGCGTGCGGCCGGGGCCGATGATCATGCTCGAGCAGCCGGATTTCATCTATTCCATCGCCGCGATGCTGCTGCTCGCCACGCTGGCCATCACCGTGTTCGGCCTGTCGCTCACCCGCTTCTTCGTGATGGTGATGCGGGTGCCGCGCGAATACCTCATGCCGGTGGTCTTCACCCTGTGCCTCATCGGGCCCTACGCGCTCACCCAGCGGGTGTTCGACATCTGGGTGATGCTGGCCTTCGGCATCCTCGGCTTCGTGCTGCGCCGGATGGACTATCCCATGCCGCCGCTGGTGCTCGGCATCATCCTGGGCGACCTGCTCGACAAGAACCTGCGCCGCGGCCTCACGCTGTCGGACGGCGATCTCTCGCCCTTCTTCACCCGGCCGATCTCCGCCGCCTTCGCGGTGCTGATCGCGCTCACCATTGCCGCCAGCATCCCGGCCGTGCGCCGCGGGTTCGGCCGCCTCCTGCCCCGCCGCCGCCTGGCGGGCACCAGCCACGAAGGAAACCACCGTTGACCGACGCGCCCCGCCCCAGCCCGGCCCGCAAGCCCGCCCCCGTTCGCCTGCGTGACGCGGAGCGCTCGCGCCGCGCCATCCTCGAGGCGGCGCTGGTGGAGTTTTCCGAGGCCGGGCATGCCGGGGCGCGCATCGATGCCATCGCCCTGCGCGCGGGTGTCTCGAAGCCGCTGATCTACTCCTATTTCGGCGACAAGGACGCCCTCTACGCCGCCGCCCTGCGCGAGGCCTATGTCCAGATCCGCGAGGGCGAGCGCGACCTCGACCTCGAGCACAAGACCCCCGAGGACGCCATCCGCGCCCTCGTGGCCTTCACCCTGCAGCATTACGTGGAAAAGCCCTGGTTCATCTCCATGCTCAACACGGAAAACCTGCGCGGCGGCACCACCATCCGCGCGATAGAGGACGTGGGCGAGATCCAGTCTCCGCTCGTCACCCAGCTCGGCGCCACGCTCGAGCGCGGGGTGGCCGCCGGCGTGTTCCGCCCCGGCATCGACCCGGTCGACCTCTACATCATGATCGCCTCGCTGTGCTATTTCCCGGTGTCGAACGCCCACACGCTGCGCGTGGTGTTCCGCTGCGCCATCGACGGGCCCTGGCTTGCGCGGCGCTGCGCGGATGCGCAGGAGATGGTGCTGCGCTTCCTCCACCCGCCCGCGCCCGGTGGCGGCCATGCCTGAGCTGTCGATGTGCAACGAATTGCTCGCGGCCGAGGGGCGCGGGCTGGCGGAGCAATGCGAGATCGCGGCCGCCCTGGGCTACATGGGGCTCGAGATCGCCCCCGCCACGCTGGGCGAGGCGCCCGACCGGCTGAGCCCGCAGCGCGTGGCCGAAATCGCCCGCACCCTGGCCGACCACGGGCTGCGCGTCACCGGCCTGCACTGGCTGCTCGCGCCCTTCCCGGCGCTCTCGATCACCGAGCCCGCCGCGGCGGCTCAGACGCGCGACACCCTGCTGCGCCTCACCGATCTCTGCGCCGGGCTGGGCGGCGCGGTGATGGTGCACGGCTCGCCCGGCCAGCGCGTGCCCCCCGCGGGCGAGGCGCCGGAGCGCACGCTGGCCCGGGTGGCGGAGCTGTTCCGCCCCGTGGCCGCCCATGCCGGGGCCGCCGGCATCACCTATTGCATCGAGCCGCTCTCGCCGGCCGAGACGCCGTTCATCAACCGCGTGGCCGAGGGGGCGGCCCTGGCCGGAGCGGTGGGCGACCCCGCCTTCCGCACCATGATCGACACCTCGGCGGCCGGCGTGGCCGAGGCCGAGCCGGTCGCCGAGCTCATCGCACGCTGGCTGCCCACCGGCATGATCGGCCACGTGCAGGCGAACGACACCAACCGCGGCGCGCCCGGCACCGGGGCCGACCCGTTTCCCGCCATCGTCGCCGCCCTGCGCCGCGCCGGCTGGGCCCGTCCGGTGGCGGTGGAGCCCTTCACCACCTGCATCTCCGGGCCGGTGACCTTCGCCCTCGGCGCCGCCACGCTGCGCACCGCCTGGGAGGCCGCGGCATGAGCGCGCCGGCATTCCGCATCCGCGCGGTGGAGACCGGCGAGCGCCCGGTGACCCTGCGCCTCGGCTTCCGCTTCGGCAACACGCTGGTGGAGCGCACCTCCGAGGCCTACCTGCGCGTGACCCTCGAGGGGCCGGGGGGCACCGCGCAGGGCGTTGCCGCCCAGCTCATGGTGCCGCGCTGGTTCGACAAGCGCAGCGAGCGCTCCAACGAGCAGACCGTGGACGACCTGCGCCGCGCCGTGGCCAGTGCGGCGCGCCTCGCGCCCGGGCTGCGCGGCAGCGTCGCGGCGCTTGCCGCCGAGCTGCGCGCCGGCGCGCTCGCGGCGCTCAGCGAAGGGCCGGACCCGCTGCCGCGCCTCGCCGCCGGCTTCGGCCCGGCGCTGCTGGAAATGGCGCTGATCGACGCCGCCTGCCGCGCGCTCGGCTGCTCCTTCGCCGCCGCCGTGCAGGGCGATGCGCTCGGCCTCGCCGCCCTCGCGCCGCCCGACCTCGGCGCGGAGCCGCTGCGCGCCCATCTCGCCCGCCTGCGCCCGGCGCCGGAGATCGCCCTGCGCCACACGGTGGGCTATGACGCCCCCCTCACCGCGCGGGAGGTGCGCGCGCGCCCCGACGCGCTGCCGGTCTCGCTCGACGAGGTGATCGCCGCCACCGGGGTGCGCTGGTTCAAGATCAAGCTCAAGGGCGACCCGCAGGCCGACATCGCCCGGCTGGAGGCCATCGCCACGGTGCTCGAGCCCCTCGGGCCCGTGGGTGCCACGCTCGATGCGAACGAGCAGTACGGCCCGGAGGCTTTCGCCGAGTTCCTCGCCCGGCTCGCCGCCGCACCCCGGCTCGCGGGGCTGCGCGCGGGCCTCGCCTTCATCGAGCAGCCCTTCGCCCGCGACACCGCGCTGGAGACACGGGCCCCCGCCGGCCCGCCCCTCATCATCGACGAGAGCGACGACGCGGACGATGCCTTCCCCCGCGCGCTGGCGCTCGGCTGGGCGGGCGTCTCGGTGAAGAGCTGCAAGGGCGTGCTGCGCGCGCTGCTCAATTCCGCGCGGGTGGCGGGCTCGGGCGGGGGGGCCTTCCTCTCGGCGGAGGATCTCACCTGCCAGCCGGGCCTGTGCCTGCAGCAGGACACCGCGATGGCCGCGCTCGCAGGCGCGCGGCACATCGAGCGCAACGGCCACCATTTCGCCGGCGGCATGCAGGGCGCGGGGCAGGCCGAGCGCGAAGCCGCCCTCGCCGCCCACCCCGATCTCTACCGCCCCGGCGCGCGCGGGCCCGAGCCGGCCATCGCCGGCGGTCGGCTGCGGCTCGGCTCCCTCGACGGGCCGGGCTTCGCCTCCGCCCCGGGGCCCGATTTCACGACAATGAACAACAGGAACTTCCAGGAGGAAACCGGACAATGAGGCAATCCCGCATCGGCATCATCATGCACGGCGTCACCGGCCGCATGGGCATGAACCAGCACCTGATCCGCTCGGTGCTCGCCATTCGCGAACAGGGCGGCGTGCTGCTGTCGGACGGCTCGCGCCTGGTGCCGGACCCGATCATCGTCGGGCGCAACGCCGAGCGCGTGGAGGCGCTGGCGCAGCGCCACGGCATCTCCCGCTGGACCACCGACCTCGACGCGGCGCTGGCAAACCCCGACGACACGCTGTTCTTCGACGCCGCCTCCACCAAGCTGCGCCCGGAGCTGCTGCGCCGCGCCATCGACGCGGGCAAGCATGTCTACTGCGAGAAGCCGGTCTCCGAGAGCCTCGCCGAGGCGATGGAGATCGCGGCCTACGCGAAGGCGAAGGGCGTGAAGAACGGCATCGTGCACGACAAGCTCGACCTGCCGGGGCTGAAGAAGCTCCGCCGCCTGCGCGACAGCGGCTTCTTCGGCCGCATGCTCTCGGTGCGCGGCGAGTTCGGCTACTGGGTGTTCGAGGGCGACTGGATGGAGGCGCAGCGCCCGAGCTGGAACTACCGCAAGGCCGACGGCGGCGGCATCATCTCCGACATGCTGTGCCACTGGCGCTACGTGCTCGACAACACCATCGCCCCGGTGAAGGCGGTGAGCTGCCGCGGCGCGGTGCACATCCCCGAGCGCTGGGACGAGCAGGGCAAGCCCTATCCCGCCGACGCCGACGACGCCGCCTATGCCACCTTCGAGCTCGAGGGCGGCATCATCGCCCAGCTCAACTCGAGCTGGTGCGTGCGCGTGCGCCGCGACGACCTGGTGACCTTCCAGGTCGACGGCACCCATGGCTCGGCCGTGGCCGGGCTGCACCGCTGCTACAGCCAGCACCGGGTGAACACGCCCAAGCCGGTGTGGAACCCCGACCAGCCGCAGAAGATGAACTTCTTCGAGGACTGGGAGGAGGTGCCGGACAACACGGTCTACGACAACGGCTTCAAGGTGCAGTGGGAGGATTTCCTGCGCCATGTCGCCGAGGACGGGCCCTGGAGCTACTCGCTGCTCGAAGGGGCGAAGGGCGTCCAGCTCGCCGAGCTGGGCTATCGCAGCTGGCAGGAGCGTCGCTGGATCGACGTGCCCGCACTGGAGATCTGAGCCATGTCGACACTGACGCTGACCAACCCCGCCACCCTGCGCCTGCCGCTGCCCGGCGGCGCGCTGGCCCCGCTCACCCTCGACGCCGGCCCCGAGCCGGTGCCGCCCCCCGGCCCGTGGAGCCGCACCGCCTATGCCGCCGCCCATGTGGTGGCCGACCCGCTGGCCGAGATCGACCCCTGGCTGGGCACCGCCATCGACTGGGACCGCACCATCGCCTTCCGCGAGCATCTCTGGAGGCTCGGCTTCGGCGTGGCCGAGGCGATGGACACCGCGCAGCGCGGCATGGGGCTGGACTGGCCGACCTCGCTCGAGCTCATCCGCCGCAGCCTCGACGCGGCCGGTGGCCGCCCGGTGGGCTGCGGCGCGGGCACCGACCACGTCGCCCCCGGCCCCGGCGTGAGCCTCGATGACGTGATCGCCGCCTACGAGATGCAGTGCGAGGCGGTGGAGGCCGCCGGCGGCCAGGTGATCCTGATGGCCTCGCGCGCGCTGGTGCAGGCCGCGCGCGGGCCGGAGGACTACGCCCGCGTCTACGGCCGGGTGCTCTCGGGCCTCACCCGCCCGGCGATCCTGCACTGGCTGGGCGAGATGTTCGACCCCGCGCTGGCCGGCTACTGGGGCGCGGAGGATCATTGGGCGGCGATGGAGAGCTGCCTCGCCGTGATCGCGGAGAACGCGGCGAAGGTCGACGGCATCAAGATCTCGCTGCTCTCGGCGGAGAAGGAGATCGCCATGCGCCGCCGCCTGCCCGAGGGCGTGCGCATGTATACCGGCGACGATTTCAACTATCCCGAGCTGATCGAGGGCGACGCCGAGGGCCATTCCCACGCCCTGCTCGGCATCTTCGACCCCATCGCCGGCCCTGCCTCGCGCGCGCTCACCGCGCTCACCGGCGGGGATGCGGCCGGGGCGCGGGAGATTTTCGCCCCCACGGTGCCGCTGTCGCGCCACGTGTTCCGCGCGCCCACGCGCTTCTACAAGACCGGGGTGGTGTTCCTCGCCTATCTCTGCGGCCACCAGGACCATTTCACCATGGTGGGCGGGCAGGAGAGCGCGCGCTCCACGCTGCACCTGGCCGAGATCCTGCGCCTCGCGAACGCCGCCCGGCTGTTCCCGGACCCCGAATCGGCGGCCGCCCGGGCGCGCGCCGTCTTCGCCGCCCGCGGCGTGGAGGCCTGAGATGGCGGAGGCGAATCGCATCTCGCTCAACACCGCCACGGTGTCGCGGCAATGGTCGCTGGCGCAATGTGTGGAGGGCTGCCTGCGCCACGGGTTCGGCGGCATCTCGCCCTGGCGCGACAAGCTGCACGAGGCCGGCGTGGCCGAGGGCGCGCGGCTGATCCGGAACTCCGGCCTGGGCGTGAGCGGCCTCTGCCGGGGCGGCTGGTACACCGCCGAGGGCGCCCTCACGCCCGCCGTGCTCGACGACAACCGCCGCGCGGTGGACGAGGCGGCGGCCATCGGCGCGGCCTGCCTGGTGATGGTGGTGGGCGGCCTGCCGAAGGGCTCGCGCGACATCGACGGCGCGCGCGAGATCGTCACCGAGGGGCTGGCGCACACGCTCGAGTATGCCCGCGAAGCCGGGGTGCCCATCGCGCTCGAGCCGCTGCACCCGATGTATGCCGGCGACCGGGCCTGTGTGAACACCACCGGGCAGGCCCTTGATATCTGTGACCAGCTCGGCGAGGGGATCGGCCTCGCGCTCGATGTCTACCACGTGTGGTGGGACCCCGAGGTGAAGCGCCAGATCGCCCGGGCCGGCCGCGAGCGCCTGCTCGCCTTCCACATCTGCGACTGGCTGGTGCCCACCCGCGACCTGGTGCTCGACCGCGGCATGATGGGCGACGGGGTGATCGACATCGACGGCCTGCGCGCCGCGGTGGAGGCGGAGGGGTTCGACGGCCTGCTCGAGGTCGAGATCTTCTCGGACGCGAACTGGTGGAACCGCGACCCCGACGAGGTGCTCTCGACCATCGCGCAGCGGGTGGCGGCCCTGGCCTGAACCGTCCGCATCGCAGCCGGCGCGCCCCACGCGCGCCGGCTGGAACGCCCACCGGCAACTGTCCCGCGATTGATCAAATTTGATGTAATCCCGACCGGGATCGGCTTGCTTTATCGTTTCAGAACCTCTTAAGTGCGGGCATAGCCAATGTAGTTGATTAAGTTTGTTTCGTGTGGAGTTGGGGTCTGATGAGCACCCGATTTTTCAGCACCCGATTTTCCGGGGAGTGGCCGGGACATGGCGCGAAGTGAGCCCAGGTCCCTGCTGCGGGACCCCCGGACCTCGCCGCAGGACGAGGCCGGCCGCCTCGCCGCCCTGCACTCCTTCCGCATCACCGAAGCGCTCGCGGAGCGGGAACTCGGCCGGTTCGTCGATATCGCCGGCCGCGCCCTGCGCGCGCCGATCGCGGCGCTGAGCTTCAGCGGCGAGACCGAGCAGCATGTCTTCGCCGCCCGCGGCCCGGTGCCGAACGGCGTGGCGCGCGAGCGCTCCTTCTCCGCCCATGCCATCCGCGGCGAGGGGGTGTTCGAGGTGCCGGACGCGCTGGCCGACCCGCGCTTTCGCGACAGCCCCCTCGTCACCGGCGCGCCGGGCGTGCGCTTCTACGCCGGGGCGCCGCTGCGCACCGCGGAGGGCTGATCGCTGGGCACGATCTGCGTATCCGATACCGTGCCCCGGCCCGGCGGGCTGAGCGAGGCCGAGCGCCTCACGCTCGGCGATCTCGCCGAGCTGGTGGTGGCCCGGCTGGAGGAGCTGCGCCCGCGCCGCGCCGGGGCGGATGCCTCCCGCCTGCGCTTCGAACAGGTGTCGAGCACCTCTCCGGACAGCATCATCTGCGTGGACGAGGGCAACATCATCCGCTTCTGGAATGCCGGGGCCGAGCGCATGTTCGGCTATACCGCGGCCGAGGCGCTGGGGGAGACGCTGGAGATCATCCTGCCGAGCTCGCTGCACGGCCGCCGGCTGATCGGCCTCGCGCGGGTGGCCGCGGGCCGCGGCCAGGGCAGCCCCGGCCAGACCGTGACCCTGCCGGCGCTGCGCCGCGACGGCACGGAGTTCCCGGTGGAGCTGTCGCTCTCGCGCTGGGAGGAGGGGGGACGGCCGGTGTTCGGCGCCATCCTGCGCGACATCACCGACCGCCGCCGCGCCGAGGCCGAGCTGCGCCATGCCGCCGAGCACGACCCGCTCACCGGCCTTGCCAATCGCGCCCTGCTGCGCCGCCGGCTGGAGGCGCTCGACCGGAGCGGCCGGGGCGGCGCGGCAATGGTGCTCGACCTCGACGGGTTCAAGCACGTGAACGACGTCTTCGGACATTCCGGCGGCGACCAGCTGCTCGTCGCCGTGGCGAAGCGGCTGGTTTCGGCGGGGGAGGGGGCCCTGGTGGCGCGGCTGGGGGGCGACGAGTTCGTGCTGCTGCTCGAGGGCCGCCGCGACCCCGCCGCCCTGCGCCGCATGGCCGAGCGCGTGGTGGCGCTGCTGGGCGAGGCCGTGCCGCTGGAAAACCACCTGCTGCACGTGGGCACCAGCATCGGCGTGGCCTGCCGCGCGCCGGGCACGCCGCTGGGCGACCTGCTGGGCGATGCGGACATGGCGCTGTACCGGGCCAAGGCGCTGGGGCGGGGCCGGGTGATGTTCTTCGACCCTCAGATGCGGGCCAGCTCGCTCACCGGCGGCACGCTGATGCGCGAGCTGCACGGCGCCTGGGGGCGGGGCGAATTCGTGCTGCATTTCCAGCCCCGCGTGCGGCTGGCCGATGGCGCGCTGGCGGGGGCCGAGGCGCTGCTGCGCTGGAACCACCCGGAGCGCGGCCTGCTGACCCCCGGCGCCTTCCTGAGCGGGCTCGACAGCAGCATGCTCGCCGGGCCGGTGGGCGACTGGGTGCTGGAGACCGCCTGCCGCACCCTCGCGGCCTGGCGGCGGCGGGGCTTCTCCGGCCTGAAGATGAGCGTGAACCTGTTTTCCGCGCAGCTGCACGGGCCCGGGCTGGCCGAACGCGTGCCGGCGCTGCTCAGGTCCTGCGATCTGCCGGCCCGCGCGCTGGAACTGGAGCTGAACGAGGCCTCGATGCTGCGCAACCGCCAGACGCTGCCTGCCCTTCTGGGCCGGTTGCGCGCGGCGGGCGTGGGGGCGGTGTTCGACGGTTTCGGCACCGGGCTCGCGCCGCTGCGGCTGCTGCGCGACGTGCCCCTGCAATGCCTGAAGATCGACCGTTCGGCGGTCTCCGGCGACGGCGGGGGGCTGGCGGACCCGGCGATGGTCGAGGCCGTGGCCCGGCTCGGCAGCGGGCTGAACCTGGAGGTGGCGGCGGAAGGCATCGAGACCGCCGGCCAGGCGGGCCTGCTGCTCTCCTTCGGATGTACCACGGGGCAGGGGGCGCTGTTCGGGATGCCGGTGTCGCAGGCGGTGTTCGAGGCCCAGCATCTCGGCGACAGCAGATCGGCCGAGTCTGCCTGAGGCAGCCCAGGCGCGGCGCGGCCCCCTCGGAAGCCGCGCGGGGTCGACGGTGTCCGGCCCGGGCGGGGACCAGCCCTGACGGGCCCGGACCGGAACCGACGATCAGTTGTTCATGTCGGACTGCACTTTCTCCGAGGATTCCTCGATGGCGGACCCACCGGACTGGATGTCCTCACCCATGCCCTGCACCGTGTTGCAGGCCGCAAGGCCGAGGAAGAAACCGAGGAGGGCGATACGCTTGGCAATGCTGGTCATGGTGGATACCTCTTCTGCGAGTTGAATTGTTCTAGGGTTTCGAGGCCATGAAGCGGCCCCTGAGCGGGGGGCCGCTCGGGAACTGTGGGTCAGATCCGTCCCATCAGCAACAGGATGATTACGATCACGAGCACGAGGCCGAGCCCGCCGCTGGGATAATAGCCCCAGGCGCGGCTGTGCGGCCAGGTGGGCAGGGCGCCGATCAGAACCAGAAGCAGAATGATCACCAGAATGGTGCCGAGTGTCATCGTCCGGAACTCCCCCGTGAAATGCGTCGGCGTGCCGGGATGGCCGCGACGTCCAAGGACTTGGTTTCCGGGTGTCAACGCGGCCGGCGCGGAAAGGTTCCCGCGCATGCATGCACCGGCCGTCGGGCCTCAGGCAGGCAGGGCGTGCTGCTGGCTGCGGCGGGGCAAGTGGGCCTGGCGCCAAGGCTCGAGGCTGCGCAGGAAGAGCGAGGCCACGGCCTGCACCTGGGCATCCGCGCCCGGCCGCTCAAGCTTGCGGATCTGCACCGAGGGCAGGGGCGGCAGGCCGCAGTCGTCGCCCAGCACCACCAGCGGCGGCTCCACGAGGAAGGAGGGCACCGGCGCAATGGCGAGATCGGCCGAGACGGCGCTCATCTGCACGCTGAAATTGGCGCTGAGATAGGCGAAGCGGAAGTCGATGCCCTCGCGCTGCAATGCCTCCACGGCGCCCAGCCGCCAGGCGCAGTGCTGGTCCCACATCGCCAGCGGCAGCGGTCGGCGCTGGTAGGCCGCGCCGCCGCGGCAGCCGGCCCAGACCAGCGGCGAGGCGAGCACCACGCTGGCACCGCGCACCTGCGGTGTCTCGGGCCGGGCATAGACCAGCGCCACGTCGAGCAGCCCCGCGGCATGCCGGCGGGAAAGCTCGTCCGACGAGCCGATCACCACGTCGACGGTCACGTTGGGATGGGTGCAGGCGAACTCGCTCAGCACGTCCGGCAGCACCAGCGCGCCGAGGTCGTCCGGCGCGCCGAGCCGCACCGTGCCGGACATCTCGGCGGTGCGGAAACGGGCCATCATCTCGCCGGTGAGCGCGAGGATGCGCCGGGCGTAGGAGAGCAGCACCTCGCCCTGGGGCGTGAGGGTGACGGCGCGCGAGTCGCGCCGCAGCAGGGAGGCCGAGAGCAGGCCCTCGAGCTTCTTCACCTGCATCGAGACCGCGGAGGGCGTGCGCCCCACCCGGTCCGCCGCGCGGGAGAAACTGCCGGTCTCCACGATCGCGACATAGGTGCGCAGCAGGTCGGAATCGACCCGGCCGAGGGCGGCATGCAGTTCCGGTTCCGGCTCCGGCCCGGCCGGCCCGAGGGGCACATCGGCTTCGGGCTGCGCACCGGGCAGGGTTTCTCGCAGGGTCTCGGGCATCCGGCGGCTCATGCTGGCTCTCCCCTCTGCCCCCGGCGCGGCGGTGTTTCCCGGATCGTGGGTCGGGAATGCTGCGGGGGGACGTTCAATAATTCTGAATCAGAGTAACAGATCTATTCGTTTGATTGAACCCGCCCGCGCCCTCATCTTCAGCGTATCGAACACGGAAATCCGAGCCGAAAGGACAGGCAGATGACGTATGCACATATCGACATCCCCACGCGGTCTGCCACGGGCGGGCCATGGGGCGGCTGGCTGCGGGCGGTCTCCGCGCGCATGGCGGAGCGCCGCCGCCAGCGGCTGGACCGCGCCGCGTTCCGCAACCTGCTGCACAAGGACGAGTGGGTGCTGCGCGACCTCGGGGTGACGCGCCATGACGTGGAACAGGCGGCGGGCCTGCCGCTGTCGCGCAACGCGGCGGAAGAGCTGCGCCGCCTGGCACTTGCAAACCGCCTCGGCGGGATGTGAGGCGGGGCCGGGGCGGCGCGGGCCGCGCGCCGCTCCGGGGCGGGCTCAGCGCCCGGTGCTCTCTCCCGCCCGCTCCCCGGCCTTTCCGATGGTGTGCCAGCCGCTGAACCCGGCGAGGAAACCGTCGAGATCCTCCTTGCGCAGCGGCTTGCTCACCAGGTAGCCCTGCACCTCCGAGCAGCCGGCGGCGCGCACGATCTCGAGCTGTTCGGCGGTCTCCACCCCCTCGGCGACGGTGCGGATGCCGAGGCTGTTGGCCATGTTGATGATGGCGTAGACGATGGAGGAATGGTCGCGGTTGCGGCCGATCTCCTCGATGAAGGAGCGGTCGATCTTGATCTTGTCCACCGCGAAGCGGCGCAGGTAGCGCAGCGAGGAATAGCCGGTGCCGAAATCGTCGAGCGAGAGCCGGGCGCCGAGCGCGCGCAGGGCCCGCAGGTCCTCCACGATGCGCAGGTTGTCCTCCAGCAGCAGGGTCTCGGTGATCTCGAGGTCGAGCCTGCGCGCCGGCAGGCCGGTTTCCTTCAGCACCCGCGAGACGATGTCCACGATGTTGGAGCGGCCGAACTGCAGCGGTGAGAGGTTCACCGCCACGTTGATCTCGCCGGGCAGGGTGGTGGCCATGCTGCAGGCCTCGCGCAGCACCCAGGCGCCGAGGTCGACGATGAGCCCGGTCTCCTCGGCCACCGAGATCACCTCCTGCGGCGAGACCCGGTCCTGCGCGGCATGGCGCCAGCGCACCAGCCCCTCCACCGAGGTCACCCGGCCGGTGGCGAGGTCGGTGATGGGCTGGAAGGCGAGATGGAACTGCTCGTCGAAGCTCTCGGAGAGCAGGGTGCTCTCGATGCGGCTGCGCCGCTTGGTGCGCACCAGCATGTCGGAGGTGTAGAAGGTGTAGGTGGCCCGCCCGGCCGCCTTGGCCTCGTAGAGCGCGAGATCGGCGTTCACCAGCAGGTCGTCGACGCTCTCCTCGCTGTTCTCGCTCACCGCGATGCCGATGCTGCCGGCGCAGAACACCTCGTGGCCGCCGATGTAGTAGGGCTCGGCCAGCGCCTCGGCCAGGCGGGTGGCGATGGCATTGGCCTGATCGGGGGAGGTGAGATCGCCGTAGACCACGATGAACTCGTCCCCCCCCACCCGCGAGAGCGTGTCCTCCTCGCGGAAGATGGCGCGCAGGCGCAGGGCGGCCTGGCACAGCAGCTTGTCGCCGAAGGGATGGCCGTAGGTGTCGTTGATCTTCTTGAAGTTGTCGAGGTCGATGCACAGCACTGCGGTCATCCGGCCGGCGGCGCGGTCGCGGCCGAGCGTGGTGCGGAACTGCTCGAGCAGGAGCACGCGGTTCGGCAGGTCGGTGAGCACGTCGTGCCGGGCCATGTGGTAGACCTGCGCCTGGGCGCGGTGGCGCTCGGTGATGTCCTCGTAGGTGGCGGTCCAGCCGCCGCTCTCCATCGGCTGGCGCGAGAGCATGATGGCCCGGCCGTCCTGCAGGTGGAGCACGAAGGATTCCGGGCCGCTGGGCAGGCCGCCGGCATCGCGCGGCAGCAGGAGCTCGCGGGCGTCGCGGGTCGAGCAGGTGCCCGCCCCCACCAGCGCCTGCTCCAGCTCCTCCAGCCCGGTGCCGGGCAGCAGCCGGCGTTCCGGCAGTCGGAAGATCTCGGCCATGCGCCGGTTGCTCACGATCACCCGGCCGCCCGCATCGAACATCGCCAGCCCGTGGGACATGTTGTCGAGCGCGGTCTCGAACAGCCCGTTCTGAACCGTGAGCTCCTCGTTCGCGCGCTGCTTCTCGGTGACCGCGGCGGCCAGCTCGGCGCCCGCCTCGCGCAGCTCCTCGTTGGTGTCGGCCAGCGAGGTCTGGGCCACCACCAGCAGCCGGTTCTGCCAGGCGTTGAGCAGGAACAGCACGAAGCCGCCCACCGCCAGCGATATGGCAAGGCCGGTGAACTCCCAGTGCAGCTGGAACAGCTCGCGCTGCTCGCGCGCCACCTGCGAGCCGCCGTAGGCGTTCGCCGCCGAGACGAGGCCGGTGAAGCGCCCTTCCAGCGGGCGGGTGATGTCGAGCGCCTCGCGGCTGCGGGCCGGGTCGTCGATGATCGGATCGAGCGCGAAGAGCGTGTCGGAGATCTGCTCCACCGCCTCGGCGCGATCCGGATCCTCGGTGACGAAGCCGCGGAAGTCGCCGGCCTCGAACAGGGACATGCGGCTGAGCAGGATCTCGTAGCGCAGCCGTACCGCGTCCGCCGCGGCCTGGGAGCCGGGAGCCAGCGCCAGTTCGTAGAGCTCGCCGCGCATGCGCAGGAACTCGCTCAGCCCCTGCGCCGCGCTGAAGGCCACGTCGTAGCGCGAGACGTGGCTGAGCGCCGCCTGACGTTTCAACACCAGGACCGAGATGTAGGACGCTGCCGAGAGCAGGCAGATCATCACCACGGCAAGCACGATTCGGATCGCCCGGACCGCCGTGCCGGGCCTCGGCACGTTTCTGGTGAAGAACTTCAGCATCGATCCTTATTTCACGACGATTCGGGCGAGCTGCCAGACCGAACGGGAATAGAAGTCCTGGCTCTGCAGCTCGGTTGCGCTGTCGTAGTCGTAGACGATGAACAGGGGGCCCTTGTCGCGGATCGGCATGTAGGCGCCATCGCGCTTGAGGGCGAGGATGGTTCCGTACGTCTCGAAGTCGGCTATCGGAACCTCGGTACGGTAGTCGTTGAGCGCGACGGCTTCGATCACGGTGCCCTCCGCGCCGACCAGCTCCATCAGCTTCGCCATCGGAACGCCCTCGAACTCGGTCGCGCCGGTGAACCAGGGCGTGGTGGTGGTGAAGGATTCCATCCCGAGGGATTCGAGCATCTCGCGGTCGAATTGCGCCGTGTCCCCGACATTGGTATTCGAGATCCGGCCCTCGATGGTGAGCAGTGGCGGGCCGCTGGGCGCCTGCAATTCGGCCGCGCCGGAGGCGGTCACCCACAGCACGGAAGCAAGGAGTGACACAAGACCGACAAGGCGTCGTGCTACTGAACTCACCGCATACATGGCATTCTCTCCTTTATTCGGCCACTCGCCAGCCACCTTCCAAACCTCTCGGAAATGTGGCACTCAGCAGTATTTCAGTCTGTATCATAACAGCTTGCAAACACCTGATCTCTGCACCATAACCACAGCTTCCCGGTTGTGGATCACTAGCAATGCAACTACTCGATATCAAGCTCGATCAGGTGGCAGACATGATGCCAAGTAACTGGAATTGACCGTCTTCAACGCTCCTATACCTGCACTGGAAACATAATCGTGACCGCACTCATCGAGACCTACAAGCAATTTACCTTCGAAGCCGCACACCAGCTGCCGCCCTACTCCGGGCTGCACGGCCACTCCTTCAAGGTCAGCGTACACATTTCCGGCTCGCCCGACGCCAAGTTCGGCTGGGCCACCAATCTCTACGAGCTCGAGCGCCATGTCGAGGCTCTGCGCCTCCAGCTCGATCATTCGTATCTCAACGATATCGACGGGCTCGAAGACCCCTCGCTGGAGAATGTCGCGGCCTGGATCTGGGCCCGGCTGCGCCCGGACGTGGAGGGCATGACCCATGTCACCGTGAGCCGCGGCATCGACGGCCAGGCCGAGGGCTGCGTCTACCGCGCCTGACGCCCGCCGGACGTTACGGAACGCGGGGCTGCCCGCTCCGACCCCGCCCCCCTTCCTCGCGAAGCCTCTCGACCTGCCGGGCCTGCCCGGTCTAGGCTGGGGGCAGAAAAACGAGGAGAGGGGGGAGACATGCCAGCACTGCCGGGGCCGTGCGCCTGCGCGCGGCGCGATGCCGGGCGCCGGGGCGCGCCATGAGCTTCACCCTTTCGCTCGCGGGGCAGACCGCGCTCGTCACCGGCGCCAGCGGCGGGCTGGGCCGGCATTTCGCCGGGCTGCTCGCCGGGGCCGGCGCGCGGGTGGTGCTCGCCGCCCGGCGCCGCGAGGCGCTGGAGGAGGCCTGCGCCGAGATCCGCGCCGCCGGCGGCACGGCGGAGGCGGTGGCGATGGACGTGACCGACCCCGCCTCGGTGGAGGCCGCATTCGACGCCGCCTGCGCCGCCTTCGGCCCGCCCGACATCCTCATCAACAACGCCGGCATCTCCGGCGGCGGCCCGGCCCTCGACGTGACGCCGCAGGACTGGTCGGCAGTGATCGACACCAACCTCACCGGCTGTTTCACCGTGGCCTGCGCCGGCGCGCGCCGGCTGCGCGATGCGGGCCGGCCGGGGGTGGTGGTCAACATCGCCTCCATCCTCGGGCTCCGGGTGGCCGGCGGGCTCGCGCCCTATGCCGCGGCGAAGGCCGGGCTGGTGCAGCTCACCTCGGCGCTGGCCCTCGAATGGGCGCGGCACGGCATCCGGGTGAACGCCCTCGCGCCGGGCTATGTCGAGACCGACATCAACCGCGCGTTCTTCGCCACCGAGCCCGGGCAGGCGCTGGTCCGGCGCATCCCGCAGCGCAGGCTGGGGCAGATGTCGGACCTCGACCTGCCGCTGCTCGCCCTCTGTGCGCCCGGCTCGGGCTATGTCACCGGCTCGGTGCTCGCCGTCGACGGCGGGCACCTCGCAAGTTCGCTCTGAGCCCCCGAAAGGAGCCGCCCCTTGGATTTCGCCCTTTCCCCCGAGACAGACGCCCTGCGCAGCCGGGTGCGCGATTTCGTCGAGACCCGGATCATCCCGCTTGAGGCCGACCCCGCCGCCCGCGACGCGCATGAGAACATCGCCGAGCCCGCCCTGCAGCGCCTGCGCGCCGAGGTGAAGGCCGCCGGCCTCTGGGCGCCGCAGATGCCGGTGGCCCGCGGCGGGCTCGGCCTCGGCCCGGTGGGGATGGCCGCCCTCTACGAGGAGATGAACCGCTCGATCTTCGGCCCGGTGTGCTTCAACTGCGCCGCCCCGGACGATGGCAACATGATGCTGCTGGAGAAGGTGGGCACCGAAGCGCAGAAGGCGCGCTGGCTGCAGCCCGTCGTCGACGGCGCGGTGCGCAGCGCCTTCGTGATGACCGAGCCCGCGCCCGGCTCCGGCTCCGACCCCGCCGGGATGATGCGCACCACGGCCGAGAAGCGCGGCGACCGCTGGGTGGTGAACGGCACCAAGTGGTTCATCACCGGGGCGGGTGTGGCGGCGCATTTCCTGCTGGTCGCGCGCACCTCGGACGACCCGCGCCGCGGCCTCACCTGTTTCCTGTTCCACCGCGACGACCCGGGCTGGGAGATTGTCCGCCGCATCCCCATCATGGGGCCGGAGGAGCATGGCGGGCATTGCGAGCTCGTGTTCGAGGGGCTCGAGATCCCCGACGAGAACCGGCTGATGGGCGTGGGCGAGGGGCTGAAGGCCACGCAGATCCGGCTCGGCACCGCCCGGCTCACCCATTGCATGCGCTGGCTGGGGATGGCGCGCCGGGCGCTGGAGATCGGCGAGGCACATGTGCGCGAGCGCATCGCCTTCGGCACGCCGCTGGCCGCGCACGAGAGCGTGCAGACCCTGCTGGGCGAGGCGGCGATGCAGATCGAGATCGGCCGGCTGCTCACCATGAAGGCCGCCTGGAAGCTCGAGCAGGGCGATTTCGCCCGCAAGGAGGTGAGCATGGCCAAGATCGTGGTGGCCGACGCGCTGCAGCAGGCGGTGGACACCGCCATCCAGCTCAACGGCGCGAAGGGCTATTCCACCGACACGCCGCTGGAGTGGATGTACCGCTACGCCCGCCAGGCGCGGCTGGTCGACGGCGCCTCGGAGGTGCACAAGATGGTGCTGTCGCGCTTCCTCGCGAAGGAGGGGCGCGACTTCTGGGGCTGGGGCGTCTGATGGAGGGGCATCGGGCCGCGCTGGAAGCCTGGCTCGCCGCGCGCGCCGGCGCCGCCTCGGCCCGGGTGAGCGGCCTCGCGAAGCTCTCCGGCGGGGCGATACAGGAGAACTGGGCGCTCGATGTCGCTTTCGAGGGCGGCAGCCGGCCCGGCGGCCTCGCGCTGGTGCTGCGCACCGACGCGCCCTCGGGCGTGGCGGAAAGCCTTGGCCGGGCCGAGGAATTCGCCCTGTTCAGCGCCGCCCATGCCGCGGGTGTGACCGTGCCCGAGCCGCTGTGGCTCGACGCGGAAGGGGCGGTGACGGGCCGTCCGCTCTTCGTGATGGCTCGGGTGCGCGGCGTGGCGGCGGGCCACCTGCTGGTGCGCGCCATGGCCGAGGGCGGCGCGCAGGGGCCGGCGGCTGGGGCGGCGCTCGCCCGTACGCTCGGGGTCGAGCTTGCCCGCATCCACACGATCACCCCGCCGCGGGCCGAGCTCGGCTTTCTCGGCGCGGTGCCGGAGAACCCGGGCCTCGCGGCCGTGGCCGAGTTCCGCCGCTGGCTCGACGGTCACCGGGTGCCGCACCCGATCCTCGAGTGGGGCCTGCGCTGGCTGGAGCGCAACGCGCCGCCGCCGGGGCCCCCGGTGCTGTGCCACAATGATTTCCGCACCGGCAACTACATGGTCGAGGGCGCTCGGCTCACCGCGGTGCTGGACTGGGAGTTTGCCGCCTGGGGCGATGCGCAGGCCGATCTGGGCTGGTTCTGCGCGCCCTGCTGGCGCTTCGGCGCGCTGGCGGCGGAGGCGGGCGGCATCGCGCCGCGCGAGGCTTTCTACGCGGGCTACGAGGCCGCCGGCGGCCGGGTGGACCGCCCCCGTGCGCGCTACTGGGAGGTGATGGCCACGCTCCGCTGGGCGGTGATCGCGCTGCAGCAGGCGGAGCGGCATGTCTCGGGCGGCGAGCGCAGCCTCGAGCTCGCGCTCACCGCCCATGTGCTGCCGGCGCTCGAGCTCGACATCATGGAGATGACCGCGGAGGAGAGCCATGCGTGACGCCCCCGAGGCCGCCGACCTCATCGCCACCGCGCTGGAGGTCTACCGGGCCGAACTGATGCCCGAGCTGCCCGAGGCGGCGCGCTACCGCGGGCTGATGGTGGCCAACGCCCTCGCCATCGCCCTGCGGCAGGTGGAGGCGGGCGAAGCCCCGCTGCGCGCGGAGGTCGAACGCCTCGCCGCCCTGCGGCCGGAGGACCCCGACCAGGCCCGCTTTGCCGCCGACATCCGCGCCGGGCGCTACGACCCCGGCACGCCGGACCATGCCGCCGCCGCGGCGCATCTCGCCGCCCTCGCCCGCGAAAAGGCCGCCGAGAGCGCCCCGCGCGCGCTGGGGCGCGGCGGTACGTGACCCTGCGTCGCCCCCGCGCAGGCAGTGGCTTTCCCGCGCCGCCAGAGGGGATGCGCAGGCGTCCGGGCCCCGGGGGTGGGCGGAAAGAGGCCGCACTGGCCCGTGCGCTCGGGAGCAGACCGCGCGGGCGAGGATACGACCACCCCGCGACGCGTGGGGACAGCAGGACACCGCGCCCCGGAGCGCGGCGGTGACAGGATTTCACGCCCGCAGCGGCGCCGCGACACGAAGGAGGAGTGCAACATGGCCCTGCCGGACCAGCTCAAGGGGCGGCTGCGGCTGCCGGTGGTCGCAGCACCGATGTTCCTCGCCTCGGGGCCGGACCTGGTGGTGGAGACCTGCCGGGCCGGCGCGCTCGGCACCTTCCCGGCGCTGAACCAGCGCAGCACGGAAGGCTACGGAGACTGGCTCTCCGAAATCCGTGACCGGCTGGCGGAGGCCGAGGCGGCGGGCGGGCCGCCCCCCGCGCCCTTCGGCGTCAACCTCATCGTGCACCGCACCAACCCTCGCCTCGACGCCGACCTCGAGATGACCGTGCGCCACAAGGTGCCGGTGGTCATCACCTCGCTCGGCGCGGTGCCCGAGCTGGTGCGCGAGGTGCAGGCCTATGGCGGCGTGGTGTTCCACGACGTGATCAGCCTGCGCCACGCCCGCAAGGCGGCCGGCGCCGGGGTGGACGGCATCATCGCGGTGAGCGCGGGCGCGGGCGGCCACGCGGGGCGGATGAGCCCCTTCGCGCTTACCTCCGAGATCCGCGGCTTCTTCGACGGCACCTTGCTGCTGGCCGGGGCGATCAACACCGGCGCGCAGGTGGCAGCAGCCCGCGCGATGGGCGCCGACCTCGCCTATCTCGGCACCCGCTTCATCGCCACGCGCGAGGCGCTCTCGCCGCGCGAGCACAAGGCGATGATCCTCGGCGCCGACGCGGCCGACGTGATCTACACCGACCGCATCAGCGGGGTGAACGCGAATTTCCTGCGCCCCAGCATCGCCGCCGCCGGGCTCGACCCCGACGCCCTGCCGCCGCACGAGGGGCTCGACATGGCCGCCGACGTGAAGGCCTGGAAGACCATCTGGTCGGCCGGCGAGGGCGTGGGCGGCATCACCGACCTGCCCGGCGCCTCCGAGCTCTGCGCCCGGCTGGGCGAGGAATACCGCGCCGCGGTGCGGGCGCTTGCCGCCGGGTTCTGATTTCGTGAACGCTGTGTCGTCGGGTCAATACTATTTACCCTTGCCGCGAACGGACTAGGGTTCCCCGGACGAACCGTCGCGGCGCGGCGGAGAAACCTGGGGGGAAACCACGATGGATCTGGGGCTCGTCGGCATATTACTGTCGCTGTGTCTGCTCATGTATCTCGCGTATCGCGGGATCAACGTTCTCATTCTCGCACCGCTGCTGGCGCTGCTCGCGGCGCTGCTGAGCGGCGGCACGCCGCTGCTGGGCACCTACACGCAGGTGTTCATGGCCGCACTCGGCGGCTACGTGATCAAGTATTTCCCGCTGTTCCTGCTCGGCGCCATCTTCGGCAAGCTGATGGCCGACAGCGGCTCGGCGCGGGCGATCGCGGAATGGATCGTCTCGCGGCTCGGCGGCCAGCACGCGATGACCGCGGTGGTGCTGAGCTGCGGCGTGCTCACCTATGGCGGCGTGTCGCTCTTCGTGGTGGCCTTCGCGGTCTACCCGATCGCGAACGAGCTGTGCCGGCGCGCCGACATTCCCAAGCGGCTGATCCCGGCGGCCATCGCCCTCGGCTCCTTCACCTTCACCATGACCGCGCTGCCCGGCACCCCGGCCATCCAGAACGCCATTCCCATGCCCTATTTCGGCACCACGCCCTTCGCGGCGCCGATCCTGGGCACGCTGGCGGGGCTGATCATGTTCTTCGGCGGCACCTTCTGGCTCAACCGCCGCGCCGCGGCGGCGGCGGCGAAGGGCGAGGGCTACGGCCAGCACGAGGCCGTGGCCGCCGACGCGCCCGACCGCGACGCCACCGACCATCCGCCCGCCTTCGCCATCGCCATCGCGCCGGCGGTGAGCGTGATCGTGCTCAACGCGCTCTTCACCTACGTGATCATCCCCTGGATGGACACTTCCTACCTCGCCGAGGAGCAGTACGGCGCCACCGACATCTCCTCCGTGCGCGGCATCTGGGCGATCATCGCGGCCCTCGTTCTCTCCATCGTGCTGCTGGTGGCGCTCAACTACCGCCGCCTGCCGCGGCTGAAGGACAGCATCAACTCCGGCACCATGGGCTCGCTCCTGCCGGTGTTCAACACCGCCTCCGAGGTGGGCTACGGGGCCACCATCGCCGCCCTGCCGGCCTTCGCACTGGTGCGCGACGCGGTGCTGGGCGTGTCCTCGAACCCGCTGGTCTCGGTCGCGGTCTCGACCAACGTGCTCGCCGGCATCACCGGCTCGGCCTCGGGCGGCATGTCCATCGCGCTGGAGACGCTGGGCGCGCAGTTCATGGAACTGGCCCAGCAGCAGGGCATCGACCCCGGGCTGATGCACCGGGTGGCAGCACTCTCCTCCGGCGGGTTCGACGCGCTGCCGCACAACGGCGCAGTGATCACCCTGCTCGCCATCACCGGGCTGAACCACAAGCAGTCCTACGGCGACATCTTCGTGGTGGCGGTGATGATCCCGGTGGTCGCCACCATCGCGGTGATCCTGCTCGGCTCGCTGGCGCTCTGACCTGCGGTGAGGGCAGGGCGGGGCTGCAAACTCGGCCCTGCCCTTCCCCGGCGCGCGGGTGTAGACCGGCTCAGGCGCGGCTCGCCGCCCCGGCGGGCCGTCCTATCTGCCGGGATGACTGCCCGGACGGCCGGCCCCCGCAGCCGGCCGACGACCCTCAGAAAGCGAGCCCCACGTGTCGAGACATCTCAAAGACCCCCTGGACCCCGAGCGCGATTTCCTCGTCGGCACGCCCGGGGCCGGGGCGGAGCTGGTGTGGTACGTCGACTACACCTTCCGCCACGCCGACCGCGGACGCGCGGTGATCCTCAAGGCCATGGAACACCTGGGCGAGCATGACGCCGTGATCGCCATCCGCCAGAACCCCTCGGGCGCGCGCATGCCCGAGAGCGACCTCGCCGCCCGCGCCGCCGTGGCCGCCGGCCTGCAGGGCCGCTTCCTCGACATGCACCAGGCGCTCACCAGCCACCACGGCGCCTTCGACCGCGCGGCGATGTGCGGGATCGCGGCCGAACTGGGGCTCGACACGGCCCGGTTCGAGGCCGATCTCGACTCCGGGGAGGTGGGCGCGCGCATCGCCGAGGACCGTGCCTCCGCCACGCGGGGCGGAGCGGCCATGACGCCGCTGCTGTTCATCGACAACCGTCTCTACCTCGGCGCCTGGGACGAGGTGGAGCTCATCGAGGCGGTGAAACGCCCGCTCGGCCTGCGGGTGCGCCTCGCGGCGGATGATTTCTTCCACTGGGCGGCCTCGGCGGGGCTGGTGCTGCTGGTCGCCACGCTCGCGGCGCTGGTGGTGGCCAACATCGGCTACCACGAGCTCTACGAGCGGGTGCGCGACACGGATTTCGGCTTCACCTGGGGCGAGGCCGGCTTCGCCCTGCCGCTGGAGCAGTGGATCAACGACGGGCTGATGGCGGTGTTCTTCCTGATCGTGGGCATCGAGATCAAGCGCGAGCTGGTGGACGGCGAGCTGTCCGACCCCGCGCGCGCCGCCCTGCCGATCATCGGCGCCATCGGCGGCATGGCGGCCCCCGCGCTCATCTACACCGCCTTCAACATCGGCACCGAGACCGCGCATGGCTGGGGCATTCCCATGGCCACCGACATCGCCTTCACCCTCGGGCTGATGGCGCTGCTGGGCCGGCATGTGCCCACCTCGCTGAAGATCTTCGTCTCGGCGCTGGCCATCGCCGACGATCTCGGCGCCATCCTGGTGATCGCGGCCTTCTACGGCGACGGGCTGGAGCCCACGCCGCTGGTGGGTGCGGCACTGGTGCTGGCGGTGATGGCGCTGATGAACCGCACGCGGGTCTATGCCCGCACGCCCTACCTCATCCTCGGCGTGCTGCTCTGGGGCTTCGTGCATGCCTCGGGCCTGCACGCCACGCTCGCGGGCGTGCTCACCGCCGTGGCCATCCCCTCGCGGCGCAGCGGAAACCTGCACGGCGTCGCGGCGCAGACCGCCGCGGTGTTCGAGGCCGAGCTCGACGACCGCGAGGAGGAGCGCCCCACCGTCCGCGACGGCACGCTCTCCATCCTGCAGAACGCGCTGGAGCGGCTGCGCGAGCCGGGCGTGCACCTGCAGCGCGCGCTGGAGAGCTGGTCGAACTTCCTCATCCTGCCGCTCTTCGCCTTCTTCAACACCGGCATCGCGGTGGGCAGTGCCAGCTTCTCGGTCTCCTCGCCGGAGGTGCTGGGCGTGGTCGGCGGCCTTGCCATCGGCAAGCCGCTGGGCATCTTCACCGTGTGCTGGGTGTCGGTGAAGCTGGGCATCACCCGGCTCTCGCCCGACATCCGCTGGTCGCAGATGCTGGGGGCGGGCTGCCTCGCGGGCGTGG
Organism: Oceanicella sp. SM1341; assembly: GCF_003448965.1. Classification (GTDB taxonomy): domain Bacteria; phylum Pseudomonadota; class Alphaproteobacteria; order Rhodobacterales; family Rhodobacteraceae; genus Paroceanicella. Next base: position 166,563 of record NZ_QRGC01000009.1, read on the forward strand.
GCTTCACCATGTCGATCTTCATCGCCTCCGCCGCCTTCTCGGGCGAGGAGCTGGAGGGGGTGAAGCTTGCCATCCTGCTCGCCTCCACCGCCTCGGCGCTCGTCGGCATGGGCATCCTCTGGGCGGTGCGCCGGCGCGGCTGAGGCGCGACCGGGGCCCCGCCACCCGGACAGGAAAACGCCGCGCCCGGGGGCTCCGGGCGCGGCGTCTCTCGTTCCGGGGATCGGCGTCTTACCAGCTGGTGACGACGGCGCCCTCGTATTTCTCCTCGATGAACTGCTTCACCGCGTCGGAGTGGTAGGCGTTGATCAGCGTCGGCAGCCAGGGGGCGTCCTGCTCGTCGGAGCGCACGGCGATCACGTTCACGTAGGGGCTGTCCTTGGGCTCCTGCGCGATGGAATCGACACCCGGCTTAAGCCCGGCCTCCATGGCGTAGTTGGTGTTGATCACCGTCGCGTCCACGTCCTGCAGCGAGCGGGGCAGCTGGGCGGCGTCGAGCTCGAGGAAGTCGATGTTCTTCGGGTTCTCGGTCACGTCGAGCGGCGAGGCGGCGAGGCCGGCCGCGTCATCCACGCCGATGTAGCCCAGGCTCTCGAGCAGCAGCAGCGCGCGGCCGCCGTTGGTGGGGTCGTTGGGGATGGCGATGGAGCCGCCCTCGGGCAGGTCGTCGAGCGAGGTAAGCTGCTCGGAGTAGACGCCCATCGGGTAGTTCACCGTGGTGGCGACGGAGACGAGGTCGAAGCCCCGGTCGCGCACCTGGTTGTCGAGGTAGGGCTGGTGCTGGAAGGAGTTCGCGTCGAGGTCGCCGTCGGCCAGGGCCTGGTTGGGCACCACGTAGTCGGAGAACTCCATGATCTCGATCTCGAGACCTTCCTTCGCGGCCTCCTCGGCCACCTTCTCCATGATGGCGGCATGCGGCCCGGGGGTGACGCCCACCTTGATGGTCTCGGCGGAGGCGGCGCCGGCGATGAGGCCGAAACCGGCCGCCAGCGCGGCGAATTTCAGTGCGGACATGTCTGCTTCCTTCCTTGGAGGTCAGCGGCCCCGGTTCTTCGGGGCCTTCTTGTCGAAACGGCGTGCCAGCATCTCGCCCGCGGTCTGCACGAGCTGGACGAGCACGATGAGGATGAGCACCACGGCGGCCATCACCTCGGGCATGAAGCGCTGGTAGCCGTAGCGGATGCCGAGGTCGCCCAGCCCCTTGCCGCCCACCGCGCCGACCATGGCAGAATAGCCGATCAGGCTCACGATGGTGAGGGTGATGCCCAGCGTGATGCCGGGCAGCGCCTCGGGCACCAGCACCTTGCGCACGATCTGGATCGGGGTGGCGCCCATGGCGCGCGCGGCCTCGATGAGCCCGCTGTCGACCTCGCGCACCGCGTTCTCGATCAGCCGCGCCACGAAGGGGATGGTGGCGACCGTCAGCGGCACGATGGCGGCATTGGTGCCGATCGAGGTGCCGGTGACGAACCGGGTGAAGGGGATGATCGCCACCACGAGGATGATGAAGGGCGTGGAGCGCGTGGCGTTCACGATGAGCCCCAGCACGGCGTTGGCCGCGGGGGCGGCCATCAGCTCGCCCCGGCGCGACACCGCGAGGAAGATGCCCAGCGGCGCCCCGATCAGCGTGCCGATCAGCGTGGAGATCGCGACCATGTAGAGCGTCTGGAGGGTGGCCTCCATCAGCAGGTTGATCAGGTTAGCGGACATGGCCCAGAACCTCCGTCCTCAATCCGTGGTCGTGCAGGAAGGCGCGCGCGGTGGCGAGCCGCTCCGGCTCCGCGTCGAGCGAGACGATCAGGCTGCCGAAGGGCCGCTCGCCGATCTCCTCTACCGCGCCGGCGAGGATGTTCACCTCGAGCCCCATGGCGGTGCCGAGGCGCGCCAGCATCGGGTCTGTCGCGTGGCTGCCGGTGAAGGTCACCTGCAGCACGGTCTGCAGCCCCGGGGCGTAGTCCGGCACCATGCGCTCGGCGAGGAAGCGCGGCATCACCACCCCGGTCACGCCCTTGAGGAACGAGCGCGTGGTGGGGTGGGAGGGCGCGGAGAACACCGCGTAGGTCTCGCCCTGCTCGACGATGCGCCCGGCCTCGATCACCGCCACGTGGGAGCCGATGTCGCGCACCACGCCCATCTCGTGGGTGATGAGCAGGATGGTGAGGCCCAGCTCGCCGTTGATGCGCTTGAGCAGGTCGAGCACCTGGCGGGTGGTCTCGGGGTCGAGCGCGGAGGTCGCCTCGTCGGAGAGCAGCACCTTGGGCCGAGTGGCCAGCGCCCGGGCGATGCCCACGCGCTGCTTCTGCCCGCCGGAGAGCTCGGCCGGGTAGCGGTTGGCCTGCGCCTCGAGCCCGACGAGCTCGATCAGCTCGTTCACCCGGGGGCGGATCTCGGCGGCGGGCACGCCGGCGATCTCCAGCGGCAGGGCGATGTTGCCGAAGGTGGTGCGGGTGGCGAGCAGGTTGAAGTGCTGGAAGATCATCCCCACCGAGCGGCGGATCTCGCGCAGCTCGGCGGTGCCGGCGGCGCCCACGTCATGGCCGTTCACGATCACCTGGCCGGCGGTGGGGCGCTCGAGCCCGTTGACCATGCGCAGCAGGGTCGACTTGCCGGCGCCCGAGCGGCCGATGATGCCGGAGATGGCGGCGCGCGGCACGTCGAGGTCGATGCCCTCGAGCGCCGTCACCGGCCTGTCCTTGCCCTTCTGGGCGAAACTCTTGCCGACACCGCGGAACGAGATCGCCGCCTGGTCGGACATGTTCTGTGCTTGCATGGGCTGCACGGTCCTGTTCCGGTGCTCCAGGTCTCCCGAAGCGCTGTGATCACTGGGCGACGGGCGGGCCTGGCGTGCCTCTGCCGGGGCGGAGCGGGGCACCCGTCGCAATCGGCGGTGGATACGCGCCCTACACCCGCTGTGCAAGTGCGAAGGCGTGCTCCGGCGTGCCCCGGGGAGCGGGAGGCCTCGCCCCGGAGGGGCGGTTTCAGTTGCCCCGGAGGGCCGGTTTCAATTGCCCCGGGTGGGCGGTTTCTCCACCCCGGAGGGGCGATTTCAGTTGCCCCAGAGGCCGTTCCAATGGCCCCGGAGGAGCGGCTCTTGTGCCTCCGGAGGGGCGGTTCGCATGCCCCGCGGGGCGGTGGAGGCGACCGGGCGAGCCTGCGGAGCCCGCGGCGCGGAGAGGCGATGCCGCCCCGGCTCGCGGCGGATCTGCCCGCAGGGCGGCCGGTTTCGCTCCCGTCACCCGGCGCTCACCACGCGCGGTGGCGAAGCATGGTCGCAAGAATGGGGGCGGCGGGCTGCCATCCGGGCGGCGGCGCTGCGGAGCGGGCGTGCGGCCGGAGCCGCCTGCTGGCGTTGCGCTGCAACATCGCCTGTCGATCCGCCCTTGCCAAGGGTGTTTCGCGCTGGCTATGAAAAGAGTGTGCCCGCACCCGTGGCGCCGTGTCGCGGCGCCGGTGCGGGGCCCTTGCCCGACCGCCGGCCGCACGCGCTGCCTCCGGCCGGGCTTCCCGCCCTCTCCCCGCGCCGCGCCGCGCAGGACACCGACCCAGCCACCCGTGCCGCCCCCCGGCGCCGGGAAAGGACCAGCCCATGTCTCAGCAGCCCGGTCTCACCCGCAGCCTCTCGCTCACCATGGCGACGGCCTGCGGGCTCATCGCCGCCAACATCTACTATGCCCAGCCGCTGATCGGGCTGATTGCCGGCTCGCTCGGCATCTCCACCGCCCATGCCGGGCTGATCGTGACCATGTGCCAGGCGGGCTACGGGCTGGGACTGCTGTTCCTCGTGCCGCTCGCCGACCTCGCGGAGAACCGCCGGTTGATCCTGGGCGTGCTGGCGCTCGGCATCGCGAGCTCGGTGGGGGTGGCGCTGTCGCAGAGCGCGGGGCCCTTCCTGTTCTTCTGCCTCGCGCTCGGGCTGGGCTCGGTCTCGGTGCAGATGCTGGTGCCGCTCACCGCGCATCTGGCGAGCGAGGAGGCCCGCGGCCGCGAGGTGGGCAAGGTGATGAGCGGGCTGCTGCTCGGGATCATGCTGGCCCGGCCGGCCGCGAGCCTGGTCACCGAGATCGCCGGCTGGCGCATGGTCTTCGTGCTCTCGGCCCTGGCGATGACGGCGATGGGCGTGGCGCTGTGGCGCCGGCTGCCGGTGCACCGGCCGGAGCGGGTGACCGGCTATTTCGGCCTGCTGCGCTCCATGGCCGGGCTGGTGCGCGCGCATCCGGTGCTGCGCCAGCGTGCCGTCGGGCAGGCGATGATGTTCGGCTCCTTCTCGCTGTTCTGGACCACGACACCGCTGCTGCTCGCCGGCCCCGACTACGGGCTGAGCCAGGCCGGCATCGCGCTCTTCGCCTTCGCGGGGGTGGCGGGGGCGGTGGCCGCACCGCTCGCCGGCGGCTGGGCCGACCGCGGCCTCGGGCGCGGCGGCGCGCTGGCCGCGATGGCGCTGGCGGTGATCGCCTATGTGCTGAGCCATGTCGGCGCGCCGGGCAGTGCGCTGGGGCTGGGCATGCTGGTGCTCGCCGGCATCGTGCTCGACTTCGGGGTGCAGGCGAACCTCGTGTTCAGCCAGCGCGAGATCTACGGGCTCGCCCCCCGGGCGCGCGGGCGGCTGAACGGGCTGTTCATGGCCACGTTCTTCATCGGCGGCGCCGTGGGCTCGGGGCTCGGTGCCTTCGTGTTCAGCCACTGGGGCTGGGGCCCGACATCGGCCCTCGGTCTCGCCGCGCCGGCCCTCGCCTTCGTGCTGCGCCTGCGGGCGCGGGAGACGGAGGCGGTGCCGGCGGCGGGCTGAGGCCTCTCAGCCGCCGAGCCGGGCGGCCAGCGCCTCCAGCCACAGCGCCACGGCCTCGGCGCCGGGGTCCTTGTGGCCCTTCGCGCGGTCGCCGAGGTAGGAGGAACGGCCCAGCCGGGCCTGCATGTCCGCGGTGCGCTCGGCGCCCTCGCGCGCGGCGCGGGCCACGGCGGGCAGGCCCTCGCCGGCCAGCGCCGCCTCGCGGGCGGGGGCGAGGGCGTCGACCATGGTGCGGTCGCCCGGGCGCGCGCCGCCGAGCCCGGTGAGCGCGTCCACGCCTGCCGCGAAGGCCTCGGCCCAGGCGTCGGGGCGGCGCTCCAGCGTGTTGGCCGCGGCGGTGCACAGGATGGCATAGAGCGGGCCGGAGGTGCCGCCGATGGCGCGGCGCACCAGCGCGCCGCAGCGGGCGAGGGCAGCGCCCGGCGGCAGGGCGGCGAGGGCTCCGGCCTCGGCCCTTACCGCCTCCGCCGCGGCGGCCAGCGAGCGGCCGATGTCGCCGTCGCCCACCGCCTGGTCCATGCGGGTGAGCTCGGGCTCGGCCGTGAGCAGCGCCTCGCAGATGGCGGTGAGGCCGGCTTCGAAACGCGGGCCGGCGGCTTCGCCTTCGGCCTTCGCCCCGGCCTCCGGCGCTTGCGGGGCGGCGATGCGGTGCGGGGCGGAGGGGGCGGCGATCAGCGCCTGCCGGGGCCAGGCCGGGGCCTCCACCGGCAGGTCGAGTGCGGCCTCGGTGCCCGCGTCGCAGCGCAGCAGGGTGAGCGAGACGCCGGCCATCTCGATGGCGGTGAGGAAGGTGCCGCACCAGGCGCGCACCACCTCGAAGCCGCCTGCCGTGAGGATCTGCAGCGCGTCGCGGGCCACGATGGCCTGTTCCATCGGCGGAGTGGCGCCGAGGTTGTTGACCAGGAGTGCCAGACGCGTGCCGGGGGTGAAGCCGCGGTCGGCGATGATGCGGTCGATCAGGGTTTCGACCAGCGCGCGGGCCGGGCGCAGGGGCACGCGCTCCACCCCCGGCTCGCCGTGGATGCCGAGGCCGAGCTCGATCTCGTTCTCGCCGAGCTCGAAGTTCGGGCTGCCGGCGGCGGGCACGGTGCAGGGGGTGAGGGCGACGCCCATGGTCGCCATGCCCTCCACCGCGGCCTCGGCCAGCGCCTTCACCTCGGCCAGCGGCAGGCCCGCCTCGGCCGCGGCGCCGGCCACCTTGTGCACCAGCACGGTGCCGGCGATGCCGCGGCGCCCGGCGGTGTGCTCGGCCGCCCCCAGGGCCGCGTCGTCGGTCACGATCACCATCTCCACCGCGATGCCCTCGGAGCGGGCGATCTCGGCGGCGAGGCCGAAGTTCAGCCGGTCGCCGGTGTAGTTCTTCACAATGAGCAGCACGCCCGCGGGTCCGGCCACGGCGCGGATGGCGGTGAGCACCGCGTCGGTGCCCGGCGAGGCGAAGACATCGCCCGAGACCGCCGCCGTGAGCATGCCCCGCCCCACGTAGCCCGCATGCGCCGGCTCGTGCCCCGCGCCGCCGCCGGTGACCAGCGCCACCTTGCCCTCGGTTCGGAAGGCCTCCGCGTCGGCGCGCAGCACCGTGGTCTCGCCGCCCAGCAGCGCGAGGTTGGGGTTCAGCGCCACGAGGCCGGAGAGGGCTTCGGGCACGATGCGGGGGATGTCGTTGACGAGTTTCTTCATCGGGTGTCCTCTCGGGCCGGCCGGCGCGCCGGCGCGCGCTTTCGGGGGGCCAGCTAGCGCGATTGCGCGCCGCGGAAAGGATGCGGAAAGGATGGGGAAGCAGGGCGGGCGCCCCCCGGGGAGGGGAGCGCCCGGAAACACCCGGCCGTGTCGCGGCCGCGGGGGCCTGCGCACCGGGGGGGAGCACCGCCCCGGCACGCCCGCGGCGTGACACGGCCCCGGTCGCGGCACGCCGCCGCGACCAGTCTTGAGAATCGCGGCAAGCGGCCGCGACCAGTCGTGAGGATCGCGGCACGCAGCCGCGACCATCCGTAACGATCGCGGTGGCAGCCGCGATCATGCTTGCGGGCGGCGGCAGGGGCCGCGGCCGTGCCGGTGTCAGTCGGCCCAGAGGGCCTGGCCCTCGGCGTCGAAGAACATCGTGCGGGCGGCATCGAAGGCGAGGCCCACCTTGTCGCCCGGGCGCAGCTCGGTGTCGCCGACATGGCGCACGTTGAGCACGCCGAGCGCACCGCAGTCGACGAAGAGCATCACGTCGGCGCCGAGATACTCGGCCACCTCCACAGTGCCGGTGCACTGGCCCTCGCCGGGCGCGACGAGCTCGATATGCTCCGGGCGGATGCCGAGCTGCGTGGCGGCCGCGGCATGCGCGGGCGCCGCCCCGCCGCCGTGGCCCTCCAGCGTGTAGGCCGCGCCGGAGACCGCGCAGGGGAAGACATTCATCTTCGGGCTGCCGATGAACTGGGCGACGAAGAGGTTGTCGGGCCGCTCGTAGAGGGTGCGCGGGCTGCCCACCTGCTCGATCTTCCCGGCCGAGAGCACCACGATCTTGTCGGCCAGGGTCATCGCCTCGACCTGGTCATGGGTGACGTAGATCATCGTGGCGCCGAGGTCGCGGTGCAGCTTGGCGATCTCGAAGCGCATCTCCACGCGCAGCGAGGCGTCGAGGTTGGACAGCGGCTCGTCGAAGAGGAAGGCCGCCGGCTCGCGCACGATGGAGCGGCCGATGGCCACGCGCTGGCGCTGGCCGCCGGAGAGGTCCTTGGGCCGGCGGTCGAGCATGGGCTCGAGCTTGAGCACCTTCGCGGCCTCGTCCACCTTGGCGGCGATCTCGGCCTTCGGCGCGCCCGCGGTCTTCAGCCCGAAGCCCATGTTGTCGCGCACGGTCATGTGCGGGTAGAGCGCGTAGCTCTGGAACACCATGGCAAGGCCGCGGCCCGAGGGCGGCTCGGCGGTCACGTCGCGCCCGTCGATGCGGATGTGGCCGCGGCTCACCTCCTCCAGCCCCGAGATCAGGCGCAGCAGGGTGGACTTCCCGCAGCCGGAGGGGCCGACGAAGATCACGAACTCGCCGTCGGCGATCTCGAGATCGACGCCCTTGATGACCTGGGCCGCGCCGAACCACTTCTCGACGGCTTCCAGACGGATGGCTCCCATTTTCTTATCCTTTTACCGCGCCTGCCGAGAGGCCCTGCACCATGAAGCGTTCCAGCCAGACGAAGATCACCATGATCGGCACCGTGGCGATCACCGCGCCGGCCATCATCAGCTCGCGCGGCAGCTCCGAGGAGTTGAGCGAGGCCACGCCGCGGGGCAGCGTGAAGATGCCGGGGTCGTCGAGGAACATGAAGGCGAAGAGGAACTCGTTCCAGGCGATCATGAAGACGTAGAGGCTCACCGAGGCGAGCGCGGGCAGGCTGAGCGGCATGGTGATCCTGGCGATCACCCCGAGCCGCGACAGCCCGTCCATGAGGCCGGCCTCCTCCATCTCCGCGGGCAGGCCGCGGAAGTAGCCCTGCAGCATGTAGAGCGCCACGGGGATGGTGGTGGCCGGGTAGACGATGAGCAGGCCGACGAGCGTGTTGCGCAGCTCGAGCTGGCTGAACACCGTGTAGAGCGGCAGCACCAGCACGATGGCCGGCACCATGTAGATGAGCAGGATCGAGCGCGCGAAGGCCTCGCGCCCGCGAAAGCGCAGCCGCGCCACCGCGTAGGCGCCGGGCACCGAGATCAGCAGCGTGAGGAACACGGTGGAGAGCGACACGATGCCCGAGTTCAGCAGGTAGGTGCCGAAGTTGAACCTGGTGAACAGCTCGGTGTAGCTCGAGAAGATGTCGGCCCGGGTGATGTCGATGGAGAAGTCGAGCGGGTTGGCCAGCAGCGCGGCCTGCGACTTCAGGCTGGTCATCACCATCACGTAGAAGGGCAGGGCCACGAAGACGCTGAACACGATGTAGCCCGCACCCTTGGCGATGCGGATGATCAGCCGCTCGAAATCGTAGCGGCGCAGGCGGCCGGGCACGGCATCTCCGAGGCACATCCACAGCGACTGGCCGGTGAGCCCGGCGAACAGCAGCAGAGCGATCCCCTGCCACACCGCGCCCTCGGCGGGCGCGAGACCGAAGGGCGCGCCGAAGGAGGCGGCCACGAGCACGATGAGCGCGGCGGCCATGGCGCCCCAGCGCCGGGCGCGGCCGGAGAGCACCAGCAGCGCCGCGGCGCCGCCGAGCCCGGCGAGCATGCCGGCGAGCAGCGGCGGCCGCGCCGGCAGGCCGGTGACGAGCGCCAGCGTGACGCCGATCACCGCCATCCACAGGAAGCCGAAGATCACCCCGGCGAGCACCGCGGCCGTGGTGCCCGAGGCAAGGCCGAAGCCGCCGCGGGAGATCATGGAACGGGAGGAAGAAGCGGTCATCTCAGCCCTCCTTCGGCGAGAAGCGGAAGAACACCAGCGAGAAGGCCAGCAGCACGAGGAACACCACCACGGCCACCGCGGCGCCGGCGCCGATGTTGGAGAGGCCGATCGCCTGTTCGTAGACGTTCACGGTGAGGGTGCGGGTGCCCGCCGCCCCGCCGGTGAGCAGGAAGATGTCGTCGAACTTGTTGAAGGTCCAGATGAAGCGCATCAGGAACAGCGTGGCCAGGATGGCGGCGAGCTGGGGCAGCGACAGGTACCAGAACTGCTGGAAGGGGGTCGCGCCGTCGATCTCGGCGGCCTCGTACATGTCGGTGTTGATCGATTGCATGCGGGCGAGGATGAACAGGAAGGACAGCGGGAAGTAGCGCCAGGCCTCGAACACCACCACGGTGGTGAGCGCCATCGGCATCTCGATGGTGTAGCCGAGGATCGACACCGAGCCCATCGAGGTCTGGCCGAGGAAGTTGATCGGCCCGTCGGAGGCGCCGATCTGCTGCAGGATGGCGTTCATCGCGCCCGAGTTGGGGTCGAGCAGCGTCACCCAAGTGTAGGCCACCGCGATCACCGGGGCCACGTAGGGAAACAGGAACAGCCCGCGCAGGAAGGCCCGGCCCTTGAAGGGCTGGTTGAGCAGCATGGCGGCGAAGAGGCCGAGCACCAGCGCGCCCCCGGTGCCGAAGATCGTGTAGGAGATCGAGGTCCAGAGCACGGTCCAGAACTCGTCGGCGTCGAACACCTTCACGAAGTTCGCGGCGGTGAAGGTGAAGTTGGTGAGCGGGTTCTCGCCCGAGCCGGTGATGCGCGGCTCCGAGCCCTCGAGCAGGCTCTCGGGGTCGTCCACGGCGCTGTCGGGCACGAAGACGGCTTCGAGGCGCACGCGGTCGCGCGGCTCCATGTCGCCGATCTCGCAGGTGAATTCGGTGGCCTCCACCGCGCAGCGCTCATCCGCGACGGTGGCGGTGAAGCCCTCGGGGATGGTGTCGGAGAACACCACGTCCCGCAGCGGCAGGTTGGGCGAGGAGTTGCGGGCGGTGTAGACCACCTCCACCTCTTCGCCGGCGGCCACGGCGTCGCCGCGCACGCGCTCGTTGATGGTGGGCTCGGGCGGGCGGAGGTCCGCCAGCTCGACGGGCTTGGCGCTGATCCAGAAATTGGCGATCAGCGGCAGCAGCACCATCAGCGCCACGATGGCGAAGGTGGGCGCGAGGAAGGCCCAGGCCAGGCGCGCTTCGCGCCTGGCAAGCGGGCCCGCCCCCTTCGGCGGGCCTTTGTGTGCTGACTTGGTCATCCCGGTCGGTCTCAGAGGCCCGAGATGCCGTCGTTGATCTGCTCGACGGCGGTGTCCACGTCGATCTCGCCGTCGATGTAGCGGCGGGTGACCTGGTTGATGACGCCCGAGTTGATGATCTTCGAGGCGGTGGCGAGCTCACCCTCCTCGACACCCCAGCGCTTGGCGGTGTCCAGGCCGTCGACCAGCTCGTCGATCACCTCCTGGGGGTAGAGCTCGCCCAGCGGCGCGCGGCGGTCGACGCCCACGGGCAGCTTCGACCACTCCTCGACGAACTTCTCCGGCTCGTCCTCGGTGCCGCGACGCACCGGGAACTGGCCCTCCGGGCCCACGGAGAGGGTCTGGGCATAGCCCTCGGACATCGCGTATTCGATGAACTCCTGCGCCACGTCGGAATTCGCCGAGGTGGAGACGACGAAGTACTTCAGCTCCGCCCAGGTGGCGCCGTCGGGGTTGGACGGGCCGGAGAGCGTGGTCACGATGCCGGTCTTGTCGGCCAGCTCGCGGGAGGTGGGGTCGTCGTTGATGGTGGGGGGCGCGCTGTCACGCAGGCCGGCCAGCTCGTCGAGGATGTAGGGCGACCACAGGATCATCGCCGCCTTGCCGGCGAAGTAGAGCTCGCGCGACTGCATCCAGTAGAGATCGCCCGCCGGCGAGGCATCGGCGAGCACCTTGTAGAACTCGAGCCCCTCCTTGAGCTTCTCGGGGTCGAAGCCCACCGAGCCGTCTTCCCTGATCGGCGTCGCGCCATTGGCGAGCAGCACGTGCTCCAGCGCCTGGTTCATCGAGTTCTCGTCGATCTTGGTGGCGGCGACGAAACCGTACATCTCGGGCGGGTTGTTGAGCGCCTCGATCGCCGCCTCGATGTTGGCGTAGCTGTTGGGCGCCTCCAGGCCGTTCTCCTCGAACAGGTCCTTGCGGTAGACGATCATCTGCGTCCAGCCGTCAACCGGCACGGCGGCATAGTCGCCGTCCACGTCGGTGGTGGCGAGGGCGCCGGGGGCGAAGGTGTCGGCGCCCAGGTCCTCGACGATCTCGGTATCGGCGTCGATGTCCAGGATGCCGGCCTCGGCCCAGGGCTGCACGTATTGCAGGGTGGTGTAGATCACGTCCGGCAGGTCGTTGGCGGCGAAGGCGGCGGTGGCGCGCTTGCCCAGGTCGCTCTCGGTGACGGGGATGATCTCGACGGTGTTGCCGGTGGCCTCGGCGTAGGCGTCCACGAGGGCCTGCTGCTTGGCGAGGCGCTCGGGCTGCTCTTCGGTGGTCCAGAACCGGATCTGGTCAGCCAGCGCCGCGTTGCTCGTCAGCGCGCAGGCGGCGACGAACAGGGGCAGGCGAATTGGGCGGAACAAGGTCATCTCTCTTCCTCTCCTGTGGTGTTTTGGTTCGAATTCACGCGGCAGGACGCTTCAGCCGCTCGGCCAGGGCCTCGGGCGAAAGCACGGGCGCCCCGAGGGTGGCCCGCTCAACGAAAGTCGCCGGCCGCAGGCGCTGCAGCAGCGCGGCCGTGGTGCCCTGCAGGAGGGCGATCAGCATCTCGGCGGTCCAGGCGCCGGCGTTGCGGGCATCCTGCGAGAAGGTGCTGAGCGGAGGCTGGTGGAAGGCGGCGAACTGCACGTCGCCGTAGCCGATCACGCTCACCTCCTCGCCCGGGCGCAGGCCGGCATCGCGCAGCGCGTGCATCACGCCGAAGGCCAGCACGTCGAGCCCGCAGAGGATGGCGGTGGGCGGCTCGGGCAGGGCGAGCAGGCCGCGCGCGGCCTCCGCCCCGTCGGCCGAGTCGAGCCCGGCCTCGATCACCAGCGAGGTGTCGAGCCCCGCGGCCTGTGCCGCCTCCTCGAAGGCCTCGCGCTGCAGGCGGGCGAAGTTCACCTCCGTCGGCGCGCAGACGAAGCCGATGCGCCGGTGGCCGAGGGCCGTGGCGCGGCGCACCGCCTCGCGCATCGCCGGGCCGCAGTCGATGTCGAGCCAGGCGAAATCCTCCGGGCTGCGGGTGCGCCCGTAGCACACGAAGGGAAAGCGCGTGCGGTTGAGGAAGGCCACGCGGGGGTCGTCGGCCAGGGTGCGGGTGAGGATCAGCCCGTCCACCTTGCGCCCGGCGATCAGCCGCTCGTAGGTGGGCTGCCAGTCCTGCCCGGAGGGCGAGCTTGCCACCAGCAGGTCGAGCCCGCGCTGCTCCAGCACCGCCGTGGCGCCGCGCAGGAACTGCACGAGGAACGGGCTGGAGATGTCCAGCTCGTCGCCCGGCAGCACGATGCCCACCGTGTCGAGCCGGCCGCGCTTGAGGTTCCGCGCCGCACTCGAGGCGGTGTAGCCCAGCGAGAGCGCGGTGCGGGTCACCCGCTCGCGGGTGTCCTCGGAAATGTCGGGATAGCCGTTGAGGGCCCGCGAGACGGTGCTCTTCGCGAGGTTCAGTTCACGGGCGATCTGGTCGATCGTCACGTTTCTCCGATGCGTCGCGATGGGAGCCTCCTCTTGGTGGTTTTCCCCGCGATCTGTGCCGCGGCCTCTTGATGGCGGGAACAATAGTTTGACAGTATGGGGCGTCAACGAAACTTTCCGAAACCGTATCCGGGAGTTTCGGAACCTGACAGCGCAAGAGGAGAGAACGCCCGTGAATGCCCATGGCAGCGACACGCCCGACAGCACGAAAACCGGCGGGGAAACCCCGGTAAGACAGCGGCTTGAGGCCCTTCTGGCCACCATCTACCCGGCCGGCGAAACCGCCTGGCTGATGGGCGAGCTGGAGAGCCGGCTGAGCCGCGGCGACGGGCAGGCCGAGCGCCCGGTTCCGAAACCCATCGACGAGGCGGACGTGGTGCTGATCACCTACGGCGATTCGATCCTGGCCCCCGGCGCGGCCCCGCTCACCGCGCTGAAGACCTTCCTCGAGGGGCCGGCGGGCGGGCTGTTCAGCGCCGTGCACGTGCTGCCCTTCTACCCCTGGACCTCCGATGACGGCTTCTCCGTGACCGATTACCGCGCGGTGGACGAGAAGCTCGGCACCTGGGCCGAGATCGCCGAGCTCGCCGAGCATCACGACCTGATGGCCGACGCGGTGGTGAACCACATCTCGGCCGAGAGCGCCTGGTTCGAGGCCTTCCGCGAGTGCCGCGAACCTTACGTGGAGTACTTCCTCACCCGTGACCCGGCGGAGGACCTCTCCGCCGTCACCCGCCCGCGCGCGACGCCGCTGCTCACCCCGGTGGAGACCGCGCAGGGCGTGAAGCATGTCTGGACCACCTTCAGCGCCGACCAGGTGGACCTCAACTACGCCAGCCCGAAGGTGTTCCTCGAGGTGGCGGACCTGATGCTGTTCTACGTCGAGCAGGGCGCGCGGCTGATCCGGCTCGACGCCATCGGCTTCATCTGGAAGGAGCCGGGCACCACCTGCATGCACCTGCCCCAGGCGCATGGCATCATCCAGGCCATCCGGATGATCCTCGACCATGTCACCCCCGGCACGATCCTGATCACCGAGACCAACGTGCCGCATGCCGACAACATCTCCTATTTCGGCGACGGCACGAACGAGGCCCACATGGTCTACCAGTTCCCGCTGCCGCCGCTGGTGCTGCACGCCTTCCTCAACGGCGACGGCACCAAGCTGAAGAGCTGGCTCGCGGCGCTGGAGCCGGCGCCGGGCGACGCGACCTTCTTCAACTTCCTCTCCTCGCATGACGGCGTGGGCCTGCGCCCGGTGGAGGGGCTGCTGGAGAAGGCGGAGATCGACGCCATGGTGGCGCATGTGCGCGCGGTCGGCGGCCAGGTCTCGATGCGCTCGACGCCCGCGGGCGAGAGCCCCTACGAGCTCAACACCACCTATCTCGACGGGCTCTCCCGCCCGGGCGACAGCGATGCGGTGATCGCGGCGCGGATGATGGCGGCGCAGAGCATCCTCGTGGCGCTGGCCGGGGTGCCGGCGATCTACGTGCACTCGCTGCTTGGCTCGCGCAACGATCTCGAGGGGCTGGCCCGCACCGGCCGGGCGCGCTCGATCAACCGCGCCAAGATCGACATGCCGGGGCTGGAGGCCGACCTCGCCCGGCCCGACAGCCTGCGCAGCCTGGTGCTGGAGGGCCACCGCGCGCTGCTCGCCAACCGCCGCGCCCTCTCCGCCTTCCACCCCAAGGCGGCGCAGCAGGTGCTGCCCGCCGCCCCGGGCGTCTTCGCGCTGCTGCGCGGCGAGGGGGCGGAGGCGGTCTGCGCGCTGGTGAACCTCACCGACGCTCCGCAGGAGGTCGAGGTGCCGCAGGCGGGCGCCCCCTTCACCGCGATGCTCGACCCCGTCGCCCCCGGCGCGCCGGAGCCGCTCACGGAGACGGTGCTCACCCTGCCGCCCTACGCGGTGCGCTGGCTCACCGCCGGCTGAAGTCGCGCCGGCCGGTCGCCGCCTGCGGCCGGCCATGCGCCGCGGGGCCCGGGGGCTCCGGTCGATCCGCGCGGCCGCGCCCGGGCGCGGGTCGCGGCGGGGC
>NZ_QRGC01000089.1 GCF_003448965.1 Oceanicella sp. SM1341
GCCCGGGGTTGATGATGAGGTTGTTGTTGTTGTTGCAGAGCCCCGCCCATGACTGAGCCCTTCGATCTCGACGAGGCGCTGGTGCGCCACCCGCTGCCGGAGGGACAGATCGACGAGGCGCTCAACCGCGCGCAGCTCGGCGAGGCCTTCGGGGTCTCGGGGCCGACGATCGACAAGTGGCGCACGGCGGGCATGCCGGCGCGCGAGGAGGGCGGCAACGGCCGGGCCTACGTGTTCCAGCTCTCCGAGTGCTGGGCCTGGTACCAGCACCGCCGGGCCGAGCAGCGCGCGGCGCGCGAGCGCGGCGACACCGCGGCGCGGCAGATGCGCCTGCAGCTCCTGAGCGCCACCGAGCAGGATGACCCGACCTCCGGCCTCAGCCCGAAGGAGCGCCGGGAGATCCTGCAGGCCGAGCTCGTCTCCATGCAGGCGGCGGAGGCCCGCCGCGCGCTGATGCGCACCGAGGACGTGGCCGAGCTGATCGAGGAGCTCTTCGCCACCGTCCGCCAGGCGCTCGACGCGCTGCCCGATCGGCTGGAGCGCGAGGCCGGCATCGGGCCGGACGCCGTGGGCCGTGCGGTCGGCGCCTGCGACCAGGTGCTGATGCAGATGCGCAGCGCCATCGCACGCGCCCATCTGGAAGAGCGCGACCATGACAGCGACGCCGCCGCCCTGCCGGGCCTGGTCTGAGCGGGGCCGATGAGCATCGAGATCGGCCGGCGCACGCTGCAGGAGATCATCCGCCTGCCGCCGCTGCCTCCCCTTGCCGAGCCGCGCGCGGAGCTGGCTCGCGCCCTGCCGGCGCTGACGCCCCCGGAGCGGATCACGGTGACCGAGGCGGCGGCGAAGTACATGCGCATCCAGGTCGCCGGCCAGTGGCAGGATTATGACCCGCGCGTAGCACCCTACATGGTCGAGCCGCAGGACCTCACCACCTCGCGGCGCTTCCGGCGGCTCGTCTTCGTCGGGCCGTCGCAGTCGGGCAAGAGCCAGATGCTGATGGCCTGTGCTGCGCACGCGATCTGCTGCGATCCCGG
>NZ_QRGC01000090.1 GCF_003448965.1 Oceanicella sp. SM1341
GAGATCGTCGAGGAGGCGTTCGACGCCACCCGCACCGGCATCGGCCTGCCGGGCCCGCTCTCGGCCACCACCGGGCCGGAGGTGGCGCTTGCCACCGGCGACAGCGTGCTGCCGCGCATCCGCTTTGCCTTCGCGCCCTCCGTCTCGGGCTCGGTCACCGGCTATGCCTGGCAGTACCGCAGGCAGGGCCGGACCTGGCAGAGCGGCGGGCGCATCGATGCCGAGGTCGACGACGGCGCCGGCAATCTCTTCGGCCATGTCGCCCCCGTGGCCGCCGGGGCGCTCTACGACATCCGGGTGAAGGCGGACTCGACGCGCGGCTACTCCGGTTGGCGCACGCTCACCGGCGTGCTCGCCCTGGGGCCGGAATACACGCTCGATGCGCCGACCGAGGGCACCGCCACCGGGGGCACGGGCGCGATCACCGTCACCTTCCGACTGCCCAATGACCGCGACGTGCGCGGGGCGGAGATCTTCGGCGCCGACGAGGGCGACAGCTCTGCTGCCGTGAAGCTCGGCGAGACGCTCTACGCGGGCGCCAACACCACCGTCTCCCTCACCGAGGAGGGGCTCGGGGCCGCCACCACCCGGCACTACTTCGCCCGCACCATCGGGCCCTTCGGCAGCGTCTCGCCCTTCTCCGCCGGCGCCGCCGCCACCACCGATCCCTGATCCGACCAGGAGCGCATCCCATGCCAGCCCCCACCGTCACGATCCCCACCACGGGGACCGACCCGAAGCGCACGACCCGCGAACAGATCGAGGCCGCGATCAACGCGGCCCTCGCCAGTCTCGACAGCGACCTGGGCACCCGCGCCACCGCCGCCGCCCTCGCCGCCGAGGCCGCCGCGCGCGAGAGCGTCGACGCCGACCAGGCCGCGGCGATCGGGGCCACCGGCGACCGGCTCGCCCGCGCCGAGACGCTGCTGCCGATCACGGTGCGCGTCACCGGGGTCTCGGGCGCGGAGGTGGCCTGCGAGGTGCTCGGCGCCTACCAGCCCGCTTCCCTGCCGGAGATCTCCAAGGTCACG
>NZ_QRGC01000091.1 GCF_003448965.1 Oceanicella sp. SM1341
CGGGCGGCGCGCAGCGCATCGCCGCCCTGGATCATCAGCAGCGCCATCTCGCGGTTCTCGATCCCGAAGTCGCGCAGCAGCGTGGTGGTCTGGCCCGCGTCGAGCCCGAGGGCCTGCACCCGGTCGGCGATCAGCGCCAGCCGCTCGTCGGCATCGAGACCGGAGAGGTCGGACGCCGCGAGGCCGAGCCGCTCGAGGGCGCGGGCGGCATTGCCGGAGATCCCGATCGAGGCGATCTCGCGGTTCATGTTCTGGACGTCGTTCGCCAGCCCCTCCACCGAGACACCGGATTCGCTCGCCGCGAGCTCCAGCGCCCGGAAGGACGCGATCGAACTGTCGAGCCGCCGGGCCGCCTTGGCCGCCCGGTCGATCTCCTGCGCGCCCTGCAGGGCGGCGGCGGAGATCGCTGCCCCGAGCGCCGAGGCGGCCGCCGCCACGGCGAGGAGCTGCGTGCGGGTGCGCGCCAGCCCCTCCTTCAGCGGCTTGTCATCGGCGCCGAGGATGACGCGCAGGCGGGCGATCACGGAATCGGCCATCAGGTCTGTCCCTTCCGGGCCCGCCAGGCGGCGAGCGAGAGTTTTGGCAGCCGCGCGGAGAGCGCGTCGAGCCGCAGGCGCAGGTCGGCGACATCGACCGGCCGGCCGGCGGCGAGCAGGGCATCGAGGGACGGCAGCTTCCGGGTGCGCACCAGGGCGGCGGTCATCCAGGCGAGCTGCAGCCGCTCCTGCTGCGCCGCCCGGGCCCGCGCCCGCGCGCCCCGCATCTGCGCGAGGTAGAGCCGCGGCGTGAGGCGCCAGAACGCCTCCGGCACGAAGCCCGCCGCGACATGGTCACCGAACATCGCGAGGATGCTCAGCGGCTGCCGCCCCCCGGGGCGTTTCCCGGGGCGGGCCCGGATGCAGGCATGGACGCGGTGCCCTCCTCGGCCACATCCTCGGCCCCGATCATCGCGGCGCCCATGGCGCGGCCCAGGGCCTCGCCGTGGCTGCCGAGCAGGTCGCCCGCGTCCTGCAGGCTGGTCTCCGGGTG
>NZ_QRGC01000092.1 GCF_003448965.1 Oceanicella sp. SM1341
GAGCCGGGCGACCCGGACATCGACCTCGCGCTGGGCGACCTCGATGTGGAGGTGGGCCTCGACCCTGTGGAGGAACTCGTGGGCGACATCGACGTCGTGGCCGACCTCGGGGACCCGCTCTCTCTCCTGCCGGAGGGTGAGCCGGGCGACCCGGACATCGACCTCGCGCTGGGCGACCTCGATGTGGAGGTGGGCCTCGACCCTGTGGAGGAACTCGTGGGCGACATCGACGTCGTGGGCGACATCGGCGACCCGCTCTCTCTCCTGCCGGAGGGTGATCCGGGCGACCCGGACATCGACCTCGCGCTGGGTGACCTCGATGTGGAGGTGGGCCTCGACCCGGTGGAGGAGCTCGTGGGCGACATCGACGTCGTGGCCGACCTCGGCGACCCGCTCTCTCTCCTGCCGGAGGGCGAGCCGGGCGACCCGGACATCGACCTCGCGCTGGGCGATCTCGATGTGGAGGTGGGCCTCGACCCGGTGGAGGAGCTCGTGGGCGACATCGACGTCGTGGCCGACCTCGGCGACCCGCTCTCTCTCCTGCCGGAGGGTGAGCCGGGCGACCCGGACATCGACCTCGCGCTGGGCGACCTCGATGTGGAGGTGGGCCTCGACCCGGTGGAGGAGCTCGTGGGCGACATCGACGTCGTGGCCGACCTCGGCGACCCGCTCTCTCTCCTGCCGGAGGGTGAGCCGGGCGACCCGGACATCGACCTCGCGCTGGGCGACCTCGATGTGGAGGTGGGCCTCGACCCTGTGGAGGAACTCGTGGGCGACATCGACGTCGTGGCCGACCTCGGCGACCCGCTCTCTCTCCTGCCGGAGGGTGAGCCGGGCGACCCGGACATCGACCTCGCGCTGGGTGACCTCGATGTGGAGGTGGGCCTCGACCCGGTGGAGGAGCTCGT
>NZ_QRGC01000093.1 GCF_003448965.1 Oceanicella sp. SM1341
GCGCCCATGGCGCGGCCCAGGGCCTCGCCGTGGCTGCCGAGCAGGTCGCCCGCGTCCTGCAGGCTGGTCTCCGGGTGATACCGGCGCAGGGCCGCCCACATGAAGGCGCGCAGCTCGCGCATGGTGAGAGTGCCGGCCTCGAATGCGCCAGCCGAGGTAACGGCATTGCGGCCCGTCGCCTCTTCGAACTCGCAGAGCGCGTTGAAATCCATCACCAGCCGCAGGGTGCGGCCGCCGACGGTCAGTTCGGTTTCACCGAGAAGCCGGTTCGCCATCACGCGTCCCCCCCGTCGATCCGTTCGCTGAGCCGCCAGGTCGCGGTGGCGGTCATCTTGTCGGCGATGGGGGCCGTGCGGGTGTAGCCCTTCAGGAAGCCCGCGTAGGTCTCCGGGTCGCCGCCCGGCAGGGTGATCTCGATGAGCACCTCCTCGCGGCTGGCGCGCAGCGACTGCAGCAGCACGTCCGTGGGGCTGCCGGGGATATGGTTCATCGGCACGCCCACCTCGCCGCCATCGGTGAGCCCGGGGATGAACTGCTTGCGCCGCCCGGGCGAGCCCATGTGGGTCACCTCGATCTCGTCGACCTGCTCGTCGGGCAGCTCCAGGTCGCCCAGCAGCGTGAGCGCGGTCCAGGTGGGCGTGGCCCCCACCCCGATGCGCACCGTGCTGCCGTAGCCAATCATGCCGTCGGACATGTCTCGGTCTCCTCATGTCTGAAGGGAAAAGCCCCGGCGCCGCACCTGGCACCGGGGGTGTCGTGTTGCCCGCGATCGGGGGACTGCTCAGCCAGCCACGCCGGGATCGGCGCGGGCGGCGAGGATGCGGGCCTCGAAGGTGAGGCGGCGGGCGGCGAAGATCACCTCGCCGCGCTCCACGTTGATCTCCGAGCCCA
>NZ_QRGC01000094.1 GCF_003448965.1 Oceanicella sp. SM1341
TTCGTCGGGCCGTCGCAGTCGGGCAAGAGCCAGATGCTGATGGCCTGTGCTGCGCACGCGATCTGCTGCGATCCCGGACCGATCCAGCTCAACCACATCACCTCGACGGCGGCGAAGGACTGGGTGCTGACCAAGCTCGAGCCGACGCTGCGCAACAGCCCCGAGCTCGCCGCCCGCCTCGGCCGGCGCAAGTCCGACGACAACATGTTCGAGAAGGGCTTCGCGGGCGGCACGCGGTTCACGATCGGCCCGCCCACCATCGAGCAGCTCTCGGCGCGCACGCGGCGGCTGATGCTGCTCTCGGACTATGACCGCTGGGCGGACAGCATCGGCGGCGAGGGCTCCGGCGCCACGCTCGCCGACGCGCGCACCCGCACCTACGGCTCGCGCGGCATGACCGTGATCGAGAGCAGCCCCGGCCGGGCGCGCAGCCGCGAGGACTGGCAGGCGGGCGCTGCCGCCCCGCACGAGGCGCCGCCGGTGCAGGGCGGCATCCTCGGGCTCTACAACGAGGGCACCCGGGCGCGCTGGTACTGGGACTGCCCGGGCTGCGGCAGCGCCTTCGAGCCGCGCTTCTCGCTGCTGGTCTACGACCGGGAGGCCGAGCCGGTGGAGGCGGGCGCGCAGGCGCAGATGGGCTGCCCGCAGTGTGGCACGCTGATCGACCACGCCCGGAAGCCGGCGCTCAACGCCACGGGCCGCTGGCTGCACGAGACCCGCGATGGCCGGGTGGTGCCGGTGAGCGATGCCGACCTGCGCGGCGGAGATCTGGTGAGCTACTGGCTGCAGGGCGTGGCCGCGACCTTCGCCACCTGGGCGCAGCTGGTGGCGCTCTATGAGGCGGCGCGGCGCAAGTTCGACCTCACCGGCGACGA
>NZ_QRGC01000095.1 GCF_003448965.1 Oceanicella sp. SM1341
TGGCCGAGCGCGGCTTCCCGGTGGCGGGCGGTGCCCACGCGCTGCGCCCGGTCGGCGTGATCGTGGACAGCGGCGGTTCGCCGGGGGTGACGCCGAACGCCTATGCCTTCTGGCGGGCGCGGCGACGGGCGGGCGAAGCGGCGCGCTGGCACCTGGTGAAGGGCATCGGCGGCAAGCGGCGCGACCGCGTGGAGCGGGTGTTCATCGAGACGCGCAGCACCGGCCGGCGCAAACCGCTGCGCGACCTGCCGCTGGTGCAGGCGAGCACCGACGCGCTGAAGGACGAGATCTGCGCGGCGCTGCTGCGCGGCCACGAGGGGGCCCGCACGCTGCGGCTGCTGCGCGACCTGCCGCCGAACGTCGCCGAGGAGATGTCGGCGGAGCGGCGCGGGGCGAAGGGCTGGGAGCTGCGCCCGGGCCGCAAGCGCAACGAGGCCCTCGACCTCGCGGTCTACGCCCTGGCGCTCGCCTACCTGCTGCGGGCCGAGGCGATCGAGCCGGCCGATCCGCCGGACTGGGCCCGGCTCGGTGCCGACAACGCACGGGCCGTGCCGCTCACGCCCGAGGGGGTCGCCCCGGCCACCGATGACACCCCCGCCGAGGTCCCGGAGCGGGGCACCAGTTCGCCCGTGCCGGAGGCACCACCACCACAGCGGGGCCCGAGCACGATGCGTTTCCTGAGGAGATGACCATGGCCTTCACGACAGAGGACCGCGATGCGCTGAAGCGCGCGATCGCGCGGGGGCTGAGCAGCGCCTCGCTGAACGGCGAGAGCGTGACCTTCCGCTCGCTCACCGAGATGCGCGCGACCTTGCGGATGATC
>NZ_QRGC01000096.1 GCF_003448965.1 Oceanicella sp. SM1341
TGGCCGAGCGCGGCTTCCCGGTGGCGGGCGGTGCCCACGCGCTGCGCCCGGTCGGCGTGATCGTGGACAGCGGCGGTGCGCCGGGGGTGACGCCGAACGCCTATGCCTTCTGGCGGGCACGGCGGCGGGAGGGGACGTCCCGCCTCTGGCACCTGGTGAAGGGCATCGGCGGCAAGCGGCGCGACCGCGTCGAGCGGGTGTTCATCGAGACGCGCAGCACCGGGCGGCGCAAGCCGCTCCGCGACCTGCCTCTGGTGCAGGCGAGCACCGACGCGCTGAAGGACGAGATCTGCGCCGCCCTGCTGCGCGGCCACGAGGGGGCCCGCACGCTGCGGCTGCTGCGCGACCTGCCGCCGAACGTGGCCGAGGAGATGTCGGCGGAGCGGCGCGGGGCGAAGGGCTGGGAGCTGCGCCCGGGACGCAAGCGCAACGAGGCGCTCGACCTCGCGGTCTACGCGCTCGCACTCGCCTACCTGCTGCGCGCCGAGGCGATCGAGCCGGCCGATCCGCCGGACTGGGCGCGCCTCGGCGCCGACAACGCACGGGCCGTGCCGCTCACGCCGGAGGGGGTCGCCCCGGCCACCGATGACACCCCCGCCGAGGCCCCGGAGCGGGGCGCCAGTTCACCCGTGCCGGAGGCACCACCACAACAGCGGGGCCCGAGCACGATGCGCTTCCTGAGGAGATGACCATGGCCTTCACGACCGAGGACCGCGATGCGCTGAAGCGCGCGATCGCGCGGGGGGTGAGCAGCGCCTCGCTGAACGGCGAGAGCGTGACCTTCCGCTCGCTCACCGAGATGCGCGCGACGCTGCGGATGATC
>NZ_QRGC01000097.1 GCF_003448965.1 Oceanicella sp. SM1341
CCTGTATCACAAACCTTCTGGAGTTTTATGATAAAATAACAGAAGTAAGACAAGAGAGAGAGGGGTGGGTAGATTGCATTTTCTTGGACTGCAAGAAGGCCTTTGACACAGTTCCTCACAAGAGATTAGTGCAGAAGCTAGAGCATCAGGCACATATAACAGGAAGGGCACTGCAATGGATCAGAGAATACCTGACAGGGAGGCAACAACGAGTCATGGTACGTAATGATGTATCACAGTGGGCACCTGTGACGAGCGGGGTCCCACAGGGGTCAGACCTGATGGAAGGGTTAGACTCAGAAGTGTCCCTGTTTGCAGATGATGTGAAGTTAATGAGGAGAATTAAATCTGATGAGGACCAGGCAGGACTTCAAAGAGACCTGGACAGACTGGACACCTGGTCCAGCAAATGGCTTCTCGAATTTAATCCTGCCAAATGCAAAGTCATGAAGATTGGGGAAGGGCAAAGAAGACCGCAGACAGAGTATAGGCTAGGTGGCCAAAGACTGCAAACCTCACTCAAGGAGAAAGATCTTGGGGTGAGTATAACACCGAGCATGTCTCCGGAAGCACACATCAATCAAATAACTGCTGCAGCATATGGGCGCCTGGCAAACCTGAGAACAGCATTCCGACATCTTAATAAGGAATCATTCAGGACACTGTACACCGTGTACGTTAGGCCCATATTGGAGTATGCAGCACCAGTTTGGAACCCATGTGATGTAGTTCAGCTGGGCTTGTGAGGTCTCTGGGGAGACCTAATTTAACCAATTATATGG
>NZ_QRGC01000098.1 GCF_003448965.1 Oceanicella sp. SM1341
TACCACACTAAATGTCTATTTACCAGGCGTTCCATCACTTTGCAAACTGCACTGGTAAGAGCAATGGGACAATAGTGGGAGGCTTCATGCCCCGTAGTGCCCGGTTTGTGGAAAGGGAGAACAATGGCAGATTACCACAGCTGTGGAAGAACTCCTTGTGACCAAATAAGATTGAAAAGGTGTAATAGGACTGCAAAGGCTGGCTGATGTAAACATTGCAGCATACAAATATGAATGTCGTCGGGCCCAGCTACCGATGATCGGCAAACTGAGAGTGTTGCCTCCAGTTCCTGAAGTGTAAAAGGCACATTATACTGTTCTTCTCTGAGAGAAGAAAAGTCCAAGGGTGCTAACTCTCTGGCAGACTTTGAGGAAAGAAACGAGGGGCATTATCTGGAGAGAGAGTTTATCTGGAGAGAGTTCCGGGGGTCAACGCCCCCGCGGCCCGGTCTGAGACCAGGCCTCCTGGTGGATCAGAGCCTGATCAACCAGGCTGTTGCTGCTGGCTGCACGCAAACCAACGTACGAACCACAGCCCGGCTGATCAGGAACTGACTTTAGGTGCTTGTCCAGTGCCAGCTTGAAGACTGCCAGGGGTCTGTTGGTAATCCCCCTTATGTGTGCTGGGAGGCAGTTGAACAGTCTCGGGCCCCTGACACTTATTGTATGGTCTCTTAACGTGCTAGTGACACCCCTGCTTTTCATTGGGGGGATGGTGCATCGTCTGCCAAGTCTTTTGC